>CAWCPZ010000010.1:0-618377 GCA_963797635.1 uncultured Actinomycetes bacterium
TGACGAGATCCAGCTGCTCACCTTCCCCGTGGTCGTCGGCGAGGGCACGCGGCTGTTCCCCGACTCCGGCCCCGACATGGCGCTCGAGCTGGTGGGATCGCAAGCGGTCGCCTCCACAGGAGTGACGATCCAGGTCTACCGGCCCGCCGGGCGCCCGCAGTACGGCACGGTCACGTGACGTCGATCGCGCATCCTCGCGCGTAGGACTCGATCCTGTCCTCCGACCTCGGCCGAGTCGCGGTCCTTCGCGTACTCCGGCGTACCGGCCGAGGTCGGAGGTATGGAAGCGGAGGCGGCGTGATTCGAACACGCGAGGGGCGGTTTAGACCCCTAACCGCTTTCGAGGCGGTCCCGTTCGTCCGCTCCGGCACGCCTCCGTCGCCGATTCTAGCAATCGCCTTCGGACCTGGCCCAACAAGAAGGTCACGGCGTGCGTCGGTCGCGGAAGAACGTGCGCAGCAGGTCTCCGCACTCCTCGGCGAGCACCCCGGACGAGACCTCCACGCGATGGTTCAGCCGCGGATCGTCCACCAGGTTGCCGAGCGAACCGGCGAACCCCGCCTTGGGGTCGGAGGCCCCGAACACCACGCGGCGGATGCGCGCGAGCACGATGGCGCCGGCACACATCGCGCACGGTTCGAGCGTGACCACCAAGGTGTGATCCTCCAGGTGCCACGAGCCCGCCGCGGTCGCCGCGTCGCGGAGGGCGAGGATCTCGGCGTGCGCCGTCGGATCCTGGAAGCGTTCACGGCCGTTGCCGGCGGTGGCCACCACCTTGGCGTCGGCGTCTCGCACGATCACGCACCCGACCGGCACATCACCGTGCTCGGTGCAGGCGCGCGCGGCCTCGAGCGCCGCCTGCATGTGCCGTTCGTCCAGGGAACTAGTCTGGTCCATACTAGTAGGCGTCGATCTCGAGCAGCCGCTCGTCGCTGATCCCGAAGTGGTGGGCCACCTCGTGGGCGACCGTGTGGCGAACCGCGGCGCGCAGGCGGTCCTCGTCACCACCGGCTTCGCGCCACAGCGGGCCCGCGAACAGCGTGATCTTGTCGGGCAGCACCCCGGTGTAGTTGTCCCCTCGCGCCGTCAGCGGGATGCCCTCGTACAGGCCCAGGAGGTTCCGCTGGCCGGAGGGTGGTTCGTCGTCGATCAGGATCTCGACGTTGTCGAGCGTGTCGTGCACCCATGCGGGGAGCGAATCGACGGCCTCGGCCACGAGCGCCATGAAGCGGTCCTGGTCGAGGGGCGGCATGGCGGTAGCCTACGCGCATGCCCGGTGGCCTCCTCACCGATCTCTACGAGCTGAACATGGCGGCGAGCTACCTGCGCCGCGACATGGACGGGCTCGCGACCTTCAGCTTGTACGTGCGCGGATTGCCGCCGCAGCGCGGGTTCCTGGTGGCGGCCGGACTCGAGTCCTGCCTGGACTTCCTGGCCTCGTTCTCGTTCACCGACGACGAACTGGCGACGCTCGGCGGGATGGGGTTCGACGACCGCGCGCTCACCGACCTCGCGGCGCTGCGGTTCGACGGCGAGGTGTGGGCGGTGCCCGAGGGCACGATCGTCTACTCCGAGGAGCCGCTGCTCGAGGTCACGGCGCCGGTCGCGGTGGCCCAGATCGTCGAGACCTACCTGCTGAACCAGATCACGCTGCACACCACGCTCGCATCGAAGGCCGCGCGGTACGTGCTGGCCGCCGACGGCCACGATCTCGTGGACTTCGCCTTCCGGCGTACGCACGGCACCGAGGCGGCGATGGCGATCGCACGCGCCAGCGCCATGGTGGGGTTCGTCGCCACCTCGAACGTCGAGGCGGCACGCCGGTTCGACCTGACGGTGGCGGGCACGATGGCCCACGCGTTCATCGAAGCCTTCCCGAGCGAGCGTGAGGCGTTCGAGGCGTTCGCCGAGGATCACCCCGACCGCGCGACGTTCCTCGTCGACACCTACGACACCGAGCAGGGTGTGCGCACCGCGATCGCCACGATCGAGGCGCTCGGACTCAGCGAGCGGATCGGCGTGCGCCTCGACAGCGGCGACCTGGATGCGCTGTCTCGAACCGCGCGCACGTTGCTCGACACCGCCGGTCTCCCGCAAGCGAGGGTCTTCGCCAGCGGCGGGCTCGACGAGCACGAGGTCGCGGCGTTGATCGGGGGCGGGGCGCCGATCGACGCGTTCGGCATCGGGACCCAGATGGGCGTGTCGGCGGACGCGCCGTTCGTCGACTCGGTGTACAAGCTCACGGAGTTCGACGGCCGGCCCACGCTGAAGCTCTCCTCGGGGAAGGCCTCGCTGCCCGGGCGCAAGCAGGTCTGGCGCACGGTCGCCGGCGGGGAACATCGCGACACCCTGGGCCTGCGGGACGAGGCGGGGCCTCCGGAGACCAGGCCCTTGCTCGAACCCGTGATGCGCGATGGACGACCGCTCGCGCCGCCGCCCTCCATCGCCGACGCGCTGCGAACCTTCCAGGCTGAACTCGCCCAGGTGCCCGAGGCCGCCCGACGGTTGGACCATCCCGAGCAGGTCGAGGTCGCACGCTCCGCGGCGTTGCTCGAGCTGACCGAGGAGACCCGCGCCGCGGCCCTCGCGAAGGCCGAGATCGGCTGATCGTTCGCGGGTCGAGCCCGCCGCGGCACGTACCATGAGCGCGTGAGCGAACCGACGCGCCGACGGCGGCGCTGGCCCGGCCGTCTGCTGATCGGCGCGTTGATCGCCGCCGCGATCTTCTACGGCGGTGGCGGCGTCTACTTCTCCAACGTGCTGAACGAACGCGCGCTGGATGGCGCCTCGCGCCGCAAGGACACGAAGCTGCTGGAGCCCGACGTCGAGGTGGTCTCCCTGGACGAGGGGGCCGCCGGTCAGCAGATCACGCTCCGAGGCCTCGACGGGGCGCCGATGCCGCCGATGCTCGGGCTCCAAGGTCTGCGCTGGGACGGCGGCTACGCGCAGGTGCTCGACCTCGGGCCCAACGATCCGGGCCCGGTGGTCGCCTCCTTCACGTTGGTCACGGGCGAGGTGCCCGGGATCGGCTCGCCCGCGGAACTCGACGCCCGCTACTACCCGCAGGATCCGCTCGAGTCAGACCTGGGGCTCCGCGAGATCAGCGTCCCGGGACCGCTCGGGGACTACCCGGCGTGGGTGGGTACGCCGGCCATCGTGCCGGGTCAGGACGTCAGCGACACGTGGGCGATCGTGGTGCACGGGAACTCGCTCTCGGCGGCCGACGGGCTCCGGATGGTGCCGATCCTCACGGGGGCCGGCTACCCGACGCTGGTCGCCACCTACCGCAACGACCCGGGTGCGCCCGCCGACCCCAGCGGCAAGCTGCGGTACGGGCTCACCGAATGGGAGGACCTGGAGGCGATGGTCCGGTACGCCCTCGACGAAGGGTCCGACGGCGTCGTGCTGGATGGCTACTCGATGGGCGGCGCGCGTGATCATGGCCTTCCTGCAGCGCTCGGAGCTCGCGGACCAGGTGCGAGCCGTGATCCTGGACGCGCCGATGCTCGACTTCTCCGAGACCGTGGACGACAACGCCTCGCGCGAGGAGATCGCGCCGGGCGTTCCGCTTCCGTCATCGCTCACCGACGTGGCGAAGTGGATCGCGGCGAAGCGGTTCGACGTGGACTGGGACGCGCTGAACTACCTGGCCGACACCGACGCGTACGCCGACATGCCGTTCCTGGTGTTCCACGGGACGGCGGACACCACCGTGCCGATCGCCACCAGCCGCGAGTTCGCGGCGCTGCTCCCGGAGCAGGTGCAGCTGATCGAGGTGCGACGGCGCCGAGCACATCGAGAGCTGGAACCCCGACCCCGACGCGTACGACTCGGCGGTCCGCGCGTTCCTCGGCGCGAACGTCTAGGCGACCGGGAGCCAGGTGGGGCGGTTCGCCTCGTAGGCCGAGATCTTGTCCTCGTTCCGCAACGTGAGGCCGATGTCGTCCAGGCCCTCCATCAGGCGCCAGCGCGTGAAGTCCTCCATGTCGAAGGTCTCGTCCAGGCCGGGAGCGCGGACGGCCAGCGCGTCGAGGTCGACCACGATGCTCGTCGCGGGATCGTCGAGCACGGCGTCCATCAGTGCCCGCACGCTCTCGGCGCGGAGCTCCACCGGCAGCAGCCCGATCTTCGTGCAGTTGTTGCGGAAGATGTCGGCGAAGCTCGGCGCGATCACCGCCTGGAACCCGGCGTCCTCGATCGCCCACGGCGCGTGCTCGCGGCTGGAGCCGCAGCCGAAGTTCTCGCCCGCGATCATGATCGAGGCGTTGGCGTAGCGCTGATCGTTGATCACGAAGTCGGGATCCTTGCGCCACTCGGCGAACAGGAACGGTCCGAACCCGGTGCGTTCGATGCGCTTGAGGTATTCGGCCGGGATGATCTGGTCGGTGTCGACGTCGCTGCGGTCGACGGGCAGCGCGGTGCCCTCGATGACGGTGATCGGCTCCATCAGCTGAGGTCCTCCGGGGTCGTGAAGTGGCCGGCGATCGCGGTGGCGGCAGCGACGGCGGGACTCACCAGGTGCGTGCGTCCGCCCTTGCCCTGGCGCCCTTCGAAGTTGCGGTTGCTGGTGCTGGCGCTCCGGTCGCCGGGGTTCAGCGTGTCGGGGTTCATGCCCAGGCACATGCTGCAGCCGGCGCCGCGCCACTCGAAGCCCGCGTCCTCGAAGACGCGGTCGAGCCCCTCGGCTTCGGCCTCCTGCTTGACGGCGTAGCTGCCGGGAACGACGAGCGCCCGCAGGCCTTCGGCGACCTTCTTGCCACCGACCACGCCCGCGGCCACACGCAGGTCCTCCATGCGCGAGTTCGTGCACGAACCGATGAAGATGGTGTCGGGACGGACGTCGCGCATCTTCGTGCCGGGGGCGAGGTCCATGTAGGCGAGGGCGCGTGCGGCGGCCTCCTGCTTCGAGGGGTCCTCGAAGGCGTCGGGGTCGGGCACGGCGTCGTCGATCGTGACGGACTGCGCGGGGTTGGTGCCCCAGCTGACGTAGGGGCGCAGCGCCGAGGCGTCGAGCGTGACCTCCTTGTCGAAGGTCGCGCCGTCGTCGGTGGGCAGGGTGCGCCAGTCGGCGAGCGCGGCATCCCAATCGGCGCCTTCGGGGGCATGAGGACGGCCCTCGACGTAGGCGAAGGTGGTGTCGTCGGGCGCCACCATGCCGGCCCGCGCACCGCCTTCGATCGACATGTTGCAGATCGTCATGCGGCCCTCCATCGAGAGGGCACGGATCGCGGAGCCGCGGTACTCGATGATGTGGCCGACGCCGCCGCCCGTCCCGATGCGGTTGATGATCGCCAGGATGATGTCCTTGGCGCTGCACGAAGCGGGCAGATCGCCCTCGACGGTGACCGCCATCGTGCCGGGACGGTTCTGCGGCAGGGTCTGGGTGGCGAGGACGTGCTCGACCTCGCTGGTGCCGATGCCGATCGCGAGCGCGCCGAACGCTCCGTGCGTCGAGGTGTGCGAGTCGCCGCAGACGATGACCAGGCCCGGCTGCGTGTACCCCTGCTCGGGACCGATCACGTGGACGATGCCCTGGCCGGGCGAGCCCATGGGATAGAGCGTGACGTCGAAGTCCTTCGCGTTGGTGGCGAGGGCTTCCATCTGGCGGGCGCTGATGGTGTCGGTGACCGGACCCTGGGTGGTGGGGACGTTGTGGTCCATGGTGGCCACGGTGAGATCGGGCCGGCGGACGGGGCGTCCGTGCAACCGAAGGCTCTCGAAGGCCTGCGGGCTGGTGACCTCGTGCACGAGGTGGAGGTCGACGTAGAGGATGTCGGGCTCGCCGTCGGCGCGGTGAACGACGTGGCGGTCCCAGACCTTCTCAGCCAGGGTCCTCGGGGTATCGGTCTGCGATGCCATGGCTCCTCCGGGCGGTCCGTGCGGTCGCGGCCGGGCTGCTATGGTGTTCCATTATCTGGAACAAAGTTCCGAATACTGGAACACCGTGGGAGGACGATAGCAGGTGCCCACCGACGACGACATCCGGTTCGACATCGACGTGAAAGACCGATCCCGGGTCGCGGATGGGCGACCCAGCGCCGCCGAGGAATCGCTCCGTCGCCCGCCGACCACCGCCGTCGGCACCCTCGACCGCGCGCTCGACGTGCTCTCGGCGGTCGAACGCGGCGGGAGGACCTACACCGATATCGTCTCGGCCACCGGCATGACGCGCCCAACCGCGCATCGGATGATCCGAGCGCTCGAAGACCACGGCCTGCTGATGCAGGTCGGCGGCCACGGGTATGCGCTGGGACCGCGTCTCCTCCGCCTAGCGGAACATGCGATGCGCAACCTTCCATTGCGTGATCTCGCGCACCCTGCCCTCGAACGACTCGCGCGGACCACTGGGGAGAGCGCCCAGCTCTACGTTCGTGATCAGGACCGGCGGTTGTGTGTCGATTCCGTGCAGTCCTCGAACGAGCTCCGCACCATCGTCGAGATCGGGGCGTCGCTTCCCATCGCGAAAGGCTCTGGCGGCAAGGTCTTCCTGGCGTGGAGTGGAGATGGCGAGTTGCAAGCATCGATGGACACACCTTCCCGATGACGAAGGCACCCGCCTGGCCAGGATGGTCGCGACCACGAAACGCAGGGGCTGGGCCGATTCGATCGGAGAACGGGAGGAGGGAGTCGCCTCGGTCAGCGCCCCGGTGTTCGATGGGCACGGGACCTTGGTCGCGGTCGTGTCGGTTTCGGGGCCTTCGAACCGGATCGGCCAGCTCCGCGGTCCGCACTACGCGCCTGCGGTCATGACCGCTGCGCGCGAGGTCGAAGCCGCCATCGGCGGAACACGCACCTGACCCGCTTCCCGTAAGCTCGTCCGAATGTCCCGGCTCGATCTCCTTCGGTACCCGTTGGCCTCCTGGCTGACCGCGAAGCGTGCCGTCACCGCGTCCGTGGCCAGCATGACCGCGGTCATGCTCATCGCGGCGACGCCGGGTTCGCCGTACCACCCCGTCCTGCCCGAGAGCCAGGCGAACGGCCCACTGGAACTGCTGTCGAAGGCCGTGCTCCTGGACCGGCTCCCCCACGGGTTGCTGATCGCGATCGGGTTCGTCGCGATGATCGCCGCCGGCGTGAGCTTCCTGCTGATCCTGTGGGCCGCCGAACGCGGTCTGGTCTCCACCAAGACCGTGCTGACGCTGACCGTGGCCTACCACCTCGCGATCCTGCTGCTGCCGCTCCTGCTCTCCCGCGACGTCTTCAGCTACGCCTACTACGGCCGCATCCTGTCGCGCTACGGCGGCAACCCCTACGTCAACACGCCGGCCGACTACCCCGCGAACGACCTGTGGCGGTTCACCTGGCCGGGGTGGCGTGAGACCCCATCGGTCTACGGGCCGGTGTTCGTGTGGCTCGCCGCCGCGATCACCGCGATCTTCCGGTCGATCCCCGACGTGATCATGGCGTTCCGCGCGGTGGCGGTGGCCGCGAGCCTGGGCGCGGTGTGGTTCGTCGTGAAGCTGGTGCAGCGCGTGAAGCCCTCGAAGACCGCGTACGCCGCGGCGATGATCGGGCTCAACCCGGTCGTGCTGTTCCACACCGTGGGCGGGGGGCACGTCGACGTGCTGGTGATGCTGTCGGTCGCCGCCGCGATCTACCTCGTCGCGACCGATCGAGAACTCCCCGCCACCGTGGCGTTGACGGTCGGCGCGCTGGTGAAGATCTCGGCCGCCGTGCCGCTGGTGCTGTTGATCGCCTACGTCGCGACGCGAGCCGAGCCCGGCAAGCGCGCCCGCGTCCTGGTCACCCACATCGGTACGGCGGTGGGCATCTTCATGGTGGCGGCGTTGCCGTTCCTGCAGCGATCGAACCCGACGCTCGGCATGGTCGAGCTCGTGCAACACGGTTCGTGGATCGCGCCCCCGGCGTTGGTCGAGCGCGTCTTCGAAGCCTTGGGCGAACTCCTGGCCGGGGAGGTCGGCGCATCGATCGGCGTCGTCATCGCGCGGTTGGGCATGTTCGCCGCCCTGGCGGTCGGGCTCTTCCTGGTGTTGCGGCAGGTGGTGCGTCACGCCTCCGAGGGTTCGGTCTCGTTCCTGGCGGCGGCGTGGGGCTGGGGCTTCCTGCTGATGATGCTGTTCTCCCCCACGCTGTTCCCCTGGTACTTCGCGTGGGTGCTGCCGGTGGCGTGGGCGTTGCCGCTGGTGCCGCGCCGCACGCTCGAACTGTCGTTCCTGGCGTTGGTGACGGCCTCGCTCACCACCGAGAACTTCCAGCTCCCCGCCTGGATGCACGTGGACCTGGCGATCGGGCACCCGGTGCTCGTCATCGTGCTGGTGTGGTTCCTGCACGACCTGTGGCTGCGGTTGAAGTACGACGTGCCGCTCGACGCCGAGACCGACCGCGCGCGGGAGCTGCACCGGGAACGCCGGGAGCTCGCCGGCTCACGCGGCGCGTGAGCTACCAGGCGTAGGCTTCGGGCGCCGGGCCACCGGGCCCGGGGAAGATCTCGTCGAGCTTGGCCAGGATCTCCGGCGACAGCTTCACGTTCAGCGCTCGCAGCGAACCCAGCAACTGTTCCTGGGTGCGTGGCCCGATGATGGGCGCGGTGACCGCGGGCTGGTGCAGGAGCCACGCGAGCGCGACGTCCGCGGGACGTTCACCGATCTCGGCGCACAGCGCCTCCCACGGTTCGAGCTGGGCGCGGTTGGCCTCGATCTCGCCGCGCATGTACTCCTCGTTGCGCCGGCCCTCGGAGACCTTCTTCAGCGCGCCCGAGAGCAGGCCTCCGGCGAGCGGGCTGTAGCAGATGAGCCCCATGCCGTACTCCTGGACCGCAGGGATCACCTCGAGCTCGACCGTGCGCGCGGTGAGGTTGTAGAGCGATTGCTCGGTGGCCAGGCCCAGGGAGTGGCGGTAGCCGGCGATCTCGTTGCCACGCGCGATGTGCCATCCGGCGAAGTTCGACGAGCCGACGTAGAGGATCTTGCCCTCGCGCTTCAGCTGCTCCATCGCCTCCCAGATCTCGTCCCACCAGGCCTTCCGGTCGATGTGGTGCATCTGGTAGAGGTCGATGTAGTCGGTGCCCAGGCGTCGCAGCGAGGCCTCGCAGGCCTTGCGGATCGCGAGCTTGGACAGCCGGGATTCGTTGGGCCAGTCGCCGGTCTGGCCGTACACCTTGGTGGCGAGCACCACCTTCTCGCGCCGGCCGCCCCCCTTGGCCACCCACTTGCCGATGATCTCCTCCGTGACACCGACGCCGAGGTAGCGCCCGTACACGTTGGCGGTGTCGAAGAAGTTGATGCCGTGGGCCACGGCCGTGTCCATGAGGCGATGCGAGTCTTCCTCGGTGGTGTGCGGGCCGAAGTTCATCGTGCCCAGGCACAGGCGGCTGACCACCAGACCGAGATGGCCGACGTTGGTGTACTCCATGCGCCGAGTCTAGCTCGTCGAGGATGGGAACGGGCGCCCTGATCGCCTCGACGCGACCGTCCCGCTCAGGGTCGCGCGCACCCTTCACGAACATGAACGCGATCGTGACGACCGCCCCGGCGATCCCAGCCGCGATCAGGGTGGCGTCGACGCCGATCGCGCTTCGACGAGAGGGCCGACGATCGCGAAGGAAACGGAACGCCCGCGGCCGAGATCAACCAGTCGAGGCTGGCGACCCGGCCGAGGAGTTCGACCGGGCACCAGCCGCTGCAACAGCGTGTACCAGACGATGATCAGCACGGTGATCGACCCTTCGGCGACCATCGCGACCAGCCGCCGCCTGCCACATCTCGGTCACCACGCCGAACCCCGCGGTCATCAGCATGCCCAGCGCCCACGCCAGGTAGAGGACCGTCAACGCCTTGCGCGGGAGCTTGCCCCGCCGCCCGAAGATCAGGGCCACCATGACCGACCCGACCCCGCCCGCCCCGAACACGATGCTCGAGCGCCACCGCCGATCCGTCGAGGTCGTTCTCTCACGATGTACGGCACGAGCGTCTCCCACGGTCCCCACGTGCGAGCAGGCTGACCGTGGCAGCGAGCAACGCGATAAGGATCCACCGCTCCTTCCGGACGTAGGCGAGTCCCTCCTTGGCCTCGGTCCACGCCGAGGTGGTGGGCACCTCGCGCGTCGGGGTCGGGCCGCGTGCGGATCATCGTCACCGCGATCGCCGAGACGCCGAAGGTCAAGGATCGACGACGAACGCCCACCCGGTGCCGAACGACCTCGATGATGATGCCGCCGATCAAGGGGCCGATCAGCGTGTACGTGACCGGCCGTACGAATTGCGCGAGCGAGTTCGCCTTCGACCAGCAGGTCCTCGGGCACGATGCGTGGGCACGATCGAGGTGAGCGACGGGTTGAAGATCGCCTGACCGACGCCGAACAGCACGGCGAGTCCGACCACCCACGGCATCGTGAGCACGTCCAGGATGGACAGCACGCCCATCGAACCGATCGCGACCAGGCGCAGCAGGTCGCCGAACACCAGCAGGCGGCGGCGATCGAAGCGGTCGGCGAGCACGCCCGCGAACAAGCTGAGCAGCACCACCGGCATCGTCCAGGCGATGCCCACGATCGCGAGCGCGCCGGGGTCGTCGTTCGTGAGCTCGTAGACCTGCCAGGTGAGCGCGATGAAGTAGATGCCGTCGCCGATCATCGAGACCGTCTGCCCGGTCCACAGCAGCCGGAAATCGCGGATCCGGAGCGGGCGAAGGATGCCGAACCGCGAAGCGACAGGGGGCGCGGTGTCGGTCACGTTCCCAGGATACGGAGCGCCGGCGACCTCGGCGTTGCCGGGAAATGGCTCAGCGCAGCTGGTCGAACAGGGCGAGATAGGCGCCGAGGTAGTGCGTCGGCAGGGAATGGGTCTGGACGCGTTGACGGGCGGCCGTCCCCAGCTGGGCCGCCCGGCGGGGGTCGGCGAGCAGTCCGTGCACCGCGTTGCCGAACGCGGTGAGGTCGCGCGGGTCGACGAGGAGCCCGTGCACGCCGTCACGGATCTGATCGCGGATGCCGCCCACCGCCGACGCCACGATGGGGCGCTCCTTCCACATCGCCTCGGTCACGGTGAGCCCGAACCCTCGGCCAGGCTCTTCTGCACCACGACGTCGGCACGGCGCTGCAGCGCGTTGACGATGATCGCGTTGGCCTCGACATCGTCGGTGGGCAGGTTGGCGATGTGGACCCTGCTCCGATCCTTCGTCGGCAAGCGCCTCCAGACGTCGAGGACCTCGGCGAGCACCGCATCGGCCTCGGGATCGTCGGCCACCGATGCCGGCCGGGGTCCCGCCAGCATCAGGTGGGCCTCGCCGAGGGACGGGTCGTCCGCGAACCCGCGCATGACGCCGATCGGGTCCTTCAGCGCATCCCACCGCGACACCTGCACCACGAGCGGGGCGTCGGGAGGCGTCGGGCGCATCTCGGTGACCTCGGCCCGCTCCACGATCGTGTCGGGCGAGCCGTCTTCGCGGAGGAACGACGCCGCACCAGCTGGACGATGGTCCAGCAAGCCCGCCGACCGGACGATCGACTCGACGTGCTCTGGATCGAGCGCGACGTTCTTGCGGGACGCATCGTCGATGCACGGGGGGATCACGTGGACGCGGTCGGCGTCGAGGCCATGCCAGGCGTAGGCGCCCCGGGTGAAGGTGGCGGCATGCGCGGCGAGGACATCGTCCCGCAGGAAGTCCCAGGCCGATCGCGTGATCGCGTTGGGCATGTCGATCCCCACGTGGCAGGTCCACACCACGGTCGCGCCGGCGGCCACCAGGCCGGGCACCAGCCCGAGCGGCTGTGGATCGTGCACGACCACGACGTCGCCGGGAGCCACCAAGGTGAGGACCGAGCGCAGGTTCGTCCGCGTGACCTCGTCGTAGTGCGCGCGTTCCGCCGGCCCCAGCGGTCCCCCGTCGCCGAGTTCACCGTGGAGGCGGTTGTGGATCCGCTTCGTGATCTCGAAGAACGCGGGATCGGCGTCGATGACGAGCCAACGGGTGGCGATGCCGTCATCGGCCAGGTAGCCGAGGCACGACCGGAGGAGTTCCGCGACGCCGCCACCTTCGGCCGTCGCGTTGATCTGCCAGACGGTGTGGCCGCGCAAGGTGGCGCGCACGGTTCGAACGAGGGAGTCGTAGCGCGAACCCGCCTCCGCCCCCGCGATCGAGCGGAGGCGTTCCGCGTCCCGACGCACGATCGGCACCTCGAACACGGGACGGTCCCGGGTGGCAGTTGGGGTCGTCACGCCCGGGACCGTACCGCGGGTTCGCGTCCACGTCGCCTCCAGGGAAGGTCCTGTGCGTCGAGGGTCGCACGGCCGTTATCGGCGTCGGCGATCGGTGCCACGGTGATGGTGGAGTCTCAGAAGGAGGCCGTCATGAAACTCACGTGGAGAGACGGTGTCGCGACGGTGCTCATGCTGGGCACGGTCGCCGTGGCCCTCGCGGTGACGCAGGGCTGGAACTGGACGTTGTTGGGAAGCACCAAGGCCGGGGTCGCTGCGGTCGCGGTGATCGGCTACATGATGTGCCGGCTGGGCATGCACTGGATCACGGACGCCAAGGACATGGTGCGTGGTCCCGCCTTGATCGCCGCATCGGTGCTCGGGGTGGCCGCGCTGGTCCTGATCGTTGCCGGTCTGATCGTGGGCACGGAGGCGCTGCTGGTCGCACTGACCATCGACATCGTGGCGCTGTGGTTCATCACGACGTGGAGGCACGCCGTGGTCGGCGTTCCCGAGCAACCGAACGAGCACGAGCTGCAGGCCTGGATCCACGGCTGATCGCCACACGATCTCCGCCACATGGTCCCTTGGCCAACGCCGGGTCCGTGTGGGACCATCCTTGGACGGCCTGCGACCCCCCTGGCGGTGATCGCCTCCGCAGGCCCAGGAGGTGGCGAGCGATGCGTCGCGCGACGATGGTGATGCTCTCGGCGGTCATGTTGCTCGCCATGGTGGCCGGACCCGCTGACGCGGTCTCCCGACTGCAGAAGACCACGGGCCCGCTCCCGATGGTGCAGGGCTACGTGATCGAGGGCGCGTGCCCGTTCCCCGTGATCTGGACCGACCGCGGCGGCCGCACGCTCACCACCTGGGAACGCGACCACACGATCGTCGTCGCAGCGGATCACCGGCACCTCCAAGGTGGTCCTGACGAACGGCGCCTCCGGGTTGGAGCTCACGTTCGACATCAAGGAGACGACCACGATCGTCTACGACCAGCAGCGCGGAACCGCGACGACGCTGCAGGGCGGATCGTCGGGGCTCGTCTTCGACCCGGGCACCATCTCCGGCGCGGGCTCGTTCACCTGGTACGGCGGCGCGGCGTTGACCACCGGCCGGCTCGACCCCAAGACGCTGCTCTACACCGACGTCGAGTCGCAGCACACCGTCGGACTCGAGGGCGACGTCTGCGACATGTTGGTCTCAGGCCTGAAGACCCGCCACTGAGGAGTTCACTCCCGCAACGTGGGCTCGGCTAGGCTTCAACCGTGCCACTGATCCCAGGTCGCCTGCGCCGGGAACACGTTCGACGAATCGATCCTGATCCTTGGGGTGTGGCTCCTCGTCTCGGGCGGATTCCTCGTCGCCGGTCGAGGTCGTCATCGACCGTCGTTCACCGTCGTCGGGCTGGCGTCCGCCGCCGGACTCATCGGCACGATCACCGGCCTGCTCGCGGGGTTCAGCGAGCAGGGGACGTTCCTCGGCAGCAACCATCTGGCCACCCGATGGATGCTCGTCGGCGCGGGGATCGGGTGGATCGCCGGTGCGGTCATCGGCATGTCGGTCACGAGAGGCGCTCGAACCGCCGATCGCAGGGAGATCGTGGTCCTTGGGACTCGCAGCGAGCGTGTCGCTGCTGTCGGCCGTCTTCGTGGCGACATGGCTGATGGTGCCCGAGTACTTCTGTGTCGATGGGGCCATCTACACCGATCTCGCTACGGTCGAACGACTCCGATGGCTGATCGTGACCGACGGTGCGATCGCATCGGCGATATGCGTGGTGCAGATGCTCCGCGGAAATGTTCGCGGCGGCATCATCCAGATCGAGCGAAGCGCCAGCAGGCTGAGCGACCCTTCTCATGTGCGCGATGCATGCGGACGAGTTGGCGATCGACGCCGCGTTGGTGACGCGGTTGATCACTGAGCAGTTCCCCCGATGGACCGAACTCCCGATCGAACGGGTCGAACCGTCGGGGACCGACAACGCGATCTATCGCCTCGGCGCCGACATGGCCATCCGGATGCCTCGGCAGCGCTCATCCGGTGACGTCCCCGCCGAGGAGTTCCGGTGGCTGCCGATGCTCGCGCCACATCTGCCGCTGGCGATCCCCGAGCCGATCGCGCTCGGCGAGCCGGCCGAAGGCTATCCGTGCCAGTGGTTGATCTGTCGCTGGCTCGACGGCGAGAACGCGACGCTCGAGCGCATCGCAGACCCGTCGCTAGCCGCCACGGACCTCGCAGGGTTCATCTCCGCGCTGCAAGCGGTCGATCCGACCGGTGGTCCGGCGCCGGACGGACGAGGTGGGCCGCTCGCTCCCCGGGACGAGTGGACACGCGATTCGATCGCCGCGTTGGCGGATGAGATCGACGTCGACCTCGTGACGGCGGCATGGGAGACCGCGCTCCAGGCGCCGGAGTGGTCAGCTCCTCCGGTGTGGATCCACGGCGACCTGGACGCGCGGAACATGCTGGTCCAACACGGGAGGCTCAGCGGGGTGCTCGACTTCGCGACCATGGCGGTGGGTGACCCCGCGAGCGACGTCATGGTCGCCTGGAAGATGCTTCCCGCCGAACATCGCGACACGTTCCGAACTGCGCTCGCGGTCGACGATGCGACGTGGGCGCGAGCCCGCGGCTGGGTCCTGTCCCAGGCGCTGATGATCCTGTCGTACTACACGATGGAGACCAATCCCACGCTCGTCGTGGAGAGTCGTCGATGGATGCGCGAGGTGCTCTCCGACCGATAGCGAGCTCAGAACTGCAGATCGGACGGACGGACGATCCACAGCCCCGTGAGCGTGTCGCTCGCCAGGATCAGGCTCTTGTGCCGTAGCGGGTAGACGCCCCATACGAACGGCGACCCTTCCGGACCGGGAGGCACGAAATGACCCAGCTGATGGGTCACGCCTCGCTTGTTCATGGTCCACCACACCACGCCATCGGCGTACCACGACGAGAAGAACTGATCGTTGTGCACGACCTCGGTGTTGTGATCGGAGTAGATCCCGTCGGTCCTGGTGGAGCGGCTGTTGTCCGTGGAGAAGGTCCCCAGCAACCTGGGATGGGTCTCGTCGCGGTTGTCGTAGACGTAGACCTCTCCCCAGCCGCCGAACTGCGCGCCGGGGCTGGCGACCGGCAAGAAGTCCTCGGTGTTGATCACGAGCCATCGTCCGTGGTTCGCCAGCGTCATCGAGTGGTTATCGCCGTCCTCGTCGGGCGGGATGATGTCGATGACGCGGACGATCTTCGGCGACGACGGATCCGAGAAATCCAGGTTGACCGTGCCTGCGTCCCAGTTCGAAACGTACAGCGACATCCCGTCGTTCTCGAACCGAACGCTGTGCGCGAACTGTTTCGGCAGCCAGCCCGTGCCCTTGATCGGATCGGCCCCGAGCGTCCACTTGGCGATCGACGTCGGGTGGTTGGGGTCGGTCGCGTCGATGATGTTCACGGAGCGCTTGCCGTACGAGACGTCGTGGTCGATGGAACTCCGGGCGCATCCGGCCAGGACCAGACCGTCGTCGCGCTGGACGGCGTCGATCTCGTGGCATCCGGCCGTCCCACGATGCAGGTTCCAGTGGCTGAGCATCACCGGGTGTCGAGGGTCGGATACGTCGAAGAACCGCAATCCGGGCGCGACCTCGGTCTCATTGCAGGCTTGACGCCGACCACCGCAAGTTCACCGGAGAACGACGGCGCGTCCACGTGGATCACGACCACGTCCTCGACCCGCGTGTCGGGTCGGTTCGACAGCGTGCTGACGACGGCTGGGTGTGCAGCGTCGCGCAGGCTGACCACCTGCACGCCATCGCCTCCGCGGCCGTCCTCCCCGCAGCGCGAGCCGACGTAGGCGAAGTTGCCGTGGCCCCACACATCGCCGTAGTCAGCGAACCCGTCGAGTTCGCTGTGACCGACGAACTCGAAATGCTCCAGCGTCATGGGCAGATCCGAACCCTCCACGGGACGGAGCGGCTCACCAGCCATGAGGCCCTCGGGATCTCTGACCGGGGAGCGCGCCGACGCGGCGATCCCGCCGGCGGCCAGCAAGAACGCCAGAGAGGCAACGAAGAACGGAGCGGCGCGGACTTTCATGACGACTCCCGGTGCAGCGGTGGCGACGAGACTACGACCACGGACCTCTCTGTGGGTACGGAACAGGGGTCGAGCCCGGCTCACGAGGCTTGCGTTCTCTTGCTCCAACCGATCAACGAACCCCAGCGCTTCGTTTCGGTTGACACCTCGGTCTTTCGGCTTCACGGTGAGCGGTGCCCGTCCGCGCAACGAGGAGGTCCATGCGAACCCTGTCCCGCACCGCGGTGCCGTTCGTGGCGCTCACGCTCTCGGTGGCGTTGGCCGTCCCGGCCTCCGCAGCCCGAACCATCACCTACCGGGGGGAAACTTCAGCTGCGGCCCCGAACCACGCCGGGATCAACGTCCTGAAGAAGGACAACGGGCAACGGTTCCTGCGGAGGTTCACATTTCGCTACACCCTCACCTGTGAAGACGCATCGACCGAACAGTGGGGGATCGCTTGGATCTTCGGCAAGGACCGGCGGATCGGCGATGATGGAGCGTTCTCCTTCAGCTTCGACGTCGGCTCGGAATACCTGACGGTCGAGGCCGACATCGGGTTCCGTCATGTCACAGGTACCTTCGAGACGGCCACGGCCCGCTTCACCGACGATCACCAGGACACGCAGATCTGCACGACCGGCCCACTCACATGGGCCGCGGAACGCACGGGAAGCAGACGGGGCCAACTCAGTGCCGCGGACGTGCCGGACGGCATGGGCTTCTTGAAGGTCCGGGTGCGAGACGGTGTCGCCGAGGTCGTGAAACGGATCGAGCCGTAGCCCGGTCCTCGACCGAATCGGCGAGTTCGTTGGTGGCGCGCCCCGAGGGATTCGAACCCCCGACCTTCTGATCCGTAGTCAGACGCTCTATCCGGACTGAGCTAGGGGCGCAGAACGACAAGCATACCGAACGACGCAAGCCTCCCTGGAGACGATCCAGTCCTCCATCGACCACGTCGGCCCCCTACCCAGCTTTGGGGTTTCACGCGATACGCAACTCTAGGAGGGGCCCCATCGTGCCGATTCTCCCGGTATGAGCCCGCAGCTCCCCGAATGCCACTGGTGTGAGAAGTCCCGGCAGGATGCCCGCGAGACGTGCACGTCCTGTGGAAGGGATCTCGCCGTCCAGCCACCGAAGCCGGGGGCGCCTTCACCGCGGGTGGGCAACGGCCGCAACGCCTGACCGTTCCCGCAGGTGCCGAAACGGGCCGCCGAACACCCCCGTTCGATAGGACCGATTGCGCGACGGCCCATCGATCATGTCCGGCGGCCCGTCCCCGGCCTCAGACCTCCAGCGATCGGAGGCCAACGGGAGCGTACGGTTCGGTTCGTGAACGTCTCAATAGGCCTTTCGGCCAAAACGCTTATGCGGCAGCGCGGTTCCGGAACCGCGGTTACAGGCCGGCAGCGACGGCGGCGCCTCGGCCCCACCACATCGCCTGCGACAGGGACCGCAGCAGGATCTCGGCCGACGCCAGGTTCGTCGCCACCGGCACCCCGTGCACGTCGCACACCTTGAGGAGCGCCTGGATGTCGGGTTCGTGCGGGTGAGCGGCGAGCGGATCGCGGAGGAAGACCACCGCGTCGACGTCACCGGCCACGATGCGCGCGCCGATCTCCAGGTCGCCACCCATGGGTCCGCTGTGGACGCGTTCGACCTCGAGATCGAGTTCCTCGGCCAGCCGCGTGCCGGTGTGCCCGGTGGCGATCAGTCGCAGGTTGGCCAACGCGTAGCGGTAGCGGGTGGCCAGGCGCAGCAGGTCGTCCTTCTTCTCGTCGTGTGCGACCAGGGCGAGGACGGCACCACCGACCTCGTCGTCTCGCTGCGGGATACCCATGGAGGAAGCCATGCATCGAGGCTACGAGACACGAGGCCCGGTACGGCGTCCCAGAGGTAACGGTCGTGTGAAGCTTCGCCTGCCCGGCTGGGCCGACGCGGACCTGCGGCTAGTAGGTCTCCCAGGCGGCCACGGTCGGATGGTCGACGGTCGGGATCTCGACCTGAGCGGCGCCGCCCGGTGTGCCGAGTCCCGAGACGGTGTCGGCGAAGAACTCGGCGTTGATCGCCGTGAAGGGCTTCCACTCGCCGGGGATGTCGTCCTCGGTGAAGATCGCGGTGACCGGACAGACCGGCTCGCATGCGGCGCAGTCGATGCACTCATCCGGCTGGATGTAGAGCATGCGAGGGCCTTCGTAGATGCAGTCGACCGGGCACTCGTCGACGCAGGCGCGGTCTTTGACGTCGATGCAGGGTTCGGCGATGACGTAGGTCATGGGCGCAAGCCTACCCCGGAGAGGAGGGATCCACGCATGATGCACGCGAACCTGTGTTGACCGGCGGAGACGGAGAGATTCGAACTCTCGAGGGACGGTTAAGCCCCTAACCGCTTAGCAGGCGGCTCCTTTCGGCCTCTCAGGCACGTCTCCGTTCCCGATTGTACGGGCTAGGCTTCGCGCCATGTCCGACGTGGTCATCGTGGGTGGAGGCGTGATCGGCGCCGCATGTGCGCTCGAACTCGCGGAGCGCGGCGCCTCGGTGACGCTGATCGAGCGCGACCACCTGGCCGCCCACGCGTCCGGACGCAACCAGGGGTTGTGGGTCCTGCCCGAGGACGAGGCGAACCTGCCCATGGCCCAGGCGTCCCTGGCCCGCTACCTGGAGATCGCGCCCGACGCGCCGATCGACGTCGGCCTGGACCCCGAACCGGTGGGCATGGTCCTGGTGGCGAACGATCGCCAGGAGTTCCACGCCGCGAAGGCCGCCGTGGCCATGGCGCGCGCCCACGGCGTGACCGTCGACGAACTCGAGACCCCGATCGCGATCCGCGACACCGAACCCGCCCTCACCCGCAACCTCGCCGGCTGCTGGCTGGTCCATCACGGCCATCGCATGGACCCGGGCGCCCTCACGGTCGCGATGGCGCTGGCCGCCGCCGAACGCGGCGCCTCGATCCGGCACCACGTGCACGCTCGGGGGCTCGCGATCCGCGACGACACGGTGCGCGGCGTGGTCACCGACGACGGGATCATCGAGGCCGACACCACGATCGTGGCCGGAGGCCCGTGGAGCCAGGCGCTGCTCGACCCCGTCGGCGTCCATCTGCCGATCGTCGGCGCGCGGGGCTGGATCGCACGCCTCGAGCCCGACCCCGATCTGCTCACCCACTTGATCGAATCGCCCGGCCAGCACGCGGCGTTGCGCGAGGACGAGGCGAACCTTCGCCCGACGGCCACCGAGGTCGCGACCGACGGGTTCCCGAACAGCGCCATCGGCACGATCGTGCACCCCCATCGAGACGGCCGGACCGTGCTGGTGGGGTCGTCCCGGCAGACGTGGCTCACGCCTGAACCGACGGAGGCCGACGTGATCCCACGCCTCCTGGCCGCCGCGATCGCGATCGTGCCGGCACTCGGACGCGCGAAGCTGCAGTCGTCCTGGTGGGGCCTGCGACCGCTCTCGCCCGACGAGCGACCGTTCGTCGGCGGCGTCCGCGAGGGCTTGATGGTGGCCACCGGCCACGGCTCCGAAGGCGTGATCCTGGGGAGCGGCACGGCCCAGCTGGTGGCGTCGCAGATCGCGGGCGAAGCGCCGCCGTTCGACCCTGCGCCCTTCGACCCGCTGCGCTTCGAGGCGTGAGCCCGCGACGGCCGGACGTCGTCAGGACAAGACGTAGGCGACCGGCGCGGCCACCATCGCGAACAGCGCGATACCCACCAGCGCGTTCGACAGCCACCCGGATCGCCAACGGCCGACGGTGCGCTCGTCGTTCACCAGCAGCAGCATCAGCAGGATCAGCGGCGGCGCGGCCAGACCGTTCAGCACCGCCGCCAGGAACAGTCCGTGGATCGGGTCGATCCCGGCGAGGTTCATGGCCAGGCCCGCCAGCACCGCGACCGCGATCACCAGGTAGAACCCTCGTGCCTGCCGCAGGGTCCGGCTCAGGCCTTCGTGCCATCCGAACGCCTCGGCGAGCGCGTAGCCCGTCGAGCCCGCGAGCACCGGGATGGCGAGCGCGCCGGTTCCCACGATCCCCAGCGTGAACAGCAGGCTCGCGAACCGGCCGGCCGCGGGTTCGAGCGCGCTCGCCGCATCGGCCGCGGTCTCGACCTGGCCGCCGTTCACGCCGTGGAGGACGGTCGCCGCGGCCACCATGATCGCGAACATCACCGCGACGGCCGAGATCATCCCGGCGCCGACGTCGCCGCGCATCGCGTGCACGTGCGCAGCATCGACGCCGTGGTGCTTCACGCCTTCGAGCTCCTCCTCCTCGACCTCTTCGCTCGCCTGCCAGAAGAACAGGTACGGCGAGATCGTGGTGCCGAGGATCGCGATGATCGCGGCGAGCTCGGGACGATCGAGCGAGATCGAGGGCAGGAACGTCGCTCGCAACACCGCCGGCCAATCGACGTGGACCACGAAGAGCACGACGACGTAGGTCACCAGCGACAGGGTGAGCCAGCGCAGGACCTTCGAGTAGCGGCGGTAGGAGATGCCCACCTCGAGGCCGATCAGCCCGATCGCCACCACCACGATGATCACGGCGAACGGGACGGGCACCAGCAGGCGGACGGCCGAGGCCATCGCCGCCAGGTCGGCGCCGATGTTGAACACGTTGGCGACGCACACGAGCGCCACCGCGAACCACAACACCGGTCGCGGGAACCGGCGGGCGATCGAGGTCGCGAGACCATGCCCCGTGGTGAGACCGAGCCGGCCGGCGGTCTCCTGCACCGCCGCGGCCAGCGGCAGCGTGAAGGGCGCCAGCCACAGCAGCCCGAACCCGAACGTCGCGCCCACCTGGGAGTAGGTGCCGATGCCCGAGGGATCGTCGTCGGCGGCACCCGTCACCACGGCGGGACCCAGGCGGGAGAAGTAGCCGAACCCCCTCAGATGCCGTCGAGGCGTGTGGTGCGTTCGGCGGGAGGCCACACCGGCCACCCTATCCCGGGCGCGCGCGAAACTTCAGCGATGCAAGCGGCCGGCGGCGGCCATCAGCTCGAGCGTGCGTTCGACCGGCATGGCGTGCAGGGTCCACCCGTCCTTGCCCGTGGTGGTCTCGGCCGCCAGCAACGCGTTGACCACCGCCTCCTGGGTGGCCTCGACGGTCGCCTCGAACACGCGGGACAGGAGCCACGGCTCCTCGCCGGGGCCGTCGGCCACCGCGCGCACGTCGGTGACGGCGCCACCGTAGGACAGGCGGTTCGCGGTCGAGAACGCGATCATCTGCTCGCCGCTCCCGTTGGAGGCGTACGAGCCGGTGGCGGCGAGCCCCATGCCGCCGCGCTGGGCCACCCGCCGGAGCTGGTGGGGCAGCAGCGGTGCGTCGGTGGCGACCACGACGACGCACGAACCGTCCTGGTGATGCGTCGGCATCAGGTCGGTGATCGCCTCACCGACGTGGACGCCGTCGATCTGCAGGAACTCACGGTCGCCGTAGTTGGTGAGGACCAGCACCCCCACGGTGAACCCGCCGGCGTCGGCCGGCAGTCGCCGCGACGCGGTGCCGATCCCACCCTTGAAGTCGAAGCACGCCATGCCGGTGCCGGCGCCGACGCACCCCTCGGCCACGGGCCCGGAGGCGGCGTCGGAGAGCGCCGCCGCGACGTCGTCGTCGGACAACGGGAAGGACAGCACGTCGGACAGCCACGAGTCGTCGCACTCGCTGACCACGGGCATGACCTCCCCGGCGCCCGTCCGGTCGCGGCCGGCGATCCAGCGAACGGTGGCGTCGTAGGCCTTGCCGATCTGCAGCGACGAGGTCAGCACGATCGGACTCATCAGCGCGCCCCACTCGGTGACTTGGTTGATGCCGATCAGCTCGCCGTACCCGTTCAGGATGTGCGTGCCCGCGTAGACCCACTCCTGCCAGGGCTCCCCTTCGTGCGGGAAGATCGCGGTGACACCGGTTCGGACGGCATCGGGAGCGCCGTCGGCCCCACGGATCAGCGTCCGGTGGCCCACGCGGACGCCGGGCACATCGGTGATGGCGTCGAGCGGCACCGGCTTCACCGGTGCCGATCCGGATGCCGAGGTCACGGGCACGGCCCTGTTGGAGGGGATCCATCGCGGCGGATGCTACCTGCCAGGTCGGTGGGCGGCAGGGAGCCTCTGGCGGCTAGAATCCCTGACCTACCGCCCATGGCCATCCTCACCCTCGGGATCTCCTTCCGTCGCGCACCGATCGAGCTGCTGGAGCGGCTCGCATTCACCGACGACGACCTCACCAAGGCGTACCGTCGCGCGCACGATCTGGACGGCGTCGACGGCGCCGTGATCCTGTCCACCTGCAACCGGGTCGAGGTCTACGGCGACGTCGCCAACTACCACGCCGGGTTCCTGGCCCTGAAGCGCCTGCTGGTCGAGACCCGGCACGTCGCTCCCGAGGAACTGGGCGAGCCCCTGTACTCCCACTGGGAGCAGGACGCCGCCGACCATCTGTTCGCGGTGGCGAGCGGGCTCGACTCGATGGTGCTGGGCGAGACGCAGATCTACGCCCAGGTGCGGGAAGCGCTTCGGCGTGCCGACGGCGAAGATGCCGCCGACCCCGCCCTCACCGGGCTGTTCCATGCCGCCGTCCGCGCCGGACGTCGCGCTCGTCAGGAAACCTCGCTCGGCGCCGCCCCCGACGCCTTCGTGGCGCTGGGCGCCGACCTCGCCAGCGAATCGCTCGGCGGGCTCGAGGATCGCGATGTCGTGGTCGTGGGCGCCGGGCAGATGGCGGCCCTGGCCGTGAAGCACCTCCGCCATCGGGGCGTGGGGCCGGTCCGCATCCTCAACCGTTCCCTGGAGCACGCGCGGGCCCTGGCCGAGCGCACGAACGCCCAGCACGGCGACCTCGACGCGCTCCCCGACGCGTTGGTCACCGCCGACCTGGTCGTGAGCGCCACCGGCGCCGCCGGCACGGTCATCTCGCGGGACGCGGCGGCGACGGCGATGCGGGCGCGGGGCGGGCGGCCCCTGGTCCTGCTGGACCTCGCGGTGCCGCGCGACATCGATCCCACGATCGCCACGCTCGAGGGCGCCGAGGTGATCGACGTCGTGGCCGTGCGCGACCACCTCGCCGAGCGCGACGAGCACACCGCCGAGGACATCGTGCGCGCGCACGAGATCGTGGCCGAGGAGGTCCGCCGGTACGTCGTGCGCCGCCGCGGCGACGCGCTCGCTCCCCTGATCAAGGCCCTCCGCCGCCGCGGCGACGACGTCGTCCAGGGCGAACTCGACCGCCAGGCATCCCACCTGCGCGATCTCACGCCCGACGAACGGGCCGCGGTCGAGGCGCTCGCCCGGGGGATCGCCGCGAAGCTGCTGCACGATCCCATCGTGGAACTGAAGGAACGCTCCGAACCCGGCACCGAGGGCGTCCACGCCCGCGTCCTGGCGGAACTGCTGGGGATCGACCCCGACGCGACGTGAGCCCCATGCGGATCGGCACGCGCCGCTCGCCGCTCGCGATCGCCCAAGCCGAAGAGGTCGGCGCCCACCTCTCGGAGCACGGCATGGAGGTCGAGCTCGTGCCGATGACCACCTCCGGCGACGAAGGTGCGGCCGCCACGGCCGGGCCGCAGGGCCTCAAGGGTCTGTGGATCGACACGATCCTCGACGCGCTGGAATCCGGAGAGATCGACCTGGCGGTGCACTCGGCGAAGGACCTGCCCGCCGAGGAGGACGACGGGTTCATGATCGCCGCCGTGCCGCTGCGCGCCGATCCCGGCGACGTCCTGATCTGCCGCAACCCCGGCGAGCTCGCGCACGGCGCCGTGATCGGCACGTCCAGCCTGCGCCGGCGCGCGCAGTTGATGGCGGCGTTCCCGCGGTTCGATGTGGCCGACATCCGCGGCAACGTCGGCACGCGGCTGCAGAAGCTGGCCGATCGCGAGGTGGACGCCCTGGTGCTGGCCGCGGCGGGGCTGGCGCGGCTGGGACTGAACCCTCCCCACACCCGGCCGCTCCCGCTCGAGGCGATGGTCCCGGCGCCCGGCCAGGGCTGCCTCGCGGTGCAGACCCGCGACGACGACGAGGAGACGATCGGCGTGCTTCGGACCCTGGACGATCCGGTGAGCCACCGCGCCCTGGACGCCGAGCGGTCCCTGATGTGGCGGCTGGGCGGCGGCTGTTCGCTCCCGCTCGGGGCGTACGCCACCGTGGACGAGGACCTGATCCGGCTGGTCGCGATCATCGCCACCCCCGACGGCGACCGTGTCCTGCGCGTGAGCACCGAGGGCGCGACCCCCGAGGACGCCGCCGCCGAGGCCGCGAAGTCGCTGATCGCCCAAGGCGCCGAACGGATCCTGGCGCAGGTCGAGGTCGGGTGAGCCCGCGCTCGCCGAAGCCGCTCGCGGGCCGCACGATCCTCGTCACCCGGCCCGCGGATCAGTCAGCGTCATTGGTCAAGCTCCTTGACCAACGTGGCGCACACACGATCGTCGCCCCCGCCATCGAGGTACGGCCGATCCGATCGGCGGCCCTGACCACCGCCCTCCGCGACCTCGCGGACGGTGACTTCTCGTGGATCACCATCACCAGCCGGGCCACCGTGGAGATGCTCGCATCGAGGCTGGACTCCCCCGCGGACGTCCGCGCGAAGGTCGCCGCGATCGGTGAGGGCTCGGCGGAAGCCTTCCGTCGTTGGGCGGGACGCGCGCCCGACCTGGTGCCTCCGACCTTCACCACGGCGGGCCTGGCACGGGCGTTCCCCCGGGGCGAGGGGCGGGTGCTGTGTGCACGCGCCGACATCGCGCCGGAGGGGCTGGAGGATGCGTTGGCCGCCAAGGGCTGGAGCCCCACGCGCGTGGACGCCTACCGCACGCGGATGCCGCGCACCCTGCCCGCGGAGGCACGCGAGGCCCTGCGCGCAGGAACCGTCGACGCCGTGACGTTCACCAGCGCCTCCACCGTGCGCGGGTTCGTCGGGGCACTGGGCCCGGTGAAGGGCAACCCCAAGGTGGTGTGCATCGGGCCGGTGACGGCGAACGAGGCGCGAGCCCACGGGCTGACCGTGTCCGCCGTGGCGAACCCCCACACGATCGACGGCGTGGTCGCGGCGCTCGAGCGCGTCTTCACCCCTCGCCGCCGCGCTGGCTCCTGACGGGCCCGCCCCGGTACCCTGAGGTCATGAGCTACCCCGCGTCTCGTCCCCGGCGGCTCCGGCGGACACCCGCGCTCCGAGCGCTGATCCGAGAGACCTCGCTCGACGCCGGCGATCTGATCGCGCCGCTCTTCGCCAAGGAAGGCATCGACGAGCCGGTCGCCATCGCCTCCATGCCCGGCCAGTTCCAGCACACGCTCGAATCGCTGCGCAAGGAGGCGGTCGAGATCGCCGAGACCGGCGTTCGCGCGTTCATGCTGTTCGGGGTGCCGGTGCGCAAGGACGCCGAGGGGTCCGAGGCCTGGAACCCGTCGGGCATCGGCCAGCAGGCGATCGCCGCGCTCCGCACCGAGTTCGGCGACGACGCCGTGGTGATGAGCGACCTGTGCCTGGACGAATACACCGATCACGGCCACTGCGGGGTCCTGACCGCCGACGGCACCGACGTCGACAACGACGAGACCGTGGAGCGGTACCGGCGCATCGCGATCGCCCAAGCGGAGGCCGGAGCGCATCTGGTTGGGCCCAGCGGCATGATGGACGGTCAGGTGGCCGCGATCCGGGACGCGTTGGACGGCGCCGGCCACACCGACGTCGGGATCATCGCGTACGCCGCGAAGTTCGCGAGCGCCTTCTACGGACCGTTCCGCGAGGCGGCCGAGTGCGCGCCGAGCTTCGGCGATCGCACGGGCTACCAGCAGGACCCCGCCAACGCCGACGAAGCGCTCCGCGAGATCCGCACCGACATCGACGAAGGCGCCGACATCGTGATGGTGAAACCGGCCGTGCCCTACCTCGACATCGTGTCGCGGGCCAAGCAGGAGACCGCCGCGCCGCTCGCCGCCTACCACGTCAGCGGCGAGTACTCGATGCTGAAGGCGGCGGCGGCCAACGGCTGGCTCGACGAACGACGCAGCGTGCTCGAGACCCTCACGTCGATCCGCCGTGCGGGCGCCGACCTGATCCTCACCTACCACGCGAAGGACGCCGCCGGCTGGCTCGCGTCCGACCGCCCCTGAACCATCCACGCCATGACCAGATCCGAGGACCTGTTCGCCCGCGCTCGCACCGTGATCCCGGGCGGGGTCGATTCTCCGGTTCGGGCCTTCGGGGGCGTGGGCGGCACGCCGGTGTTCTTCGACCGCGGTGAGGGCGCGTTCCTCATCGACGTCGACGGCAACCGCTACGTCGATCTCGTGCAGTCGTGGGGAGCGTTGCTGTTCGGCCATGCTCGCCCCGAGATCGTCGAAGCGGCGCTGCGCGCCGCCGCGAAGGGGACCTCGTTCGGCACGCCCACCGAAGGCGAGGTGGAACTCGCGCAGCGCATCGTCGACGCGGTGCCCGGCGTGGAGCAGGTGCGGTTGGTGAACAGCGGCACCGAGGCAGCGATGAGCGCGATCCGGCTCGCGCGCGGCGCCACGGGCCGCGACCTGGTGGTCAAGTTCGAAGGCTGCTACCACGGGCACTCGGACTCGCTCCTGGCCAAAGGCGCGGGCAGCGGACTCGCCACCCTGGGCATCCCGTCGTCGCCGGGGGTCACCGAAGGCAGCGCGAAGGACACGCTCACCGCCCCGTTCAACGATCTCGAGGCCGTGCGGGCGATCTTCGCCGAGCGCGGTGGCGAGGTGGCCGTGGTGGCCGTCGAACCCGTCGCGGCGAACATGGGCGTGGTCCCGCCCGCGCCGGGATTCCTCGAAGGGTTGCGCGAGCTGTGCACCGAGCACGGCGCGCTGCTGCTGTTCGACGAGGTGATCACCGGGTTCCGGATCGCCTACGGCGGCGCGCAGTCCTTCTACGGCGTGACGCCCGACCTCACGGCGCTCGGGAAGGTGATGGGCGGCGGGTTCCCGTGCGCGGCGTTCGGCGGGCCCGCGACGCTCATGGAGCGACTGGCGCCCACCGGACCGGTCTACCAGGCGGGCACGCTGAGCGGGAACCCGGTGGCGGTGGCGGCCGGGATCGCCGCGCTCGACCTGGCCCGCACCACCGATCCGTATCCCGGACTGGAAGCGACGGCCGACGTCCTCACCGACGGGATCGCAGCGGCGTTCGCGGCGATCGAGATCCCCGTGACGATCAACCGCGCCGGCTCGATGTTCAGCGTGTTCTTCGCCGGTGGGCCGATCCGGAACTTCTCGGATGCGAGCGCCGCCGATCACGAACGCTACGCCCGGCTCTTCCACCACCTGCTGGCTGCCGGCGTGTACCTGCCGCCGTCGGGCTACGAGCTGTGGACCCTCAGCACGACGCACGGCCCCGAGGAGACGGAGAGGATCCTCGGGGCCGTGTCGTCGTTCAGGGGTTAGGCCCTGCGGGCTGGGCCTACCCCGGTCTCGTGCAGCGGTCGTCTAGGCGACCGCCGCGTGTTCCACCACTTCGCGCAGATCCACCTTCTCCACGTCGACGGCGAGGCAGAAGGTGCCGGTCACGCGCTCCAGGGCGTCGTGCGTCGGCGCCACCTGGCAGCGAACCGTGGCACGCTGACCTTCGAGCGTGAACTCGGCCGTCTCGCCGTTGAGCGCGGCGACGTGCGCGTCGAGCAGTGCCAGGTGCGGCCCCTCCATCCCGAAGACCGCGATCAGGTCGCGTCCCTCGGTCTTGGAGAACGGCATGCCGATCACCTCGGTGGCAGCGCCTGTGACGGTCCGCAGGCGCAGCGCGGTGTCGGTGGACCAGAAGAACACGGGCCGCCCCTCGGCCGCCGCGCCGATCGTCGCGGCATTCGCGAATCGCGAGCGCGGCGGCGGTGGCGGCGTCGGCACCGTGTCGGTGATACCGATCAATTCCCACTGTCGCATGATGCTCACCCCTCCCGGGCTTCGGGGACGTTCTGATACCTGATTTCGGGTAATCGAACGTGTTTCCGCATAGGCTTTTGGTCGGTATCTGGGAACCGGTCCGGGGGATGGACACAGGGCGGATGCCGTTCGAGACCTTCGACCTAGGCAGCCGACCGCCGAGCGGCACCGCCAGATCCCCTGCAGCCCTTCGAGGAAGCGGGGGCACTACGTAGCGGGAGCTACGACCCTCGGCCAGCCGGCAGCCGCTCGGGCCGACAGGGTGCGCGCGGTCAACGCTCCCGTATCGTCCACCGCGATCGTCAGTTCGAGGCGGCCCTGAGCTCCAGACAGCGGCACCGTGACGGTGGTGTTGCCGTCGCCATGCGTCGGACGCATACGGCGGACCGGGGCGAACGCCGCGGCAGCGACCCGGAGCGAACGATCATCGAGATCGCGGTCGGCGTCGGTCTGACCGGCCGGCACCAGCTCGGGCGGCCACGACGGCTCGGGGGGCTGATGGTTCAGCACCTCGACCACGCGTTCGACGAGGGTCTGCAACGCCTCGGAGGGTTCGGCGACCGAACGGACATCCATCGATTGGACACGAGGCGCCGGCTCCCCGGTCATGAGGATCTCCACCCGAACCCGCCCGCCGCGTTCGCCCGTGAGCCACCAGGCAACGTGCGCCGGGGAGTCCCTCGTCGCCGACTCGTCGGGATCGCGAGTGAGTGCTCCGTGGCGCTCCCGGATCTCCTCGAACGAGGTCCTTCGGCGAGCGAGCGGCTCGTCGAGGTCGACGTTGAACGCGAAGAGCCGAGCGGCGAGGTCCCCGTCCCACCCGGCGAGCAGCCGTTCGACATCGGCGCGGGCCGCTTCGGTGGCATCCCAGCCCACCACGGTGCGCACGGCCGCGACCTCCGCCGCGACGAGCGCCTTCAGCGCTTCGGTCGCCGGCCGGGACATCGGCGCGTAGGTGCGGTTGCCCAGGGCGATCACCCCGACGCCCGACGCGGGATGCCAGCGCATGTGCGAGCCGAACCCCGGGTAGCCACCGCTGTGATCCACCACGTGTCCGAGCGTCAGGTCCTGGGAGACGAACAACCCGAACCCGTAGCCGCCGGCCAGCAGCGAGGGCGCGGCTCCGGCCGACGTCCACCCGAGCTCGGGATCGAATGCGCGCTGCACCTGCTGCATCTCGCGTCGTGATGCACGCGACAACGGATGCGTTCCCTCGGGGTCGTCGCGGGCGGGGAACGCCTCGGCGAACCCGTGCACCCACGTCGTGAGGTCGCGCACGGAGCTGAACACGCCGCCCATCGACGCCAGCGCACCGTAGGGATCGAACGGCTCGTCGACGAAGGCGGCATCCCGGTGCACGTGTCCCTGCGCGAGCCGCGCATCGGGAACCTGATCGGCCTCGTAGACCGTGGCACCCATCCCGAGCGGGGTGAGCAACCGGTCGCGGATCAGGTCGCGATACTCCTGGCCGCTCACGTTCGTGAGCACCCGGCCCAGGATCCCGTAGCCGAGGTTCGAGTACTCGAACGCGGTCCCCGGCGGCCACGCGAACGTGAACCCGCCGCCCAGCAGCTCGGCGAACGCATCCAGCGGGAGTCCCTGCAGACGGTCGCCCCACGGATCGTCGGTGGGCAAGCCGCTCGACATCGTCAGCAGATGCCGCACGGTGATCAACGGCGAGTCGGCGGTCGCGCCCCTGAACCCGGCGAGCTCGGGCACGTAGGTCCCGACGGGTTCGTCGAGGAGCAGCGCGCCCTCGTCACGGAGGAGCAGCACCGCCGAGGCCGTGAAGCTCTTGGTCATCGACGCGATGCGGAAGACGCTGTCGGCATCGGGGACGCGGTCCTCACCCTGGTGGAGCGTGCCGAGGCCGCGCGCGTGGACGAGGTCGCCGGCGATGACGACCCCGTAGGCCATCCCGGGGATCGTGCCGTCGGCGAACAGGCGCTCGAACGCCTCGTCGACGGCCCGCAAGCCCTCGTCCCTACTCATGGCAGAGGACTATCCCACGGGGAACGGAGCCGCAGCCTTTGCGCTACGCCTTCAGCTTCTTGAGCGCTGCTTCCTTGCGCTACGCCTTCAGCTTCTTGAGCGCTTTGTCCTTCATGATCTCGCGGACGCAGTGGTGGCCGGGCATGCCGGTCACGCCGCCGCCGGCGTGGGTCGCGCTCGAGGCTTGATACAGGCCGGTGATCGGCGAGCGGTAGTCGGCGTAGCCGGGCGCGGGCCGCATGTGGAACAGCTGATCCACGGTGAGCTCGCCGTGGAAGATGTTGCCGCCGATCAAGCCCCACTCGTCCTGCATCTGCTTGGGGCCGATGATCTGGCGGTGCTTGATCGAGCCCTTGAAGTTGGGCGCCACCTCGTTCACCCGGTCGATCAGGCGATCCGCGTAGGCCTCGAGGTCGGCTTCGTGTCCGTCCTCCTCGGCCCACTCCTGCGGCACCCACTGCGTGAACATGCTCATCACGTGCGTGCCCTCGGGCGCCAGCGTCTTGTCGAACACCGTCGGGATCGCGGTGTCGCTGAACGGCAGGGTGGCCGCCTGGCCGAACCGCGCCTCCTGGAAGGCCTTCTCGAGGTAGTCGACGTCGTCCAGGATCTGGATGGCGCCGCCGTGCACGTTCGGGTCGAACCCGGGGTCGGCCGTGAACTCGGGCAGCTCGGCGAGCGCCAGGTTGATCTTCACCGTGCCGCTGCGCGTCTTCCAGTGGGTGATGTCGTTCACGAAGTCGGCCGGCAGCTCGGTGGCGTTCAGCTGGTCCAGGAACGTGATCTTGGGGTGGCACGTCGTGACGACGATCGGCGCGATCAGCTCCTCGCCGCCCGTCCAGCACCACGCCGCGAGCCCGGCCGTTCTCGGTCTTGATCGTCGAGACGCGGGCGTTCACGCGGACCTCGGCGCCGAAGAACCGCGCCGCCTGCTCGCACGCGGCGCTCACCGCGCCCATGCCGCCCTCGGGATAGCCCCATGAGGCGATCTGCCCGTCGCCGATGTCGCCCACCGAGTGGTGCATCAGCACGTACGCCGTGCCGGGCGCGTCGGGGCCGGCCCACGTGCCGATGATGCCGTTGACCGCCATGAAGCCCTTCAGCACCGGCGACTCGAACCAGCGGTCCAGCAGGTCGGTGGCGCTCATCGTGAACAGGCGCGTGATGTCGGCCACCGTCTGGGGGTCGATCTCCTTGCGCAGCGTCCAGCCGAGCTGGGCGACGTCCTTGATGTCCTTGGCCTTCTTCGAGCCCAGGTTCGGCGGGGTCTCCATCAGCAGCGGCCCCATGATGTCGGCGATGCGTCCGATCCAGGCCTCGAACTCGAAGTAGGCGTCGGCGTCCTTCTTGGAGAACTGCCGGATCGACTCGCGGGTCTTCTCCTCGTCGTCGTGCTGGATGATCGAGCCGCCGTTGGGCACCGGGAGGTAGCCCATGCCCTGCGGGTACACCTTGTAGCCGAACCGCTCGAGCTGCAGATCCTTCTGGATGGTGGGCGGCATCAGGCTCATCACGTAGCTGAGCGTGGTGACCTTGATGTCGGGCGATTCCTCCCACGGGCTCATCGTGTCGGCGGCGCCACCGGTCTTGTGCCGGGACTCCAGCACCACGGTGCGGGCACCGTGCTTGGCCAGGTAGGCGGCGGTGATGAGGCCGTTGTGGCCCCCGCCGATCACGATCGCGTCGTAGCGGTTGGCAGTGCTCATCGCTTGACCTTCCTTCTCTTCAGTTGCGCTATCGCCTTCGGCTACTTGAGCGCTTCTTCTTGTCCTGCAAGATCTCGCGGACGGCGTGGTGGCCCGGAAGGCCGGTCACGCCGCCGCCTGCGTGGGTCGCGCTCGAGGCCTGGTACAGCCCGGCGATGGGCGACCGGTAGTCCGCGTAGCCCACGGCGGGGCGCATGTGGAACAGCTGATCCACGGTGAGCTCGCCGTGGAAGATGTTGCCGCCGATCAGGTCCCACTCCTGCTGCATCTGCTTGGGCCCGATCACCTGGCGCGCGAGCACCGAGTCCTTGAACCCCGGGGCGATCAGATCGAACCGTTCGATCAACCGGTCGGCATAGGCATCGAGTTCGGCGGCATGGTCGTCCTCGTCGTCGGCCCAGTCCGCCGGCACCCACTGCGTGAACATCGACACCGTGTGCACGTTCGAGCCCTCGGGCGTGAGCGTGGTGTCGACCACGCTGGGGATCTCCGTGTCGCTGAAGGGCCGGCGCGCGGCCTGGCCGAACCGCGCGTCCTGGAACGCCTCTTCGAGCTGGTCGCCGTCGTCGAGCAGCTGGATCGCGCCGCCGTGGATCTCCGGGTCGAACTCGGGATCGGCCGTGAACGTCGGCAGGCGATCGATCGCCAGGTTCACCTTCACGGTGCCACTGCGGGTCTTCCAGTGTTCGATGTCGTGGACGAACGCATCCGGCAGGTCGTTGGTGTCGAGCTGCTGGAGGAACGTGATCTTGGGGTGGCAGCTGGTCACGATCACCGGCGCCAGCAGCTCCTCGCCGTTCTCCAGGGTCACGCCGCGAGCGCGCCCGCCGGCGGTCTGGATCGTGGCGACCGGCGCGTTCACGCGGATCTCGGCGCCGAAGAACCGGGCCGAGTCCTCGCACGCCTTCGCGACCGCGCCCATGCCGCCTTCCATGAAGCCCCAGGCCGCGACCTCACCGTCGCCGATGTCGCCCACGGAGTGGTGCATCATCACGTAGGCGGTGCCCGGCGCGTCCGGCCCGGCCCACGTGCCGATGATGCCGTTGACCGCCATGAACCCCATCATCTGGGGGCTCTCGAACCATCGGTCGAGCAGGTCGGTGGCGCTCATCGTGAACAGACGCGTGATGTCGGCCACCGTCTGCTGGTCCACCTGCTTGCGCAGCGCCCACCCGAGCTGGGCGACGTCCTTGATGTCCTTGGGCTTCTTCGAGCCCAGGTTCGGCGGCGTCTGCATCAGCAGCGGACCCATGATGTCGGCGATCCGACCGATCCATTCGTAGAAGGGCCCGTAGGCGTCGGCGTCGTGCTTGGACAGTCGCGCGATCGACTCGTAGGTCTTCGCGTCGTCGTCGGACTGGACGATCGACCCGCCGCCCGGCATCGGCAGGTAGCCCTGCCCCAGCGGCAGCAGCTTGAACCCGAACCGTTCCAGCTGCAGGTCGCGGCGGAGCGAGGGCGGCATGAGGCTCATCGTGTAGCTGAGCGTGTTGACCTTGACCCCGGGGAGCTCGTCGGGCCACGGTTCGCTGGTGTCGGCCGCGCCGCCGGTCTTGTGCCGCTTCTCCAGCACCACGGTCCGGGCGCCGTGCTTGGCGAGGTAGGCGGCGGCCACCAACCCGTTGTGCCCTCCGCCGATCACGATCGCGTCGTAGCGGTTCGCCTGTTGCTGCGCCATTGTTTGAATCCCCGTTCAAAGCCGAGATGGGGCACCTTACACCGTTCCTGGCCAGGGGCGCTAATGGCGTTGCGGGCCGTTCAGGATGGGCCGCTGCATCGCACTCCATCCTGATCGGATGATGCAGCGGCCTCGCCCGTGCGTCATCCTGGGGCGCATGCATCGAGGGGAGCCCAAGCGATGAAGTGTCCGAACTGCCAGGTCATGAACAAGGACGGGGTCAAGTACTGCTCGAACTGCGGGTACCGGATGGACGGTGAGAATCACAAGCGCCGGGTGCGCCGCACGTTCGTCACCCTGCTGATCATCCTCACCGCGATCGGGGTCGCGGCCAGCACCACGGCGGTCTGGGCGCACCAGGTGGTGTTCGACACCGACCGGTTCGTCGAGACGGTGGGGCCCCTGATCGACGACCCCAACGTGCAGGATGCGCTCGCGACGCGCCTGACCGACGCCATCATGAGCGGCCTCGATGTCGAGAATCGGGTGAAGTCCACCTTGACCCAGGTGAGCCCTCAGGATCTGCCGATATCGGCGAGCGTGCTTGCAGGCCCCATCACCGACGGCATCAAGACGTTCCTGCACGATCGGATCCAGGGGTTATTGGCCACCGATGCCGTCCGCACGGTGTGGATCAAGGCGCTGACGACCGCGCACAACCAAGCGATCTCGATCCTGCGTGGTGACAGCTCCACGATCACGATCCAGGGCGACACCGCCTACCTCAACCTCCTTCCCCTGGTGAACGACGCCCTGTCGTCGCTGGAGGGCACGCTCTCCGACCTGCTGAACCGGCAGATCGACATCCCGCCGGTCACCGGCGAGCAGGTCGACACGATCCTGCCCGAACTGGAGAAGCGTCTGGGGATCGACCTTCCCGACGACTTCGGCCAGATCCCGGTGTTCTCGTCGGACTCCCTCGTCACCGCGCAGCAGGCGGTCAAGGCCGCCGACCGCCTGGTGTGGCTCCTGATCATCGTCACCGTGATCACCGCGATCGCGGCGCTGGTCCTGAGCTTGAACCGGCTGCGGACGCTGATGTGGCTGGGGTTGGCCTCGGCGATCGCCCTCATCGTCGCGCGACGTGCCGCGATCCGCTTCCAGGACGACATCGTCAACCTGGCGCCGAACGGCTCGAACCGTGGGGCGGTGGCCGACACCGTCTCGAGGGTCCTCGGGAACCTCCGTGGGTTCACGACCCTCCTGCTGGTGAGCACCGTCGTGATCGCCGTCCTGGCCTACCTCGCGGGCCGTCCTTCCTGGCTCTCCCGCGCGGTCGAGCGGGCGGGCGAGGGCAACTGGCTCGACCGCGAGAACGTCGTGGTGCGCTGGATCGCCGATCACACCCAGGTCCTGCGCATCGTGAGCATCGGCATCGTGGCCCTGTTCCTGCTGTTCAGCGACGTGAGCTGGGCGGCGTTCGGCATCGTGCTGGTGCTCCTGGTGGCCTGGCTCGTGGTGCTCCAGGTGCTGCAACCGAGCAGACCCGTGGCCCCCGCGCCACCCGAAACCCCCGCGGCACCCGCAACACCCGAGGCGTAACGTTCCGGCCCGTTCGGAGGACGATGGAGCAGTTCCATCGAACACGAGGAGGCGAACACGACCATGACCGAGACCGCGATCTTCGGCGCGGGATGCTTCTGGGGCGTCGAGTGGGTGTTCCGGCAGGTGCCGGGCGTCCAGGATGCCGTCAGCGGCTACGCCGGCGGACTCACCGACAACCCGACCTACCGCGACGTCTGCAGCCACACCACCGGACATGCCGAGGTGGTCGAGGTGACCTTCGACCCGTCGGTCGTCACCTTCGAGCAGCTGCTCGAGGTGTTCTGGGCGATGCACGATCCGACCCAGGTGAACCGGCAGGGCCCGGACGTGGGTGACCAGTACCGCAGCGTGGTCTTCACCACGACCCCGGAGCAGCTCGCCACGGCCGTCGCATCGAAGGAGCGCGCCCAGGCGCGGTTCGACAAGCCGATCGCGACCCAGATCGAGGCGGCGCCCACCTTCTACCCGGCCGAGGGCTACCACCAGCGGTACTACGAGGGCAACGGGCACACCCCGTACTGCCACGTGCTGCCGGTCGGTGTCCTGAAGGACCTGGGGCTGGTTCCGGCCTCGTCGTGAGGCCCCGGCCCCGCTCAGGCGTCGGTGAACCCGATCTCCTGGTGGGTGCCGTCGCAGAAGGGCTTGTTGGTCGAGGCGCCGCAGCGGCACAGCGTCACGCGGTTGCGCACCTCGTAGTCCTGACCATCGGCTCCGGTGACCCGGACCCCACCGCGCACCCACAGCGGGCCGTCCTCCACGACGGCCACGCTGGTGGGGAGCGCGGGTTCCATCGGCTCGCCGTCTTCCTCCTCGCTCGCCGCGAGCGCGCCGGACGGGCACAGGCGCACCATGTCGATCAGTCGTTCGCGCACCGCGGGATCGTCGGTCTCCTTGATCATGCGCCACACGTTCGTGAACCGGTCGCCGCAGAAGCCGGCGTGCTCACAGATCGAGCGGTCGTCGGTCATGACGACCCCCTCGCCCGCATAGGTCTTGCGGCGGGCCGCGATCGGGCCGCGATCGGCGGTCTCGGTGCCCTGGAAGCCGATCGTGCGATGCGTGCCGTCGCAGAACGGTTTGTCCGACGAGTGGCCGCATCGGCACAGCTTCACACTCCTCGCGTGGCTCCACGGGCTGATCGGGCGCCCAGCCGATGGGCTCACCGTGATCGGTCTGGACGATCGAGGTCCGCACCAGCGGCAGCCGGCCTTCGACCACGTACGGTCCGTCCGTGACGCGGATGCGAGGTTCGGAACCCTCATCCATGTGTGGAGCCTACCGGGGTCCCGGGCGAAGGCGGCGACGCTCCACGGTCGGCGGGGGAGGCCGTGGGATACTCGCGCCGTTCGTCCGAGAGGAGCCCCAGCCATGGCCCGTTCGATCCGCGCCCGCATCCCTGCTCGTCACCGCCGCCGTGACCGCGGCCATCAGCCGTCTCCGTCGCTCCCCGCGTCGGCGAGCTTCCCCGATCAGGGGCCGCGGGTGTTGTTCGCGCGGGCGAAGATGCCGCCGGCCAGGACGCTCAGCCCGTTGCGAGGGATCGGCGCGCTCGACCTGTTCACCATGAAACCGAACGGCGACGACCAGGTGCGGGTCGTCAAGACCGACGCCCTCCTGGAGTACGGCGGCCACTGGTCTCCCAACGGCGCCCGCATGACGTTCGCCGGCTCGAAAGGCAAGGGCAACCTCGACATCTACACGGCCAAGGCCGACGGCACGAACGCAAGCAACTCACGACCGCGGCGACGAACTACAGCCCGAACTGGTCGAAGAACGGCCAGCAGATCGTGTGGACGCGGCTCGGCGGCACGGGCGCGGGTCGGCGGCTCTCGGCCGCGACGCTGCGGGGCATCGACGCGAACCTGATGGTGATGAACGCCGACGGCACCGATAAGCATTCGATCTTCACCGGGTTCGCGATGGCGCCGGCATGGAATCCCACCGCGGGCCGGATCGCGTTCAGCACCTACGACGGTGACTCGCTCGACGTCTCGTGGATCAAGCCCAACGGTCTGGGCCTCCAGCAGCTGACGGACTTCGGCATCGGGACCTTCACCCTGTTCGGCGACTGGGCACCGGACGGGGACTCGTTCGCCATGCTCTTCGACGGCGGGATGGCGCGGGGAGGCATCGATGGCTACGACCTCTATCTCGGTACGCCCGAGGGCACGAAGCCGATCTTCCTGGCTGCGGACGCGGACCTGGAGTTCTCCCCGGTGTTCACCGCGGACGGCTCGCGGGTGATCTTCGTCCGCACGACGGGTCCGACTTCGAGCTGTTCTCCGTCAAGGCCGACGGCAGCGGCGGCGAGAAGCAGCTCACCACCAATGGCGCGGACGACCTCCTCAGCCTCGTCCCCTTGATCTAGCGCTCGCCACCCGGGAAGGAACCGGGTATAGACTCCGAACACATGTTCGGAGACCAGCTCAACGACGCGCAGCGAGCTGCGGCCACCCACGGCGACGGTCCGTTGCTGATCGTCGCCGGTGCGGGCACCGGCAAGACCGCCACGCTCGCCGCTCGGGTGGCGTGGCTGATCGAGCAGGGCACGCGCCCCGAACGCATCCTGCTGCTCACGTTCAGCCGGCGCGGCGCCCGCGAGATGCTCTCCCGCGCCGAGCGCATGACCGGGGCCGATGCGGGAAGGGTGTGGGGCGGCACCTTCCACGCCGTGGGCAACCGGCTGCTCCGGTTGCACGGACGGCCGTTGGGATTGCGCCCCGACTTCACCGTGCTCGACCAGGCCGACGGCGCCGACGTGATGAACCTGTTGCGCGACGAGTTCGGCTTCAGCACGCGCGAGCGCCGATTCCCCCGCAAGGAGACGCTCGCGTCGATCTACTCGCGCACGGTCAACGCGGGCGACAAGCTCGGCGACGTGCTGAAGCGTCACTACCCCTGGTGCCTCGAGGAGGCCGACGGCATCCGCGAGATCTTCACCGCCTACACCGTCCGCAAGCGCGAGCAGAACGTCCTGGACTACGACGACCTGCTGCTGTTCTGGAAGGCGCTGGCGTGGAGCGATGCCACCCGGGAGCCGATGGCGGCGATGTTCGACCACATCCTGGTCGACGAGTACCAGGACACGAACGCGCTGCAGGCCGACATCCTCGAGGGCATGCGGCCTCCCAGCGCGCGGAACCTCACGGTGGTGGGCGACGACGCCCAGTCGATCTACGGGTTCCGAGCGGCGACGGTGCGCAACATCCTGGAGTTCCCGCAGCGGTTCGACGGCGCCACCGTGATCACCCTGGAACAGAACTACCGGTCGATCCCGCCCATCCTCGCCGCTTCCAACGCCGCGATCGCGCTCAGCCCCCAACGCCACGACAAGACGCTGTGGTCGGCGCGGCGCGGCGATCGCATCGCCCACGTTGCGCACCTGCCTGGACGAGCCCGCCCAATCCGCCGCGGTGTGCGACACCGTGCTCGCCCATCGTGAGGAAGGGGTGCCGCTGAAGGAGCAGGCCGTGCTGTTCCGCGCGGCCCACCACAGCGATCTGCTCGAGGTCGAACTCGCCCGTCGCAGCATCCCGTTCGTGAAGTACGGCGGTCTGAAGTTCATGGAAGCCGGACACGTGAAGGACACGCTGGCGATCCTGCGGGTGCTGGAGAATCCGTGGGACGAGGTCGCGTGGTTCCGCGTGCTGCAGCTGCCGGAGGGCATGGGACCGGCCACCGCTCGCCGCCTGATGACCCAGATCGGCGTGCGCGACGGGAACTCCGGACGAAGCCTCGCCATTGGTCAAGGTACTTGACCAACCCGTCGACGTGCCTCGCGCCGCGGTCGAGGGCTTCCAGGAGCTCCGATCGGCGCTCCGTGGGTGCGTGGACGAGACCGTGCTGCCTCCCGCCGCCCAGCTGGAGCGCCTGCGGCCGTTCCTGGACGAGGTGATCGGGCGCACCTACCCCGCCGCCGCCGCGCGGACGCGTGACCTCGACCAGCTCACGCTGCTGGCCCAGGGGTATGAGTCCCGCGGACGGTTCCTGTCGGAGCTGACCTTGGATCCGCCGTCGTCGACCGGCGACCTCGCCGGTCCTCCGCTGCTCGACGAGGACTACCTGGTGCTCTCGACGATCCACTCCGCCAAGGGGCTCGAATGGGACGTCGTCCACCTGATCCATGCCGCCGACGGCATGATCCCCTCCGACATGGCGACCGGCGATGACGACGAGATCGAGGAGGAGCGCCGACTGCTGTACGTGGCGCTCACCCGCGCCCGGGACGCCCTCCACGTGACGTTCCCCATGCGCTACTACCGCCGCCCGAAAGGGCTCGAGGACCCGCACAGCTACGCGCAGCTCAGCCGGTTCCTGGAACCGGCCTCGGTGGCATCGTGCTTCGAACCGATCGCTCCGGAGATCGAGCCTGCGCCCGATGCCGTCGTGGATCTCACGGGCACGGCCGACGTCGACGGGTTCCTCGCCGGCCTCTGGGCCGAGTGACGCGCCGGTAGGCTGGGGCCCGTGCCCACCTACGACGCGGTCCTGCTCGACCTGTACGACACCCTGGTGTGGAGCGACTGGCTCGCGTGGCAGCACACGCTGGCCGAACGGCTCGGCATCACGCCCCAGGCCATGGGCGAGGTGTTCACCGTCACGCGCCCGGCCAGGAGCAAGGGCGAGAACGCCGACGAGAACGCCGACATGGCCGCCATCGTCGAGGCGGCGGGGCACGCGCCCGACCCCGACCTGGTAGCCGAGCTCATCGCGCTGGAGGGCGAGATGATGCGTGATCGCGTGCACCTCTACGACGATTCGCTGGACGTCGTGCGCGGCCTTCGTGCGCGCGGCGTGAAGACCGCGCTCGTGAGCAACTGCTCGTACAACACCGTGCCCATCGTCGAGCGACTGGGGCTGGAGGCGGAGTTCGATGCCGTGATCCTGTCGTTCGCCGTGCGGAGCATGAAGCCCGAACCCGAGATCTACCGCCTGGCCCTGGAAGCCCTCGGCGAACCCGACCCGAGCCGTGCGGTCTTCGTCGACGACCAGGTGCTCTACTGCGACGGCGCGAAGGCGGTGGGCCTGGACACCTACCTGATCTTCCGGCCCGAGGAGGCCATGGAAGGCCGTCCCGCCAGCACGAACGGCCACCGCATCATCGAGGACCTGCGACCGCTGATCGCCGAGACGCTCGGCTAGCCGCGGAGCTGCAGCACGATCATCAGGATGCAGAGGTAGTGGCAGATCGCCGCGGCGATCGTGATGGAGTGCCACACCTCGTGATAGCCGAACGTCAACGGCCACGGGTTGGGCTTGTTGGTGGCCAGCACGAGCGCGCCGAAGGAATAGAGCAGGCCACCCGCGATCAGCAACACCGTCTCGGGCGTATCGAGGCCGCGGATCAACGCCGGGAGGCTGACCACCGCCACCCAGCCCAGCCCGATGTACATGAACCCGGACAGCACGTGCAGATCGACGCGGTAGAACTTCGTGGCCACGCCCACGGCGGCTCCCGCCCACACGGTGATCAAGGTCGCGGTGCCCAGCGCCCCGGTGAGCACCAGCATGCAGAACGGCGTGTAGGTCCCCGCGATCAGCACGAAGATCATCGAGTGGTCGAGGCGGCGCATCCGCACGTAGGCCTCTTCCGACCAGGCCCCCAGGTGGTAGGACGCGCTGACGCCGAACAACCCGATCAGGGTGAGCGCGTAGATGAGGGTCGCGATCCGCGCACGCCCGGTGGGTGCGAGCGCCACCAGCACCAGGCCCGCCGGGATCGCGGCGAAGAACGCGGCCTGGTGGAGCCGGCCCCGCATGCGGGGCTTCGGGCGCTCGTGGATCGGGACGGCGCGGAGCTGTTTACGGTCGGCCAGGATGCGGGGATCGACGTCGGACACCCACCCAGCCTAGAGCACACGCCCCTAGACTCATCGCACAGCGCGACGTCTGGAGGCGGATGACATGACCGAAGCGATGGAGCGGCAGGGTTCTGGCCGCACGAAGTTCCCGAACAAGGCCTACGAGAAGGAGCTCTACCGGCTGCAAGAAGAACTCGTGAAGATGGAGCAGTGGGTCGCCGAGACGGGCGCCCGCGTCGTGGTGATCTTCGAAGGACGTGATGCGGCCGGCAAGGGCGGCACGATCAAACGGATCGCCGAACACACGAACCCGCGGATCACGAAGCACGTCGCGCTGCCCAAGCCCACCGAGCGTCAGACCTCCCAGTGGTACTTCCAGCGGTACGTGGCCGAGCTGCCCGCGGCGGGCGAGATCATCCTGTTCGACCGCAGTTGGTACAACCGCGCCGGCGTCGAGCACGTGCTCGGGTTCTGCACGCCCAACGAGTACTACCGGTTCCTCCGCCAGTGCCCGATCTTCGAACGCCTCCTGGTGGAGGACGGCATCATCCTGATCAAGTACTGGTTCTCGGTGAGCGACGAAGAGCAGGAGCGCCGGTTCGCCAAGCGCATCACCGATCCGCTGCGCCGCTGGAAGCTGAGCGAGACCGACCTGTACTCACGCACCAAGTGGGTGGACTACTCGCGCGCGAAGGACGAGATGTTCGTCCACACCGACCTGCCCGAGGCGCCGTGGTACGTGGTCGAGTCCGACACGAAGAAGAAGGCCCGGCTCAACTGCATCTCGCACCTGCTGTCGAAGATCCCGTACCAAGAGGAAGCCGTGCCGGAGATCGAGCTGCCGGACCGCCAGAAGGACGAGGGCTACGTGCGGCCGCCGCGCGATCTCTACACCTACGTGCCCGACCACGCGGACGAGATCGCCGCCGAGCACCACGGCAAGCACGACTAGTCAGCGAGCGGCCCGGCTCGACGCCTGACGCGGTCGGGCCGCTACACGAGGTCGTCGAGGACGTCGGCGACCGACTTGCGGATCCCCGTGACGAACGGGATCTCGACCTTCGTGTACAGGCGGGCCTTGGCCTCGCGCAGACGGCGGATGCAGTCCACCAGCGAGTCGGCGCGTTCGGCCTCGAACGCCAGGATCCACTCCCAGTCGCCGAGTCCGAAGGCGCTGGTGGTGTTCGCCAGCACCTCGGGGAACTCCCGCCCGGCACCGCCGTGTTCGCGGAGCAGCTCGCCACGTTCCTCGCGAGGCAGCAGGTACCACTCGGGCGTGCGGACGAACGGGTACACGCACAGGAACTTCTCCGGCGGCGTGCCCTTCACGAACGCAGGGGCATGGTCGGCCGTGAACTCCGCCGGCTTCACGGCGCCCATGAACATCCACGTGGGTTCGATCAGTCGGCCGACCGTCGTGCGGCGGAACTCCACGAGGGCGCGCTGCAGCACGTCGGGCGAATCACCGTGGAGCCACAGCATCAGGTCGGCGTCGGCGCGGAAGCCGACCGTCGAGTACGTGCCACGCACCTGGACCGTGCCCTCCCAGGACTTGTACAGGTTCTCGATCTCCTGGGCGGCGTCGCGACGGTCGTCGGTATCGTCCAGCACGTCCCGCAGGTCGTCGCTGCCCACGAACACCGGGTACAGGGTGTAGATCGTCTCGCTCATCGAACCGTCTCCTCGTCGTTCGAAATACCTGCGGGATCTCGTTGGAGGTAGGCGACCACGGCCTCTGCCGTTTCGCCGGCCGCCCTGACGCAATCGGGGATCCCCACGCCATCGTAGGCCTGGCCCACCACGAAGATACCTTCGGGCAGCGAACGTCGGATGCGCGCCACCAGGTCGAGGTGACCCAGCTCGTACTGCGGCATCGCCTTCGGCCAGCGCACCACGGCAGCGTGCTCGGGCATGTCCGGGAGCCTCACGAGCGCGGCAAGGTGCTTGGCGCACGCCGCGATCAGGTCGGCGTCGTCGGCATCCAGGATGTCCTCTTCGCCCACGGCGCCGATGTAGCACCGCACCACCGCGCGCGTTCCGAAGGCGTCGGAGGGCCACTTGCTGGAGAGCCACGTGGCGGCGGTCATCGGTGCGGCCCCGCGAGGCACCACGAACCCGGTTCCTTCGGGGAGACTGGGCTGCGAACCCTCCGCGTACACCATCAGCACCACGCCGGTGGAGGCGTATGCGATCCCGGCGAGGTCGGCGGCCGCCGCCGGGGCCGGGTCCTCCACCAGGCGGGAGGCCTCATGCGCAGGCACGCTCACGATCACGGCATCGGCATCGATCGTGGTCCCGTCGCCAAGCGTGACGCGGTGACGTCCATCGGTCGCATCGATCGCGGATGCGACGGAGTGCGTTCGGACACGGAAGCCCAGCTCTGCGGCGAGCGCATCGGTGAGCCGGTCGACGCCGCCTCGAGGCCGCACGAACATGGGGCCCGGATCGGACTTCCGTGATTGCCGGTTGGCGGCCTGCGCCCCCCGGATCAGGCTTCCCTGCCACGATTCCCAGCGCTCCAGGTCGGGGAACGTCGCGCGCACCGACAGGCGGTCGATGTCGCCGGCGTAGAGTCCCGCGAGCAGCGGGGCCACCGCTCGGTCGGTGGCCTCGTCGCCGAGCCGCCGGCGCAGCAGCGATCCCAGCGTCTCGTCGCTGTCGTCCTTGCGCTTCTTCTTCAACAGATCCAGCGCGGCACGCCGGCGACCCGCCCGCGACAGGCCCGGCCACGAGAACACCTGGCCGATGTCGCCGGGGATCCCGAACGGCGCCTGCTTCGGCATCGCCACCAGCCCGCGTTCGGTCCACAGGTGCGCGCCGGTGGCGCCGGGTGCGACGAGTTCGTCCCCGATCCCGAGCTCCTTGCAGAGCTGCACGGCCCACGGCTTGCGCGCCAGGAACGAATCGGCGCCCGACGGCAGCACCAGGTCACCGACCTGCACGCTGCGGAGCTTCCCGCCTGGACGGTCGTTCGCTTCGAGCACGACGACGTCGATCGAGGGGTCGGCCTTCGTCAGGCGGTACGCCGTCGCCAGTCCGCTGACGCCGCCGCCGATGACGACGACCTTGGGTGCGTCGCCGTTCGCGGTCACCCTGCCGGCACCTCGGCCTCGGCGAGATGGTCGCGCACGACCTGGGCCAACACGTCCAGGTACTCGGGATCGGCGTTCGGCATGCGCGTGCGCGCGAACACGATCCCGGCTTCCTCGGCGATCTGCTTGGCCTCGATGTCGAGATCGAACAGCACCTCGAGATGGTCGGCCACGAACCCTGCGCTGCACACCAGCACCGCGGGCGCTCCTTCGGCGGCGATCTCGGGGATGACCTCCTCCACCGGCGGACCCCACCAGGGGTCGGCGGTGCGGCCGGCGCTCTGCCACGCGATGCGGTAGTCGGTGAGGCCGAGCTCGGCGGCCACCAGATCCGCCGTCTCCTGCAGGCCGTCTCGGTAGCGGCAGCTGTCGTCGCAGTCGCAGTACTTGCAGCGCTGCGATCCGTCATCCAGCGTGCGCACCGGCAGCGAATGCGCGCTGAAGACGACGGCGGTGCGATCACGCACCTCGTCCGGCACCGACGCCAACCCTTCCCGGACCCGCTCGGTGAGGAACGCGATGAAGGCGGGATGGTCGTGGTAGCGACGCACGAACGTGAACGCAGGCCCGACCCCTTCGTCGGCCACGGCCTGCTGCACCCGTTCGATGTAGGTCTCGACCGACATGCCCGACCAGTGCGGCGCCATCACGATCCCCACCGCGTGCTCGACGCCGTCGGCGCGCATGCGCTCCACGCCCTCGGGGATGAACGGCGGCGAGTGCTTCATCCCCAGGTACGCACGGTAGGTGCGGCCGTCGCCGTCGGCGTTCAGCCGCTCGACCAGGCCTTCGGCTTGCGCGGTCGTGGTGTCGAGCAGCGGGAACACGTTGCCGATCGCGGCGTAGCGATCCTTCAGCTCCTGGAGGTGCTCGGGGGTCGGTGGGCGGCCCCCACGGATGTCGGTGTAGTAGCGCTCGATGTCGTCGGGGCCGCTCGCCGTGCCGTAGGCCATCACGAGCACGCCGATCGGGGTCTGTGGATCACGCACTCAAGGATTCCTTTCGGTGCTCACGTGCACGAAGTCGACCAGTCGCTGAAGGGTCTCGGGCGAGGTGGTGGGCAGCACGCCGTGGCCCAGGTTGAAGATGTGGCCGTCACGGGCCCCGGCGCGCTCGAGCACACGCGCGGCCTTGGCCTCGACCGCCTCCCACGGCGCCAGCAGCACCGCGGGATCGAGGTTGCCCTGCACCGCCACGTTGGCCGAGCCGCCCACGCGATGCCATCCCTCGTCGAGCGGGGTCTTCCAGTCGACGCCGATCACCGATCCGCCCGCTTCGCGCAGCAGGGGCAACAGCTCACCGGTGCCCACGCCGAAGTGGATCACCGGCACGTCGAGGTCGATCAGCGAATCGAACAACCCGCGCATGTGCGGCAGCACATGGGTTCGGTAGTCGTCGGCGTCGAGCGCGCCGACCCACGAGTCGAACACCTGCAGGGCCTGCGCGCCGGCAGCGACCTGGGCGCGCAGGTGCGGTTGGACGATCGACACCAGCGCGCGCATCAGGGCGTCCCAGGTCGCGGGGTCGCCCAGCATCAGCGCCTTGGTCCGCTCGTGGTTCCGCGACGGCCCGCCCTCCACCAGGTAGCTCGCCAACGTGAAGGGGGCACCGGCGAACCCGATCAGCGGCACGGTGAGCTCCTTGCGCAGGAGCGCGATCGCCTCGAGCACCTGCGGCACGTCCTGGTCGGGTTCGAGCGGTCGGAGCCGTGCGATGTCATCGGCGCCGCGGATCGGGGTGTCGACGACCGGGCCACGGCCGGGTTCGATCCGCACGTCGACCCCCACGCCGGCCAGCGGCACCATGATGTCGCTGAACACGATCGCCGCGTCGAGCTCCATGCGGCGCAGCGGCTGCAGCGTGATCTCCACCACCTGCTCGGGGTGCTTGCAGGTCTCGAGGATGTCGCGGTCGCCGCGCAGCTCGCGGTACTCGGGCAGGTAGCGACCCGCCTGGCGCATGAACCACACGGGCGTGCGGTCCACGGACAGTCGCCGGCAGGCGCGAAGGAACCGGTCGTCGGTAGGGGCCGAACTCACGCGTGCAGTCTACGGAGCGGGCCGGTTCCAACCCCATGCAGGTGCCCAGGCCGTCGGTTCGAGCCAGCCGCGCTAGCGTGGAAGGGACGACGGAGGAGGCGAACCGATGACGGAACGGCTCGAGGGCAAGCAGGTGGTGATCCTGTTGGCCGAGGGGTTCGAGGACCTGGAGTTCAACGTGCCCATGATGCGGCTGCAGGAAGAGGGCGCCGACGTCACGGTCGCCGGCCTCTCCACCGACACGGTCCACGGCAAGAACGGCCTGGAGGCGCGCGCCCAGACCACGGTGGCCGAACTCGGCGACACCTCCCGGTTCGACGCCGTCGTGGTGCCCGGTGGGTGGGCGCCCGACAAGCTGCGACGGTACGACGAGGTGACCGGACTGGTCCGCTCGGCCCACGAACGCGGGGCGATCGTCGGGCTGATCTGTCACGCAGGCCTGGTGGGCATCTCCGCGGGCATCGTCGACGGCGGCCGTTCGACCGGATCGTTGGGCATCAAGGACGACCTCGTGAACGCGGGTTCGACCTGGGTGGACGAACCCGCGTTCCGCGACGGCGCCATCGTGTGGGGCCGCGTGGTCGAGGACATCCCCGACTTCTGCCGGGAACTGGTCGCCGCGATCGAAACGGGCTGAGGCCCTGGCTCAGTGCACGTCCGGCGGCGGCTCGTCCACCCAATCGGTGGTGGCGGCCCACCGCCGAGCGATCTCCTCGGCGTCGTAGCGCACCGGCTCGGCCCGCCCGAACCCCTTGGGGTCGGGACCCGAGGATCGCGTTGAACAGGACCTTCTGCGTTCCCTCCGAGCCTCCCCCGTACAGCGGATCGAACGAGAACACGATCGAGCGCCCGCGACCCACCGGTTCGTCGGCCACGGCCGTGCTGCCCATCAGGAAGCGCGTCCCTCGACGAACCCCCGACACCCGGAAGTCACCGCTCGCCTGCGTGGGGAACGTGATCGGCGACACGGCGTCGGGAGCGTGCATCGCCCGGGTGTCGACCAGGGGCCATGCGTGCCGCCCCACGCCGTCACCCAGCGGGCTGTCGGCGTCGATGTTCGCTTTCAGCATCGGACCGTCGATGCTGGCCGGCACCATGTCGTAGACCGCTTTGGAGATCCCGAGCGTGTAGGCCAACCGCGCGGCACCGTAGCGCCAGGCGACGAGCCGGCCGCCGTGGTTCACCCAGCGGATCAACTCGCGCTGGCCGGCCTTGCCCAGCCGGCGCAGACCCTCGTTGATCCCGCCCGCCGGCACGACCAGGACGTCGACACCGTCGATGCCCGCGGCCACCTCGTCGGCGTCCATCTCCGTGAACGGCAGTTCCCAGCTCCGCCGGAAGAGCCAGCGCGTGTGTCCGATCTCCTCGTAGGCGGTGAATTCCCGGGACAGGTGCATGATCCGCACGGCGGGGAGGGACTGCGGCAGGGTGGGCGGCCCGGGTTCGCCGACCGGAGCCACAGGATCGGCGTCCGGATCCAACCGGGCTCCCGACAGCCAGCCGGTGAGGTTGTAGGCGAGCGGCAGGCTCCACGAGCTGACCCGGTACGCCTGGTTGGTCGGGTTGTAGGGATCCTCGTTCAGCGCCGCCTGGATGAAGCGCTTCTGTGGCTGCGCCATGGGGATCCAATAGGTGCCCGCCGGCACGGTCCCGGCGTGCGGTGACTCCAGGTAGGGCTTCAGATCCGGAACGCGCAACGGAGCGTTCAGCTGGTAGACCGCGACGTCCATCTCCTGCAGCCGGTGGATCAGCATCGCGATCTCGCGACGCTTGGCCGGCTCGTCCTTGAAGAAGTAGTGCCGCACCTTCTGGTCGGGCACCCTGCGCACCGGCCTGGAATGCGGTTCGTACGTGCGGTTGGGCTCGAGCGCGCCGCGACGCCCCTCATCGAGCGCCTGGACGTAGGACTCGTGCAGGTTCCGCTGCAACCGCTTCCGGTTCGCGGCACCCGTCCCGATCATCGACCACATCACGGTGAGGTGCCGGGCGAACCGACGGTCCAGCGGCGCACCGTCGTAGACCTCGATCGTCATCCCCGCCGCGGCATACGCCATCACGGCGATCGTGTCCGTGAACCGTGGGGCGAACAGGTCGTAGCCGTACCCCTCGTTGAAGAACTGCCAATCGTTGCCGTCGGAACTCGCGAGCGAACGCGGGACCGAACAGGTCGTAGATCTGGCGGACCGTGTTCTCCGGCGTCTCGTGATAGACGGGGTCGTCGTTCGGCGGGAAGAACGAACGGTAGTACCCGAACTCGTGGTGGTCGGTGAGCACCGCCGGCGGGTACTGCTTCATCAACGCCAGCTTGCCCTCGGTTTCCACCTGCGTCCGCACCAGATGGTCCTGGTTCAGGTCGAAGGCGAACCCGTTCCGGCGGAACCCGATCTCCCGTCCGTCGGGGTTCTGCGTCGGGATGATCACGATCAGGGCGCGAGCCAGGATGTCGGTCACCCCGCAGTCGTCGCGGTCGGCGAGCTCGTACAGCAGCTGGAGCGAGGCATCGGCGCCGCTCTCCTCGCCGCCGTGCAGGTTCCCCGCGATCCACAGGATCACCGGCGTGGTGCTGGCCAGGGCGTCGACCGTCGTCTGCGGCGTGGCGGGGTCACGGATCGTGGCGGTGTCGGCCTGGATCTGCGCCAACCCCTGGTTGGTGACGTTCGCGGGGTCGCCGACGAGCGCGTAGCGGATCGGGCGCCCTCGGACCGAATCGCCGAGCGTCCGCACGCGCACCCGGTTACTGGCCCCGCCGACGGCGTCCAGGTAGGTGTTGATCTCGTCGGCGGTGGTCTCCCGATCCACCCCGATCGGGAAGCCCAGGACATCCTCGGGCGAGGGCACGACGCCCTGGAAGCTCGGAGGCGTCGAGAACGGATCGCAGGTGCCGCCCCGTTCGCTGCCGAGGGCCTTGGGGATGGGGAGCGCGGTCGCTGCCACCGCCCCCGCCGAGAGCCGTACGAACAGACGCCGACTGAGGTGATAGCCCTCGCTCACGCTTCGCCCTTTCCCTTGCACCGCGGGCCGTGTCTCGGCCGGGGTCCCTGAGTACCAGAAAGGCCGGGCCATGCGCAACGCAATCGATCCCGGCTTTCGTACATTCAGGAGTCCGCCCGTCAGAAGGAGCCAGGTGGCCCGCACCGGAACCCGAACACCGACGATCCCCTCGGGACGTCCGATATGGCGCCGGGCACCGACGGCCTTGCGGCACTCGCCGGCCCTGTGGGCCGCCCTGGCACTGAGCGCGTTCCTGGTGTCGATCACGGCGGCGTCCTACCCCTTGTTCCTGTCGGCGTCCAAGAGCCAGCTGCTCGCCGAGCAGATCGCCGATCCGTTGGTGACGAACTACGGCACCGGGATCACGTATCGCGCCACGCGGGTGAACTTCACGACGCGCAGCGCCGGGGGGCGGCTCATTGATCGACGAGCGAGCCGCCGCCTTCACCGAACGCACCGCCGAGAGTCCGGAGCTGGAACCCGCGCAGGAGCAGATCCTGGGAGCGACGGTGGACGTCACCCTGCCCGGCGGGCGCACCCCCCCTTCGGGAGAGGTCCAGGGCCGGCTGTTCGCCGGCACGGACGTCCTCGACAACGTCAAGATCCTCGCCGGCGCCGACGGTCCGGGCGTGTGGTTGCCGGACCTGCTGGCTCGCGGGGCGCGCCTGCGTCCGGGCGACGAATTCGAACTCACGGTCGACGGACACCACGAGACCGTGACCCTGGACGGCATCTATCGCGCGCTGTACACCCAGCCGCGATCGGGGTACTGGCGGACCTGGGCCGACGACATCTATCCGATCTGTCCCGGCTACGAGTGCCCCCTCCCGCCGCAAGCGATCCTGGTCGACCGGTCGCAGCTGCTGGATCTCGGGACGCGCCTCGGCGACCCCGAGGGGACGTTCGCCTTGGTGGCGCCCGCGTCGGCCGATCCACCGTTGACGTTGGATGAGGCGCGGGACCTCGCGGGGTTCGCCAACCGGTTCGAGGCGGACATGAGCGCGAAGGACACCGAGCTGTTCCGGCTCTTCCGTTGCTGCGGTGACGTCTTCATCCACAGCAACTGCGTCCAGTTCTTCTGTCCCGCGAGCGAGGTGTCCTACACCTCCCTGGCCGGCGAGGTCGTCGGACGCGTCGACGAGCGCCTCATCTCCGTGCAAGGTCCGCTCCTGGTCCTGCTCATCGCCGGACTGGGCATCTCGCTCGCCATCGTCGCGGCCGCCGGGGTGTTCGTCCTGATGTCGCGCCGCGTCGAGGTCGGTGTGCTGTCGGTGCGAGGCTGGGGAGGCTCCGCGGTCGGAGCGAAAGCCGTGCTCGAGGCCGTCCTGCCGTTCCTCGCCGGGGGCATCGTCGGGTTCGCCCTGGCGACCGTCACGATCGCGGCCGTCGGTCCGCCGGGCAGGATCGAGAGCTCCGCGCGATCGACGGCGGTCACCGCCGCGGTGATCGCGGTCGCGGCCTCCCTGCTGGTCGTGGGGCTCGTCTCGGCCGCCGTGTTCCTCTCCAGCCACGATCACCGGCATCGGCTCACCCGGGTCCTGGGGTTCGTTCCCTGGGAGCTCGCGGCCTTCGCGGCAGCGTGGGTGATGGCCAGGCGCCTCGAAGGCGGCGGGGCCATCGTGGAGTCCGGAGGGATCGAGCGACCGGGCGCCGCCGTCTTCCTCTTCCCGTTGCTGCTGGCCTTGGCCATCGGGATCCTCGCGGCTCGGGTGATGACGATCGCGCTGACGATCGGCCACCGACGCGCGAAGCGGCTCCCCCGGCGCAGGGCCGTGGTGGTTGGCGTCCCGACGACTCCGAACCTCCGGCAGGCTGCCGCAACTCCTGCTGATCGCCGGGAGCCTCACCCTTGCGGTGTTCGTGTCCTCTCAGGGCATGGTGCATTCGCTCCGCACCACCGTGGACGCGAAGGCCAAGGTGTTCGTCGGCAGCGACGTGCAGGTGGTCGTGAGTCGCGACATCGAGCCCGCGCCGGGGTTCGGCTTCCCCGTGACCCGTGTGGTGCGGTCGCGCGACGCGGGAGCGTTCACCGGCAGCACGCTGCGCTACGACCTGCTGGCGATCGACCCGGACACGTTCGAGGCGGCGGCGTTCTGGAACGACGCCTTCTCCGACGACTCCCTGGCCGACCTCGTTGCCCGGCTCCCGTCGACGGGGGGCGCCGCGCTGCCGGTCATCCTGTCCAACGGCGGGGACTACGACCCGTCCTCGATCGACCTCAGCGACAAGGCGGTTCCGATCGAGATCGTGGGCCGGGCCACGTCGTTCCCCGGCACGTCCACATCGGACAGACCGCTCCTGGTCGTCGATCGCGATGCCCTCGCCGAGCACTTCACGGACATCCCCGATCCGCTGAACACCCCGATGGCCTCGGCGGAGTTCTGGGTCGCGGGGCCCACGGACGAGATCCTCGCGTCCCTCGCCGACATCGGCGCGACGCCGTACAGCGTGTTGACGGCCGACGAGGTGGAAGACATCCCGTTCATCGATGCCGCGATCCAGACGTTCCTGATGTTGGACATCCTGGGGATCGTGGCGATGGTGCTGCTGGTCGTCGTCGCGATGATCTACCTCCAGGCCCGGCAGCGCTCCCGCGTGGTGGCGACCGAACTCTCGGGCCGTATGGGACAAGCGGATGGCACGATGCGCCGCTCCCTGGTGCTGGAGCTCGGAACGGTCCTGATCGGTGCCCTGGTGGTGGGCGCGGTGGTGGGCGCGGTGGCCACGAGGCTCGTGGCGCCGCGGCTCGATCCCTTGCCCACGATCCCACCCGATTCGCTGATCGTGCTGCCCTTCGTCGGGATCGCGATCGGCTTGCTCGCGACGGTCATCGCCTCCGTCGTCGGTGCGCTGCTGGCCGATCGTTCGGCTCGACGGGTGCCCCTGGGGGAGGTGCTCAGGGTTGCCGAATGACGCCGTCGACATCGCACGCTGCACGGACCTCGTGCGGACCTACCGCACGCCCACCGGTGAGGTACAGGCACTGCGGGGGGTCTCCGCCACGTTCACGCGCGGCGCCGTGACCGCGGTCGTCGGACCGTCGGGCAGCGGGAAGTCCTCGCTCCTGCGACTGATGGCCGGCCTGGACCGAGCGAGCGCCGGGACGTTGGAGGTCGACGGCACGACCGTCACCTCGGCGTCGGCGCGAGCGCGACGCCACCTCCGTCGCTCGAAGGTCGGCTACGTGTTCCAGCGACCGTCGGACAACTTCGTGCCGTACCTGTCCGTGGGAGCCCATCTGCGGATGGCGGCCGGTCGCTCGCCCGCCGGGGCGGACCTCGCCGAGCTCCTGGACGCGCTCGGGATCGGCCATCGAGCGGAGAACCTCCCCGGAGAACTCTCCGGCGGCGAGCAGCAGCGTGCCGCCTTCGGCCAGGCGCTGGCGACCGGTTCGCCGCTGGTGGTTGCCGATGAGCCGACGGCCGAACTCGATGGACCGTCGGGTGCCGCCGTGCTCGAGCGCATCCGCGAGCTCGCGGAACGCGGCATCTCGTTCGTGATCGCGACCCACGACCCCGCGGTGGTGGCCGTCGCGGATCACACCCTGACGCTGGATCACGGCAGCGTCCGCGGCAGCGTGACGGATGCCGGCGGGGAATGGGAGGACCGTCAGCTCGATGAACTCCGGTGGCCGACGTCGATGGAGCCGCTCTGGGACGACGGTCCCGTGGTCGATCTCGTCGGCGTCTCGAAGACCTACGGACACGGGGAGGAAGCGGTTCGAGCGCTGGTGGACGTCGACCTCGAGGCGCGGGTCGGCCAGGTGATCGCGCTCGTCGGCCGGTCGGGCTCGGGCAAGACGACGTTGCTGCACTCCATCGCCGGCTGGGAGGTCCCCGACCAGGGCGTCGTCACCGCCCCTGGTGGGCGCGAGCCGGACTGGTCCCAGATCGCCGTCCTTCCTCAGCGCCTCGGCCTGATGGAGGAGCTGACCGTGCAGGAGAACGTCGAGTATCCGGCGAGGGTGGCCGGCGACCTCGCGGACCGTCGCGAGCTGGTGGCCTCGCTCCTGCGCCGGTTCGGGCTCGAGGAGCTTCGGGATCGGGCTCCCCGCGAGACCTCCCTCGGTGAACAACAGCGCACCGCACTGGCCCGCGTGCTCGTGATGCGACCGCAGGTGCTGATCGCCGACGAGCCGACCGGCCATCAGGATGCGGCGTGGGTCTCGAAGATCTTCGCCACGCTGCAGGAGGCGGCTTCGTTGGGTACCTGTTGCATCGTGGCCACCCACGACGGGACGCTCGAACGATTCGCCGACCGCACGCTGTCGATGGCCGACGGCCGGATCGTGACCACCTCGGTCGGATCCTGAGCGGGAGGAGTGGGATTCGAACCCGACCTGAGCCGTCGCTGCTACGGTCCTGCGATGGACGCGTTGGAAGCGGCGTTGGACGCAGCGGCCGAGCGTACGGCCTTCTCCGGTGTCGTGCGGGTGGACCGAGGCGGTGCCACCGAACTCGAGAAGGCCTACGGGCTCGCCGATCGCGCCCACGGCATCCCGAACACGGTCGACACGCGGTTCATGCTGGCGAGCGTCGCGAAAGGCTTCACCGCGCTGGCCGTCATGAGCCTCGTCGCCGACGGCACGCTCCAGCTCTCGACGACCGCACGCTCGGTGCTCGGTGACGACCTGCCGCTGATCGCCGACGACGTGACCGTCGAGCACCTGCTCGCGCACCGATCCGGTATCGGCGACTACCTCGACGAGGACGAGCGGGACGACGATCAACTCCTACACGTCACCCGTGCCCGTGCACCGGCTCGACACGACCGAGCGGTTCCTCGAGGTGCTCGACGGCTTCCCGACCGTCTCTCGCGCGGACGAGCGGTTCTCCTACAACAACGCCGGTTACGTCGTGCTCGCGCTCATCGCCGAGCGAGCCAGCGGGGTCGGCTACCACGAGCTCGTGCGGGAGCGCGTGACCGAACCGGCCGGGCTCGCCGACACCGGGTTCTGGCGCACGGACGAGCTCCCGGGCGACCATGCGATCGCGTACCTGCACGCCGCCGGCCTGCGATCGAACGCGCTCCACCTGCCCGTGCTCGGCACCGGAGACGGCGGCATCTCCTCGACCGCCGCCGATCTCGCCGCGTTCTGGCGCGCGCTCTACGGCGGTCGCATCGTGCCCGCCGAGCTCGTGGCCGAGATGACCCGCCCGCGCAGCGAGTGGCCCGAAGAAGACCGCCGCTACGGGCTCGGGTTCCACCTGCATCGCACGAGCGAGGCCGTGTGGCTCGAGGGCTACGACGCCGGCGTCTCGGTCTGCACCACGCACGACCCGGCGTCGGGCATCACCCACTCCGTGATCGCGAACTGGTCCGACGGCGCCTGGCCGATGCTCTCGGTCTCGACGAACACCTGGGCACCGCGTCGCGCACGCCGCGCGCGCTCCGACGAGCCCGTGACGAATGTGGGATTCTCCCCGAGCCGTCAGGGACAAGAATTCGAACCGACGACCTTGCGCATGCCGAACACCTCCGGTTACCTGGACGCTGAGACATCCTCGCGAGGCGAGCCTAGCCTCGGCCGAACCCGCTGAGCACCTCCATCGGTGATACTCGGGAAGCGCCCAACGCTGCGGAGGTGGATCGATGTGAAGGAGTGCAAGGACCTCGATGAGGTACGCGATGGCATCGATGCCATCGATCGACAGATCGTCGGGCTGCTCTCGGAGAGAAGCGGCTACATCGAGCAGGCGGCGAGGATCAAGAACTCCGCCGCCGAGATCGAGGTGCCGGAGCGCGTCGAAGAGGTCGTGAACAACGTTCGAGGCCTCGCCACCGAGTACGGGATGAGCCCGGACATCGCCGAGGATGTCTACCGCGTCATGGTCGCGCGGTTCATCGAGTTCGAGATGCAGACCTACCGCGAGACCCTGCCCTGAAAGGCCCCTTCCCGAGGTCGTGGCCGCCGGGGTAGGCTGCTGCGGCCATGGCGGATGACCCCCGAGAGCCCCTTGATCCGCAGGCCGACGCCATCGCCGGCCGCCGGGTCGCCGACCTGCTCGAGCACATCCCCGCCACGGTCTTCATCCTGACGAACGAGGTGCCGCCCCGGCTCCTCTACGTCAACGGGCAGGTCGAACGGCTGACCGGCTATTCCCGCCAGGCCTGGCTCGAAGACCCCGACCTGTGGATGCGGTCGATGCACCCGGCCGACCGGGAGCGCGTGATGGACCGATGGGCGGTATCGGTGCGTGCCGCCTCCTCGTTCTTGTGCGAGTACCGGATCGTTCGACCCGACGGTTCGGTGGCATCGGTGCGCGAGACCACCGACCCGGTCCGCAACGTCGACGGCGACGTCGTCTGCTGGCAGGGCGTCACCCATGACATCACCGACCGCCAGGCCGCCGAGGAAGCCCTCACCCGCTCGGAGGCTCGCTACCGCGCCCTGGTCGAACGCCTTCCCGCCGTGGTCTACGTGGACTCCGACGAGGTCGACCCGCGCAGCCTGTACGTGAGTCCGAACTCCGAGGAGGTCCTGGGCTACGCGCCGTCGCGCTACCTCGAGGACCCTGGGCTCTGGTACGCCACGATCCACCCGGACGACCTGACGATGGTCCAACAGGCGTGGGCCGGCGTGATCGAGAGCCGAGATCCCTTCACCCTCGAGTACCGCATGGTGCGACCCGACGGTGGCTCGCTGTGGGTCCGCGACAGCTCGATCCCGATCATGGACGAAGCGGGCGACACCCTCTTCTGGCAGGGCGTCATGCTCGACATCACCGCCCAGAAGCTGGCCGAAGAGGACCTCCGCCGGTCCGAGACGCGCTATCGCGTGTTGGTCGAACAGGTGCCGGCCACCGTCTACATCTGCACCGACGAGGAAGCCCCGCGCACGCTGTTCACGAGCCCCCACTCGCACGACATGGACGAGGTCGCGTACGGGGAGGACGAGCGAGCAACGCGATGGATCTCCACGATCCACGAAGACGACCGAGACGAGGTGCTCGGCGCGTGGGTCGAGGCCGTCCGCACCGGTTCCGACTTCGACCACGAGTACCGCAGGACGCATCTGGGGGCGGACGAGACCACGTGGGTCCGCGACATCTGCCGCGTGGTGCGGGACGAGGACGGCGCAACCGATGTTCCGCCAGGGCGTGATCTTGGACATCACGCGCGCGAAGAAGGCCGAGCACGACCTTCGTGAATCGGAGCGGCGCTACCGGGCCCTCGTCGAACAGGTTCCCGCGGTGGTCTACGAGATGGGCCCCGACGACGAGCGGCGCACCACCTTCGTGAGTCCCCACGTCGAAGACATCCTCGGGTACTCGCGCCAGGAGTGGCTCGATCAACCCGACATCTGGACCGAGCTGCTGCATCCCGACGACCGCGAGATCGAGCTGGCCGCCCACGACCTGCACAACGAAACCGGCGAACCGTGGCGCCGCGAGTACCGGCTGATCGCCAACGACGGACGGATCGTGTGGGTCCGTGATCAGGCCGTGCTCGTCGAGGACCCCGTGACGATCGACGCTCGCTGGCAGGGCGTGATGCTCGACATCACGGCCGAGAAGGACCGGGAGCAGAGCCTCCAGGCCGCCAACGACGATCTGGAGTGGCGCGTGCTGGCACGGACCGCCGAGCTCGAGGACGCCGCGGAGATGATGAGCTTGGAGATCGGCGAGCGGCGTCGCGTCGAAGCCGAGCTCCGCGAAGCCGAGACCCGCTACCGCATGCTCGTCGAGGACCTGCCCGCCGTCGTCTATTCATGGGAGATGAACTGGCTCGACGGGGACACCGCTCCCGGAAGAACATCGCCGCCTACACGAGTCCTGCCATCGCCGACATGCTGGGCTTCACGGCGGACGAATGGATGCGTCCGGAGTTCTGGCGTCAACGGGTGCATCCGCACGATCGCGACCGGGTGGATGCCGAGGCGGACCGGTGCATCGCCTCCGGCGTGCCGCTCAACCTCGAGTACCGCTACCTCGCGAAGGATGGTGGGGTGGTGTGGGTCTGGGACCGCGCGACCCTGCGGACGCGCGACGAGCGTGGCCGCCCCCGCCTGTTCCAGGGGGTCTTGCTCGACATCACCGCACGCAAGGAGGCCGAGACGAAGGCCTCCGAAGCCGAAGCGTGGTTCAAGCGGCTCACCGAGGAGAACCCCGGGATCATGTGGGTCGTGTCCGACCGCGATCCCGATCCCGCCGTGCGGTGGCGTCACTACTACGTGAGTCCTCGCAGCCTCGAGCAGTCCGGGTATCCGCCCGAAGCCTTCTCGGCACCACCCGAGGGATGGTTCGCCTTCCTGCACCCCGACGACAAGGCCCGGGTGGTTGCCGAGACGGAAGACATCTGGCGAACCGGCGAGCCGTGGAGCAGCGATTTCCGGTTCATCCACGCCGACGGACGCGTGATCTGGTTCCACGTGGAAGGCCGCGCCGTCGGTTTCGGCGAGGACGGACTGCCCACCGGCTACCAGGGCGTCATCCTGGACATCGACGACCGCAAGCGAGAAGAGGAGCGGCTCCGCCGATCGGCGGAACAGGCCCTCGGGGTGCTCGACGGGATGCCTGCGCTTCCGTGGACCGAGGTCATCGACCCGCTGACGGGGGCCTCGCGCTACGAGTTCATGGGCGTGCAGAGCAGTGAGATGCTCGGCTACACGCCCGAGGAACTGATCGCCGAACCGCGGCACTTCGAGCGCATGCTCCATCCGGACGACCGGGCCCATGCGATCAGGGTGACGGAGCGCTCCGACCGAACCGGCGAACCCTGGAACCTGGTGTTCCGTGTGATCCGTCGCGACGGCGAGGTGCGATGGCTCCACGGCATGGCGCAGGTGGTTTCCGACCCCGACGAACCGTTGCAGCGATGGCAGGGCGTGACGTTCGACGTCACGAGCCAGATGGCGCCTTCGGCTCCAACAGCTTCGCGCGCTCGGGAAGGTACGGATGCAACGCCTTCGGCATCTGCACCGAACCGTCCCGCTGCTGGTGATTCTCCAACAACGCGATGAGCGTCCGGCCGATGGCGGTGGCGGTGCCGTTCAGGGTGTGGAGCGTCTCCACCTTGCCGTCCGCCCGGCGAACCCGCGCCTGGAGCCGCCGCGCCTGGTAGTCGGTGGTGTTCGAGCATGAGGTGAGCTCGCGATACTTGTCCTGGCCGGGCAGCCATCCCTCGATGTCGTACTTCTTCGCCGCGCTGCTCCCGAGATCGCCCGCGGCGACGTTCACCACCCGGAAGGGGATCTCGAGGTTGCCCAGCACCTCTTCTTCGACGCCGACCAGGAACTCGTGTTCGTCCCAGCTGGACTCGGGTGTCGCGAAGCTGAACATCTCCACCTTGTCGAACTGGTGCACGCGGAACATGCCGCCCATGTCCTTGCCGTACGTGCCCGCCTCGCGACGGAAGCACGATGAGTACCCGGCGTAGCGCAGGGGCAGGTCGGCCTCGTCGAGGATCTCACCCTGGTGGAACGCCGCGAGCGGCACCTCGGCCGTGCCCACGAGGTAGAGGTCGTCCTGGGTCGTGGAGTAGAGCTGCGCCTCATCGGCCGGCAGCATGCCGGTGCCGTACATCGCTTCCTCGCGCACGAGCACGGGCGGGATCACCGGAGCGAACCCCTTGTCGGCCAGGATGTCCATCGCGTGCCGCATCAACGCGAACTGCACGAACACCAGATCGCCCAGCAGGTAGACGAACCGTGATCCGCTCGTTCGCGCACCACGCTCGGTGTCGAGGACGCCCAGCAACGCCCCGAGCTCCGCGTGGTCGCGCGGCTCGAAGTCGAACGCGGTGGGCTCGAGGTGTCGGCGCACCTCGATGGCGTCCTCGTCGGTGAACCCGTCGGGCGCGCTCTCGTGCGGCACGTTCGGCGTGGCGGCGAGCAGCGCGTTGAGTTCGCCTTCGGCCGTCGCGAGCTGCGGCTCGAGCTCCTTGAGCTCGGCCGACACGCGGGCCACCTCGGCGATCAGCTGCTGCTTGTCCTCACCCTGCGCGCCGCCGATCGCCTTCGACGCCTTGTTCTGTTCGGCCCGCAGCTCGTCGACGCGGGTGGTGAGGGTCCTGCGACGCTCGTCGGCGGCCAGCAACTGGTCGACCGCCTGTGCCAGGTCGCGCCGGGCCAGCCCGGCGCGGAATCGGTCCGGGTCCTCCCGGACGGCACGGATGTCCAGCATGGGTCACGGCACCTTCACTTGCTCGGCGTCCTTCGACTCGCCCTTGCCGGTCGCGGCGCGCGCGTCGGCCTGGGCGGGCGATCCGGACCCCGAGGCGTCCATGATGCTCTGGCCGTGGAAGGTTCCGCCTTCCTCGACGATGAGCGACTTGGACGTGATGTTGCCGTCGATGCGGCCGCCGCGGGCCAGGTGCGCTTTGCCCTTGACGACGATGTTGCCCTTGAACCGGCCGGCCACGCTGACGTTCTGCGCGCGGATGTCGGCTTCGACCTGGCTCTGCGGTGCCAAGGAGACGTCGCCGTCGGCGTTGATCTGACCCTTCACCTGACCATCGATCCGGAGGGAACCCGCCGACACCAGGTTGCCATCCAACCGCGCACCGGCTCCGACGATCGTGACCTCATCGTTGTCCGCCATCTCCGCTCCCTTCCGTTTCGGGTTCGTGGCTTCCGGGGCCGGAGCCGTGGCTTCGACCGCGTCCGCTTCGTCTTCGTCCCGCCTGAAGATCATCGCGCCTCCACCGGTTCGCCCGCCGGCGCCATCGCCTGGCGGATCGCTTCGGATTCTTCGACCGAGAGGTTGTAGGTGCTGGTCCCCTCGGCGATGGGCTTGGCGTACACCCTGGTCTCCTGTCGTCCGTTGATCGACGTGAGCACCACACCCGTCCCGTGATCATCCAGCATGGCGCACGAGAACGAGAGCCGCCCGCCCACGTCTTCGAACGCGTCGTAGCGGAGCAGCGAGATGTGCCGCACGCTGCCCTCGATCTGGACCTGTTGCTTCTTGTCGGTGCCGTTGAGCACGCGCGCGGCCTGCTCGAGCCGTTGGATCTGGGCCGCGTGGCCCTCGAGCACGGCGCGCAGGGCATCGTCCATGGGGATGGGACCGGACGGTTGCTTCGTACGACGCCGGCCGCCGCTGCCGGCGATCGCGAACACCAACGCGAGCAGCGACAGTCCGATCGCGACGAGTGCGATGAGCGAGAGCGTCCGGGTAGAGAAGTCCATCGGTTCCTTGCTGATCCGTCGCGGTGCCCGGCCAGGACCGCAGGAATCCGCAGTATAACGCTAGGACCTGGGCCGGCCGGCGCCGGCGTCCATGAGGAACGCGGCCACCGAACCGAGCGAGAGCAGCAGGCGCTTGATGCGCACGACCATGGGACTCCGTTCATGTTCCGATCGCTGTGGTTTGCGCTATCGGCGGCGCAGCATCGGCGCTTGAGGCGATGGCGACGGCTGATCGGGCTCAGTTCACGTCGCGCGCGCGCAGCATGACCAGGCCCACGGCGACCACGAGGGCGACCCAGGTCGCGAGCACCACGTAGGCGTGGCCCTGGCGTCAGCACGATGAGGGTCGAGCCGTCGGAGACCTCCAGCTCGTTGCCGGAGATCAGCACCACGGCGCTGTCGCCCACCATGAAGCGGCTCAGCATCGGACGGAGGCCTCGGAGCAGGCTCTCGAGCAGCGCGAGGTAGACGAAGACGGCTCCCAACGCCGCCGCCGTGTTGCGACCGATCGTCGCCACCGCGGCGCCGATCAACGCGATCGCCGACGGCCACCACCGAGATGCGCAGCCATCGTGCCCAGCAGATCGCCGAGCCACCCGGGTTCGGTCGCGGTCGATCCACGGACCGACGGCGGCCAGGGCGAGGGCGGCGGCGAGCACCGCGAGCAACACCATCGTGACGACGAACACGCCCACGGCCGTGACGACCAGGCGGGCGAGCAACCAACGGATCCGCCGCGGCTCCCACGTCAGGATCGTCGTGATCGTCCCGGTCTGCCACGACGCGCCCACCATCGACGCCCCGATCACCAGCCCGATCACGATGACGATGAACCCGGCGGCTTTCACGTACTCGGCGAGCTCACCGAGCGTCACCGGGTCGCCGGAGATGAACTCCGACACGCCGATGTTCGCCTCGCAGTAGTCCTGCACCGACTGATCCGGCAGGTCGAGGACCGAACGAGTCGTGGAACCCGTCCTTGCGCACGCATCGCTCGATCACGGCCTGACGCTGGCGTGCTGGGCCTGCGCGAGTTCGTCGCTCGAGTGGCTTGCTGGAGGCCGCGGCCGCCGAGGACCGCGCCGACCACGATCCGATGATGGCCAGGATCGTCGAGGACCTTCACCATCCGGCGCGACCGGAACCGCAGCGCCTCCGACGACAGGAGCCGGATCATGGCTCGCCTCCCGGTGCCGGGTCGGCTGGTTCGTCGGCGGTGAGCTCCAGGAAGACGGTCTCCAGGTCCACCTCGTCCGGGCGCAGTTCGGTCACGTACAGACCGCGCTCGGCGAGCGTGCGCGAGATCCGCTCGGCGTCCTCGGGCGCGACCGCGACGCGGAGCGCATCGGGCGGTCGGCCGTGACCTCGAGTCCCGCTTCGGTCAGGGCGGTGAGCCCCGCCTGCAGATCCTTGGTCTTGACGATCACGCCCTTCGCCACGCTGCGCGGCGAGCACCTCGTGCACCCCACCCGCCTTGATGAGGCGACCCTTCGCGAGGATCGCCACCTGATCGGCGGTGTGCTGGATCTCGGACAGGATGTGACTCGAGATGAACACGGTGCGTCCCTCGGCGCCGAGGGAACGCACGAGTTCGCGCACCTCCACGATGCCGGCGGGGTCGAGGCCGTTCGCCGGTTCGTCCAGGACCAGCACCTGTGGATCCTTCATCAGCGCCGCCGCGATGCCGAGGCGCTGCTTCATCCCCAGCGAATAGGCCCTGACGGCGTCGTCCCCACGGTCGGCGAGCCCCACCCTGGTGAGGACCTCCTCGATCGTGGCCTTGCCGATGCCGTCGATGCGGGCGAGGATCTGCAGGTTCCTCCTGCCGCTGAACCGGGGGAAGAGCGCCGGCGTCTCGACGATGGCGCCCACCTTGCCGATCACCCCGGGCAGGCCCTTCGGCACCTCGCTGCCCAGCAGGCGAAGGGTTCCGGCGCTCGGCGCCACCAACCCCAGGAGGCACCGGATCGTGGTGGTCTTGCCGGCCCCGTTCGGTCCGAGGAACCCGAACACCCCACCCTCGGGGACCTCGAGGTCGAGACCGTCGACGGCGATCGTCCGGCCGCCCCGCAAGCGCCGGTACTCCTTGCGCAGCCCTTCGATCTCGATCACGCCGGCCATGCGGCGCACCATACCCCGGCGTCCGGACCCGTTGGGGCCGTAGGCGCCAGGACATGTGGCGTTGCGGTGACGACCTCGCCGCCATGGGAGCCCTCACGCTAGGCTGGACGCCACATGAGCGCGCATCCGACCTCCGAACGGTCGCTCCTGGGCTCCTCGCTCGTCGCTCGCTATGAACTCCGTGCCGTGTTGGGCCGAGGCGGCATGGGCGAGGTCTACGAGGCCGTGGACCGCCAACTGAACCGCACGGTGGCGGTGAAGATCCTGCGTCCCGAACTCGCGGCCGACCGCCGGTTCCCGGCACGGTTCCGCCGGGAGGCCCGCACGGTCGCCGGACTGTCGCACCCCGGGATCGTGGCGGTCTACGACGTGGGCGAGGACGACGGGAACACGTTCATCGTGATGGAGCTCGTCGCGGGTCGGACCGTCGGAGACCTGATCGAGTCCGAGTCGCCGTTGGACCCCGGCCGGGTGGCGCGCATCGGCATGAGCGCCGCGCAGGCGCTCGCCCACGCGCACTCACGCGGCGTGGTCCATCGCGACGTCGCGCCCGGCAACCTGATGGTGACCTCGGGCGACGAGGTCAAGGTGCTCGACTTCGGCATCGCGCGAGCCGCACGCGGGTCGGTCCGTTCGAGCTCCGGCACTTCGAGGGGCACGGTCGCCTACGTCGCGCCCGAGCAACTGAGCGGGCACACCCCCGACCACCGCGCCGACATCTACGGCCTCGGCGCCGTGCTGTATGAACTGGCGACGGGCAGGGCGCCGTTCACGGGAGCGACGGCCGAGGAGGTCGCCGAACGCGCCCGCACGGAGATCCCGATCGCACCCGGGGTGCTGGCCGGCGTTCCGGCCAGCCTGTCGGAGGCCATCCAGCGATGCCTGGCCAAGGACCCCGCCGACCGTCCATCCGACGCCGGCACGCTCGCCGAGCTGCTGTGGCGGGCGGCCCTCGCCTCCCCTCCCACCGAGCGCACGCCAGCGCCTCGTGCCGCCTCCACCGCCGAGACCATGCCGGTGCCGCGAGCGATGACCCAGGTGTTGCCCTCGGACGTCGCGCCCGTCCCGGTCGCCGGGGAGGTCGATCCCGCCCGCGTGACGGCTGAGCTCAACCGTTCGTCGGCCCGACGTCGGATCGGACGGAAGGTGGCGATCGCTGCCTTGGTGTCGATGGCGATCGGAGCCGCCTTGGTCGCGGTGCCCTCGATCGCGTCGATGGGCTCGTCCGTCGCGGCCACGCCGAAGGGCCCCAAGCCGCTCGCGGCACCCACCGGGCTGACCGCGTCGGCATCGTGCGACGGCTTCATGGCCACCGGGGTCGACCTCGCGTGGACCGCCACCGGGGCCGGCGAGGGCTTCGAGATCTGGCGCCGGGGAGGCGCGAGCGCGAAGCCCGTCCTCGTCGGGACCATCACCGATCCGGCGACGACGACGTTCCGCGACATCGATCTCGGGGTCGACACCAGCTATCGCTACCGCGTGAAGGCGATCGACGGCCCGCGCGTGAGCCGGCCCTCGCGCGAAGCCGTGGTGGCGACGCCGTTGCTCTGCCTCAGCTAGCACCGGCTGAGAAGGGCACGATTCCGCAAACCGTCGCTCGCCCCCGTCGGACCCCCGCCGTATCGTGACCCGATGACGCGACGACTCCAACCGCTCGCCGATCGCGAAGCGATGCTCGCCCTTGGGCTGGCAGGCCTGGGGTTCGTGTCGATGCAGGCCACGTTGCCCGCGGCGGGCGTGCTCGGTGTCCGGGCGATCCGTTCCACGCGAACGGGTGGCGATGGCACCGGGCCGGCCATCGGGGTCATGGTCCTGGGGATCTCCTGGCTCAGCGTCATGTGGGGACTCCCCATCGCCAAGGCGGTCACGCAGACGGCGAGCCACGCCGAGGACATCTGGCCGCTGGTCGGGTTCGTCGTGGGATGGATCGCGCTCGCCACCACGGCGATGCTGCTCGCCGAATTCCTGGTTCGCTGTCACCCCGAGCGGTGGGTGGCGCGACGGGCGGCTCGCGCCGGCATCGTGGCCGTGGTGGCTGCCGGGCTCCTGCAACTCAACACGATCGCGCGGACGATCCCGTTCGTCGGAGGACCCTGCGGGCCGACCAACGGCGACTGCGTCGGCACACCTCCCTGGGCCAGGGTCGGCATCGCCGTCCTGATCGGCGTCACGTGGTTCGTGGTGTCGCTGGCGCTGTCGGGGGCCGTGCGGAGCGTCCGCGAGCATCGCCGGCGCTAGCCGTCAGCCTGCCTGCACCATCGCCAACACCGTGATCCCGTCGCGTGCTTCCGTGAGCGACGGGTCCAGTCGGTAGCCCGCAGGGTGGTCCCAGGCCGCCAGCTCATCGGCCCCGGCGTGCGGGTTCGCCAGCAGGAAGCGCACCAAGCCGCCCTTCAAGAACTTGTTCCAGTGCGAGACCGCGACGAGTTCGCCGTCGGCACGCCGTTCCAGGAACCGGACCGAACACTGGGTCACGCCGGCCGGCGGTCGCCAGGCGGCGGCGTGCTCGGTGGGCAGCAGGTTCCACACGACACGGCCCTGAGCGCGAGCGGCGAGCGCGGTCGAGAGGTCCTCGCGCCACCAGGTCGAGAGCTTGCCCGAGGCGCGGCAGCGTCGCGCCCATCTTCAGCTTGTAGTCGGGGATGGGATCGGCGGGCGTCACGAGGCCCCAGAGCCCGGAGACGATGCAGACGCCGGTGTTCAGGCGCCGACGCTGCGCCGCTGGGAGCGACCGGTGGTCGAGCGCGTCGAAGAGCACCCCCGTGTACCGCTCGATCGCCGGCAGCGTGGGCGCCGTGCGGATCGCCAGGTCCGCTTCCGTCGCCGACGCCAGCGCAGCGCCTTTCACGCCGAGGAGGCGCTGACGCTGGGGTCCGGACCGGCGCATCGCCCGCTCGAGCGCGTCGATCACGACCTCGCGCCGCTCGTCGAGGTCGAACGACATCGACCCCGCAGACCATGCCGTGCCGGTGCCACCGGCCGCCTTCCCTTCGGAGGGCGGCAAGAGGATCAGCGGCAGGGCGGCGGACATCACCGTGATGCGCCGGCGCGAGCCGACGGATGCAGGATCGGGACCTCGGAGGTCCACCCTGCGCGGAGGACGTCGACCAGCGAGGCAGGCGTGATCACCGACGCGACCCCTCCCGGACGCGAACGCCGCCCGGCGTACCCCGAGGGCGTCCACCGCAGGAGCGCATCCCCCAGCACGAGGAACGGCGCTCCCCCGTCCACCACGAAGGCGCCGTCGGGCAGTGAGACGAACGGCTCCTCGTGGTGCCGCTGCGACCGCGTTGACTCCACGAGCCGCTCCCGGTGCAGGCGCGCGTCGATCGCATCGGCCCCGGCCGGTCCCCGGTGCAGCGTTCGCCAGATCCCGACGAACCGCACGTAGTCCTCGTGCCGGCAGAGCGCGCAGGGTCGATGCCCCGCCGCGAACGCCGTCGCTTCGTCCAGGAAGAACAGCTCGGTGAACCGGCCGGGCTGCAGGAGCGGTGCGCGATGCCATCCCTTGAACCGCAACCGGCACGCGATCCATCGCTTCCCCGCGTAGCGCCGGCGGATGTGCCCGTGGTCGTCGTGGAGGCACCCACGGTTGCCGTACAGCAACCCGCGAGCCGGATCGGCGATCAGCTCACTGAATGGCGTGACCCGGTTCTGGAGCGGCATCGTGGACGGCCTAGCGACCCGCTCGCTCGCGCCACCGCTCGGCCGTGATCGAGTAGATCACCGCGTCGAAGATCTCCCCTTCGTCCTCGATCTGCGCCGCGTGGTCGAACGTCATCCCCAGCCGCCGCATCACGGCGAGGCTCCGCTCGTTGGGCGTGTCGGTGATCGAGATGATCCGCGGGAACCCCAGCGTGTCGAACCCGTGGTCCAGCCACGCGGTGGCCGCTTCGGTGGCGTAGCCGTTGCCCCAGTGCTCGTACGCGAAGCGCCACGCCACCTCGACGTCGTCGGGGTAGGACTCCTGATGGTGGAGACCGCACATCCCCAGGAAGACGCCGTCCTCGCGACGTTCCACGGCGAGCAGCCCGATGCCCTCCTCGGCGTAGACCTGCTGCGCCCACTCGGCGATCTCGTCGGAGTGCTGCCGCGTGAGTGGTCGCCCCCGAGGTATCGGACCACCTCGGGATGCGCGTTCAAGGCGGCGTAGTGCGGCAGGTCGTCGCGTCGGAACGTGCGCAGCACGAGCCGCGGGGTCGTCAGGACGACCGTGCCGTTCCACTCCACCATGGTCGGAGGGTACCCGCGGACGTCACACCCAGAGCAGCACCACCGACCCCACCAGCAGGAGCCCGAGGACCACACCCGCGACGCGGCGGGCCCGGTCGGTGGCGAGCGCCCGACTGAGCGCCGAGCCTCCCAGCGCCCACCCGGCAGCCGTCGCCGCCACCACGCAGGCGATGATCCCGAGACTGATCGCATCGGTGAACAGCGACCGTTCGGACGGCGTGAACCCTGCCACGACCGCGAAGGCGAAGAACCACCCCTTCGGGTTGATCAACTGGAAGGCGGCGCCGCGTGGCAACGAGAACGGCTCCGGCGTGCTGACGCGGTCGACCGCCACCCCGCCCGCCAACCGGAACGCCAGGTAGAGCAGATAGGCGGAAGCCAGCACCTTCATCACGAACTCGACGCCGGGCGCCGCGGTGACGACCGCTGCTGCCCCGGCGGCGGCGATGACGACCAGCAGCGAGATCCCCACTGCGGTACCGATCACGTGGGGGACCGTGCGCCGGAACCCGAACCCCGCCCCCGACGCCAGGAGCAACGTGTTGTTCGGTCCCGGTGAACCCGAGCCCACGGCGACGAACGTCACCAGTGCGATCACCTGATCCACGCCCATGAGCTCACCTCCTTCGCTATGGAAGCGCAGGGACCGGCCTCGGTCTTGTACGTTCGTGTCGTGCCGCCGCCACCCGAGCGCGAGTGGGTCCATGCGTGGAAACCGGAGGTTCCCGGGATCTCCGAGGTGTTCCATGCCAGGTTCGTGCAGCACGCCTATCCGAAACACACCCACGATGACTGGACCGTCTTCATCGTCGATGACGGGGCGATCCGCTACGACCTGGACCGGCACGAACGTGGTGTCGGTGCCTCCCGCATCACCCTGCTTCCTCCGCACCTGGTGCACGACGGGCGGGCCGGCGTCGGAGGCCGGGTTCCGCAAGCGGGTGCTGTACGTGGGAACCGAGGTGCTCGGCACCCACTTGATCGGTCGCGCCGCCGACGCACCCGACATCGATGACCGATCGCTGCTCTCGCTGATGCATCGACTCCACGCCTCGCTGCGTCATCCCGATGACGCGCTCGAGGCCGAGACGTTGATGGGTCTGGTCACCGAGCAGCTCCATCGTCACCTCGGCGAGACGACGCCCGATCACCCACGATAGCTCCGATGCCGAGGTCGCGGGCGCCCTCCGCGACCTGCTGGACGCGCACCTCAGCGAGCCGTACCGGCTCCGCGAGGCGGCCGCGACGATCGGGGCGTCGACCTCGACGCTCTCGCGCGCGTTCACCCGGTCGTTCGGGATCGCTCCGCATCGGTACGTCGTCGCCCGCCGCATCGAGTTCGCGCGGAAACGCCTGCTGAGCGGTGAGCCGGTCGCCACCGTCGCCGCGACCGCCGGGTTCCACGACCAGGCCCACTTCACGCGGCACTTCGGTCGCCACGTCGGGACGACACCGGCCCGCTACGCCACCTCGGGGAACCGGCCTGACGGAGTTGCGCCGCGGGGAGCATCGGTCGCAGGATGCGCGGATGGAACGGCCCGGTGTCGAGTTCGCCCGAGCGCCCGACGGGGCCTACCTCGCCTACCAGGCGTTCGGCGAGGGCCCGGTCGACATCCTCTGGCAGGACGACGTGTTCTCGATCGTGGACGAATGGTGGGAGGAGCCGTACGGGCGTGCGATCTTCGAGGGGATGGCGGCGTATCTCCCGCGTGATCGTGCACGATCGGCGCGGCACCGGGTGTTCGAGCCGCGAAGGAGGACCCGCGAACCTCGAGACCAGGGTCTCGGACACGCTCGCGGTGATGGAGGCCGTGGGTGCTGAGCGGCCGGTGGTCGGTGGTGTGCTCGAAGGTGGTGCCAGCATGGCGCTGCTCGCGGCCACCCATCCCGAGCGGGTTCGATCCCTCATCTGGCTCCGGCCCGTGCCTCGGGCGAGCGCCGCACCCGACTACCCGTGGGGCGTCGGCCCCGACTACATCGAACGGGATCGAGCCCTCACCCAAGCATGGGGCACGATGGAGTACGCGCGTGCCTTCATCGACCTCAACGCCGGCGTCATGGAAGGGTTCTGGTCCACCCGGTCCTACATGGAGTTCCTCGCCCGGCTCTCGCGACGGACGTGCACCCCCGACATGGCGGAGCAACTCAACACGATCTGGTACGACACCGACATCAGGAGCGTCCTGCCCACGGTGCAGGTCCCGACCCTCCTCGTGCTCGACCAGGAGGACGGCGATATCGAGCTCGCCGGGATGGGGAGCCACGTCGCCGAGCTGATGCCGCATGCCGAGGTCGAGCCCTACGTGCCCGTGACCGAGGATCTCGTGGGCGTCGGCATCGGGCTGGAGCAGATCCGCCGGTTCATCGGCGTGGAACGACGCCCCGACGACCTGGACTCGGTCCTGGCCACGGTCCTGTTCACCGACATCGTCGATTCGACGAAGCGGAGCGCCGAGCTCGGCGACCACGATTGGCGTGCCGTGCGTCGCCGGCACGACGAGATCGTGCGCACCGAGTTGGAGCGTCACCGGGGGCGGGAGATCAAGACCCTGGGCGACGGGTTCCTCGCCACGTTCGAAGGGCCGGCGAGGGGCGTGCATTGCGCTCGGGCGATCGTCGCCGGCGTTCACAGCCTCGGTATCGAGATCCGTGCCGGACTGCACACCGGCGAGGTGGAACTCGAGGGAGACGACATCGCAGGCATCGCCGTCGCGATCGGGGCCCGGGTGGGCGCCTTGGCGGGCCCCTCCGAGGTGCTGGTGTCCCGAACCGTCAAGGACCTGACCGCCGGGAGCGGTCTCGTGTTCGTCGATGCGGGTGAGCACGACCTCAAGGGTGTGCCCGACCGCTGGCAGCTGTACCGCGTGACGGACGAGGGTGCCGTCTCGAGCTGACTGAGCTTCCCGGACACGCTGGCGCGTCTGCTGTGGTGAGCCATCGAGCAAGCGGGGCGCTCGATCGGTGGTGGGCGAGGGGGGAGTTGAACCCCCACGTCCTCTCGGACACAGGAACCTGAATCCTGCGCGTCTGCCAATTCCGCCACTCGCCCGAGTGGGACAGCGATGGTAGCAAGCTCGGTCCTTCGCCAGCCGTCCCCCGGAGGAGGGACACAGGAAACCACCCGTTCGGCCCATCTACCCGGAAACGGGTAGCCGCCGATAGAGAGTCGTGATGAACACGCCAACCAGGATCGACTTCGACGAACTGATGCGGATCCTGATGATCGTGGGGTTCGGCGCGCTCGCCACGTGGGCCATGACCGCCGCCGTCGGCGTGATGTCGGGGTTCACCTACATCTCCGGATCGGCCACGCTCCGGTTCCTGCTGGCGGTGCTGATCCTGGTGTTCTCGCGCCGCACCTATTGGGAGATCCGCGAGTGGCACTGGAAGAAGCTCAACCCCGACGATCGGTCCGGCTTCGCCAACCCGTTGTGGGAGCACGGCCGCAGCAACGAGCACCTCGGTGAGGACACTTCCCACGAGGACGCCGGCTTCGCGACCGCCACAGGCTCGTCACAGCCCCGGGCGTAGGATAGGCGCCGGGCGCGGGAGGGTCGTCCCCCTCCTGCCACACGCTACCGGTGCCGAACCTCCGCGACTTCGAACGACGCTTGGGGGGCCTCGTCGAAGGCCTGTTCTCCAAGACGTTCCGAAGCGGCGTCCAACCCGTGGAGCTCGCCAAGCGACTCATCAAGGAGATGGACGCCGAACGCACCGTGGGCCCCAACGGCGTCTGGGCCCCGAACCACTTCGAGTTCGCGCTCTCCACCGAGGATGCCGAGCGGTTCGAACAGGCCGAGACCGCCCTGGCGAGCGAGCTCGCGCAGGTGGCCCGCGAGAACGCCGATGAACGCGGCTGGGGGCTGGTCGGGCCGCCGGAGATCACCTTCACCACCGACGCATCCCTGAAGCGCGGGGCGATCACCTGCGTGGCCACCTTGGTGCAGGGGCCCGACGAACCCGCGCCATCGTCCGCCCCCTCCGCCTCCGCGATGCTCCTGATCCGCGAGAACGGCGCCGAGCGCCGGGTCCCCATCGCCAAGGAGGTCGTCACGATCGGGCGGATGAGCGATTGCGACGTGGTGCTCAAGGACAAGGGGGCGTCGCGGCGTCACGTGCAGTTGCGCACGAACGAAGGGGTCACCACGCTCACCGACCTCGGATCGACGAACGGCACGCGCCTGAACGGCCAGACGGTCCAGTCGGGAGCGCTGTCCGACGGCGACCGCATCACGATCGGCACCACGGTGCTGGAGTACCGGAGGGCGTGACGGTGACGGCGAGCCTGGCGCCGCCCGCCATCCCCTTCGTCGCCGAAGGGGTGACGCCGTTCGCCCTGTCCGCGCTGAAGTACGGCCTGTTCGCCCTGCTGGTCCTGTTCCTGTGGCGGTCGATGCGCTGGGCCGTCCGCGGCCTCAGCGTCGAAGCGGCGCCGGCGCGCGGCGGACGTTCGGCTCGAAAGGCTCGCGACGCCGCCGAGGGTCCCACGGTGACGCCGGGGATCTCCGACGTCGTGGTCCACGCCGACGGCGCGAAGCCGCGCACCGTCCGGGTCGCGAGCGATTCGTTGGTGATCGGCCGGGCTCCCGAGTGCGAGCTCGCGATCGACGACACCTACGTCTCGCAGCAGCATGCCCGGGTGTTCGCCAAGGGTGGCTCCTGGTACGTCGAGGACCTGGGTTCGACCAACGGCACGTTCGTGAACGATCAGCGCCTGTCCTCCCCCGCCATGGTGCAGGCAGGCGACAAGGTGCGGATCGGCACCACCGTGATGGAGCTCCGACGATGAAGGTCCAGGTGGGGGTGGCCACCGACATCGGCCGGGTCCGCGAGGGCAACGAGGACTCCTACCTGATCGAGCCGCCGCTCTACGCGGTGGCCGACGGCATGGGCGGGCATCGGGGCGGTGAGGTCGCGTCCCAGCTGGCACTCGAGACGATCGAAGATCTGTTCCGCAAGGACGAAGGCTCGCTCGTCGAGCAGGTGCGCAGCGCCAACCACGCCGTGTTCATGCAGTCGCAGGAAGACACCGCCGTGAGCGGCATGGGGACGACGCTCACCGCCGCCCTGGTGGAGGGCAGCCAGCTCCAACTGGCGCATGTGGGCGACTCCCGCGCCTATCTGCTGCGAGCCGACTCGCTTCGACAGCTCACCGCCGACCACACGCTGGTGGCCCGCATGGTCAAGACCGGGGAGATCACCGAGGCCGAAGCCGAGGTGCACCCGCACCGCAACGTGCTCACGCGCTCGCTCGGCACCGAGGCGGACGTGCAGGTGGACGAAGACGTCGTGGGCCTGCTGGACGGCGACCGCCTGTTGCTGTGCAGCGACGGCCTCACCGGCATGGTGACCGAGGATCAGATCAAGGCGATCCTGGAGACCGAACCCGACCCGCAGCGCGCGTCCGACCGTCTCATCAAGGCGGCGAACCGCGCCGGTGGCATCGACAACATCACGGTGGTCGTGCTGGATGCGATCGGTGAGGACGACGATCCGGTCGGCCCGGCGCCGGCTGCACCCCGCTGGCGGCGCTGGCTGATCGGCGGCCTGGTGGCCCTGGTGCTGCTGGTGGGGACGTTCTTCGCGGCCCGAACCTTCATCGACCGCCAGTGGTACGTCGGCGTCGCCGACGACAAGGTCGCCGTCTACCAGGGCATCCCGGCCAATCCGCTGGGTCTGTCCCTGTCGAGCGTCGACACCATCACCGAGATCCCCGCTGCCGATGCCGCCGCCCTCGAGCTCTACCGCGACCTCCCGCAAGGGATCACCGCCGACAGTCGTGAGGACGCGCTGGCCATCGTCGAGCGGATCCGGACCGACGTGGCGGACGACGCGGTCCCGCCGAAGAAGCCGAAGAACGCGAGCGGGCAGTGAGCGAGGTCGCGTTCGCGGTCGATCAGCGGAAGCGGCCCGTCACCGGGCTGGGCCTGTTGATCGTGGCGCTGGTGATCTCGATCGTGGCCTACGCGACGGCGGGTCTGGGGCTCAAGGGCAAGACCCCTCGCGATCTGATCGCCTACGGGCTCGCGTTCACGGTGGTCTCGCTCGCGGGGTGGTTCGCCGTGCGGTGGTTGGCGCCGCGCGCCGACCCCGTGCTGTATCCGATCGCGGTCACGCTGGGCGGGCTGGGCATCGCGATGCTCTACCGGATCATGGTCGACCGGGGCGAAGCGGTGATCGCCCAGGAGCAGGCGATCTGGTTGATCGTCGGCGTGGCGGCATTCGCCGCGACGCTCTGGTTCGTGCGCGACGACCGGATGTTGAACACCTACACGTACACGCTGGGCCTGATCGGCGTGGTGCTGTTGCTGCTGCCGGTGGTCCCGGGCATCGGGTACGAGATCAACGGGGCACGGCTGTGGGCGGCGATCGGGCCCATCACGTTCCAGCCGGCGGAGTTCGGCAAGATCTTCATCGTCGTGTTCCTGGCCGCCTACCTCGCGGACAAGCGCGAACTCCTCGCGAGCGGGGTGGGACGGTTCGGGCTACCGCGCGCCAAGGATCTCGGGCCGCTGCTCGTGGCGTGGATCGCGTCGTTGGCCGTGCTGTTCCTGGAGCGGGACATGGGCGCGTCGCTGCTGTTCTTCGGCGTGTTCGTCGTGATGTTGTGGATCGCGAGCGGCCGCGCGGGCTACCTCTGGCTGGGGATCATCCTGTTCGTGGTGGGCGCGTGGCTGGGCTACCTGGCGTTCGACCACGTGCAGACCCGCGTCGACTATTGGATCCACGCCCTCGACCCCGCGGTGGTGACGGGCCAGGGCTACTTCCAGCTGGCGCAGGGATGGTTCGCGCTGGCGACCGGCGGCATCGTGGGCACCGGCATCGGCCAGGGTTCGCCCACGCTGATCCCGTACGTGGGCAGCGACTTCATCTTCGCGGCGTTCGGCGAGGAACTGGGCATGATCGGCGCCGTCTCGCTGCTGTTGCTCTACCTGGTGTGGATCGCGCGTGGGCTGCGGGTGGCGATGGAGCGCGTCGATGCGTTCGGCAAGCTGCTGGCCACCGGCATCACCACGATCATCGCGCTGCAGACGTTCGCGATCGTGGCGGGCGTGACGCGGTTGATCCCACTCACCGGGGTGCCGCTGCCGTTGGTGAGCTACGGGGGTTCGAGCCGCGTCGCCACCTTCATCATGCTGGCGCTGCTGGTGCGGGTGTCGGCGGGACCTCGGGAGCGGCAGCGTGGATAGGCGCATCCGCCGGCTGGGCATCGGGCTCGTGGCACTGTTCGGACTGCTGTTCGCGCAACTCGCACACGTCCAGGTGTTCGCGGCCGACGACATCAAGGGACAGGCGGCGAACGCCCGGCGCCAGATCATCGCCGAGTACAAGGTGGAGCGCGGGCCGATCCTGACCGCGGCACCGAGCAGCACGGTCATGGCCCAGAGCCTGCAGAACGAGGACGAGCGGTCCGAGCTCCTGTTCCGACGGCTCTACCCCGACGGCGAGCTCTACGCCGACCTCACCGGCTACTACTCGCGCATCTACGGTCGCGCCGGCCTTGGAGCAGGCGGCGAACCCCTACCTGTCCGGCGACGCGCCGGAACTCGCGATCTCGACGTTCACCGACCTGATCCTGGGCAGGACCAAGAAGGGTGGCGCCGTGGTCACCACGATCGACGCGAACCTCCAGGCGGCCGCGGCCCAGGCGCTCGGCGATCAGCCCGGCGCGGTGGTGGCGGTGGATCCCCGCACCGGCGATGTGCTGGCGCTGTACGCGAACCCCTCCTACGACCCCAACACGCTGTCGAACGGGACGGACCAGAGCATCGTCGACGCGTGGGACGCGATCAACGCCGATCCGGACAAGCCCCTGGTCTCGCGCGCGAAGGACGAGCTGTTCCTGCCGGGTTCCACCGGCAAGCTGATCACGGCGTCGGCGGCGCTGGAGAACGGGTTCGGGCCGGAGTCGGAATGGGACAACCCCCAGTTCCTCGACCTGCCGCAGAGCTCGAACACGCTCGCGAACTTCGGCAACTCGCTCTGCAACGGCGGTTCGGCGCAGGTGACGATGGCCGAGGCCTTCAAGGAATCGTGCAACGTCACGTTCGCCGAGATCGGCCTGAAGCTGGGCGCCAGGAACATGAGCGACCAGGCGCGGGCCTACGGGTTCTGCCCCACCGATCCACCCGACCAGATCGACTGCATCGAGCCCACGATCCCGTTCGTGCTGCCCTTCCAGGTCGGGCACTTCCCCGTGCCGGCGTACTTCCAGGACAACAAGCCGCTGCTGGCGTTCAGCTCGATCGGCTTGGACAACGTGCTCACGAACCCGCTGCACATGGCCCTGATCTCGGCGGCGATCGCGAACGGCGGCAAGATGATGAACCCCCGCCTGATCACCGAGATCCGCGACGCGAGCGGACGGGTGGTGCGCACGTTCGAAAGCGAGCAGTACGGGATCCCCATCGGACCCCAGTCCGCCGCGGAGTTGCGCGCGATGATGCTGTCGGTGACGGAGTCGGGCACGGCCTTCTCGGCGTTCTCGGGATTCCCGATCCAGGTGGCGGGCAAGACCGGCACGGCCACCAACGGCGAGGATGTGCCGCCGAACGCGTGGTTCACGGCGTTCGCACCTGCAGGGGTGAATGACACCCCTCGCATCGCCGTGGCGGTTATCGTTCTCGACGGCGGGACGCTCGCCGACGAATCGGCGACCGGAGGCGCGATCGCGGCTCCGATCGCTCGAGAGGTGATCGATGCGTATCTGTGAGATGAGAGGCACGGGATGAGCCAGTCGCTGCTGGGTGGTCGCTACCAGATGGAGGCGCGCATCGGCGCCGGGGGCATGGCGGAGGTGTTCCGCGGGTTCGATCCCGTGCTCAACCGCACCGTGGCGATCAAGGTGCTCAACCCGCAGTTCGCGCGCGACACCAGCTTCGTGGAGCGGTTCCGGCGCGAGGCGCAGGCCGCCGCCCGGCTGAACCAGCCCAACATCGTCGCCGTCTACGACACCGGCGCCGACGAGGGCACGCAGTTCATCGTGATGGAGTTCATCGAGGGCCGGACCCTCGGCGAGTTCATGGAGACCGGTCGCAAGCCCACCCCGGTGCAGGCCGCCGAGATCGCCCAGAAGATCTGCGCGGCGCTGGCCGCGGCGCACGCGGCCGGCGTGATCCACCGCGACATCAAGCCCGGCAACGTCATGGTGACGCGCGACGGCACCGTGAAGGTGATGGACTTCGGCATCGCGCGCGTGCTGGGACCCGAGACCGCACCGCAGACCTCGGCCGTGCTCGGCACCGCGTCGTACCTGTCGCCCGAGCAGGCGCAGGGCGGGCCCGTCGACGCGCGCACCGACATCTACTCGCTGGGCGCCGTGCTGTACGAGATGCTCGCCGGCCGGCCGCCGTTCATGGGCGACACCCCCGTGGCGGTCGCCTACAAGCAGGTCAACGAGACACCGGTCGTGCCCTCGCAGTTGAACCCCGACGTCCCCGCGCGCTTGGACGCCGTCGTGATGAAGGCGCTGTCGAAGAACCCGTCGAACCGCTATCAGACCGCCGACGAGTTCTCCGCCGACCTGGAGCGCGTCATCAAGGGTCAGGACGTGGAGGCGACGCCGCTGCTGGCGGGCGTCGCGGCCGCCGAGGCCACCCAGGTGATCAGCCGTCCGCAGCAGACCGCCGTCCTGCCGCCCGTGGAAGAGCCCGACGGCTCGGGCCGGAAGGTCTGGCTGGGGATCCTCATCGGGATCCTGGTCGTCGCCGTGCTCGCCGGCGGCGGCTACCTGCTGGTCAGCAGCCTCACCAACGACAACGAGGGCAGCGTGCTCGTCGTCGTGCCGGATCTGGTGGGCATGACCCGGGAGCAGGCTGAGGCCGACCTCACCGACCGCGGCCTGAACCCCGTCGTCAAGAACCGCGAGACCGATCCGGCCGATGCCGACCCAGGCACCGTGGTCGATCAGAACCCGAAGGACGGGGTCGAGGTGGCCAAGGGCGCCGACGTCACGATCTTCATCGCCGTGGAGCCCACCACCACCACCGTGCCCGACCTGGAGGGCTTGACCCCGTCGGCGGCACAAACCGAACTCAGCGCCGCCGGACTCCGCCTCGGGTCCCAGTTGCAGGAACCGAGCGCCACGATCCCTGCCGGGCAGATCACGCGGTCCGAGCCCGCCGCCGGGAGCGAGATCGAACAGGATTCCGTGGTCGACGTGTTCGTGTCGACCGGCCCTGAGCAGGTGACGGTGCCGGACGTCTCGACCGGCTGCCTGTCGACGGGGTCGGCGCGCAAGGCCCTGAAGGATGCCGGCTTGGAGACCGAGGTGGGTGACCCGCAGCCCTCGGTCCCCGACTGTCCGAACCCGAGCCGCATCATCGGCCAGGAACCGGCTGCGGGAACCACGTTGGATGCCGGTTCGGTGGTGACGATCTTCCCGGGCGGTGGGGGCGACGTCTGAGTCCGGGGGTACCCTCGGACCATGACGCTCACCTTCGCCACCGAGGAGTTCTCACCGGACGAGCGCGCCACGCTCGAACGGCATTTCACGAACCTCGAAGGGCCCGTCTTCGCCCTGGTGAACCTGCCCGAAGCGGTGAAGGGCGCGCTGTTCGCCCGGTACTCGCGCACCACGAAGTCGCTCCGGCGGTTGTTCCTGGACGAGTTCGCGGAAGAGACCGCGGCGCTGGGGTCAGCGCCGACGGCCACCGTCGGCAGTGAACGCGCCGCGCGCCTCTACGAGAACGTGTTCGTCGAGTACGGCGACGACTCGGTGGCCCAGCTGGGCGGCGTGCACCTGGCGTGTGAGCAGTCCTCGCAGTTGCTGGCGAAGGCGTTGGAGTGGGGACGCCTGGCCGCCTACCTGGAGCAGTCGACGCGCTACATGCGCTACGACGACCGGCCCGGCGGAGCCTGGCGCGCCACCGTGCCGCCCGAACTCGTGGGCACGCCGCTCGCCGATCGCTACGTCGCGTTCCTCGACGAGGTGTTCACCACCTACGGCCGCATGTACGAGCCGATGGAGACCTACTTCAAGGAACGGTTCCCGAAGGAGGAGGGCGACTCCGACTTCGTGTATCGCCAGACGATGCTGGCCAAGACGTGCGACACGTTGCGCGTGCTGTTGCCCGCGGGCACGCGGTCGAACCTGGGGATCTACGCCACCGGGCAGTCCTACGAACAGTTGTTGATGCGCCTGGCGGTGCATCCGCTCGCCGAGATGCGCGAGGTCGGCGACCTCATGCTGATCGAACTGCGCAAGGTGATCCCGGAGTTCCTGAAGCGCGTCGACGTCGCGGAGCGCGGCGTGGCGTGGTCGGCGTACTGGCAGGCGAACCACGAACGCGTCGAAGCGCTCACCGCGCGGGTGCTCGAAGACGTCAAGCCCGAGGCGCGGGAAGAAGTCAAGCTGGTTGACCATGACCCGGACGGTGAGCTGAAGATCACCGCGGCGGTGCTCTACGCATCGAGCGATCTCCCCGACGATCAACTGTTGTCGCTCGCGCGGTCGATGACGCCCGAGCAGCGGAGCGAGATCCTGCGCGCCAGCGTCGGTGACCGCGGGAACCGTCGCCACAAGCCCGGACGCGCGTGGGAGCGCACGGGCTATCGATTCGACGTGTTGTGCGACTACGGCGCGTTCCGCGACCTGCAGCGCCACCGTCCACTCACGATCGAGTGGCAGCGCCTCACCACCGAACACGGCTTCGAGACGCCGAGCCAGATCGACGAGGCGGGGCTGCGCAGCGACTGGGACCGCGTGATGGAGGCGAGCTCCCGCATGGAACGCGAGCTCCTCGACGCGGGCCTGCAGGACGTGGCGCAGTACGCGGTGTCCATGGCCTATCGCATCCGGTTCGTGATGCAGATGACGGCACGCGAGGCGATGCACCTCACCGAGCTGCGCTCCCAGCCCGCCGGTCACCCCGTCTACCGCCGCGTGGCGCAGGCGATGCACCGGGAGATCGCCCAGGTGCACCCCGCGATCGCCGAGACCTTCACCTACATGAGCTACGACGAGGTCGACCTCGAGCGCCTGGAAGCCGAACGCCGCACCGAACAGAAGCGCAACGCGTTGAAGCAGCAACCCTCCGCCTGATGGCCTCGGCCCCCGCAGCGGCTGAACCGATCGCTGCCGTGGTTCGAAGCGGCGAGGTCACGTGGGCGGCGGGAGCAACACATGCCGATGGCCCCGCTTCGGACTCGATCTTCTACGTCGGCTCCATCGCGAAGCAGTTCGTTGCCGCATGCATCGCGTTGCTCGAACGTGAGGGCGCGCTCGCGCTCGACGATCCCGTCGCGGCCTACGTGCCGGACCTTCCGGCGTGGGGGTCGAACGCGTCACGATCGATCACCTGGTGCATCACACCGGCGGCGTGAAGGAACGCTCCCGGTCGGGACCCGGTGTCCCGGTCGAGGGCGTGCCCGCGTGGGGGAACGAGGACCTGCTCGAGCAGCTCCGCACGGTCGCGGAGCTCGACTTCGAGCCGGGGTCGCGCTACGGCTATTCGAACCGCGGCTACCTCCTGCTGGCCGAGGTCGTGGCCGCCGCCTCGGGTTCCTCGCTCCGCGCCTTCGCGCGCGACCGCATCTTCGAGCCGCTGGGCATGCGCGAGACCTTCTTCCGGGACCGCGAGAGCCCGCTGCCGGCGAACGCCCTCCGGGGTCACTTCCGGGCGGCCGACGGGACCGTCCGCGAAGAGCCGGCGCGGTTCCACGCGGTGGGCGCGGGCGGACTGTGGACCACCGTGAGCGACCTCGCGCGCTGGGACGCCAACTTCGACGAGGACCAGCTCACCGACGGCTGGCTGCCCGAGCGGCTCACGCAACGCGGAACGCTCGCCGACGGCACGCCGATCCACTACGCGTGGGGGCTGTCGGTCCGCACCCATCGCGGCCTGCCGATCGTCAGTCACGGCGGCAACTTCCCGGGCTGGGAGTCGAAGATGGTGCGCTTCCCCACCGAGCGCACCACCGTGATCGTGCTCGCCAACGGTGAGGAGTTCGACGTGTCCTCGAAGGCGTTCGAGGTGGCCGACGAAGCGCTCGCGGACCGGCTCGATGACACCGCTCCACACGCCGATCACACCTTCGACGGCGTCTGAACGCCGCCCGATCCACCGCCTCTACCCTGCAGGAACGCAGAAAAGTCCCGGAAATCCAAGGGTTTTGGGGTTCTTGCGGGTAGGCTCCCCAGCGAATCCAAACACCTGGGGAGGTGCCAGCATGAACAAGGCGGAGTTGATCGACGCCATCGCGGATCGAACCGGTATCGCGAAGTCCACCGTGGACGAGGTCATCAAGGGCATGACCGAGACCATCGAGACACAGGTCGCCAGTGGCGACAAGATCGCGATCCCCGGTTTCATCTCGTTCCAGAAGGTGAAGCGCGCCGCGCGCACGGGCCGCAACCCGCGCACGGGCGAGACGATCAAGATCCCGGCCAGCGCCACGGTCAAGGTGACCGCGGGCGCTCGCCTCAAGAGCAGCGTGAAGTAAGCACCATCAGCACGCGAACCACCGGCGGCCCGGCGTCAACACGCCGGGCCGCCTCCATGTCCGGGGTGGACGCCCGGCGGTAGGGTCGAGCACGCAAGGAGGTGCTCGCCCATGGCCGACATCGACGTCCGCTTCTACCAATTGGTGATCGACTGCGCGGATCCACGTTCGCTCGCCGCGTTCTGGATGCGGTTCACGGGGTTCGAGATCGGTAGCGCCCACGACGACTGGGTCTCGATCCGCTCACCCGACGACGGCACGCGGATCGCCTTCCAACGCGTCCCGGAATCCAAGGCCGGCAAGAACCGCCTGCATGTCGACTTCGCCGCGAAGGATGAAGCGGCGACCGCGAGCGCGATCGAGGCCATCGGCGCCACGCGTCGCTGGGCCAGCGACGATCCCGAGGATCCGTTCATCGTCCTGGCCGACCCCGAGGGCAACGAGTTCTGCATCGTGCGCGACGACGGCTGAAACGGCGCCAGGGCTGACCTGGGCGGTGTTTCGGTACCCTGAACCCCTCCATGGACCGCGAAACCCCGTTGCTCATCGCCGTCGTCATGCTTTCCCTCGCCGCACTCACGGTGGGCGTGAGCGGATGGGTGCTGCTGGTCCGTGACCGTCGGCTCAGCCGCGTCGCCGCGGTCCATCCCGAGGGTCCTGAGGAGTCCTGAGTGCTTCAGTTCCTCGACCTGCGTGAGCGGGGCGAGCGTCTCGAAGCCACCCGGCTCGAGACCGACCCCACCGTCGCCGACACCGTCACCGGCATCCTTCAGCGTGTCTTCGTGGAGGGCGACGACGTCCTGATCGAACTGGCGCAGCGGTTCGACGGCTGCGACATCTCCGAGACCGGCGTCCTCGTCACCGAGGCCGAGTTCAAGGACGCCGAGGCCGACACGCCGCCCGACCTGCGCGCCGCGCTCGACGCCCTGATCGAACGGCTGAAGGATCTGGCTGCGCGCCAGCTCCCGCGCGGATGGGCCGACGAACGCGACGGCGTGCGGTTCGGCGAGATCGTGCGTCCGCTCGAGAGCGTGGGGTGTTACGTGCCCGGGGGTCGCGCCGTGTATCCGTCGTCGGTGTGCATGACCGTGGTGCCCGCGGTGGTGGCGGGCGTCGAGGAGATCGTCCTCTGCACGCCGCCCCAGGCCGACGGTTCCATCCCCGACCCCGTGCTGTACGCCGCGATGCGCGCCGGTGCCACCTACGTCGCCAAGACCGGTGGCGCCCAGGCGGTGGGCGCCATGGCCTACGGCACCGAATCGATCCCACGCGTCGACCGCATCGTGGGTCCGGGCAACGCCTACGTCACCGAAGCCAAGCGCCAGGTGGCCGGCGCGGTCGGCATCGACGGGCTCGCCGGTCCGTCCGAGCTCACGATCGTGGCGGCCGGCGACATCGACATCGACATGGCCGCGCTCGATCTGATCGCCCAGGCCGAACACGACCCGGAAGCGCGGACGTTCTTCGTCTCCCCCGATCCCGAACTGATCGAGCGGGTGGGCGAGGCGCTCGAAGAGGCCCTGGAGGACGCCGGCCGGCGCGAGATCGTCGACGCGGCCCTGCGCTACACGAAGGCCGTCCTGGTGCGTGACCTCGATCAGGCCACCGACGTCGTCAACGACCTCGCGGCCGAACACCTGCAGATCCTGTTGCCCGATCCCGAGGTGTTCCTCGAGGGCGTGCGCAACGCCGGCGCCGTGTTCCTGGGCCGATGGACGGCGGTGCCGTTCGGCGACTACGGCGTCGCCTCGAACCACGTCCTTCCCACCGCGGGGACCGCCCGGTTCTCGAGCGGCCTGCGGGCGGCCGACTACGTGACGGTCTCCTCGTTCGTACAGATGGACGCCGGCGCGGCGACCCGGTTCGCGCCCGGCACCTCGGCCATCGCGGAGGCCGAGGGTCTGGTGGGTCACGCCCGCGCCATGAACGCGCGCGCCGACGCCACCGAAGTGGTGGAACCGTGAGCCCCGCGGCCCAGCCGCGCCCCGGGGTTCGCGACGTCGAGCCCTACGTCTCTCCGCAGCTGGAGGTGGTGGCGCGGCTCAACACCAACGAGTGTCCACACCCGTTGCCCCAAGACTTCTCCGATGCGCTGGCCGATGCGGTCCGCGATCTGCCCCTGAACCGGTACCCGGACGGGCAGATGACCCGCCTGCGCGAGGAGGTCGCGGCCCACCACGGTCACCCCTTCGAGGGCACGTGGACCGCGAACGGCTCGAACGAGATCCTCACCGAGTTGCTGCTCGCCTACGGCGGCCCGGGGCAGCGCGCCGCGATCTTCGAACCCACGTACCTGCTGCACTCGCGCCTGTCGTGGCTCACGCACACCGAGGTGATCGCGCACCGGCTCGCCGACCCGTTCATCCTCAACGAGCACGCGGTCGAGCAGGCCCTGGCCGACGAACCCGACGTGGTGTTCGTGTGCTCGCCCAACAACCCGACCGGCAACGCCCAGCCCGTGGAGGCGGTCGCCGAACTCGCGCACGCGTCGCCGGCGCTGATCGTGGTCGACGAGGCCTACATCGAGTTCGGCGGCGAGAGCGCGCTGAAACTGGTCGCCGACAACCCGAACGTCGCCGTGGTGCGCACCTTCTCCAAGGCGTTCGCGCTGGCGGGCGCCCGGCTCGGCTACGTGCTCACGTCTCCCGAGGTGGTGTCCGACCTCCAGCGCGTTCGCCTGCCGTATCACATGTCCTCGCTGACCCAGGCCGCCGGCATCGCGGCGATCGCGCACACGAACGAGGCGATGACCGTGCTGGACGCGATCCGTACGCAGCGCGATCGCATCGACCGCGAACTGCGCGCGATCGAGGGCATCACGGTGTACCCATCGGACGCCAACTTCGTGCTGTTCGTGCCGCCCGGCGACGCGAAGCAGGTGTGGCAGGGGTTGCTGGATCGCGGCGTCCTGGTTCGCGACGTCACGGCAGTGGTGCCCAACGCCTTGCGCGTCACCGCCGGCGCCGAGCACGAGGTCGACCTGTTCCTCACCAGCCTCCAGGAGGTCCTGCAAGCATGAGCCGCACCGCGAGCGTCACGCGCACCACGAAGGAGACCGACATCCGGGTCGAACTGAACCTGGACGGCTCGGCGAACTCGACCGCCGACACCGGCATCCCGTTCTTCGACCACATGGTGCAGCAGCTGGGCAAGCACGCAGGCTGGGACCTGGACGTGACGTGCAAGGGCGACCTGGCCGTCGACGGCCACCACACGGTGGAGGACGTCGGCATCGCGATCGGCCAGGCGCTGAGCGAGGCGCTGGGCGACAAGGCGGGGGTGCGGCGGTTCGCCTCGATCGTGGTGCCGCTCGACGAGGCCGCGGTCGAGGTGGCGCTCGATCTGTCCGGCCGCAACTTCGTGGTGTTCGACGTGCCGATGCCGGCCGAGACGATCGGGGAGTTCGACACCGGGCTGGTGGAGGACTTCGTGCGGGCGTTCGCGCAGAGCGCCGACGTCACGATCCACATCCACCTGCGCTACGGGCGCTCCCCCCACCACGTCTGCGAAGCGACGTTCAAGGGTATGGCGAAGGCGCTGGGCGATGCGGTGAGCCTCACCGGACGCGCCGGCGTCCCCTCGACCAAAGGAACCCTGTGACGACGATCGCGGTGCTCGACTACGGCTCCGGCAACCTCCATTCGGTCTCGCGCGCGCTGGCGCGCGTCGGCGGCACCCCGTTGATCACGGGCGACCCGGCCGAGGTGGGGGGCGCCGATGCCCTGGTGATCCCCGGCGTCGGCCACTTCGGCGCCTGCATGCGCGCCATCTGCCACCACGGGCTCGACGGCTCGATCCGCGACTTCGTCGCTTCCGGCAAGCCGGTGTTCGGCGTGTGCGTGGGCATGCAGGTGTTGTTCGACGGCAGCGATGAGGACGCCGAACCCGGCTTGTCCGTCATCGCGGGCGCCTCACGCTTGCTGCCCGACGACGTGAAGGTGCCGCACATGGGCTGGAACACCGTGGAGTGGCGCACCGACCATCCCTACGTCGCCGGCGTCGACGACGCCACGCGCTTCTACTTCGTGCACTCGTTCGCGCCCGACGTCGACGCGGCCACCACGGTGGGCGCCACGACGTACGGTCGAACGTTCGCGGCGGCGGTCGCGAAGGACAACGTGTTCGCGACGCAGTTCCACCCGGAGAAGTCCGGGGACGCGGGACTCGCCGTGTACGAGCGCTTCGTGCAGGCGGTGGCGGCATGATCGTGATCCCCGCGATCGACCTGCGCGGCGGCCACGCCGTCCGGCTGTTGCAGGGCGACCCCAACACCGAGACCGCCTACTCCGAGGATCCCGTCGAGGTGGCCATGCGCTTCCAGGAGGAAGGCGCTCGCCGGCTGCACGTCGTCGACCTCGATGCGGCGCTCGACCAGGGGAACAACCGCGAGGTGGTCGAGGCGATCTGCCGCGCCGTGCAGGTTCCCGTGCAGGTGGGCGGAGGGCTGCGCTCGATGGAGGACATCGCCGCGCTGCTCGAGACCGGCGCCGCGCGGGCGATCCTGGGCACGGCGGCTGCGGCCGACACCCAGTTCGTGCAGCGTGCCGTCGAGGAGTTCGCCGAGGCGATCGTGGTGGCGATCGACGTGCGCGGCGGTCACGTGATGGTGCGGGGCTGGCAGGAGGAAGGCCCGGCGCTCGACGCCGCCATCCCGGAGCTGGACGGGGCGGGTTCCCCGCGCTACCTGGTGACCTCGATCGCGCGCGACGGCACGCTGAAGGGCCCGGACGTGAAGCTCTACGAGCGCGTGCTCGCGCTCACGAAGACGCCGCTGATCGCGAGCGGCGGCGTCCGAGACGCCGACGACGTCTGGGCGCTGCGCGACCTGGGCTGTGAGGCCACCGTGACCGGCAAGGCGCTCTACGAGAAGACGCTGAAACTCGCGCAGGTCATCCGAGGCTGAGGCCCCATGCTGGCCAAGCGCGTGATCCCCTGCCTCGACGTCGACGGCGGCCGTGTCGTGAAGGGCACGAAGTTCCAGGACCTGCGCGACGCGGGCGACCCCGTCGAGCTCGCCGCGCACTATGACCGTGAGGGCGCCGACGAGCTGGTGTTCCTGGACATCACCGCCACGGTCGAAGGACGCACGGCGACCCTGGACGTGATCGCCCAGACCGCCGAGCAGGTGTTCATCCCGCTCACCGTGGGCGGCGGCGTGCAGACCGACGACGACGTCAACGAGCTGCTGCGCGCCGGCGCCGACAAGGTCTCGCTGAACAGCGCCGCCGTGCGCGACCCGGCACTGCTGCAGCGGTGTGCCGACCGGTTCGGCACCCAGTGCATGGTGGTGGCGATCGACGCCAAGCGCCGTCCCGACGCCGACAACGCCTCGGGCCCCGAGGCCTGGGAGGTCTTCGTGGATGCGGGCCGAACCGGCACCGGACGCGACGCCGTCGGGTGGGCGGTGGAAGCCACCACGCAACGAGGCGCGGGCGAGGTGTTGCTGACGTCGATGGACCGTGACGGCACCGGCGCCGGCTACGACCTGGCGTTGCTGCGCGCCATCGGTGAGGCCGTGCGGGTTCCCGTGATCGCCAGCGGCGGCGCCGGCGAACTCGATCACTTCGCGGCCGCGCTCACCGAGGGCGGCGCCGACGCGGTGCTCGCCGCCAGCACGCTGCACTTCGGCCACCTCACGATCGCCCAGATCAAGGACGCGCTCGCCGCCCACGACCTGCCGGTGAGGCGCTGACCATGACGACCGAACCGGACCGCTCCCCCGTGGATCTCGACGCGCTGTCCTACGACGACCGCGGCCTGATCACGGTCGTGGCCCAGGACGCCGACACCGGTGACGTCCTCATGGTCGCCTGGGCCAACCGCGCCTCGCTCGAACGCACGCTCAGCGAGGGCCGCATGGTCTATTGGAGCCGTTCGCGCCAGGAGCTCTGGCGCAAGGGCGACACCAGCGGCCATGTGCAGCATTGGACCGAACTGCTCGTCGATTGCGACGCCGACACGATCGTCGCCAAGGTGCACCAGGAAGGTCCGGCCTGCCACACCGGCGAGCGCACGTGCTTCTTCCGGGCGCTCGGTGGTTCCCGGCCGGACGATGTGCCCCGCTAGACTTCGACCCCCATGTTGAAGCTGGTCATCCCGAAGGGTTCGCTCGAAGAGCAGACGTTGCGCCTGTTCGAGGCCGCCGACCTGCAGGTGCGCCGCGGGTCGAGCCGCGACTACCACGGCACGATCGACGACGACCGCATCGACCGCGTCAGCGTGCTGCGGCCCCAGGAGATCCCGATCTACGTCCAGGACGGGCTGTTCGACCTGGGGATCACCGGCCAGGACTGGATCGCCGAGAGCGACAGCGACGTCGAGGTCCTCACCGGCCTGAGCTACGCCAAGACCGGCACGGGGCACGGCACGACGATCGTGCTCGCCGTGCCCAACGAGCACCCCGCGAACACCGCCGCCGAGATGCCGCCGAACTCGCGCATCTCCACCGAGTTCGTGCGACTCACCGAGCGGCACTTCGCCGATCTGGGCATCCCGGTGAAGGTGCGCTGGAGCTACGGCGCCACCGAGGCGAAGGTGCCCGAGATCGTCGACGCCATCGTCGACGTCACCGAGACGGGCAGCACGCTGCGGGCCCACGGCATGAAGATCATCGCGACGCTGCTCACCTCCGAGCCGGTGCTGGTGGCCAACCGCGAGGCCGCCGCCGACCCGGTCAAGCGCGCGGCGATGGACGACATCACCACCCTGCTCCTGGGCGCCTTGCAGGCCGAGGGCCGAGTGCTGATCAAGCTCAACGTCTCGGACGCCGCGCGGGATGCCGTGCTGGCGGTGGTGCCGTCGATGAAGGCCCCCACCGTGTCCCCGCTCACCGACGGCGGCTTCGCGATCGAAACGGTGGTGGACAAGCGGGGGGTCAACCGGCTGATCCCCGAGTTGAAGGCCGCCGGCGCCACCGACATCCTCGAGCTGCCCATCTCCAAGATCGTGCCTTGACCGTTCCCCCGCAGCGCACCTACCCTCCCAGGGCATCCACCAGGAGGGACCAGCCGTGAAGCCCGCGATCAGGACGTCCGTCATCGCCGCGTGCGTGGGCATCGCGACCCTCATCGCGGTGCCGGCCCACGCCAAGCCCGGCCAGCTCGACCACTTCTTCAGCGGTGACGGGCGCCAGACCGCGTTCGCGAGCGGTGGGAGCGGCTACGCGGTGACCCTCGACGATGCAGAACGCATCGTCGTCGCCGGCTACACCCTCGGACACAACACGAACATCGCGCTCGTGCGTCTGCTGCCGAACGGCACGTTCGATCCCGATTTCGGGGGCGGGGACGGCCGCGTCGTCACCAACCTGGGCGGCACCGACTACGGCTTCGACGTGGCGATCCATCCGGACGGCGGCATCGTCGTCGCAGGAGAGCGGGTGTCGGGTTCCGGGTCTCGGGTAGCCGTCCTGCGCTACGGCCCCAAGGGGCGGCTCGACAAGGACTTCGGCGGCGGTGACGGCGTCGTGCTCACCACCTTCGGGAAGAAGACGCAGGGAGCCAGCGCGGTCGTCATCGGAGCGAGCGGCAACATCACGATCGGCGGCTACACCTCGAACGGGACGACCAGCCGCTTCGCCCTGGCCCGGTACGGGCCTCGCGGCGTGCTCGACAAGGACTTCGGCCGCAAGGGGCTCGTCACCACCGACATCACCCCCGCCGGGGAGGGCATCAAGGACATGGTGATGGTGGACGGCGGCAAGATCGTGGTGACCGGGTTCGCCGAGGTGGGGCTGATCCCGCAGTTCGCGGTGGCGCGCTACCTGGTTCGCGGCGGCTTGGACCGGACCTTCGGCACGAAGAAGGGCTACAGCATCACCGACCTGTCGAAGGGACCCGACACCGCCTACGGGATCTCGGAAGGCCCCGACGGCCAGCTGCTGACGTGCGGGCTGGCCGGCAACCGCCGGCGAAACGACTGGGGCCTGGTGCGCTACGGCGCGAAGGGACGACTCGACGGCTCGTTCTCGGGCAACGGCAAGACCATCGTGAACATGGGCAAGGGCTTCGGATCCGCCTACGGCTGCGCCACCCTGCGCAGCGGCAAATCCGTCGTGGTGGGTCGTGGACGGCGAACCGGCAAGGGCGAGGAGTTCGCCGTGGCCCGGCTGAAGGTCAACGGCGGCCTGGACGGCACGTTCGGCAAGCAGGGCAAGGCCTACGCCGACTTCTTCGACGGCAACGACACCGCCCGTGACGTGGTGATCCAGTCCAACGGCAAGATCGTGGTCGTGGGCGACGCCACCGAGCGAGGCGTGATCCGCATGGGCATGGCCCGGTTCATCAACGGTTGACCAGCAGTCAGGGCCTCGTTCGATCGAGCCTTTCGGCCGTTTGACACCTCGGGGGTCAGGTGTGGCACAATCGGGCCACGATGTTTGAACCGACGTTCAACACCACGTTCGAACGCGTATCCGGTACGTAGGGGCGCACCCGGACGCGTGAGCGTCCATGTGCGCCAGGGGGACCTCTCGTCATCGAGAGGTCCTTTCGTTTCCCGGCAGCGTTCCTGCTCCACCCGATCAGGCACCACGAACCAAGGGGGCAACAGGCGATGACAGAGGCGATCGAGCAGCGGATCCGCGAACAGGCGGCGGACCTCGAGCGGCGGTGGAGCACCGACCCGCGGTGGAAGGGCGTCGAGCGCACGTACACCGCCGAGGACGTGATCCGGCTCCAGGGTTCGTTCCACGTCGAACATTCGATCGCCCGTGCGGGAGCCGAGCGCCTCTGGGAGCTGGTCCACGACACCGAATACGTCAACGCGCTGGGCGCGCTGACCGGTGGCCAGGCCGTCGAGATGGTCAAGGCCGGGTTGCAGGCGATCTACCTGTCCGGCTGGCAGGTGGCGGCCGACGCCAACGTCGCGGGCCAGACCTACCCCGACCAGTCGCTCTACCCCGCCAACTCCGTGCCGCAGGTCGTGCGCCGCATCAACAACGCGTTGCAGCGTGCCGACCAGATCGCCTGGGCCTCCGGCGAAGGGACGAGCACCCGGTGGATGGCGCCGATCCTCGCCGACGCCGAGGCCGGCTTCGGTGGTTCGCTCAACGCGTTCGAGCTGATGAAGGGCATGATCGAAGCCGGCGCCGCGGGCGTCCACTGGGAGGACCAGCTGGCCAGCGAGAAGAAGTGCGGCCACCTGGGCGGCAAGGTGCTGGTGCCCACCGACCAGTTCATCCGGACGTTGACGGCGGCTCGCCTGGCCGCCGACATCGCCGACGTCCCCACCCTGGTGGTGGCGCGCACCGACGCGCTGGCGGCCACGCTGCTCACCTCCGACATCGACGAGCGCGACCGGAAGTTCACGAACGGCGAGCGCACGCACGAAGGCTTCTACCAGGTGCGGAACGGGCTCGACGTCGCGATCGCGCGCGGGCAGGCCTACGCGCCGTACGCCGACATGATCTGGTGCGAGACCGCGACCCCCGACCTGGAAGAGGCTCGGCTGTTCGCCGAAGGCATCCACGCCGTGGCCCCCGACACGATGCTCGCCTACAACTGCAGCCCGTCGTTCAACTGGAAGCAGCACCTGGACGACGCCACGATCGCCCGCTTCCAGAAGGAACTGGGCGCCATGGGCTACAAGTTCCAATTCATCACGCTCGCCGGGTTCCACGCGCTCAACGCCAGCATGTTCGAACTCGCGCGCGGCTACGCCGACGAGGGCATGACCGCCTACGTGCGGCTCCAGGAGCAGGAGTTCGCGATGGAGGCCGAGGGCTACACCGCCACGCGCCACCAGGCCGAGGTGGGCACCGGCTACTTCGACCAGGTCTCGACCGTGATCAGCGGTGGCCGGGCCTCGACCCTGGCCCTGGAAGGGTCCACCGAAGAGCAGCAGTTCCAGGACTGACGTCGGACGGATACTCCGGCCCGCGCTGGGGTAGCGTGACCCGCGATGGATCCGCTGCGCAAAGGGCTGCTCTGGGCCTCGGAGAACGCCACGCTCCGGGAGCACCTGCCCAACTTCCGGTTCGTGCGGGCCACCGTCGACCGGTTCATGCCCGGGGAGAGCGCCGAGGACGCGCTCGCCGCGGCGCAGCGTCAGTTCGACGCTGACGCCATCCCCGTGACGTTCACCCGGCTGGGCGAGAACGTCCAGGAGCTGTCGCAGGCGGCCGACGCGGCGGGCGACTACCTCCGCATGCTCGACCGGATCGAGGAGCTCGGCCTGGACGCCGAGATCTCGCTGAAGCTCACGCAGCTGGGCTTCGACCTGGACCCGGACGTGACGGCCACCCACCTCGCGCGGCTCGTCGACCGCTCGGCCGAGCTGGGGCGCACGTGTTGGATCGACATGGAGTCCACCCACTACGTCGCGGCCACCGTCGATCTCTACGAGCGGGAACTCTCGCGCTCGCCGCACGTGGGGCTCTGCCTCCAGGCCTACCTCCGGCGCACCTACGAGGACATCCAGCGGCTGCTGCCGGCCGAGCCGTCGATCCGGCTCGTGAAGGGCGCCTACCGAGAACCGAAAGAGGTCGCGTTCCAGAGCAAGGCGTCGATCGACGAGAGCTACCTCCGCCTGGCGAGCCACCTGGTGAAGGGCGGCGCGAGGCGGGTCGCGCTGGGCTCGCACGACACCGACCTGATCGCGCGGATCGCCGCGGCCCTCGGCGGCCATGACGGCTTCGAGGTGGCGATGCTGTACGGCATCCGCACCGACGAACAGCGACGGCTCCACGCCGAGGGCTACCCGGTGCGCACGCTGATCTCCTACGGCCCGTCGTGGTACCCGTGGTTCATGCGCAGGATCGCCGAGAAGCCGGTGGAGAACACCCTGCTCGCCCTGCGGAACCTCGTATGACCGGGAGGCCGGCGTGACCAACCGACTGCACGGCGCGATCGCCGCCTCGGTGACGCCGTTGACCGCCGGCGGCCGAGGCGTGGACACGTCGGTGATCGGGCCGCTCGTGGCGTTCCTGGCCGAGGGCGGCGTCGACGGCCTCCTCGCGTGCGGGACCACCGGGGAGGGCGTGCTGTTGACCGTCGCCGAACGCCGGGCGGTGACCGAGGCCTTCGTCGCGTCGCGGCCAACCGGCTTCCAGGTGGCGATCCACGCCGGCGCCCAGACCACGGCCGACACGATCGCCCTGGCGGCGCACGCCCAGCGGACGGGCGCCGACGCCGTCGCCGTGATCGCGCCGCCGTACTTCCCGCTGGACGCCGAGGAACTCACCCGTCACCTGGTCAGCGCGGCGAACGCGAGCGACCCCCTGCCGTTCTACGTGTACGAGTTCGCGGGACGGAGCGGCTACGCGATCCCCCCTGATGTCGTTCGAGCGGTCAAGGCCCAGGCTCCCAACGTCGTCGGCATGAAGGTGTCCGACGCCCCGTTCGAGGCCGTGGCGCCGTACCTGGACCTCGGCCTGGACGTGTTCATCGGCAACGAGCCATTGGCGCTGGCGGGGATGGAGCGCGGCGCCGTCGGGTGCGTGAGCGGACTGGCCGCCGCGTTCCCGGAGATCACCGCGGCGCTCGTGCATGACACGAGCGTCGACGCCCACGACCAGGTGTGCCTGCTGCGTGACCGGCTGGCCGGTATCCCCTTCCATGCCGCACTCAAGGAGGTGCTGGCGGCACGCGACGTGCTACCCACCACCGCCGTGCGACCACCGCTGCGAGCACTCACCGACACCGAGCGGGCCACGGTCCTGGCCGTGGCCCGCGAGCTCGGCGTGGGCTAGCAGCAGCCTCCGTGCGAGGCGAGACCGCGCCGGCGCACGCCCGCCGCGGCGGCCGCCTTGTCGGCCTTCAACACCCGTTCGACCGCCTTGGACGCGGCACCGGCTTCGAACACCGACTCGCCACCCATGAACGTGCGCTGCACCTGGGTGAACCGCACCTGATCGATCGGCACGGCCGTGGGGTCCTGATCGAGCACGATCACGTCGGCGGCCTTGCCCACCTCGATCGAGCCGGTCTTACGCTCCTGGTGCAACTGGAACGCCGTGCCGTTCGTGTGCATCGCGAGGGCGTCCATCAGCGGCACGCCCTGGTCGGGGTTGAGCGGCGGTTCGTACTTGCCGCCGAACGGACCCTGGCGGGTCACCGCCTGCTGGATCGCGTCGAACGGACCGCTCGGATCCACCGGCCAGTCGCTCCCGCCGGTCACCAGCGCACCGGCGGCGGCCAGGCTGCCCGACGGGTAGATCCGAGACCAGCGCTCCTGGCCCAGGTATCGCTTGAGCGCCTCCATCGTGTAGGCGTCGCGCTCGGCCCACTGCAGCTGCATGCACGGCAGCACGCCCAGCTCCGCGAACCGGGGCAGGTCGGCCGGATCCACCAGCTGCAGGTGGGCGATCGTGTGCCGCTTGTCGCTGTCGCCGTTGGCTTCGAGCGCGGCCTGGTAGCCATCGAGGGCCACCCGCACCGCACGGTCGCCGATCGCGTGGATGTGCACGCGGTAGCCCGCCGCGTCGAGCTCGGTGACGGCGTGCTTGAGCACCGACCGCTCGAAGTAGATCGGGCCGCGGCTCGGGCCGGGCACCCACTGCCCGTTCTCCTTCACGCGGTAGGGCTTGAGCAGCCCCGCGGTCTGGATCGGGTACTCCATCACCCCGTCTTCGAAGATCTTGACGGTGCGGACGGTGAGGTTGCGGCGATCGTAGGTGGCGCGCACGTCGTCGAAGTAGGCGATCGCGCTCGCCATGTCGTCGGCGGGCTCCCGGTCGAGGACGAGGTCGCAGTGCACCCGCGCCGTGAGCTCGCCGGCGCTGCGCAGGGCCTCGTAGATCGAACAGTGGTAGTCCCACGTGATCGCGTCGTTCAACGTGGTGACCCCTCGCGCCGCCATCACGCCCAACGCCGTGCGCATCGAGGCGACGTCCTGGTCGAAGGTCGGCTCCGGCACGTACTGCTCCACCAGGCCGATCGCCCCGTCGATCAGGTGACCGGTGGGGTTGCCCTGCCCGTCGCGAACGATCGTGCCGTCGATCGGGTCGGGGGTGCTCGCCGTCACGCCTGCGATCTGCAGCGCCCGGGAGTTCACCAGGGCGTTGTGGCCGTCGGTGGACCGGACGATGATCGGGCGCTGCGTCTGCAGCACGTCCAGGATCTCCTTCACGATCGGCAGGCCCGACGGGGTCATGCTCTGCAGGTCCCAGTCGGCCACCGGCAACCAGCCGTCGGGCTCCTGGTCGACGGTGTCATCGAGGCAGGTCTGGATCATGGCGCGCATCTCGTCGACCGTGAGCGGCAGGTACCCCAGGCTGCACTGCTGCAGCAGCCGACCCGCGTACAACGGGTGGACGTGGCCATCGTGGATGCCCGGCATCACGGCGCCTCCGGCGAGATCGACGACCTCGGTCCGGGCGCCGATCCAGTCCCTGGCGCCGGCGACGCCGCCCACGTAGACGATGCGTCCGTACGAGACCGCCATGGCCTTGGCGATGCGACGCCGGCCATCCATCGTGATCACGGACCCGCCGAGGAAGACCGTGTCCGCCGGCCCCGACGTCGCGGTCTTCGCCAGCGCCCTGGCGCCGGGCGCCAGCACCGCGGCGGCCCCGGCCGCCGACATCCCCAGGAACCTCCGACGCGTGGTTCGGAACTCGGTCACCAGCATCCTCCTCATCGATCGGCGGCCCGATCCGACCGCAGCACGTAGGCGCGAGGCTAGCAAAAGCGTTTAACCGCGGTCAATCGGCGAGCCGCTATGCTCGCGGGATGGAAGGTCGCAGGGCGGTCAGCATCAAGGACGTCGCTCGTGCGGCGGGGGTGTCCACGACCACCGTCTCGCACGCCCTCAACGACAAGGGCCGGCTGCCGGCGTCGACGCGCGAGCACGTTCGCAAGGTGGCCGACGACCTCGGCTATCGGCCCAGCGCCATCGCGCGAGGTCTGGTCTCCGGACGCACCGGCGTGCTCGGCCTGGCGGTCTCGGTCCCCGGACCGGTGTCCGACTCGTTCGCGAGCATCCAGTACTTCGCTCAGGTGATCAACGGCGCCACCGCGGCGGCCACCGCCCGTGGCTATGCCCTCGTGGTGGTCCCGGCCGACGGCAACGGTGAGGTGTGGCGCCGCGTGGCGGTCGACGGCGCCGTCGTGGTCGACCCGGTGACCGGGGACCTGAACCCCGACGCGATCCGCGGTCAGGGCCTGCCCGTCGTCACGATCGCCTCGGAGCCGGACAGCACCGAGCCGGGATGGTGCGTGGACGACGAGACCGACCGCTCGATCGCCTTGGTGATGGATCACCTGGTGGAACAGGGAGCGCGACACCCCGCGGTGCTGACGTGGGAGTGGCACGACGCCTTCACCGACGGAAGCATCGCCGCCTACCGACGATGGTGTGCGGACCGTTCCCTCGAGCCGTACGTCGTGGAGATCGAAACGACCGACCTCGCGACCGCGTTCGAGACCGCCGATCGGCGAGCCGCCGAACTGGTCGACGACGTCGCCGCTCACGACGCCGTCTTCGCGCTCTACGAACCCCTGGGCGCGATCGTCCTCCGCGCCGCCGCCGAGCGAGGGATCGCCGTCCCCGCCGAGCTGCTCGTCGCCGCCGCACGGGATACGGGGATCGGGCGGACGACGCTGCCCACCCTGACGGTGCTCGAATTCCAGCCCGACCGGCTGGGCGCCGAGGCCGTCGGGCTGTTGATCGACCGGCTGGAAACCCCTGCGATGGACGCCACCACCAGGATCGTGCCCAGCCTGCTCACCGTCGGCGGGTCCACGGCCCGGAGCTGACCTCGCCTTGACACGTTCGCCGAACGCTGGGTACGGTTTGCACCTGCAATTCCGACCTGTGGGGTACGAATCATCGTGATCTGCACACGCACGGCCGGCCTGGTGGGTGCCATGATCCCCTCGCGACTCTGCGGCATGCCCTGCGCGCACGGCGCCACCTGCGCCTGCGCCCCCGTGCGGACCTAGTCACCCCTTCCCCGGAACCATCGACGAGGCCGCCGAACCCGGCGGCCTTTCGCGTTCGGCGAGCAGCTCCCGACAGCAGAGGCATCGATGACCGAGACCAACAGGACCCGAGCCACCCCACGCCGTCGAGGCGAGGGGCAGTGGGGACTGGGCTATCACGAGCCCCTCAACCCCGCGGAACAGATCAAGAAGGAAGACGACGGTCTCAACGTGCGCGAGCGCGTGGACCGCATCTTCGCGCCCGGCGGGTTCCGCTCGATCGGCAAGCAGGACCTGCGCAGCCGCCTCCGCTGGTGGGGGCTCTACACCCAGCGCAAGCAGGGCGTGCCGGGCGAGCGCACCGGCAGCGCCGAACCCGAGGAGCTCGAGGACGAGTTCTTCATGCTGCGGATCCGGATCGACGGCGGGGCGATGACCGCCGAGCAGCTGCGGTCGATCGCGTGGGTGAGCGAGCGCTACGGCCGCGACGTCGCCGACGTCACCGACCGTCAGAACGTGCAGCTGCACTGGATCCGGATCGAGGACATGCCCGCGATCTGGGAGGCCCTGGAAGGCGTGGGGCTCACGACGCAGGAAGCCTGCGGCGACACCCCACGCGTGATCCTGGGGTGCCCGCTCGCGGGGGTCACCACCGACGAGGTGATCGACGCCACGCCCGCGATCCGTGCGGTGGCCGAGCGCTACCTGGGCGACCCCGCGTTCTCGAACCTGCCCCGCAAGTACAAGACCTCGATCAGCGGATGCACCGCCGGCTGCACGAACCCCGAGATCAACGACATCTCCTTCAGCGGGGTCATCGGCCCGGACGGCGAGCCCGGCTACGACCTGTCCGTCGGCGGCGGTCTGTCCACCAACCCGATGTTCGCCCAGCGCCTGGGCGCCTTCGTGGAACCCGACCGCGTCGCCGAGGTGTGGGGGGGCATGACCGGGCTCTTCCGCGAGTACGGGTACCGTCGCTCGCGCAACCACGCGCGCCTGAAGTTCCTGGTGAAGGACTGGGGCGCCGAGCGCGTTCGAGAGGTGCTGGAGACCGAGTTCCTGGACTCGCCGTTGCCGGACGGGCCCGCACCGACGCCGGCGCCGATCGCTTCGCGCGATCATCTGGGCGATCACGCCGCAGCGCGACGGCAACGTGGCGGTGGGCTTCGCGCCTCGAGCCGGTCGGATCTCCGGGCACCAGCTCCGGTTGGTCGCCGATCTCGCCGAACGGTTCGGGCCGGGCCGGATCAGCGCCACCGCTCAACAGAAGTTGGTGATCGTGGGCGCCGACCCCGCTCGCGCCGACGAGCTGGTGAAGCACCTCGACGATCTCGACCTGCGCACGCATCCCAGCGTGTTCCGCAAGGGGACGATGGCGTGCACGGGGATCGAGTTCTGCAAGCTGGCGATCGGGGAGACGAAGACGCGCGCGCAGTGGCTCTACGCCGAGCTCGAGCAGCGGCTGCCGGACTTCGACGAGGACATCCGGATCCACGTGAACGGGTGCCCGAACTCATGCACGCGCTTCCAGGTTGCCGATATCGGATTGATGGCGGCGTTGCAGGTTCGGCCCGACGGCACGAAGTCCGATGCCTTCCTCGTGCACCTGGGCGGCACGATGGGCGAGGGGGCCGCGTTCGGGCGGAAGGTGAAGGGCGTGAAGGTGTACGCCGAGGATGCCGCCGACTACCTCGAACTGCTGCTGTCGCGCTACCAACTGGCGCGGACGAGCGACGATTCGTTCACGTCCTACGTCAACGCCCTCGACGCCGACGGACTCGCACGGTTCGCGGCACCCGCGGCGGCGCACGGAGAGCTCCGATGAGCGCGCGCGCCGTGCCGTTCTACTGCCCGTTCTGCGGCGAGCAGGACATCCGTCCCGACGACGCCGGCACCGCGGCGTGGCGGTGCGAGTCGTGCGAGCGCCGGTTCGAGCTGACGCTGACCGCGATCGGAGGTGACGCCTGATGGCCGACGCCGACCCGCATGCACCGTGGCACGAGCCGGCGATGCCGGTCGTCGAGGAGGAGACCGCGTGGGTGCACGAGGCCGCCGAACGGTTCGAGGACGCGCCGGGCGAGGAGATCCTGGCCTGGGGCCTGGAACGCTTCCACCCGAAGATGGCGATCAGCGCGGCCGGCGGCGTGGACGGCATGGTGCTGATCGACATGGCGTGGCGCCTCAACCCGGACATCCGCGTGTTCACGCTGGACACCGGCCGTCTGCCGCCGGAGACCTACGCGCTGTTCGAAGAGATCCGAGACCGCTACGGGATCGCGGTGGAGTTCGAATATCCCGACACCACCGCGGTGGCCACGCTGGTGAACCGCGAGGGCCCGAACCTGATGTACCGCGGCGTGGACCTGCGGCTCGCGTGCTGCACCGTGCGCAAGGTGGAGCCCCTCAAGCGCAAGCTCGCGACGCTCGACGCGTGGGTCGCCGGCCTCCGGCGCGAGCAGTGGGCCAGCCGGAAGAACATCGCGAAGGTGGAGCTCGACCGCGACCACGGCGGCATCGTGAAGCTCAACCCGCTGGCGGACTGGACCCTCGACCAGGTGTGGGCGTACGTGCACGAGCACGAGGTGCCCTACCACGAGCTGTTCGACCACGGGTACACCTCGATCGGGTGTGCGCCGTGCACGCGCCCCGTGATCGAGGGCGAACCCGAGCGCGCCGGACGCTGGTGGTGGGAGGAAGACACCGCCAAGGAATGCGGCATCCACTGCAGCGTGGAACTCACGGGCACGAAGTCCGATCGCGAGAAGGCCGAGGAAGCCGCCTTGGTGGCCGCACGTGAACGGGACGGTGACCGCTGATGCCGTTCGGATATCCGGTGATGCTGGAACTCGCCGGCCGTCGCTGCGTGGTGATCGGCTCGCTCGCCGTGCGCGAGGGCAAGGTCGAAGGACTGCTGGCCGCCGGGGCCACCGACGTCCTCGTGGTCGCTTCGGCGCCCGACGCGCGGCTGACCGACCTGGAGGAACTGCCCGACGTCGTCGTGGAACGCCGGACCTGGCGGGCCGACGACCTCAACGGCGCCTTCGTGGTCGTGGCGTCGAGCGCCGACGCGGGTGAGCGCGAGGCGATCGCCCGGGAAGCCCGCTGCCGTCGCGCGCTGGTCAACGTGATGGACGACATCCCCAACTGCGACTGGTCGGCCCCGGCGATCGTGCGCCGCGGCGAGCTGGTGCTGTCGATCGCCACCGGTGGCGCCTCGCCCGCGTTGGCGAAGCAGCTGCGCGCGGCGCTGTCGGAGGAGTTCGGCGAGGAATGGTCGGGGGTGGTCTCGGTGCTGCGCGCGGTGCGGGAGGAGACGATGCCTTCCCTGCCCGACGTCGCGACGCGGGCCCAACGCTGGAGCGACGCGTTGGACCTGGACGAAGCCGCCACGCTGGTGCGTGAAGGTCGCAGCGAGGAACTCGCGTCGCGACTCCGGACCCGCCTCCTCGATCCCGAAGGCGCCCGGACATGACCACGCGCGCGGGCCGGGTGTCGCTGGTGGGCGCAGGACCGGGCGACCCCGAGTTGATCACGGTGAAGGGAGCCCGGCTCCTGGCCGGGGCCGACGTGATCGTCTACGACCGGCTCGCCGCGCCGGCCCTGCTGGACCTGGCGCCCGCGAGCGCCGAGCGGATCTACGTCGGCAAGGAGCCGGGTCGCGCCGCGATGTCGCAGGCGGCGATCGGCGAACTGCTGGTCACCGAGGCGCTCAGCCGGCCGCGAGGTGGTTCGGCTGAAAGGCGGCGACCCGTTCGTGTTCGGGCGAGGCGGCGAGGAGCTCCTCGCCTGCGTCGAGGCGGGGATCGAGGTCGACGTGGTGCCGGGCATCACGAGCGCCGTCGCCGCGCCCGGCGCGGTGGGGATCCCGGTCACGCACCGGGGCCTGGCGCGTTCGTTCGCGGTGGTGACCGGTTCGACCGCCCACGCCGAGGACACCGTCGATCTGGCCCGCATGGCCACGGCCACCGACACGCTCATCGTGTTGATGGCCGCGGGCAAACTCGCCGAGACCTGCGAGACGTTGATCGCGGCCGGACGGCCGCCCCATGAGCCCGCCGCCATCGTGCAGTGGGCGACGACGCCCGAGGAACGGTCGGTGGTGGGGACGCTCGCCGACCTGCCGGCGCTGGCGGCCGCCGCCACGATCGGTCCGCCGGCGACGTTGATCGTGGGCGAGGTCGCGGCGCTCGCGGGGTCGGCGGAGCGCACCGTTGGTCGTCGCACCGCCACGACCTCCTGACACGACGAAGCCCGCCCGGCGCGGGCCGGACGGGCGTTCGTCGTGGCGCTCGCCACGGGGGGACCAGGCGAGGCCGTCCGTCGCGAGGAGGGGCTGCTCGCCGCGACGGAGCGATACCGCGCTAGTTGAAGATGCTCACCCCTCCGGGTCCCACCAACAGTCCCAGCACGATCAGGACGATCCCCCACAGCACCGCACCGCGGACGATCGTGACGATCCCCGCGATCACCAGCACCGCGGCGATGATCCACAGGATCGTATGGGTCGAGCCGTTGTCGGCGGCAAGCATCGCTGAACCGATCTGCAACAACATGGGTTGATTCCTCCTGGACGCGCCCAGCGCGCCGGTCGTCGAGTGTGTCCGGAGCCTTTCCCGGCGGGGCGTCGCTTCACACCTCGACGCGTCGGTACCATGGCGTACACAGGTCGTTCGGACCACGGGTACGCTTGCAGTTCGATGGCGACCCTCACCGCCGCGGCCGTGTCGCCGCGCCTGGCCGACGCCGCTGCGAACCGCATGCTCGCAGCCGTCTCACCCGACGGGCTCGAGACGCTGCTCGCCCAGGCCCTGGTGCTCGAGGTCGAGCCCGGCGACCTCCTGTACGAACCCCAGCAGACGGCGCCCTGGGTGTTCTTCCCGCTGTCGTGCGTGGTCTCGATCATGACCGTCCTCAAGGACGGGTCAGCCGTCGAGACGATCACGATCGGGCGCGAAGGCATGGTGGGAACGTTCCAGGCGCTCGGCGACGACCACAACCCGAACGGGCGCGCCGTGATCCAGATGGGTGGACGGCTCCTGCGGGTGGACGCGTCCGTCTTCCGGCGCGAGCTCCAGCGGAACCCGCTGCTCGCCGACGCGATCGAGGCCTACCTGCGCGCGATGCTGATCCACATCTCGCAGAGCGTCGCGTGCGGTGCGGCCCATTCGGTGAAGGAGCGCCTCGCGCGATGGCTGCTGCAGACCAGCGACCGGGTCGCCAGCGACGACGTGCGCCTGACGCACGAGTTCCTCGCGCACATCCTGCACGTACGGCGGGCATCGGTGACCGTGGCGCTGGGCGAACTCCAGGACATGGGACTGGTGGCCACGCGCCGGGGCGGGACCCAGGTCCTGGATCGCGACGGTCTGGCGAGGCAAGCGTGCGAGTGCTACGCGCTGGTCAACGAGGAGTACGCCCGGCTGATCCCCGGCGAGCCGCCGATCACGTCGTGAGCGACCGCCCCACGATGAGCGAACCGGAACGGCGACGCCGACATCCGGTCCTTCCGAACGCCGGACAGCTCGACGTTCCAGCGGAGTCGCGACCCCCGGTCGAAGGGGAGCTGCGGGCCGAGGTCAAGGCCGACCGCGGCAAGATCCTCCTGCGGCTCGCGTTCCTCGCCGTCACGCTGATCGCGCTCTACATCCTGTGGCCGAGCCTGCTGACCGTGCTGGAGTCCTGGCCCGACCTGCTGACGCTCGATCCGCTCTGGTTCGTGGCGATGCTGGCGCTGGAGTTCGCCAGCTTCGTCTGCATCTGGGGGCTCCAGCGGTTGTCGTTGCGCACGCAACGATGGTTCGCCGTGGCCACCGCGCAACTGGCGGCCAATGCCTTCAGTCGCGTCGTGCCGGGCGGTGCCGCCGCCGGAGGCGCGCTCCAGTACCGCATGCTCACCGAAGCGGGCGAGCAGCCCACGACGGTGGGGACAGGGCTCACCGCCGCATCCCTGATCAGCACCGGCACCCTGTTCATGCTGCCGCTGCTGGTGGTACCGGCCGCGATCGCCGGCCGACCCACCCCCAGCGGCCTCGCCCAGGCGGCGTGGCTGGGCGGCGTGGTCTTCGTGGTGGGGTTCTTCGTGGGCTGGCTGCTGATCACCCATGACCGGGCCTTGCTGGCGACGGGCCGCGGGATCCAACGGGTCCGCAACCTGCTGGTCCGCAAGGGGCCGCGCACCACCGATCTCCCGCAGCGGCTCCTGGTGGAGCGCAACGAGATCCGCCATTCGTTGGGCGCCGCCTGGTGGAAGGCGTTGCTGTTCGCGCTGGGGAACTGGCTGTTCGACTACCTGGCGCTGCTGGCGGCCCTGGCGGCGGTGGGCTCGTTCCCGCGACCGAGCCTCGTGCTGCTGGCCTACTCGGCCTCGATGGTGCTGGCCATGATCCCGATCACGCCCGGAGGGCTCGGGTTCGTGGAGGCGGGCCTCACCGGATTGCTGGCGCTGGCCGGCGTGAACGCGGGCGACGCCGTGCTCGCCACGCTCGCCTACCGCATGGTCTCGTTCTGGCTCCCGCTGCCGGCCGGCGGGGTCGCGGCGCTGCTGCACCGGCGCCGGTACGGGCACAAGAGCGAAGGCGTCGCCGCCTGAGCGTCAGGGGCCGGGAAGGAACGCCAGCACGTCGCGGAGGTCCGCGATCGTCGCGCCGTCCCAAGCGTCGCGCTCGGGCGTGAGCATCGCGGCATGGTCGAGATCGGGATCGACGAGCAGGTAGGGGTGCATCCCCACCGCCGCGGCGCCGGTGAGTTCGCCGTAGGCACCGTCGCCGACGTAGACGCATCGATCGGGCGCCACGCCCAGGCGCGAGGCCGCCTCGAGGTAGATGGCGGGTTCGGGCTTGCGCAGCCCCGTCTCGGACGAGAACACCTCGGCGTCGACGAGCGCCGCGAGCTCGGTGGTCTGCCACAACGCGGGCGTGTCGGGCGCGCACATGCTGACGAGCGCGATGGGATACCCGCGGGCCCGCAACGTGGAGAGCACCTCGACCGCGCCGACGCGCGGGTGGAACCACCGGCGGTACATCGCGGCGCGCGGTTCCAGGCCACGCGCGATCGCGAGGTCAGTCGGGGCGCCAGTCCCAGGTCGTCGCAGACCGCACGCACGTTGTCCTCGACCGTGGCGAAGCCCCCGGTCTGCCGCGCCCGGGCCGTGGCGTCCCAGGCCGCCCGGAAGGTATCGACCTCGGCGCCCACCGCCTCCGCCATCGCGGCCACCGACGCGTAGAAGTCGGCCTTGGAGTACTCGGGCACCAAGGTGCCGTAGAGGTCGAACAGGACCGCGTCGACCGGCCCCGTCGGCCCGGGGACGCTCATCCCCGGCGCGCTCGCCATTCGCGATCCAGGATCCCGAACATCACGAGGTCGACGAACCCACCGTCGATCCGGCCGTTCTCCCGCCCCGTCCCCTCTTCGACCATGCCCAGGCGTTCGGCGACGGCGCGACTGCGCGCGTTGCCCGTGGCGGCGTGGAGCTCGACCCGGTGCAGGCCCAGTTCCTCGAACGCGAGCGCCAGGAACCGTTCGCACGTTCGGGTCACGATCCCGCGTCCCTCGGCGTCGCCGTCGATCCAATAGCCCACTTCGGCCTTGGCATCCATCGTGTCGACCTGCAAGCCGGCGGAACCGACCATCCGCCCATCCAGGAAGATCCCGTTGCCCTCACGGTCGTGCTCGGACGCCAACGCCCGTTCGATGAACTCGCGGGTGTCGGCCGGGCCCTTCGTCATGGGTTCCCACGCCATCCATGGGCGCAGGCGGTCGCGGTTGCGGTCGACCAGCGCGAAGAGCTCGACGTCGTCGTCGGGCGTGAGCGTGCGGACCACGATCCCGTCGCCCAGCTCCCACAGGATCGGGTTCACGGGGCGGACGTGCCCGACGCGGCCTCGCGCTTGGCGCGCTCTTCCTCCTGCAGGACTCGCCGCAGCACCTTGCCGATCAGCGTCTCAGGGAGCTCATCGCGGAACTCGATCTCCTTGGGCACGCGGTAGCCGGTGAGCCCCTGGTCGGGGTCGCGACACCACGACGTGATCTCCTCGGCGGTGGCGGTCTCCCCGGGCTTCAGCACGATGAACGCCTTCACGCGTTCGCCGGTGGTGTCGTCGGGCACGCCCACCACCGCGCACTTGAAGATCTTCGGGTGGTGGTAGAGCACCGCCTCGACCTCGGTGGGATACACGTTGAAGCCCGACACCAGGATCATGTCCTTGATGCGGTCGACGATCTGGAAGTAGCCGTCCTCGTCCATGATCGCGACGTCCCCGGTGTGCAGCCAGCCGTTGCGGATCACCAGGCCGCTCTCGTCCGGCCGGTTCCAGTAGCCCAGCATCACCTGCGGGCCCCTGATGCACATCTCGCCGCGTTCGCCCCGGGCCACCTCGCGGTCGGGCTCGTCGAGGTCGACCAGCTTCACGTCGGTGTCGGGCAGCGGCAGCCCGATGAACCCCTCCTTGCGCTCGCCGACCAACGGGTTGGCGTGCGTGACCGGAGAACACTCGGTGAGGCCGTAGCCCTCGACCACCTTGGCGCCGCCGGTGATCCGCTCGAACTCCTGGGCCACCGCCATGGGCAACGGCGCCGCGCCCGAGATGCAGGCCTTCAGCGAGCCCAGGTCGTGCTTGGGCGTACGGGGGTCCTGGTTGAGCGCCAGGTACATGCGCGGCACGCCCGGGAACAGCGTGGGCTTCTCCTTCGCCATGGCCTTCAGCGCCATGTCGATCTCGAAGCGCGGGAGCAGGATCAGCTTGGCCGCTTTCGTCATCGAGAAATCCATCACCAGCGTGCCGAACGAGTGGAAGAACGGCAGCGCCGCCACGATCCCGTCCTCGCCCTGGCGAACGACGTTGAGCCACGCCGAGGCCTGGCGGGCGTTCGCCACCAGGTTCGAGTGGGAGAGCATGGCGCCCTTGGACAACCCGGTGGTGCCGCCGGTGTAGACCAGCGCCGCCACCTCGGTGTCGGGGTCGGCGATCGTGGCCTCGGGCGGCACGGGTCCGGCCTGCTTCATCAGGTCGGCCCACCAGCGCACCCGATGGCCCTCGGGGATGAAGGGGAACGGCGTGCCGTGCTTCTTCGCATCGGACTTGAACTTCAGCGGGGCCAGCCACTTGATCGGCGCCGCCATGTAGTGGTTCAGCTTGACGCCGATGACCTCCTGGACGCCCGCGACATCCCGGATCTCGCCGAACCGCGCGTAGATCTGGTCGAGCACGATCATGACGCGGGCGCCGGAGTCCTTGATCTGGTGCTCGAGCTCGCGCTCGGTGTACAGCGGGTTGTTCCCCACCGCCACCGCGCCGATCCGCTGGCAGGCGAAGAACGCGATCACGTACTCGGGGCAGTTGGGCAGGATCATGCCCACGCGATCACCCTGCTTGACGCCGAGGCCGGCAAGGACCGCCGAGAACCGCTCCACCTCCTTGAGCAGCGTCGCGTAGCTCATCCGCGCGCCGAAGAAGGCGAGCGCCGGACGGTCGGGGAAGCCCGCAACCGCGCTGCGCAGCAAGGCATACAGCGGTTCCTTCGGGTAGGGCGCGAGCGAGTGCGGCACGTCGGGTGGATACGAGGCGAACCAGGCGCGATCATCGGTCATGGGGCGCATCATCGCGGCCGCTCGCGGGTGCTGCAAGCCGGACGCTGCCGATGGACGCTCCGCGGGAGCGACTATACACAGGGGGTTTGCGTCGGACCGGATGCGATGCGACCATCGCGACCAACATCCGTTCGTCTCGAGGGGGACCCATCATGAAGAGGAAGACATTGCTTGCGCTGTCCGCGATCCCGCTGGCGTTCTTGCTGAGTTCCTGCTTCGTGCTGCAGGGCTTCTGGATCAACGGCCAACTAGATCGTGGCCGGTGGGAAGGCCACGAAGGCCGTCTTCAAGATCCACGCCGGCGACCTCGACGAGCGACAACGCCTACCAGTTCTTCCTGGTCGGCGTGACCGACGACAACGACCTCGATGGCCGGCAAGGCGACGTGGGGCACCAACGGCACGTGTCGGCGGACCCTACCCGCTGCCCAGCTTCGGCCGGACCTGGCCAGCGATGATCGGCAGCGACTGCGCGTCAGAACGGCTTCGACCTCGGCTCGATGTGACGGGCGTGACCTGGAAGGGCTACATCACCCCGACGTCGATCAACGACAAGAACAAGGTGAACAAGTACGTGCATGGTGCAGGTCGGGCTCGAAGGCGGTCGCGATGCCGCGACCGCGACCGATCAGCCGGTGATCGGCGTCACCGGCGCCTGGGCCGACGACGGCGACAGCGTGCCCGAGGGCGAGCGACACCTTCCTCTGCACCGGCGTCGAGCCAGGTATCGTCAACGTCACGAGCCTGACCTCGCACCCGAACTCATCTGAGGCCGCGGCGTCAGCCGCGGACCTCGTACCACGGGCGCCGGTTCACGCGGTTCGTACCATGCGTGAGCGGGCGTTCGTGTGTGCGCTCCGCTCCGTCCCCTGAGGAACCACCATGCAGACCACGACTCCGACAACCCCCATCGCTCCCAACCGAGGCCGGTCGACCGGCAGATCTTCCGCCGCGGCATGCGGTTGGTGGGTTCCTACGTGCGCATGCACCCGAAGCCGTTCGCGGCCTCGGTGGCCGGTTCGGTGCTGTTCGCGTTCGCCTCGCTGTGGCTGACCACCGCGTTGGCGCGCGCCACCGACCAGGTCCTCAAACCCGCGTTCGAGGGCACGCTGGACACCTCGAAGGTCTGGATCGCCGTCGCCGGCCTGATGATCGGCGGCGTCGGGCGGGCGCTGGGCATCATGTGCCGCCGGTACTACTCGGGCGTGGCGGGCGAGCGGGTCATGGCCACCCTGCGGACGCGGGTGGCGGAGCGGTATCGCGCGCTCTCGCTCCAGTACCACCGCGAGACCCCCACGGGCGAGCTCCTGGCGCACATGGAGGCCGACGTGAAGGCCGCGGTCGACGTGTTCTGGCCGGTGCCGTTCGCCGTGGGCGTGATCCTGCTGACCGTGCTGGCCCTGGTGGCGCTGCTGCTCACCGATCCGTGGCTCGCGCTGGTGGGGCTCATCGCGTTCCCCTCGCTCGCCGTGATGAACCGGATCTTCGCCCGGCGGATGGAAGAGCCGGCCCAGACCGCACAGGAGCGCATCGGTGACGTGAGCGCCGTGGCCCACGAATCGATCGATGGCGCCCTCGTGGTGAAGACGCTGGGCCGCGAGGACGCCGAGACCCGCCGGCTGTACGAACAGGCCGACGCCCTGCGCGACGCCCGGGTGCGAGGCGGCACGATCAGGGCCACCTTCGAGGCCGCGCTCGATGCGTTGCCCACGATGGCGATCATCCTGCTGCTCGCGGTCGGGTCGGCGCGCGTGGCCAGCGGCCAGATCACGCTGGGCGAGCTGATCGGCTTCATCGCGCTCTTCCAGCTGTTGTCCTGGCCCATGCGGTTCATCGGATGGATCCTGGCCGAGCTGCCGCGGGCCGTCGTGGGATACGACCGCATCGAGGAGGTCCTGCGCGAACCCGTGACGGTCACGCCGGCACGCGCGGGGATCGTCCTGCCGGACGGCCCCCTCGATCTGCACGTCCACGACCTCCGCCTGGAGTACGACCCTGCCATGCCCGTGCTGGAAGGCGTGAACTTCGAGGTGCTGGCCGGGGAGTCGGTGGCGATCGTCGGGCCCACGGGCGTCGGCAAGAGCACCCTCACCCAGCTGATGGTTCGCCTGGTCGACCCCGACACCGGCCACGTGGAGATCGGTGGCGTCGACCTGCGCGAGGTGGACGTCGCGTCACTGCGTGCGTCCGTGGCCGTGGTGTTCCAGGAGAGCTTCCTGTTCGCCGACACCGTTCGATCCAACATCGCCCTCGACTCCGGGGCCGATGACGACGAGGTGATCCGCGCCGCCAAGATCGCGGCGTGCGATCGGTTCATCCGTGCGCTGCCGAAGGGCTACGACACGATCGTCGGTGAGCGAGGTCTCTCGCTGTCGGGCGGCGAACGTCAACGGGTGGCGCTGGCCCGGGCGTTGGTGCGCAAGCCACGGCTGCTGATCCTGGACGACGCGACCAGCGCCGTGGACCCCTCGATCGAGGCCGAGATCCTGGGCGGACTCAGGCGCGAGCTCGCCACCACGCTGGTGGTGGTCGCCTATCGCCTGTCCACGATCAGCCTCGCCGACCGCGTGATCTTCCTGCGCAGCGGCCGGGTGGAGGCCACCGGCTCGCATGCCGAGCTCCTGGCCACCCAGCCCGGGTACGGCGCGATCATCCGTGCCTACGAGCGAGGTGAGCGCTGATGGCCGCCGAACTCGCCCGGCTGCGCGGCGACGACGACGAACTGCCCGTGCCCGAGGAGCTGAAGGGCTCGTTCGGCGTGCTCCGGCGTGGCGTGCACGAGAGCCCCGAGCTCCGCAAGGGCCTGGGGTTCACCTTGGTCGTCTCGCTCGGCGTCACGGTGGTCTCGCTGGTGACGCCGGTGTTGGTGCAGCAGGTGTTCGACAAGGGGTTCACCCCGGAGTTCCGGCCCACCTTCGTGTACGGCATGTGCGCGGCGGCGTTCCTGCTGGTGCTGGTGGCGTTCCTGGCGGCCCGCACGGCCGGCAAGCGACTGGTCCGCACGTCCGAGGAAGCCCTGTTGAACCTGCGCGTGCGCACGTTCGCCCACATCCACCGGCTCTCGATCGCCGAGCAGTCCGAGGAGAAGCGCGGGGTGTTCGTGGCGCGCGTCACCGCCGATGCCGACTCGCTGCAGCAGTTCACCGAATACGGCGGGATCGCGTGGCTCATCTCGTTCGTGCAGGCGTTCGGCGCCCTGGCCCTGATGCTGATCTACTCCTGGCAGCTCTCGATCGTGGTGGTGCTCCTGATGGTGCCGCTGGTGACGATCATGGGCTCGATGCAGGCGCGGCTGTCGGCCGCGTTCGACGCTGCGCGGACCCGCGTGGGCGAGATGCTGAGCGAGGTCTCCGAGAGCGTGATGGGCGCCGCGGTGGTCCGCGCCTACGGCCTGGACGACACGATCCACGCCCGGGTGACGGGTGCGATCGGGCGCCGGTACGACGCCGAGGTGAAGGCCCACCTGCGGGCGGCCACCCTGTGGCCGATGTCCAGCGTCTTCTACGCCCTCACGCTCTCGGTCGTGGTGGCGGTGGGCGCGCTGTTCGGGCCGGAGTGGGGGCTGACGTTCGGCACGGTGACCGCGTTCCTGTTCCTGGGCGACGTGTTCCTGGGGGTGTTCGAGGACCTGCCGGAGATCTACGCCGAGACCCAGACCGCGATCGCGGGCTGGCGCAAGATCCTGGCCGTGCTCGACCTGCCGGTGGAGATCGAAGAGCCCACCGACGGTGTGCGCCTGCCCACCCACGGCGCCCTCGACGTGGCCGTGCACGACATGACCTACGCCTACCGCAACGGCAAGCCCGTGCTGCACGACATCGACGTCACGGTGCCGGCCGGTTCCCACATCGCGATCGTGGGAGAGACCGGCAGCGGCAAGTCGACGTTCGCCAAGCTGCTGACCCGGCTCGCCGACCCCGCCGACGGCCTGATCGAGGTGGGCGGCGTCGACCTGCGCGAGATCGATCCTTCATCTCGCCGCGTCGCGATCCGCATGGTGCCGCAGGACGGGTTCCTGTTCGACTGGACCGTGCGGGAGAACGTGAAGGTCGGCCGCGACGGCGCCACCGATCGCGAGGTCGACGCCGCCTTCGAGGAGCTGGGACTGGGCGACTGGGTCCGCGCGCTGCAGGACGGCCTCGACACCCGGGCGGGAGAACGGGGTGAACAGCTCTCGGTGGGCGAACGGCAGCTGATCGCGCTGGTGCGCGCCCAGATCGCCGACCCGGGACTGCTGATCCTGGACGAGGCGACGAGCGCGGTGGACCCCGCCACCGAGGCGCGGATCACCGAGGCCCTGCGGCGGCTCTCTGCCGGCCGGACCACCGTCACGATCGCGCACCGCTTGAGCACCGCCGAGCACGCCGACCGCGTGCTGGTGTTCGACGGCGGCCGGATCGTGGAGGAGGGCACCCACGACGAACTCATCGCCGGGCGCGGCGTGTACGCCGGGCTGTTCCAGAGCTGGCTGGGCAACACCCAGGTCGACAGCCCAGATGCCCAGCAGGCCGAGGTGCAACCGGACCCGTCGGCCCGGTAGCATCTCGGGCGATGCCGGAGTCCAAAGGTCGCCAGAAGAAGAAGTCGCCGCGCTACCGCGCGCCTTCCCAGCAGGCCAAGGCCAAGCACAAGTCCAGCCCGCGCTGGTACGGCCCGCTGCTGATCGCGCTGATGGCCGCCGGGGTCCTGGTCATCGTCCTCAACTACGTGGGATTGATCCCGGGTACCGACAACCAGGCCGATCCGATCTACCTGTGGGTGGGACTCGGCCTGATCGGGGTCGGGTTCGTGGGCACCACCTTCTGGTACTGAGCCGACCTCCCGGTGCAAGGCCTCGGCCGAATCACACCGATGTGATCTTCCACAGGCTTGTCCACACCGGTGGATAACCACCTGCGTGGTCGTCCGGCGTTCGTCGGAGGTTCATCTCCTGTGGATAACCGGTGGATACCCGTGGGGGACCCGGTGGATAACCGCCGGATCAGGCCGGCCGGCGGACCACCTGCATGCGCTCACCGCAGTGCCGAGGCACCTGGAGTTCGCCCAGCCGCGACACCTTGTACTCCGTCCCGCACTCGCCACACACCAGGTAGACGTCGAGATCCTCGACGTCCTCGGGCTCGTCGGGCGCCACGTCCTTCGTGGGGTCGGGCGAGAACGAGCGGATCGACGCGATGCCGATCCGCCAGATCAGCGCGCCGATCAGGATCGCCGTGAGGACGAGCAGCCAGGTGGGCACGGTTCCACGCTAACAGCCTCAGATCGTGCGACCGGTCGCGACCTGGGCACCACCCGTGCCGCGTCCGAATCGGTCGATCGCCAGCGCCCCCACGGCCGTCACCACCATGAGGATCACGCTCATCGCGGCCGCCTGGCTCAGGGACGCCGAACCCGGCTGGCCCAGCAGCCGCGAGATCGCCACCGGCAGCGTCGGCCGGTCCGGGGTGGCCAGGAACGCCGCCGCCCCGAACTCCCCCAACGCCACGATGAAGGCGAACGCCCCGGCGGCCGCGATCGCGGGCCGGGCGATCGGCAGCGTCACGGCCGTCAGGATCCGGCCCGGCGAGGCACCGAGGTCGGCCGCCGCCTCGGTGAGCCCGGACTCGATCGAGACCAGCACCGGCGTCACGATCCGCACCACGAACGGCAGGGCGATCACCGCCTGGGCCAGCGGCACCACCCAGGCCGAACCCCGCAGGTCGAGCGGCGCGTCGTCGAAAGCGACCACGTAGCCGAAGCCCACGGTCACCGCCGAGACGCCCAACGGGAGCGCCACCAGCACGGTGAGCCACGACGACCGCCGCGCTCGGGCGATCGCCAGCGCCGCCGGCACGCCGATCACCACGGCGAACACGGCCGCGGCCGACGCCGTCACGAGCGAATGTCCGATCGAGCTCAACGGCGCGACCGACAGCACGCTCCCCCGCCGCGCATCGCCGAGCGTGGTGAACGCTCGCAGCGACAACCCACCGAGACCACCGCCGAAGGCTCGCCACACGAGCGCGAGGACGGGCGTGACCAGCAGCACGCAGGTCGCGCCCACCACCGAGACCACCAGCAGCCGTTCGCGCCGGTCCCGGATCGGCCGGGCCGCACCCGTCGTGACCAGCGACAGCGGTACCCCGGCGCGCGCCGCCAGCACGCTCTCCACCAACAGGAGCGCACCGACGAACACCATCTGCACCAGCGCCAACACCGCGGCCGTCGACAGATCGAGCAGTTGCGAGGTGTGCCGGTAGACCTCGACCTCGAGCGTCGAACCGCCCGGGCGTCCCAACAACAGCACGATGCCGAACGACGTGAACGCGAACAGGAACACCAACGCCGCGGCGCTCGCGATCGCCGGGCGGGCGATCGGCAGCAACACCCGCCGGAACGTCTCGATGCGACCCGCCCCCAACGACTCGGCGGTCTCCTCGAGCTCGGGATCCACCTGGTCCCAGTACGAGCCCACCACCCGCACGACCACGGCGACGTTGAAGAACACGTGCGCGGCCAGCAGCGCCCCGATCGTGCGGTGCAGCCCGTCGCCCGCATCGATCCCGACCCATCCGGCCGCGGTCGCCCCCGGGCTCCCCGGTCCGAGCAGCCCGACGAACGCCGTTCCCACCACGACGGTGGGCAGCACGAACGGCACCAGGGTCATCGCGCGCACCACGCGACGGCCACGGAAGGCGAACCGCGACAGGACGAACGCCGCGGGCAGCCCCACGAGCAACGTCAGCACCGTGGAGACGGTCGCCTGCCACAGCGTGAACCACGCCACCCCTCGAAGATCGGGGTCGGCGATCACCCGTCCGATCGCGCCCAGGTCGAGCGCGCCGTCGGGCCGGAGCCCACGATCGAGGATCGAGACCAGCGGGAACACGAAGAAGAGCGCGAGGAACGCCAGGGGGATCGCCAGCAGCCCCGCGCGTCCCGCCCGGGAGCTCAGCGCAGCACGAGGTCGGTCCACCGGTCCACCCACGCCGCCCGTCGGTCCGCGATCAGCTCCGGCGACAAGGTCAGCGGCGAGTCCGGCACGACGGCGTACCGGACGAACTCGGGCGGCAGCTTCGCATCCTCGGCCACCGGGAACACGAACATCTTCAGCGGGATGTCCTCCTGGAACGGCCGCGACAACAGGAAGTCGATCAACCGGCCGGCTTCTGCGGGATGGTCGGTCCCCTCGAGGACACCGGCGAACTCGATCTGGCGGAAACAGCTCGAGGCCACCACCGCCGTCGGAGCGGCATCGACCGGCGGATCGGCGAACACCACCTCGGCCACCGGGCTCGAGGCGTACGACACCACGATCGGATGGGTCCCCTCACCGCCGCCGGCCCCCGAGAACTCGCCGTAGTAGGCGCCCTCCCAGCCGTCGACGACGAGCACGTCGTTGTCGCGGAGCTCCGTCCAGTAGGTCTCCCACCCCTGTTCACCGAACTCGGCGACGGTGGCCAGCAGGAACGCGAGCCCGGGCGTCGAGGTGGCCGGGTTCTCCACGACCGTGAGCCCGCGATAGGCCGGGTCGGTCAGATCGGACAGCGACGTCGGCGCGGGCAGGCCGTGGTCGTCGAACCATCCGATGTCGACGTTGAGGCACACCTCGCCGTGGTCGATCGGCGTCACCCGGTGCTCGGGATCGACGTCGTAGGCGTCGTCCACCTGGTCCAGCCGCGGTGAGGTGTAGGGCGCGAACACCCCCGCGTCCAGCGCGCCGGCGAGCAGGTTGTCGTCGATGCCGAAGAGCACGTCGCCCTCCGGGTTGCCGGCCGACAGGATCGCGCGGTTCACGAGCTGACCGGCGTCACCGGCCGGCACCACCCGCACCTCGATGCCCGTCTCGTCGGTGAAGGCGGCGAGCACCTTCTCGGATGCATCGAACGAATCGTGGGTCAGCAGCGTGAGGGTCACCGGCTCCGAGGATGCGGAACCGGTGGCCTCGTTCGTGGGATCGGAGGAGGTACACGCGACGGCCAGGGCGCTCACGGCGAACACGGTCACGAAGGCAGCCCACCGACGCCTACGCATCGCGCACCTCACCGGGCCGGACCACGAGGACGACCCCGGCCTCGATCGAGACCGAGGCCTCCGCCATGGCGAACTCGTTGCTGACGCCCCAGCCCGATGCGGCCGGCAGGTCCTGGCCGTCCAGGGTCCAGCGCAGCCCGCGGGTCCGCACGCCGGCGGCCGGACCACCGACGGCGAGCAGGCTCAGGACCTCGCCGGGGGTACCGTCCAGCGCACGCTCACTGCGCACGACGTGCAGACGGGCGACCCCGAACACCGCGTCGACCTCCACCGCGGCGAGCCGTGGATGCCCCAGCGCCAGGGCGTTCGCGATGACGAAGTCCAGCCGCCCCCCGGCTCCCCCAGCGACCACGATCCGCTCCGCCTGTGAGGTGAGCGCTTCGTCGAGGGCGAGCTCCAGGTCGGTGGCGTCCTTGTCGGCGGGATGGCGCATCACCCGTCCCCCCGCTCGCTCCACCTGGGCGAGCGTCGAGGCCGGGACCGAGTCCATGTCGCCCACCACGACGTCGACCTCCAGGCCGAGGCGCAACGCTTCGCGGGCGCCGTCGTCGGCCGCGATGACGACGTCGGGGGCCGCGGGCAACGCCCACGGTGCGAGGACGGGCCCGCCGCCACAGACGACGAGCGCGGTGCGAGGTGACGCCATCAGCTCCCTCCGCCAGCATGACCTGGTTCAGGTTCGTCGGGTCGCCGACGGGGTAGTCGGCCTCTCAGCCCGGTCCTTCCGGGCTCCCCGGTGATTCCCTCCCAGTCTACGGCGGCGCGCGACGGATGGCGCGGCGGCGCTAGATCAGGCCCTGCGAGAGCATCGCGTCGGCCACCTTGACGAAGCCGGCGATGTTGGCGCCCATCACGTAGTTGCCGGGGTGGCCGTAGTCCTCGGCGGTGTCACGGCACTGCTCGTGGATGCGCGTCACGATCGAGTAGAGCCGCTGGTCCATCTCCTCGCGCGACCACGTCACGCGCATCGAGTTCTGGCTCATCTCCAGGCCGCTCACGGCCACGCCGCCCCCGTTCGCGGCCTTGCCCGGGCCGTACAGGATCGAGGCCGACACGAACGCCTCCACGCCTTCGGGCACCGTGGGCATGTTCGCGCCCTCGCTCACCACGCCGACGCCGTTGTTCAGCAGGTTCGCGGCGTCCTTGGCGTTGATCTCGTTCTGGGTGGCGCTGGGGAACGCGCAGTCGGCCGCGATGTCCCACAGCGGGTTGTGGTCGTTCCGCGGGTCGGCGGGGATGAACTCGGCGCCGGGGAACCGGTCGGCGTACTCCATGATGCGTCCGCGGCGCTCGTTCTTGAGGTCCATGACCCAGTGGAGCTTGTCGCGATCGATCCCGTTCTTGTCGTACAGCACGCCGCCCGAGTCCGACAGCGTGATCGGCTTCGCGCCGAAGTCCAGCAGCTTCTCGACCGTGTACTGCGCCACGTTGCCCGAGCCCGACACCAGGCACACCTTGCCGTCCAGCGTGTCGCCGCGGGTGTGGAGCATCTGCTCGGCGAAGTACACCGCGCCGTACCCGGTGGCCTCGGGCCGGATCAGCGAACCGCCCCAGTCCAGCCCCTTGCCGGTGAGCGAGCCGGTGAACTCGTTCCGGATCCGCTTGTACTGACCGAACAGGTAGCCGATCTCCCGACCCCCCACGCCGATGTCGCCGGCCGGCACGTCGGTGTGCGGACCGATGTGGCGCTGCAGCTCGGTCATGAACGACTGGCAGAACCGCATCACCTCGGCGTCGGACTTGCCCTTCGGATCGAAGTCGGCGCCGCCCTTGCCCGCGCCGATCGGCAGCGTGGTGAGCGCGTTCTTGAAGATCTGCTCGAACGCCAGGAACTTCAGCATGCCCAGGTACACCGTGGGGTGGAACCGCAGGCCACCCTTGTACGGGCCGATCGCGCTGTTCATCTCGACGCGGATGCCGCGGTTGACGTGCACCTCGCCGTCGTCGTCCTGCCACGGCACCCGGAACATGATCACGCGTTCGGGTTCGATCAGCCGTTCCAGGATCGCGCCTTCGCGGTACTTCGGATGACGCTCGAGCACCGGAGCGAGGGAGTCGGTCACCTCCTGCACCGCTTGGAGGAATTCGGGCTCGTTCGGGTTCTTGGCCGTCACTTCGGCCATGAGCCGACGGACGTACTCACTCACCAGCTATCGCCCCCCGGGCGTGTCGGTCGTCCGGGGGAGTCTATGCGAGGCAGTCGTTCAGAACCAGGGTCAGGCGGCCGGGACGGTCCGCGCCAGGAACGCGAGGATCGCGCGCTGCTGGTGGATCTCCTCCTCGATGTCGAACGAGGAGTGACCGGTGCCGAACAGGTAGACCTCGTGCGGATGTCCGCGGTCCTTCAGGCGGTCCACGTAGGCCATCGCCTGACGGAACGGGCATCGGCTGTCGTTCTCTCCGATGATGAACATCACCGGCGCGGTGACCCGGCCGGCGAAGTTGATCGGGTTGCGCTCGCGCATCAGGTCGGGCACGTCGGCGGGCGCGCCGCCCAACAACGCGCGGTCATACGCCTGCAGCTCGGGCGACATGTCGTCGTAGCTGAGCTCGTAGTCCCCCACCGGCACCCCCGCGATGCCGGCGACCCACAGCTCGGGATGCGTGCCGACCTCCATCAGCGTGATGTAGCCGCCCCACGACCAGCCGCCGATCACCGCGCGGCTCGGATCCGCGATGCCGCGGGCCACCAGATCGGCGAGCCCCGCGTTGACGTCGACCACCTCGGGGCCGCCGATGTTGCCGATCAGCGTGTCCCGCCACGCCCGTCCGTACCCGATCGAGCCGCGGTAATTCACCATGCCCACCGCGAACCCGGCATCGACGTAGCACTGCACCTCAGGGCTGAACCGGTCGGTGTCGAGCCAGGTGGGGCCGCCGTGCACCAGCATGATCACCGGGAACGGCCCATCGCCCTCGGGCGTGACGTAGAACCCGTGCACGCGGTCGCCTTCGCCGTTGTCGAAGTGCCACGACACGTACGGCCGGCCCTCGGGGGCGCGCTCACCGTCGGCGCGCAGCACCTCGGTGCCCTGGTCATCCAGCACCAGGGCCTGACGGTCGCCTTGGGACTGCCGCAGCCACACCCTGCCGTCGGGACGGACCCGGGCGCTCCAGACCGTGCCCGCCGGGTGATCGATCGCCGTCAACGCCCCGGAGGCGAGGTCGTACCGGTACACCTGGTCACGGCCTTCGAAGAGGTTGATCAGGAGCAACGCCGACGCGTCGGGCCACCAGTCGTGGACCTCGATCACCCCGGGCAGGTCGATCTCGAGATCGGTGCGCTCTCCCGTCGCGAGGTTCCAGATGGCGGGTCGCTCTTCGCCGAAACGTTCGTGCAGGAACGCGAGCCGCTGGTCGCCCGCGATCGGCGACCAGCACGAGGACTTCAGGGCGAGCCCCTCGTCGAGCTGCTCGGCGATCACGGCGCCCGTTCGAGGGTCGATCACGCGAAGGGCGGGGTGGATCAGGTCGCCGTGTTCGGCGTGTTCGAGCGTCAACAGGGTTCCGTCCGAGGACAGCGCGCCGCGGTTGAATCCTCCGCCGGTGGAGCCCCCCAGGCTCACCGCCTCGGTGCTGCGGACCAGCTCCTTGGCGGGTGCTCCGTCGACCGCGGCGAACACCGCGAACCCGTCGCGATCGCTGATCGCCGCGACGACGACCCCCGGGGCCTGCGCGAACCCTTGGTTCCAGCCCTGGGGCGTGCCCTGCAGGAAGGGCCGGCCCTCGCCACCCGCGAACGGCTGGATGAACCACTGCCCTGCCTCACTGCCGGTCTCGTCCTGCCAGTACAGGACACCCTCACCGTCGAGCGTCGGGGCACCGTCGACGACGCCCACGGGGTGATCGGTCACCTGCCGCTTGGCGCCGGTGGCCATGTCCCAACAGTGCACCTGATAGACGCCGCTCTCGGTGCTCTCGTAGACGATGCGGTCGGGCGCCGTCGGCGACCAGTCGGGCATGAGCACGGATGGAGCGCGGAATCGCGCCTCCCAGCGAGGGTTCCCTTCGTCGGTCATCCAGGAACCCTACCCGGGAGGGTGCAGCGCGGCCCACACGCGCTCGGGAGAAAGCGGCAGGTCGAGATGGCGCACGCCGAAGGGGGTGAGCGCGTCGACCACCGCGTTCTGGATCGCCGGTGTCGACCCGATCGTGGCGGACTCGCCGATCCCCTTGGCCCCCAGCGGGTTCACCGGGGTCGGCGTCTCGGTGCGGGCGGTCTCGAACCAGGGGAACTCCGCCGCCGAGGGCATCAGGTAGGTGGTGAGGTTGCCGGTCATCGGGTTGCCCGCATCGTCGTAGCGCACCTCCTCGTACAGCGCCTGCGCGATGCCCTGGCCCAGCCCGCCGTGCACCTGTCCCTCCACCAGCATCGGGTTCAGGATCCGTCCGCAGTCGTCCACCGCGATGTGGCGCACCAGGCGGACGTCCCCGGTCTCGGTGTCGACCTCGACCACCGCGATGTGGGTCCCGAACGGGAAGGTCGAGGCGGGTTCGCGATACACGCCCTCGGCACGGAGCCCCGGTTCCATCCCCGCCGGGAGCCGCGCACGGTCGGCGGCGGCCGACGCCAGCTCGGGCCAGGTGATCGAGCGGGTCGGCGCCCCGGCCACCTCCAGGCCACCCTCGCCCACGGTGAGATCGGCCTCGTCGACCTCGAGCAGATGGGCGGCGAGCGTGCGGGCCTTCGCCACGACCTCTTCGCTGCGCTCGAGGACCGACGACCCTCCGGCCTGCAGCGACCGTGACCCCCACGTGCCGGCGCCGCGGCGGACGATGCCGGTGTCGCTGTGCACCACGCGCACCGACGTGAACGGCACGCCCAGCACGGCGGACGCGATCTGGGCGAACGCGGTCTCGTGCCCCTGACCGTGCGGCGACGTGCCGGTGTGCACCGTGACCGTGCCGTCGGTCGCCACCTCGACCGCGCCGAATTCCTTGCTCATGAACGACGTGATCTCCACGTACGTCGCGAGCCCGATCCCCAGCTCCACATGATCGCCGCGCGCTCGGCGCGCCGCCTGCTCGGCACGGAGCGCGTCCATGCCGGCGATCCGCAGCGCCTCGTCGAGCGCCTTGGCGTAGTCGCCGATGTCGTACACCGTTCCCGAAGCCGACTCGTACGGGAACGCGTCGGCGGGGATCAGGTTCTTGCGGCGAACGTCCACCGCGTCCAAGCCGAGTTCGGCGGCCACCAGGTCGATCGCGCGCTCGATCAACGCGGCGGCCTCGGGCCGGCCGGCGCCGCGATAGGGCGCGACCGGCGTGGCGTTCGTGACGATCGAGCGTCCACGGCAGGCCACGTCGCGGATCGTGTACACGCCGCCCAGCATCTCCTGGGTCGTGGTGGGCAGGAACGCGCCGATCGGATAGGCGCCCATGTCGGCGAGCAGGTCGGCCCGCACCCCGACGATCGTGCCGTCGCGCTTGGCGCCGATCTCGACGAGCTGCACCTGCGCGCGCCCGTGCGTGAGGCCCAGCATCGATTCCGAGCGCGTCTCCACCCAGCGGATCGGCCGGCCGAGCTTCGCGGCCGCCACCGCCACCGCCTGGTATTCGGGGTAGATCTGCAGCTTCGCACCGAAGCCCCCGCCCACGTCCGGGGCGATCGTGCGCACCTGGTCCTTGCGCACCTCGAGCAGCTCGGCCAGATCGTCGCGCACGTCGAACGGCACCTGCGTCGAGACCCACACCGTGAACCCGCCGTCACCGTCGGGAGCGACCGCGATCGCGTTCGGCTCCATCGGGACGGGGGCCACGCGCTGGTTCACGAACCGGCCGCGCGCCACGACGTCGGAGCCCGCCAGGACGTCGTCGTCCCACCGCACCTCGAACGCATCGGCCACGTTGCTGCCGTGGTCGGGCCACAGCAGCGGGGCGTCGTCGGCGATCGCCGCTTCGACGTCGGTGACCGCCGCCAGCGGCTCCAGGTCGGGCAGGACGATCTCGGCGGCGTCCTGGCCCACGGCGAGGGACTCGGCCACCACCAGCGCCAGCGGTTCTCCCACGAACCGCACCACGTCTCGTGCGATCACCTCGCGGCCGAACGGACCTTCGAGCGTGCCCGAGGCCCCCTCCACGTTGCCGCTGGGGGGCATCGCACGGATGGCCAGATCGTCTGCGGTGTAGACCGCGACCACCCCGGGCATGGCCCGTGCGGCGTCGACGTCCACCGCGATCACGCGCGCGTGCGGCATCATGGAGCGAACGAACACCGCCCGGAGCACGCCCTCGATCGGGAGGTTCTCGAGGTACCGGCCGCGGCCCGTCAGGAACCGTGGGTCTTCAGAACGCAGGGCCGGTTGGCCGAACATCGAGGGAGGCAGCGTGGGCACGACCTCATGCTCCCACAGGGCGTGAGGCCACCAGCGGTCGTCAGAGGGGGGAGAGCACATCCGAGCCAAGCGAACCGGCACGGTCCTGATCACGGCGGTGCTCATGACGGGGATCGTCGCCCTCGCCGGATCGCCGGCCGCCACCGCGGCGCCGCCGAAGGTCCGCGTCGTGCCCGTGGCGACCCTGGCCAACCCGGTCGGATTCACGTTCACCCCGGACGGACGCATCGTCTACGCAGAACGCGACACCGGCGAGGTCCGGTTCCTGAACCCCCGCACCGGTTCGGACCGGCTGTTCTTCCGGATCGGCGGGGTCAACAGCGAGGGCGAGCGCGGCGCGCTGGGCGTGGCCCTGCACCCCGACTGGCCCCGCACCCCGTTCGTCTACGTCTACGTCACGCGCGGCCCCGGCGGCGAACCGATCCGCAACCAACTGATCCGCCTGCGCGCCGTGCACGGCCACGGCCGCAACCTCACGGTGTTGCTGCAGTCACCGATCGGGTCGCGCGCCAACCACAACGGCGGCAGGATCGCGTTCGGCCCCGACGGCAAGCTCTACGTCGTGATCGGCGACGGTGGCGAGGACCCATCGACGGCGCAGGACCTCACCGACGAACCTCGCGGCAAGATCCTGCGGCTCAACCCCAACGGTTCGGTGCCGCCGTCGAACCCGTTCCCGGGCTCGCCGGTGTACTCGTTCGGCCATCGCAACTCGATCGGGTTCGCGTTCGACCCGGACTCGGGCAACCTCTGGGAAACGGAGAACGGGCCCGACTGCAACGACGAGATCAACCTGATCCAGGCCGGGGGCAACTTCGCCTGGGGCCCGAGCCAGGCGTGTCCCGACACGAACCAGGACGGCCCCGACCCCAAGCTCCTGCCCGTCTGGAACTTCGACGAGACCGTCGCGGTGACCGGCACCGCGTTCTGCGACGGGTGCGGCCTCGGCGCCGCCTACGACGGCGACCTGTTCGTGGGGTGCGCGAACGGCACCTGCAAGCAGACCGTGGGACCGGTCGCGCACGCCGACCTGAACGGAGCGCGCGACGACTTCAGCGGCGCCGCTCCAGCAGGTGTCGCTCATCAACTTCGCCGGACCGGTGTACTCGATGGAGACGTCGCCGAACCATCGTCTGTACTTCAGCAACGCCCTGGGTATCTATCGACTGGCGCCCGCGTGAGCGCCCTCCCCGAGCAGAGAGGACTTCGACGCATGCGAACGATCCGAACCACGGTGCGGCTCCTGATCCTGACCCTGATCGCGAGTTCGCTCGCGGTCGTGACCTTGGCCCCGGCCGCCAACGCGGGGGCGTCGATCAAGGTCCTGAAGGTGAAGGGCGGTCTGAGAGGGCCGGCCGGGTTCACGTTCCTGCCGGGGGGCAAGCTCCTCTACGCCGAACGAGGGAGCGGGCAGATCCGCATCCTGAACCTCGAGACCAAGCACACCCGGCGCTTCTTCACGATCCCGGGCGTCAACGGTGCGGGGGAGCGTGGAGCCCTGGGCGTGGCGGTGCATCCGGCGTGGCCCGACCAGCCGTTCGTGTACGTCTTCGCCACCCGCAACGCCGGCGGGAACCTGCGGAACCAGATCGTTCGCATCCGCGCGAACAAGCATGACGGCGCCTGGAAGGGCGTGGGCATGAAGGTGCTGCTGTCGGCGCCCGCGTCGAACGATCCGTATCACAACGGCGGACGCATCGAGTTCGGCCCCGACGGCAGGCTCTACGCGATCGTCGGAGACGGACACAACTCCACGAACGCGCAGGACGTCACCTCGAACCTGCGCGGGAAGATCCTGCGGCTCCGGGCCGATGGCGGCGTGCCGGCCGACAACCCGACGATCGGGGGCGAGCGCACGCGCATGTTCGCCTACGGCATCCGGAACTCCTTCGGCTTCGCGTTCGATCCGGACACCGGCGACCTCTGGGAAACGGAGAACGGCCCAGGGTGCAACGACGAGGTCAACCGGATCGTGGCCGGGGAGAACTACGGCTGGGGTCCGAGCGAGAGCTGCCCCGACACGAACAACAGCGGCCCGAGTCCGCGCCTGCCCTTGGTCACCTACGACTCGACGATCGGCATCACCGGCGCCGTGTTCTGCGACGGATGCGGGCTGGCCGGGGCCGAAGGGGACCTGTTCTGGGGAGCGTGCTGCGACGGTGGCAGCCTGCACCGAGGGATCCTGAACGGGCCGCGCGACGACTTCGCCAACGTGGTCACCGTCTTCGACGTGCCCGGCGGTTCGATCTACTCGATGGAGCGGGCGCCGAACGGACGCATCTACTTCAGCGACAGCTCGGCCATCTACCGGTTGGCTCCCGTGTAGGGCTCGCCCAACTCGGCGGAGGGGCGTACCCTCGAAGCACCATGGATATCGGCCAGCCCAAACGCATCATCGAGATCACGCCCGCCGCGATCCCGGTGCCGGGCGAGCTCGTGCCGGACCTCGCGCCCGACATGACGCCTGAGCGCGAGCCCGAACGTGAACCCCAGCCCGCGGGGCCCGAGTCGGCGGATCGACGATCGAGATGAGCCGCACCTCCACCGCGTCGCCCGCCGGTGGACTGGAACTCACGACCGGCGCGGAGCCCATCCTCGCCTGGCGGGCGTGGGCGCTCACCGGCACGCGCGACGGCGACGACCTGATGCTGCGTCCCGTCGCTCGCCGGTCGCGACCCTGGAAGCCCCGGCAGCCCGCGGAGGCGGCCTGTTCCCTCGCCCGCTTCCACCGGGCGCCCCACGCCGGATGCACCTGCGGGCTGCACGGCACCCACGCCGTGGAGATCCTGCGCAAGACCAAGTGCCCGGCCGTGCTGGGACGCGTCGCGCTGTGGGGCACGGTGATCGAGCACGAGTACGGCTACCGGGCGCGGTTCGCCTATCCGCAGCGCACCAGGCTGATCTGCCAGTTCTGCTTCTGGATGGCGGGCCCGTACGCCGCGGCGCCCGAACACGTCGGCTGGTTCCCGAAGGACGAACTCATGCCGATCTGCGACGAGCACCTCGAGACGGCGTCGAGATACGGACTGGCACCGAGGCACGTGCTGCCGGCCGAAGCGGTCGATCAACGCCTGCGCGAGACCTACGCGGTGGACGCGCTCGCGGTCTAGCGACTCAGGTGGGGTCCGGCCCGCCGCCGGGCTTCTTCCGCGCCGCCGTGCGGGCCAGCCGCGCCCGAAGGTCGTTCGCTGCGGGCGGAGCCGTCTCGGTCGACCCGACGGGTTCGAGCGGCTCCTCGGAGGTGTCCGTGCCGGGCCGGCTCGCCTGCACCTGCTCGGACAGTTCCTGCAGGCGGCGCTCAGCGTCGAGCGCGCGGCGCTCGGCCACCTGGACCCGGTCATCGAGCGCACCGAGTTCCTCGGGCACGCGTCTCGGCGGCCTGCGCCCTGGCTTCGGCGGCGTCCCGCTCGCGCTCGGCCTCGGCGACGCGCGCTCGCAACTCGGCGATCTCGGACTCGTCCATCTCCCTGGCGTCTTCGGCAGGTGCCGGTCCGGCTTGAACCGCCGGGATCAGCGATGGATCAGTCGGGGCCGACCAGGTGACGGAGCGGCGGCGGGGGCGAGCCGGTCTCGGTCACCGACCAGAACCCGTTCCAGCGGCCGCCGTCCGTGTAGGAGAACGAGATCGCCTCGGCCGAGTCCACCGGGACCCGGCACGGCGCGACCGGATGCCGGCGGAACGCCGTCCACGCCGGTCCGTGCGGATCGCGATGCCACAGGAAGCCCTGGCCGTAGTTCTTCACCACGATCCACCGGCCGTCCCGGGCGATGTCGGCCGACACCGCCCCCACGCCGTGGCCATCGGTCGCCGCGGTCAGGGTGGCCACCTGCTTCGCATGGTTGAGCCGGCCGCCGTGCAGAGCTCCCACGCGCATCCTGAACGCCCGAACACGGTTGGCGTGACCACCGATCGTCTCCAGGTCCTTGGTGATCACGATCACGTCGTGGCGCCGCGGATCGACGAACATCGACTCGGCGTTCCGAGGCGCCAGCACGCCTGCCTTCGTGTAGTAACGGAAGGTGAACTTCTTGATCCGGGTGATCGTGCGCGTCACGCCCGAGGCGCCGGCGCGGATCTTCGGCTCGGCGATCCGGTAGAGCGCGGGAACCTTCTGGCCGCTGCCGTCGCGAGCGTGCGCGTTGTCACCGATGTCGCCGATGTACAGCTGGTCACGGCCCTTGCGCCGGTCCAGGCCCAGCGCTTCCCAGTCCAGGTTGCCGACGTCGGCCTTCGACAAGGTGAAATCCCCGATCACCTCGCCGCCGGCGTTGAACGCGAACAGGTGCGGTCCGTTGTTGCCGTCTTCGACCGACCACAGGACGCCCCGATGAGCCAGCGACGCCTGGATGCCCGACAGCTCGTTGAGGACTGAGGCGCCGGTGCCGGAGAGCCCCGCGTTCTGCCAGGTGCGGTCGTAGGCAGGGCATCTCGCGGCCTCGGGAACCGGCTCGGCGAGGACGGTGAGCGGGGCAGACGCTGAGACCAGGCAGGAGGTCGCCAGGACACACGCCGTCACCGTTCGCCGGACCGGGATCCCCATGCACGAGGAGCCTACCCGCGCGGCGCGACGGCCCGCATCGGCCGGACGGCTGGTTCCCGTCCGGGGGACACGACACCGAGACGGATCGCACGCCGATGTGAGCGGCATCACGGTGGGGCGGCGTGGTTCGACTCAAGGTGAGCCCGGCGATCTGCCGATATGGAGGTCGCTCCCTACCCCCGGACGGAGAACCTCACAGTGAACTCGCGCACCCTGGATGCGCGGCGGGCCTTGACGGTCGCTGCGCTCATCTTCCTGCTGACAACGATCAGCCTCACGCCCGCCGGCGCCAGGTCTCAACTCGAGAGCTACCACGCCCAGAAGCGGCACATCGCTCGCACCCTGACCTCGGTCCACCGCGCCCGTCATGCGCGCGCGGTGACGATCAGGCGCGTGATGCACCGCTCCACGGCGATCCTGCGTCACGGGCCCGGCCGGGGGAAGTTCGCCAACCCACGTCGTTGGCAGCACATCAAGCGCCAGCTCAAGCGCGAACGCTGGGAAGCGCAGAAGCGGCTCAACGCCCTGGATCGCACCACGCAGCGGACGGTGCAGACCCTCAGCACCCAGCGGGCCTCCATCAACGCATGGCTCGGCACCTGGGCGGTGCTGCAGACCTGCCCGCTCGGCGGCCCCCACGTCGTGGCCGACAACTTCGGCATCACCGTTCGTCTGCCGGGCGTGCCGGTGCATCGGCACATGGGCAACGACATCACCGCTGCAACGGGCACACCGATCGTGGCGCCGTTCCCCGGCTACGCGTCGGCCTCCAAGGGTGAGCTCGGAGGGCTCGAGGTCCGCGTGCAGGGCGAACTCGGGTACGTGTACAACGCGCACCTCTCGTCCTACGGCCAGCTGGGGTACGTCCAGACGGGCGACGTGATCGGCTACGTCGGTTCCACCGGTGATGCCACGGTGCCGCACGATCACTTCGAGTGGCATCCGAACGACGGGCCCGCCGTCGACCCCAACCCGTACCTGTCGGTCTCCTGCGACGGGTCCTCCGCGAGCTAGCGGCCGTTCGCGGAGAAGTGCTGGTAGTCCTTCTCGCCCGACCAGTCGCCGCCCCAGCTCCAGCCCACGGCGTGGAAGGCCCACCACACCGCATCGTGGCGATGGATCATCCCCCGCCGATGCTGTGAACGGTCCAGGAACGGGCGACCGTTCGCCGGCGAGAACCCTCCGGCGTACACGTAGGGGTTCTCCACGGTGTTCAGGTCGAGCGCGCGTCCGTACGCGTGCTGGGACCAGGTGCAGCAGATGCCGGCTCGATACCGGCAGTTGAACGCCGAGGTGTTGTCCGCGGCCATCGACCGGTGGTCGTCGGCACCGAAATGATCCACCAGTCGCATCTGCCGGATCGGGTAGCGCACCTCGTACAACCGCTTGAACACCCGCACCATCTCGTCGGTGTACCGGCGGTGCACCACCAGGCTGCCTCGGTGCCACCGTCGATCGAAGCCCCAGATCTTCATGCGGATCAACCGCAGGTCGCGCAGCGGCACCGGGCATCCCGGGCGCCAGGAGCGGCCGACCATCAGGTGGCGGGTGGACGCGTCGAGCGGGCTCACGCGCGCGCTGAACTCCGGCCGCGCCTGCGCCGGAGCGGCGAGGGCGAGCAGGCTGACGGCGACCAGCGCCAAGACGATCGCTTTCCGCATGGTTCGATGCTATCGGTCGAGCGGCGCTCACGGGCTAGAGGCGGGGATCGACCGGTTCGCTCTCCAGCGCCAGGACGCCGAACACGCACTCGTGGACACGCCAGCGTGGTTCCCGCGCGAGAAACGCTCAAGCGCCTCCACCCCGAGCGCGAACTCGCGCAGGGCGAGCCCTCGCTTGCGGCCGAGCGACCGTTTCCGGAGCCGCTCCAGGTTCTCGGGGAGGCGGTACTCGGGGCCGTAGATGATCCGGAGATACTCCGGGCCTCGGCATTTGATCCCCGGCTGCATGATGCCCCGGCGCCCGCGGACGATGCCTCCATCGGTTTGACCACCATCCCCTCACCCCCGCCCGACGTCAGCCCGTCCACCAGTCGATCGCGGCGGCCTGCGACGTCTCGTCGGTGACGTCGACGAGGACCCGCTCGGTCGTTCGGATCACGTCGGGGTCGGCCGCCGCGAGTCGGTCGGCGATCGCCAGATGCCACCCATGGTCGCGGTCCAGGAACGTCCGGCCCTCGCCGGCCAGCACCTGGAAGGGCGCCACCTTCACGTCCGTCACGGCGTCCACGGGCCACTGATACGGCTGGTAGGCACGGACGAACGCGTGCGCAGCCTCGTCGCGTTCCCGGGTGCGGTCCAGGATCGGCCCCACCGGAACCCCGCGGGCATCGGCGTCTGCCAGCGCCACGACCGAGGCGTCGAGCATGTGCGTGGCCGCAGCACCCACCGACGCGTACTGCGATCGGAGCAGCTCGTCGCCTTGAGGGACCAGGGCATGATCTCAGCGTCCAAGAGCAACCAGTCGGTCTCGAGTTCCTCCCACAGACCGGCGTCGGCCACGGCGTTCGACACACGCTCCAGGACAGCACGCTCCAGCGCGGGGTCGGAGAAGAATCGGCGTCCCGTCCGCGTGACCGCGAGCCCTGCTGCGTCCGTGGGGACGAAGCGACGCTGGGCCACCTCGGAGCTACGGCACACGATCGACGATCGCGCGGGATCCCATGTGCTTCTCTTCGCAGATCACCGACGGGATCCCTTCGGAACGGAAGGACGCGAACGCTTCGGCTGGATGTTCCAGCAAGGTTCCGACCTCGGTCGTCGCCGTGGGAGCCATGGTCGGTGGCAGATAGATCAGCCAGCGGGGGTCGACCGCGAACCGGCTCATGACCTCGAGCGCGGCCGCAGCGTTCTCGGGAGAGGATCGTGACGCGCCCCGCGAAGTCGTGTCTGGACACCGCTCGATACCGAGCACGTCCTCGACGTCCAACACCTCAGGGTCTGACCGCGTCTCGATGGGTACGGCGGCCGCGTCGTCGGGCAGGAAGGGCTTCGCCGGTTCGTAGTAGGTGTGCTTCGCCGGCACCGACACCAGGGCTCGTTCCGGATAGCGAGAGGGCGATGAGACTGCCGCCGAAGACGCATCCGGTGTCGATGCAGATCGTGTTGTTGATCCACTCGGCCTGCGGCGTAGGGGTGTGGCCGTACACCACCATGGGCGGCCCGCGGTAATCGGTGGCCCAGCGGATACCGGACGGGCAACCAGAATTCGTCGGTCTCACCGGTGGTCTCTCCGTAGAGGGCGAACGAGCGCACGCCGAGCGACGCCCGACCCTGCACTCCTCCGCATCCCGGCGTGGGCCACGACGAGATCGACGGTCGTCGAGCACGTAGTGGCTCACCAACCCGTCGATGAACGACTCGACCCGTTCACGGAACTCCGGTGGTTCCGCCTCGAGTTGGGCGAGCGACTCACCGAGGCCATGGGTGATCTGCACGTTGCGTCCTCGGAGCGCCTTGAGGAGCTTGACCTCGTGGTTGCCGGGCACGCAGATGAGCGGAACCGGCTTCGACCATGCCCATCGCGAGTAGCCAGCACCGCAGGCGTGGCGGACCTCGGTCCACCAGGTCGCCCAGGAACACCGCGGTGCGACCCTCGGGATGGGCGAAGACGCCGGACGTCGGATAGGGGCGATACCCGAGCAGGCCGAGCAGTTCGACCAACTCGTCGTGGCATCCGTGGATATCGCCGATCAGATCGAAGGGGCCATGTTCGTCGGAGCGATCGGTCCAGGTGGGCTCTCTCGTGATGTAGGCGGCGTCGATCGCCTCGACACCCTTCAGCACGAAGACCCGGCGGAACCCCTCCCGCTGGAGCCGGTTGATCGACTTGCGGAGCTCCGCGCGTTGCCGGCGGATCACGTGCGGCCCGAAGGTACGATACGGCACGGCCGGCGTTGCGCTCCTGGCAGAGCCGCTCGGGGACATCGAGCACGATCGCGACTGGCAGCACGTGATGGCGTCGCGCGAGTTCCACCAAGGGCTTGCGAGCGTGAGCCTGGACGTTCGTGGCATCGACCACGGTGATCCTGCCGAGGCTGAGGCGAACTCCGGCGATGTGATGCAACACGTCGAACGCCTCCGACGTCACCGTTTGGTCGTTGTCGTCGTCGGACACCAGGCCGCGACAGAAGTCGGAACTGAGGATCTCGGTGGGCGCGAAATGCCGCGCGGCGAACGTCGACTTGCCCGAGCCGCTGAGACCCACGAGCACGACCAAGGAGAGCGTGGGCAGACGCATCTCGTTGCGGTCGCGTTCGGCTCCGGCTTTCGGATCCCGCGGATCGGGACGTGCGGGTCCTCTGCTCATCGGGCGAACACCGCCAGTTGCGTCGGCGGACCGACCTGGGGATCGTCCTCGCCCACCGGCAGGTAACGAACCCGGTATCGGTTCCGCTCCGCGACCCCGTCGGCCCATGACCGGAACTCGGCGCGCGTCCACTCGAACCGGTGGTCTCGGTGACGGAGTCGATCGGAGGGCAGCGACTCGAACCGGACGTTGTATTCGATGTTGGGAGTCGTGACGATCACCGTGGTCGGGGCAGCCTAGGCGAACACCGACCGTTCGAGCGCCTCGAGGCGTTCGGGTTCGAGATGTTCGACGACCTCCATCAGGACGGCGGCGTCGAACCCACTCAACCGCCGATCCCGATAGGTGAGCGACCCTGGAGCAGCCGCAAACGGTCCGTTGGTTCGGCGCCATCGTGTCGACGTGGAGCCGGCGAGCCGCCACGTCCAGGGCTCGGGACGAGACATCCACCCCGACCACCTCGGTGACGCCGGGCTCCTTCATCAGGGCCCTCAGGAGGGTGCCCGGACCACACCCGAGATCCAACACGCGGTGGGCATCGGCGGCGCGCAGGACCGACAGCACCGATCCGAGCCGCTGGTCACGCAACGAGACCCGCTCTTCGACGGCTTCTTCCTCGGCATCGTGCGCCGCCTCATCGGCGTCGGGATCGGCCTGATCTTCGTCGAGCAATCTCGAGAGCGCCTCACGGGTGAACCGGTCGCGGTACCGCAGGTAGCGCCGTGTGATCAACTCCTTGTCCGGATGGGCCGCCAGCCACTCGCCACCGCGCGCCAGGAGCTTCTCGATCTCGTCCCTCGCCACCCAGTAGTGCTTGTCATCGTCCAGGACGGGCAACAAGACGTAGAGGTGGGACAGGAGATCCCTGACGCGCACCTCGGCGGCGAGGGACACGGCGAGATAGCGGGAGTCTCCCCACGAGGGAACGGACGGATCGAGTGGGATAGGGCTGGCCTCGACCCGGTATCCCAGCGGCTCGAAGAGTCGTCGCAGGAGCGGCTCGCCGTCCCGGCAGGCGACCACGGGCAGATGAGCGGTGAGGCTGAGAGCGGCGTCGACGCGGTCCGGGCGATCGTCACTGCGCCCCGACATCGCCGTGCCGAAGAGCCGCGCGATCGCCACGCTCATCAGCGACGAGGCGACGTACGGACGGTCGTTGACGTGCTCGGCAAGGGCGAAGCCGGCGGTTCCCCTCCCACGCCTCACGAGCCCGACGGGATCCACTTCCACGAGGAGCGACACCGAGGCTCGATCCGGACTCGATTCGGGCCAGAACACGTGGGCACGTCCGAAGGCGAGGTCCACCGTGCGGAGGTTCGCAGGGTTCTTGTGGAGCAGGTACCCCAGATCGTCGGCCGGCGGGGACGAGCTGGTGATCGTGAGCAGCCTCAGCCGCGGATCTTGCTCAGCAGGCGCAGGATCTCCAGGTACAGCCAGATCAAGGTCGCCAGCAGTCCGAACGCGCAGTACCACGACATGTACGTCGGCGCGCCCGCTCGAGCGCCCTGCTCGATGAAGTGGAAATCCACGAACAGGTTGAGGGCGGCCACGATGCAGATGGCGACGCTGATCGCGATGCCCAACGGCGTCGGGTCGTTGATGAACCCGATCTCCACACCGAACAGCCCCAGCACGATCGCGGCGACGTACATCAGCAGGATCCCGAGGGTCGCGACCATCACCACCGCGATGAACTTCTTCGTGACCTTCACGATCCGTGAGCCGTAGAGGAACAGACATCCGGCGAAGACCGAGAACGTCGCGAACACGGCCTGCAGCACGATCCCGTCGAACTGCTGCTCGTAGCCGTACGAGATCACCCCGGCCCAGAAGCCCATCACGATCGCGTAGACCGGCCCGGTGAACGGCGCGATCTGCGGCTTGAACGCGGTGAGCAGGCTGAGCCCGATCAGCCCCAGCAGCCCGATGAGCATGATCGCGTTCAGGACCCCGCTGATCTGATCGGCCTGCTGCCAGCCGAACGCCGCGGAGATCACCGTGAGGACGAACAGGAAGGCCGCGCGGGCGATCGTGCCGTTGATCGTCATGACGCCGGTGCGTTCCACGGTGTCGGGACGACCGGGGATCGCGACGGGCTGGTACTGCTCGACGTTGGCGAACGTCTTGTCGTTCAGCATCTCTTTGGACATCGGGGGCTCCTGGTTCGACGGGATTTCCGGGCGATGGTATCTCGCCTCGCGGTGCGGGTGGTGGAGACGACCGGGATCGAACCGGCGACCTCCGGCTTGCAAAGCCGGCGCTCTCCCAACTGAGCTACGTCCCCGAGGCGACCCCAGTGTACGCGGCGTCCATCCCCATCCCGAGGGAACCTCCGCACCTCGGGCGGTGTAGACGGCACATGAGAACCCTTCGAGGAGGAACCGCCATGCGAACCACACGCTGGGTCGGCGCGATCGTGTCCACGATGGTGCTGCTGTCGATCGCGCTCGCGCCGTCGGCTTCAGCCAAGGGCGAACGCGGGAGTGTGACGGTCACGGTGCCGGGCTCCGAGGACGTGAAGATGCGCAAGGACGACGCGGCCGAGTTCGTCTACGTCCACGGGCCTGTGGGAGGGCAAGTGGGACAGCCCCAACGTCGACGGTGAGATGCAGACGGCGTCTGCCCTCGGCGTCGGGTACGCCATGGTGGTGCGGTTCGGACCGGAGTGCCCCGGCGATCGCGTGCACCAGACGATCTACCCGTACGTGGAGGGTGGGCCGCAGGTGTTCACCCCGGAGGGCGAGACCCTCTGCGGCGGCGAGATCTCCGCTGGCTACTACCCCGCGCGAACCCAGGCGTTCGACATGCTCGTGGCCGCGGGTCTGCCGGCAGTGGCCCCCGAGCCGGCCGAGGAGGCCGGTGCCACACCGACGCCGGCAGCGGCCACAGGAGCCGGATCAGGTGGATCCTCGGGCGGCTGGTGGATCGCCCTCGTCGCGATCGCGATCGCCCTGGGTGGATACCTCGTGGTTCGAGCCCGGAGGCCCCGCACCGCCGCCGAGCCCCATCCCACCGCCTGAGGGCCGGCGCTAGCGCATCGTCCAGGTGGGCTCTTTGCCTTCGTCGAGGAACTGCACGAACGGCGTCCCGTCCGAGGCCAGGCCCACCACCGCCCGCAGATCGCCGTCGCGGTCGAGCAGGCGCATCACCGGGGAGCCTTCGGCCGCGAGTCCCAGCCGCACGCGGACCTTGCCCGCGTTGTCGTAGAGCCCGATCGTCGGCGAGCCCTGTTCGGCGAGGCTGTACACCTGGGAGAGTTCGCCGTCCTTGACCTGCATGCCCATGGTGGGGCTCGCCTCGGGCGCCAGTCCGAACTTCGCCCGGATCTTCCCGTTCTTGTCGCCGAAGGCCAGGCTGGCCGAACCGTCGCTGGACAGCCCCACGGTGGCGCGCACCTTGCCGTTGTCGTCGCCGATCGCGAGCCCGGCCGAACCGTCGTTGCCCAGCCCGAACCGCATGCGCACCTGCCCGTCGGGCGAGAGCAACGAGAAGAAGGGGTCCTCGTCGTTGGTGAGGCCGATGCGGAGTCGCACCGCCCCGCGTTCGTCGACGACCTCGAATTCTCCGGCCTGGACGACGCGCTTCTTCATGGGCTGCTCCTACGAAGGGGAAGGGTGAGCGTGCGCGTATCGTCGCCCTTCGCGGCCCGTTGTTCAAACAGGCCAGGTGAGATCAGGGTCGAAGCGTCTCAACGCGCAACGTGCACGCCTCCAGGCGGTCGGTCCGGGGCGTGACCCCGATACCCGGTCCGGCGGGCACCGCCATGGTGCCGTCGGGCGCCATCTCGAACGGCTCGGTGAGATCGTCGAGGAAGTAGCGCGACGACGCGCTGGTGTCGCCGGGCAGCGTGAAGCCCGGCATCGCCGCCAGCGCCAGGTTCTGCGCGCGACCGATCCCCGTCTCGAGCATGCCGCCGCACCACACCGGCACCGAGGCCGAGCGCGCGATGTCGTGCACCCGGCGGGCTTCCGGGACGCCCCCCACCCGGCCCTGCTTGATGTTGATGATCCTGCACGACCCCAGCGACAGCGCGGCCTCCGCGCGTGCCGCCGACCGGATCGATTCGTCCAGGCACAGGTCGGTCCGGATCCGCCGCTGCAGCTCGGCGTGCTGCACGAGGTCGTCGTGGTGCAGTGGCTGTTCGACCATCAGCAGGTCGCTCGCATCCAGCCGGCGGAACACCTCGGTGTCCGCCAGCGTGTAGGCGGCGTTGGCGTCGACCGAGAGCGCGATCTCCGGATGCGCGGCGCGGACCGCTTCGACCCGCTCCACGTCGGTGCCGGGTTCGATCTTCAGCTTGATCCGCCGGTAGCCCTCGGCGAGGTAGCCCGCCACCTGCTCGAGCAGCTCGCCGGTGGTCGGAGCGATCCCCACCGAGACACCGCACTCGACGCGATCGCGTTCGGCGCCCAGCCAGGAGGCCAACGATGTCTCACTCGCCCGCAGTTCCGCGTCGAGGACCGCATCGATCAGCGTGGCCTTGGCCATGGGGTTGCCACGTACGAACGCGAACACGCGGTCGAGGTCGCCGGTCGAGAGGTCGCCGGCGGCGAACAACGCCGGGGCCAGGAACTCCCGTATCACGAGCCACGCGCCGTCGTTGAACTCCTCGCTGAAGCCCGGTTCGATGTCGGCGACGCACTCTCCCCAGCCCTCGGCGTCGTCGGTCTCGACCCGCGCCAGGACGCACACCTTCTCGGTCGAGGTGCCGAAGCTGGTTCGGAACGGGCGCACCAGCGGCAGGCCGATCATCCTCAGTTCGACCGCGCGGACCCGGGTCACGCCACGTCCCCGGGCCAATCGATCGAGGTCCCGGGCAGGGCCAGCGCATACGTCGGGTACCCGCCTTGCAGGTCGGCGTCGAAGGCCACCACCCGCAACCCCAGCGCGAAGCACTGCGCCATGATCTCGCCGGTGGCATCGCGCCACGCCTCCGCGAGCGAGCTGTCCGTCGAGCGGATCGCGGCGTAGTCGCGCGGCACGCCGATCCGCACCCCGCCCGGCGCCTGCATCGAGGGTTCGGGGCCGCGCTCGGGCCGAGGCAGGTCCGCCGGGCCGGCGGCCCGCAACGACTGGATCGATTCCCCGTCGGGGAACGGCCATGGACCCGGCTCTCGGTCCAGATCCCACCGCACCACCAGCCGGTCGCTGCGGTCGCCCAGGTTGAGCGTATCCCCCATCTCGCCATAGAAGTTGCGGTGGAACCGGTCGCAGTGCGCCCCCAGCTTCGACAGGTTGAAGTGCGCGTTGCGGGCCACCAGCGGATCGAACGTCCAGCGCACCACCTGGATGCCTTGATCGAGGGACATCGCCCGCTGCGCCAGCTTCAGGGCGAAGCCCACGCCGCCGTGTCGGCGCCCGGGCAGGGCGGCCAGCATGTGCGAATGCACGTGGAGCCCGTCCTCGGGGTCGACCCCGGCCCACCCCAAGACGTAGCCGACCAGTTCGTCGCCGTCGAACGCACCCCACGGGAGGTTGCCGCTCTCGGCGATCGCCCGCACCATCTCGCGCGGCATGAGGTCGTAGTCGCCCCAGGTCTGACGCATCACCTCGATCAGGCGGTCGGCGTCGTCGAGCGAGGTGAGCGCCTGGAGCGTCACCCCGGCCGAGGCCGCCGCCTGGTTCGCCCGTTCCCACGCCTCGCCCGCCATGGCGCGGAAGTCTAGCTCCGGCCCTCGTGCCACAGAAGGGCGAAAAGGAACGACCCGCGAGTCGCTCGCGGGTCGTTCGACAACGGTGAGAATCGGGTGGTCGGTGGAACTAGCCGCCAGCGGGCGGCGGGAGCTCCTGCCACTCGACGTCGTCCAGGTCATCGCCCTTGCGGCGACGGAAGAACTGCACGACGCCGGCGACGATCGCACCGATCACCGCGATCTTGAGCAGCTTCTTGAAGAAGCCGCCCTTCTTCTCCGTGGTCTCAGCCGTGTCGGTCGCCTCATCGGCCATGGAGTTCGCCCTCCTTCCGAGTGAGGCCGGGGGGTGGAGGTTGCGTCCGGCCTTCACCCTCATCTTCCCAGGTGTGGGCCCAGCCTAGGGCCTGGCTCCGTCAGCGTCGAGTTCGACCTCGCGACCTAGCGCCGGCCCACCCACCTGCGGTAGGGTCGTCGGCGGATGCCCTCGGGCGATACTCGGCATCCGATCGAGCCCGAGCAGCGCGATCCATCGGTGGTTTCGGGAGGGGAACGATGAAGGCTCGCAGTCGCGTGACCCGTATCTCCGGCATGGTCTCGATCATGCTGTCGTTCGGCCTGATCGTGGCCGCGGTCGAGGTGGGCAGCGTCCACGCCGCGAGCACCGACCCGGCCGTGGTGGGCCAGTGGACCGCTCCCACCACGATGCCGTTCGTCGGGATCCACAGCATGGTGATGCGCAACGGGAGCGTGTTGTTGTTCGACCGCTCGCTCGGCAACCGCGGATCGCCCGGTGTCCTGTTCAACCCCGCGACGGGGGCCATGGTCGACGTTCGGATCCCCTACCCCCGCGACGCGTTCTGCGCGGGGCACAACATCCTGCCCGACGGCAGCGTGTTCGTGACGGGAGGCCATCCGCCCGTGTCGGGCCACCCGGGGATCGGCGTGAAGCTCACGGATGTCTTCAACCCGATCGCCAAGACCTGGACGCCGGGACCGACCTTGGACCAAGCGCGTTGGTACCCGTCGAACGTGTCCCTCGGCGACGGCACCACACTGATCTTCTCCGGCAACGAGGTGCCGGGCGACCCGGTGCTGACGGTGGACCGGTACGACCCCGCGACGGGTCAGCTGACCACCCTGCCGGCCACGGCGAACCGCAAGCTCACGCTGTATCCCAAGCTGCACCTGATGGCGAACGGCAAGGTGTTCCTGGCCGGCGCCTCGCGGGTCGGCGCGTGGTTCGACCCCGACACCGCGACGTGGTCGGCGGCGCCCAGGATGGTTCAGGGACGCAAGTCGTTCGCATCGGTCGTGCTGCCCGATCAGCGGGTGATGGCCATCGGGGGAACCGGCCCGAAGAGCTCCGCCGAGATCGTGGATCTGTCGGCGGCCAACCCGGCCTGGAAGCTCACGGCGCCGATGCACTTCGGGCGCACCCACCCCAACGCGGTGCTGCTGCCCGACGGCAAGGTCTTCGTGGTCGGTGGCGGCGCCTCGGGTGAGTTCACCGGCCCGGTGCTGACCCCCGAGCTCTACAACCCCGCCACCAACACGTGGACCGACATGGCGCCGCAGCAGGCGCAGCGCATGTACCACGGCACCGCGGTGCTGCTGCCCGACGGACGGGTGCTCTCGGCCGGCTCGAACTTCGGCCCGCTGCAGAAGACCTACGAGATCTACTCGCCGCCGTACCTGTTCGCCGGCACGCGGCCGGTGATCTCGGCGGCCCCGACGAACGTGGGCTACGGCCAGACGTTCCAGCTGACCAGCGGCAACAGCCAAGGGATCGCGAAGGTCGTCCTGATGCATCCCGGGTCCTCCACCCACTCGCTCAACCTGGAGCAGCGGGCGTTGAACCTGCCGTTCACGAAGTCGGGGAGCACGGTCACCGCGACCCTGCCGGCCAACAGCGATCAAGCGGTGCCCGGCTGGTACATGGTGTTCCTGGTGAGCGACTCCGGCGTTCCATCCGTGGCAAGTTGGGTACGACTCGGCTAGGACGCAGGACGGTCCCGGCGAGGGTGAGCCTTCGCTGACGGTGGGCGTCTCGATCGACCGCGAGGAGCCATGACCGACACATCGGTGATGCTCGAGCAGGTGCGGCAGCACTGGGAGTACATCGCCAAGGACATCGACCGCTCCCACGCGATGTACCACGAGGACGCCGTCCTCGAGTTCCCGCAGTCGGGCGAGCGGTTCGAGGGTCTCGCCACGTTCAAGGAATGGCGTGCTCAGTACCCGGCGAACCTGCGGTTCCGGATCCGCCGGATGACGGCTCGCGAAGACCTGGTCGTGGTCGAGTGCTCGATCAGCTACGACGACGGCCCCTGGCAGTTCGGCGTGCAGCTGCTCGACTTCCGGGACGACAAGGTGGAGCGCGAGCGCATCTACGTCATGGAAGGGTGGGACGCGCCCGAGTGGCGGGCTCCGTGGCGCGCGGCCACTCCTGCAGACCCTGTCGCTGCGGCTGAATCAGAGCTAGGGTTCCCGGTATGGACATGCTGAAGGGCGAACAGATCGCCGAGGCCAACCTGACCGACTGGCGCAAGCTCGCCCAGGGACTGCACGCCCGGTACGTGGTCGACGACTTCGGCGCCGGCGCACGGTTCGTCGCCGCGGTGGGCGAGGCGGGCGACGCGCTCGGCCACCACCCGCGCGTGTCGATCGGCGATGGGTACGTCGACCTCAAGCTCGTCACCGACGACGCCATCTACCGCGACGACGACGGGCACGGAATACGTCATCGAATGGGTGACCCAGCAGGACGTCGACCTCGCGCGACGGATCACCGAGATCGCCGCCGACCACCGGTTCGACGCCGACCCGGCCTCGGTCAGCGACATCGAGCTCGGCCTCGACACGGCGCACGCTGCGACCATCGCCCCGGTGTGGGCCGTCCTGCTGACCGGGAGCGCTGAGGCCCAGGGCCGCGGAACCCCCAGCGACGAGATCCGGGACGCCACGGCACGGGTACCGAATCTGTGGTTCGGGGACGCCGACGAGCACGAGACCCCGCGTCAGCGGTTCCACATCGAGGTCTATGTGGCGCCCGAAGTGGCCGAGCAACGGATCGCCGCCGCCGTCGCCGCGGGTGGGACCGTCGTCGATGACAGCAACGCGCCCTCGCTCACCGTGATCGCCGACCAGGACGGCAACCAGGGGATCGTCTGCGTCGACGTGTCCGCTGCGAAGAAGTGAAGAACCCGCTGTCACCAGCGGGTTCTGTTCGTGGGCCTGGATGGACTTGAACCATCGACCTCTTCCTTATCAGGGAAGCGCTCTAACCGGGCTGAGCTACAGGCCCCAACTCCGTGCCCTGCCTGAAGGGCCATACCAACATCGTCAGGCAGTTCGCGGTATCGGGCATGGTACTACGACGCCGCTGGCCGCAAGGTCGGCAAGGATCCGCCTGAAGTGTGCAGGGGAAGGCCGTCACAACAACGCAATGCTCCCTCAGCCGTACGACCGATGCGTGACGGTGAAGCCTGAGCCAACCTGTCTCCCATGAAGGACGGATACCGCGTTGAGCCGGCCGCTCTGGCACTGCTGGGTCTGGCCTTCGTCACCTTCGCGGTGTTCGGCATCGTGTATCTCGCGAACGTTGGTGAGCCTGATCTCCTCCGCGACTATCCCTGGTTGATCGTCGACATCACGGTCGGAGCACTTGCCTTCATGTGGGGCTTCGTCGTCCTGCTGACGGAGTACCCGGGGGTTCAGACCGTGGCGGTTGGCATCCTCGTGGTGATCTCCTGCCTCGTCGCGCCGATGGGATTGATGTTCGCGCTCATGGCTGCCAGCAGGGTTGCCGGCGGTGGCGACTAGCTGCTGACAGGGTGTGGATCTAGCTGACGGCCGGATCCTTGAACGGCAGGACGTCGAGCAGGCCCGCGACTTCGAACACTCGCTGCACGTTCGGCGGGCCCGGGATGATCGTGAGCGTCGTGCCTGCGGTCTCACTCTCCCTGAGCGCCATGAAGAGCGCGCGGATGCCCGAAGAGTCCAGGAACGTCAGCCCCTGCAGGTCGATCTGTACGGCCGAAGATCCGTCGCTGAGCGACGCACTGAGCACGTCCGCGACCTCGGGAAGCGCCTCCAGATCGAACTCTCCGATCAACCCGATGCTGCGGACGGTGCCTTCGTGGGAGACCACAACTTCGAACATGAGGAGCCTCCTTCCAGCAGGTCAGCGGGCCACAAGATAGCGTCGGTCTCGGTCCTCGACAACGCAGGGTTCCTGCTTCGATCTCGACATTCCGTTTTCATTGCGCCCCTTTGGGTAAGCCACCCACGTTCGAGCAAGAGAGAGCCGACGATGGGAGGAGCCGATGCGCCGCGAAGTGATCCTCCCCGCGTCCTCGGCTGCCCCCGGCGTTGCCAGGGCGGCGCTGGACGACGTCATCCCGCCGCCGGAGTTGGCGGTCAGGAACGAGGACGCACGCTTGGTGATCAGCGAACTCGTGACCAACGCCGTGAAGTACGGCGAGAGCGACGCGTCGAACCCGATCCGCATGGTGATCGAAGCTGACGATGCCGTGGTGCGGGTCGAGGTGGCGCAGACGCTCCCAGCCGCAGATCTGCACCCCGTTGCGCCACGCCTCGACGGCGACGATATCGGTGGCTGGGGTCTCCACATCGCCGAGTCGTTGGCGGACGCGTGGGGCTATGAGGTTGGCCCGCCGGGACGGGTCTGGTTCGAGTTCAGGCCATAGCCGCGTGCCGAGCACCGGCGTTCGTTCGGCATCGAGTAGCATCAGGGATGGAACAGTCCGCTGCCCGAAGAGACCTCGCACATCCCGCTCATCGCCGGATCGGCAGAAGCCTCATCGGTCGAGACGGCGGCGGCGATCGACCAGGCGGTCGAGAAGAACGACGACCCCGAGGTGGCAGAGATCCTCGACGATGCCGCGCTCGCCGCTCAGCAGACCGTCAGCCGGGTCGGCTGGCTCAGGGGAACGTTGAACCGTCTGTTCTCCCGCCCCGCCTAGGGGATCCTCAAGCGACAGCGACGCCAGCGGCTGTCACGCGGCTACGAGGCTCTGGATTGGCGACGCTCCGCCGTGGGTAGAGGTCGACTCAACGGAAGGAGGGCTCCGTGGCCGACCACCAGCGACAGCGTCCGCGCTCCGATGCATCACTGACGAAACGGGAACTCGACGTGCTCTCGCTCATGGCGGAGGGCCTCACCAACCGCCAGATCGCCGCCGCCCTCGGGATCGCGCTCGGCACGGTCAAGACACAGACGTCCTCGATCCTCACGAAGCTCGGTGCCCGCAACAGGACCGAAGCCGCGTTGATGTCGCTGGAGATCATCGGCGCTTCGGACTCGGAAGCCGACGACGTTGGTTGACCGGCCGGATCAGCGCTGGTTCTTCTCGGCGAGCGTGACCTCGATGCCGCCGATGATGTCGCTGATCAGGTTGTAGAGGAACGCCACGAAGACGTTCACCACGGACCACACGGCCGTGAAGATCACACCCGCGATGAAGAGCCACGTGAACACCTCTTGGCCGTTGATCACCACCGGCGTCGGCCCCGACGTGCTTTCGCCCGAGCCGAAGACGTACCCGAGGATCTTCGCGAGGGAGTCGATGGCGCCCGCCGCCGAGAGCACGATGTAGATGATCAACAGGGCCAGGTACACGATCAGCATCACGCAGAAGTAGAAGATCAGCGAGAACTTCAGGACCGACAGTGGCCCGACCTTGCGCACCACCACGCGCGTACGCCGGGAGGCGCGTCGCGAACCGGGCGCCGGGCTCTCCAGTGGGACGGGTGCCCGCTGCGGACGCTCCAGCTTGGGCATACGCGGCATCCAGCGAGGGGTCTCCTTGCCGTTGCTCTCCGGCAGATGCGATGGCGCGCTGGCTGGCGCCGCCGGTGCCGGTGCCGGGGCGGAGGTCTGTGCGTCGCCACCCGCGGGGGCGGGCACGTTCTGCGGGGCGTCTGCGGGGGTTGGTTGTTCGATCGTGTGTCCCATCTCCTTGGGAGGATTTCTAAGGGTACGCCCTCGTGAGGGCAAGCACCCGCCTCGACGCTCAGGTTCTGAACGGGCCCGATCCAGCGAGCAGGGCCCGTGTGTGGAGCGTGGCCAACCCGGCCATGACCGCCGGCGCCAGGACCCACGACGACACCGGCACGTCCTCGATCATCAACAACGCGCCCGCGCCCAGGACCGCGCCCATCAGCGCGAGCACCAGCGTGAACAGCCCCATGGAGACCCGCGAACGCAGCACCCACACGTCGAGCGCCGTCACCCCGAGGGCGGCCGCCATGACGCAGATGCCCAGGACCGGAGCCATGTTGCAAGGATAGGGTGCCTAGACTCCCGGCGATATGGAACCCGACCGGAACGATGAAGGCCGCGGGGCGCTCCGCGTGGGCGTCGTGTGCGGGACGGTCGCCCTCGCCACCGTGGTCCTGGCCGCGGTCGACCCCTCCCGGGCCGTGATGGTGGCCTGGCTCGTCGCGTGCGGGTTCGTGCTGGTGTTCGGTGTGCTCGTCACGGTGCGGGTCCTCACGAGGACCGGGCGCACGACGTGGAGGCCGATCACCGGGGTGGTCCTGGTCGCGTGTTCGATCCTGCTCGTCGCGGGCGCCGCCATGGCACAGCTGCTGTAGCGCCTGCTACGCGCTGACGGCACAACCACGCAGTCCCGGGTGACTACGTGGGCATCACCCGGGCGCTCAAGCTTCTCCCCCTTTCGAGCCGATACCGACGTAGGTAGCCGGAGCGGGCATGAAAGGGAAACGATGAAGCTGAGGCATGGTCGTCGCGTAGCAGCGCTGTTCGTCATGGGATGCGTGGCGGTGGGGTCCCTGGTCGTGGCCGCCAACGCGGAATCAACGCTGGACGCGGCCCTCAGCTCGAGGCAGGACCTGCATGGGCGCATCAAGGAACTGCACGACATCCGCAACCAGAAGCGGGTCACGATCCACAAGCGGATCCGGTTCTACCAGGAGCGCATCGAGGCCGCCACGAAGGCCAAGGTCGGAGTGGACCGCGGCTACGAGCACTGGAAGAAGAAGCAGGTCAAGGCCATCGAACGGCTCCGCGCCGAGGAGAAGGCCGTGGTGGCGTCCATCCGCGGGCGGGTGACCGCCCTGCGCGAGCAGCGCGCGACGCTCGCCGACTGGATCGAAGCGCTACCGCTGCAACGGTGCCCGGTGGACGGTCCCGTCGACGTCTCGGACAACTTCGGTGACGTCCGCGACATGCCGGGCACGCCGTACCACATCCATCAGGGCAACGACATGATGGCGGCCACCGGCACGCCGATCGTGGCGCCGTTCGACGGCACCGCGGTGGCCAACCCGGCGAACTGGGCGGCCAGGCGGTCGACGTGTACGGGGTGGCGGGACACGTGTACAACGCCCACCTGTCGGCCTACGGCAAGCTGGGCCCGGTGCACACCGGCGACATCATCGGCTACGTGGGTTCCACGGGGAACGCCACCGCGCCGCACGACCACTTCGAATGGCACCCGAACGACGGCGCGGCGGTCGATCCCTACGATCTGCTGATGACCGTCTGCTGAGCCACACGATCCGAGGGGGAACCTGCGAGGGGCGCCAGCGGCGCCCCTCGTTCGGTGTCCGGGCTCCTAGTCTTCGTCGTCCTCGTCCATCTGCGTGATGACGGGGGCGAGCGCCACCACGGTGGCGTCGTCCTCGACCCGCATCGTGCGCACGCCCTGGCTGGCGCGACCCACCCGGCGGATCTGCGCGGCGGGCACCCGCACCACCTGGCCCGACGACGAGATCACGAACATGTCGATGTCCTTGGACCCGATGTAGGCGCCGGCGAGCTGGCCGGTCTTGGCCGTGAGCTGGTGGCCGATGACGCCCTTGCCGCCGCGGCCCTTGGTGGGGTAGTCCGACAGCTTCGAGCGCTTGCCGTAGCCCTGCTCGGTGACGCTGATCATCTCCTCGCCCTCGGAGGTGAGACCAACGGCCAGGACGCGATCGTCCTCGGCCAGGCGCATCCCGATCACCCCGCCGGTGGCGCGGCCCATGGGACGGGCCAGTGATTCCTTGAAGCGGATCGCCTGCCCCTTGCGCGAGACCATGATGACCTCGTCCTCGCCCTCGGTGAGCTTGACGTCGATCAGCTCGTCGTCACCGCGCAGGTTGATGGCGATGAGACCGGTGCGCGGCGAGTCGTACTCCGGTAGCGCGGTCTTCTTCACGATGCCCTTGCGCGTGGCGAACAGCAGGTAGCGACCGTCCGAGTACTCCTTCAGGTCGATGACCGCGCTGATCTTCTCGTCGCCGTCGAGCAACACGCCCGGCAGGTTGGCCGCGTACATGCCCCGGGCCGTGCGGCCCGATTCCGGGATCGAGTGCGCCTTGACCCGGTAGACACGGCCCTTCGTGGTGAAGAACAGCATCCAGTGGTGCGTGGTCGTGGTGAACACGTGCTTGACGACGTCCTCTTCCTTGAGGTTCTGGCCTCGGACGCCCTTGCCGCCGCGACCCTGCCGCTTGAACGCGTCGACCGGCAGGCGCTTCACGTAGCCGGCACGGCTCACCGAGATGATCACGTCCTCCTCGGCGATCAGGTCCTCGACGTCGAGGTCCCCGTCTTCGGCCTTGACCGTGGTGCGACGGCCGTCGGCGTGCTTCTTGCGGATCTCGGCCAGCTCGTCCTTGATCACGCCGCGCAGCTTCACGGGGTCGTCCAGCAACGAGGTGAGGTAGCCGATGCGCTCCAGCAGCTCCGCGTGCTCCTTGTCGAGTTCCTCGCGCGCGAGCTTCGTGAGCCGGCGCAGCGGCATGTCCAGGATGTGGTTGGCCTGGATCTCGCTGAGCTCGAACGTGCTCATCAGCTTCTTGCGCGCGGCGTCGGCGTCCTGGGACGCGCGGATGATCTTGATGACCTCGTCGAGGTGATCGAGCGCGATCAGCAGGCCGAGCACGATGTGATCGCGTTCCTCGGCCTTGCGCAGGTCGAACCGTGTGCGCCGCGTGACGACGTCGACCTGATGGTCGACGTAGTAGCCCACCATCTCGGCGAGGTTCAGCGTGCGCGGGATGCCGTCGACCAGCGCCAGCATGATGACGCCGAAGTTCTCCTGCAGCTGCGTGTGCTTGTAGAGCTGGTTGAGCACCACGTGCGGGTTGGCGCCGCGCTTGGTCTCGATCACCAGGCGCATGCCTTCGCGGTTGGACTCGTCCTTGAGGTCGGCGATGTCCTTGATCTTCTGGGTCTTGACCAGGTCGGCGATCTTCTCGGCGAGGCGCGCCTTGTTCACCTGATACGGCAGCTCGGTGACGACGATCTTGTTCTTGCCGTTGGAGCTCTCTTCGATCTCGGTGACCGCGCGGACCTTCAGCGAGCCGCGCCCGGTCTCGTAGGCGTCGCGGATGCCCTGGCGGCCCATGATCGTGGCGCCGGTGGGGAAGTCGGGGGCCTTGATGAACTTCATCAGGTCGTTCGGCGTGGACTCGGGGTTGTCGAGGTAGTGCACGACGCCGTCGATCACCTCGCCGAGGTTGTGCGGCGGGATGTTCGTGGCCATGCCGACCGCGATGCCGCCGGCGCCGTTGACCAGCAGGTTGGGGAACCGGCTGGGCAGCACGGTGGGCTGCTGCTCGTACCCGTCGAAGTTGGGCACGAAGTCGACGGTCTCGGAGTCGATGTCGCGCAGGAGCTCCATGGCCATGGGCGCGAGGCGAGCCTCGGTGTACCGGTAGGCGGCCGCGGGGTCGCCGTCGACGGAGCCGAAGTTGCCGTGGCCGTCGACCAGCGGGTAGCGCAGCGACCAGTCCTGGGCCATGCGCACCAGCGCGTCGTAGACCGATTGGTCGCCGTGCGGGTGGTACTTCTTCAGCACGTCACCGATCACCGCGGCGCACTTGCGGTGGGGACGGTCGGGCCGGTAGCCGGCCTCGAGCATGGCCCACAGGATGCGCTTGTGGACCGGCTTCAGACCGTCGCGCACGTCGGGCAGCGCGCGCCCGACGATGACGGACATCGAGTAGTCCAGGTACGAGCGTTGGATCTCGTCTTCGAGCTGGACCGGTTGGACGTTGCCGACGAACAGACCTTCCTGACTCACGGTGTCTGATCAGCTCCTTGTCTACACGTCCAGGTTCTGGACGTACTTCGCGTTGCGTTCGATGAATTCCTTGCGAGCGGGGACGTCGTCGCCCATGAGGATGCTGAACAGCCGGTCGGCCGTGGCGGCGTCCTCGAGCGTGACCTGCAACAGCGTGCGCTGCTCGGGATCCATCGTGGTGTCCCACAGCTGGATCGCGTCCATCTCGCCGAGGCCCTTGAACCGTTGGGGCTCGCCGATGCGCTTGCCGTTGGCGTTCTTGCGGTACTCGTCCCATTCGTGCTCGGTGTAGAAGTAGTGCTCCTGCTTGTTCTCCTTCAGCAGGTAGAGCGGCGGCTGCGCGAGGTAGACGTAGCCCGCCTCGATCAGCTGCCGCATGTACCGGAAGAAGTACGTGAGCAGCAGCGTGCGGATGTGCGCGCCGTCGACGTCGGCGTCGGCCATGAGCACGATGCGGTGGTACCGCGCCTTCTCCAGGTCGAACTCCTCGTCGATGCCGGTGCCGATCGCGGTGATGAGCGCCTGGATCTCGTTGTTCTGCAGGATCTTGTCCAGCCGCGCCTTCTCCACGTTCAGGATCTTGCCGCGGATGGGCAGGATGGCCTGGGTGGCGCGGTCGCGTGCGCTCTTGGCCGAACCGCCGGCCGAGTCGCCCTCGACGATGTAGAGCTCGCACGAGGCAGGGTCGGACAGCTGGCAGTCGGCGAGCTTGCCGGGGAGCGACCCGCTCTCCAGGAACGACTTGCGTCGCGTGAGGTCGCGCGCCTGCCGCGCGGCGATGCGCGCCTTCGCGGCGCTGGAGGCCTTCGTGAAGATGCGCTTGGCGTCGCCGGGGTGTTCTTCGAGCCACGTGGTGAGCTGGGCGTTGACCGTGGTCTCGACGAGGGAGCGCATCGAGGCGTTCCCCAGCTTGGTCTTCGTCTGGCCCTCGAACTGGGGGTCGCGGAGCTTCACCGACAAGATCGCGATGAGGCCCTCGCGGACGTCCTCGCCGATCAGGTTGTCGTCCTTCTCCTTGAGCAGGCCCTTGGCGCGCGCCCAACGGTTCAGCACGTTCGTGAGGGCCTTCTTGAGGCCTTCTTCGTGCATCCCGCCTTCGTGGGTGTTGATCGTGTTGGCGAACGAGTAGAGCGACTCGGTGTAGCCGGTGGTCCACTCCATGGACAGCTCGACCTCGCCGTCATCGCCCTTGGTCTCGATGGCGATCGGCTTGTTCACCGACTCCTTGCCCTGGGCCAGGTACTTCACGAAGTCGACGAGGCCACCGTTGGCCTTGAAGATCTCCTCGGCGCGAGGGGTCTCGCGTTCGTCGAGCAGCTTGATCTCGGTGCCCTTGTTCAGGAACGCCAACTCGCGCAGACGCTCGGCCAACGTCTCGCGCTTGAACTCCAGGGTCTCCACGAAGATCTCGGGGTCGGGCCAGAACCGGACCAGGGTGCCGGTCTTCGTGGTGGCCTTGCCCTTCGTGAGCTTGCCGAGAGGCTTGCCGCGCTCGTAGGTCTGGCTCCACATGAACCCGTCGCGGGAGACCTCGACCTGGAGCTTCTCGCTGAGCGCGTTCACGACCGAGACGCCGACGCCGTGCAGGCCGCCGGAGATGGCATAGCCACCGCCGCCGAACTTGCCGCCGGCGTGCAGCACCGTGAGGACCACTTCGACCGCGGGGCGGCGATCCTTGGCGCCGGGGATCGGCTTGACCGGGATGCCACGTCCGTTGTCGAAGCAGCTGACCGAGCCGTCCTCGTGGATCGTGACCACGATCTTGTCGGCGAAGCCGGCCATGGCCTCGTCGATCCCGTTGTCGACGACCTCGAACACGAGGTGGTGCAGGCCGCGGGCGCTGGTGGTTCCGATGTACATACCCGGTCGCTTGCGGACCGGTTCGAGTCCTTCGAGGATCTGGATGTTGCCGGCGTCATAGCCGCCGGTCTTCTTCGTCTTGGTTGCCAACGAGCCTCCGATTCCAGACCGCGCGGCACCCAAACCGAGACACAACGACGTGCCGGGGGTGTGCGCGGGAAAGGTCGCACCGAACTGCTGACATTCTACCCGACGGGACCGACCTCCGACCGGGAACGAAGTGCCGAAAAAGTGCCTTCTAGCTGCGGTTTCGCACGATGATCCGGATCGCCGTGACCCGGTCTCCGCCCAGAGCCTCGTCGGCCTTGAGCCGGATCTGTTCGGCCAGGAACGTCGCCTGGGCTCCCCACGGCCCGGTGGACACCCCGACGGTCAGGACGCCCTCCTCGAAGGCCACCGGGGCGGTCTCGGCGGCGAGGCGTTCGCCCACGATCGACGGCCACTTCGACGCGAGTTCCGCCACCGGCATCCCCCGGCTGAAGACCTCGCGGCGCATGAGGTCATCGACGATCGAGCCGATGCTGACGGCGTCCTCGGACCGGCGTTCCTTCCGCCCGCCGAACCCCTTGGCCTCGGGCATCTCAGACGCTCCTGGGGGTCACGGTGCCGGCGTGCACGTCCCACACGGCGTGCGCCGAGGCAGGGACGTCGGCCTCGTCGGCCACCGAGATGAACACCTGGCCCGGGCGCGAGGCGAGGTGCTCGCCGATCTGATCGCGGCGCGTGGGATCGAGCGCGCTGAACGGGTCGTCCACCAGGAACACCGGCGGCTCCCCGAGCTCCTTCGTGACCGCGGTGGCGAGGCCGGCGCGCAGACACAGCGCCGTGGCCCACGTCTCGCCGTGCGACCCCGCGGCCCTCGCGCCGAGATCGCGCACGGCCAGCGTGAGGTCGTCGCGGTGCGGCCCGACCAGCGAGGTGCGCCGCTGCAGCTCGTCGCGGCGACGCTCCCCGATGCGATCGCGGTAGGCCTGCTCCAGGTCGGTGGCGTCCCAGACGTTGGGGGCGTACGTGCAGGCGAGCTCGTAGCCCGCGAGGTGGACGAACTCGTCGCTGGCGTGGGGCGCCAGCCGTTCGATCGCCTCGGCGCGCGCCTGGATCACGGCGGACCCGGCCTGGATCAGCTCCTCGTCCCAGGCCTCCATGCCGGGGGGCGTGCCCGAGCCCTCCCATTCCTTCAGCAGCCGGTTGCGTTGGCGGAGGCTGCGATCGTAGGCCGTGAAGAGCCCTTCCTTGAGCGGCCACAGCGCGATCACGGCCTCATCCATGAACGTGCGGCGCTTCGAGGGGTCGCCGATCACGATCGGCAGGTCGAACGGCCCGAACAGCACCGCGCGCACCTGACGGCGGAGGTCGCGCTTGCGCCGAACCGGCGACCGGTTGACCTTGACCTTGCTGGCGCCCTGGGTGGGGATCTCGACCTCGACCAGCACCCGGCCGTTCTCGGTCTCGAACTCGCCGCGCGTATAGGCCGCCTCGGCCCCCTGTCGCACCAAGGGGGCGTTCGTCGAGGTCCGCGGCGATCCCAGCGCGTACAGGAAGTGGATGCCCTCCAGCAGGTTCGTCTTGCCCTCGCCGTTCGGTCCCACCGCCACGATCAGGCCGTCGGGCATGGGGTCGAGCTTGGTCAGCTCGTGGTTGCGGAAATCACGCAGTTCGACCCACGACAGGCGCATGACTCAGCACATGTTCTCAGGGGGAAGCGGTCGACGCGGACGTGCTAGGACACCGCCGCGGGCAGCCGCACCGGCATGACCAGGTACGTGAACTCGTCGCCGTCGCCGCGCACGACCCCCGGCTTCAGCCCGTCGCGAACATCCAGCCGGATCATCTCCCCATGGGCGGCGGTGAGCCCGTCGGCCAGGTACTGCGGGTTGAACGCCACGGTGAGGTCCTCGCCCTCGTAGCGCGCCTCCACCGTCTCGACCGCCTGACCGAGGTCGGGGCTGGAACTGGAGAGCTTCACGCCCAGCGCGTTGAACTCCAAGCGCACCGGGGTGGTGTCGCGGGCCAGCAGGCCCACGCGCCGGACGGCATCGAGCAGCTGCTGACGGGAGATCGTGAGACGGCTCTCGTGCTGATCGGGCAGCAGCTGGCGGTAGTTCGGGAACTCGCCCTCGATCAGTCGAGACGTGAGCGTGAGCTCGCCGATCTTGAACGCCACCTGCGACTCGTCGAGGAAGATCTCGATCGTCGCCTTCTCGTCGGCGGCGGCCGCGCGACCGGCCTCGGTCAACGCGCGCTCCGGGACGATCGCCTTGCCCTCCCCGTCGGCGGTGGCGACCAGGTCGCGAACCGCCAGCCGGTAGGAGTCGGTGGCGACCATGACGACGCCCTCGCGGCTGACCTCGATCAGGACGCCGGTCAGCACGGGGCGGGCCTCATCGCGCGAGGCGCCACGGGCCGCCTGGCTGACGGCCTCGGCGAACGCGCCGGCCTCGGCCGTGATCTTCGTGCCGCTGGGCTCCTGCAGGCCGGGGAAGTCCTCGGCCGGCAGCAGGCGGAGCGTGCCTTCGTATGCGGCGCAGCGGATATGCGCCTGAGACTGGTCGGTCTCGAAGTCGACCGGCGCCGCCGACAACGACTTCACCGTGTCGCCGAGCAGGCGGGCCGGCACCAGGGCGATCCCCGGCTCGGACACCTGGACCTGGGTCGCCAGGCGGGCCGAAACCTCGAGGTCGGTGGTGGTGAGCGTGAGCCGCCCGTCGTCGGTGGCCTCGATCAGGACGCCGGTCAGCGCCGGGATGCCGGGTCGCGAGGAAACCCCGCGCTGAACGGTCTGCAACGCCTCGGACAGGGCATCGCGATCACATCGGAACTTCACGGTGTCCACCCCCTGATGCTTCTGCTTGAAGTAGTACTCCAAGAACGGTTGTAGTAGGTCCTGTGGAAAGGTGCACAGAGGCACCGTTCCTGCAGCGTAACCGGGGTGTCCGACATGTGGACAACCCGTGGGGAAAACGTGTCGCTCCGCGGGGAACCCTCAGACGACGCGGATCTGTCCACCGCAGGCGCGGAGGTTATCCACACGGTGTCGACGCTCATACGGCGCTCCGAACGCGCCCGCGGATGATGCGGGTGAGGTCTTGGACCTGCCGGAAGGTGGCATCGCGCGCCCGCATCTCGTCCTCGACCTTCTTGATCCCGTGCAGCACGGTGGTGTGGTCGCGCCCCCCGAAGATCTCGCCGATCTTCACCAGGGAGAGCCCCGTGCATTCGCGCGTGAGGTACATGGCGATGTGCCGGGCCTGCGTGAGCGGCCGCGAGCGCGACTTCGACATCAGGTCGGCGGTGGAGAGCGTGAAGTACTTCGCCGTCTCCTCCAGGATCAGCGGCGGCGGGATCTCGTTCTCGGTCTGGGGGATCAGGTCCTGCAACGCGCGTTCGGCGAGCTCCTGATCGATCACCTGGCCCGTGAGTTCGGACCAGGCCACCACGCGCACGAGGGCGCCCTCGAGCTCACGCACCGATTGGTCGAACTTGGACGCGACGAATTCGATGACATCCGGTGGGACGGTGATGGTGTCGCGTTCGGCCTTGAGCTGCAGGATCGCGATCCGTGTCTCCAGGTCGGGCGGCTGCACGTCGACGCACAGGCCCCATCGGAACCGGCTCACCAGGCGGTCTTCCAGGCCGCTCAGCTCGTGCGGCGGGCGATCGGACGCGATCACGATCTGCTTGCCGGCGCCGTGCAGGTGGTTGAACGTGTGGAAGAACTCGGTCTGGGTCTCCTCGCGCTTGGCCAGGAACTGGATGTCGTCGACCAGCAGCACATCCACCTCGCGATAGCGCTGGCGGAAGGCATCGCCCCGGCGTTCGCGGACCGCCTTGATGAACTCGGTCACGAACTGCTCGGAGGTGACGTACTTCACGCGCAGGGCCGGCGCCAGCCGGTACATGTGGTGGCCGACCGCGATCAACAGGTGGGTCTTGCCCAAGCCCACGCCGCCGTAGATGAACAGGGGGTTGTAGGCCGTGGACGGCGGCGCTTCGGCCACCGCCATCGCCGCGGCGTGCGCGAACCGGTTGCTGGGTCCGGGCACGAACGCGTCGAACGTGTAGTTGGGGAACGGCAGTCCCGGGGCGCCGAGCGCACGATCGGGCACCAGCGCCTGGGTCGTGGCGACCGGTGGCGGCGCACCGACCGCGGCGTAGGCCGCGGGAGGCCGAGCCTCGGGGTCGGTGGCCGGCGCTCCGGTCTGGCCGCCGGCGCTCGACCGCAGGTCTTCGTTCACCTCGAGTTCGATCTTGACGGGGTGACCGGCAGCTTCGGCGGCGGCCTCCTCGATCAGATGAAGATGATTGTGCTGCAGGCGTTCCTTGACCAGCGGGCTGGGCACCGCGAGCGACAGGGCCTGGTCGGTGAGCGCGACCGCGCGGACGTCGTCGAACCACATGACGATCGTGGTCTCGGGAAGGTCGACACGAGCGCGCTCCAGGACATGCGCCCAGGCTTGCCCTGCATCGTGTTCGGAGAACGCTACCGCCATGCCGTATCCACAGGACCTTTCCACAATGGTGGAAAACCCACGCTCGGGAAGTTGTCGTGACGCCGGTCCGATCAAGGTCCGGGACGCCGGGGGGAAGGCGGAGCGCACGATAGCACAGCGTTTTTCGCGCACACCCGGACATGACGGGGTCTTGACACTCTTTCTGTTGTCAACGCCTTTGTCCTGCGATGTTGCTGGCCCGTATACTTCCGGGCGCCGGCGGTTCGCGCCGGCTTTTCGAACGACACGAGGACTTCGACCATGGCCAAGGGCAAGCGTACCTACCAGCCCAACAACCGCCGCCGCGCCCGCCGCCACGGCTTCCGCCTTCGCATGCGTACCCGCGCCGGCCGTTCCATCCTGAAGGCCCGCCGCCGCAAGGGCCGCGCGCGTCTCACCCCCACCCACTGACGCCCAGGTGCACGCTTCGCAGGTGCGCCGGGTGTACCGGGAGGGCCGCCGATCACGAGGAGACCGGGTGGTAGTGTTGCTCGCGCCCGGCTCGGGATCGCTCGCGGTCGTCGCGGCGCGCCGCATCGGCGGTGCGGTGCAGCGCAATCGAGCTCGGCGCATCCTGCGGGAAGCCTGGAGGCAGGTTCCGCCGCAGGTCAGGGACACATCTGACGCCGTCCTGGTGGCTCGCGAGGCTATCCGGGGCGCCAAGACGCAGGATCTGGTGGCCGAGATGGAACAGCTGCTCGAGGTGCAGGCGTGATCGCCGCGCGCCGCATGCTGTGGGCATCGGGGGCACCCGCCCGTGCCGCCCTCGTCGCGATCATCAAGACCTATCGCGCGGTGCTGTCGGGTTGGCTGGGTGGCCAGTGTCGGTTCGCTCCCACCTGCAGCCACTACGCCGAGCAGGCCATCCGCACGCACGGCGCGATCAAGGGCTCGGCGCTCGCGACCTGGAGGGTGTTGCGCTGCAACCCGTACGGGAAGGGTGGCCTCGACCCCGTCCCGCCGCCGAGTCATCTGTGGACGTATGAGAACGTCACACACAGGCCGGAAGTGCCAGAAGAAGTGCCTAGTGAAGTGAACGCCTGACCATGCTCTCGTCCGCCATCCCCGTCGTCGGCGAACTCTTCCAGTGGCTGCTCGACTCGATCGGTTGGGTCCTGGCGAAGATCTACGACTTCGTTCCCAACTACGGCGTCTCCATCATCATCCTGACGCTGATCATCCGGTTCGTCCTGTTCCCGCTGGGCGTCAAGCAGATCAAGTCCATGCAGCACATGCAGGCCATCCAGCCGAAGATCAAGGACATCCAGAAGAAGTACAAGGGGAACAAGCAGAAGGCCCAAGAAGAGACGATGAAGCTCTACAAGGAGGCCGGCGTCAACCCGCTGGGTGGCTGCCTCCCCGTCTTGGCCCAGTTCCCCATCCTGATCGCCATGTACGCGGTGATCCGTGCGCCCGGCCTGCTGGGTCTTGACGCCGCGGGCGAGCCGGCCGCCGAGGGCCAACCGGCAGCGGCCTATGAAGTGACGAACAACCACCTGCCCGTCAACAGCCAGCTCTTCGCAGACACGATCCAGCACGAGCACACGAGCCTGATCATCGTGAACCTCCAATGCTCGGCGGCGCAGGCGGGCTCGCAGGCCCCGATCAACGACTCGCAGGGGAATCAGGTCGCGCCAGGCAAGACGCTCGTCACCAGCGAAAACCAACCCATCGTCGGCGTCGATGATCAGACGTTCGTGTCGAAGCCTGCCTTGGACTGCGGCGATTCTTCCACGGACAAGATCGCCTACATCGGGATGCTCTTGTTCATGGTGGGCACGACGTTCTTCCAGCAGCGGCAGATGCAGAAGGCGAGTCCGCCCAACGCGGCCTCCTCGCAGCAGCAGGCGATCATGAAGGTGATGCCGCTGTTCTTCGGGTTCATCGGCTTCACGTTCCCCGCCGGGTTGGTCCTCTACTGGACCACGTCCAACCTGTTCCAGATCGGTCAGCAGACCCTCCTGCTCCGCGCCGGTCACATCGGCCCGGACGCCCTGGAGAAGCGCATGGCCGAGCAGAAGGAACGGCAGGCCAGCCGTGGCGACGCGCCGGTCGAAGAAGGGCATCTTCGGCTCCATGCTGGAGCGGGCCGAGAACGAGCGGAATCGGCGAGAGGCCACGGGCGGCAAGGCCAGCGGGTCGAAAGGCACCGGAGCCAAAGGATCGGGCACTCGCGGGTCGAACCCGCGCGCAACAGGCAAGGGTGGGTCCACGAAGGGTGGCACCACCGAAGGGTGGGTCCACGAAGGGTGGCGCACCCCGTAAGCCGACCAAGGGTCGGCCGTCCGGCGGCACGAAGGGTTCCACGCCCCCGAGGGGTACGAAGAAGCCGGGAACCGGATCAGGAGGCAATGGTGAGCCAGGAAGCTGACGGCCGCGCACTCGAAGAGCTCGAGGAGCAGGCGGATGCCGCCGCGGACTTCCTCGACGAGCTGCTTGCGCGCATGGATATCGATGCCATCGCCGAGCCGAATCCGCAGGGCTCGCACATGTACGTCGACATCGTCGACGGCCCCGAAGAGGACATGTCGCTGCTGATCGGCCGCCACGGACAGACCCTGGAGGCGATCCAGGAACTCACCCGCATGGCGGTCAGCCGCAAGCTCGACACCCGGGTACGCGTGATCGTCGACATCGAGGACTACCGGAAGCAGCGTGAGGCCCGGCTGGAGGATCGCGCTCGGGAACTCGCCCAGCGGGTCGCGGAGACCGGCAACGAGGAAGAGCTCGAGCCGATGAACTCGTACGAGCGCAAGCTGGTCCACGACGCCGCCGCAGAAGTCGACGGCGTCGAGACCGTGTCCCGAGGCGAAGAGCCGGGCCGCTACGTCGTGATCCTCCCGCTCTGACCGGCAGCTGCCCGGAACGGGCCTTGTACGATGCCCGCATGGGCCCCAAGGCGTGTTTCACGTGAAACATGAGGGTTGGGCTGTGCTCCCAGATCTGGGCGTTCCCTTGGCTCCTGGGCAGATCGCTCTCCTGGAGCGCTACGAGGAGTTCCTGGTCGAACGGGCGCGCCCCGATGGGGATGATCGCTCCCTCTGACGTCCCCCGCCTTCGAGAGCGGCACATCCTCGACAGCCTCCGAGCGGTGCCGCTTCTGCCACCGGCAACCGCCACGATGTGCGACCTCGGCTCCGGTGCCGGCCTCCCGGGGATACCCCTTGCCATCGCCCTGCCGGACGTCCAGATCACCCTGGTGGAAGTACGGCACAATCGCGCTGCCTTCCTGGAGACGGTGATCGGGGCGCTCGGGCTGGAGCGGGTCACCGTCCACGCGCGCCGCCTGGAGACCTTCCGAAGTTCGGTGGACGTGTGTCTGGCGAGGGCGTTCGCGCCCGCTCCCAAGGCCTGGGCGGCCGCCGATCGGCTCCTCGGCGCGGGCGGGATGCTCGTCTATTGGGCCGGCGCCACGTTCGATCCGGACGCAGATCCCCCGCCGGGCGTCGACGTGGCGCTTTTCCCCACCTCGGCACTTGCAAGGTCAGGGCCGCTCGCTATCATGACCCGGCAGTGACCAAGGCCTCCGGCGCCAGCGCCGCCCCTCGTTCTTCTCCGTCACGCTCATCCACCAAGGGCGGTTCATCCACCGCAGCCAAGGCCAAGCCAGCGGCGAAGAAACCCCAGCCCATCCCCCCCGAAACGCCGGGCATCGCGCGGATCATCGCCATCGCCAATCAGAAGGGTGGCGTGGGCAAATCCACGACCGCCGTGAGCCTCGGCGCCTCGCTGGCCGACCTTGGCTACCGGGTGCTCGTGATCGACCTCGACCCCCAGGGCAACGCCTCCACCGGCATGGGCATCAAGCATGAGGCCCGCGAAACCACGGTCTACGACGTCATCGTGGCCGAGGCTCCCGTGGGCGACGCCATCGTGCAGACGCCGGTGGCCCGCCTGCACGCCATCCCGTCCACGATCGACCTGGCCGGCGCGGAGATCGAACTGGTGAGCCAGTTCTCTCGAGAGACCCGGTTGAAGAAGGCCGTGTCGGTGATCCGGGAAGGGGTGTATGACTTCGTCCTGCTCGACTGTCCCCCATCCCTGGGGCTCCTCACGATCAACGCGCTCACAGCCGCCGAGGAGCTGATCGTCCCCATCCAGTGCGAGTACTACGCCCTCGAGGGCGTGGGCCAGCTCCTGCGCAACGTCTCCCTGGTCCAGCAGAACATCAACCCCGGGCTGCGCCTCACCGGCATCGTGATGACGATGTTCGACCCGCGCACGAAGCTGTCCGAGCAGGTGGTCGAAGAGGTCCAGCGGTTCTTCGGAGATCTGGTGTACGACGTCATCATCCCGAGGACCGTCCGTCTGTCGGAGGCGCCGGGCTACGGCCAACCGATCACGGTGTACGACCCGAAGTCCAAGGGCGCGGAGTGCTACCGCGAGCTCGGGCGCGAGGTCGCGCTGCGCCCGCCACCCACCGGCCCCATGCCGGTCTACGACGACCTGCCGTCCGTGGTGTTGCCCGCGGTGGCGGACACCATCACACAAGACCGGCCGGCGGAGCCCCTCGATGAGGAGGACCTGGACGAGCTCCCGACGGTCCGCGCCGTGATGGACGCCGACGCAGGGGCGGAGGCAGGGCCCGACGAAGAGACCGAGGCCGCCGAGGAAGCCCTCGAGACCTCGGCCGAGCTCGCCGACGAAGCCGCGGCCGAAGCGAGTTCCTCGGCCGAGACCATGGAAGCGTCCGAGGACGTGACCCCCGAGCCGGCTTCCACCCCGGAGCCAGCAACCGAGCCTGAGCCCGAACCGGCAACCGAGCCCCCCGCCCCGGTTTCCGGAGGCGCCCCGTCGGCATCGGCCGATCCTCGCGCCATGGAAGACGTTGATGACGACGATGAACTCTGGGAGGACGGCGAGTCGAACGCGAGCAGCTCACGCGTCGCCGCGCCTCGCTCCCCTGCCCCACCCGGGCACCTTCCCGAACGACGGGTGGTGGTCATCGACGAGGACGCCGACATGGCGACCCCAGACCCGAGCCGTCCGGAACCCTCAACGGACGCATCCGACCCGCAGGCCGACGAGTCGCACCCGGCCGTCGCGGACATCGGTGCCACGTTGGAGGACGAGGACGACTCCCGCAAGCGCCGATGGCGACTGTTCCGCAAGGGAGGCGAGTGATGTCGAAACGAGGTGGTCTGGGCCGGGGGCTGTCCGCCCTGATCCCGGGCGCGCCCGAGGCCGGTGAAGGGTTCGCCGGGCTCCTCGAGGTGCCCGTCAACGCGGTGAGCCCCAACCCCAAGCAGCCTCGAACCCATTGGGACGAGGAGGAGATCGCGTCGTTGGCGGCCTCGATCCGAGAGGTCGGGATCCTCCAGCCCATCGTGGTCCGCAAGTCCGGCGAGCGGTATGAACTGGTCGCGGGTGAGCGCCGTCTCCGCGCCGCCAAGGTGGCCGGCCTGGCCACCGTCCCGGTGGTCCTGCGGGACACGGGCGACGCCGACCTCCTGCGCGAAGCGCTGATCGAGAACATCCATCGCGAGGACCTCGGCCCCATCGAGCTCGCCGAAGCGTTCCGCCAGCTCCTCGAGGAACTCGGGCTCAAGCAGGAGGAGCTCGCCGAGCGGGTCGGTGTGTCGCGGTCACACATCGCCAACACCATCCGGTTGCTGCAGCTGCCGTTGGATTCCCAACAGCTGCTCACGGACGGCAAGATCCAGGCGGGTCACGCACGAGCCTTGCTGTCGCTCGGCGACGCCGAGGCCGTCAATGCCCTCGCCCTGCGGGTGGCAGCCGAAGACCTCTCGGTGCGTGAGACCGAGGAGCTCGTCCGCCGCTACGTGGACGGGCCTCCCAAGAAGGAACCGCAGCCGGCCGCCTCGGCCGACGCCACCCCTCAGGTGGGCATGGCCGAGGTCGAAGAGATCCTGTCGGAGCAACTCGCCACGCGCGTGCAGATCCAGATGAACAAGAAGCGTGGCCGCGTGATCATCGAGTTCGGTTCGGCCGACGACCTGGAGCGGATCGTGTCCGAGATCGTGGGTTCGGGTCCCGGGCTCTCGCCCGACTGAACCTCAGCCTCTCGACGGCACCGACCGTAGGATACGGTCACACAGGTCGGCCAACGACATGCCGGCCGCGTGGGCGCCCATCGGCAGCAGGCTCGTTTCCGTCATCCCCGGGCACACGTTGACCTCCAGCACCCACGGGGCTCCGTGCGCATCCACGATGGCATCCACCCTGGTGACGCCTCGCAGGCCCAGCGCTTCGGCGGCGCGAAGCGACGCCCCCGTGCACGCGGCCGTCACTTCGTCCTCGACCCTGGCCGGAGCGAAGTACTCGGTGGCTCCCGCCGTGTAACGGGCGGCGTAGTCGTACACCCCGCCTTTGGGGACGATCTCCACGATGGGCACGGTCTCGAGCGGCGTTCCCACCAGGCCGATGGCCACCTCGGTGCCGTCGATGCGGGACTCCACCACCGCGGCGCCGCTGAACGACAGGGCCGCCATCACGGCGGCCGGCAGGTCGGCCTCCCGTTCGACCGTTCCCACCCCGAGCGCCGACCCGCTGCGGGACGGCTTCACGACGCAGGGGAGCCCGACGTGTTCGATCGCTTTCCCGAGCGCCGCCCCCGCCCCCAGGTCACGCAGCGCCCAACCCTCGATCGCCACCCACGGCGGTGTCGGCACGTCCGCCCGTGCCAGCGCGTCCTTGGCCAAGATCTTGTCGAAGGCCACCTCGCAATCGAAGGCAGCCGTTCCCGTGTAGGGGATCTGGAGCAGATCCAGGAGCCGCTGCACCGTGCCGTCCTCGCCCTCCTTGCCGTGCAATGCCAGGTAGCACACGTCGGGTTCGCGCTCCTGGAGGGATTCGGCGAGCGGCGTCTCCCCCGGGTCGATCAACCACGCGTCGTGCCCCAGCTCCTGCATGGCCGTCAGCACGCGGTGGCCGCTGCGCAGCGACACGTCCCGCTCGGGGGTCCGGCCGCCGGCCAGCACCGCGACGTTCATGGATGCAGGCTCCGGTAGAGCTGCTCCTCGTCCTCGAGCAGGCTGCCCAGGCGGGCGATGCCTTCACGGATCCGGTCCTCGGTGGGGTAGCAGAACGCCAGGCGCATCTGATTCTTGCCGCGGCCATCCGGGTAGAACGCCGTGCCGGGCACGTAGGCCACCCGGCGTTCGACCGCCGCGGCCAGCATCGCCTGGGTGTCGAACCACTCGGGCAAGGTCACCCACACGTAGAAGCCCCCGGCGGGCAGCGTCCACATCGCGCCATCGGGGAAGTGCTCTTCGATCGCCTCGAGCATCGCGTCGCGCCGCCGCCGGTAGGTCTCGACCAGCGTCTCGAGGTTGCCGCGCCACCGATCGCCGGCGAGATAGCGCTCGGTGACCAGCATGGTGAACGCCGATCCACACAGGTCGGCGGCTTCCTTGGCCAGGACCAGACGCTGCACCACCGATTGTTCGGCCAGGGCCCACCCGACGCGGACGCCCGGCGAGAAGACCTTCGACACGGTGCCGAGGTAGATCACGTTCTCGGGGTCGAGGGTTCGCAGGCAGGGGAGCGGTTCACCCTCGAACCGCAGCATCCCGTAGGGGTTGTCCTCGATGATGGGGATCGAGGCTTCGCGGCACAAGCGAGACCAGTTGCTCGCGCCTTGGGTATGACAACGTCACACCCGCAGGGTTGCCGAAGTTCGGGCAGGTGTAGACGAACTTGGGGCGCTCACCGCGCACCAACGCCTCTTCGAGCTGATCGACCTTCATGCCGTCTTCGTCCACGTCGATCTGCAGGTAGCGAGGCTCGTACGCGCTGAACGCGGTCAGGGCGCCCACGTACGCCGGTGCCTCCACCGCGATCAGGTCGCCGGCGTCGATGAAGATCTTGCCCGTGAGGTCGAGGGCCTGCTGGGCCCCGGTGGTGACCACGACGTCCTCGGCGTCGGCCTCGACCCCTTCTTCAGCCATCAGGGCCAGCAGCCGCTCCCGCAGCGCCGGATGTCCCTGGCCACCGCCGTACTGCAGGCTCGAGGTGCCGTGTTCGTCCAGCACCTGGCGGACCACCTCGAGGACGTCCTCCTCGGGGATCGCCTGGACGTAGGGCATGCCGCCGGCGAGCGAGACCACCTCGGGTCGGGACGCCACGGCGAACAGCGCCCGGACCTCCGACGCGGACATCCCGGACGTGCGATGGGCGTAGAGGTCGACGAATCGATCGATGGAGAACTCGGCCATGGGAAGGCCCTCAGCCTAGCATCGGCGCAGGTCAGACCCTCGGAAGTGCCGGGTCAGTACCCCGCCGTGACGCCCCATTCGACGGGCAGGCAGACGCCGGTGATCGGCGCGGCCTGGTCCGAGGCCAGGAACGCCACCGCGGCCGCGATCTCGTCGGCGCGGATGAAGCGGGCACGGTCGCCCTGGGGGAGCGTGGACTTCAACGCCGCCAGGTAAGCCGCCTCATCGCCGCCGCCGTAGTCGCGGGCCTGACCCGCGAGCATCGGCGTCTCGACGTCGGCGGGGCACACGCTGTTGACGCGCACACCGTGGGGCGCGAGTTCCAGCGCGAGCGACTTCACGATGCCGTTCACGCCGAACTTCGACGCGTTGTAGATCGCGGCGCCGGGTCCCCCCACCAGTCCGTAGTCGCTCGAGATGGCGACGATCGAACCCTGGGACGCGATCAACGCCGGGATCGCGAACCGGCACGCGAAGAAGGTGCCCTTCAGGTTCACGTCGATGGTCCGATCCCACTGTTCCTCGGTCATGTCGGCGGTCGGTCCCTCCACCCAAACTCCTGCAGTGCAGACCATCACATCGATGCCGCCGAGACGCTCCACGGTGGCGGCCACCATGCGTTCGCAGTCGTCCACCACGGTGACGTCGGCCGTGACCGTTTCCACCTCGCCCAGCCGGGCGGCGGCTTCGGCGAGGGCCTCATCGGTCCGGTCGGCGAGCATCACCGTGTCCCCGTCGGCCAGGAACCGGGCGGCGATCGCCCGGCCCATCCCGCCGGCGCCGCCGGTGATCAGGACGACGCGAGCCATGGGTCAGTTGCCCGTCCCGCCGTCGATCGCCTCGCGCATGATGTCGGCGTGCCCGAGGTGGCGGGCGGTCTCCTCGATCATGTGCACGACGATCGCGCGCAGCGTGATCCGGCGGTCCTCGCGGAAGGTGACGATGTCGTCGAACGATGCCGCGGCCGTGATCTCGCGCGCGATCGCACACTCGCCACGGTAGAGCGCGGCGATCTCCTCGACGCTTTCGCCGGGCTCGGCCCGCCAGTCGGCGTCCGGGTCCTCGTCCGTCCACGGGTAGTCGACGCTGCGCCCCGCGAACACCTCTTGGAACCAGTACCGCTCGACGAACGCGAGGTGCTTCAGCATGCCGAGCAACGTGAGTCCGCTGGGCGTCATCGAGCGGCGGAGCGCGTCGTCGTCGAGCTCGGCCACCTTGCGCAGCATCACCGCACGCTGGTGGTCGAGGTAGCTGGTCAGCGTGGCGCGTTCGTCGCCGACGTCGTCGGTCCGTGCCGGCTGCTCCGGCATCGCCAGGGGCATGGCCGTCAACCCTCCACGATCGGGAATACTTGGGTGGCAAGCACTTCGAGCATCTCCAGATCGTCGAAGAGCTCGTGGTTCAGGACGATCTTCTCGACCCCGTTGGCCGCGTACTCGCTGATCCGCTCGGCTGCCTGCTGTGCCGAACCCACGACGCAGGTCGCGCGCAGTTCCTCCAGTTCGTCTTCGAACTTGTCGGCGCGCATCGCGCGTTCGCGTGCGGTATGGATCCGCTGGAGCGCCTCGTCCTCGGTCGCGCCGACGTAGCACCACGTCATGACCGATGTGGTCAGCGTGTCCTGCGACCGTCCGTCGGTGTCGAGGCGGTCGCGAACGCGCGCGATGCGCTCGCCCGCTTCGACCGGCCCCACGCCGACCGTGTCGAACTCGTCGGCCCATCGGGACACGAGCGCCGCGATGCGAGGACCGCCCGCGCCGCCCACGATGATCGGCGGGTGCGGCCGCTGCACCCCTTTGGGCGCGAACGCCGCCCCGTCGAGGCGGTAGTGCTGTCCCTCGAAGGTGACCTCGTCTTCGGTCAGGAGCCGATGCACGATCTCGAGCTGTTCGGTGAGCATCTCGAACCGCTCGTTCGTCGGAGGGAACGGGAACCCGTGCGAGCGATGTTCCTCTTCCCACCAGCCGGCGCCCATGCCCAGGTCGACGCGCCCGCCGCTGATCCGGTCGACGGTGACGGCGCACTTCGCGAGGACCGCCGGCAACCGGAACGTCACGGGCGAGACCATCGTGCCCAGCCGGATCGTGGATGTGACGGCCGCCAGCGCCGCCAGGTTGGCCCAGGCGTCGGAGGACCCGCGTTCGCGGTTGCCCATGACGCTGAAGTAGTGATCGGAGGTGTAGATCGCCTCGAACCCGAGCCGCTCGGCGGTCTGGGCGGCGGCCATCCACTCGGGCCAGGTCACGCCCTCTTGTCCTTCGAGCATCAGGCAGTAGCGCATCGGCGCGTAGCATAGCCTCCGCGATGTCCGAGCCCGCCCAGTCCACGCCCCCGACGGAACGCGAACGCGCCGTCCACGCGGTGGTGGTCGGCGCGCTGCTGGGCCTCGCGCTCGCCCTGTTGGGCCGTCGCCGCCGTTAGCCCTGGAAGAACCGGCGCACGCCGGCCGCGACCGCCCGGCCGATCCGCCCGCCGAACTCGGGGTCGACCAGCAGCGCCGCCTCCACCGCGTTCGTGATGAACACCGGCTCCACCTGCACGGCGGGCATGCGCGTTTCTCGCAGCATGGCGCCGGTGAGCCGCTGCAGCCGCCCCCGAACACCGAGCTCGGCCTCGAGTTCTTCCAGGATCAGCTGCGCCAGCAGCATGCCCGCGGGGGAATGGGTCGACGCGCTCCCGAAGTAGGAGCAGGTGGGGCCCGAGGCCTCCGGCAATCCCGACGCGAGATGGAGTGAGATGCACATCGAGGCGCCCATCTCGTTGGCTTCCCGCGCGCGATCGGACGACATCGACGAGCCTTCGCTCCCCACCACGACCGGCTTCGCGCCGGCAGCGGTGAGTTCGTCGGCGATCGCGCCGGCGATCGCGTGGGTCACGACGTCGTTCGGATCGTCGGTTGCGGCCCCGGCTTCGATCGCGACGGCCTGTCCCTCGATCGAGGCTCGCATGTGCCGCAGCTCTTCTTCCTCGCGGACCATGGCGCGGGACGGCGCGGAATCCTGTGGGCGCATGCGCTCGAGCATGGACAGCGCGTGCAGGCCGGCGATCCCGTCGGGTACCTCACCGACGTTGCGCTGGAACTCGCGGAAGGCCCGGTCGCAGTTGGCCCCGAACAGGCCGTCCTCACGGCCCGCATCGAACCCGAGCGCGTTCAGCTTGCGCTGCAACGTGCGGACATCGTCGCCGCGGAACATCGGGGAGTGCAGGTACAGGGTGCGGTCGCCGAGGCGGTAGCCCGCTTCCACCAGCTGCCCCCAGGTGTCGGGCCCCACGATGCCGTCCACACGGAGCAGCCGATCCTGCTGGAACCCGCGCACGGCCTGGTCGGTCGAGGGCCCGAAACGCCCGCCGCGCTCGGCGTCGTCGATCGCGAGGCCGAGCGCGAAGAGTCGTTCCTGGATGTCGCCGACCTCGGGTCCGGCGTCTCCGAGTCGGAAGATGCGCACGCGTGTCAGTGTGCGCCGCCGACCGCCGAGCGGCAAACGGATCCGGGCTCAAGCAGCAGCGAAGCGGTGCGACGGGGTCTTGCGCTCAAGCAGCGAAGCGGTAGCGCAACTTAGAGGTGCGGCTCGAGGTCGCGGAGGATGGCGTCCTTGGGCTTGGCGCCGATCACGCGGGCGACCTCCTGGCCTCCCTTGAACAGGATCAGCGACGGGATGCTCATGACCCCGTAGGTGCGGGTGGCCTGCGGGTTCTCGTCGATGTTGAGCTTGACGACCTTGAGGCCCTCGCCCTTCTCCTGGCCGATCTCCTCCACCACGGGCGAGACCATGTGGCACGGCACGCACCACTCGGCCCAGAAATCGACGAGCACGGGGGTCTCGGAGTCGAGGACCGAGGTCTGGAACTCCTGATCGTTCACGGTTCCGAGGTTCGACATCGTTGGGGTTCTCCTTGTTGGCTACGTTGGTCTGTCAACACTCAGTCTCGCCGGGGGATTCCCGCGTTACGAGACACTCGCCGCCGCGGCGTGGAGCTTGGCCTCCAGGAACCGTTCGGCGTCGATCGCCGCCTTGCATCCCTGGCCGGCCGCGGTGACCGCCTGCTTGTAGATCGTGTCGGTGACGTCCCCCGCCGCGAACACGCCTTCGACGCTGGTGTCGGTCCGCGGCTCGGCCACCAGGACATAGCCGCCTTCGTCGAGGTCGAGCGCGCCTTCGAACAGCGAGGTGTTGGGCGTGTGGCCGATCGCCATGAACACGCCGTCGGTGGCCACCTCACGGGTCTCCCCGGTGACGGTGTCGCGCAACGTGACGCCGGTGACCGCGTCCTCGCCGTGGATCTCGTCGATCGTGGCGTTCCACGCGACCTCGATCTTGGGGTTGGCCAGCGCACGGTCCTGCATGATCTTCGAAGCCCGGAACTCCTCGCGGCGGTGCACGATCGTGACCTTCGAAGCGAACTTCGTGAGGAACGTGGCCTCCTCCATCGCGGAGTCGCCACCGCCGACCACCATCAGCTCGCGGTCCTTGAAGAAGAACCCGTCGCAGGTGGCGCAGGCGCTGACGCCGCGTCCTCGGAGCTGCTGTTCGCCGGGGATGTCGAGCCACTTCGCGCTGGCGCCGGTGGCGACGATGATCGTCTCGGTCTGCCACGTCTGGTCGCCCGCCTTCACGGTGAACGGACGGGCGCTGAGGTCGACCTCGGTGACGTGCACCGCCAGGATCTCGGCCCCGAACCGGGCCGCCTGCTTCTCGAACTGCTCCATGAGCTCGGGGCCCATGATGCCGTCGATGAACCCCGGGTAGTTCTCGACCTCGGTCGTGAGCATCAGCTGCCCGCCGGCCTCCAGGCCCTTCAGGACGAGGGGCTCGAGGTTGGCTCTGGCGGCATAGAGCGCCGCCGTGTACCCGGCGGGGCCCGATCCGATCACGATCACGTTCCGTACGTCGCTCATGGCGTGAATCCTCCCACAGCCCCAGAACGCCCGGCCATTCCCGGGTTGTTCCTGAGCGCCGTCTCCGATCCGCTCGGACTCAGAGCCTGACGGAGGTCAGGGACACGATCGAACAGTCGTCGCGCGCAGCCACCCAGACCGTCATCTGGTCGGCCGGCTGATCGGCTCCGGGGCCTTCCAGCACGAACGCCAGGTAGGCCGGGGTGCCCTCGAACGATGCCTCGACGAGGCGGACGGGGTCGCCCGGGAAGCCTTCGAACGCGGTTCGCAGGCATCGCAGGGCCTCGGATGAACGCGCGGCTCCCTCCGTCTTCGCTCGCGCCGGCCGGGGAGGAGAGCGGCGGCGCCTTCCTGGGGATCGGAGGTGGCGTCGGCATACCGCGCCGCCGAGGTCTGCGCCTCGGCTTGGAGCGAATCGGCGTCGAAGTCGGTGGAGACGACCTCCAACCGCAGGTCCCGGGCGTCAGGGGCCGTCGGGAAGCGCCTGGATCTGCGGCGCTGTCGTCCGCCGCGGTCCCGCCGCCCAGGCGAGGCAGGGTGATCGCCAGGAGCGCCACGACGGCCGCGGCGGCCACGAAGGGCATGGCCCGCACCCAGCGCGGGGGACCCGGATGGTGCGCTTCACCTGTCCCCATCGCTTCGAGGGCGGGGACGCCGAGATCGGTCGGGACCTCGACCTCGGGCATCGATCGGAGGGCGGCTCGGGCCTCGCTTGCGACGGCCACCTCCGAGCGACACTGGGCGCACGAGGCCAGGTGGCGTTCGACCTCCAGACGCTCGGGCCCCGTGAGGGAGCCGTCGACGTAGGGGGCGAGTTGCTCGAGGGGATGCGTCATGACTGCCCCTCGGACGTCCCGGCCCCGCCGATGGGTTCCCCGTCGCGGCGTGGGCCGCGCGCGCCGGGCTCGAGGCCCAGCACCTTGGCGAGCGCGATGCGTCCTCGGTGGACCCGCGACTTCACGGTGCCCACCGGCACGTCGAGGATCTTCGCGATGTCGTCGTAGGCCATGTCCTGCACGTCGGCGAGCACCACGGCGACGCGGTAGTCCTCGGCGATCTCGGCCAAGGCCTGGGCCACCCCCATCGTGCCCACGATCTCGTCCGCGCGGTCGTCCTCGGCCGGGCCGAGGTCCGCCTGCGGTCCGTCGTCGGGATCGACCGACCGCAACATGGGCCGTCGCTTCTTGCGCCGCAACGCGTCGTAGCAGGCGTTCACGCCGATGCGGTGGAGCCAGGTGCCGAAGGCCGCCTCGCCGCGGAACTGGTCGAGCTTGCGCATCGCCACCAGGAAGGTGTCCTGCGCCGCGTCATGGGCGTCCTCGGGGTTGCCCATGATCCGCAGGCACAGGCGGTAGATGTTCGACCCGTGCCGCTCGACCAGCGTGCCGAACGCGTCTCGGTCCCCGCCGGCGGCGAGCCGGACGAGGTCGTCGTCGGGAACCGGTTCGTTCACGTGTCGGACGCTACACGGCGGATTCGCCGGCGGTCTCGGTCTGGGTGATGTTCGTGTAGTGCTTGGTGAAGTCCAGCCGGCCCAGCGCGAACGTGTGCGCGGTGGTTCGGATCGTGATCGTGATCGCGACGGCCTCGGGATCACCCGTACAGAAGTTCTTGCCGAGCTTCAGATCGGGTTGGTCGGCGGCGATCGTGGCCTGGGCGACGGCGCAGGCAGCGGTCAGGTCGCGCTCGTGCCGGTACTCCACGACCGCGTCGCTCGCGGCCTGCGCGGCCACGTCCGAGACCTTGAACGTCGTGATCGCGATGGACACCGCGTCGTATCCCACCAGCACGATGACGGCCAGCAGGAGCAGCCAGACGATCATGAATTTGCCGACCAGCCCACGCTGGTCTCGATGTGCTCGGTTCACCATCTCCATCACCCGCGGAACCTCCTCAGCACCGCGCCTTTGACTTCATCGACCTCTTCGATGTGCAACATGAGCGTCGCGGCCAGGTACACGCCCAGTCCCACGGCGATCGCCGACCCCACCTGGACGATGCGGCCCACGACCGTGGCGGTGTCGACCACGTGCCCGGCGCCGGTGGCGACGAGCCAGGCTGCCCCGGCGGTCAACGCGGCCGCCGGCACCACCTTGCCGATGGTCCTCCAGATCCGTGCCCCATCCAAGGACCTGAGGCGTCCTCGCAGGAGGAACAGCGCGACGGCGGTCGCGAACGCGTACGAGATCGCGTGGCCCATGGCGAGCCCGGGAACGTCCCAGTCCAGGACCACGGTGAAGAAGACGTCGATGACGATCGTGACGAGCGCTGCCCCGACGTTCACCAAGGCGGGCGTGCGGCTGTCCTGCATCGCGTAGAAGGTGCGGGTGAGGAGCTGGAAGATCGAGAAGAACGGCAACCCCAGAGCGAACCCCTGGAGGGTTCGGGCGATCAACGCCGTGTCCTGCGGGCCCGCTTCGCCGTATTGGAGCAGCAGCCGGACGATCGGCACGGCGATCACGACGAAGGCGAACGCGGCCGGCACGATCACGACGGCGGTGTCCCGGATGCCACGGGACAACAGGGCGACCACGCCGGCGGGCCTGCCGTCGGTCCACTGCTGGGACATGCCGGGTAACAAGGCGGTGAAGATCGAGACGCCGAAGATCGCGTGGGGCAACGAGAAGACGATGAACGCGGTGGCGTAGATCTGGAAGCGGCCCTCCCCGATGCCGCCGGCCAGGATGTTGATGACCAGGTAGGCGATCTGGTTCGCGAACACGTAGACGATGACCCAGAGCGAGAGCTTGCCCAGGCGGCGCACCGCCGGGTGGTTCCAGCCGCCGGTGAGCTTCCAACGGAATCCGATCGAACGCAGCGAGGGCCACAAGGCCACGGTCATCGCCACCACGCCGAGCGTGGTGCCGGCGCCCAGCACCAGCTTCTCCATCGTCGTGATCTGGTCGACCGAGGGGGTCGCCGAGCTGCGGAGCATCGCGTACCCGACGAACGTGGCGATCGCGACGAGGTTGTTGAGGACGGGGGCGAACATCGGCGCGGCGAACCGGCGCTCGGAGTTCAGCAGACCGCTCGCCACGGCGCCGATCCCGTAGAACACGATCTGCGGCATGAACCAGCGCAACAGGTAGGCGCCCAGTTCGATCTGGGACTCGCGGTCCGCGGCATCGGAGAAGACCAGGTACAGCCGCATGATCTGGGGGGCGAAGATCATCCCCAGGACGGTCACGACCGACAGGACCACCAGGGTCAACGTGAGCACGCGGCGGCCCACATCCCAGGCGGCCTCGCGCCCGTACTTGTTCCGCCACTCCACGAACACCGGCACGAAGATCGACGTGAGGATCCCGCCCAGGATCAGCTCGTAGACGATGTTCGGGGTGGTGTTGGCTCGGGTGTAGGTGTCGCCGAGCGACCCCACCAGCACCCCGAGGGCGGCCGTCTGCGCCGCGATGCGCAGGAACCCGGTGATCCGCGACAGCGTGGTGCCCACGGTCATCACCGCGGTGTTGCGCGCGTAGGCGGCGCGCGAGTCCTCCTCGGGCAGCTCGACGAGTTCCGGGAGCTCCTCGGGCGGCGGCATCAGCTCTTCGGGCGTCGGATGTACCTCCTCGACCACAGAGCGACCAACAGCAGGGCCGCGGCGCCGGTGATGATGACCGCGATCGAATTCACCGCGGTGGTGCGGACGGTCAGGTTCGATTCAGCGAGCGAGCGGCCGGAGGGGGCGCGGGTCCGCACCTTGATGGTCTGCGAGCCCGCGGCCTTGGCCTGCACGGTGAACACCACCACCTGGTCCGGCTCGGTGAGCGTCACGGTCTGCTCGTTGCCGTCGGGGAAATCGAACCGGGACGATCGCAGCTGGATCTGCACCTGCAGCGGTGTGTCGCCCGGATCGCCCATCCGCAGCGGCAGGCTGCCCTCGTCGGAGGTGAGCGTGAAGGCCTGGGTGTCGACCGGCAGCACCCGTTGGAACACGTCGTCGGTGAAGGCGTTCACCTGGTCGATCCACCGCCGGCCGCCGAGTTCGTCGAAGACGTAGACGCCCGCCTCGGCGATCATGAGGTCGCGGTCGAGCCGCTCGGGGGCGGGGTTGTCCTCGACCAGCATCGAGCGGTAGGCCTCGACGTCCTTGCGCTCGTCGTGCAGCTTCTCGATGTAGTCCGGACGGAACCGTGCGGTCGATGGAGCGGCCAAGGCCAGCGCAGGTTCCACGGGGTTCACCGTGGCCGCGAAGTCCTGTGCGTGCAAGGGCTCGAGGAAGGTGGCTCCCGCCAGGCGGCGGGTGATCGGTCCCCAGATCGTGGGCGGGAGCGACGCGGGCAGCGACACCGCCACGCCGCGAACGGTCGGGGAATCGTCGGGTTGCGGCCCGGGCACCGGCTGCTCGCGCCAGATGGTGGCGATCTCGCCCAGCACCGCCTGGGCGGCACGGACGGGGTCGGCGATCAGCTCCGGGTCGGCCAACAGGCCTTGGACGGAGGGATCGGGGAGCACGAGGTCCATCGAGGCGCCGGAGGGCGTGGTGATGGTGGCGGCCGGCAACGGCGCGAAGTCGTTCAGCTGCGCCGTGCGGTCAACCGCGTCGGCGTTGGCCAGCACCGCGCCGATCCCTTGGGCGGCGAGGTCGTCGAGCGCGGGATCGTCGATCGCGCCCGTAGGTGGACGGGCCACCGACGTCACGGGCGCAGGCCCCAGCAGCGCTCTCGGTGGTCTCGGCACCGACGACACGTTGATCCTGCAGGTCGTCCGCCAGCCCGCCGGAGACCATGGCCGGCAGCAACGGCGCGGAGAAGGGCATCGCGGACAGCTGCACGGCGTTGCGTTCCACGACCTTGCGGAGCGTCTTCAGCACGGTCGCCGCGTTGGTGGCGGGCGCTTCATCGGCGGGTACGGTCGTGCCGTCGCTTCGCTCGTAGCCATCGGCCATGCGGTCGAGCTGATCGAGCAGGAGCGGCTCGACGACCAGGTCGATCGTCGAGCGCAGGTCGGGGTCCTCGTTCATGCGCAGGAGCGCGTCGGCCTGCATCGCGAGCGCCCCCTCCGGTGCGACCGCCGCCTCGAGGGATGTGTCGGACAGCCTGCCATCGGGACCGAAGGCGATCGGACCGCTGACCTCGGTCCACCACGCGAGCTGGAGCGGCTGCTCCGGAGCTCGCACCAGGTGGATCAGCGGGCGTGTTGAGCGCGGCGATCGGGGCATCCGAGGAGCGGAAGTCGACCTGCGCCGGGTAGACGGCGGAGTCGAGCGCCGGACCGCGATGGCGTCGATGTCGATCATGTTGAGGCGGATGGTGAAGAGCCGCGCCTGACCTGGCTCGAGGGTTCCTTCCTGAGGGTAGGGAGTTGGCGAAGATCGTCGCGAGCCCGGGACCGTCGGTCAGCGCCTGCTCGTACAACGACGCGCGAGACGATCTGTCGGGCCGATCGTGAATCCGATCGAGAGGTCGCCGATCGCCGTGTCGCCCGCGTTGACCGCGCGTACGACCAGTTCCAGCTCGGGCTCGCTGTTGGTCGTGACCGGTGTCTGGGAGAACAGGGTGAGGGAGACGAGGGGCTCCTGCGCGCGCACGCCGGCCGCGGGCAACAGGCACGCGGCGACGATGAGGGAGAGCGCGAAGGATGCGCGCAGGGCGCGGTGGATGCTCATGCCGGCGGCCTCATCGTAGCGGCCGTGCCGCTAGCTCCCGAGCAGCTCGATGGCCTCGGTGGTGCCGTAGGCCAGCGCGACGACCAGCAGGAACGACCCGACGAGCAGGCGCAGCGTGCGCTCCTTCGTACCCAGCGCGATGTGCGCTCCGAGCCGCGCCCCGGGCACGGCGCCCAGCGTCACCACCGCGAAGATCGCCCAGTCGATGTGGCCGAGCGCGGCATGCACGATCGTTCCGGGGATCACCAGCGCCACGATCGTGAGCAGGCTGGTCCCGAGCGCGCGCTTCAGCGGCATCCCCAGCCAGCCCACCAGGAGGGGCACCATGATGAGCCCGCCGCCGATACCCAGCAGACCGCTGACGAACCCGGCCACCAACCCGATCCCGAGGTACATGGACGGCGTCGTTTCGAAGCGCGGTCCCTCGCCGGTGTCCACCCGGGCTCGCGCGCCGCGCAGGATGTCGGCCGCCTGCCAGGCGAGCAACACCGCGGTGATCACCAGCAGCAGGTGGGTGTTCACCACATCGGTGAGCGCCGCCCCCGCGATCGAACCCACGATCCCCGGGCCCACCATCCACGCCACCGCGCGCATGTCGATCTCGCCGGCCTTGCGGTAGGTCATGGCCCCGGTGAACGCCGTGGGCAGGATCACCGGCAAGGGCGTGGCGAGCGCGACGATGGGGGAGGTCTGCAACAGCACCTGGATGCCCGGGGTCATCACGATGCCGCCACCCACGCCGAACAAGCCGGAGAGCACGCCCGCGACCAGGCCGATCAACACGCCGAGGATCGCTTCGAAGACGGTCATCGCAGGAGGTCGGCGGCGCGCCCGAGGACCTCGCGCTCACCGCGATAGGCGGCGCGCTTGAGGGCGCGGTCCAGCGGGAACCAGCGCACGTCCTCCATCTCGTCGTCGCGATCGTCGGGGTCGCCACCGGTGCATCGCATCAGGAAGAAGTGCACGGTCTTGCGGATCCGGGTGTCCTCCCACACGTAGAAGTAGCGGGTGTCGCCGAGCGAGGCTTCGATCTCGGCGTCGTAGCCCGTCTCCTCCTTGACCTCGCGGACGGCGGCCTGTTCATGGCTCTCGCCTTCCTCGATCCCGCCCTTGGCCAGACCCCAGGCGAGTTCCCCACGGCGGGTTCGCCGCGAGGCGAGCACGACCTCGATCTCCTCGCCATCGCGTCGGTAGACCACGCCGCCCGCCGAGATCTCACGCTGCACGGGCCCCTTGCCCTGGTTGTGGGGCCGCCCGGCCTTCTTGGTCCGCTTCTTCTTGCCCTTCGACGGCTGCTTGCCCTTGGCGCGTGGTTGCTGCTTGGCGGGTTCCTTCGCGTTCGGGTCGGAGGGTTGCGCCTGGGTGGTCTGCGTGGCGGCTTGGGAGCCCGGGCGACGACGCCGGCGCCGTCGGCGGCGCTTGCGCTTGGGCGCATCGCCTCCGTCGGGGGTGGATCCCTCGCTCATCGCAGGGATTCTAGGCGGGAGGATTCTCCGCGAAGGACTTAGGTGTCTCCGGGGGTCGGCCGATGGTTCCACAGGACCGCCGAACGGCGGTGGTCCACGCTGAAGGGATCCGGTCCGGCATGGAGATCGACGAGCTGCTCCGGTACACCGTGGAGCGAGGTGCGAGCGACCTGCACCTCAAGGTCGGGAACGTGCCCTTCATCAGGGTGGACGGCACGTTGACGCCGACCGATTTCGACGTGCTCACCTCCACCGACACCGAGTCGTTCGCCATGTTGCTCATGTCCGAGCACAAGAAGCGGGAGTTCTCCGAGACCAGTGAGGCCGACCTGGGGACCACGCTCACCGGCGTCGGCCGCTTCCGGGTCAACGTGTTCCGGCAGCGCGGCGTGGTGGGCCTGGCGATCCGTCGTGTCCGCAGCGAGGTGCCGACGTTCGAAGAGCTTCGGCTTCCCCCCGTGATGGAGACGCTGGGAGATTCACCGCGAGGGCTGGTGTTGATCACCGGCCCCACCGGAACCGGCAAGACCACGACGATCGCCTCGATGATCGGGCACATCAACCGGACGCGACGCACGCACATCGTGACGATCGAGGACCCGATCGAGGTCGTGCACGACGACGTGCTCTCGATCATCCAGCAGCGCGAGATCGGGATCGACACCGACAGCTACGCCAACGCCCTCAAGCACGTGATCCGCCAGGACCCCGACGTGATCTTCGTCGGCGAGATCCGTGACGGCGACTCGGCCCTCAGCGCCATCCAGGCCGCCGAGACCGGGCACCTGGTGATCTCGACGCTCCACACGATCGACTGCATGGAGACGATCAACCGCATCCTCGACCTGTTCCCGCCGCACCAGCAGAAGGAGGTGCGGACCTCGTTCGCGGGCTCGCTCCGCGGGATCGTGTCGCAGCGACTCGTGGTGAAGGCCGACGCCAAGGGCCGCGTGCCGGCGGTCGAGGTGCTGGTGAACACCGGACGCGTGTTCGACCGGATCGTCGACCCCAACACGACGGACCAGATCGTCGACGTGATCAGCGAAGGCGAGTTCTACGGGATGCAGACGTTCGACCAGTCGTTGGTGAAGCTGGTGAAGGACGGACTGGTGAGCGAGGACGACGCCCGCCGCGCCGCCACCAACCCCCACGACTTCGACCTGAAGCTCCGTGGGGTCCTGGACCGGCTGTCGTCCATGCCCGAGTCCGAGGGCCTGCCCTTCTAGATCTCGCCCGCGGCCCGCTGCGCCCGGATCTCCATCGGATGGCGGCGGTAGCCGTACCCGATCGCCAGCACGAGGTACACCGGGATGAACAGCGGGCCCCACGCTTCGTACTGACGGATGTGGTGCTGCTCGTGCGCCAGGAGGCGCCCGGTGACGGGCCGCGCCGAGAGGATGACGAACCCCACGGTCATGGCCACGCGGTGAGCGCGGAGCATCACGGCGGTGAGGCCCCTGGGCGCCCGGTCGAAGATGATGGCGCCGTCGGCGACCCGCGGACGCTGGAACGTGCACAGTCCCAAGACCAGGCCGATGAGCGTGTTCGGCGACGTCCACACGAACCCCAGCCAGGTGGGCATGGTGGTGACGCTACCGCTCCGTGGCCTGGGTTCGGTGATGGCCGGTGGTGTCCCCCGGCGGATCGTCAACGGCGTACGGGTTGCGTCCTAGTTCGCAACATGCATACCTGTTGACGATCGCCTGAGCAGAACCCCCCGAGGCCATATCGGATCCGGCGTAGAGACGCTCGATGCCTGGAGCCGGTGCGCCCTGACGCCAGGACCTCACCGCTATGCTCGACGCGTCATGGCCGATCCTGCCGCGTCCGGCGCGGTGCTCGACGTCCCCGCCCTCGCCAAGGAGCTCGGCGAGCGTTTCGCCGCGGCCGGCCACGAGCTCTACCTGGTGGGCGGCAGCGTGCGCGATCTGGTGCTCTCGCGCCGCTCGGCGGACCTGGACTTCACCACGAGCGCGCACCCCTCCGACACCACCGCGATCCTGCGCGGCTGGGCGGACCGTCAGTACCTGGTCGGGGTGACGTTCGGCACGGTCGGTGCGATGAAGCAGGACCAGCGGCTGGAGATCACCACCTTCCGCCAGGAGGTCTACGCCGAGGAGCACCGCAAGCCCTCGGTCACGTTCGGCAAGGATCTCGACACCGACCTGTCCCGCCGGGACTTCACGATCAACGCGATGGCGATCGCCCTGCCCGACGGCGCGTTCGTCGACCCCTACGGCGGTATCCGCCACCTCGCGGCGAAGGTGCTCGACACGCCGTTGGACCCCGAGGTCGCGTTCACCGACGATCCACTGCGGATGGTGCGTGCGGCGCGGTTCGTGGCCCAACTCGACGTCACGCCGACGCAGCGGGTGGTGGACGCGATGCGCGCGATGCGCGGGCGGCTCGAGATCGTCTCGGCCGAGCGGATCCGCGACGAGCTCGACAAGTTGCTGGTCTCGCCCGGTCCCGGCAAGGGCTTGGAGCTCCTGGTCGAGACCGGCGTCTCCGACGGGTTCCTGCCCGAACTCTCCGCGATGCAGCTCGAACAGGATCCCGTGCACCGGCACAAGGACGTGCTGCACCACACCTACGCCGTCGTCGAGCGGACCGAACCCGACCTGACGCTGCGCATCGCGGCGCTGCTCCACGACGCCGGGAAGCCCGCCACTCGCGAGATCACCGACGACGGCGTGCAGTTCCACCACCACGAGATGGTGGGCGCCCGCATGGCGGACAAGCGCATGCGCGAACTCCGCTACCCCAACCACATGATCGACGACGTCCACAAGCTGGTGGAGATGCACCTGCGGTTCCACGGGTACGGCGACGGATGGAGCGACGCCGCGGTGCGCCGCTACGTCCGCGACGCGGGCCCGCTGCTCGACCAGCTCAACCAGCTCACCCGCGCCGACTGCACCACGCGCAACGAGCAGAAGGCGGCGCGGTTCGCACGGCTGCAGGACGAGTTGGAAGAGCGCATCGCGCGACTCGCCGAGCAGGAGAACCTGGAGGCCATGCGGCCGCCGCTGAACGGCGCCCAGGTGATGGAGCACCTCGGTATCGAACCCGGGCGCATCGTCGGCGAGGCGCTGGACCACCTGATGGAGCTTCGACTCGAGCGCGGTCCCATCGACGAGGCCGAGGCGTACGCGTTGCTCGACGCCTGGGCCGCCGAACGCGAGCTCCCCGGCGCCTGAACCCCTAGACGGGGCCCGGCACGTGGGTCTCGTCGCCGGGCGCGTCCTCGGCGGCCAGGCCCTTGCCGCCGGCCCGCACGACGTCGAAGGCCACCGTCACCGTGAGCACCACGAACACGATGCCCACCAGGATCGCCGGGGCGAGCCCGCGTCCGAACGCCGCCACACCGAGCAGCACCGCGATCGCCCCCATCCGCTGGGTCATGACGGTGTCCCACGTCCGGATCGTCGTCTTGTGGATCGCGGCGAGCGCCAGCAGGAACGCGGCCGGCCCGGCGCACAGCATCAGCCGGGTCGCCGACGACAGCCCGTGATCGCCGTGCGCCCCCGCCTCGATGGCCAGTTCCACTCCGACGGCGGCGGCCGCGATGCCCGCGAAGGCGAACAGGTGCCCGTACCCCCAGAGGAACGACGCTCCCACGCGTTCACGCGACAGCGCCGACGACGACACCGTCTCGAAGTAGGCGTACCAGATCGCCGCCGCGATCCCGAAGCCCAGGAGCGCCGACGCGACCGAACCGCCGTCGAGCGACACGTCCGAGAGGCCCGCGGTGACCGCGACCACCCCTTCACCCAGCACGATGATCGTGAACAGGCCGTAGCGCTCGGGGATGTGCCGGGAGTCGAACGGCTGGCCCTCGTAGGCGCGCACCGCGAACGCCGGCGCGATCATCAGCACCGCGACGGCGGCGGCCCAGATCCAATAGCGGAGCGGCGGATCGACGAACAGCGAGCCCACCATCAGCACCGCGCCGATCGCGTCGCCGATCATGTAATCGCGCACGAGCCCGCGCGCTCGTCCCGCATGCGGCCACACCCGCACGAACATCACGATCAACAGCAGCTGCAGTCCCGCGTAGGACCACACGAACAGCGAGTCGCCCTTGCCTTTGAGCAGGGAGGCGATGCCGGCGGCCATCACGATGACCAGCAGCATCGCGAGCAGCATCGCGAGCCGGTGGAACAGGTCGTCGTTGTCCCACGCCGTCGCGAACCAGGTGAACTCCATCCACGCCCACCACACCGGCACGAACAGCAGCGCGAAGTGCCACAGGCCCTGCATCGTCGGGTCGTGGTGCAACCCGTCGGCGAGCGCCGCGATCGCGGCCACGAAGCACAGGTCGAAGAACAGCTCCAACCAGGTCGATCGTCGGTCCTCGACGTCGAACTCGCGCATGGGAGCCGGCCGGATCCAGCCCTGGGTCCTTCATGCGTCCCAGCGTAGCCCGCTAGGCTCGGGCCGATGCCCGAGCTCGAGACCCGCGCTGAACCCGACGACCGTGACCGATCGGCCTCGGATCCCGAACGAGGACTGACGGCGGCCGAGGTCGCCGAGCGGGTCGACCGCGGCCAGATCAACGACGTCCCCGCGGCTCCCACCCGCACGGTGTCCCAGATCGTGCGCGGCAACATCTTCACGCGGTTCAACGCGATCTTGGGCGCGATGCTCGTGGTGATCCTGATCGTGGGCCCGTTCCAGGACGCGTTGTTCGGGTTCGTGCTGATCGCGAACGCGGCGATCGGGATCTACCAGGAGCTGCGGGCGAAGCAGACCCTGGACTCGCTCACCGTTCTCACCGCGCCGAAAGCGCGAGCCGTCCGTGACGGCGAGGTCCAGGAGGTCGCCGTCGGCGAGCTCGTCCTGGACGACGTCCTCGACGTCACGGCAGGGTCCGAGATCGTGGTGGACGGCGTCGTGCTCGCGAGCGCCGGCATGGAGGTCGATGAATCGCTCCTGACCGGCGAGTCCGAACCCGTGGTCAAGGCTCCGGGCGACGACGTGTTGTCGGGGTCGTTCATCGCCGCCGGTTCGGGGCGCTACCGCGCGAGCAAGGTGGGCAAGGAGGCCTACGCGGTGCAGCTGGCGCAGGACGCGCGCCGGTTCACGCTCACCCGCTCGGAACTGCGCTCGGGCATCGACCGCATCCTCACCTACGTCACGTTCGCGATCATCCCCACCGCGGTGCTGCTGTTCATCTCCCAGCTCCGCGCCTCCGACGATTGGCGTGAAGCGGTCTCGGGCGCCGTCGCCGGCACCGTCGCGATGGTGCCGGAAGGGCTGGTGCTGCTGACCTCGCTGGCCTTCGCCGTGGCCGTGCGACGGCTCGCGCGCCAACGCGTCCTGGTGCAGGAGCTCCCCGCCGTCGAAGGGCTCGCGCGCGTCGACATGCTGTGCATCGACAAGACCGGCACGCTCACCCAGGGCAAGCTCGCGGTCGAGGACGTCGACCTGTTGACGGGGCAGGACGACGATGACGCCGCCACCGATGCGCTCGCGGCCATCGCGGCCGCCGACTCGGCGCCCAACGCCACGATGCTCGCGATCCGCGACCGGTTCGACCAGGCTCCCGACTGGACGGCCGACGCCACGGTGCCGTTCTCCAGCGCCCGCAAGTGGAGCGGCGCCTCGTTCGACGGTCATGGGGCGTGGCTGCTGGGAGCCCCCGACGTCCTGATGGGTGCCGATCGGTGGGCACGACGAGGTTCATGAACGCGTCGGCGCCCTGTCCGACGAGGGCAAGCGCGTCGTGCTCCTGGCCTCGGCCGACCGGCTCGACGGCGACGAGCTGCCGCAGGCCCTCGAGCCCGTCGCGCTCGTGATCCTGGGCGATCTGCCGCGGCCCGATGCCGCCGACACGCTGCGGTACTTCCGCGAGCAGGACGTCACCGTCAAGGTGATCTCGGGCGACGACCCCCGCACCGTGGGAGCGATCGCCCGGCAGCTGGGTCTGCCCGACGCCGACGAACCGATCGACGCCCGCACGCTTTCCGAGGATCTCGACGAACTCGCGGGCACGCTCGAATCCCACGGGGTGTTCGGCCGCGTCACGCCGCAACAGAAGCGAGCCATGGTGCAGGCATTGCAGGCGCACGGCCACACCGTCGCGATGACGGGCGACGGCGTGAACGACGCGCTCGCGCTGAAGGACGCCGACATCGGCGTGGCGATGGGATCGGGGAGCGATGCCACCCGCGCGGTGGCGCAGCTGGTGTTGCTGGACTCCAACTTCGACGCGCTGCCGCCGGTGGTGGCCGAGGGTCGCCGGGTCCTGGGCAACATCGAGCGCACGAGCGGCCTGTACCTGAACAAGACCGTGTACGCGATGTTGATCTCGCTCGCGACGGGCGTGGCGGGATTCGTGTTCCCGTTCCTGCCGCGGCACCTGACGTTGATCGGTGCGCTGACGATCGGGATCCCGTCGTTCTTCCTGGCGCTCGCGCCCAACACCGAACGGTTCCGCCCGGGGTTCGTGGAGCGCGTGCTCCGGTTCGCGATCCCCACCGGCACGCTCGCGGCGATCGCCACCCTGCTCGCGTACCGGTTGGCGGCGAACGAACCCGGCGTCACCCTGCTCGAAGCGCAGACCACCGCGGTGATGGTGCTGACCTGGATCGGGTTCCTGGTGCTGTCGATCCTGTCGGCGCCGCTCACGCGGTCGCGCCTCGCGTTGATCTGGACGATGGCGGGCCTGTTCGTGATCGCGCTGATATGGCCGCCCAGCGCCACGTTCTTCGCGCTGGATGACCCGCCGGCGATCGTGTGGCTCGCCGGATTCGGCATCGCGGCGATCGTGTGGTCGTTCGCGCGGTTGTTCGTGCCGGGGGAGCAGCCGGTGGGTCCGAGGAACCGGGCCGTCCCACGGAAGTAGTCTGAGCTGGACTAGTGGAGTAAGCCCAGCCTCGAAGGCGGCCAGATGATGATCTCGGCCTTGCCGATCACCTTGTCGATGGGGATGAACCCCACGCCTTTCGACCCCTTCGTGGCGATGCCCAGACCGAACCGTGAGTCCTGAGAGTTCCCGCGGTTGTCACCCAGCACGAAGAGCATGTCGTCGGGCACGTTCACCGGCGCGAAATCGGCCGTCTTCTGCGTGAGGTAGGGCTCGTCGATCGGTTGATCGTTCACGTACACCTGCCCGTCCTTGGCGAACACGGTGTCACCCGGCACCCCGATCACCCGCTTGATGAAGTCCTCGTTGTCGGGCCGCTGGACCCCCAGACCCTCGAACATCCAGTGGAAGAACCCGCCGACGGCGCCGCGGTCGGGCTGGTCGGTGGGATCGGGATCTTCGAACACGATGATGTCGCCGCGCCGCGGGTCGTGGAAGTAGTAGGGGACCTTCAGCACCAGGACCCGGTCGCCCGGCATCAGGGTGGGTTCCATCGAGCCCGACGGGATGAAGAACGCCTGCACCAGGAAGGTCTTGATCAACAGGGCCAGGACGAAGGCCATGATGATGAGACCGGGCAGCTCTCCCAGGAACTGCACCACCGGGTTCTTGTGCTTGTGCTCTTCTTCGGGGGCGTCGTCGCCGGGCTCGGGAGCCTCGAGCGACTCCCGCTCGGTCGTTTTCACTCGCTCAGGGTACCGGTTGCGGTCGACTCCGTTGCCGGTTGCCGCGCCCGGTCATCGGGCTGGTCGACGAGATGCAATGAGACCTCCACGGCCTTGAAGCTGGCCCAGGCGTGGGTCCCCGGCGCCAGGCCCAACCGCGCGATCGACCCCGCGGTGACCTCGGCGATCAACGGCGGTTGCGTGTCCAGCCGAACCCGCGCCCGGTCGGCGTCGATCGCGACCTCGTCCACGGTGCCCTCGAACACGTTTCGAGCCGATCCCTCGGGACGTTCCAGGTGGAGCGAGACGTCGGCCGGACGCAGCGTGGCGAACGCCGCGGCTCCGGGCTCCGGCGCGCCTTCGGGGGCGACGGTGATCGTGCCGGCGGCCGTCCGCAGCGTGGCCGCGCCGTCCTCGAGCGGTTCCAGCGCGCCGGTGAACAGGTTCACGCCCACCAGGTCGGCGGCGTAGGGCGATCGTGGCGCGCTCCGGATCTGATCGGGCGTGCCCTCCTGGGTGAGCCGGCCGCCCTCCATGATGGCGACACGATCCGCCAGGGTGAGGGCGTCGAGCGGGTCGTGGGCCACGAGCACGACGACCCCGTCGAACCCGTCGGCGACCTCGCGCAGCAGCGATCGGATCTGCCCGCGGGCGGTGACGTCCACGCCGGCGAGGGGTTCGTCCAGCAGCAGCAGCCGGGGGTCGGTGGCGAGCGCGCGAGCCAGCGAGACGCGCCGCCGTTCCCCACCGGAGAGCTCCCGCGGCTTCGCGGCCGGCCGCACCCCGGGGGCGAACCGCTGGAGGAGTTCGCCGGCGCGGGTGCGTGCGGCTGCCTTGGCCGTGCCGCGCGCCCGAAGGCCGAACGCCACGTTCTCCAGGACCGACAGGTGGGGGAACAACAGGTCGTCCTGGAAGCACACGCCGACCCGGCGTCGCTCGGGCGGGAGCTGATCGATCCGTTCACCGTCGAGCTCGATCGTGGCGTCCTCGGTGGCTTCGACGAGGCCCGCGAGCGCTTCGACGACGGTGGTCTTGCCGGCGCCGTTGGGTCCGAGGAGCGCGAGGGTCTCGCCGTCGGCCGCTTCGAGCGCGAGCGCGCACGTCGAAGGCGCCGCGCGTGATGGCGAGGTCGGCTCGCAGCCCCACGTCAGCGCGCCTTCATGAGGTGATCGCGCATCGCGACCAGCACCACGATCGAGATCACCACCAGGATCAACGACAGGAAGATGGCGCCGCCCGGGTCGGTCTGCCGCGCCTGGTACACCGCGAGCGGCAGCGTCTGGGTGCGGCCTTCGAGGTTCCCCGCGAACGTGATGGTGGCGCCGAACTCACCGAGCGCGCGCGCCCAGCACAGCACGGCGCCCGCGACGATCGACGGCATGAGCATGGGGAGCACCACGCGGCGCATCGCCAGGCCCTGCGAGGCCCCGAGGGTGGTCGCAGCCATCTCGTAGCGCCGGTCCAACGAGTGGAATCCCGCTTCGGTGGCGAGCACGACGAGCGGCATCGACACGAAGGTGGCCGCGATGATCGCCCCCCAGATCGTGAACGTGAGCTGGATCCCGAGGCCCTCGTAGAGCCACTGCCCGGCGACCCCGCTGCGACCGAGCGCGTTGAGCAGACCGATCCCGCCGACCACCGGCGGCAACACGATCGGCAGCACGACCATCGCGCGCAGCACCGACCGCCCCGGGAACGTCCCGCGCGCCAGGAGCCAGGCGAGCGGGACACCGAACAGCAGCGACAGGGCGGTCGCGGCGAGCGAGACCTCGATCGACAGGCGCAGCGCCGTGGTGGCGCCGACCCCCGAGAGCGACGTCGAAAGGTCGCCCCACGGCGCCCGGATCACCAGCGCCAGCACCGGGAGCACGACGAACGCCGCGCCGATGACGGCGAGGATCGTGATGCCCAGGGGAAGGCGCCGGTGCATGGCGGTCACGCTACCGGTTCGAAGCCGTACTCCTTCAAGGTGGCCTGGCCCTCGGAACTCGACCACGTACGCGACGAAGTCGGCGGCGACGATCGGCGTTCGGGGCTCCTTCGACGACCGCGATCGGGTACGTGGCGATGACGTTGACGTCCTCGGGGATCGTGACCGCGTTCACGTCGTTGCCGGCCGCATCGGAAACGTCGGAGGTGTAGACGATCGCGGCGTCGGCTTCGCTGCCGCCCGTGGTGATCTTCGCGACGACGCTCGCGTTGTCTTCTTCATTGGACACGACGTTCGCGAGCGCCTCGTCGAGGATCCCGGCGTTGTCGAGGGCCTCTCGCGCATAGTCGCCCACGGGCACTCCTTCGGCGGCTAGCACGAGTTGGACCCCCGGGGTCGCGAGATCGTCGATCGACTGGATGTCGGCCGGGTTGTCGGGCGGGGTGATGATGACGAGCCGGTTCATCACGAAGTCGGTGCGGTCGCTCACGCCGGGATCCTTCTCGACCTCGTCCATCCACGTGCCGCTCGCGCTCGCGAACACGTCGGCGGTGCCTTCGCTCTGGATCTGGCCGGCGAGGGCATCGGAGGCACCCACGTTGAAGCTCACCGTGACGCCGGGGTTGGCATCCTCGAAGGCCGGCCCGATCGCGTCCTGGAACACGGCGGTCAGTGAGGAGGCTGCGAAGACCGTGAGCTCGGTGGTTTCGGCCGGTTCGGTGGCGGACGAGGAGGTGTCGCCGCCGTCGTCATCGGAGGAACACGCGGCCATCACGAGCGTGGTGGCCAGCAGCAGCGCGAACAGGCGTTTCATCGAGAACCCTCCTCGGTAGGTGCGAGGGTGCAGCATACGGCTTCGCGGCTCGATGACGCCAGAGATATCTGGTGAGGACATAGCACGAAGCTAGCTACCGAGCTGGTTGAGCGTCGCGCCGCTAGCTCTCCGGCAGGTTGACCATCACGCTCGTGGCCTTGACCGTGGCCACGGCTTCCATGCCCGGCTCGAGGCCGAGCTGATCGGCGGCTTCGCGCGTGATGAAGGCGAGGACGCGGTGCGGGCCCGCCTGGATCTCGACGGTGGCGGCGAGGCCGTCGCGCTTGACCTCGGTGATGACGCCGGGGAACCGGTTGCGGGCGCTGGCGGCGGCGATGGGTTCGTCGCTGCGGCGCTCGGAGAGGAGGCGTGCGACCTCCGAGGCCGGGACGGTGCGCTGGCCGCCGGACGTGCGGTCGACACGGAGCTTGCCGTCGCGTTCCCAGCGGCGGAGCGTCTCGACGCGGACGCCGAGGGTCTTGGCGGCTTCGCCGATGCGGTAGCTGTCGGTTCCGCTCATAGACAGGAGGCTACCCCCCGCGGAGCTGAGTCGTAGTTGTGGTGGTGGTGGTGGTGGTGTGGGAACGGGGGTACTCCTGAGACGGCTCAGGACTCGTTCATAGGGTTCGGCTAGACGTTGAAGCGGATGTTGAGGATGTCGCCCTCGGCCACCTCGTAGTCCTTACCCTCTTGCCGCAGTTTCCCACGTAGTCCTTGCCTTCTTGCCGAAGCTTCCCGGCGGCCTTCGCGGCATCCAGCGACCCCGCGGCGATCAGTTCGTCGTAGCCGATCACCTCGGCGCGGATGAACCCACGCTCCAGGTCCGAGTGGATCACGCCGGCGGCTTCGGGCGCCTTCGCGCCTCGCCGCACTTCCCACGCGCGCGTTTCGTCCTCGCCGGTGGTGAGGAACGTGATGAGGTCGATCGCCTGGTAGCTCGCCGCGATCACCGTCTCCAAGCCCGGTTCGCTCACGCCGAACTCTTCGAGCAGCGCGCGGGCTTCGTCGGCGTCCATCTCCGCGGTCTCGGCCTCGATCGAGGCGTAGACGCCGACGGCACCGACCTCCGCGAGCGCCGGCGGAACCTCCAGGCCTTCTTCCAGGTTCGCGATGATCGCCTCGGGCTTCAGCGTCAGCGGCGCGATACCGCGCAGATGCGCCGCGTCCTCGTCGGTCACGCCCGCGTCGCGCAGCGGCGTCTCGGCCTCGAGCGATTCCTTGGCTCGGCGCAGCGCGTCCACCTCGGGACCGGGTTTGCCGCGCGCCTTCTTCTCGGCCTTCTCGAGCGCGCTGTCGATCACGCCGAGGTCGGCGAGCAGCAACTCTCCGCGCACGGTCTCGAGCTCGTCGACAGGCGAGGCGTCCGCGCCGAAGCAGCGCAACACCACCGCGAGCGCGTCCACCTCTCGCAGCTTCGCGATGCCCTGGGCGCTCGACACGCCACCGGGTACGTCCACGAACCGGACCTGCGCCGCGACGGTCTTCTTCGACGACTCCATGTCGGTGAGCACCTGCAGACGCGGATCGGGCACCGGCACGACTGCGATGTTGGCCTGGCCGCCCTGCGAACCCGCGCGCGTCATCGCGGTGAACAGCGTGCTCTTACCGCTGAACGGCACCCCGACGAGTCCGACGTCCTTCACGGTCGGCGAGCCTAACAGGGCATCCCCTGCGGACGGCCCGGACCGTTCGATCCCGATGGCTCCGCCGTTCGGCCCACAGCTCTGGCCCTTCGACCACTGCGCCGCCGGCGTGCCCGATGCCGATGTAGTCGCTACGAGACCGGGCGGGGTGGGGTGCCGCCAGACCCACTCCACCTCGCCAGGTCCGTCTCTACGTCCCGGTGGATGTGGGATCCGACGGCCTCGTCCACCGGGTCACTTTCCCCGTACGAGGGGGGATGGGTACGGGTCTGGTGACGACGAAGCCCGGGGCACCTGGCGCCCCGGGCTTCGTTACGAACGGTCGTGCAGGGATCGTCCTAGATCAGGACTTGGTCTCCCAGAAGATCTTGCCGAGCTCGTCGATCGCGTCGAGGAGCTGCTGGCCCTGCGCCGGGTCCGTGGACTTCTTGGAGTCGCCGGCGAGCTTCGTCGCCTTCCAGAACTTGTCGTGCAGGTCCGGGTACTTCTCCACGTGCTCGGGCTTGAAGTAGTCGGTCCACAGCACCCACAGGTGGTGCTTGACCAGGTCGGCCCGCTCTTCCTTGATCGTGATCGCGCGCTCCTGGAAGATCGCGTCGTCGCTGCCCTGGTACTTCTCCTGGCAGGCCTTCACGGACTCCGCTTCGATGCGTGCTTGCGCGGGGTCGTACACACCACACGGCAGGTCGCAATGCGCATGGACGGTGCGGCGTGGCTTGAGGAATGCTTCGAACATGGAACCGCCTCCTTCGTTCGATGACCGTTCCCTCGGCCTCGAACCCGAAACCTACCACCGCGGTCGGAAACGGGCGTCTGGAGCCGTCGCCGGCGTCGTCGTGGCGGCCGGCGTCGCGTGGGCATGTCTGCGCTGGAAGCCCTCGCGCATCGAGATCGAAGGCGGCTCCATGGCCCCCACCCTGGCTCCCGGCGACTGGGCGCTGGTCGCGACGCCCTCGTCGTACTCCCGCGGTGATGTCGTGGTGGTCGAACACCCCGGCCGTCCCGGCTTCGAGATGGTGAAGCGCATCGTGGGCGTTCCCGGTGACGTCCGAGACGGTCGGACGCTCGGCGCCGATGAATGGTGGATCGAAGGCGACTTCGAACCCGCCTCAACCGACAGCCGTCAGTTCGGCCCCGTCACGACGGAAGAACTGAAGGCGAAGGTCCTGGTGATCTACTGGCCGAAGGAACGCCGAGCCAGGGTTCGGTGAACCATCGGAACTGCCGATGAGCCCTACGATGGTTGCGTCCCGGTCCTAGGAGCTCGTCACGTCCCAGTACCTTCCCCCTCAGATCCCGCAGCGGCCCGATCAGACGCCTTCGGGCGTGCCGCTGCCGCCGTGGCCGCCGCTCGTTCCGGGGCCGCACCGACGCCGCTACCCGGCGTGGGTGGTCGGGTCCGCGGTTCTCACGATCGTGTTCCTGGTGGCGGGCATCTTCGCGTCCGTGCTCTTCCGGACCCCCACGCCGCAGGGCAGCGCCGACGAGTATCGCTTCCTGGCTCGCGACTTCTCCGGCGATCCGATCCGGTGGAACCCGTGCGATCCGATCCACTACGTGACCAACCTCGCCGACGCACCGGCGGGTTCGATCGACGACGTCACCGAATCGGTCCGTCGCGTGTCGCATGGCCACCGGGATCCAGTTCGTCGACGACGGCGAGACCGACGAGGAACCCAGCCAGCGTCGTGACTCCTATCAACCCGATCGGTACGGCGACGAGTGGGCACCCGTGCTGATCGCCTGGGTCGATCCGGACGATTCCCCGATCTCGTTCTCCTCCGACGGACACACGGCGGCCGGGGTGGCGGCGCCGCAGGTGCCTTCGGACGGCAGCGACGTCCTGGTGAGCGGCTGGGTCGCGATCAACGCCGAGGATCCCAACGGGCCCGGCTTCGGATGGATCGGCGCGCAGGGCCCGGTGGTGCTGCACGAACTCGGCCACGTGATGGGTCTGGATCACGTGAAGGTCGACGGCGAGCTGATGGAGGGCGCCGGCGGCGGCGTCACCGACTTCGGTCCGGGTGACCTGGAAGGGCTGCGCATCCTGGGTCGTTCGTCAGGGTGCTTGAACACGCCCGACCCGGGCTAGCCCTCGTCTCCACCGAAGCCGATCGTGCGGGTGATGCCGATCGTCTCCAGCAACCGCCGGTCGTGGGTGGCGATCACGAACGTCCCCCGGTAGCCGGCCAGCGCGTGCTCCAGCTGCTCGATCGCGGCCAGGTCCAGGTGGTTGGTCGGCTCGTCGAGCAGGAGCAGGTTCGTGCGTTCGGCGGCCAGCACGGCCAGGGTGGCCCGCGTCCGCTCACCCGGCGAGAGTTCGTCGCCGGGCCGGTGCACGTCGTCGGCGCCCAGCTCGAACTTCGCCAGCAGCGACCTGGCCTCGGCGCCCACCACGCCGGTGGTCCTGGCCACCATCGCGAGCAGGTCCTCACCGGGTTCGAACGGGTCGCGGTCCTGATCCAACAGACCGGGGATGACGCTGGGACCGATCACGCGGTCGCCCGACGTCAGCGGGAGGTCACCGGCGATCGCGTGCAGCAGCGTCGACTTCCCCGCGCCGTTCGGTCCCACGAGCGCGACCCGCTCGCCCCTGGCGATCTCCAGGTCGAGCGGTCCCAGCTGGAACGTCCCTCGCCGGACCACCGCGGCGGTGAGCCGGGCCACCACGTCGCTGCCGCGCGTGGCCGGCGCCAGATCCATCCGGAGCTGCCACCGCTCGCGAGGCGCGTCGGGCACGTCGATCTTCTCCAGCTTGCGCTCGATGCGCGCGGCGCCGGCGGCATGCTCCTGCGCGCCCGCCGCCTTGGCGGACCGGATGTACTTGTCGGGCTCGTCCTCCCGTTTGGCCCGCCCGGCGCCGGCGGCCGCCTCACCACGGATCTCCCGCGCGCGTCGTTGCAACCGCGCGCGCTCGGCCAACGCCGCATCGTGGGCTTCCCGCGCCTGGTTCCGGCGGCGTTCGCGATCGGCGACGTAGTCGCTCCAGCTGCCGGCGAACTCGGACGCCCGACGGGTGAACGGGTCCAGCTCGACGAACCGGTTCACGGTGCTGTCCAGGAACGCCCGGTCGTGCGAGACGACCACGATCCCGCCGCTGAAGCCGGCGACGAAGGCCTCGAGCCGTTCGAGCGCGTCGGCGTCGAGGTTGTTCGTGGGCTCGTCGAGCAGGAGCACGTCGAACCGCGCCAGGACGATCGCGGCGAGCGCGGCGCGGGTTCGTTGTCCACCCGACAGGCGATCCATCGGCGCGTCGAGTCCGGGGAAGCCCAGTTCGCTCGCCACCGTCGCCGCTCGAGGTTCGAAGTCGTGGCCGCCGAGCCGGTCGAAGTGCTCGAGCGCATCGGTGTAGCGCTGGATCGACGCGAGGTCCTCGGTCATCGCCGCGGAAGCGGTCTCGACCGCCGCGGTCGCCTCGCCCACGCCGGTGCGCCGCGCCAGGAAGGCGCCCAGGGTCTCGTCACGGCCTTCGGGCTCCTGGTCGAGCAGGCCGACGGTCATGGCTGCGGGGGCTCGTTCCACGATCCCGCGGTCCGGATGTTCGACGCCGGCCAGGATCCGCAGCAGGGTCGACTTGCCGACGCCGTTGGGGCCGAGCAAGCCGATCCTGGACCCCGGGCCCACCGTGAGCGAGACGTCGTCGAGCACGACGAGTCCACCCTGGGACTTCGCGAGGGAACGAGCGGTGAGCTGAGAGCGGGACGAGGTGAGAGCCATGACGGCGACTCCGAAGGACAGGCGCGCCTGGAACGACACGCGAGATGGGTCCTGGTCGGGTTATCGCTTCGTCATCGTGTCGGCCAGTCTACCGAGTGCGAGTGGCTAGGCCGGAAGGCGCTTGTTCGGAATGGTCGGGGTCGGGTAGGCTGTTGCACCTGCAAATGATCTGCACACGCGAAGCCGGCATCGTGGGGGCCATGATCCCCGATCGCATCTGCTGTTCCGCGTGACCCGGAGCGGTCCCAACGCTCCCCGCTGATCCTGCCTCTCCCTTTCCGCAGGCTCCTCACCGCTCCGTCTGGAGGTCCTCCATGTCCGTCGTTCCCAGCACCGCAACCGTCACCGTCGACGCACGCGGGCAGTCGTGCCCCGGCCCGTTGGTGTCCCTGGCCAAGGCCCTGAGGGACGCCGCGTCGGGTGACCTGCTCGAGCTCCTGGCGACCGACCCCGGCTCCAAGTCCGACGTCCCCAGCTGGGCCGAGATCAGCGGCAACGAGTTGGTCGAGATCCGACGAACCCACGCCGGGTCAGTACCGCTACCTGGTCCGCAAGGTGTGATCTTCGATGGCTGCCGAAACCGTCGCCACCGACGCTCCCACCTACGCCGAGCTCCTCGCCCGGATCGAGGCGCTCGAGGCCGGCCAGAGCCCGGTGAAGAAGAAGAACAAGCTGACGATCATCGCCTGGGGCGGTGACCTCGACCGCATCTGGCCCACCACGATCCTGGCCACCACCGCCGCAGCGAGCGGCATGGAGTCCAGCGTGTTCTTCACCTTCTGGGGGCTGTTCGCCATCGTGAAGCCCGGCGTGCGCATCACCGGGGACAACTGGATGCAGAAGATGATGAGCGCCATGAACCCGGGTTCGGCGCAGAAGGCCAAGCTCTCGCGCTACCACTTCGCCGGCGCCGGCCCGACCATGTTCAAGAAGCTCGCGGACGACCACCAGGTGGCCAAGCCCGAGGAGTTGATCGCCACCGCGCAGGACCTCGGGGTTCGGTTGATCCCGTGTCAGATGACGATGGACCTGCTGGGGCTCAAGCACGAGGACCTGCTCGACGGGCTCGAGGAGCCGATCGGCGCCGCCACCGCGATCGCCGAGATGCGCGACGCCGCGGTATCGCTGTTCATCTGACCCACCTACACTCCGCTCCGTGAGCGACGAGACGCCGCAGCACGGCGTGACGTTCCGTGAAGCCGCGCGCTTCTGGGTGAAGCTCGGGTTCATCAACTTCGGCGGTCCCGCCGGCCAGATCGCGATCATGCACGAGGAGATCGTGCAGCGCCGCCGCTGGGTGTCGAACGGCCGGTTCCTGCATGCCCTGAACTTCTGCATGCTGCTGCCCGGCCCGGAGGCCCAGCAGCTCGCGATCTACCTCGGCTGGCTCCTGCACAAGGTGCGCGGCGGTCTCGTGGCCGGCGTGATGTTCGTGCTGCCGAGCTTCTTCGTGTTGCTGGCGCTGTCGTGGGTGTACGTGGCGCACGGCGACGTCACCTGGGTGTCGGCGACGCTGGCGGGACTGGCGCCGGCGGTGATCGCGATCGTGGCCTCGGCGACGATCCGCATCGGCCAGAAGGCGCTCGCGAACGGGCTCATGGTCGCCGTCGCGGTGGCGGCGTTCGTGGCGATCTACGTGGTGCACGTGCCGTTCCCGGTGATCGTGCTGGTCGCCGGCGCGATCGGGCTCGTGGGCGGCTCGGCGTGGCCCGACCGGTTCCGCGTCGGGGTGGTCGAGGAACTGGAGGAGCACGAGCGGGTCGCGATCGCGGACGATGCCCCGCGGGCCGAGCACACGAAGCCGACGGTGGCCCGGACGCTGGTGACGCTCGTGGTGGGGCTGGTCGTGTGGCTGGTGCCGATCGCGTTGGTGGCGGCCTGGCGCGGGCCCGGCGACACGCTCACGCAGATGGGGTGGTTCTTCAGCCGGGCGTCGCTGGTGACGTTCGGCGGGGCGTACGCGGTGCTCGCCTACGTGAACGTGGCGGCGGTCTCGACGTACGGATGGCTGCTCCCGGGCCAGATGGTGGTGGGGCTCGGGCTGGCCGAGACCACGCCGGGGCCGCTGATCATGGTGCTGGAGTTCGTGGGGTTCGTCGGCGCGTATCAGCATCCGGGCGACCTGGATCCGCTGGTGGCGGGCGTGCTGGGGGCGTGCGTGGTGGTGTGGGCGACGTTCGCCCCGTGCTTCCTGTGGATCTTCCTGGGGGCGCCCTACATCGAGGGGTTGCGCGGGAACCGGCGGCTCGGCGCGGCCCTCGAGACGATCACGGCGGCGGTGGTGGGCGTGATCGCGAACCTGGCGGTGACGTTCGCGCTGTCGACGTTGTTCGACGAGGTTCGGGTGTCGCGCGTGCTCGGGCGGTTCGACGTGGTGCGACCGGTGTGGTCGAGCGTGGACCCGTTCGCGGTCGTGGTGGCCCTGGTGGCGTTCGTGGGGATGTGGCGGTTCCGATGGAAGGTGATCCCGGTGGTGGCGGGATCGGCGCTGGCCGGGTTGCTCTGGTACGGCCTGCTCGGGAACTGACGCGATCAGGCCCGGCGGGCGCGGATGTTCAGTCGCACGTAGTCGATCAGCGGCTCGGGCATCCTCGACGCCACCTCGTGCACGAACGCCCGCCGCTGCTCCGGGCTCATCCCCTCCACATGGTCGCCCAGGCAGATCGTCTCCAGGTACGGCTCCAGATCGCCTTCGGGCAGCGGCGTCGGCTCCTCGTGCAGCCACGTCTCCACCTCGACGAACCCGGCCGCTTCCAGCCGGGCGGCCGTGGCCTCCGGCGTGGCGAAGTGCTTCCGTCCGCGGAGGTCCTCGTCGATCTGGCCCAACGCCGCCTCGATCGAGGCGATGTTGCCGGCGCCTCCGCATTGGGCCGCCAGCTGTCCGCCCGGCCGCAGGACGGCCGCCAGGTTCGCGAACAGGGCGTCGTGGTCGGCGATCCAGTGGAAGGTGGCCGTCGACAGGATCGCGTCCACCGGAGGCGACACCGGCAACGGTTCCTGCAGGTCGGCCACCAGGTACTCCACCCGATCGTCGCCGAGCCGGGCACGCGCCTGCTCCACCATCGAGACCGAACCGTCCAGCGCCACCACCGAGCCGCGAGGGAGCCGGTCGCGCAGCATCTCCGTGACCTTGCCGGTTCCGCAGCCGGCATCCAGCACGCGCTCGTCACCCCGGAGGTCCAGCCAGCCGAGCACGGTCTCGCCCCACGCCGTCATGGGGATGGGCAGGCGGTCGTACGTGGCGGCGTCCCAATCTCGCGGCATCGCCGGAAGGCTACCGGGAGCTCCGGCGCGCCCCGGGCCGAACCGCGGAACCTCAGGGCAGATACTGCTGCTCGATCTTCACGATCTGGCCGCCGCTCACGGTGATCCACCACGGCGCCTGCGCGAAGTAGTCGGTCTGCGCCGTGCCGTTCACCGCCTCCGCCAAGGCGTCGAAGTCGCCGGGCTGGGGCTCGCAGCAGGCATCGTTGGGGATGTATCGCACCACCACGTCGTCCGATACCGGCATCGTGCGGAGCCGAGGGTTGTCGTTGACGATGTAGTAGCCGTTCGGCGCATCGTCGCCGTGCTGTGCCGCAACGTCGATCGCCTCCTGGTCCGTGTACCACTCGGCGAGGTCGAAGGTGAGGCGCCGTGCCGCCCCCGTTTTCGCTCCGTTCATGAACACGAAGTGCTCTCCGTTGTCCAGGATGTTCGGATCGGCGGAGGGGGACGGCGATGCGGAGGCCGTGGGGGACTCCGTGGGCGAGACGGAGGGTTCCTCGGTGGGGCTGGGCTCGGGCGATCGGCTGACCGTCGCCGATGGGGAGGCGGCGTCGTCCTCGCCGCCACCACCGGCCAACAGGTAGGTGCCTCCCAGGGCCACCAGCACCAGCGCGATCACGGCGGCGATGATCATGTTCCGCCGGCCCTTCGACCGGGGTGCTTCGTGGGCTCCGTGCCCGTTCCGACTCATCGCGTTCTGCTCCGCTTCGCTCGGTGGTGCGGCCACGATAGCCCCACCATGTGGCGGATCCGTGCATCTCGAGCAGGGATGATGACAGTAGTTAGCGTTGCGAACTATCCTGTGGTGATGGCGACCGCTCCCCCCACCGTTGACGTCGCGGCCCTCGCGTCCAGCCTCCGCCTCAGCGTGACGCGGCTGGCCCGCACCCTCCGGCGCGAATCCGCCACGGACGTCTCGCCCACCCTCATGGCCGCCCTGGCCACCGTGGAGACCCACGGACCGATGACGCCCGGCGACCTCGCGGCCCACGAGCAGATCCGCAAGCCCACCGTGACCCGCATCCTCGGCTCGCTCGTGGAACGCGGGCTGGTCGAACGAACCCCCGACCCGCTGGACGGCCGGGTGGCCTGGATCCAGGTCACCCCAGCCGGACGGAAGCTCCTGTCGCGGGTTCGGCGCCGGCACGCCGAGTACCTCGCGCGGAAGATCAAGCGGCTGCCTCCCGACGAGCTGCAGACGCTCGAGCGTGCGGCCCTGATCCTGGATCGCATCACGGAGCGACCCGTATGAGCTCCAAGATCACCGAAGCCCTGAGGCGGACGCTGTCCTCGGTCAAGAGTTCGCGCAACTTCCGGCTCTACCTGTTCGGTCAGACGGTGTCGGCGATCGGCACCTGGATGAACTTCACCGCGTCCGCGTGGTTGGTGCTGCAGCTCACCCACAGCGGCACCGCCCTGGGCACGAACATCGCGCTCTACTTCCTGCCGGTGCTGCTGCTGGGCGCGTACGGCGGCGTGCTCGCCGACCGGTTCGACAAGCGCAAGATCCTGCTCGTCACCCAGGCGGCCTACGCGGTCGTCGCGTTCACGTTGTGGTCGCTCGTGGTCACCGACGTCGCGCAACTGTGGATGGTCTACGTCCTGTCGCTCGCCTCGGGTCGTGGTCACCGCGTTCGACAACCCTTCGCGGCAGAGCTTCTACGTGGAGATGGTGGGCGAGGAGCACGTGCGGAACGCCGTGAGCCTCAACAGCGCGGCGTTCACCGGGTCGCGCGTGATCGGCCCCGCCGTGGCGGGCGTCCTGATCGCCACCGTGGGGATCGCCACCTGCTTCCTGGTCGACGCGTTCTCGTACATCGCGGTGCTGACCGCGCTGCTGATGATGCGCCCCAGCGAGCTCCATCGCCAGAAGAAGAGCACGCGCGACCGTGGTCACCTGGTGGCAGGTCTGAAGTACGTGTGGCGAACCGACGACCTGCGCCGGCCCCTGTTGGCCATGGCCGTCGTGTTCACGTTCGCGTTCAACTTCGCGGTGTTCGTGCCGCTGCTCGCCGAGCGGACGTTCCACGGGGACGCCGGCACGTTCGGCATGCTGTCGGCGCTGGCGGGGGTGGGCTCGTTCCTGGGAGCGATCACGATGGCGAGCCGCATCGCCGCTCCGAAACTCCGTGACCTCGCATGGTGGGCGGTGGCGTGCGGGGTGTCGCTGGCGCTGGCGGGTGCGGCGCCCGTCCTGTGGCTCGCGGCCCTCGCGATGATCCCGATGGGGTTCACGATCATGGCGTTCATGATCACGGGCAACACGATGCTGCAGCTCACCTCGGTGCCGCAGGCGCGAGGTCGCGTGATGGCGTTGTACGGGATCGTCTTCCTGGGCTCGACGCCGATCGGCGCCCCCATCGCCGGCGTGGTCGGCGAACACCTGGGCGCGCAGACGGGCCTGTGGCTCAGCGGGTTGGTCGCGGCCGGTCTCGGCGTGGCGTTGCTGGGTCTGGGACGCCGTCACGCTCGCGTCGCGCGTCTCGGTGAAGACGAGGAAGCCGTCGACGCCGGCGCTGCCTCGGCGATCGCGTCGCGATAACCGCGAAGACCGTCCGGAAGACCGGGAAGAGATGAGGTCGAAGGCGGCGCGGGAGTCGGTGAACCGCGTTCCCGGCCGCCTTCGACCTCCGTGAGCCCGCGAGGGGGATCCCGGGCTACGTCCAGAGAGGACCCGATCGGGTCGTGACTGCCTCGGCGTGATCCGTGAGTTGGACGACGGTGTCGAGGTTCCGCTCCTCGAAGGCGAGCATCACGGCGTACCAGCTGGGTTCGTAGGCGATCTTGGTGCACTTCAGGCAGGTGCCCACGGTCCCCGGTTGGTGCTCTCCGTGCTTGCTCATGTTCCCCGTCCTTCCCGGCCGAGTCGTGCTCGGTGGTACTTGGGACATGGTGGACGTGTCCGGCATCCACGTGAATACCTACGCCATGGGGAACCTGGCTACCACGTGCTAAGTAAGCAGGACTACGTAGCGTGTCGTAGGGGTTCGAGGGGGTTTCGAACGTGCAGGAAGCCGCTCGCTTGACGGTGCCTACGTCGCGGGATCAGGGGGGTCGAGGCCGTCGAGCAGCTTTCGCAGGAGTCCCTCGAACGTGCGCTGCTCGTCGCGGCTGAGGGCCTGGAGCAGTCGCCGCTCGTTCTCGAGGTGGGTCTGCAGCGCCCGGTCGATCACCCGCTTGCCGTGCCGCGTGAGCCGCACGAGGGTGCCGCGGCGATCGTGCGGGTCGGGCAGGCGTTCGATCAGCCCCGCATCCGCGAGACGGTCCAGCCGCTTGGTGGTGCCCCCGGACGAGAGCAAGGTCGCCTCCGTCAGTTGGGTGGGGTTGAGCTCGAACGGCGGACCCTGACGGCGCAGCGCCGCCAACAGGTCGAACCAGCCGGGCTGGAGCCCGTGGCCGGCGATCCCTTCTGCGAGTGCGGTGTCGACCAGGCGATCAGCTCGTGAGAGTCGCCCGAACACGCCGATCGGACTCGCATCCAGGTCGGGACGCTCGCGGCGCCATTGCGCGAGGATCTCGTCGACGTGGTCGGGTGAGGGCCGGGTCATCTCGACCGACAGTATACTTCCTAGTAAGATACTTATCAGGAAGCGAGATTGGTCCTTGAGGAGGAAACCATGACCGACCACGAAGCATCGGGCACGGCGATCGGTCCCACGATGCGTGCCATCAGACTGTCGTCGCCCGGCGGACCGGGAGCGCTGGAGCTGGAGGAGATCGCCGTCCCGGACCTCGCACCGGGCGAAGCGCTGATCCGGGTGCATGCGGCAGCCCTCACGAAGGACGAGCTGGAGTGGCCGGAGGATCGGCTTCCCGCCATCCCTTCCTACGAGGTCTCGGGGACGGTCGCGGCCGTGGCGCAGGATGTCGAGACGGTCTCGGTCGGTGACTCGGTGTACGCGCTCACCGACTTCGGCCGGGACGGGGCCGCCGCCGACTACGTCGCGGTGGCGGCGGAACTCCTGGCCCCGAAACCCCGCACCCTCGACGACGTCCAGAGCGCGGCGATCCCGCTCCCGGGGCTGTCGGCGTGGCAGGGGCTGTTCGATCACGGCGGTTTGGAGGCGGGACAGCGGGTCCTGATCACCGGCGCGGCCGGCGGCGTCGGTCACCTGGCGACCCAGCTCGCGCGGCACCGTGGCGCGCACGTGATCGGCACGGCGTCGCCCGCGAGCCAGGGAAGCCGCGCGAGGGTTCGGTGCCCATGAGGTGATCGACGGTTCGGATCTGAGGTCGCTCGAGCCGGTCGATCTGGTGTTCGACACCGTGGGCGGAGCGACGCTCGAAGCCTCCCCGGCCGTGATCCGGCCGGGCGGGCGGCTGGTGTCGGTGGCCGAGGAGACCCCGGAGATCCCAGCCGACGCGAAGATCGAGACGTCGTACTTCGTGGTCGAACCCAACCGCGAGCAACTGGTCGAACTGACCCGGCTCGCGGAGGCGGGTGACCTGGTTCCTGCGATCGACTCGGTCTTCCCGCTCGCCGACGCACGGTCGGCGTTCGAGCGGACCCAGGCCAGCGGCAAGCGTGGCAAGGTGGTGCTTCGCGTCAGCGAGGACGGTGACGATGTCTGATCAACGAGCGAAGGGCGAGGCGTTCCGCGCGCTGCATGCCGGCGAGCCGTTCGTCATCCCCAACCCCTGGGACGCCGGGTCGGCCCGGGTGATGCAGGCGCTGGGATGCAAGGCGCTCGCCACCACCAGCTCCGGGTTCGCGTTCACGCTCGGGCGCCGGGACGGGGAGGTCACGCCCGACGAGGCGATGGCCCACACGGCGTCGGTGACCGCGGCGACCGACGTGCCGGTGTCGGTCGACCTCGAGAACGGGTACGGCCCCGAGCCCGAGGACGCCGCGCTCGCGATCACCCGGGTCGCAGCGGCGGGCGCCGTGGGTGGATCGATCGAGGACTTCGATCGCGACGGCGGTCGTCTCTATGACGTCAGCCACGCCGCCGATCGGATCACGGCCGCCGCCGAGGCGGCTCGCGCGCTCGACGTTCCGTTCATGCTCACGGGGCGCGCGGAGAACCACATCCGCGACAACCCCGACCTGGACGACACGATCGCGCGACTGCAGGCCTACGAGGCCGCCGGCGCCGATGTGCTCTACGCCCCCGGCTTGGCGACCGTGGACGAGATCCGCGCGGTCTGTTCCGCGGTCTCGCGACCGGTCAACGTGCTGGGGTTCCCCGGGTTCACGATCGGTGAGATCTTCGAGGCGGGCGCCCAGCGGGTGAGCGTCGGTGGTGGCCTGACCTGGGTCGCTGTCGCGGCCATGGCCGACGCCGTCACCGCGCTCCTGGAGACCGGCGACTTCTCGTCGCTCGAGGTCGACGTTCCGCTCGATCGGTGGTTCGCCTAGGGCTCGATCTCTTCGGCGATCTCCCACCGGCCGTCGGCGAGGGTGCCGATCGCCAGGATGGTGCCGTCGGCCAGCCGCACGCGCCACCGGCCGGATCCCTGCGCTTCCAGGACCGTGACGGGTTCGCTGACGCCGCCCCATTGCACCTGCTCGGGCTCGCCGTCGGCGTTCACGCGCACGACGATCTCGGGAACGTTGCGGAGCCACCTCGGCAGCACCGGCACCCACAACAGGAACACGATGCCGACCACGGCCGCCGATCCGTTCTCACCGATCGCGGGCAGCAGCACCACCGCGAGCAACGCCGCCGTCAGTCGCGCGAGGTTGTAGGCCACGTCGTAGACGGCGAACACACGACCGCGCAACCCGTCGGGAACGGCCTCCTGCACCATCGTGTCGATCGGCACCTTCTTCCACGCGAACGTCAGTCCCACCACGAAGCTCGCCAGCAACGCCGACCAGCGGTTCAGGAAGAGGGCGACCAACAGCAAGGCCACGCCTCCGAACGCGAACGAGAAGGCCACGATGCGTTCGCGCGAGAACCGCCGGTCGAGCAGACCCACGGTGGCCAGCCCCAGGAACACGCCGACGCCCCCCGCGCCGATCAACCATGAGAACGAGCCCACCCCGGTGCCGAACCGTTCGCGGAACACCACCAACGCCAGCACCAACACCAGGCCTTGGCCCATCTGGTCGACCGCGATCGAGGTGATCGGCGCGATCGCGCGCGGCGTGCGCACGATGTGCGTGATCCCGTCGACGAACTCGAACCCCACCCGCCGCAGTTGGTGGCGCAGCAGGTCGGAGGACTCAGGCAGCAGGTGGGGGCGCAGGTCGCTGCGGATGCGCCAGGCGATCAACGACGTGACGAGCCACATGATCGCGGCCGCCGTCACGATCGCGCCGTTGCCGAACGCGTCGGAGATCAGGCCGCCGGCGAACACGCCGACGAGCAGCGCCACCGTGCCGCCCACCGTGGCGATGCCGTTGGCGGCGAGCAGATCCTTGGTGGGCACCATCCGCGGCACCACCGCCTGGGCGGTCGCCAGGAAGAACCGGTTCACGCTCGTCACGAAGAGTGCGCCGGCGTAGTACCAGAAGGCGTAGCGCGTCGGGCTCGCCAGGATCAGGAACGCCGGCGCCGCGCGCACCAACGGCGCGATCACCAGGATCTTGCGTCGCGACCATCGATCGATGAACACCCCGGCGAACGGCCCGAGCAGCGAGTAGGGGATGATCACGATCGCCGAGGCGATCGCGAACCCGCTGGCGGTGGTGGCGCGTTCGGGCGAGAACGCGAGCGAGGCCACGAGCGCCGCCTGGACCAACCCGTCGGCGCTCTGGCTGATCAGCCGGATCGAGAACAACCGCCGGAAATCGGCGTGGCGGAGCGCATCGCGGGTGGTGCCGATGCGTTCACCGGTCGCGCTCATCGCGCCAATCGTAGGTGCCGGGGTTCGGGAATCGGCGGCGGCGGCCGATAGGGAGAGGGTGCGACACCGGTTGCTCCTCGTTCCCGCTGCCCTGCTCGTCTTCACCCTGGGGGTGAGCGGCGGGCTGCCCGCGGGTGCCGGCAGCCGGGAACGTCGCCGGGAACTCCACCGCCCGACGGCGTCCACGTCGAGGTGTCGGACTTCCTGTTCGATCCGGCCACGGTGCCGTTGGGACGTGGACAGACGGTGGTGTTCGACTTCGTGGGGCCGTCACATCACACGGCCACCGACAGCAGCGGGATGGAGCTGTACGACTCGGGCTCGGTGGGAGCCGGCGAGCCCAGCACGTGGTACACGTTCCCGGCCGCGGGCGTCTATCGATTCACCTGCACGCCGCACGTGGAGATGGGCGGCCGTGTGGCGATCCCCATGCGCGTCAGTCCGGCCAGCGGCGGCCCTCATCGAACGTTCCATGTGACGTGGGCCTCCATCGCGGCGCCCGAAGGGTTCGTCTACGACGTGCAGATCCAGAAGCCGGGCAAGGACTGGGCGGACTGGCGCAGCGGCGTGGTTGGTCGCAAGACCTCGTTCACCCCGAACGCCGGCAAGGGCAAGTACCGGTTCCACGCGAGGATGCGGTCGCTCGACGGAGGCGAGGCCTTCTGGTCGGCCGAAGCCGTCATCAAGGTCGGCTGACCGCCTCAGCCTGAGCCTGCGGGCCGTCGTTCGCTGGGCTTCGCGATAGCGTCACTGGAGGCGCGACGATCCTCGCCGTGGCCGTGGAGGTGACCTCGTGGCGCGTTTCAAGGTTGGAGTCCAGATCCGTCCGCAGCACACGACGATGGACGTGCTGCGTCGAGCGTGGCGCGAGGCGGACGCGATGGGCGTCGACACGATCTTCACGTGGGACCACTTCTACCCGCTGTACGGCCCGGAGGACGGTGCGCACTTCGAGGGATGGTCGATGCTTGCCGCGATGGCGTGCGACACCCAGCAGGCGCACTTCGGCATGATGGTGACCTGCAACTCCTACCGGAACCCGGACCTGCTGGCCGACATGGCGCGCACGGTCGATCACCTGTCGCACGGCCGGCTGATCCTGGGGATCGGTTCGGGCTGGTTCGAACGCGACTACGACGCCTACGGGTACGAGTTCGGGACGGCGATCGATCGACTGCACGCGTTGGGCGACGCCCTGCCGCGGATCGAAGCTCGCCTGCAGGCGCTGAACCCGCCGCCGGTGCAGTCGCCGCTGCCCATCCTGATCGGCGGCGCCGGCGAGAAGGTCACGCTGCGCATCGTGGCCGAGCACGCGAACCTCTGGAACACCTTCGGTCCGCCCGAGAACTTCGCGAAGAAGAACGCGATCCTCACGGAGTGGTGCGGGAAGGTCGGGCGCGATCCCGCGGAGATCGAGCGCACCGTGATGATCCGCGGCGCGGACGACGTCGACCGGGTCGAGGACTACCTCGAGGCCGGCGCGCAGCACATCATCCTGGGCGTGGGGACGGAAGGTGAGGAGCCGATCGACCTGAAGCCGATACAACGGTTGCTCGACGCTCGAAGCTGATCGGAGGCACGACGCGATGCGTGGACGGACGCAGTTGGACGGTTCGACCCCTCGGGAAGCCAGGCATGACTATTGGGGTGTGGTCCTGGAAGCGCCTGACGGACCGGAACTCGGCCGGTTCTACGCGGAGCTCCTGGGTTGGACGATCGAGAACGAAGCCGAAGACGGCTGCGCGATCGCGCCGCCCGACGGTGTCGCCTACCTCGCGTTCCAGAGCGCTGAGGACTACGTGCGGCCGGTGTGGCCGACGGCCGAAGGCGCGCAGCAGATGATGCTGCATCTCGATTTCGAGGTGAGCGACCTCGCGCTCGCGATCGCCGATGCGCTCGCCCTCGGCGCGCAGGAGGCCGACTTCCAGCCTCAGGACGACGTCCGGGTCATGTTCGACCCCGCCGGTCATCCGTTCTGCCTCTACACGGGCGGGGGATAGCCGGAGCCCACGGCAGCGAGGGCTCCAGCTGCGCTCAGGCGCCCGTGGTCTGGTTGTCGAAGAACGCGGTCCAGTCGGCGTCGGCGGCTTCGCCGGTGCCGAGGATGAACTCCTCCACCATGTCGTGCGCGCCCTCGTCGCTGAACTGCACGGGCGGCGACTTCATGAAGTAGGCGCTGGGTCCGATCAACGGGCCGGACACGCCGCGGTCCATGGCCAGCTTCGCGCACCGCACCGCGTCGATCACGATGCCCGCGGAGTTGGGGGAGTCCCACACCTCGAGCTTCATCTCGATGCTGAGCGGCACCCCGCCGAAGCTCTCGCCCTCGAGCCGGATCATGGCCCACTTGCGGTCCTCGAGCCACGGCACGTGGTCCGACGGTCCGATGTGGATCTGCTGCTTGTCGAGCGGCTTCTCCAGCTGCGACTGCACGGACTGCGTCTTGGAGATCTTCTTGGACGTGAGGCGCTCGCGCTCGAGCATGTTCATGAAGTCCATGTTGCCGCCGAAGTTCAGCTGGTAGGTGCGGTTGAGCTTCACGCCGCGGTCCTCGAACAGCTTCGTCAGCACCCGGTGCGTGATCGTGGCGCCCACCTGCGACTTGATGTCGTCGCCGATGATCGGCACGCCCGCGTCGGCGAACTTCTTCGCCCACTCCGGCGTGGAGGCGATGAACACCGGCAGGCAGTTCACGAACCCCACGCCGGCGTCGATCGCGCACTGCGCGTAGAACTTCGCGGCCTGCTCGGATCCGACCGGCAGGTAGCACACGAGCACGTCGGCCTTCGCGTCCTTCAGCACCTGGACCACGTCGGCCTCGGGCAGCTCGGACTCGGTGATCATGTCGCGGTAGTAGGTGCCCAGGCCGTCGAGCGTGCGACCACGGTTGACCTTCACGCCCGTGTGGGCCACATCGGCGAACCGGATCGTGTTGTTCGGCTCGGACAGGATGGCCTCGGCGACGTCGGTGCCCACCTTCTTGGCGTCCACGTCGAACGCGGCCACGACCTCGACGTCGTGGACGTGGTAGCCGCCCAGCTCGACGTGCATCAGGCCCGGGACGCGGTCCTGCGGGTCGGCGTCCTTGTAGTACTCCAGGCCTTGGATGAGTGACGACGCGCAGTTGCCCACGCCGACGATCGCGATGCGAACCTTGCTCATGATGTGTGCTCCTTCCGGCGGAGCGTCGAGGTGCGACGCTCCTTGCCCCCTCGTTCGGTGCCGTTCGTCTTCGTCGATCGCGTCCGCTCGGCCGCGATCAGGTCGTCGACCCAGGCGATGTCGCTCTCGGTCGAGGTCTGCCCGTGTTCGATCAGGGCATGGGTGTAGTCGTCGACCCGCGCACGCGTGGTGCTCAGCGAGCCCTTGATGGTGGACAGCCGGTCCTCCAGGTAGGCGCGGCGGCGTTCCAGCAGCTTGATCCGGGTCTCCGGCGGCAGGTACTTGAAGAACGCCAGGCGCACCCGGAAGCGGGTGTCTTCGGTCGAGTTGTCGGAGGGCGTCTCCTGCAGCAGCTCGAAGAAGGCGGTCTCGCCCTGTTCGGTGATGCGGTAGACCTTCTTGCGACGCCCGGGTCCGGCGCTCGCCTCGGCATCGGTCTCGACCTCACCCGCGCGCTCGAGGCGCCGCAGGGTGGGGTAGAGGGTGCCGTAGGACACGCGCCAGAACCCGCCCAGCGACTCACCCAGCTCCCGGGAGAGCTGGTAGCCGTGCATGGGCTGCTCCTTGAGCAATCCGAGGATCGCGAGCTCCAGCATGGTGTGGGTGGGTGTCCCTTCGGGTAGGTTCGGTCGTCACGGACGTGACGCCGCGATATATCGGATGCATATATCGCTTCGATATATCTACCCGGAACTCCGGGGAACGTCAACTCCGGTCGGCGGGTGAGGTGTTCGCCGATGCCCCGTTCATCAGCCACACTGTCGGCAGGAGGTGAACCATCCAGCAGCTCACGATCCGGCTCCCACGCGAAGTAGGCGAGGCCATGGGCACGTTGGCGTTCGCCACGGGTGAACCCGTCGACGAGCACGTGCTGCACGCCCTGCGTGACTACCTGGATGAGTGCGGCCACCGTGCCGCGGTGACCGGGTTCACCGACCGCGCTCGGGAACGGTTCCGTCCCGCCCTCGACCAGCTGAAGGATCTCTAGCCACGGTCCGCGCGCTCACGCCCGACGACCTGTTCGCGATCGGTGAAGCCGAGCTGGGTCCCGACGTCGAGGTCGACCAGGACCTGCTGAAGCGCGTCGCCCACGAGCCCCTCCGCACCGAGGACGAACGCGACGCCTATCCGGGCATCCACCTGAAGGCCGCCGCCCTGTTGTTGTCGATGCTCCGGGAACGACCGTTCGGCGAAGGGAACGGCCGCATCGCACTGCTCGCCACCACCGTCTTCCTGAACCTGAACGGCCAGGACGTGGAAGCCAGCGACGCGGATCTCGTCGCGTTGGTCGCGGTGACGCACGACGGCGATCTCACCCTGCTGCAGGTCGCCGCCGCGCTCGAGCGGTTGTGCGTTCGCCTGAAGCTCCCCGAGGCTTGAGCTAGGACAGGGTCCTGACGCGGAAGGTGTCGAAGACCGAACGGCCGTCGTCCTCGTCGCGTCGGGTGCCGCGAGCGACCAGTCGCATGCGGATGCCCGTCTTCTTGCCACTGCCGAACGCGCGGCGTTCCGGCTTCGTCAGCGTGTAGTCCAGCGAGCCGTAGACCGTGCCCTGGCGCGCGATGGTGCAGGTGACGGCCGAGCGGTCGCGAACCAGTTTCAGCGTGTACCGACGCGCCGCGGTCAGACCCAGGTTGTCCTCCTTGACGCGGATCGCAGGCTTCGTCCCGTGCAGACGTCGTCCGATCGCGAGGAACCCGTTGGGGTGCACCGGCGTCTTCTCGACCTTGCAGAACAGGTGGTTGCCCACGTCCTTGTACGGACCGACGACACCCACGTTGGAGTGGGTGGGACTCAGGCGGAGGCGCGTGCTCACCGAGAGCCCGCGCTTCGCGTAGTTGCTCTTCATCGAGCGGATCGAGTACGCGATGTTGGTGCGGGTCGAGACCGATAAGGGCACGATCTTCGCGACCCCGTCGACCCGGCGCCAATCGCCGTCGACGTCCTTCCAGCGCTTCGGCAGCTCCGGTGCGGTGCCGCTGAACGACTCCCGGATCACCATCCTGCTGCGCGCAACGGCGGGTCCGGTCAACAACGTCGACAGCAATAGCGCGGCGACTACCCACGCGATCAGTGAACGGATGGTCCTGGACATGTCTCTCCCCCATGACGATGTCGGTGGTTCGACCATACCCCTGTTGCGAACGAAGAAACGACGGAGAGGGCGCGCTACGGCTTCGGGAAATGTCCGGCTCGCAACGCCAGCCCGGCCGACATGAGGCCGACGAGGCCGCAGCCCCACCACAGCGCCGTGGGGCTGACGTGGTAGATGCTGGTGCCCAGCAACGGTCCTGCGACGGCGGCGAATCCGTACATGGCTCCCAGCGCGCCCTGGTAGCGACCTCGCGCATGGTCCGGCGCTCGGTCGCCCACGAACGCCGCGGTGGCCGGCGATTCCACGATCTCGCCCAGCGTCCAGATGATCACCATCAGGATCAGTCCCGGCACCGCCTCGACCACCGCGAGCGTGGCGAAGCCCAGCCCCACCAACGCCGCGCCCAGCGCCACCATGTGCGTGCGGTTGCGATGCTGCGTCCATGCGGTGACGGGCAACTCGAACAGCACGACCAACGCGCCGTTGCCGGCCTGCAGGAAGCCGTAGGTCCGCGGCGAGTAGCCCAGGTCCTTCACGTGGAGCGCGAACGTGGTGGCGTTCTGCATGTACACCGATGCGGTCAGGAACACCGCGCCGAGGAAGAGCAGGAATCCGGTGTCGCGCGCCATGATCCGGCCGGTGCCCTCGAGATGCCGCTCGTCGTGCTTCGTGGTCCGGGTGCCGTGCGGCAGGGCCACCAGTGCGATCGCACCGAACGACGCGGCGGTGATGGCGTCGCCGATGAACAACAGGTCGTAGGACCGGGTCGCCAACACGCCGCCGAGGGCGAGGCCCACCGCGAACCCCAGGTTCAGCATCAACCGGTACGTGCTGAAGGCGGCGACCCGGCGCTCGGACGGGATCAGATCGACGATCAGGGCGCTCGAAGCCGGCCGGTAGAGCTCGGCGACGAACCCCAACAGGATGACGACGCCGATGATGGCCCACAGACCGGAGACCCAGACGAGCGAGAGCGTCAGCAGCGACCCGCCGAACATCGAGACGGCGATCGTGTTGCGGCGTCCCAGCCGGTCCGCCAGCAGGCCACCGACGCCCTGGGCGCCGATCGCGCCGAGGCCGTAGCCCGCGAGCCCCAACCCCGCCTGCGGCACGGTGTAGCCGCGATCGGTCAGGTACAGCGTGATGAACGGCAGGACGAACGTGCCGAGCCGGTTGACGAACGCGCCGACGAACAGGATCCATGCCTCACGAGGCATGCCTCGGAGGTTCTGGCGGAGGGTGGGTCTGGCCGACTCGCTCACGCGTCGGAGGCGCCGGGGCGCTTCCAGCCGGTGATGTAGTCCGGCGTGGGTACGCCAGCCTTCAGCAGCGGGTCGCTGATCGGCTCGCCGGGAACGGTGTGCAAGGGCATGATGCCGGCCCAGATGTCGAGGGCGTAATCGTCGTCGATGTCGGTCGCCTGGCCGGTGCTGACCTTCGCGGAGGCCTCGTCGAGCGGGATCTTCAGGAAGAGCGTCTGGCGCAGCTCGTCGTCGGTGGGCATGCGGGCGTCCTCGCCGCGGCCGGGGGCGACGTGGTTCGTGATCGCCTTGAAGACCGTGCGGAGTTCATCGAGGTCGGTCACCTCGGTGGGGGAGCCGTAGGCCACGACCGAGCGGTAGTTCATGGAGTGTTCGAACATCGAGCGGGCGAACCGGATGCCGTCGATGATCGTGGCGGTCACGGCGAGGTTGGCGCCGTCCCGCAGGGCGCGCAGGGTCTGCGAGGCGCGCGAGCCGTGGAAGTAGAGGGTGTCGCCGATACGCGCGTGGATCGTGGGGATCACGCGGGGGTCGCCGTCTTCGGCGGTGTAGGCGACGTAGCAGATCAGGGCTTCGTCGAGGATCTGGTTGAGCGCGTCGCGTTCGTAGACGCCCAGCTCGGGCAGGCGGCGGACGCGGGTTCGCGGGGTGGGTGCCTCGGTCGACATGGCCCCAGATGCTACCCGGGAGGTGGGGGTGCGGGCCTTGCTCGTGGCCGGATCGGTGATATGCGCGGGGGTGTTCGCTCAGGCGATCGTCAACGGCGTACGGGTTGCGTCATAGGACGCGATCGGTATACCCGTTGACGATCGACGGCGGGAGGGATGCCGGACATCCGCCCGCCGCGCCCGGCGGATCAGTCGCCGTCGTGCTCGTGCCAGTGGCCGTGCTCGTGGTGCCACCAGTGACGATGTCCGTCGTGCACGTAGTCGACGTGGTCACCGTGCTCGACCGCTTCGTGACCGCATCCTTCGCCGTGCTCGTGGTCGCCGTGGTCCTCGTGGTAGCGGTGTTCGCGCTCCTGCTCCTCGTCGAACGGCGTCGGGAACGCTTTGGGGTCTTCCCACATCTGTGGCGGGATGCTCGACATCGATGACGATCCTTCCTGACGGAGTGAACGGGTTCGAGGCCTTCTTACCTCATCCCACGTCGAGGCGCATCCGCCGCGCCGCGCGGTCGAGGGCACCCAGGAGCGGACGGCCCAGCACCAGCACCAGCACCGCGTTGCCCACGGCACGGAACGTGTCCCACGCCAGCGAGGTTGCCGCGTAGTAGGTCAGGTAGTGGCGCAGGTTGGTGGCGGCGCTCGCGCCGGCGTCCCAGCTGATCGCCGAACCCGTGGTGAGGAACGGCCAGGACCACAGGTTCATGATCGCCCCGAAGAGGTAGCCGCTGACGGCTCCGTACGCCGCGAGCGAGCCGATGCGCACCCGCCACGAGCCCTTCGGCAGCAGGCCCGCGCCCATCCCGACCCAGCCCACCGCCACCATCTGGAACGGCAGCCACGGGCCGAGCCCACCCAGGAACAGGCCGCTCGCGAACGTTCCCACCATCCCCAGCAGGAACCCGAACCCGGGGCCGAACGCGTTGCCCGCCACCAGGACCACGATGAACATCGCGCTGAACCCGAACACGAACCCGGGGAGTCGGAGCGCCACCATCGCCGCACCCAGGACGCCGAGCAGCGCGACCGCCTTCGGCCCGAGTCCGCCGCGGCCGAGTTCGACGAAGAGCACCGAACCGAGGCACAGCAGCAGCACGCACAGGATCAGGGGACCGTCGATCCGGTGGTTCTCGTTGACCCCGGGGGCGAGCGGCAGCAGGAACGGCCACAGGAAGGCCATGAGCCCGATCAGGTTCACGGCGATGAGCACGGCGATGCGGATGCGGGATCGTTCGCGGTACCGCGCGCGCGGCAGTTCCCGCGCGCCCGCGCTCGGCACCGCTGCCCCGGCCTCCGGCGCCCCCGCCACCTCCGTCCGCTCCACGTCGATCACGCCAGCGCCTCCGCGACCTGTTCCGGCGTGAGCCATCCGGGACCGAACGCGCGCGTCATCTGCGGCGCGAACACCGTCGAGTCGCCCAGCACCACGCCGGGGTCGCCGTCGGCGATCACCTCGCCGCCCGCGAGCATGACCACGCGGGTGGCCACCGCCGCCGCGAGTTCCACGTCGTGGGTGGCCAGCATCGCCACGCCGCCGTCGGCCGCGTGCCGGCGCAGGTAGCGCACCAGCCGGTCCTTCGCATCGGGGTCGAGTCCGCGCGTGGGTTCGTCGAGCAGGATCGCGGGGGCCAGGCCGGCCGCCACGGCGGCGGTCGCCACCAGCAGCCGTTGCCCGGCGCTCAGGTCTCGTGGATGACGCTCGGCGAGGTCCTCGATGCCCAGCGCCTCGAGCACCGGCTCGGGTCCGGTCCCCAGGCCGCGGGCCTTCAACGTGGTGCGCACCTCGTCGGCCACGGTCTCGGCGAACAGGATCGACTCGGGCTCCTGCGGACACATGCCGGTGTCGACGCCGGGTTGGGGTGCGTGGCCGTCCACCGTCACGCGGCCACGGAACGGTTCGTGCACGCCGGCGATCGCGCGCAGCAGCGTGGTCTTGCCGGCGCCGTTGCGGCCCATCACGGCGACGATCTCGCCGCGGCCGATCGTGAGATCGATGTCGCGCAACGCGGGCACGTCGCCGTGCCGCACCTCGACGCCTCGCAGTTCGACGAGCGTGGGGCCGGGCGCGGCGACCTGGGCCTGCGGGCGACCAGCGTCTCCGACCAGCGCGGCTCCCATCCGGCGCGCCTCCCGCACCGTGAGCGGCACCGGGTCCCAGCCGGCCAGCCGTCCGAGCCGCGCCACCGGCGGGCCCATCGCCAACCGGCGGATCACCTCCGCGGGAGGTCCCACCTCGACGTGTCCGTCCGAGAACCCCAGCGCCAGGTCGACGAAGCCCGCCACCCGTTCCAGCCGGTGTTCGGCGAGCAGCACGGTGATGCCCTGGTCGTGCACCAAGCGCTGCAACGCCGCCACGACGTGTTCGGCGCCTTGCGGATCGAGCTGGGACGTCGGCTCGTCCAGCACCAGGATCCGAGGGCCGGCCGCCAGCGCCGCCGCGATCGCGACCCGTTGACGCTCACCGCCGCTCAACGTGCGGACGCTGCGGGCGCGCAACGGTTCGATGTCGAGCAGATCGAGCGTCTCCTCCACGCGCCGGCGCATGTGCGCGGGATCGACGCCCAGGTTCTCCATGCCGTACGCGAGTTCGTCCTCGACGCGATCGAGCACGAACGAGGCGCCCGGATCCTGCGGCACGAACGCCACCGCGTCGGCGAGCTTGCGCGGCGGGAACTCCAGCGTGTCGCGACCGTCCACCGTCACCCGGCCCCGGAAGGTTCCGCCGGTGAAGTGCGGCACCAGGCCGTTCGAGGCCCGCAACAAGGTGGACTTGCCGGCGCCGGTCGGGCCCACCGCCAGCGCGAACGTGCCTTCGTCGATGTCGAGCGTGACCTCGGTGAGCGCGTCGCGCGACGTGTCCGGATAGCGGAACCGCACGTCCTCGAAGCGCAGGGCGTGATCGCTCATCCGTCGGCCTTCTGCCGGGGGAGGACGCCGGGCACGGCCAGCAGGGCGATCGTGGCGAGCAGCACCGGCTCGGCGTCCGGCCAGGTGAGCGGGAACGTCGACGGATGGAGGCCGCCACGCCCGGTGAACGCCGCCACCATGAACACCCCCGCCGCCACCAGGGCGCACACGGTCATGACCACGGCACCCGTGGACCATCGCGCCGGCCGGTAGCGCGACCGTCGCCCGCGGCCGTGGCCCCGCGCGTCCATGCTCTCGGCGAGGGTCACGGCCTCGTCCATCCCGGTCTCCAACACGGGGACGGCGAGCGCGGGGAGGGTTCGCCAGCCGGCGGTGCGCAGGCCCCGCATGCGTTGGGCCTCACGCACCTGGCCCACCATGGCGATCGTGCGCGGGGCGATCGAGAGCGCGAGCGCCGCCGCGAGCGCGGGCTCGTGGAACCGGCGCGGCGCCAACCGCACCACGCCGAACGGATCGGTCACCGCGTTGAAGGTGCCGAACACCACCAGCAGGGTGGCGAGCCGCGCACCTTCCAGCGCCGCGAACGCCACGCTGCTGGCGTCGACCGTCCCGAAGAACACCAGCGCCGTGCGCACCGCCATCGTCACCAGCCCTGCGATCGCGAAGACCCGGAAGGAGCGAGCCATCGGCCCCGGGATCCGCTGCGCGGCGTAGACGAACCACGCCACCGCCACGATCATCGCCAGGTAGAACGGATCGGTCGTGGTGAACGTCACCAGCCCGGCGCAGGTCGCCCACACGAGCCAGGCCGCCGGGTGCATCCTGCTATCCGCCTCCGCGGGAGATCTGTCGCCGTCGCAGGAACCAGCCGCCCGCGCCCAGCGCGGCGACCGCCACGAGGGCCAGCAGGGCGCCCATCGGAGGGCCGCCGCCGCGCGTCGTCGGCGACGCCGGCCGCCAGCGCGGTCACGGGCGAGGCCTCCACGACCTCACCGGTGGACGGATCCACCTGGGGGGAACGGTCCTTGGCGTCGTCTCCGTGGGACCCGTTCGGACCGGAGGACCCGTGGGGGGACGCGGACGCGTCGGTGCCGGGCGTCGACGTCGCACCGTCGGGTCCCGAACCGGTTCCTCCGGCGGTCCCGCCGTTCCCGTCGCCGTGCCCGCCGGTTCCACCGCCGTTGCCGTCACCGTCGCCACCTCCGCCGGGCGACGGTGGAGGCGTCGGTGACGGGGTCGAGTCCTTGCAGACGTCGTCGAACCCGAGCGCGGGCGGAGCGGCGTGCGTGGTGCCCGAGTCGCCCGAGCCCCACACCCACCCTTCCATGTCGCCGTCACCGATCGAGGCCGAACCCGCCCCCGAACCGGCCCAGCTCCATCCGCCGGAGCCGTTCCCGTGCCAGTACCCCCAGAAATCCGGATAGGAGCCGAAGCAGTCGCCGCCGCTCGCGCCCACCCCGGCGAGCTGGCACACCGCCTGTCCACCGAACCCGAGCTGGTACTGCAGCCCGAACTGCGAGCCGGCGAGCTGCACCAGGTGGATGCCGGTCACGCTCGATGCATCGAGGGCCACGCAATACGTCGTGGTCTGCGACCCCGTGTTCACGACGAGGGCCGCATGCGAGGCGCCGGACGCTTCAGCGGCGCACGCCGGAGCCGATCCCGCCACCGCCGGCGCCAAGGCCGGGAGGGCGAGGATCAGACCGAACGTGAGCGTCCGCAGGCGACGCATGGCTCAGCAGGCCCCCGTCGCCGGCGCCGGCCCCGCGACGGGCCCGCTCAGCGGGAACGGCGTGCGCAACAGCCCGGGGATCGCGCCGATCGTGGCTCCCACGTCGGGATCGCCCTTCACGTCGCCGTCCCACGTGTAGGCCCACGCGCCGCATGCCGGGTACTGCAACGTGCGCAACGACTTCAGGCCACCGGTCGGGATCGGCTCGCCGCCGGCGATGTAGGCCTGGAGCACCAGGCCGGTCGAGTTCGCGTCGGTGGCGATGAACGCGGTCGAGTAGGACCAGCCGTCGTGGCCCGGATCGCGCACCGTCTCGAAGAACGCGAAGGGGTCCGATCCCCACGATGTGCGGTCAGCGGCAGCCAGCGCCTGCACGACGTAGGAGGTGGAGTTCGAATCCGAGGTGAAGAAGTCGGTGCCCGAACCGTCGTCGCAGTGGTCGTCGTCCGTGCCGGGCGCGTAGGGGGCATCGTAGGACCACCCACCGTCGGGGCACTGTGCGTCCAGCAGCCAGCTGGTGACGGACGTGGCGGGCTTGACCCCGGCGGCCTCGATCGCGAGGACGCCGAGCGCCTGATCGAACACCGCCGCGTCATCGATGTGCCCGTCGTTGCCGATCTGCGAACGGATCGCCTGCAGCAGGTTCGTGCCGCCGAAGGTGCGGGGGTCACGGCCGACGGCCGACGCCGCCATGACCACCTTGGCCTGCAGGCCCACGCCGGTGACGTTGCCCGCCGCCACCTGGCGGCGGAGGTAGCCGAGCGCCTCGCGCATCGCAGGGCGGCCGGACCCGGTGGCCACGAAGGCCAGGACCGCGTCGGCGGTCGACCCGATCGGTGAGAACGCCGGGATCGAGCCGTTCGGTCGCTGCATGCCGGCGATGAACCCGGTGCCGCGTTCGGCTCGCTGTTGATCGGTGAGCGCTGCCGACGCCGATGCGGGAAGCATCACGACAGCCAAGGACAAGCAGGCGGCGACGATGCGCCGAGCGTTCGGGGCCACGAGTGGCTCCTTTCCGGGCGTCCATCGCGCCCTCACGGAACGGACCACCCGATGAGGATCGACGTCGGCGCCCGGATCGGCGCCGGCGGCCCGTCCCCGTTCCTCGAGGGTCGTTCAGCCGATGCGTCGCGCAGGGCGGCCTGGCTCGCACACGTGACGCTGGTGAGCGCCGGTGTGCCTACAGTTGCGGGACAGCGCCGGAATCTGACCGGCTTCGCCTCCGCGACGCGGTGTGTTCCGCACGCTAGCAGACCCGCGCGGAGGCCCGCCACTCGTGCATGGGTTCACGGTTCCGGCCCGGCATCCGGACCCAAGTCCCGACTTTCGACCTAGGGAATCGGGGTATCGCTGGACAGAGCCTCGGGTATAGGTTCGTGCAGAACGCACACGCGAGCCCGGCCCGGAACGCGGGTCGATCGCCGCGAAAGGAGCTTCTCCGAGATGACCCGATACCTCTGCGTCGACCCGAGCCACACGCTGGGCGGTGAACCCGCTGCCATCGACCTGACCGCCCAGGTCCGCCTCGAGCGCGAGTTCCTGCCGCGTGAATCCGCCTATCTCGCCGATTCCGGCGACGTGATCCGCCGGGTGAACGACCTCGGCGAGGTCGACGGCGCCCTGCGCGCGGCCGCCGTGCGCCGCATCCTCACCGGCACCACCACCCCGCTCGACGCGCCCGTGGTGTTGGTGGCCGGCGACCGGACCGAACGCGTGCCCGGCCTCTACGAGATGGACGAACTCCGTCGCAGCGAGCGATCGGTGGCGTCCCTGCTCGATCGGTACGCCCAGACGAGCCTGGCCCGCGAAGGCTCGGAGGATCTCGTGGTGCTGCGCGATCAGCAGCCGCCCTTGCGACCGGACGGATCCACGGTGCAGCCCGGTCAAGGCCCCACCGTGCAGTCAGCACCCATCAGCCCCATGGTGGAGACGGTGTCGATCCCGGAGGTCCGGTCGGACGAGGCGATCGTGTTGCCGCAGGGCGTCTACCCCGTGCTCGAACTCGCGACGCGGCTCGCCGAAGCCGACGTCGAGACCGATTCGCTCGTCGACGTGATCCATGCCACGCCCTCGTACGGCTCGCTCGCCACCGAGGAGTCGCACCGTCCCTGGCGCGTGATCGTGGAGTGTCCCGTCGCCACCGGCGAACCGTTGACCCGTCACCAGATGATCTTCACGGGCACCGGCGAGACCGAACCCGTCGAGGTGCTCGGCACGCCCGCCGTCGGCAACGACGTGGTCCTGGACACCGCCGCCTCGAAGGAAGCGGTGATGCCGTTCCCGGCCCGGCGGGCCGAACGCGGTCTGCAGATCGCATTGCTGGCTGCCGCGTTGATCGCGGCCGCCGTGCTCATCATCACCTGGATCTCCGGCGGGCTCGCGCTCGCGGTGCGGGAGACCCCCGTGTGGCTCGGCCTGTCGGTGACCCTGGGCGTCGCCGCGATGGCGGTGGGGTTGGTGGCGCTGGCGTCGCGGTCGGACGCCGAGGGCAACACCAACGACACGTTCGTGTTGCGCCGCCACTACGCGAGCCGCATCGACATGCTGTGGTACGCCACGCTGGCCACCGCCGTGCTGTTCTCCCTCTCGGTCGCCGCCGGCGTGATCCCGCCGATCCTGGCGTCCGAGACGCCGGTGCCGTCGGCGGCGATCACGTTCGACGCCGGCCGCGCGCTGGTGACGGCCACGGTGCAGGTCCAGACCCAGGGTCTGGCCACCGACCAACCGGTCACCGTCCAGATGCGTCAGTACAGCTCCGAGACGAGCAACGGCATCCTCATCGGTCTCGTCACCTCCACCGGCGATCCCTCCGGGGACACGGTGATCGGGGAGACGGTCTCGCTCGATGCCGGGGCTCGCTACATGAGCGTGCAGGTCATCATGGGCAACGATCCGGTGACGACGTGCACACCGCTCGAAGCCGGCGGCCCAGGCTGCACCGTGGTGTCGGTGCCGCCGCTCGGCGCGGGCATCGTGCGGTTGGTGCCGGCCACCTCGGCGCTCGACGTGATCGCGGCGACGGAGCCCACGACCAGCCCGGTCGTGCCGACGCCGTCCACCTCGGGCATCCCGACCCCGTCCGCCTCGGTGCCGACCTCGGCCGTCCCGACGACGACGCTGAGCCCGTCCGCCTCGCCGTTCTAGCGGTGTCTCGGATCAGGTGAGGCGCGGCGGTTCCTCGCCGCCGGCTTCGCCTTGGAGGAAGCGCTCGATCTCGGTGGCGAGTTCGTCGCCGGTCGGCACGCCCTCGCTGCCCGTCATCGACTCCAACCGGTCCAGGTAGGACCGCGCGTCCTCGTCGGCGTCGACGGCGGCGTCCAGACGCGTCCGCTGGTCGATCGCGGTCTCGGCCAGTTCGCCGAGCGGCACCTCGATGCCCAGGTGACGATCGAGCTGGGCCAGCAACGCGATGGCGCCCGGCGCGAACGGTCCGCCCACGTAGTGGGGGACCTGCGCGTAGAACCCCACGGTGGGCAGGCCCGAGGACTGCATCGACATCTCCACCACGGACAATGCGGCCGCCGGGACCCGGAGCAAACCGGCGGGGCCCTGTTCGACGTCGTCGGCCAGGAGGCCTTCGGCGGAGGCCGTGCCGAACACCGACACCGCGCGCGTGTGCGGGACCGCGGCGGGGATCGCGCCCAGGCTGATCCACTGCAGGGCGCCGAGCCGCAGCGCGATCTCGGACGCCGATGCCGCGAGTTCGCGCCAGCGGAAGTCCGGCTCGGGTCCCCGCAGCACCAGCACGTCGCGTCCGTCGATCGTGCGGCGTCCCACGGAGATCTCCGGCCAATCCAGATGGGTGAGCGTGCCGTCCACCACGTCCAGCACGGGACGCCGGGAGCGGTAGTCGAACACCGCGTCGGGATCGATCGTGGCGATCGTCTCGGCGCCTTCCGCCAGTCGTTCCGCCGCAGCCGATGCCGCGCCGCCCGCGTCGATCCAGCCGTCGAAGGCGCCCACGAGCACCGGCGCCACCAGGGCGGGGACATCGTCGCGGAGTCGGAAGAGCGTCACCCCGACAGCTTAGGTCGTCGCGCCGCGAGCGCCGCAACCCGCCTGTGATGGGTGGGCTAGGGTGAACGGCTCCATGGTGTCCTATCCCGCCGACCGCGGCTTCGACGATTCCTACCTGGGCGTGCCGCCCTGGGACATCGGCCGGCCCCAGCGGGAGGTCGAGGCGCTGATCGCTGCGGGCCGGTTCGAGGGGCCGGTACTCGATGCCGGGTGCGGCACGGGCGAGAACGCGCTCGCGATGGCCCGGCAGGGCGAGGCGGTGTTGGGCATCGACGCCTCGCCGCGGGCGATCGGCAAGGCGATCGACAAGGCACGCGAGCGCGGCTTGGAGCGCGCCGAGTTCCTGGTGGCGGACGTGTTCGCGCTCGAAGGGCTCGGCCGCACGTTCGACTCGGCGCTCGACTGCGGCCTGTTCCACGTGTTCGACGACCACGAACGGCCGGTGTACGCGGCGAGCCTGGCCGGCGTGGTGAACCCCGGGGGCACGTTGCACCTGCTCTGCTTCAGCGAGCGCGAGCCGCTGGGATGGGGTCCCCGGCGCGTCACCGAGGCCGAGCTCCGCGCGACGTTCGACGACGGATGGTCGGTGACCGAGATCGTCCCGGCGGTGTTCGAGACCAACCGGGACGACGGCGACGTCCGGGCCTGGAGGGCGACGATCCGCCGAACGGGGTAAGGGAAGGCCGCGCATGTGCCGATGCCCTGGGACACATGGCTCTTCGACGTCGGATCCGGTGTGCTTCCGAACGCGGCAGCGTGGCCCAGACGCTCGCGCTCGCGATGCTGGTGTTCGTGATCGCGGCCGGTGCCGGGCTGCTGGGCGCGATGGGCCGACTCGATCGACCCTCGGCGAGCGCTCCTTCGCCCGTGCCGGTGATCGACGAGGATGACGCCGTCGGACTCCTCCGGGTGCATTGCATCGAGCGCGGCGCCGGCATCGAGGTTCCCGCCGTCAACGCCAAGGCCGACGGGGTCCACGTGGCGATCGAGGGGACCGAGGGCCAGAAGGTGTTCTTCCAGTCGGATGCGGGACTGGTCTACCCGATGCAGTTGCGTGAGAACGGGGGAACGTTCGAGCTCCCGCTGCCTCCGGGCTCGTGGCACGCCACGTGCGCTCCCGAGGGCTCGAGTGCACCGGCCCCGAGCTCCGGCGCCGGGTTCGTCGTGACCGACCCGGCATCCCGCTACGTGTCCTACCAGCCCGAGTGCCCGCTCGACGAGACCGGCCAGCAGCTCAACGGAGAACTTCCCACCAGTTTCGTCCAGGATCAGGACACGGCCATCCGCGAGGTCCTCGCGGACGACGGCCTCCTCGAGGGTGACCTCATCGAACGCGCCGGCTACCGCAAGTCGATCCCGGGCCAGGACCCGCCGAACCCGATGGCGTTCCGCGTGATGCGTGGCGACACCGTCGTGGGCGCGTTCGAAGCGATGGAGGGACCCGATGGGTGGACCTACTTCATGGGCGGGTGCCTGAACTCCGAAGGCTGATCCGTGTTCACCGGTCGCGTTCGGCCACGATCGTCCGCAGCGTCGACATCGCGTTCATCGCCGGTGGGAACCCCGCGATCACCGCCGTCTGCATGATGACCTCGCCGAGTTCCTGCGGCGTGAGGCCTGCTTTGAGCGAGGCCCGCAGGTGCTGAGGGAGCTGGGCGGACCGGCCGAGCGACACCAGCGCCGCCACCGTCACGAGTTCCCGGTCGCGCGTCGAGAGTTCGCTGCGGCGGTAGACGTCGCCGTAGACGACCTCGACGATCATGCGGCCCAGGTCGCCGAGCCCCTCGACGGCGGCCAGCGCCTTCTCGTCGTGGACCTCCAGGAACCGCGCGCGGCCGCGTTCGTATCGATCGTCGTCGCTCATGGGTGGACGCTACCGTCTCGGGTCGGTCCCGTCCTGCGCTAGGGTCGGGCCATGTCGACGGACTTCGTTCCCGAAGGGTTCACGCCGCCGGACGGCCTGATCGCCGAGGCGTTCGTCCTGGAGCCCCTCGGGCCGCAGCACAACGAGGCCGATCACGCCGCGTGGATGTCGAGCATCGAACACATCCACGCGAGCCCCGGGTTCTCCGACGACTTCGACGACGACCCCGACCCCTGGCCGCGGCCGATGAGCCTGGAGCAGAACCTGTCCGATCTCGAGCAACACGCGAAGGATTTCCAGGACCGTGTGGGATTCACGTACACGGTGCTCGATCCCGTGGATCGCGACGTGATCGGGTGCGTCTACCTCTACCCGTCGCCCCTCGACGGCGTGGACGTGCGTGCCCGATCCTGGGTGCGGCGCTCGCGCGCCGAGCTGGACGAGCCGCTTCGGCGTGCGGTCCGGGCATGGCTCGGCGGCCCGGAGTGGCCGTTCGAGCGGATCGACTACGCCGCGGGCTGACCCACCCGCTAGCGCAGCGTTGCGGCATCGGCGAACGCGGCCGCACCCACGTGGCCGACCGTGCGGAAGCCCACGCGTTGGTACACCCGCGCGATGTCCTCGCCGCCCGCCGACAGGAACACCGTCCCCACCCCGCGATCGATGGCGTCCTCCACCAACGCCGAGGTCACCGCGGCCCCCAGGCCGCGTCGCCGGTAGGCCGGCAGACACGCCACGCCGGTGATCTCCGTGGCGCCCCCGAAGGGCTGGTGGCTCCCACTCGCGACCGGGATCCCGCCGACGGTGGCCACCGCCATCGACGTGAACCCGTCGCGGATCCGGTCGGCCGTGAACTCGAGCGTGCCCGCGGGGATCGCCGCCGCGGCCGTGGGCAACGCCTCGATCCCGGCCTCACCCACATCGGTGCCCGGCGCGCCGAAGCCCACCGTGGCGACGGCGACGGCGGTCGCGAGGTCGTCCTCGGGGCCGACGATCCGGACGTCGACCTCCCCGTCCTCCGGGCCGACCGTTCGGAACCCGTCGAGCGGCAGATGCATCAGCGGCATCTCGCTCACCTCGAGCCCCGCGGCCTCCGTGGCGTCGCGGACCCCGGGGGCGAGGTCGGCCACCCATTCGAACTCCTGCGGCTGGCCGAGTTCGCGTTGGCGGGCGAGCACGGCTTCCACGCTGTCCACGTCGAACTGGGTCTGGCCCGGCGTCGGTCGCGCGTAGTAGCGCCACCCGTTGCCGGTGTTGATGAACAGGGTGAAGGGGCCGAACTCCTCGGTGATGGTGACGCCGCGCGGCACACCGTCGAGGTAGGCGTCGATGCGCTGCAGGAGCGGGTTGGCTTCGGCCATGCGTGCAGGCTACGAGGTCGGCGATGTCGTGGCGGCGGACTAGCATCGGCGGCATGAGCGTTCCGGCCAAGATCAACATCGTCACCCTGGGGGTCGCCGACATCGAACGGGCGGCCGCGTTCTACTCCGCGCTGGGGTGGGAACGATGCGCTTCCGGTGGTGACGAGATCACCTGGTTCCGCACCAACGGCGCCTACCTGGGGTTGTTCGGCTACGCCTCGCTGGCGGCCGACGCCGACCTGCCTCCGGAGCCTCGCGCGCCGTTCGGCGGCATCACGCTGGCGATCAACGTCGAGGCCGAGCAGGCCGTCACCGACGCGCTCGATGCCGCGGTCGCCGCGGGCGGCACGCTGCTGAAGGCCGCCGAACGCATGGACTGGGGCGGGTTCTCCGGCTACTTCGCCGATCCCGACGGGCATCCGTGGGAGGTCGCCTTCAACCCGTTCTTCCCGATCGGGGCCGACGGGTCGATCACGATCGACTGAGCGTCAGTACCGGGCGCCTTCGGCGACGGGCAGCGCGTCCAGATCGGCCAGGTCCTCGGGTGAGAGCACGAGGTCGCCGGCGGCCAGGTTCTCCTCCAGGTAGCGCCGACGCTTCGTGCCGGGGATCGGCAGCACGTGCTCGCCCTGGGCCAACGTCCACGCGAGCGCGACCTGCGCGGGCGTGGCGCCCACGCGTTCGGCCACCTCGCGAACCCGCGCCACGATGGCCTGGTTCGCGTCGACCGCCTCGGCGGTGAAGCGCGGATTGTTCGACCGGAAGTCGGACTCGTCGAAGCTCGCCGCCGAGATCGCCCCCGTGAGGAACCCGCGCCCCAGCGGGGAGAACGGCACGAACCGGGCGCCGTGCTCGGCGCACCAGGGCACGATGTCCGCGAGCGGATCGCGCGTCCACAGGCTCATCTCCGATTGGATCGCCGCGACCGGATGGATCGCGTGCGCCCGTTCGGCCTCCGCGACCGTGACCTCCGAGAGCCCGAGGGCTCGCACCTTGCCGGCGCCGACGAGTTCGGCCATCGCGCCCCAGGTCTCTTCGACGGGGACGTTCGGATCGATGCGGTGGAGGTAGTAGAGGTCGACCACATCGGTGCGCAGCCGTCGGAGGGAAGCGTCGATCGCCGACCGCACGTGTTGAGGGCTCGCGTCGCGGTCGAGCGGGTAGCCGCCGTTCGGTCCCACGAGCAGGCCCACCTTGGTGGCCACCTCCACGCGGTCGCGGCGGTCGTGGATGGCCGCGCCGACGAGCTCCTCGTTGGAGAACGGGCCGTACACATCGGCGGTGTCGAGCATCGGGGCACCCAGGTCGATGGCGCGGTGGATCACGTCGACCGGGTCATCGTCGGCCTCGGCATCGACGTAGCCGAAGCTCATCGGCATGCACCCCAGCCCGATCCTGGCGGTTCCTCCCATGCATGCACCCTATCGCCGCCTCCACGAAGCGCCGCTGTAGTCCGGTCGGGGGGACCCCGTCCGGCCCAACGCGACTCGGCCCATCGGCCTTGGGGTTTGGGCTGTGCGCCCGATGTGTGCCGGTGTCCTCCGATGGGAAGGTCGACACGATGGTCTTGGGTGAGGGGGAGCCGGTCGTTGACGTCGTTCGCGGCGTCGTGTCGCTGCCCGACCTGCCCGCTCCCGCCCTCACCGATCATCTCCCCGAAGGCCCCTCATGGCGCTATGAACCGGACTGGGACGGACTGCGCGTCGTGGTGCACCGGCGTGCGGGGCACACCGTGTTGGTGTCCGACCGGGGGAAGGCGATGGACCGCTACTTCCCCGAGGTGGTGCGGCACGCGTCACGCCTTCCCCTCGACTGCACGGTGCGCGGTTCGATCGTGGTGGTTCGGCGGTCCGGGTTCTCCTTCGATCGTCTGCGGTTGCGGATCCACCCCTCGGAGGCGCGGGTCGCCGAACTCACCGAGCGCTGGCCCGCCACGCTCGTGCTGACCGACCTGCTGTCGCGCGACACCTGGGATCTGCGGCCGTGCGACCTCTCGGCGCGGCGCTTGCTGCTGGTCTCGATCGCGGAGGATTCGGACATCCCCGCGGCCTCGGCCGACCTCGGCCAGCTGGCAGCCGGCACGCCGGTCGTCGTGACGCCGCACACGCCGTTCGTCAGTTTCGCGATCCGGTGGCTCGAGGACCGGGACGAATCCGGGCGCGACGGCGTGATCGCGCGAGCGATGGACGGGGTCACGATGGTGCGGGTGCCCAGGCTCCGAACGGCGACCTGCGTGGTGACCGGGATCCGGCGCGAAGGCTCCGGCCCGCCGCACGCCTTGCGCCTGGGGCTCTACGACGGCGATGCCCTGGTCGACGTGGGGCGGACCACGTCGCTCCGTGGGTCGAGGGAGCGGCGCGGAGCGGCGCTCGCGCTCGCAGGTCTCGAGCGTGACACCCGGGCCGTGAACGGATGGATCGACGTCCGCCCCGAGATGGCCTGCGAGGTGACGTTCGCACGGCTGCGCGGGCGACGGTTCCGATCGGCGGCGCGGTTCATGCGGTGGCTGCCGGCGATGGATCCGCAACGATGCACGCTGCAGCAGTTCGACGCGATGGCACCGCCTCCGCCGGCAGCCCGCCGACGATCACGACGTGATCCGCCTCGACGTCTGAGGCTCGCCGTCAGCGCACCACCTTCGTGTTGAACATCGCGGTGTCCAACGCGCCCAACTCGCGGAGCCAGATCAGGAGATGAGCCTCCATGGCGCGAGCCGCGGTGATGTCGCCCAGATCGAGGATGTCCCGCCACCCGAAGGACTCCAGGATCGCGGTGACCTCGGCCTTGGCGTCGGCGTCGTTGCCGCACAGCGGGATCGTGTGGTCGCCGCCGGCGAGGGCGCCCGGGTCGGTCATCAGCGCCGCCGTCATCGTGTTCCACACCTTCACGAATCGAGCCTGCGGGAAGGGCGGCCTGCAACCGTTCGCCGAGCGAATCGGTGTTGGCGACGAACAAGCTGGGCGGCCAACCCGACGCGTGGTCGATCGGGTTGGACGCGTCGAGCACGATCGTCCCGGTGAGGTGCTCGCCCCCGGCGCTCAGCGCGGCCTCGGAGCCTTCACCGTCGGTGGCGTTCACGACGATCTCGCCGTGGGCCATCGCGTCGGCCTGGGTCGTGAGCCCGATCTCCGGGTGCTCCGCCTTCCACTGCGCGAACGGTGGGTTCCCCATGGCGTCGCCCTCGGTGCGCGCCATCAACGCCTCGACGTCGCGCGTCCCGATCACGACGTCATGGCCTTTCTGGGTGAAGCCCTGCGCCAAGGTCCGTCCGACGGTTCCCGTGCCCACGATGCCGACCTGCATCTGCCGCTCCCTTCGTCGTGGCACCATCTTGGGACATGCCCCACGTTCCGACTCCCGGGCCCGTCGCGCACCTGTCGTGGATCGAGGGGTGACCTTCCCGCCCGTCTCGCGCTACGGTTCACCCATGACGGCGAAAGGAAGCGGCACGCCGGAAGACCCGTGGGTGTTGCAGACGCCCAGCCTCCAGTCGGAGTACCTGATGGCTCGGGCGCCGGACGCGGATCCGCCGGCGCTGATCTGCACGGTCGGCAAGACCGAACTGCGCTATCACCTGCGGGCGATCGAGGACCTGCACGCGATGTTGGTGGCCCACGGCGACTGGATGCCGCTGGGCAACGCCGACGAGCAGAAGCCCGCGAAGGACGGCACGGTCGAAGCATGGGCTCGCTCGACCGACAACCCGGTGGGCGGGTGGTACGGATTGAAGAAAGGGTTGCGCGGGCGCTTCGGCAACTACGTGCCGCCGGTGCTCGAGGTGCTGGGTCTCGCCGAGGTGGAGCACAACCCCCGCAACAACCGGATGCGCGCTATCTGACTGCGCACAGTTGTGTGCGACCTGACGGCGCACCGTCGTGGGCGACCTGACATAGGCTGATCGCAGCCCGTGTTCCCCGAAGGAAGGACGCCCCATGACCACCGTCGGACTCCTCGTTCGCCTCAAAGCCAAGGAAGGCAAGGAGCGGGAGGTGCAGCGGTTCCTCGAGTCCGGGCGCACCCTCGTCGAGGCCGAACCCGCCACCACCGCCTGGTTCGCGATCAAGCTGGGGCCGTCGGAGTTCGGGATCTTCGACGCCTTCCCGGACGATGCCGGACGCCAGGCCCACCTCGCCGGTCGCGTCGCCGAGGCGCTCATGGCCCAGGCCGACGACCTGCTGTCCGAGCCTCCGGACATCCAGCCGGTCGACGTGCTCACCGAGAAGCTTCCCGGCTGACCCGTCGCCGTTCACCACGTAGCCTTCACCCTGTCCGAACCGAAGGAGGGCGTGATGCGGTGGTGGGTGGTGCTGCACGTGGTGATCGCGTTCGGGTTCGTCGCCGGCCTCATCGGCCGCGACATCACCCTCGCGAAGGCGCGTTCCACCGATGACCTGGGCCAGGTGGGGGCGCTCGTCGGCCTGGCGTCGCGGTTCGAGAAGCTGCTCGTGATCCCCGGGTCGTTCGCCGTGCTGGTAGCGGGCTTGATCGCGATGGTGGCGCAGGGCCGCTCGCTCACCGGCCCACGGAACGGCTGGCTCGTGGTGTCCCTGGTGCTGTTCGTGGCGCTGTTCGCTTTGGTGCCGACGGTGTTCCTGCCGCGAGGGAAGGTGTTCGATGCGGCGCTCGAGGATGCGACGGCGAAGGGCACGATGACGCCGGAGCTCCAGCGGGCGTTCGCCGATCCGGTGGTGGCGTTCGCTCGGAACGCCGAGCTGGTCGCGGTGGTCGTGATCATCGCGCTGATGGTGGCCAAGCCGTTCTGACCTGCGTCACGCCCGGCGGCCGGCGTCGAGGAACCCGTCGTGGTCGTCGCCCAGCAGGAACCGTGGCCCGCTGCCGTTGACGCTCGCGGCGTCCTCGGGGTTGTACAGGCGGCAGGTGGCGAGCGACAGGCAGCCGCAGCCGATGCAGCTGGTGAGGTCGTCGCGCAGCGCCTCGAGGTCGGCGATGCGTTCGTCAAGCCCGCGTCGCCAGGTGCGGGAGAGCTTGGCCCATTGCGCCTTCGTCGGGGCTCGGTCGGGCGGCAGCGTGGCGAGCGCCCCGGCGACATCGTCCAGGGAGAGCCCCACACGTTGCGCCGCACGGATGAACGCGAGGCGCCGCAGCGTGTGTCGCGCGAACGCCCGCTGGTTGCCCGGCGTCCTCGTGGACGTGACCAATCCCTCGGCTTCGTAGAAGCGGATCGCCGAGGTGGCGAGGCCGCTCCGTTCCGCGACCTCACCGATCGCCAGCAGGTCGTCGCGGCCCTTCGTCATCGCGGTCACCTCCGCGCGGGGCTTGACTTCAAGTGAACTTGAAGTTCTAGGGTTCGTCGTCATGGATACCACGACCGATCCCCTGACGCACGTGCGTGCGCTGATGGCGCGGGCCACCGGCGACGAGAAGCACGACGAGAGCACCACGTCGACCCTCGATGCCCTCTGGGTCCTCTACGACCGGGTCCTGCGCATCGATCCCGCGCATCCGGACGCCGAGGATCGGGACCGGTTCATCCTGAGCAAGGGACATGGTCCCGCGTCGCTGTACGCGATCTTGGCGGCGAAGGGGTTCTTCCCGCCCGAGTGGCTCGACACGTTCCTCGATCACGACGGACGCCTCGGCTCGCACCCGGACCGCATGCAGGTGCCCGGCATCGAGGCTTCGACCGGCTCGCTCGGTCACGGGTTCCCGATGGCGGTGGGTGTGGCGCAGGCGTTGCGGGCGAAGGGCCGCCCGGACACCCGGGTGGTCGTCCTCACGGGTGATGCCGAGCTCAACGAGGGCTCCAACTGGGAAGCCGTGATGCTGGCGCCCAACCTCCGCTTGGGCAACCTCACCTGGCTCATCGTCGACAACCACAGCTCCTCGTGGCCGATGGGACCGTGGGACGCCTGGCTGCCCCCGTTCGGATGGGACGTGCGCGTCGTCGACGGTCACGATCACGACGCACTGGCGGCGGCGCTCGGGGTTCGTCACGCGGAACAGCCGGTGGCGGTCGTCGCGGACATCCCGGAGGGGGAGTGGTGATGGCCGCCATGCGTGAGGCGTTCGCCGCCACGGCCACCGACCTGCTCGAAGCCGACGAGCGGGTGGCCATCGTGCTCGCCGACATCAGCGAGACCCTGCTGAGCGCGCGCGATCCGGCACGATCCCCTTCGCGCCGTCAACGTGGGGATCGCCGAGCAGACCATGGTGGGCGTCGCGGCCGGGTTCGCCATGGAGGGGTTCCATCCGATCGCGCATTCGCTGTCGCCGTTCATGGCCGAGCGCCCCTACGAGCAATTGAAACTCGACTTCGGCTATCAGGGCCTCGGCGGGACCTTCGTGGGCTCGGGCGGCTCCTACGACTACGCCGGAGAAGGCGCGACCCATCATTCGCCGGCGGACGCGTCGCTGATGCTCGCGATCCCGCGCATGCAGGTGCTGGTGCCGGGTCACGGACGTGAGGTGGACCAACTGCTTCGGGCGGTGGTGGCGAACGGCGAGCCCACCTACGTGCGCACGAGCCTGGCGACGAACGACGAACCCCACGACGTGGCACCCGGCCGGCTCGAGGTGATCCGTCGCGGCGACGGACCCACGGTGGTGGCGTTCGGGCCCGATGCTCACGCGCGCGCTGGAGGCGACCGCCCACCTGGACGCCACGGTGGTGTACGCCACGAGCCTCGAGCCGTTCGACGGTGCGACGCTCCGCGAGCTCGCCGGAGACGCCCCCGACGTCGTGGTCGTCGAGCCCTGGTACGAGGGCACCGCGGCCGCCGTGATCACGGCCGTGTTCGCCGATGTGGCGGTTCGCCTGCGGTCCATCGGGGTTCCACGCCGGTTCATCCATCGCTACGGCACGTGGCAGGAGCTCGACGCCTCCTTGGGCATGGACGCCACGGGTATCCGAGCACGCCTGTGACGCAAGCGATCCGGTGACCCTCTCAGGTCGCCGGAGCGGGGCGTCGATGCTCCAAGCATGCAGGAAGCGCAGCGTTCGACCGATGCCCTCGTGGACCCGGCCCAGCTGTTCGCGGCCGGTCCCGAGGCGCTGCTCGTCGTGCGCGAAGGCCGGATCGCCTGCGCGAACGAACGCGCACTCGATCTGGTCGGGCGCCCGATCGCCGGTCTCGACCTCCACGAGGTGATCCCCGATTGGCGCGCGGCACCCGACGATGCCGTGCCGTTCGAGGCGATGCTCCGCTGTGCGGACGGCGAACTCGCGATCGAGGTGCGCGTCCGCGAGCTCGAGGACGGGGTCACGGTGGCGTCGCTGCGAGACGCCCGCGCGCTGATCGCCGGTCGCGAGGCCGAAGCCGCGCTCGCCGATGCGGAGGAGCGCTATCGCGGCCTCGTGGAACAGATCCCCGCCGTGGTCTACGCCGACGACGGCAACGTCACCACCTACGTCAATCCGCAGATCGAGCACATCCTGGGCGTCACGCCGCAGGCCTATCGGGACGATCCGAACATGTGGCTGCGCATGGTGCATCCGGACGACCGGGAGACGGTCGAGTCGCAGAGCCAGGCGTTCATCGACGGCGTCGGGGGCGATCTCGCCGACTACCGGATGATCCGTCCCGACGGCGGGATCGTCTGGGTGCGCGACCGCGCCTACGCCCACCGCGATGACGACGGCCGCGTGCTGTGGGAGCACGGCATCCTGTTCGACGTCACCGAGCTGAAGGAAGCCGAAGCGCGGATCGCGCACATGGCGTTCCACGACGGCCTCACCGGGCTCGCCAACCGGGAGCTCTTCGAAGAGACGCTGGCGCTCGCCGTGCAGCGCGCGAAGCGCGACGGGACGGTGGTCGCCGTCCTGTACCTGGACCTGGACAACTTCAAGCTGGTGAACGACTCGCTCGGCCACCATGCGGGCGACCGGCTGTTGATCCAGCTCGCCGACCGGCTCAGCGCCTGCACGCGCGACACCGACCTGGTGGCGCGGCAGGGCGGCGACGAGTTCCTCATGCTGCTCGCCGACCTCGGCCACGCCGACTACGTCGAGGCGATCCGGGCCGTCACCGACCGCGTGTACGAGGCGATGGCCGCGCCGTTCGACCTGGAGGGCACGGAGTTCTTCGCGCGGGGCTCCATCGGCATCAGCGTGCATCCCCACGACGCGCACGACGTCGAGACCCTGATGCGCAACGCCGACGTCGCGATGTACCGCGCGAAGCGGCTCGATCCCGGCGGCCACGCCTTCTTCGCCGCCGATGCCGACGACGCGCAGGACCGGTTGTCGTTCGCCACCCGCCTCCGGCAGGCGGTCGAGGACGAGAGCTGGTTGTTGCACTACCAACCGGTCATCGATCTCGCCGACCGGCGCATCGTGGGCGCCGAGGCGCTGATCCGCTGGGACGACGTCGCGGCCGGCATCGTCCCGCCCGGGGAGTTCATCCCCGTGGCGGAGGAACTCGGCCTGATCGAAGCGATCGGTGACTGGGTGGTGGACGAGGTCGCGCGGCAGCAACGTCGATGGATCGATGCCGGGCTCCACCTGGAGGTCTCGTTCAACCTGTCGCCGCGGCAGATGTGGACGCCTCGCCTCGGCGAACGGCTGATCGGCAAGCTCCACGACGCGGGGGTCGACCCTTCGTGCATGCAGGCCGAGATCACCGAGACCAGCGCGATGGCCGACCCCGAACGGACCCAGCGCATCCTGCGCGAGCTCCACGGGTGCGGTCTCCGGCTCGCGCTCGACGACTTCGGCACCGGGTACTCCTCGCTCGCCCGTCTGAAGCACATGCCGGTCGACGTGTTGAAGATCGACCGCGAGTTCGTGCGGCACGTCGACAAGGACGTCCGATTGGCGGGGATGGTGCGAGCGATGATCCAGGTGGCCCAGAGCCTGGACATGGTGCCGCTCGCCGAAGGCGTCGAGACCGAAGGCGAGTACATCTTCCTGCGGTCGAACGGCTGTCGCCTGGCGCAGGGTTTCTGGTTCGCCCACCCGATGGCGGCCCGTGACTTCGAGCGGCTGGCCACCTCGGGCGAACCCCTCGGCCCGTCCACGATCTGACCCAACCTGGATCGAGCCGGGGACGCCGGCACCTCGACGTGCGTTGAGCGCGGTGTCCCCGGTGCCTGGGACGATGGCGGGCACCCACCATCCAAGGAGCGTGATCACGTGCCCCGCACCACCGTCGAGTTCGAGGTCACCGGCTGGGAACCCGCAGACGCCGATGAGCATCCTGACGGGCTCGTCCTGGGCCGCGCCGTCGTCCGCAAGGTGTTCCGAGGGGACCTCGACGCCACCAGCGTCGCCGACCTGCTCACCGTGGGCCGCGGGGACGACGGGCTCGCCTACACCGCGATCGAACGCGTGGAAGGGACCTTCGCGGGACGATCGGGCACGTTCGTGATCGTGCACGGCGCGGCCGAGCCGAAGCCTCCCGCGCGCGGCACGATCGTGGCGGGCGCCGGTACCGGCGACCTCGCGACCCTTCGCGGCACGGTCGAGATCGAGCACGATGACCGAGGCGCCCGGTTCACGTTCGACTACGAGATGGACTGAACGCTACCCCCCACCGCTCCCTAGGATGGTGCGATGACCGAGCGGGAACGGGGCCCTTCCATCTCGAGCGAGACGGCGAGCGAAGGCCGTCACCGGATGCGCGATATGGACACGCACACCCGAACGGACCTGATCACGATCGCCGTCGGTGTCCTGGTGCTGGTGGGGTGCGCCCTGCTCGCACGCAACGACCTCACCGACGCCGAGGTCTGGATCTTCCAGGCGGCCAACGAACTCCCGCAGGGCTACCACGCGTTCGTGTGGCCGTTCATGCAGTACGGCACGTTCATCACGATCCCGGTCCTGGCGCTGATCGCGTTCGCGTTCCGGCGGTTCCGCCTGGGGTGGGCGTTGCTGCTGGCCGGCACGAGCGTCTACCTGCTGGCCCTGGTCGCGAAACAGGCCGTCGAACGCGGGCGCCCCGGATGGCTCCTCAAGGGGGTCGAGACGCGCGAACGGTTCGGCGCCGAGAGCCTCGGGTTCCCGTCGGGGCACGCGGCGGTGGCCGCTGCCCTCACCGTGGTGGTGGCGGTGCATCTGTCGAAACGCTGGGCGATCGCGGCGGTGATCTTGGCCTGCGTGGTCATGTTCGGGCGGATGTACGTGGGTGCTCACCTGCCGCTGGATCTGGTGGGCGGCGCCGCACTGGGAGCGATCGCGGGCGGCGTGGCGAACCTGCTCATCCCGCCGAGGCCCCGACAGCATCCTGAGGGAGCGAGCGAGCACCACCGCGAACCGTGATGCTGACCCACTTCCGGTGGCGCCCCGATCGGGTCAGGATCGGCTCGTGGTGAACCGTCTGCAGGAGTCCTCGAGAGCCCGAACGATCGCGTGGGTCGTGGGGGTGGTATCGGTCGTCCTGATCGTGGCCTCCCTGATCATCATGTACCTCGATCGAGGGGTCCCGTTGCCCGAGGACGTCACCACGGGAGACCTCAGCTACGGCTTGGACGTGCTGGTGAACATCTTCGTCCCGGTCATCGGCGTCGTGCTCGCGACGCGCCGTCCCAGCAGTCCGATCGGGTGGATGTTCCTGCTGGCGGGGTTCTTCCTCGGCCTGGGCAGCTTCACGCAGCAGTACGCCATCCGAGGCCTGATCGTCGAACCCGGCTCCCTGCCGCTGGTCTACGGCGTCGCCTGGGTGGCGAACTGGTCGTGGGCGATCCCGATCGGGGTGTTGCCGTTGCTGTTCCTGCTGTTCCCCGACGGTCGCCTGCCGTCGGAGCGGTGGCGATGGGTGGCATGGTTCGACGCCGTCGTCATCGCCGCCCTCACCGTGGGGGCGATGATCCTGGCGGCGCTCGAGTGGAGTACCCCGTTCTCCGCCGATCCGGGCGAGGCCTCCGGCTCCTTGAGCGCCGCCGCGATCGTCACGTTCGGTATCAGCTTCCTCCTGATCCTGGTGTGCCTGCCCGTGTCGTTCGTGGGTCTCGTGACGCGGTTCCGACATTCACGCGGCGAGGAGCGGCTCCAACTCAAGTGGTTCGTCACCGCGGCCGCGTTCGTCGCGGCATCGTTCGCGGTGACCGGCATCTTCGACGGCGCCGAGCTCCTCTCGACCTTCTCGCTGCTCTTCCTCTACGCATCGATCGCGATCGCGGTGTTGAAGTACCGGCTGTACGACATCGATGTCGTGATCGGCAGGGCCGTGGTGTTCGCGGTGCTGGCGGCATTCATCACGATCGTCTACATCGGGCTCGTCGTCGGCGTCGGCACGCTGGTCGGCAACGATCGGAGTCCACTGCTCTCCGCGGTGGCCGCCGCGGTGGTGGCCGTGGCCTTCCAACCGGTGCGTGAACGCGCGCGACGGCTGGCCAACCGCGTGGTCTACGGCAAGCGCGCGACCCCGTACGAAGTGCTCGCCGGCTTCGCCGAGCGTGCGAGCGAGACCTACTCCACCGACGACGTGCTGCCGCGGCTGGTCCGTGTGTTGGCCGAAGGGATCGGCGCCGAGCGTGCCACCGTGTGGCTGGCCGTGGGTTCGGAGCTCCGGCCCGCGTCGTCCTGGCCCGACGGCGCGACGGCCTCGCCGGTCCTTCGCCGGAGCGGTTCCGATCAGGACCTCCCGGCGTTCCCCGACCGGGAGCGGGCGTTCCCCGTCCGTCACGGCGGCGAACTGCTTGGCGCGATCAGCGTCGTGACGCCGCCGACCGAACCGCTGGGACCCGATCGTGAGCGTCTGGTGTCCGACGTCGCCGCGCAGACCGGGTTGGTGCTGCGCAACGTGCGGCTGATCGAGGACCTTCGCGAGTCGCGCCGCCGCATCGTCGCCACGCAGGATGTTCGGGCGAAGGCGTTGGAGCGGAACATCCACGACGGTGCGCAGCAACAACTGGTGGCGCTGGCGGTGAAGCAGCGTCTCGCGGAGTCCCTGGTGGATCGCGATCCGGCGCAGGCCAAGTCGATGCTGGCCGACATCCAGGCCGAGACCCACGACGCGCTCGAGAACCTGCGAGACCTGGCCCGCGGGATCTATCCGCCGTTGCTGGCCGACCAAGGGCTCGCGGCAGCGTTGCAGGCCCAAGCTCGCAAGTCGGTGGTGCCGGTCGATGTCCATGCCGACGGGATCGGCCGATGTTCCCAGGAGGTCGAGTCGGCGGTGTACTTCTCCTGCCTGGAAGCGATGCAGAACGTGGCCAAGTACGCGAACGCCTCGCACGTGACGATCGACCTCGAGGAGTCGGGTGGCTCGCTGCGGTTCACGGTGGTGGACGACGGGATCGGCTTCGACCTCGGCGCGACGTCCTACGGCACCGGCCTCCAGGGGATGGCCGACCGTCTCGACGCCATCAGTGGCTCGCTCGAGGTTCGCAGCGCCCCGGGCGGCGGGACGACGATCGAAGGCATGGTGCCGCTCGGCGCCTGATCCTGGGCGGAGGCCGGCTCCATCTCAGGATCGATATCCGGAGATCGGCTGGAGCTTGCGAGGTCCCGACATACCAGAAGCGATATGTCGCCTGAGCGCGCCCGAAGTCGCGAAGCAGGTGTGGGACCATCGGATGACGCATGGAGATCGGCCTCTACACCTTCGCGGAGCTCTACCCCGACCCGCAGACCGGGGAGACGATCAGTGCCGAGCAGCGGATGCGGAACCTGCTGGAGGAGGTCGAGCTCGCCGACCAACTCGGCCTGGACGTCTTCGGCGTCGGTGAACATCACCGGCCGGACCTGATCGTGTCCTCGCCCGCGGTGGTGCTGGCCGCCGCAGCGCAGCGCACCGAGCGCATCCGGCTCACCAGCGCGGTGAGCGTGATCAGCTCCGATGACCCGGTCCGGGTGTTCCAGGACTTCGCGACGCTCGACCTCCTGTCGGGCGGACGCGCCGAGATCATGGCGGGCCGCGGCTCCTTCACGGAGTCGTTCCCGTTGTTCGGCTACGACCTCAACGACTACGACGAGCTGTTCGAGGAGAAGCTGAAGCTGTTGATCGCGCTCCGTGAGGACGAACGCCTCACGTGGTCGGGCCGGCATCGTTCGCCGCTGGACGGCCGGGTGGGCGTCTATCCCCGCCCCGTGCAGGATCCGCTGCCGATCTGGGTCGCCGTGGGTGGCGCACCGGAATCGGCGTTCCGCGCCGGCACGCTGGGCCTGCCGATGGCGATCGCCATCATCGGGGGCCTGGCCGAGCGGTTCGCGCCCTTCGCCGAACTCCACCACGACGCGGCGCGCCAGGCCGGGTTCGATCCCGTTCCCCCGATCAGCATCAACTCCCACGGCTACATCGCGGAAACCACCGAGCAGGCGATCGAGGAATCGTTCCCCTACGTGGCCGCGATGATGAACACGATCGGCAAGGAACGCGGCTGGCCGCCGATGACCCTGGACCAGTACGCGGCGAGCGCCACCCTTCACGGTGCGAACTTCGTCGGCTCGCCACAGGACGTGATCGACAAGATCCTGTTCCAGTACGACGTGTTCCACCACGACCGGTTCCTGGTGCAGTTCAGCGTAGGCACGCTGCCGCACGACAAGCTGATGCGCTCGATCGAGCTCCTGGGCAAGGAAGTCGTGCCCGTCGTGAAGCAGGAACTCGCCCGCCGCCAGGCCGAGTCGCTCCGTGGCTACCAGCCGAGCGCGGTGACGATCTGGAGTGCGACCTCGCGGATGGAGCCGACGTTCTCGAAGGTGAGATCGCCGACGGTGTCGCCGCGGCCCTCGGCCACCTGTCGTTCGGCTTCGGCCAGGTCGTCCTGCCGTCCAGCCGTCACCGATACGGAGAGCCGGCGTTCGATCTCGTCGAAGGGGAGCGTGAGCCGGACCACCGTGAGCGGCATCGCGAGCGCGGCCCGCAGGTCGTCCACGTCGCGCTGGGTCTCCATCATGCGCGCCAGCGCGAACCGGCGGACGCCCGTGTCGTAGTAGTTGCCCACGACGGCGTCGACGTTCTTCAGCATCACGGGCATCCCCGCCCAATGGTCGCCGCCCGAACCAGGGTCGAACCAGCTCAGCCAGTCGAGGTCGATCGCGCCGTAGCGCACGCCGCGCGCTTCGAGGATGTCGGCGATCTCCTCGATCGCCGAGGTCTTGCCCGTGCCGAAGGCGCCGGTGACCAGCACGGCTTCGGCGTCGGGGCGATCGGCCATCGGGGCCTAGCGAGCCTTGCCTTCGCGGAGCAGCGACATGGACTTGTCGATCCGGCGCTGCCGCGTCTCGGCGGCCTTCGCGCCTTCGATCGACTCCACGTGCCAGCGTTGCAGGCTGTAGCTCAGACCGCCGAAGAACGCCTCCGCCGAGGGTTCCGCGGCGAGCGCGGCGGCGAAGTCCTCCGGGACCTCCACCTCCCGCGGTGCGGTGTCGAGCGTGACCTCGACGTCGACCACGTCGCCGGCCGACACGCCCGCGGCCGTCCGGTGCTCGGCGCTCAACGGGAGCATGAACACGTCGCCGTAGGCTGCCACCGTGCTTCGGTAGGTGTGCGCACCGATCGTGACCTGCACGGGCGGTCGCTTGCCCTTGCCGAGTTCCTCGACGACCTTGGCGGGGACCGGGATGCCCGTGGCGGTCTTGCCGTTCAGCTGGATCGTGGCGCGGAATCGCATGGCGACATCTTCGCTCAGCCGAAGAACTCCTCCAACACGGGAGCCATGGCCTCGTCCGTGACGCCGTGCGTCTGGCCCTCGAGCGTTCGGTAGCGGGCGTTGGGCAGGACCGTCGCCAACGCACGTGCCGCGTTGCGCGCCCAATCGGGACTCGCGCCGCCGTCCATCACCAGGGTCGGCATCGTCACGGTGGCCCACCGCTCACCCTGGAGCGGGCGGCCCGTCATCGTGTCGCCCATGACCCTGCCGTCGTAGACCAGGGTGTGCGCCATCGCTTCCATGGCCGGCCAGAACGGCGCGCTCCGCATCGACGCCACGGTGTCGGCCGGCGCCGCCGCCCCCGTGGTCATGAAGTACTCGACGGCATCGCCTCGCCGGTCCCCGGCCACGAGATCGGTGAGCTGTGCCACGTAGTCCGGCGGGAGCGGGGGGCGGCTGTCGTCCACGACGAACGGCGGTTCGTAGAGCGCGAGCCGATCGATCGGGAGGCCCCGGGATGCGGCTTCGAGCGCGAGGACGGCGCCGGAGGAGTGCCCGTACACGCACGCCCGGCCGCCGGCGACCTCGAGCACGGCCGCGAGGTCCTCCACCTCACGCTCGACGGCGTACGGCGCGGTGTCGCCGCTCGATCCACGTCCCACGACGGTCGTAGACGAACACGTCGCACCGCGCGGACAGGAGGGTCGCGAGCGGTGACATCGCCGCGGCGGTCGTGAGCGCGCCACCCACGAACACGACCGCGGGACCGGCGCCCGATCGATCGAACGCGATCGTGGCGCCGTCCCGCGACCGGACGTCGTTCACGCCGGGTCTCTCGGCGGGATGTTCTGGTTCAGGTGGAACAGGTTGGTCGGGTCGTACCTGGTCTTGATCTCCGTGAGGCGCTCCCAGGTGGGTCCGGGGTAGGCGTCGTGCACCCGTTCAGCACCTTCGTCGTTCACGAAGTTGACGTAGGCGCCGTGGTCATCCTGCAGCAGCGCCTGGTGGAACGCCTCGACCCATGCCTCCCGGTCCCCCCGTTGATCCGGGTGGTCGACGAAGGCGGCCAGGTTCACCATGATCTTGCTGCCGCGGTGCGCGAATGCGGTCGCATCGGCCGGGACCCGAGCGATGGCGCCACCGAGCACCCGGAGTTGTGCGACCCGCATCGAGGCATCGGACGCCTCGAGGTGTTCGAGGATCGTCTCCGCGACCGAGTGGTCGATGCCGTCGACGAACATCGTGCGGCTGATGGCGACAGGGTGGTAGTCCTCGTCCTCGGGCATGTACATCTGCGGGTACGGGATCGCCCCCAGCATGTCGGCGATGGGCTCCGCCAAGGCTCGGAACGGTGCCAGCGCCCGTTCGCCCGCCTCGGCCTCGCCCGCGAACGTCATGAAGGCCAGCACCACCAGCGTGCCCTGCACGGCCTCCGGTACGAACGGCGCCGGGGGTGCGGGCATCACGTTCGCGATCGTCGAGAGCTCATCGGGAGCGCGGTCCGCCTCGGCGATGAATCCGGCGATCACATCGGCGGACGCGGGCAGCATCAACATGCCGCCCACCACGGTCCCGACCGGATGCAGGCGCAACTGCAGCCGGGTCACCACACCGAAGTTGCCGCCGCCTCCGCGGATCGCCCAGAACAGATCGGGCTCGTGGTCGGCGTCGACCTGCCGGATCCGGCCGTCGGCGGTGACCACCTCGGCGGCGAGCAGATCGTCGATCGTCATGCCGTACTTGCGTGACAGGAACCCGACGCCGCCGCCAACCGTGATGCCGCCGATCCCGACCGACCCGGCGTCGCCGAAGCCGGTGGCGAGGCCGTGCGTGCCGGCCTCGGCGGTGTACTCGGCGGCGGTCAGGCCCGGTTGCACCCACGCCGTGCGGGCATCCACATCGATCTCGAGCGCCCGCAGATCTCGCAGATCGAGCAGGATGCCGCCCTCGGTCGTGCTGTGACCCGCACCGCTGTGACCGCCGCTCCGGACGGCGAGTTCGACGCCGGTCTCGCTGGCGAACATCACCGTCCGCGCCACGTCGTCGGCATCGGCCGCCATCACGATGGCCGCCGGCCGGCGGTCGATCCCGCCCATGAAGGCGGTGCGCCGCTCGTCGTAGTCGTCGTCGCCGGGCACGATCACCCGGCCGCGAACGCGGTCGTCCAGGTGTGATCGCGTGATCGTGGGTTGCGTCGTCATGGTTCCCTCCTCAGTCGTCGTCGTCGTGCCGCGCCTTCAGGCTCTCGCCCTGCTGCTTGCCCACGACACCCTTGAGCGTGTCGAGGTAGTCGGGCCAACCGCCCATGAAGTCGTCGCGGTCCTCTTCGCGCTCGAACCCGGTCTGCACCATCGTGAGCAGCGTCTTGCCGTCCTGGTCCTCGAAGGTGAGCGTCATCTCGGTGTCGACCGAGCGCCCACCCCATTCGGCGACCTTCATGGAGTGCCGGAACACCAGACGGTGCGGTCGATCCACCACGGTGAACACGCGCGTCTCGACGTCGGGCTCGACCCCTTCGGGCCCCATCGAGTAGGTGGAGGTGCCGCCCACGCGGACGTCCGTCTCGGCTCGTTGGATGGCCCACCCCTCGGTGCCTTCACCGTGGAGTTCCGCTTGGTTGGCGGGATCGGTGAACGCGTCGAAGACCACCTCGGGTGGCGCGTCGTAGAGGCGTTCCAGTCGCAGTTCGTAGGTCATCGGTTCCCCTTCCCTTCCTTCGTGCGTTCGACGATCTGGCCCAGCCGGTCGAAGCGACGCTCCCACTGCAGCCGGTACACCTCGATCCACCGCGAAACCTCATCCATATCCCCGGCCTCGAGACGGCATTCACGTGTGCGCCCCTTTTTCTCGGTGGTCACGAGCCCGGCTCCTTCGAGGATGCGGATGTGCTTCATGACGCCGGGCAGCGAGATGGCAAGCGGGCGAGCGAGTTCGCTGATCGATGCCGGCCCGAACGACAGGCGCTCGAGGATGTCGCGGCGCCTCGGGTCCGAGAGCGCCGAGAACGTCCGGTCGAGGGTCTGAGACTGAACCATCTGGTTAAGTATCGCCGTCGAGGGCCGAAGCGTCAACCGGTCAACGCGTCCCGCCGAATCGTTCCTCGGGATGACGCCGGGCGCCCGGCGGACCGTTACCGTCCAGGTCGTGGAACGACGCACGTGGTGGGAGCGCCTGCGCGGGATCAACCCGCTGGTGGTGGACGGGCTCCTCGCCGCGACGATCCTGGGGCTCTCCCTCTTCGCAGCGACCCTCGGTCCCGAGCCGGTCGACCGCCGCGATCCCGACGCCTTCGCGTTCCTCCTGATCGTTCTCGGATGCGTGCCGCTCATGTTCCGCCGTCGGGCCGCTCTGCCGGTGCTGTGGATCGTGTGCGCATCGGCGATCGCCTATGCAGCGTTCGGCTACCCGGACAACCTGGTCGTGTCGCTGGTGCTGGCGACCTACACCGCCGCCTCGCTTGAACCGCGTGAGCGGGTCCGCACCCTCGTGGCACCGGTCGCGCTGGTGGCCGGGATCGCGGCGCAGCTCGCCGCGCAGACCGGCTTCAACTGGCTCGAGGTCGTGGGCGGCGTGACCTTCTCGGTGGCGATCCCCATCGCCGTCGGTCGCGCGGTCTTCAACCGTCGGCGGCGCCTGCGCGAGGATCGGGAACGGATGGCCCACGATGCCGTCGTGCAGGAACGGGCCCGCATCGCCCGTGAGCTGCACGACGTCGTCGCGCACGCGATGAGCGTGATGATCGTCCAGGCCGGAGCCGCCAGGACCGTGGTCGAGCGCGATCCCGGTGAGGCAGCGCGGGCCCTTCGTCGGATCGAAGACACCGGCCGGTTCGGCATGGCCGAGATGCGCCGGCTGATCGGGGTGTTGAAAGCCGGAGATGAGGAAGCCGAGCTGATGCCCCAGCCGGGACTCGCACAGCTCGACCAGCTGCTCGAGACCGTTCGGAGCGCCGGCTTGCCCGTCGAGGCCGTGACCGAGGGCACACCCCGGCCGCTGCCTCCCGGTGTCGAGCTCACCGCCTACCGCGTCGTGCAGGAGGGATTGACGAACGTGCTGAAGCACGCCGGCGGTGCGCATGCCCGCGCCACGGTGCGCTACGAGGAGGACGCGATCGCGGTGGAGGTGGCCGACGACGGTCGCGGGGCGGTCGTCGACCCGAACGGCACGCCCGGCCACGGCCTGCTCGGCATGCGCGAGCGGGTCGCGGTGTTCGACGGCACGCTCGAGACCGGCGCCAGAGCGGGCGGCGGCTTCGTGCTGCGCGCCCGGATCCCGCTGGACGCCGAGGTGGATGGATGAGCACCACGGTGTTGATCGCGGACGACCAGGCCCTGATGCGGGGTGGGTTCCGCATGATCATCGACGCCGAACCCGATCTCGAGGTGGTGGGCGAGGCGATCGACGGCGCCGACGCCGTGCGGGGGTTCGAGCGGCTGCGGCCGAACGTGGTCGTGATGGACGTACGGATGCCCACGATGGACGGGATCGAAGCCACCAGGCGCATCACCGACGCGGAGCCCGACGCGAAGATCCTGATCCTCACGACGTTCGATCTGGACGAGTACGTGTTCCAGGCGCTGCGTGCGGGTGCGAGCGGGTTCCTGCTGAAGGACCGTCCGCCCGAGGAACTGGTGGAGGCGATCCGGATCGTGGCGAGCGGCGACGCGCTGTTGGCTCCATCGATCACCAGGAGGCTCATCGAGGAGTTCTCCCGGCGACCCGTGGCGCCCGCTCCACCCGCCGAGCTGGCCGAGCTCACCGACCGCGAACGGGAGGTGCTGGTGCTGATGGCGCGAGGACTGTCGAACGCCGAGATCGCCGCCCAGCTCTTCGTCGCCGAGACCACGGTGAAGACCCACGTGGGCCGGGTGTTGCACAAGCTCCGGTTGCGTGACCGCGCGCAGGCCGTCGTCCTGGCGTACGAATCCGGCCTGGTCCAACCGGGCGCGTAGTCGGCCCGCCGCCACGGGCGTCCTCCTGGGGGATGACCTCCGAACGGTACCGGGGGCCGACGCGGCCCCCGGCCACCCGCTCCTAGCGTGGAACCCGACGGGAAGTCCACGTGAAGGAGAGGACGATGATGAGCACCATCGAGGCGGGTCCCGGACCGGCGGACCTTCGGCACGACGCACCGGGATCGCCGGCCATCGTTGCGAGGGGACTCACGAAGCGCTTCCGCGCGGTCACGGCCGTCGACGACCTCAGCTTCGAGGTTCGACCGGGTCGGGTGACCGGGTTCCTGGGACCGAACGGCGCCGGGAAGAGCACGACGTTGCGGATGCTCCTGGCCTTGGTGAAGCCCACGTCCGGCACGGCCACCGTGCTGGGCCTGCCGTACGCGAGCCTGGCCCAGCCCACCCTCGCCGTCGGCGCCGTGCTGGAGGTCCAGAGCTTCCATCCGCTGCGCACCGGGCGGAACCACCTCCGGGTGCTCGCCGCCGCCGCGGGGTTGCCCGACGCGAGGGTCGCCGAGGTGTTGGACCAGGTGGGCCTGACCGATGCGGCCGACCGCAAGGCCGGGGGATATTCGCTCGGCATGCGGCAGCGCCTCGGGTTGGCCGGCGCGCTGCTCGGCGATCCACAGGTGCTGATCCTGGACGAACCGGCGAACGGCCTGGACCCCCAGGGCATCCGGTGGCTGCGCGAGTTCCTGCAGTGGTTCGCGGGTCGGGGCAACGCGGTGCTGGTGTCGAGTCATCTGTTGTCGGAGATGGCGCTGATGGCCGACGACGTGATCGTGATCGACCACGGACGGCTGATCCGCCAGGGCACGGTGGCCGAGCTCACGGCCGGCGGTTCGCACCTGCGGGTCGCCTCGCCCGACCACGACGCGCTGGGTCGCGCCCTGATCGCGGCCGGCCTGGAACCACGGGCCGACGACGAGGGGGGCTACCTGCTCGAGTCCGCCGACCCCGAGCGGATCGGGCGGATCGCGCTCCAAGCAGGGGTGGCGCTGTCACGGCTGAGCATCGAGGAGACGAGCCTCGAGGACGCGTTCCTCGAGATGACGGAAGGGATCGGACGATGAGGTACGCGATGAGGTCGGAGTTCCGCAAGCTGATGACCACCCGAACCGTGTGGGGTCTGCTCGCCGGGGTCGTGGTCTTGACCGGGCTGGGCGCCTGGGGAACGCTGCTCGGCCCGAACACGGTGGCCGGCGCGGCGTTGGAGACGCTGCCGCTGTTCATCGCCGCGATCGTGGCCGTCACCGTGATGGCCCTGGTGCTCGGGGTGCGCACGTACACCGACGAGGCCCGGCACGGTTCGATCGTGCCCACGCTGCTCGCGACCCCGGAGCGCCGTCGCGTGATCGCCGCCAAGCTCGTCGTCGTGTCGGGAGCCGCCGCGGTCTTCGCGATCGTTGCCGCGGTCGTGGGAGCCGGCTTCGGCGCGATCTGGTTCGCGGCACATGGGACCGCGCTCACGGTCGGTGCGGGTGCCCTGGCACTGCTGGTGGGCAAGATCGTGCTGATCGCGATGGCCTGGTCGATGATCGGTCTGGGCGTGGGATCGGCGGTGGGCCATCAGGTGGCCGCCATCGTCGGCTCGCTGATCTACCTGTTGGTGGTCGAGGACCTGATCGGGGCGCTCCTGCCGGGCGTGGCGAAGTTCCTTCCCAGCAACGCCGCCGACTCCGCGGTCGGGATGTGGGCCTCCGACGCCAACCTCTTGGCGCCCGCGCTGGGAGCGCTGCTGTTGGCGGCGTGGGTCGCGGCCTTCGTCGTGGCAGGGACGAGCCGATTGCAGCATCGGGACATCAGCTGATCAACGGTCGTGAGACGATGCCTGGGTCGTGAGCAACGTCCACCATCCACGTCTCCAGGCGGTGGCCGAGGAAGACCGGGTCACGCAGATCGAGCTGTTCTTCGATCTGGTGTTCGTGTTCGCGATCACCCAGGTGACGGCGTTGATGGCGGACGACCTGACAGCCCGCGGCGTGCTCCGCGGGCTGTTGGTGTTGTCGCTCCTGTGGTGGTGCTGGGTGGGCTACGCCTGGCTCGGCAACGTGGTGCGGGCCGACGAAGGGCTGGGCCGCGTCACGATGTTCGCGGGGATGGCCGCCATGTTCGTGATGGCGCTCAGTCGTGCCGGAGGCCTTCGTCGACAACCCGGAGGGTGGCCTGAGCGGTCCGGTGGTGTTCGCGTTCGCGTACCTGGCCGTGCGGTTGCTGCATCTCACGATCTTCTGGCTCGCCGCCGGCTCGAACCTCGACTCCGGCCTGCAGGGACAGCTGATCCGGTTCGCGCCCTCGGTGCTCGGGAGCACGGCGCTGCTGCTGGTCGCGTCACAGCTCGAAGGCCGCGCGCAGACCCTCACGTGGGTGGCGGTCATCGTGGTGGATCTCGGCGGCACGCTGCTCGCGGGCGCCTCCGGCTGGCGGCTGAACTCCGCGGCGCATTTCGCCGAGCGACACGGCCTGATCATCATCATCGCGTTGGGGGAATCGATCGTGGCGATCGGCCAGGGCGTGGCCCGGGAACCGATCTCGTGGCCCGTGATCGCCGCGTCCGTCCTGGGGCTGACGGTGGCGGGCTGCCTGTGGTGGGCCTACTTCGACGTGATCTCGTTGATCGCCGAGCGGGTGTTGCGTCGCGCACAGGGCGAGGCGCGCACGCGGCTCGCGCGCGACGCCTACAGCTACTGGCACCTGCCGATGATCGCCGGCATCGTCCTGCTCGCGCTCGGCCTGAAGAAGGTGCTGGAGTACGTCAGCGACACGAGCCACCACACGTTGTCCGAGGCGCTCGACCCGCTCCCGCTGGCGGCCTTGTACGGGGGGGTCGCGCTCTTCCTGCTGGGGCACGTGGCGTTCACCTACCGGGTGGAGCACCTCGTGAAGGTCCAGCGGGTGGTGACCGCGCTCGTGGTGCTCGCGCTGATCCCGCTCGCCGCGCAGATCCCGGCGCTGGCGGCGCTCACGCTGGTGGCGGTCATCCTGGTGGCGCTGATCGCGTTGGAATCGGTGTGGTTCCGCGACTCACGCGAGCGCATCCGCCACGAGGAGGACGACGCGATCTCGCACCTTCAGCACGGCGGCTAGCGCCAGCTCGCGCGGCGAGTGTCGAGCTGCTCAGGTCCCGGGCGCACGCACGCCGACCTCGTCGAGGTGGGCGAGCAGGTCCGCGGGATCCGCGTACACGCGATAGGCGCCCGCGCGGGCGAGTTCCTCTTCGCCGTAGCCGCCGGACAGCAGCCCCACGCCGAGTGCGCGGGCGCGCCGCGCGGCGAGCAGGTCCCACACGCTGTCGCCCACCACCACGGAGTCCTCGATGTCGGCCCCGAGCTGTTCGGCGGCCGCCAGGAACAGGTCCGGATCGGGCTTCGCGTGCGCCACCTGGTCGCGGGTCACCACCGGCACCCCGTCGGGCACACCGAGCAACGCGATCATGGGCGCCGCGCTCTCGATGTAGCCGCTCGTCGCGATCGACCATCGGACGCCGTACTCGGTGAGCGTCGCCAGCAGGTCGATCGCCCCCGGCAGGGGCCGCACCTGGTCCAGTCGCTCCGCGTAGGCCTCGGCGTGATACCGACGGAGCAGGTCGGCGTCCTCGGGCGTCACGGGCCGACCGGTCTCGCGCAGCATCGCGTTGGCGAGCAGACCGCCGCTCATGCCGATCCGCCGGTGGATACGCCACACGGACAGGTGGATGCCGTCACGCGCCAGGGCTTCCTGCCAGGCGAGCACGTGGTGATAGACGCTGTCCATCAGCGTGCCGTCCAGATCGAACAGGAACGCGGGACCGGCCATGTCTGAGCACTCTAGGCCGTGCGTGGACCCGCTGCCTGGGCGAACCCGAGCAGGCGGTCAGGCGGCGAAGAACGCCTCCAGCGCAGGCGTGATGACCGAGGGATCGACGTCGTGCGTCTGCCCCTCCAGCAGACCGTGCTGTCCGTTCGGGAGCAGGTCGGCCATCGCTCGGGCCGTCTGATCCATCCACGGGAAGCTCGCGCTCCCCGCCAGGACCAGCGTGGGGGTCGAGACCGACGCGACGAGCTCGGTGGGCATGGTGTAGTCGCCCATCACGGTGGCGTCGTAGGCCAACGTGTGCGCCAGGGCCTCCGTGGGACCCCAGAACGGCGCGTTCTTCGCCTGGGCGACGAACTCGTCGGGCATGCCCACCACCTTCGACATGAAGAACTCGACCGCGTCGCCACGACGATCCTCGGCCACGAGTCGCCGGTAGGTCTCCGCCGTGTCGGCCGGAGGGCGCGGGAGCCCCTCCGGGATGTAGGGCGGCTCCCACAGGGCGAGCTTCGTGATGCTGTCGAGCTTCGCCGCCGCCTTCAGCGCCAGCACCGCCCCCGAGGACGTGCCGTACAGGAACGCCGAGCCCCCGGCCGCGTCGACGACCGCGGCGATGTCTTCGATCTCACGGTCCACGGCGTAGGGCTGGGTGTCACCGCTGTCGCCGCGACCACGGCGGTCGTAGTTGAAGGCCGTGTGGTCGGCCGCCAGCAGCTCGGCAACCGGTGCGTTCGACATGCGGTCCACCGACCCGCCGCACACCAGGACCACGGGAGGGCCTTCGCCGAGCCGGTCGTAGCCGATCGCCGTGCCGTCGTTCGATGTCACGTGTTCCATCAGCTGTCCCCGTCCTGGTCGTGACGCGCCTTCAGGGTCTCGCCGCCGACGTGCTCGGCGAGCCGGTCGAAGAAGATCAGCGAGCCGCGCATCGCGCGGGAGTACTCGTCCGCCGGCAGGTTGCCGCCGCGCTGGGTGAACGTCATCTCGGTGCGGCCGTCGCCGATGTCCTTGAACTCGGCGGTCAGGACCTCGACGTTGCTGGTGGTGCCACCGGGGTCCGCCAGCGTCATGACCACGCGCTCGGGTTCCACGACCTCCCGGAACTCCCCCGCGAAGGGGATCTCGATCTTGTCGGGACCGTGCAGCATCACGGCGCTCCACGCGCCGCCGGGCCGTGCGTCCATCTCGATGCGGTCGAGCGGGATCGAGGAACCGTGCTCACCGAACCAGGTGGCGAAGCGTTCGGGCTCGGTCCACGCCTTGAACACGAGCTCGCGCGGGGCGTCGAACACGCGCACGATCTCGATGCCGTTGCCGTCGCTGTGGGCGGAGACGACGCCTTCGGGTGGGGTCTGATCAGCCATCGGTGGCTCCTTCCTGGATCGATCGGAGATGGTCCTCGAGGCGGTCGAACCGGGGCTCCCAGAACCGACGGTAGTGGTCCAGCCATGCGGAGACGTCCCCGAGCGGGGCGGCATCCAAACGGCACGGGCGCCATTGTGCGACCCGCCCCCGGGTGATCAGCGTGGCGCCCTCCAACACGGTGAGGTGTTTGGACACCGCCTGCAGGCTGATCGGGAACGGTTCGGCCAGCTGGCTGACGGTGGCCTCTCCTTCGGACAGGCGGGACAGGATCGCCCGCCGCGTGGGGTCGGCGAGCGCCCCGAACGTGGTGCTGAGTTGGTCGACCGCCATCGCGAGATGCCTTCTTCCGTTAATCAACCGTTAGGTTGAACATAGAGCAACGCAAGGAGTTCCGTCAACGTTGATCGTCGTGGGTGGCGCTGACCGAGAGCAACTCGAAGGCTTCGGTCGGCTCACGCTTGCCCTTCAGGTCGGCCAGCCCCATCGGCCGCACGTCGACGATCACGTCGGGCTCGGTGTTGACCTCGTCCAGGGTCCGGCCGGCGATCGTGATGTGGCCCGGGGTCGAGAGGGTCTGCAGACGGGCGGCGACGTTGGTCGTGTCGCCGATCACCGAGAACGACCGTTGCGACCCGGCGCCCACGTTGCCGATCACGGCCACCCCCGTGTTCACGCCGACACGGAACCGCGGCCAGTCCTCGGACGCGCGCACCTCCGTGGAACGGTCGCGGATCGCGATCGCCGCCCGCACCGCTCTCGCCGCATGGTCGGGCTGGTCGCCGAGCGCGTTGAACACCGCGAGCACGGCGTCGCCGGCGAACCGTTCGATCAATCCGCCCTCCTCGTCGACGACGAACGGCACCACGACACCCCAGTACGCGTTCAACATCTCGATCACCTCTGCCGCCGGCCGGTCCTCGGAGAACGTGGTGAACCCGGAGAGATCCGCGAACAACACGGTGACCTCCTGCTCCTGCCCGCCCAGCTGCGCGAGCTCGGGTTCGGCGTCGAGACGGTCGGCCAGGTGCGGGCTGACGTACTGGCGCAGCAGCCGGTCCATCCGCGCGAGCTCGCGCGCCGAGTCCGTCATGACGGCCACCTGGTCGCCGGTGAACCCTTGCTGACGGAGTTCCTCGCCGGTGCTGCCGAGGGTCCCCGAGGCGTCGGCACGCACGAGCTCGGCGAGCGCGGCCGATTGCCGATGGTCGAGCCGCTCCAAGGTGCGTTCCAGGTAGATGCCGCCGAAGGTTCCCGACGCGGTGCGCGCATGGCGGTACTCGTGCCGGGCAGCGAGCACGATCGTGGCGAACGCGATCGCCATCAGCACGTGCCACTCCCACCACGATGCCTGCCACGCGCGCCCGAACGCCATGGCGATCAGGGCCTCGGCGAGGAACACGAACGCCACCGCGACGGCCAGCGGAAGGGGGCGGCGGCGTGTGCGATAGATCCGCAGGTACCGCCACGCCGCGAACAGGTAGGCCGCCACGGCGAACGGCAGCAGGACCAGCAGCCACGGCGCGCGTTCGGACTCGATCACGCGATCGAGCGGTCCGAACCCGGCCACCGAGGCCGTCGCCCACACGATCAACACGACGACCAGGCCCACGCGCATCGGCGCCTGCAGCCGACGCAGCGTCGCCTCGGTGCGCTCGTCCATCTCGATCGCGGAGAGCGCCGCGAACCCCGCGGCCAGGATGAGTCCGGCGGGGGTGGCCAGCACGAACCCGCCGTTCGGCCCGTCGAGCACCACGCCGGGTGTGGCGAGCGCGTGCAACGCCAGGAACCCCGCGCTCGTGAGCAGCACCATCGACACCAGGAAGAGCCGTTCGTCGCCGCTCCGCCGCGCGACCTCGCTCACGATCAGGCCGAGGGCCACGTTGAGCAGGGCGACGCCGAACACGAGCCAGAAGTGCGATGGATGGTGCTCCCAATGCACGTCGAGCGACGGGAACCCCAGCATCAGGGCCAGTCCCGCGAGCGGGACGATCAGTGCGGCCGCGAGGAACCAGGGTGAGGGCCCCGCGGTGCGGGACGCGTGTTCCATCGAGCCATCATGCAGGGTCGTCGCGGTCGTCCGCATCGCCCATCAGGCCGACGGGATGGTGAACGCGATCGTGGTGCCGCCGGCGGCCGAGGGCCGGGCCTCGATCGCCCCACCGTGCGCCGCAACCAGGCGCTTGGCGATCGCGAGCCCGAGTCCCGTCCCGCCGGCATCGGCCGACGTCACGAACCGGTCGAACACGAACGGCAGCTGGTCGAGGTCGATCCCCGGGCCCGTGTCGTCGACCTCGAACGTGGCGCTCGACGGGGTCGTCGCGACGCGGATCGTGACGGTGCCGTCCGGCGGGGTGTGCCGGATCGCGTTCGTCAGCAGGTTGGTCAACACCTCCGAGAGGCGGACGGGGTCGGCCTCGATCGTGCCGTCCGTTCCGGCATCGGCCGCGATCGTCAGCGTGACGCCGGCGTCGTCAGCCATGGACCGGAACGCCGTGGCGACGTCACCGGCGAGAGCCCGAGGGTCGACGGTCTCACGGTGCAGCTCGAGCACGCCGGCCTCGGCCATGGAGAGCGTGCGCAGATCCTCCAGGAGGCGATCCATCACGACGGTCTCCTCCACCAGGGGACGCAGCCGTTCGGCATCGGCAGGGTAGAGGCCGTCGAGCATGCCCTCCACGGTGCCGCGGATCACCTGCAGCGGTGTCCGGAGCTCATGCGCGACGTCGGCCAGCAACTCGCGGCGCCGCGCTTCGTCGGTCTCGAGACGTTCGGTCATCTGGTTGAAGCTGGACGTCAGCCGCCCCAGCTGCCGCGAACCCGTGACCTCGACCCGGGTGGTGTAGTCGCCGCCGGCCACGCGGTCGGCGGCGTCCATCAACGTGCCGATCGCGCGCGTGTTCCGCCAGAGCCAGCGCGCGCTCGCGATCAACGCCGCGATGACGGCGAGGGCGAGCGGCACCGTCACGATGGGGTGCGGCGCGTTGCCGCCGAACGCGGACGCCACCACCGTCGCGAGCGCCGCCACCAGCAGGACCACCAGGACCAGCACGGCGATCGCTCCCCGGCGGAACCGTCGTCCTGCGTCGAACCCCGGGCGTCCTCGGCCCGCCCACGGCGGCGGTCCATCCCAGTCCGGACCGCGCCAGGGCGCCCCGCGGCGGTCGTCGTGCTCAGGCATCGGCGAACCGGTAGCCGACGCCGTGCACGGTGAGCACGTAGCGCGGGTGTCCCACCTCGGGCTCGATCTTGCGACGCAGGTTCTTCACGTGCGCGTCGATCGCGCGCTCGTACGTGTCGACCGTGACGCCGTGCAGGGCATCCAACAGCTGGCCGCGCGTGAACACCCTGCCCGGTTCACGGACGAACGTCGCCAGGAGCTGGAACTCCGTGGGGGTGAGGTCGACCGCGCGCCCGTCCACGCGAGCGCGCATCTTCGGCAGGTCGACCTCCACGCCGGCGGCACGCATCACTTCGGCTCCGGCCGTGGTGCCGTTCGTGCGCCGCAGGACCGCACGCACCCTGGCCACCAGCTCCTTGGGACTGAAGGGCTTGACGAGGTAGTCGTCGGCGCCGAGCTCGAGCCCGACGATGCGGTCGGATTCCTCACCGCGCGCGGTGAGCATCACGATCGGCGTGGCCGACGTGCGGCGGAGCTCACGCGCGACGTCGAGGCCGTCCATCCCCGGCAACCCGAGGTCCAGCACCACGAGGTCGGGACGATCGCCCCGGGCACTGGCGAGCGCCGCCGAGCCGTCGCCCACCACGGTCACTTCGAACCCGGCGACCTCGAGGTAGTCGCGCAACGTCCGCGCGATCTGCATCTCGTCTTCGACCACCAGGATCCGCTGCATGGGGCGAGCCTCTCTCGCGAGACGGGCGGAGGCAACCGTGCCTCCGCCCGCGCCTCGCGACCTCGTCAGCCTGCAGGCGATGCCTCGGCCGGCGGTGTGTCGCCGTGCTCACGCTGATGCCACTCGCGAGCTCGTTCCTCGAACCGGCGCCGGCCCTCCTCGTTCCAGGGTCCCGGCCCGTAGCCTCCGGGCCCGCCTCGGCCCCAGCGACCCGCTCCCCGCATGATCCCGCCGATCAGGAAGAACGCCCCGATCAGGAACAGCGGGAACAGGAAGAACCCCGGGAAGAACCCGCGATGCTCGTCGCCCACCACGTGCACGACCTGGACCTCCTGGCCGTTGTCCTGGGCGACCTGCACCTGCTCGATGCCCTGGGCGATGCCGTTGCGCTCGCCCGCGTTGTACGCGCCGACCCCGATGCCGATCCCCGCGAGGATCACCACCACCACTGCCACGATCCCGATACCACGACGCATGTCGTACCTCCTCGTCTCGCGTCTGCCTCCACGTTGGCGCCCAGATGTGAACCGTTCGTGAAGGACGTAGGGAGGTTCATCGGGTGCCTCCCTGGCCCTCGAGGCAGCACCAGGCGTATGGTCGAGGTCCAGGTCATGCCCGCATCGGAACCACGCCGTATGGAACGGGAGGCGATGGCGATGGTCGGTGAGATGACCGCGGTACTGCAGGGCATGTTCGGTGCTCTCGACAAATCCGATCCCGAGATGGCGCTTGCCTCGATCGGTGCCGATGCGCAGGGCATCGACGAGATCTCACGTCGATGGATGCGAGGGCCCGGTGAGGTCACCCGGTACGTCCGTGAACTCTTCGGCATCGCCGAGGACGTCCACTCCGAGATGCACGACGTGCACGAAGTCGACTGGGGCGAGACCGGCGTCGTCACCTTCTGGCTGGAACAGGACTACACGCTGGACGGCGACCGAGGACACGTGTCCGCGCCCACCACCGCGGTGCTGCGACGCGAGGGCGGGGCCTGGAAGCTGGCGTTGTTCCACTCCCTGCCCCTGCCGCCGGAGCCGTAGACACCGGCCGATCAGGGAAGCGGGTCGAGATCCTCGGCCGGGTCGATCTGCCAGTGGTTGCAGTGCAGGGTCGTTCCGCGGAACTCGAACGCCTCCTGCCCGATCAGCGTGAAGCCGAGCGACCGGCAGATGCCGTTGGAGGGCGCGTTGGTGATGGCGGGGAAGGCGTGGATGGTGCCCCAGCGACCGTCCGCACGGGCGCGTTCCAGCAGCGCCGCCACCGAGCGCTTGCCAACGCCCTGGCCTTGGAACTCGGGCAGCACGCCCCAGCCGATCTCGCTGAACGGCGCGTCGTCGTCGTGACTCCAGATGCACACCGATCCCATGGCCTCGCCGTCGTCGGATTCGACCACGACGATCCACGAGGTGTCGGTGTTCACCGCGGCGACATCCTCCGCGAGCTTGCCCGGGATCTCCTCCCGTGGTTGCGGACCGCCGAGCTCGGTGTTCATGACCGGGTCGCAGCGCAGGCGCTCCCACAGCGCGAGGTCATCGGGTCCGACGTCCCGGAGCTTCATCCCAGCATCTTGCCACGGGCTCTGGCGGCGCAGGCCGTCGTCAGCGGCCGTTGATGTGCAGGATGTTGCCGTCCGGATCCTTGAACCACACGCCCTTGAAGCCGTCGGCGACGTGGACGTCTCCGTCCAGCGTGAGGCCCGGCAGGTCGTAGTGCTCGAACGTGACGCCCTTGGTGGTGAGGTCCTTGAAGATCGTGTCGAAGTCCTCGCCCACCGACCACGCCAGCGCGTTCGCCTGGTTCGTTCCGGCGTAGGCGGACTCGTAGACCATGATCGGGGTCTGCCCGCTGCGGTAGTTCACCATCCCGTCCTGGTCAGCCGCGTCGGCTACGAACCCCAGCGTTCCTTCGTAGAACGATCTCGCTGTGGTGACGTCCTTCACGGCGAGCATCGCCGTCGCATCCATCTCGTTCAGCATCCACATCACTCCTTCAACCCGTCGATACCCAGGACCGCGTCATCCGAAGCGCGTCGTCCGTGGCTGGGAGTACGCTCGGGATCTCGTGGGTATCCACGGATCGAAGGGAGTGATCGACATGGGCAAGGTCGTGCATTTCGAGATCCCCACCGACGATCTCGAGCGGGCGAAGACCTTCTACGGATCGGTCTTCGGATGGCAGTTGCAGACGATGAACATGGGCGAAGAGGACTACACGATCGCGATGACGGGCCCCGTCGACGAGAAGACCCAGCGCCCCACGGAGCCGGGTTCGATCAACGGCGGCATGACGCAGCGTGGCGGCTCGATCCCGGCGCCGGTCATCACGATCGAGGTCGACGCGATCGATGACTCGCTGAAGCAGATCGAAGCCGGAGGGGGCGGCGTCGTGCAAGCCCGCACCGAGATCCCGGGCATGGGCGCGTTCGCCTACTTCACGGACAGCGAGGGCAACGTCATGGGGTTGTGGGAGACCGTTTGAGGTCTCGCAGCCGCTGACACCGACTCCCAGCCGGCTCGCGAGCCGGCGCGGGGGAGTGGGAAGATACGCGGCCATGGAGTCCGCGTTCGAAGCACCCACGGCCGAGCTGTTGCTGGACACGAAGACGCCGGCGGAGCTGGCGCTCTCGCCCGACGGATCGAAGCTGGCGTTCTCGTTGCACGCGACCGTCGCCGACGTCGGGTCCTATGTCCCGTGCGATCTCTACGTGGTGGATACCGGATCCGACGCCGACCCGGTGCAGCTCACCGACGGGGCGTTCGCCGACGTGCTGCCGGCCTGGTCGCCCGACGGTTCCCGGCTGGCGTTCCTGTCCGATCGCATCACGTCCGGGCATCAACTGCCGTACACGATGCCGGCCGGCGGTGGCGAACCGACGCTGGCGGCCACGCTCGACCGGTTCGGCCGAGAGCGTCGCGTGGTCGGGCGACGGGAACCGTCTCCTGGTGCTCGCCGCCGATCCCGGTTCCTACGGGCTGGACTGGGGAGCGCGTGCGGTCCGTGGCGCCGAGCCCGAGTCCGATCCGATCGTGCGGCGGCCGGGCGATGCGCGGCGCCGACTGTTCCTGATCGACCTCGGATCCGGAGACGTCACGGAGGTGGGTCCGCCCGACCTCAGCATCTGGGAGGTGGACTGGGACGGCGATCACACCGCGGTGGCGGTCGTCGCCACCGATCACACGGGATCGGGCTGGTACCAGGGCGTGGTGGCGCGGCTCGATCTGCAGGCGCGCACCGCACACACGCTCTACGAGCCCGAGTGGCAGATGGAGGGGTTGGAACGCTCGCCCGACGGCACCCGTGCGCTGATCGTGGAGGGATACGCCAGCGACCATGGGCTGCTCGCCGGCAGCATCATGGTGATCGACGTCGCGACCGGCGAGACCTCCGATCCCTGGCCCGACCTGCAGTCGGTGGGCCTGGCGTCGTGGTGCGACGACGATTCGATCTGGTACGCGAGCACCGACGGCACCGGGAACGCCTGCGGCCGCATCTGGCTCGACGGCCGGCAGGAGGAACGCTGGCGCGACGACGCGTTCATCGGCGACGCCGTCACCACCCCGGCCTGCGTGATCAGCGAGGGTGCCGCCGACGTGTGGACCACCCACCAGGCGCACGCCACACCGCCCGAGCTCGCGCGGTTCGACCACGACACCGGTTCCTGGGTGCGCCGCACCTCGTTCAACGACCACATCGTGCGCGGGCGCGTGTTCCCCGACGCACGCACGATCCGGTGGATGGGCGAGGGCGACGTCGAGATCGAGGGCGTGTTGATGACGCCGCACGGCGCGGAGGGGCCGCTGCCGCTGATCGTCGGCGTCCACGGCGGTCCCACGTGGAACTGGGGGTCCTACTTCTCCGATTCCGAACCGAACGCGGTGCTGCTGGCCTCGGCGGGCTACGCGTGTCTGCTGCCGAACCCGCGCGGGAGCATCGGGCGCGGCCACGTCTTCAACCAGGGCGTGATCGGCGACGGGGGCGGGATCGACTTCCGCGACATCATGGCCGGGGTCGACCACGTGATCGCCGAGGGCATCGCCGACCCCGACCGGTTGGGTATCGCGGGCTTGTCCTACGGCGGCTACATGGCGGCGTGGGCGGTTGGCCAGACCGACCGGTTCGGCGCGAGCGTCGCGATGTCGGTGGTGTCGAACTACCTCTCGTTCCACCTCACCTCGGAGGTGTGGTGGTACGACCACGCGATCCTCGAGGGCGACTGGCACGACCCGGCGAGCCAGTACATGGACCGCTCACCGGTGACGCACGCACACAAGGGGTCGACACCCACGCTGATCCTGCAGGGTGCGATCGACCGGTGCACCCCGGTGAGCCAGGCCGACGAGCTGTTCACCGCGATCGCCGAGACCGGCACCGAGGTCGAGCTGGTGGTCTACCCGCGCGAAGGCCACGTGCCGCTCGAACGCGGCCACGCCCTCGATGCGATCCGGCGAACGCAGGAGTGGTTCGACCGCCACCTGTAGTCGATCAGGTCGCGATCCGCGGCAGCGGGGCGTTCCTGCAGGACCCAGCCGTTGCCGTCGGGGTCGCTGAAGAACACCCATGAGTTCCACGGGCCACCCTTGCCGTCGGCGAGCCCGTCCTCCGTGAAGTGCTGGACCGGGCTGACGTCGACGCCGCGGCCGGCGAGTTCCTCGCGAGCGGCTTCGATGTCGTCCACGACCAGCTGCGGCCCCTGGAGCGAACCGGGTTCGGACCTGGTGATCCCCGTGCCCACCATGATCGAGCAGGCCGAACCCGGCGGCGTCAGCTGGACCACCCGGATGCTCTCCATCGGCGAGTCGTCGACATCGACGACGAAGCCGAGCTGGTCGGCGTAGAACGCCTTGGCGCGGTCCACGTCGGTCACGGGCACGGGGAGCAACTCGAGCTTGTAGTCCATGCGATGCGTCTCCTTCTCGTCGGTCAGGCTGCGGCGTCGGCCGCCTCCTCCAACACTTTGACCTCGATCTTCTGCATCTGCAGCATGGCCTGCATCGCCGCTTGCGAGCGAGCGGGGTTGGGGTCGCTCAGCAACTCGCCCATCCGCTCGGGGACGATCTGCCAGCTCAGACCGAACCGGTCCTTGAGCCATCCGCATTGACCCTCTTCGCCGCCGTCGGCGGTGAGCTGGGCCCAGAAGCGGTCGACCTCGTCCTGGTCCTTGCAGCTCACGTGGAACGACACCGCTTCGGTGAACGGGAACTGCGGCCCGCCGTTGATGGCCATGTACTCCTGACCGGCGAGCCGGAAGAACACCAGCGCCACGTTGTCGCCGCTGGGGGTGCCGTCGAGGCGCTCCACCCGCGTCACCTCGGCATCGTCGAAGAGCGACACGTAGAAGTTGGCGGCTTCCTCCGCCTGGGTGTCGAACCACAGGCATGGGGTGATCTTCTGCATCGGATCCACCTTTCTGTCGGTGCGAAGCGATCGTCGCTCCGCTACGAATCGTGGCGAGCCTTCAGGGACCCACCCTGCTTCTCGAGGAGTTCCTCCAGCTGGTCGTAGCCCTGGGACATGCCGTCGGCCATCCCCGACTGCACCATCGCGTCGCGGGCTTCGACCGACTGGAACAGCGAGTTCGTGCGGACGATCGTCCGGCCGTCGCGCTCTTCGAGCACCATGGTGTCCAGCGAGACGTGGCCGGGTGCGCCCTCGAACTCGAACGTCTGCACGAAGCCGTCGGGCGAGGGGTCGTTGTGGAACACCCCGTGGAACCCGTAGGAGTTGCCGTCACCATCGCTGTGGATGTAGCGCCAACTGCCGCCGGCACGCGGCTCGAACCGCTCGATCGTCATCGTGTAGCCGCGCGGTCCCAGCCACTGCGCCAGCAGGTCGGCTTCCGTGAACGCCCGGAGGATCAGTTCGCGCGGTGCATCGAACTCCCGCTCGGTGAGGATCTGCGGAACGCCGGGTTCGGCGGTGACCTTGAGTTCGGTCATGACGTGCTCCTTCCTGTCGGATCGCTCCCCGGGTCGGGGTCGGGCGATCGGTCGGTGTCCTGCTCCTGCAGCGCCGCGAGGACCTCGTCGAGCCGCTCGTAGCGTTCTTCCCAGAACTCGCGGTAGGCAGTCAGCCACTCGGTGGCGTCCTGCAAGGGCTTGGCCCGCAGGTGGCTCAGGCGGGCGGTGGCGCGCCGGGTCCGGGTGATGAGGCCCGCGCGCTCGAGCACCTTGAGGTGGCGCGAGATCGCGGGCTGCGACATCTCGAACGGCGCCACCAGTTCGGCGACGGTGGCCTCGCCCTGCGTGAGGCGGGCCAGGATCGACCGACGCGTGGGGTCGGCCAGCGCCCCGAACACCGCATCGAGCTGATCGTCCGTCGTCACCATCATGGATAACGTCTCCCTTATAGAACGACGATAGTTATACATGCCTGGACGGTGCTCCGTCAAGGCGTTTCGACATGGAGGCGTCAGGAGGGCTGCGGTTGCTCGCGATGCGTGACGTGGGCGATCAGCACCACGATGACGGTGACGATCCCGATCGGGATGCCGGTCATGACGAACCCGCCGAAGGGCACGCCCACCGGATGCAGCGACGCGAGGAGCGTGAGACGCCGAGCGTCGTTCGCGGCGTCGTAGCCCGCACCGCCCAGCGATTCCACGAACGAACCGAACGCGGCCAGCGCCAGCAACGTCAGCACCATGCCGCGGAACAACGCGATGCCCGAACCGGGAACCGGATGCCACCGGAACGCGAGCGCGGCGAACAGCGCCAGGCCGATCACGCCGGTGAGCAGATGGAACACGGCGTGTCCTCGCGCCTCACCGACGGCGACGAAGGCCGCGGCGACGAGCGCGGCGACGCCCAGGACGGCGTCGATCGTGAACGCGATGCGCGCGAGCCGTTCGCCGCGAGCGGGGTCACGCGGACCGTCTCCCCGGCTCGCGGTTGCGGGTTCGTTCCAGGCCGATCACCAGGAGCACGGCGCCGAGCCGCGAGCAACCCCAGCGTCGCCAGCGGGAACGAGGAGGACCCGGCGAGGGCCGTGGAGGCCCCGACCAGGAGGCATACGCCTCCAGCCGCGATGAGGATCCGGTCCGATCGCATGCTTCGAGTGTGCGCGGGCAGGGCCTTCATCACGATCGGGAGAACACCTCTCGTATCGGGGTGGAGGCACCACCCGCGACCCGTTCACCGAGTCGTCACACAACACCCCCTCCACAGAACTGCAGCAACGCGCTAGGTTGAAGATCTCGAGGGCACGGAAGGGGAACCCGCATGGCACAGGCCACCGGAGCCAGCAAGCCCGACACCATCGTGATGGTCCACGGACTGTGGATGACCGGCCGGAGTTGGGAGCACTGGAAGGAGCGCTACGAGGCGCGCGGGTACACGGTCCACACCCCCGGCTGGCCGGGGTTCGACGTGGAGGTCGAAGCGTTGAACGCCGATCCCTCGCCGATGGACGACCTCCACGCCGACGAGGTGATCGATTCGTACGAGGCGTTCATCAAGGGCCTGCCGACCTCGCCCATCATCATGGGCCACTCGCTCGGCGGCGCCGTGACGCAGGTCCTGCTGAACCGCGGCCTGGGCTGCGTCGGGGTCGGCGTCTCGGCTGCCACGGTGAAAGGCGTTCGCGATCTCCCGTTCTCCACGTTGAAGGCCGCCGCGCCGGCGCTGAACCCGTTCAAGCGAGGCAAGCCGGTGCCGCTCACCGAGAAGGAGTTCCACTACGCGTTCGCCAACACGACCACGATCGAGGAGTCGAACGAGTGGTACAAGCGCTACTGCGTCCCGGCGGCCACGGGCGTGCTCGCCGACATCGCGCTGGCCAACCTGCACCGGAACCCGCCCACCGAGGTCGACTTCGCGAAGGAAGGCCGCATCCCGTTGCTGTTCATCGGGTTCGGCGAGGACCACGTCGTGCCGCCCAAGGCCACGATGCACAACGAGCGCAAGTACGACGACTCCGTCTCGATCACCGAGTACCACGAGTTCGAGGGCCGTCCCCACTTCCCTGGAGCCCAGGGGTGGGAGGAGGTCGCCGACTACGCGATCGATTGGGCCGAGCGGCACGCCGGGCTCACCGTGGCCGATCACGACGCCGCCGGCGACCCGACGACTACCGCATAGCGTTCATCGAAGCACCATCCGTTCGCCCGCATGACCGGAAGGGGTTGGACATGGATGAGCACCCGAACGTCGCGATGGTGAGCGAGTTGATGGGCGCCATGGATCGGGGCGATGTCGCCTTCCTGGAGGACCACACCTCCGACGACATCGTGTGGCACACCGGCGGGAACAGTCGCGCCGCCGGCACGCGCCGAGGCAAGGACGAGGTTCGCCAGATGATGTCCGCGGTGACCGGCGACTCGATGAAGGTCCAGAACCACGCCATCCTCGGCGACGACGATCACGTCGTGGTGCTCGGTACCGCGAACGTCACGGCGCCCAGCGGCAAGAGCGCGGAATACAACTTCGTGAACGTGTTCCACGTCTCGGGCGGCAAGATCACCGAGGCCTGGGGCCTGGCCGAGAACGACGCGGTGACCGATCCCATCTGGGACGAGTTCGCGTAGAACGCCGGTGGTATTGACCGGTTCAGCGTCGGAGGTGTAGTCCTTCATCTGGCTGCCCGCCGTAGCACCACGGAACGGAGGTTCAGCGATGCCGGAGTTCATGGACGTGCACCGTGGCATGGAAGGGATCACGCCCGAAGGGCTGCTGGAGGCACACCGCGCCGACCTGGCGATCCAGGACGACGAGGCGTGCGTCTTCAAGCACGCGTGGGCCGATCCTGCGACCGGGCTCGTGTGGTGCCTGTCCGAAGCGCCGAACAAGGAAGCCGTCATGAAGATCCATGAGCGTGCCGGGCCACCCGACGGACGAGGTCTACCCGGTCCCCGTTCAGGCCTGATCGCGCGCCGGTATCAGGTCTCGCGTTGGCTCGGTCGGCGCGGCGTGAATTCGTCGCACGTGTCGCCGGCATGGATCACGCCGCGGACGAACCGACATCCACCCACCGACAGCCTGGGGAACATGAACTTGCACTCCGCGCACCGGACGGTGGGCTTGGGGGCCGGGCGGTAGTGGGCCGCCTCCTTCGAGAGACCTTGCACCTTCGGCATCGGATCGCTCCTCCCCTCGAACGTGGTCGTCGCTAGGCCCTCGCCGAGCAGACCGCTCGTTCGAACACGTCACGAAGATCCACGAAGAGGTCCGGCAGCGTCGTCGGAGTGATCTGTCGGTTCACCGACACCACCGCCGAGCGACGCCCCGATCGGGTCGCCGCCATGAACTGCGTGAACCCGGACGTGTTCCCCGTGTGTCCGAACACGACCCCGCACCGCGTCCGGTACCGGAAGACGGCGAGCCCGGCACGGTTCTGCCCGGGCCCCGTCGGTTCGGATCCGCCGTCGACGAAGGCGAACTGCGCCTGCTGGGTCGTCGCATCGAACAGCTGCCGGCCGATGTATCCGCGGATGAACCGGTTCTGGTCGAGTGGCGTGGACACGATGCCGCCGGAGGCCCACGACCAGCCGCTGGCGAGGAAGTTGGTCACGTCATCCGGGGGATGATGGCCCTTCCACTGGTAGCCGTGCATGAACGGCGGTGGCATCGGAACACCTCGCGGAAGGGTGGTGTTCGCCAGTCCCAGCGGTCCGGTCACGAGGCGGGCCAGCAACTGCTCGTATCGCTCTCCCGTCGCGGCCTTGGCCATCAACCCGACCACGATGTTGTCGGAGTTCGAGTACTCGTAGGCACTGTCCGGCGGGAAGCGCAGGTCTTCATGCCTGAGATAGCTCAACAGCTTCCGGGGCGACGGGGCGTCGTGAGGGCTGGCGATGACCGCGTCGATGAAGGCCGTTGAATCCAGCACGTCGGGGATGCCGCTCGTGTGGTGGAGGGCCTGAGCCAACGTGACGGCGTGCCAGTCCGGGTTCGTCCAGGGAAGGAGCTCGCCGACCGTGTCGTCGAGGGACATCACGCCCTCCTCGACCAGCGAAAGCGCCACGCCACCGCTGTACGCCTTGGCGGTGCTGGCGATCCGCATGTGCAACCACGGCCGCATGGGAGCGCCGGTCTTCAGGTTCGAGACACCGGCGCGGAACACGAGTCTGCGGTCGCCTCGTTGGACCACCGCGATCACGCCTGGCGGACCGTCGGGCCGAGCCACCAACGCGTCGATCCCCGCCTGCAATCGGTGGTCGGCGTAGTCACGCCCCGCCGAGGCCGAGGCAGGCGATGCGGTCGCGATGACACCGACTGCGAGCGGCGATGATCAGGAGTGCGCGGGCGGGGGAACGCATCTCGTCACTCTAGGAGCGGCGTTCAGCCACGGTCAAGGCGAGGCGGTCCCGCTCAGGCGGTGGCCGGTTCCATGAACATCCATCGATGCCCTTCGAGGTCGGCCGCGTTGTACAGGCGTCCGTACGGCTCGGTCTTCGGTTCGCGCAGGATCGTGGCGCCGGCCGCCCGAGCTCGCTCGCAGTGTGCGTCGACGTCGTCGACCGTGATGTGCACGCCGTTCACGATGAAGGGCACCTGCGACCAACGTGCTGCGTAGTCGCAGTGTTCCGCGTGGTGGGCAGGGCTCTCGTAGTCCTCGCCCGGCCATCCCAGGTAGACGAGCGCCCCGTCGAGTTCGATCTCGGCGTGCGAGACGCGACCGTCGTCGTCGGCGTATCGCTCACCGACCTCCCGGAACCCGAACGCGTCGCTCAGCCAGTCGACCGCTGCCGCGACATCCTCGTAGGACAACATCGGGATCGCTGCTCGCTCATTCATGAAGGCACCGTACTCCGATGGCCTCGCGTTCAGCCCGAGATGGTGTAGGTCAGGTGGGTGGCGGTCGAGGAGACCCGCACCGACTGCTGCACCAGCTCATGACGGCGGGCACCCTCGAACAGCGGCGTGCCGCCGCCGAGCACGATCGGCGAGAGATGGAGATGGAGTTCGTCCACGAAGCCGCCGTCGACGCACTGTCGAACGACGTCGGCGCCGCCCATGACGACCACGTCTTTGTCCCCCGCGGCGGCGCGGGCGTGCTCGAGCGCGGTCTCGAGCCCGTCGGTCTCGAACGAGAACCGCATGTCGAGCCGCACGTCAGCGGGAGCGGAGTGCGTCACGACGAAGAAGGGGGGCGTTGCCGCGAGGTTCGCGCCGTATCCCATCTCATCGTTCCAACCGTGCGGTCCGTCCACGATGTCGAACAGGCGCCGGCCCATCACGACGGCGCCGGATGCTTCCGTGGCGTTCTTGAGTTCCTGGACATCGACCTCGTCGTCGCTGTCGATCGCCCAGGTGTGGAGCGGCTCTCCTCCGTGCCCCAGGCCGTGTGCGAGATCGGGCTCGGGGCCGGTCACGAACCCGTCGAGGGACATCGAGATATCGGCGATCACGTTGGTCATGGGTGGCGCTCCTTCCAACACGCGGTCCGCGCGTGCTTGCGACCTCGTACCCAGGCGGCGCGCCGTCGAAGCATCGGGCCCTAGACTTCGTGACGTGGCGATGCAGGAGCCGACACTGCGGGTGGCCACGGTCGATGACCTGGCCGCGATGGAGATCCTGATGAAGGACTCGATCCGCGATCTGTTCCCCGCGGTGTACACGGCCGAGCAGACGCGATCGAGCGCCGAGTTCATCGGCGTCCCCGATCGGATGCTGGTCGAGGACGGCACGTTCTTCGTGATCGAGGCCGACGGTGAGCTGGTCGCATGCGGGGGATGGAGCCGGCGCGACAAGCTCTACACCGGTTCGGGCGAAACAGCGACCGATGCACGGCTCCTGGATCCGGCGACCGAGCCCGCCCGCGTGCGGGCGATGTTCGTGCGGTCGGACTGGACCCGTCGCGGACTCGGCACGATGATCCTCGAAGCGTCGGAGGCCGCGGCGGCGGCCGAAGGGTTCCGCTCGCTCTCGCTGATGGCGACCGAACCCGGGATCCCGCTCTACCAGCGGTACGGGTTCACGGTCGTCGACCGGGCACAGGTGCCGATGCCGGACGGATGCTCGATCACCTGCACCGCGATGGAGAAGCCGGTAGCCACCTGACAGCCTCGGCGGTCGGCATCGATGTGCGAACCTTGCTTCTCATGGGGATCACGCAGTACTACACGGCAACCACGATCGATGGCTACATCGCCGACGAGCACAACTCGTTGAGCTGGCTCTTCGAGGTGCCGGCGGGCGACGACGAGGTGGGGCATGAGGTGCGGTTCGCCGCGTTCATGGCCGACGTCGGGGCGATCGTGATGGGCTCGACCACCTTCGAGTGGGTCGTCGAGCACGAACAGCTCCTCGAGCACCCGGAGAAGTGGCGTGCGTTCTACGGCGACACCCCGACCTGGGTGTTCACGCATCGCGACCTCCCGAGCTTCGAGGGTGCGGACATCCGGTTCGTGCAGGGCGACGTTCGACCGATCCATGCGGCGATGGTCGAGGCGGCCGGCGACAAGAACATCTGGATCGTCGGCGGTGGGGAACTCGTGGGGCAGTTCGCCGATGCGGGATTGCTCGACGAGATCCAGCTGAGCATCGCGCCGGTGACGCTGGGTGCAGGCGCGCCGCTCCTACCGAGACGCCTGCTCGCGTCCGACCTCACGCTGGTGAACCTGGAACGGCAGGGGCAGTTCGTGTCCGCGACCTACCGGGTCGGGAGCGCGTAGGTCACTCGGCGCCGAAGCGACCGCGGGCATCCTCCGGGATCAATGGCTTGTCGGCGCGCACCCGCAACTCCTGCACGGCCCACGTGTTGCCGTCGGGGTCGGCGAAGCCGAAGAACGTGCCGCCGTCGTCCGGGCTGAACTGCATGATCTCGCTCGCCTCCACGCCGCGGTCGAGCAGTTCCTGCCGAGCGGCCTGTGCATCGGGCACGACGAGCTGCAGCCCTTTCATCGAACCGGGCTCCATCTCGCGTTGCGGCGGCAGGTCGCCGAACACGATCGAACAGCCCGAGCCGTTCGGCGTGAGTTGCACCACGTGCATCTGCTCGTTCTTCGTGTCGTGGTCGAGGTGGAAGCCCACCTTGTCGCGGTAGAACGCGATCGATGCGTCGATGTCGCTGACGGGAAGCACGACGACTTCAAGTGTCCAGTCCATGGGTCTCCTTCATCGATGGTCGCTCGTGCTACCGAGCGTACGTCACGCGGCTGGTTGTCGCTGCCCGGTATCCCAGGTACACGGTGCCGTTGCGGAAGCGACGCTCGTCCAGCAGCTCGAGGTCCAGCCGAACGTCGTCGGGGAGCCAAGGGTTGCCACCGCCCACGATCACGGGGGCGACGAGGATCCGGAACTCGTCGACCAACCCGGCGCGGATCGGGTAGCGCCTGATTCACCGAGCTTGTGGCTTCCCGGTACCCCAGGTGCACCGTGCCGTTGCGGAAGCGACGCTCGTCCAGCAACTCGAGGTCCAGCCGGACGTCATCGGGGAAGCCAAGGGGTGCCACCGCCCACGATCACGGGCGCGAGAGGCACCGGTAGCGTCCACTAACCCTGCGCGGATGGCGTGGGCAGCGAGGCCGGGGCCACCGATGCCGATGTCCGCGCCGGACGATGCCTTCATCTCCCGGATGGCGGCGGGATCGAACACGGACTCGAGACGCGTTCGCTCGCTGCGAACCTCCGTGAGCGTCGTGGAGAACACCACCTTGTCCGCCGCGCGCCAGATCTGCTGGTAGTCCCGCAGGTACGGCGCCTCGGCGGCCAGGTCCATCGTCTCCCAGGCCACCATCACCTCGTACATGCGTCGCCCGTACAGGTAGGTCCCGACCGGTCGTTCGAGATCGTTGACGAAGGTGTGCACCTCATCGTCGGGCTCGGCCCAGTCGAAGTTCCCGTCGCGGTCGGCGATGTAGCCGTCGAGCGAGGCGAGCACCGAGTAGATCAGGTCAGCCATGGATGAGGGTCCTACGAGTGTGGGTCCGGGGCCCACCCCGTGCGCTCGACCGACCACGTGAGCTCGCCGGTCGTGCACGTGCCGCCGCCCTGTGCGTAGCTCATCTCCAGCGTTCCTTCGCCGTGGCGCCACCGCAGGGTGCCGGCCACCAGGTCGCCGCTCTCGGTGATCGCGAACGAGCGGTCGTGGTCCAGCCGGCGTCCGGGATAGGCCAGCCAGGAGATGCCGATCTCATCACCGCCGCCTTCGTCGCACGTGAACGCCAGCCGCTCGAAACCGAGCTTGCGCAAGAAGAGCCGTCCGTTGTCCCGCCGCAGGACGCTCGCGACGACGGTGTCGCCGGTCGAGAGTTCGCCGCGGTACTTGATGATCCTGGCGGCGGACGCGGTCGCCGGCAGCGCGATCAGCACCAGCAACGCCGCGGCGATGCCGACCGTGGCGCGTCGTGCGAACGTGCGGTCAGTCTTGCGCTGCATCAGACGAGGGTACCCCCGCCGGTGCCGGGAACGGGTCTTTGAACGTGAACGCTGTCGGCGACGGACCGTGCTGCCGGAGGTGCTCGAGCCGTTCCTCGGCCTCCGCGAGGGTTGGCGTGGTGCCTGCCGGGATCCACCACAACGCGCTGATGAGTTGCGGCATCGACTCGAACCATTCCTTGCGCCGTCGCAGCACATCGGCGTGACCGCTCCGGAAGACGAAATGGCGCAGCGCCTCGAGTGAGCTCCAGACCGACATGTTGACGATCAGCCGGTCATCGCCGAACGCGCGGATGCCGGTGGCGTCGCCGTCCTCGGTCTGCAGTCGCCACACGAAGCCCGGCGCGGCGTCGGCGAGCGCATTGACCGGTTCCAAGCGTTCGACGAACCCCGCCAGCTGTTCGGAATCCAGCGGCGCCTGCGGAAGGGCGATGTTCACCTGCGCCAGGTGATAGCCGTCGGTCCCGCCCATCGCGCGAACCTAGCATCCGGATCAGCGTCAGACGCGGCGGTGGCGGATCCACCACACGGTGGCCGCCGCCACGGCGATCGCCATCGCGAGGAAGATCGCCGTCTCGATCGCCTGGAAGGTCCAGAAGCGATCCGCGGGGTGGAACAGCTCCAGGTTGTAAGCGCCGCGTCCCACGTCGGCGAAGCATGCGGCATCGGCCGGCGGACAGATGCGCTGTCCGCCCATGGCCCGTTCACCGTTGGCGCGGAAGACCGCACCCACGCCGGGACCGCCGCCACCGTAGAGCCAGTCGCCGAGCAGGCGGTTCGGCGCGCGTTCGGTCACGACCGGATACGTGCGCTCGAGGTGCTCCATGAACCGGGGGCGCAGGTAGACCGCGATGCCGAACCGCACCAGCACGAACCCGAGGATGGTGAGGGCCATCGCCTTCACGGTCTTCGCCGTGACCGCTCCGATGAACGCGGCCAGCAGGGCCGCGAACACGGCGTATCCCACCGGGACCAGCCCCTGCTGGTCGTAGATCAGCCACTGGAACCGATCGCCGGTCGCGGCGTTCAGCGGGCCGTACCACCAGGTGGCCAGCGCGGCGACGATGCCCACGGAGCAGGCGGTCACGAGCGCCACGAACCCCAGCTGCGTCCACGCCCAGCGTCGCCGTGACACACCTTGGGTCCAGACCAACGAGACCGTGTCGTCGGCGAGTTCGCGCGCGATCGCGGGCGCTCCCCAGAACACACCGATCACCAGCGGCACGAAGGTGAAGGCGGTCAATCCCAACAGCCGCATCGGGAAGAACCGTGCCGCGAACGCCTGCGCCTCGTCCTGGCAACCGCCCGACACCGGCACGAACCTGGCGCCGTCCAGGTTCGCGATGCAGGCGGCCAGCCCATCGGCGTGGAACGTGTTCGCCATCGACCGCCCGGTGATGAACAGCACGGCCGCCGCGGCGACCAGCGCGGCAGCGGTGGCGAGGATCGCTCCCCGACGCTGACGCCATGCCAGCCAGATCACGTCGAGTCCTCCGGGCCGGGGAGCGTGCCCGCGTCGGGCGCGCCGAGGTAGGCGAGCACGAGGTCCTCGAGCGAGATCGGGTGCGTCTCCCATCCCGGCGAGCGCATCGGTCCGTCCATCCGCACCGTCAACGAACGCTGTCGTTCGGTTCGCTGCGAGGTGACGACGGTGACGCCGTCGGGAGCCGGTCCGTCCGCCGGTCCGATGAACACGGCGTGCGAGGCCAGCAGATCGTCGACGTCGCCGAGCACCTGTACCCGCGAGTCGGACAGGATCACCAGGTAGTCGCAGCGATGTTCCAGATCGGCGATCACGTGTGAGGAGAGCAGCACCGTCAGTTCGCTCGCGGCGACCTCGCCCATGAGCTCGGCCAGGAAGGTCCGCCGGGCCAGCGGATCGAAGCTCGCCACCGGTTCGTCGAGCACCAACAGTTCCGGTCGTTTCGCGAGCGCCATCGTCAGGGAGACCTGCGCGCGTTGCCCGCCGGAGAGCTCGCCGGTCCGACGCTCGAGCGGGATCGAGAGCTTCGCGAGACGTTCGGAGGCCGACGTCGGGTCCCACCGGTCGCCGTTCAGCCGGCGGCCCAACTCGAGATGATCGGCGACGGTCAGGTCGCGATACAGCGGCGTCTCCTGCGCGACGAACCCGACGCGAGCGAGCGACTCGGCGTCGTCGCGCGGCGCCTGGCCGAACACCGAGACCGAGCCTCGCGTCGGGCGGCGCAGTCCCACGGCCAGCCGCATCAGGGTCGTCTTGCCGGCGCCGTTCGGGCCTACGACCGCGGCAACCCGTCCGCGAGGGACCGAGAGCGTGCAGTCGCGGAGCGCCCACGTGCGGCCATAGCGTTTCGCGAGGCCGGTGGTCTCGAGCGCGACGCTCACGCGACGCCCTCCTGCTCGAACGCATGCAGCGTCGTGCCGAACAGCGCCTCGATGTCCTCGGGCTCGAGGCCGGCATCGCGGGCCTTCTGCAACCAGGCGTGCAACGAGCGACGCAGCGCGGCGTGGCTCGCGAGCGAGGGACCGGCGAGGGACCGCACGACGAACGTCCCCTGCCCGGGCCGTCCTTCGACCAGCCCTTCGTGTTCGAGCTGTCGGTAGGCCTTCAGCACCGTGTTGGGATTGATCGCCACCGACTCGGCCACTTCTCGCACGGTGGGGAGTTGGTCTCCGGGTTCCAGCAGCCCTGTCCGGAGTGCCTGCCGGACCTGATCCACGAGCTGCAGGTAAGGCACGACGTTGGAACGACCATCGAGCCGGAAACCGATCATGGGAGCTCCTCACCTCTATTGTCCTAGCATCATAGGACATTCGTGCAAAGCGAGAGGTTCGATCGCCGCCGCATCACCGTCCACGTCGCATACGCGTGGAACCGATCGCGAGTTCGGAACGTAGTCACCCCGTGCACCGCCGCCGCGTGATCTCGTGCTGCCTGGGAACGATCCTGGTGGCCGCGGCCTGCACGAGTGCGACCGACCGCGATGGTGCGCCGTCGGCCGCCGGGGTCGTCCAGCCGTCGCCGAGCGAGAGCGTCGATGACGGCTGCTCCATGCCGGACGAGCTCCGGCCGCCCCCGCCGACGAACGCGCTGCGCGGGCGCATCGCCTACGGGCAGGGCACCAGCGAAGTGATGATCCTGGACCTGGCCACCGGCAGGACCACGCAGATCACGTCCAGAGAGGGGAGCAAGGGCTGGGACTTCGACCCGTCGTTCTCACCGGACGGTCGCACGATCACCTACCGCTCGGAGTATCCCGACGATGCCGAGATCCGTACGGTCGACCTCGACACCGGTGAGGATCGAGCCCTCACCGACAACCTCGATGAGGATTGGTCGCCGGCCTACTCACCCGACGGACGGACGATCGCGTACGCGACGGATCGTGGCGGTTCCACGACGCACATCGCGGTGATGCCGGCGGGCGGAGGTGAGACGACGGTCCTCGCGCGCAGCGTGCAGGGCGAATACCCGACCTGGTCCCCCGACGGCGAGCAGATCGCCTTCGCATCACAGGTGGGGTCCGGCTACGAGATCTTCGTGGTGCCCGCGGACGGGAGTGGCACGCCGGAGCGCCTCACCGAGGACTCGGCACACAACTTCCTGCCCGCGTGGTCACCGGATGGCTCCACGATCGTCTTCCAGTCGAACCGTTGCGCGAAGGGCGAGCGGACGGACCTCTACGCGATGGATGCCGACGGATCGAACCTGCGCCGGCTCACGAAGGGGTTCGCCGAGCAGCCGACCTGGTCGCCCGACGGACGATGGCTCGCCTTCAACTCCTTCGACGGTCTCGCCGTCATGGACGCCCGAGGCGGCGAGGCGCGCTCGCTCGGCCTCGGCACCGGCACCCTCCCCGATTGGATCGATCCGTAGCACGTCATGGCCGCATTGCGCCGCCGCGCACCGGCGACCTAGACTCGCCCGCACGTCGGCCCGGTGGCCGGGTCGCATGCAGCCCGACGGAGGGAGCGCGCCGATGCGGAAGTTCTCAGCGGTGGTCGTGGCCGCGACCCTGCTCATCTCGATGCTCCAGGGCGCGATGCCGGCAGCGCACGCGGGCGGCGGCGCACCCACCTACTACCTCGCGCTCGGTGACTCCCTCGCCGCGGGCTTCCAACCCGGCAAGGGCGAGACGCCCGGCTACGTCGGGATGCTGTGGCGAAGCGTCCGCAAGGACCAGATCTCCTCGCTCGAACTTCGCAACGTCGGGTGTTCCGGCGAGACGAGTGGCTCCCTGATCACCGGCAACCACTCGCCGTGTCACTACGCGGCGGGCTCACAGCTGAACGCGGCGGTGGACTTCCTGGAAGCGCATGTCGGGGAGGTCGCGTTCGTCACGATCGACATCGGCGCGAACGACATCGTGAGTCGGTGCTTCGGTCCCAGCGGTCTGATCCCCACGTCCTGTGCCACCGATCTGCGTCCCGGGCTCAAGCACCGCGTGCGTGCCATCGTGGATGCCCTGGCCGCCGCGGCGCCCGGCGTGCCGATCGTCGGGATGACGTACTACGACCCGTTCCTCGGCCTCTGGGGTCTGATCCCCGGCGGTCGCGCGCTGGCACATGCTGATCAGCGCGCGTGGACGGTGTTCAACGATGCGCTCACGAGTGCCTACGGGCACGCCGGCGCGACCGTCGCCGATGTGGCGACGACGTTCCGGATCGACGACTTCGACCACACCGTGGTGGTGCCGGGTCGCGGCCGGGTACCGGTGAACGTCGCGCTCGCTTGCCGATGGACGTGGTTCTGCTCGGCCAGGCATACGTTCGACGTGCACGCGAACCGAACCGGCTACCGCAAGATCGCGACCACGTTCCACCGGGTCCTGAAGCCGCTGCTCCCGACCTAGGCCCGATCCGGAGCAGCAGGCCGTTTCACGAAGCCGCGCTTCGGGGAAGTCAGGGCCATGGGCGGTGAGGGAACCTACTCCAACGCGGGGCGGACGTTCTCGGCGGCGGACCTGGTCGATGAGACCGGGGTCACGTTCGCCGAGATCAAGTGGCTGACGATGATCGGTGTGCTGCACCCGTCATCGCCGGACCGGTTCGGCCCCGGTGACGTCTTCCGCGTGAAGATGATCGCCGCGATCCTCGACGCCGGCTTCACGACCGAGCAGGTCAGCGGCGTGGTCGCGGAGGGCAAGCTCAACCTCGATCACGTCGACAACTACGTCGTGGTCGATCCGTCGCCGCGGTCCGACCGAACCTTCGAGACGTTCGCCGCGAGTCTCGGCGAGGGCCCTGCAGCGGCGATCCCCGGCCTCTATCGGATGCTGGGACTTCCGGAACCCGATCCCGCGGCGCCGATCGACCGCAACGAGGAGATGATGTGGCGAGCGTTCTTCGACGGGTGGGCTCTGGCGCCGGACGACGACACGATGTTCCGAGCGGCCCGCCTGATCGGAGACGGAACCCGCGACGGCGCGTTGGGGTGGGGCAAGCTCTTGGAGGAGCAGATCGCCGGCCCGGCCCGCGACCGGTTCTTCCGAGGCGAGGTCGATCGCTATCCCCTCGAGGTGGTCGACGCCGTCGGGAAGGTGATCCGGCTCGTGCCGGTGATGATGCGCTGGCTGGTGCAGCGCTACATCGAGCAGCAGGTGGTCGGCGGCATCGTCGACGGCTTCGAGTCGCTCCTGGCGGCGAGCGGCATGGCGCCGTCTCCGGAAGCTCCGCCACCACCGGCCGTGGTGTTCGTCGACATCGCCGGCTACACGCAGCTCACCGAGGAGCAGGGCGACGAGCTCGCGGTCCGGCTCGCAGCCTCACTGCAATCGCGTGCCGAGACCGTGGCCGCCGCGCACGACGGGCGGCTGATCAAACTGATCGGCGACGGCGCGATGCTGCGCTTCGACGATGCACAGAGCGGGGTGTCCGCGGCGTTGGAGTTGGTCGAGACCTTGGATGACGACCCCGGCATCGGCGCGCACGCAGGCGTCCACGCGGGACCCGTCGTGGAGCGCGATCGCGATCTGTTCGGTCGCACGGTGAACCTCGCCTCCCGCATCGCCGACGTCGCGTCTCCCGGCGAGGTCGTCGTGAGCGAAGACGTCGCCGTCACGGTGCAAGACGACCCGGCGTTCGACCTCGAGCCGATCCAGGCCGTGTCGCTGAAGGGCGTCGCCGAACCGTTGCCGTTGTTCCTCGCGACCGCTGGCTGAACCGTAGAGTGGCACGTCCGACCCAAGGGGGACGCTGCGATGACGACGCCAGTGACGACGGGCACCGTGCCGGTGAACGGGCTCGAGATGTACTACGAGATCTACGGCGAGGGCCAGCCGTTGGTGCTGCTGCACGGCGCCTTCTCGGCGATCGACTCGTCGTTCGGCGCGCTGATCCCGGGCCTGGCCGAAGGTCGCAAGGTCATCGGGTTCGAGTTGCAGGCCCACGGGCGCACGGCCGACATCGACCGTCCGCTGAGCAACGAGGCCATGGCCGACGACGTCGCCGCCGCGATCGAGCAGATGGAGCTCGGGCCGGTCGACCTCTACGGCTACAGCATGGGGGCGTTCGTGGCGCTGCTGGTCACGCTCCGTCACCCCCAGCTGGTGCGCAAGCTCGTGTTCATGTCGGCGACCTACACCATGAGCGGTGTCCATCCCGGTCTGATGGAAGGCCTGGGCGAGATGACGCCCGAGATGATGTACGGCTCGGAGTGGCACGAGGAGTACATGCGGATCGCGCCGCGCCCCGAGGACTTCGAGACGCTGTTCGCGAAGAAGACCGCGATGGATCAGGGCTACCAGGACCAGCGGGACGAGGACATCGCGGCGATCGAGGCCCCGACGCTCGTGATCATCGGCGACTCCGACCTGGTGCGTCCCGAACACGCGGTGGAGATGTTCCGCCTGCTCGGGGGCGGGGTGTTCGGCGACATGCCGCCCGGCATGCCGGTATCGCAACTCGCGGTGATACCGGGGGCGTCGCACGTCTCCATCCGGTTACGCGCCGATCTCCTGGTGCCCATCGTCACGACGTTCCTCGATGCCCCGATGCCGGAGCGCGACTGACGGCGTGGCTCAGGCTCAGGCGACCGGTTCGAGGACGAAGACCGGGATCTGCCGGTCGGTCTTCTTCTGGTAGTTCGCGTAGTCGGGCCAGGCTTCGACGGCGCGATCCCACCACAGCGTCTTCTCGTCGCCGGTGACCTCGCGCGCGGTGTAGTCGCGTTTCGTCGCGAGATCCTGCAGCTCGACGTGCGGGTTCGCCTTGAGGTTGAAGTACCAGACCGGGTGCTCGGGGGCGCCACCGAGCGACGCGACCACCGCGTAGGTGCCGTCGTGTTCGACGCGCATCAGCGGGGTCTTGCGGATCTTGCCGCTCTTCGCGCCGACGGACGTCAGCACGATCACGGGGCGACCCTTCATGTCGCCGCCCTTCTCGCCGTTCGTGGCTTCGTAGCGCTCGACCTGCTTCCGCGCGTATCGGGCTTTGCTGGGTTCGTACTCGCCGGTCAGGGGCATGTCGCGGACCTCCTTGTCCTCAAGAGCAGGATAGGGCCGTCGAAGGTCAGCGCCCGGGCTGCACGAGACGAGCGAGGACGTCGGGCCAGTGGCCATCGACGACGTCGATGTGCTCCGCGCCGGGGAGGACGATCAGTTGCGAGCCGGCGATCCGGTCGGCGTACCAACGCCCGTGGGAAAGCGGGCAGCGCTCGTCGTTCTCGCCGTACCACAGCATGGTCGGGGCAACGACGTCGCCGAGGTCGATGTCCCAGGCGCCGCCCCATGCGAGGTTGTCCATCACCCCGCCGTCGACGTTCGCCAGCACGAGCCGCATGTTCTCGCGCCAGAGTGCGCGGTAGCGATCATCGCCGACGAACGGGGCCGTCTCGCCGGCGATGATGTCGTCGACGGCGTCATCGAGCGTGGCGAAGCGGCCGAACTCCTCCTCCCACTGGCCTCGGGATCCTTCCCACGCGCCGTCGAGATCTCCCGCATCCAGGAGTGCCAGCATCGCTCGTTCCTCGGGGAGGGACGACGGCTCGTCGAGCAGGCGCCAGGGGCCGACGCCTCCCACCACACCGAGGGCTCGCACGCCGTCGGGATCGGCGATCGCGGTGGCCACGGCGAACGGTCCGCCACCGGAACATCCGACGACGGCGTAGTCGTCGAGGCCGAGATGATTCGCGAGGGCGGCCGTATCTCGTCCCACCGCCAACAGGCTCGCCGTGCGCAGCGTGGTCGAGCCGCCGTAGCCGGGACGACTCACCGACACCAGCCGCACGCCGGCCTCGACGGCAGCTTCGTGACCCCACCGCCCCATCACGCGCGTCGACGGGGTGCCCGGGTGGTAGACGACGCCCACGCCGTCAGCGTCGCCGCCCTCCCAGTACTCGATGATCCTGCCGTCCGGGAGGACGTGGCTCCCATCATGCCCGGGTGTTGCCACGAGCCGATGCTACGCCGGGACCGTCAGGCCGATCGATCCTTCGCACGCTCCAGACCGTCGAGCATCAGGTCCAGGGCGAACTCGAATTCGAACTGGTCGTCGCAACCCGGGCCGACGACGGACTGGCCGTCGTGGGAGACGGTGAGGAACAGCTCGTAGATCGAGGGGTAGACGTCGGCCATCTGTCCCCACATCTCCGCCTCGGCCGCCGGGTCGGTGTCGGCGCTGTCGTTGAACAGCTCCTGCGAGAAGCCCATCAGGCGACTGCCCATCGCGTGCACGGCGTGGTGCGTCAGGTCCATCGAGAAGCCGCCGGTGCGGAACATGCCGATCATCGAATCCATGTAGGCGAGCACCGTGGGGGTCGGCTCGGTGCGCGACTCCATCACGCGCGACGCCCACGGGTGGCGGAGCAGCGCGCGGCGCGCCGACAGGATCCGCTCTCGGATCGCCGCCTTCCACCCCAGCTCGGTGGCGGGCGGATCGATCTGGGCGATCACGACGTCGATCATGCCGCCGAGCAGTTCGTCCTTGCCGGCGACGTGCTTGTAGAGCGCCATGGGCACGACGCCCAGCTCCTGCGCGATCTTCCGCATGCTGACGCCCTCGACCCCGTCCCGGTCCGCCAGGGCTACGGCGGTCTGCAGGACGCGCTCCCGGCTCAGGGGAAGTCGGGGAGCAGCTTCATCGATCTGCGTCGCCATGCGGCCAACCTTCTCTCATCGGGCGCCACCACGCCCAGGACTTGACAGGTGTACGCCGTACACCTATGGTACGCCCATCGAGTGTACGGCGTACACCACCAAGAACACCAAGAACCCGGAGGAGATCTCATGAAGGCGATCGTGCAGGATCGATACGGCACCCCCGACGTCCTGGAGTTCAGCGACATCGACGAGCCGGTGGTCGGCGAGGACGACGTCCTGGTCCGGGTCCGCGCCGCGGGATGTGGTCCGGACGTGTGGCACTTCATGACCGGACTGCCGTACCTCGCGCGACCGATGATCGGGTTCCGTGGGCCGAAGGTGCGCGTCCGCGGGTGGGATCTCGCCGGCACCGTCGAGGCGGTCGGCCCCAACGTCACGCGCTTCAAAGCCGGTGACGACGTCATGGGCACGTGCGAAACGGGCTCCTTCGCCGAGGTCGCGGTCACGCCGCAGGACAAGCTGGTGCCGAAGCCGGCCAAGCTCACGTTCGAGCAGGCAGCGGCCATGCCGGTCTCCGGCTGCACCGCGTTCCAGGCCGTCAGCGACGTCGCCAAGGTGCGCGCAGGACAGAAGGTGCTGGTGATCGGCGCCTCGGGCGGCGTCGGCAACCTCGCCGTGCAGATCGCGAAGGCGCTCGGCGCCGAGGTCACGGGTGTGTGCAGCACCGCGAAGGCCGACCTGGTCCGATCGATCGGCGCCGACGACGTGATCGACTACACGCAGGAGGACTTCGCGGACGGGCGCAGGCGATGGGATGTGATCGTCGACACCGCCGGACGTCGCCCGCTGTCGAAGCTGCGGCGCGCGCTGGACTCGAAGGGGACCCTGGTGATCGTCGGTGGCGACGGGGGTGGCCGCTGGACCGGCGGGTTCTTCCGCGGCGTGCTCCGAGCGCCGCTGGTCTCGATGTTCGTCGGTCAGCGACTGCACGGGCTCTCCGTGAAGGAGGACCAGCCGACCCTCCTGGCACTGTCGAAGCTGATCGAGGCCGGCGACGTCACGCCGGTGATCGACCGCACGTTCCCGTTGATCGAGGCGCCCGAGGCGATCCGCTACCTCGAGCAGGGCCATCCGGCCGGCAAGGTCGTCGTCACCGTCACGGCCTGACCTGGCTCAGGGCATCGGCACCGGGATGCGGACGTCGGTCTCGCCGAGGATCCAGTGCTGCGTCGCGATCGCCTCGTACATGCGGAACTGGCGCGGCTCGGTGACGTCATCGCGGCCCCAGGCCGAGAGCCCGTGTTCGACCGATGTCCGCGAGAAGATCTCGATGGCGTCGGCGAGTTCGTCGGCGGAGACCTGGTGCGCGACGGCCTCGAGGTAGACCGCTTGGCGCTCGGCCGGAGTGGTGCGCGAGTCGTAGATCACGATCGCGATCTCGGGCCGAGTCTCGATGTTGCGGGAATGGCGCGTCTCCGGCGACGAGACCCACAGGAACCGTCGGTGGTCGTCGGTCGCGAACCACACCGGGTTCGCCCACGGCGTGCCGTGCGCGTCGGCCGTCGCCATGGTCATGAACCGGTTCGCGTCGATCACCGCGGTGACGACGGACCAGTGGTCGTTGGGGTCGCTCGTCGACATGCTCATCCTTTCGCGGGCAGCGTGCCGGCGTAGCCCACGCCGACACGAACCCACCGCTCGAGTTGGCGCTTGGTGCGGACGGCATCGTCGTCGACTCGCAGCCAGCCCTGCATCTGCCGTCCGCGCATCTCCATCGGTTGGACGCCCTTCGAGGCGAGCAAGGTCTCGGAGGTCTCGGGATCGGCACGCACCAGCAGGCCGCCCTGGCCGCTGGCGGCCACGGCCATGTTCCCGCCGATCAGGAACGCGAGGCCGCCGAACATCTTCTTCTCGGTCAGGTCGGCTTCGCCCTCGATCAGCGCTCCGGATCCTGGCGGCGAGGTGCTCGTCGTAGGCCACGGCTCGATGCTACGACGGTGCTCGACCGTGTGTGTTCGCGACCGGATCGGGCCTCATCGTCGATCAGTGATCGCTGGGTTCCGCCTGTTCCTCGGCGAAGTCGAACAGGTCGAGTTCGCCGGGCGACCGTCCCTCGGCGGTGAGCAGCGCTGCCGCTTCCGCGCGGTGCTGCGTCCCGTGGTTCACGACGTGCACCAGCATCTGCCACACGGGCACGCCTTCGTGGATGTGATCGACGAAGCCGTCGGTCACGGTCGGCAACCAGGCATCGACCGCCGACCATTCGGTGTCCCAGCGATCGCGCAGGACGTCGACCGGCAGCAGGGGTTCGAGTTCCGGTTCGGGCCGCTCGCCGAATTGGCCGAATCCTGGAAGGCGTGGCGCCATCGCTGGGAGGCGCCGAGGTGATGGACGAGGATCGCGCCCAGCCCCCACTCGCCCACGACGTCCGTCCGCGCCCACACGGCAGGGTCCACTCCGTCGAGAACGTCCAGCACCCGGAGCGTGGCCCATCGGTCGTAGGCGAACAGGAAACGGATCTCGTCGGCGTGCATCGGCTACCACGGTAGTGCAGCGCGCATCAGATCGGTGGCGTCGACGAGTGCGATGGCTCAGATTGGCATTGACATGGTGCCAAAGTGATGCCATAGTGCTGCCATGGAACTTGACCCGTACATCGAATCGATCCACGAACAACTCGAAGCGGCCGCCCGGTCGGGCGGCGACGAGGCCCTCGAACTCGCCCGTCGGCTGTCCGCGCCGCTGGACGCCTCGATCCGCCTTGCCCTGCAGGACGCGATCGCCGCGGCGGTGGAGGAGATCACGGTCGACATGGCGCCCGGCTCGGTGGAGCTCCGGCTCCGCGGCCGCGAGCCCCGGTTCGTCGTGACCCTGCCCCCGCCGGACCTCTCGGCCGAGGGCGACGCCGACGCCACCGAACCGGCGCCCGAGGACCTCGCGCCCCGTCAGGACGACGAGGGCGGGACCTGGCGCATCAACGTCCGCATGCCCGAGCACCTCAAGCCCCGCGTCGAACGGGCCGCAGAGGGCGAGGGCTTGTCCGTCAACGCCTGGCTCGTTCGAGCCGCCGGGGCCAGGTTGGACCGCAGCGAGGCCGGCGGCCGTCGCGAGCAGCGCGCTCCCCACGGCGCCCAGCGCTACACCGGCTGGGCCCACTGACCTGAAGGAGGCACCCCATGCCCACGTTCGACACCCCCACCCCGATCGCCGTCTCGTTGGACTTCGGCGTCGGCGACGTTCGGCTCACGGCGAGCGAACGCTCCGACACGACCGTCGACGTCCGCCCGACCGATCCTCAGAGCGACGCCGACGTCAAGGCGGCGGCCGAGACCCGCGTCGAGTACGGAGGCGGGCGGCTGCTCGTGAAGGGACCGAGCGGCTGGCGAGGATGGCGGCCCAAGCGCGGTCACGAGTCGATCGACGTCGAGATCGCCCTGCCGGTCGGCTCTCGAGTGCAGATCGAGGCCGGGGTCGCGTCCCTGCAGGCGATCGGCCGCCTCGGCGACGTCGGCGGCAAGCTGGGTGTCGGCGACGCCCAGCTGGACGAGACCGGCGGACTGAACCTGAAAGCCGGCGTGGGCGATGTCACGGTCGAACGTGCCGTCGGCAAGGTCGAGCTGGTCACGGGTTCCGGCGCGGTGCGGTTCGGCAGCGTCGACGGTTCCGCCTGGATCAAGAACTCGAACGGCGACACCTCGGTCGGCACGGTCACCGGCGACGTCCAGGTGAAGGCCGCCAACGGCTCGATCACGATCGGCCGGGCCGACGCCGGGGTCATCGCGAAGACCGCGAACGGCCGCGTTTCGATCGGCGAGGTCGCGCGCGGCACCGCCGTTGCGCAGAGCGCCTTCGGTGACCTCGAGGTCGGCATCCGCGAGGGTGTGCCCGTCTGGCTCGACCTCCGCACGAAGTTCGGTCGCGTGCGCAACGAGCTCGACGCGTCGAGCGAGCCCGACGATCGCAGCGACGCCGTTGAGGTGCATGCTCACACGTCGACGGGGGACATCGCGATCCGCCGTTCGTTCGCCGGGAGCGCGTCATGAACGCCGTGAACGCGCCCGCGCTCGAGGTGACCGGGCTGCGGAAGACGTTCGGCGACACGGTGGCCCTCGATGGCGTGGATCTCCTGGTGCCGACGGGCTCGGTCTTCGCCCTGCTCGGACCCAACGGTGCCGGCAAGACGACGATCGTGCACATCCTGTCCACCCTGCTGCCGGCCGACGGCGGGACCGTCCGGGTCGCCGGCCACGACCCGGCGACCGATCCCGACGACGTGCGCCGAGCGATCGGCGTGACGGGCCAGTTCTCCGCGGTGGACGGTCTCCTCAGCGCCCGGGAGAACCTCACGCTGATGGCCGACCTGTGTCACCTCGGTCGAGTGGAGGGCGGCCGTCGCGTTGCGGCCATGCTCGAGCGGTTCGACCTCGCCGATGAGGCGACCAAGCCGGTGGTCACCTATTCGGGCGGCATGCGACGCCGGCTCGACCTGGCCATGACCCTGATGGGCGACCCGCGGATCATCTTCCTCGACGAGCCCACGACCGGCCTCGATCCACGCAGCCGCCGAACCGTGTGGAGCATCGTCCGCGGACTCGTCGACGACGGCGTCACGATCCTGCTCACCACGCACTACCTGGAGGAAGCCGATCGACTCGCCGATCGCGTCGCGGTGCTCGATCACGGGCGCGTGATCGCCGAAGGGACGCCCGAGGAGCTGAAGCGAACGATGCCGGGCGGCTCGATCCGGCTGGGGTTCGCCGACGTTCGAGACCTGCTGTCCGCGTCCCGATACTTCCCGGCGGCGGTGCCGGACGAGCACACGCTGACGCTCAGGATCCCGAGCGACGGCCGGGCGGACTCGCTGCGTGAGGCACTGGACCGGCTCCATGACGCCTCGGTCGCCGTCGAACGTGCGTCGGTGCACGAGCCGGACCTCGACGAGGTCTTCCTGGCCCTCACCGGCGATCTCGACCCGGAAGGAGCGCACGCATGAGCACCTACGTGATCCAGGACTCCGCCACGATGCTGCGGCGGAACTTCCGCCACATGCAGCGCTATCCGACGGTCTCGCTGTTGGTCGTCGGGATCCCGGTGATCCTCCTGCTGCTGTTCGTGTACGTGTTCGGCGGCACGCTCGGCGCCGGCCTCGGCGCCGCGGCGGCCGGCAGCACCGCCTACGTCGACTACGTGATGCCCGGGATCCTGCTCATCGCGATCGCGGGGTCGGCGCAGGGCACGGCGATCTCGGTCGCGATGGACATGCAGGAAGGCATCATCGCGCGGTTCCGCACGATGGGGATCGCGCGCGCGTCGGTCCTGACCGCGCACGTGCTGGGCAGCACGCTCCAGACGATCGCGGGTCTCGCCGTCGTGGTGGCCGTCGGGCATCCTGATCGGATTCCGGCCCGACGCCACGCCGATCGAGTGGGTCGCCACCTTCGGCGTGTTGGTGTTGATCACGCTGGCGATCACGTGGTTCTCCGTCGCGCTGGGGCTGTATCCCGACAGCGTGGAGGCGGCGAGCAACCTGCCGATGCCGCTGATCCTGCTGCCGTTCCTGAGCAGCGGGTTCGTGCCGGTCGAGTCGATGCCGGCGGGCCTCCGCTGGTTCGCCGAGTTCCAGCCGTTCACGCCCTTCATCGAGACGGTGCGCGGGCTGCTGTTGGGCACCGCCATCGGCACGAGCGCCATGCTCACCATCGGGTGGTGCGCGGTGATCGGCGCCTTCGGGTTCTGGTGGTCGATGCGGCTCTACGAGCGTCCCCCGAAGCACGCCTGAACCGACGGTTCGGTCACTTCACGACGCGATAGCGGATGTGCGTCGCGAGCGGTCGGTCGACCACCTCGACCGGTTCGAGCCACAGGTGGCCGACGCCCATGTCCTCGAACATGCGCGTCCCACTGCCGAACAGCACCGGCACGATGTGCATCTGGATCTCGTCCACCAGCCCGGCGGCGATGTACTCCCGCCCCATGATGGCGCCGCCCACGATCACGACGTCCTCCTCGCCGGCGGCGTCCTGCGCCTGCCGCAGGGCGGACTCGATGCCGTCGGTCACGAAGTGATACACGCTGTCCGCCGGGGACTCGGCGGGCACGTCGTGCGTGACGATGAACACCGGGACGCGTGCGGCGCCGCTCGGCCCGTCGGCGCCCCACCACGGCAGGGAGTGGTCGTAGGTCACGCGGCCCACGATCACCGCCCCACCGTGGCCCATCACCCGCTCGGCGTATTCGCGGTCCTGCGGATCGGAGCTGAACCCCCACTCGTGCAGCCGCTCACCGTCCTTGCCGAGCGGTTCCTCCGCCGTCTGTTCGGATGCGGTCATGAATCCGTCCAGCGACATGCTGGTCTGGAAGATCACGCGTCCCATCGGTTCCTCCCGTTCAGTCGGCTGTTCCCGTCGAGGAACCCTCGCACAACGGCGTTGAAGCGATCGGGCGCTTCCAGGTTGCTCATGTGTCCGACACCGGGGAGGACCACCAACTCCGAACCGCGGATCTCGCGGTGCATCGCTTCCGCGACCGACAAGGGGGAGCGCGCGTCCTCGGCGCCGTAGAGCAGCAAGCGTCGGCACGTCGATCGTGGGCAGGACGGGTCGCAGGTCTGCCTCCGCGATCGCGTGCAACATCTGCCGCACGCCGCCGTCATGGAAGCCCGCCATCACCTTCACGTAGTCCTCGACCACGGCGGGGTCCGCGTCCGGTGTGAACAGCGAGGGGACCCACGTCCGCACGAAGGCCTCCGGCGATCCTGCGGTGTCGAGGTCGTGCAGCGACGACCGCAGCCGTTCCGCGACCTCGTCGGGCGTCAGCGAACCGGCCCACCCCGCATACGCGGCGGTGAGGATCAAGGTGCGGGGGAGTTCGGGGCGGAGTTGATACAGCGAGAGGGCCAGCGTGGAGCCCCACGACAGGCCGAGCACGTGGGGCCGGACGAGGCCCAGGCCGTCGATCAGATCGGCGAGACGGGCGGCGTAGTCCGGCATGCGATAGGTCGCCGGAGGGTCCTCCGACGCGCCGCAGCCGGGAGCATCCCAGGCCACGACGGTGTACGTGTCGCTGAGCGCGTCGATCTGCCGGCGCCACTCTCGATGATCGGACAGCCCTCCGTGCAGCAGCACGAGCGGTGCGCCGGTCCCCGCGAGTTCGTACGCGATCGAGAGGCCTCCGACGCGGATCCGCTCCATCGGTTCCATCGGTCAGGGCCCTCCCGGCCCGGCGGCTACAGCTGGATCAGCGCCAGCAGGAAGAGCGCGAACGCCGCCCAGGTCGCCACGAGCTGGATCCAGTTGATCGCGAAGTAGCGCTTGCGTCCCGCCGTCTCCCACTCGGCCGGCATCGCGTCCGGATCCCAGGCCAGCATCACGTCGTAGAGCGGTTCCTTCCACACGTTGGAGACGATCCAGACGCCGATGATCACGAACCCCAGGCCGATCGCCGTGAGGATGAACGACGTCGAGTCGTCGTCGCCCCAGAGCAGGATCAGCGCGATGATCGGCGCGACGGCCATCCCGATCGCGCAGATGTAGTTGAACCAGGCCTTCCTGCCGACCGGCAGGAACGCTCGCAGGAAGTTCTCGAAGCCCGCGCCGTCCATCTGCACGAGCATCTTGTGCAAGACCAGCACCAGCATGCCCAGCAGCCCCGACCAGAGCCCGGCGAACACGACGGACGCGGCGAGCGCCCATTCCTCTCCCGTCATGACAAGCCCCCCTCCATGGACCCGACCCGGAAATCCTAGGTCGACTCCGGTAGCCGCTGCCAGTCGGGTGATCCGGCCCGCTCGGGGCCTCGCCGCAGGACGGCGGTTTGGCGAGACGCCCCGGCGGGAACACACAGAGGTCCGACGCCACGGACCCGAACCGAGGAGGATCCGAGATGGCCGACACCCGCGAACCCCGTGACCCAGCGGCTGGTCCGCTCGTCGTTTCCCCGAAGAACCCACGGTTCTTCATCGCGAAGAGCGATCCCCACGAACGTGCCGTCTACCTCGCCGGCTCCCACATCTGGCACAACTTCCACGACGGGCTCGGCCCGGGCGAAGCCTGCGGCCAAGGTCCCGAGAGCATGGACTTCGATGAGTACCTGACGTTCCTGGAAGAGCGTGGTCACAACTTCATCCGGCTATGGCGGTGGGAGCAGTTCCGTTCCTACACGGCGATGGCCGACTACCACCTGTGCATGGAGCCGCAGCCGTGGATGCGCAGCGGACCCGGTGAGGCAACGGACGGCAAGCCGAGGTTCGACCTCGACCGGTTCGATCCCGCCTACTTCGACCGCCTGCGCGAACGGGTGATCGCCGCGGGCGACCGGGGGATCTACGTCGACGTGATGCTGTTCGACGGGTGGGGGCTGCATCTCAGCACGGCCCCGATGCACGTCGAGGGCCATCCGTTCCATGCGAAGAACAACGTGAACGGCGTCGCGATCGACTCGATCGTCGATCTCCAGGTGCTGCCCCTCGACCCGCAGATCCAGCGTCTCCAGGAGGCGTACATCCGTGCGGTGATCGACGCGGTCCACGACCTGCCCAACGTGCTGTGGGAGGTATCGAACGAATCCGCGGGTGGCGGCAAGGTGGATGCCGAGTTCGCGGGCTACCTGGGACTGGACGGTGTGCCCGACTGGGGCGACTCAACGGCGTGGCAGTACTGGGTGATCGATGCCGTGAAGGGCTACGAGGAGGAGCGAGGGTACGAGGCGCATCCGATCGGCATGACGATGCAGTTCCCCGTTCCGGACCAGACGATGGTGAACGAGCCGTTGTACGCCAGTCGCGCGGAGTGGATCTCGCCGGGGTTCGAAGAGCCCGACTACTTCCCGGGCAACCCGGAGGTGCCAGCCTCCGGTTGGTACGCGGACCCACCGCCGGCAGATGGGAGGAAGGTCGTGATCGTCGACACCGATCACATCGCTCCCGGCCAGGGAGACGCGCTCTGGGCCTGGAAGGCGTTCCTCCGCGGCCACCATCCGATCCTCATGGACTTCGGGATCATCGGGGGCGTGAACCCGGCCGACCCGAAGGCCGGCGGCGACATGGCCTTCGAGGCGTTCGAGCCGGCGCGGTTCGCGATGGGCGACACCGTCCGCCTGGCGGAGCGGGTCGGGTTGATCGACATGGAGCCGCGCCGGGATCTCGGCTCGACCGGCTACGTGTTGGCGAACCCGGGCGTCGAGTACCTGGCGCTCCAACCGGAACCGGGCGAGCCGTTCACGCTGACCCTGGAGCCGGGCTCGTACGACGTCGAGTGGTTCGGCGTCGACGACCGCGACACCGTGGAGGCCGGCACGGTATCCGCGGAAGAAGGTGGTCCCGTGACGTTCGAGCCCCCGTTCGCCGGCGGGCCGAGCGTGCTGTACCTCAGGATCGCCTGACTCGCCCGCTATCGCGGGGGCGCCACGTGTTGCAGCTTGTCGGGGTTCACGACCGCGTGGATCGCGACGACCTTCCCGTCGACGATGTCGAGGATCATCGCGCTCACGACCGGGCCACCCGGCACGTACGCGACCGCCCCCGGCTGACCGTTCACCCACGTGATCGCCATCTCGACGCCTTGCTTCCCGCCGAGGCGACCGAGGCCGGCCAGGAACCGCGCGACCCGCAGTTGGCCTTCGACCGGTGTGCGCACGGCACCCTTGCCGCCGCCGTCGCCCACCATCACCACGTCGTCGGCCAGCATGGTCATCAGGCCCTCGACATCGCCGTCGCCCACCGCGGCGAAGAAGCGCTCCGTGAGCTCCCGCTTGTGCTCGGGTGACGGGTCGAACCGCGGACGTCGCGCCTCGGTGTGCTTGCGGGCGCGCACACCGATCTGGCGCGTGTTCGCCGGCGACTTCCCGACGACGGCCGCGACCTCCTCGAAGTCGAACCCGAACACGTCGTGCAGCAGGAACACCGCCCGTTCGACCGGCGAGAGGGTCTCGAGCACCACGAGGAACGCGATCGACAGCGACTCGAGGTCCTCGGCCTGCTCTTCGGGTGACGGCTCGTCGTCGGCCACGATCGGCTCCGGGAGCCACGGCCCGATGTAGCGTTCCCGTCGCACCCGCGCCGAGCGCAGGTGGTCGATCGCGAGCCGCGTCGTGACCTCGGTGAGGAACGCCTTCGGCTCCCGGATCTCACCGCCGTCGGCGAGCAGCCGGTGCGCGCGCAGGAACGTCTCCTGCACGATGTCCTCGGCGTCGCCGACCTCACCCACCATGCGGTAGGCGATCGAGAACAGCAGGGGCCGGAACCCCTCGAGCTCCTCGACGTCGATCTGGCTGCTCATCGCCCTTCCAGACGAGATGACGACCCCGCGTGTGACACCGCCGATGCGGCGTGGGGGTGTCACACAACCATTCCCTGGATCGTCCTAGAGATAACCGGCGGAAGGAGGAACGTCATGAAGATCTTCGTCGCAGGTGCGTCCGGGGCGATCGGTGCCCGCCTCGTTCCTGCACTCGTCCAGCACGGCCACGAGGTGGTCGGCACCACGCGCACGCCCGCCAAGACGGAACGGCTTCGCCAGTTGGGCGCCGAGCCCGTCGTGCTCGACGCGCTCGACGAGGTCGCGGTGAAGGATGCGGTTGCGGCGGCATCGCCCGAGGTCGTGGTGCACGAGCTCACGGACATCCCCGACACGATCGACCCCCGGAAGCTCGATCAGCAGTTCGCGGCGACCAACCGGCTGCGCACCGAGGGCATGGATCATCTGCTCGAGGCTTCTCGCGCCGCAGGGGTTCGCCGGTTCGTCGCGCAGAGCTTCGGCGCGTGGGTGTACGCGCGGACCGGCGGCCCGGTGAAGGTCGAGACCGACGCGATGGAGACCGACCCGCCGTCGAGCGTGCGCCAGACGCTCGCCGCCATCCTGCACGTCGAGCGGGCACTCACCGAGGCGACCGACGTCGAGGGCATCGCGCTCCGCTACGGCGGGTTCTACGGGCCGGGCACGTCGATGGGCGAAGGGGCCGCGATGCTCGAGATGATCCGCAAGCGCCGATTCCCGATCGTGGGCGGCGGCACCGGCGTCTGGTCGTTCATCCACATCGACGACGCGGCCGCCGCGACGGTCGCCGCGATCGAAGGCGGCCGACCCGGCATCTACAACGTGACCGACGACGAGCCGGCGCCGGTGTCGGTGTGGCTCCCGGAGCTCGCGAGCGCGCTCGGTGCGCCGCCGCCGCGCCGGATGCCCGCATGGCTCGCACGACTGTTCGTCGGGGAGACCGGCGTGGTGATGATGACCAGCGTGCGTGGCGCCTCGAACGCGAAGGCCAAGCGCGAGCTGGGGTGGCAACCGCGGTTCGCCTCCTGGCGGGAGGGCTTCCGTACCGGGCTGGAGTGACGTCAGTCGCGGCGGCGGCCCAGGCGATCGCGGCGTCGCGCTCGGCGACCGGGAAGCGCTCGAGTTCGCCCGGCGTCATCCAGCCGAACAGCGACGTCACGGTGATCATCCAGTCGAGGTCGGTGACGAGCGCGATGCGCTTCCACTTCCTGAGGTTCTTGAAGCCCATCTTGAGGTCGTCCCACGCAGCGCCGGGCGACATGCCCTCCCACTGCTCGAACACGAGGACGATCCGAACCTCCTCGCCGCGGTCCCAGACCTCTTTGACGGCGGGCATCAGCACGTCGCCGTAGTCGGATGCCTGGATCTCTCCGGTGGCCTCGTATCCGAGGACGCCTTCGGGCAGATCTGCGATCGGGCTCAGCATGGTTCGAGCGTACCGCGTGCATGTCCAGCCTGAGATCGCATCGGGCCTGCCGATGGTCCCTGACAGGACGTGGTGGTCGACGTATGGTGGCCTCCGCCGGAGGGAATCATGGGCGCACGCACCGATCCTGTAGCGCTGGGCCGACAGGCCGCCGCGAGCGGGGACTGGCCCAGGGCGTTCGAGCTGCTGAGCGCCGTCGATCCGAGCGCGCTTGCGGCGGAGGACCTGGAGACGCTGGCTGATGCCGCGTGGTGGGTCTTCGACCTCCACGAGTCGATCCGCGTGCGCCAAGCAGCCTACGCGGCGTTCGCGGCCGAGGGTGACGACGCGCGGGCCGGCGCCATCGCCGCCCGTCTCGCGATCGACCACTTCAGCCGAGGGCACGTGTCGGTGGGGAGTGGCTGGCTCGCCAAGGCGCATCGGCACCTCGACGATCTCGCGGAGTGCCCCGAACAAGGCATGCTGTGGACGATCGAAGCCACGGTGCTCAGGTACACCGGCGATCTCGATGGTTCGATCGCCCTGGCGGAGCGAGCAGCGGCGCTCGCTCGACGGCTGCACCGGGGCAACCTGCACGCGATGTCCATCCACACCGTGGGGATGGCGCTGATCGAGGCCGGCGAGGTCCCGCAGGGGATGCGGCTCCTGGACGAGGCCATGACCTCCGTGCTGGCCAACGAACTGGATGCGTATCTCACAGGCATCGTCTACTGCAACGTGATCGGCATCTGCCTCGAGATCGAGGATCTCGGCCGGGCGAGCGAGTGGTCGGCCGCGGCGAAGGACTGGTGCGACTCCATCGCCGGCGGTTCGCCGTTCCACGCGCTCTGCAGGGTCAATCGGGCGCACGTGGCACGCCTGTCAGGGGCGTGGGACGAGGCGGAGTCGGAGGCCGCCATCGCGGCCGAAGAGCTCCAGCGCCTCGACGGCGGGGACGACGCGTCCGCCCTGTCGGAGCTCGGAGAGATCCGCCGTCGCCGCGGCGACCTGGTGGGCTCGGCGGCCGCATACGACCAGGCCCGGGCGATGGGCGCCGATCCGCAACCCGGCTACGCCCTGCTGCTGTTCGCGAAGGGTCGGGAGCGGGAAGCCGCCGCCGCTCTGCGCTCGGCCCGGGAGCGACCGCTGACCGCGCCGCAGCGCGCCCACGTGTTGGCGGCGAGCGTCGACGTCGAACTGGCCTGCGACGATCTGGCCGGAGCGCGGATCTGTGCCGCCGAGCTCCGCGAGATCGCGACCGTGGCGGCTTCGCCGGCCCTGGCGGCGATGAACGACCATGCCGAAGGCGTGCTGGCGCTTGCCGAAGGAGGATCCCGAGGCCGCGCTGGCACCGCTCCGACGCGCGCGCGACGCGTGGGCCGTGATCAGGATGCCGTACGAGCACGCTCGATCGCGTCAGATGCTTGGGGTGGCGATGCGGGCCGACGGCGACGAGGACGGCGGGGACCAGGAACTCCGTGCCGCGAAGACGACGTTCGAGCGACTCGGAGCCCAACTCGACGCCTCTGCCGTCGACGCCCTCCTCGGTTCACCCGATCGCCTGCCGGACGGGCTGACGTCGAGGGAGGTGGAGGTCCTGCGGCTCGTGGCGTCCGGGAAGACGAACCGGGACATCGCCGTCGAACTCGTCCTCAGCGAGCACACGATCGGGCGGCACCTCCAGAACATCTACGGCAAGATCCAGGTCAACACGCGTGCTGCCGCGACCGCCTACGCGTTCGAGCACGGACTCGCCTGAATGGTGCGGATGCACCACTGGCATCGCGGAACGGTTTGGTGTGTTCCGGCGATGAGCCACGCACCCCTTCGTGACTAGCGTCGTGCCCGACCGAGGAGGTGCGGTGATGCACGAGGGACAGGAACGGTTCGACACCATCGTGGTAGGCGGCGGGAACGCTGGGCTCGCGGCGGGCTACTACCTGCGCCAGCGCGGGGCCCGCTTCGTGATCTTGGATGCGGGCGAGCGGGTAGGGGACGGTTGGCGGCATCGTTGGGATTCGCTGCGACTGTTCACGACGGCGCGCTACTCGGCGCTGCCGGGCATGCGGCTCCCGATCCCGCTGTCCAACCAGGCCACGAAGGACGAGATGGCCGACTACCTGGAGTCCTACGTCGAGCACTTCGATCTTCCCGTGCGGACGGGCGTGCGGGTCGACCGTCTCGAACGCCGTGACGGGAGCTTCGTGCTCACGGCCGGTGGGCACGAGTACCAGGCGCGGTCGGTGATCGTGGCCACGGGTTCCCAGCGCGACCCGCGGATCCCGGCGCTCTCCCGCGAGCTCGATCCCTCCATCACCCAGCTCCATTCCGGCGAGTATCGGAACCCTTCCCAGCTCCGCGACGGCAGCGTGCTCGTGGTGGGGGCCGGGAACTCCGGAGCCGACATCGCCATGGAGCTGGTGAAAGACCGCATCACATGGCTGTCCGGTCCCGACACGGGCCACATCCCGGTCAACATCGATCGGTGGTTCTCACGCCATGTCGCGTTCCACGTCGTGCGATTCGTCGGTGTGCACGTGCTGACGATGCGTACGCCGATGGGCCGCCGGCTGCACGACCACAAGATGTCGTCGGGCGATCCCCTCGTGCGCGTGAAGCCTCGATGGCTCGAGGCCGCCGGTGTGCAGCGCGTGCCGCGCACGGTCGCCGCCACGGGTGGGCGTCCGCAACTCGAGGACGGCCGGGTGCTCGATGTCCAGAACGTCGTGTGGTGCACCGGGTTCGGCAAGGATCTGTCTTGGATCGACCTGCCGATCTTCGACGATCAGGGTGAGGTGCGACACGAGCGCGGGATCGCCGTCGACGAGCCGGCCCTCGGCTTCGTGGGACTGCGGTTCCAGTTCGCGTTCGCGTCGGATGTGCTCCCCGGGTTCAACCGAGATGCGCGGTACGTGGTGGATCGTCTGGTCCGTACCGTGGGTCGCGAGACGAAGCGGAGCGGCGTCGCCGCGTGAAGCCGTCGCCCGATCCGCAACAGGATCGGGAGCGGGACGATCAGCGGGGGCCGACGAGGTACCAGGTCTCCATCTCGCCCTTGCCCTTGATCGGGATCGTGCCTCGCGGCGTGCAGACGAACGCATCCTCGATCAGCTCGTAGGTCGAGCGCGTGATCTGGATCTCGCCGGGCGTGCCGTTGGACTCCATGCGACTCGCCGTGTTCACGGCGTCGCCCCACAGGTCGTAGAGGAAGCGCTTCGTGCCGATCACGCCGGCGGTGACCGGCCCGGAGTTGATGCCGATCCGCAGTTCGAGACCTCCATACCCGGCGGTCTCCGAGGCGGCGATCGCCTCGCGCATGTCGAGCGCCAGCTTGGCGGCCCTGATGGCGTGGTCGTCGCACGGGTCGGGTACGCCCGCCGCGGCCATGTAGGCATCCCCGATCGTCTTGATCTTCTCGAGCCCGTGCCGCTCGACGAGCGTGTCGAAGTGGGAGAACAGCCGATCGAGGGTGCCCACCACGTCGGCCGCCTCCATGCGTTGCGCGAGCGGCGTGAAGTTCACGAGGTCGGCGAACAGGATCGTGGCGCACTCGACGTGATCGGCGATCGAGCCCGTCGCGTCCTTCAGCCGTTCCGCGATCGAGCTCGGCAGCACGTTCGTGATGAGCGCTTCGGACCTCGCCTGCTCGATGCGCAACGCCGCCAGCGCCTCGTTGCGCTGGTGGGCGAAGGACGCGAGCACCGTGAAGGCCACGGCGCCGGTCCCGATCACGTTGAGCGCCAGCATCGTGGTCGTGAACCACGCCGGGCACGTCGACGTCCAGGAAGAACAGTTCGCCCACGATGCCCAGGATCAGGAACGTCACGACGAACGCGATGAACCAGCCGATCGCCTGACGCACCTCGAGGAAGACGAGGGCACCGAGGGGAGCGAGGAAGCCCCACAGCGCCACGCCTCCCGAGGGCAGGAACCCGCCCGACAACATCTGCCCGAGCGCCGTCATGAGCATGACGTCCAGGAGCTGCACGATCAGGAACGGCATGAACCGCTTGGTCTTCGCGAAGAACACCAACGAGGCGACCGAGATGCTGAAGTAGATGAACGGCAGGATCCCCAGCAGCGAGCCGAAGGCGAGGTAGGAGCTGCCCCACACCACCGACACGGGCAGGATCAGGACCGCGAGCAGGACCAGAAGGGCCTTCTTGTTGCGGAGGTCTTCGTCGTCCCGGGGATCCGCGCCGATCCTGCCGATGCGCGCGGACAGCCGGGCGAACCAACCGTCCCCGGGCTGACCGCTGATCCGGTGAACCTGCGGCGCCTCCATCGGCGCATCTTCCCACTCGAGCGCCGTGGGCAGGACCGAGCGGATCAGGTGAGGCGGCGAGCCTCCGAGAGTCGGACGGGTTGCGCGACGCCCTTGAGCTCCACGTGCCCGATCTCGTCGAACGCCACATCCGCGTCGGTGCTCGCCAAGGTCGTCTGGTCGTCGACCAGGACCTGGTTGGCGGTCGCGTACGAGGCGATGCGCGCGGCGAGGTTCACCGTGCGTCCGAAGTAGTCGCCGCTCTGATAGATCAGCGGCCCGGCCGCGATCCCGACGTGCAGCGGGGGCAGCCCCGTGGTCGGCACCTCGTCGCGCATCTCCAGGGCGAACCCGACCGCCTTGGCCGGTTCCTTGAAGTGGACCATCACGCCGTCGCCCAGCGACTTCACGGGTCGCCCGGCCCGGTCGAGCGAACCGCGCCGAACCAGTTCACCGAGCCTGGTCGAGACATCGGCGGCGGCCGCGTCGCCCTGCTCCTCCGTCAGTTCGGTGTAGCCGCTCACGTCCAGGAAGCACATCGCCGGTGGATGGATCCCGCCCTGGTGCAGGCCCGCCTGCTCCAGGGTCGCCTCGACCGCCTCGACCACGCCCGCCATCCACGTGTGCTCGGAGCGGGCGTGGTAGGTGGAGAGCAGCGCCGGGTCGAGCAGGGGGGCGACCGCCGCGGACACCTCGCCCGCGGCGGCGAGCATCTGTGACTGGCTGAGGCCCGCCTCCAGCATCGGCACCTCGACCTGTTCGTGCCAGAAGCTGGCATCGGCGTCCGCGATCCGACTGAGGTTCTCGCCCCAGACCCGCAGATGACTTTCGGCCGCCTCGGCGCTCACCCCCGAATCGACCGTCACCTTCAGCAGCTCGATCGCGTCGAACTCGTCCTTCCGCACCCGGTCCTCAGGGGTCGGGCTCGCGTAGCCGCTCGACTCCCGGACCGCGGCCAGCAACGCGTGGCTGAGCCCCGTCTCCTTGCTGACGTCCGCGAACGTGGCGTCACTCAGGCCGCCGAACCGATCCCAGTAGTCGTCGTCGAAGAAGTCGAACGCGAGGTCGCCGCTCCGGACCACCTCGGCGACCGCTTCCAGCGGCACCCCACCCTGCTCCAGCCCCAGGAGGAAGCGTGCCCGCCACACGTCCCCGCCCGTGAAGGTGGACGCGTCGTCGGGCGTGATCAGCCCGGTCTCGACCAGGCGGTCGACATCGCCGACGGCGACGCCGACCCGGTGCGCGAGCGCTTCGCGTGTGAAACTCATCGCTCCATCATCGCAGTCCGTCTGCGAGAGGATGGCCACGTGACCACGTTCGTCCTGATCCATGGTGCCGGCGACTCCGGCTGGTACTGGCACCTCGTGGAAGCGGAACTCCGTGCGCGCGGCCACGACACCGTCGCTCCCGATGTGCCGGTCGACGGTTCGACGCTGCTCGAGTGCGCCGACGCGATCGCGGAGACCGTCGGGAACCCGGCCGCTCCCGTCGCGGTCGTCGGGCAATCGTTCGCGGGGTTCATCGCCCCGCTCGTCGCCGAGCGGCTGCCGACCGACGTGCTGGTGCTGGTCGCCGGGATGGTCCCTGAGCCGGGGGAGGCGCCCGACGACTGGTGGGAGCACACCGGCTACGGGCCGGCCGTGCGTGAGCAGGCGGCGATCGACGGCGGGCTCACGGGCAACGAGGATCCGTTCGTCAGCTTCTATCCACGACGTGCCGCGCCCGCTCGCCGAGGAGGCGATGCGGCGAGGGCGCGACGGATCGATCAGCGGCCTCGACCAGCCGTGGCCCCTGGACGCGTGGCCGGCGGTGCCGACCCGATACGTCCTGTGCACCGAGGACCGGTTCTTCCCGGCTGCGTTCTGCCGGCGTCTCGTCGACGAACGGCTCGGCATCGTGCCGGACGAGATCGAGGCCGGCCACTGCGTCGCCCTCAGCCGACCGGTCGAGCTCGCAGACCTATCTACGAGGATGGGTCCGATCCTGCGAAGAAGGAGTCGACGCGATGACGAAGTACCTGATCTCGTTCCCGAGTGGTGCCATGGACATCTCCGACGAGGAGCTTCCGGCGGTGTCGGATGCGTCGCACGCGGTGGTGCAGGAGGCGAAGGACGCCGGCGTCTGGGTGTTCGGCGGTGGGATCGACGAGAGCGTTCCGCCCGTCATGGTCGACGGCGACGGCACGGTGACCGAGGGCACGTACCCGCAGACGAAGCAGCTCGAAGGCGGCTACTCGGTGCTGGAGGTGCCCTCCCGCGAGGCGGCGCTGGAGTGGGCGGCGAAGATCGCGGTCGCCTGCCGGTGCGCGCAGGAGGTGCGCGCGTTCATGTTCGATCCCGCCAGCTGACGAGACTCAGGCTTCGCCTTCCAGGAACGCCTTCAGCCCTTGCAGACGACGGTCCCAGTTGGCACCGATCGCGCGCATCCAGGTCTCGGCCTCGGCGAACGGACGGGTATCGAGCTCGAACCTGGTCTCGCGCCCGACACGTTCGCTGGTCGCGAGTCCCGCGTCGGCGAGCTCGAGCAGATGCTTGGAGGTCGCCTGCCGGCTGATGCCGACGCGAGCGGCGAGCTGGGTCGCGGTGAGCGGACCGTCGGCGGAGAGCTCGTAGACGATGCGCCGACGCGTGGGGTCGGCGAGCGCGGCGAACACCGCACCGGCTTCGTCCACCCCACGGTCGGCCATCATCGTCCCGGTCCTGCGGCTCAGTGCCGCGTCTTGAGCGTCGGCGTGAGGTACTCGACGAGCTCTCCGAGCTCGCTGGTCCAGCCCTCGGTGTTGTCGGCGTGGTGGTTGGCGGGCAGCTGCGCGAAGCCGCGCTCCACGACGGTGAGCAACGTCCCCGTGCCGTCGGCCGTATCGGCCAGCGTGAACTCGACGGTCGTCGCGGGGTAGTCGTCGCCCGCGGGATGCCACTGGTAGACGAGTCGGTTCGGGGGGTCGATCTCGTCGAACGTGCCGGTGGCGCTCATGTCGCCCCAGTCCAGGAAGAGCTCGCCGCCGGGCCGCAGATCGACACGGGCGTCCTTCGTGGGGAACCAACCCTTCAGTTGGTCGGCTTCGGTGAGCGCCGCCCACACCCGCTCACGCTCGACCTCGATCGTGACTTCCTGGCGGATCTCGTCGGGAACCGGTGTCGTGCTCATGGGGCTCCTCCTTCGCTCGGTGCGCGGACCGTGTCTCGGAACGCGCAGCCATTCGGTTGCGCATACGATACGCAATCATCCGGTTGCGCGTCAAGCCTCAGGAAGGTGTACTCGGCTATGGCTTCCCGGCGACTTCGGCGAGCCGCGTCTTGACGACCGCCTTCACGAGCCTCACCGGCAGGCGCGCGCCGTAGTCGAAGCTGATCGTGCCCTTCCCCGTCACGAGATCGCCGAGCTCGTCTCGGTGCGCGTCGATCGCCGCGGGGCTCATCGGGAAGAAGCTGTAGTGGCGGTCGAACCCCATGTAGCCGACCAGACCGCGACCGTCGAGGAGGAACCCCGGCATGCCGTAGGTGATCCCTTCTTCCGCTCGAGGCGCCGCTGCCGCGATCGTCTCGCGCAGCTTCTGCAGCGGGGCGCGGCGCGACGGCTCCAGGCTCGAGAAGTAGGCCTCGACGCTCTCCGGCTTCTCCATGGGCACCGAGCCTATTCGATCGAACCTCATCCCAGGCTCCGCCGAACGGCTCACCTCGTCGATGCCAACAGCATCTCGACGAGACGCTCGGGCTGCTCACGGAACGGCCCGTGGTCCGTGTCGATCTCGACGACATCCGCGCCCACCGATGCCGCCATCGCCCGTTGCTTCTCCGGCGGCACCAGCGTGTCGGCGGTGGTCAGGACGTAGGTACGGCGGCGGGAACTCGGCAGATCGCCTTGCCACTTCTGGCGCAGCGCGACGATGCCCTGCGGGCGCTGCGTCCGCTCGAGGTAGGTCCGCACCGAATCCTGCTCGGAGGGGTCGGCCGCGGCGACGTAGCGGTCGATGTTCAGGGCACACAGACCGGGGCCGGCGCTCAGGATCAACCCGTCGAAGGCAGCGATCCCTGCTTCTTCGCCGGCCTCGAACGGATCGCCGCCCGCGAAGAGATCGAGCACCGACGCGCCATCCCGTGGGATCCAGGCGGCGATGTACACCACCGGCACCTCCGGGTGCTCCACGGCGATCCTCGAGGCGGTGAAGCCTCCGAACGAGTAGCCGACCAGCACGACATCGGACAGATCATCGGGGAGGACGCCCGCACGGCGGCCGCGTACTGCTCCAGGGTCGCGGCGGCGTCGTCACACGGCAGGTCGACGATGGTCACCGCGTGGCCGGCCGACTCCAGCGGTTCGACCAACGGCTCGAGCGTAGCCGGTGTATCCCAGGCTCCGGGAACGATGACGAACGTGGACATCGAACGATCTCCCCTCAACGGCGCACTAGGTGCGAAGTCGACCGCAGAAGGGGTCATCGACGCAAGTCCGGCCGGTGGGCGGAGGGGGGAGTTGGATCCCAGCAGCCTTCTCCGACTTGCGCGAGTCTGCAGAGAGTGGAGATACTCTCGAACTTAGTTCTAGGACTTAGTTCGAGAGGAGCTCCAGCGCGGGATGAGTGCACTGAAGCGTGCTGACGGCACGGGGCAACGCGAGCGGGTGTTCGCAGAGGCGATGCGTTCGATCGCCGAAGCTCGGTCCCGAACGAACCACGATGCGGGTGCTGAGCGCGCGCCTGGGGATGAGTCCGGGGCACATCCTCTACTACTTCGGGAGCAAGGACCGGCTGCTGCTCGAGACGCTCCAATGGAGCGAGGACGATCTGATGCGCCGGGAGCTGGCGAAGGTCGCACGGGCGCGGTCGAACGTCGCCAAGGTCCGCAAGATCGTCGAGGGGTACACGCCGCGGTCGAGCCGTGACCCGCGCTGGCTCCTGTGGGCCTACACCTACGCCCAGCCGCCGCGCGACCAGGGAGGTCTGGCTGCGGTCCAGGAGATCTCCCGCCCCTGGTACGACACGTTGTGGGAGGTCCTGGCCGACGGCGTCGAAGCCGGCGACTTCCGGCCGTTGGATCCCGAGCGGGAGGCGCTGCGGGCGTGCGCGCTGATGGACGGCCTGGCCATGACCGTGCTGCTGGGCGTTCGGGGCTATGGCCGCGACTGGGCGATCGGCGAGGCCCTCGACTACCTGAACGGAGCCACCACGAAGAAGGGGAGGAAGGCCCATGCCTGACCGGCCACGCGACCGCGAGCGCGAGGAAGCGCTGGGGATGAACCGGCAGATCGACCGGCGCGAGTTCATCAACGGGATCCTGATCGGCGCCGGCGCGATCACCGCCAGCGGCTGGCTCGTCGCGTGCACGCCCGACGGCGGGACCGCAGAAGCGACGGCCACGGCGGCGGTGACCGGATCGACGCAGCCCAGGAGGGACCGCCGCCTATCCGCCCGCGCTCACCGGCCTGCGCGGCAGCATGCAGTCGACCGCCTCGGTGATGCACGCGCTGCGTGACGGCGGCACGTGGGACGCGACCGGCTCACCCACCGAGCTGGACGAGCACTACGACCTGGTGGTGATCGGCGCCGGCATCAGCGGCCTGGCGGCGGCCTACTACTACCAACAGGAACACAAGGACGCGCGCATCCTGATCGTCGATCCGCACGACGACTTCGGCGGTCACGCCCGGCGCACCGAGTTCACGGCGTCGAACGGACGCAAGCTGATCGGCCACGGCGGGTCGCAGGCGCTGGACGGTCCGGGCAGCTTCAGCCCGCTGGTGATCGACACGCTGGAAGCGGTGGGCGTGCAGTACGAGAAGTTCTACCGCTACTACGACCAGGACCTGTACGACGGCATGGGCACGGCGATCTACTTCGACGAGGACGCGTGGGGCACGAGCCACCTCACGATGAAGGACAAGGACGCGGCGAAGATGTTCAAGGACGCGCCGATGGCGGAAGCGGCCAAGCGCGACCTCGCGACCCTGATGGATTCGCCGCCCGACTACTTCCCCGACCTGAGCGACGAGGAGAAGAAGGCCGCGCTGCTCGACCTGAGCTACCTGGACTTCCTCACCGAGCACGCGAAGGTGCATCCCGACGTCGTGAAGTACCTGTTCAACGTCTCGTCGGGATGGTGGTCGACGGGGATCGACCTGTTCGGGTGCCTCGAGGCCTGGATCGCGGGCTACCCCGGGTTCAAGGGGATGGGGCTGAAGTGGACGGCCGAGCCGCCGCACGGGATCGACCGCGACGAACGCGTCGTACTGGGACTACTGGCTCAGCGGCGACATCGAGCCGTACATCTTCCACTTCCCCGACGGGAACCACGGCGTGGCGCGGGCGTTCGTGCGGCAGCTGATCCCCGAGGCGCTGGCCGGCTCGACCATGCCCGACCTGGTGACCGAGCAGCTCCACTACGACCAGCTGGACGTCGACGGCCACTCGACCCGGATCCGGCTGAACAGCACCGCCGTCCACGTGGAGCACGACGGCTCGCCCGACTCGGCGGAACAGGTCCGCGTGGCGTACTCGCGGAACGGGACGCTGGAGCAGGTCACGGCCGGCGCGGTGATCTTCGCCTGCTGGCACGCGGCGATCCCCTACATCGCGGCCGACCTGCCGTCGGAGCAGAAGGAGGCGCTGGGCCAGTCGTTCAAGCTCACGAACATCTACGGGAACGTGGTGCTGCGGAACTGGAAGCCCTTCAAGGAGCAGGGGATCTACCTGACGATGATGCCCGGGTCCAAGAAGTGGCACGGGTTCTACCCGGACTTCCCGGTGAGCATGGGCTCCTACGAGTTCCCGTCCGATCCGAACGAACCGATGATCGTGCAGTTCTGGGCCGACCCCTCGGCCGACGAACCCGCGAGCACGCCGAAGGAAGGCGCCGCGGCGGCCCGCGCCAGGATGTGGGACACGACGTTCGCCGACTACGAGCTGTGGATGCGCGAGGCGCTGGTCGGCGCGCTGGGCGACGGCGGCTTCGACCCGGCGACCGACATCGAGGCGATCACGATCAGCCGCTGGCCCCACGGGTACGCCTACGAGTACATGCGACCCAACGACGCGTTCTGGCCCGACGGCCCGACGCCGACCGAGGTCGCGTCAGCGCCGTTCGGACGCTACGCGTTCGCCAACTCGGATCGAGCCCCGAGAGCGTGGGTCCACGTCGCGATCGAACAGGCGCACCGAGCCGTGCAGGAGTTGAGCGAAGTTCAGTAGTCCCGCGTCTGGCGAAACTCAGGCGTCTCATTCCATGAACGCGCTTGGCAGGCCTTGCAGGCACTGTTCCTCAGTCGGCGCCGATCGCGCGGTGTTACTGACCATCGGCAGTCTGGCGACGCTGGCCTAGAGGACGGTTGTGCTGGTGCTCAGTGACCAGTCTGCCGGTTAGTCGTCCTAGAGCGGACTACACCACTCGACTGGCGAGTTTCGAACTAAGGCGAGCCTGAGGTGTGCCATCGATCAAGCGTGCAGCATCCATGTTTCCTGGCTGAAGTCGTATTGCGTTCAGACGTTCGCATCACGTCGCCGACGGTCGCTCCTCAACGTGAGGCGGATGCCACTGTTGCTCGGGGGTCTCCAGTAAGCACTGTGTCGCCGTCTTGGTGTTCCAATTGTGCCCTTTAGCTTGTGCGGTGATTCGCTCGAGGTCCACGGCACTTCAATCTCATAGCGTAGGCCATGGGTAAATGAACTCGCGTCCCGTCGACAGACTAGCCACCACCATTGATATGAAGCTTTCCCGCGCTCACTTGACGACGACAGCGCACAACATGGCGGTAGACACTGCGGTCATTCGTGGAATTCATCAGGCGGAACGTCGACCTTCTCTCCGAGGATCTGCTTGCCTCCGACAGACCTCGTCTGAGGTGCACGGTCACGGCCGTGCGTTGCCAAAAGCCGGTTCTCGATCGTCGTCAAGCAGTCGCTGCGCCCGGCACAGCTGAGTCATCGCAAGCGAGTGAGCAGACGGTGTTGGATCACTAGCGATGAGGGTACACGGCGAGTGGCTAACTCGCGTTCACAGGGCCGTACTTAGCGTCTTTGGTAGCAGCGGAGCTGCCGATCTCTGTAGATTGCATCGTAGTAAGCTCACTTGCGCTGGAGGCTCTGTTGATTCTAGCCTTGCGAGCCGGAGAGATCGCGAAGGGGTTCGGGCATGCTCATAGAAGTTTGATAGTGGAAACGGACGCTGTCCGAGGTCTATCTCGACCGAGACTGGATTCGCGAAGGTTTTCAAGGTGCTTGCTTCGAGCTTCTTGATCTCCTCCGACCAATCGGACATTCCTCCTTTGTTTAGCTACACTGCTCGAGATGCGAAGGCCGTGATGCAAGCGACAGCCTCGGCACCCTCTGAGAGCGTGAAGCGCAGCAAGACAGGTGTTGCCGCGAAGGGGTACGGACCTGTTGAGGACTAAGGTGTTCCACGTGGGTGGACTCCCCGCCGCTTGCCGATCGCGCTCTCCACGTCCGCGGTACCGGTCTGACCAAGGCGCGACTCGGTGAGCACTCGGCGATCGTCTTTTCGATACTCGAACGCCACATGTGGACCGGCCGGTGGCCGTCCGAGGGCTTCGGTACACTCCCTAACGTTCTCGTTTCCCTGGTGAGAGGCTGGATCTTCCTATGTCACGAGTGATCTTGATCGCGTGGGACGGCGCCGACTGGCGCATCCTCGACCCCCTGCTCGAGCAGGGCGCGCTGCCGAACCTGCAGGCGCTCATCGACCGGGGGCAGAAGGACGTCCTGCGCTCCACCGTTCCCACGCACAGCTGGGCGGCCTGGCCGTCCTTCCTCACCGGGGTGGACCCGGTGGACCACGGCGTCTACGACATCCTGGAGACGGTGCCCGGCACCCACAAGGCGTACCCGGTCACCTACAAGTCGATCAAGGCGCGCACGTTCCTCGATGACCTGACCGCGGCGAAGAAGAACCAGCTGCTGCTGGACGTGCCGCTCACGTTCCCGCCGCCCGCGCTCACCGGCAACCTGGTGGCCGGCGGCGTGCTGCCGAAGGGCCGCGCCGTCAGCCAGCCCGCCGACCTGCAGGACACCCTGCAGAAGGCCGGGCACGAGTGGCCGATCAACGGCATGAGCTGGACCACGTATCACAACAAGCCCGACGCCTACCTGGACGAGGCGTTCGAGGTCACGGGCAAGCGCATCGCCGCCAGCGAGTGGCTCATGGACAACACCGAGTGGGACATGATGGCCAGCGTCTGGGTCAGCATCGACCGCACGCAGCACTGCCTGTCCAACTACATCGCGCCCGACCACCCCGACTACGCGAAGAACAAGGACACGCGCATCGGCAAGAAGGTGGCCGACATCTTCCGCCAGACCGACGACGCGATCGGCGCGTTCGTCTCCCGCGCGCGTCCCGACGACATCATCCTGTTCATCAGCGACCACGGGTTCCAGTCGTGCACCCGCGCGATCAACATGGACCGCATGCTCCACGAGATGGGCTTCCTGGAGTTCAGCGCCTCCAACGCGGTGTTCGGCCCGATGCAGTGGGGCCCCGTGCGCCAGGTGGCGCGCAAGGTCTACGACACGCTGGGCCTGCACGGGAAGGTCTCGATGCCGCAGTCGGTCAACTGGTCGAAGACGAAGGCGTTCACCACGATCCGCTCCACCGGCGAGGGCGTCTCGATCAACCTCGCCGGTCGCGAGATCGACGGCATCGTCGACCCCGGCGACTACGAGAAGGTGCGCGGCGAGGTGATGGACCGCCTGGCGAGCTACGTCGACCCCAAGACCGGCAAGAAGCCGATCAAGGAGATCGCGAAGCGCGAGGAGGTCTTCAAGGGCAGGTTCGCCGACACGGCGCCCGACATCATGATGGTGCCCGACCGAGGGCTACTCCCTGACCCACGCGAAGGCCGCGATCGAGGACGCCGACTGGGTGAGCGGCGACCACCGCATGGAGGGCACGATCGTGGCGGTCGGCCCCAACGTGAAGCCGTTCGAGCAGACCCCGGCGCTGATCGACATGGCGCCGACGCTGGTGGCGGCGCTGGACGCGCCCACCGCGGTGAAGCCCTCCGGTCGCGTGCTGCACGAGATCGTCGGGACCAAGGGCCTGGTCGAGCGCGAGGCCACCGAGGAGTCATCGGCCGGCGCCGGCATCCCCGGCATGGGCAACGAGGCCAACGTCACCGACACCGAAGCCGACGAGATGGAAGAGCACCTCCGAGGCCTCGGCTACATCGAGTAGCGGGGTCAGGCGCCGCTCGCGGCTTCCGGCGCGGCGAGCCTTCGAGTTCGAAGATCCCGGGCGCGAGGCGGAGTTCGTGGACGATGGCGGCGGCCGATCGCAAGGCTACAGTGGCTTAGGCGTGGGAGCGCGGTGAGGGAGCGATGGCAGACAGCGCGACGACTGCTAACGGCATCTCGAACGCGTAGCGAGCGGCGGCGTCGGTAGCAGTGGCATGCAGTCTAGTGATCCTTAGGTTCAGCGATCGCGCGGCGGTGGCGAGAGAGCGTGCGCTGAGATAGGCATGAGAGGAGGGAGGACTACGCGCAGCGCGAGGCGAACATCGGTGCGCCGCGGCTATAGCAGTACGGACGCTAGTAGGCAGGTTGATCGCATAGATGGGGTAGAAGCGCGTCCCCTCGACGGTGGCGACCAGTTCGAGCAGGGCGATCGCCGCTGCGGACCATCCGTGGTGAGCGTGAGTCGGGCGACGAGCGGGATCGTTCCGAAGATCACCTGTGCCTCGTGATATGTGCGGGCGTAGGCCACGAGAGGATCGCCCATCGTCGCAGGTAAGTGCGGCAGCGGGCCAACTCGATCAGCAGCGCGCACGCGTTGAGGAACGCAGCGAGGTGAAGTAGTTCGCGTAGACCAGCGCGGTAGGAGGGCGTCAGCTGGGAGAGGGCTTCGTCCCAACGGCCAGCAGCGTCAGGCACTCGACCTCGCCTGTAACCTGCGCTCACGAACTCCTCGCTGCCGCGGCGGCGGGCGAACTCGACCGAGTCACGCCATGCTTCGAGCGACGCGCGGGGGCTCTCGACCGTCGCGATCGAGTTCGCGACGTTGTTCCGGATCACACATCCTCTCGCCCGAGTCCCTGTTCATCGGAGATCGCCATGGCTTGTCGTAGGTAGTCGATGCCGGCAGGATCGGCCAGGGATCGTGCACCACCGAGGAAGCTCAGCGCACGTGCCGGGGTGGGCATCCCCAGCGTCTCGGCGACCTCGATCGCTCGCTTCGACGCCTCGATCGCCCGATCGAGGTCGTCGCTGATGAATGCTTCGCCGGCGTACTCCGACAGCACCTGGACGAGCTCGGGGCCAGGCGGCAAGGGCTCCAAGAGTTCGAGGGCGGCGATGGTGCGACCGCGGGCCCTGGTGTCGCTCATCCTCGCCAGGATGACGGATGTCCGGGCCAGCGTGACGGCGGCGCTTCGGACGTCGCCGTCGGCGAGGAACAGGGCGTGGGCCGCGTCGAGCATCTCGTTCGCTTCGCTGAACCGTGCCCGCTGCAAGAGGACCTCGGCGAGCTTCGCGAGGAGGTGGGCGCGCTCGGGCGTCCCCTCGGGTGTGAGCTCGAGCGCGCTTCGGTAGAGGGCCTCCGCTCCGGCGACATCGAGGCTGAGCGATCGGTCGCGGCCAGCGTCAGGTAGCGCCGAGCGCTTCGGAAAGGCGGTCCGCCTCGTCGGGACGGCCGGTGGCGACCGCGAGTTCGAGCGCCGCGGTGTAGTGGCCGGCCAGGATCTCAGCGTGGTCCTCGAGCCGCATCCCGGCCGCCGACTCGATCCAGCCGGCGGCGGTCGTGTGACGCTCGATCCGTTGCGAGCGCGGGATCTGTCCGTAACAGACGTCGCGCACGAGGGCGTGCCAGAACGCGTACTCGGTTTCCCCCGCCATCGAGGAGCTCGGTTGGCGCCGCACGAGCTCTCTGCGGCCGAGCTCGTGGAGGACGGCATCGATCTGGGCGGGGTCCTCGTCGCCCATCGCCGCGAGTCCCCGCTCCAGAACACCTTGCCCAGGACCGAGGCGTCCTGCAACAACCGCTTGCGATCGGGCTCCAGCGTGTCGAGCCGCGCCGCGATCAGGCCCTGCACGCCCGACGGCAAGGGGATCTCGCCCGCGTCGGGCGCCGACACCCAACTGACGCCGTCTCGGCGCAGGAGTCCTCGGTCCTTCAGGAGCCGGACGAACTCCTCGGCGTAGAGCGGATTGCCGCCCGCGCGCTCGACGACCAATGAGGACACTTCGGCGGGCAGCACGGTCGAGTCGAGCAGCATGGCCGTGAGTTGGGCGGTCTCGGCCTCCGACAGGGGTGCCAGGTTCACCGGTTCGAGTTGCGCGCGGACTGCGCGAAGCCCGGAGCCCGCTCGAACAGTTCGGGACGTGCCGTCACGAGGACGACCATCGAAACGCCGGTCACGAACTCGACGACCTCCTCCAGGAAGGCGAGCAGCGCTTCGTCGGCCCAGTGGAGATCCTCGACGACGAACACGAGCGGTCCGTTCCGGCGACGATCTCCAGGAACCGTCGCCACGCGGCGAAGTTCTCCTCGCGCGCGGCGGCGGGAGCGTCCAGTCCTACGAGCGGACGCAGCCGTTGGCGCAGCCAGCGTGGCGTCGGCCTGTTCGGTCCGGCACCGCCAGATCGATCTTCTCGGCGGCGACGTCCGGCGCGTCGCTCTCGAGGATCCCCGCGTGCCGCCTTCACGATCTCGCCCAGGGCCCAGAACGCGATGCCCTCGCCGTAGGGCAGGCACCGCCCTTGCCGCCAGGTGACGAGATCGGGACGAACGGTCGGAGTAGGCGAAGAGCTCCGCGACGAGCCGTGACTTGCCGATGCCGGGCTCGCCGACCACGGTGACGAGGTGCACGGATCGGTCGCGGACGGCGCGTTCGAACGTCGCGGTGCAGCAGGTCGCGTTCGAGCTCACGGCCCACGAGCGGCGTGGTGTGCGTGCGCGTGACGTCGGTGCCGAACCGCGACCGGGCCGCCTTCGCCCACCACAGCCGCACCGGCTCGGCTTTGCCCTTCAGCTCGACGGGCTCCAGTTCCTCGAACTCGAAGATCGACGCCGTCGCCTCGTGGGTGGCTTCGCCGACCGCGATCCCGTTCACGGGCGCGACGCCCTGCAGCCGGGAGGCCGTGTTCACGACGTCGCCCGTCACGAACCCCTCGCCCTGCTCGGGCCGCGCGCCCAGCGAGACCACCGCCTCACCGGTGTTGATACCGATCCGCACCTTGAGGTCCAGGGCGGGGTCGTCGGCGTTCGGCCTCCGCGATCGCGTCGAGGATCCGAAGCCCCGCTCGGATCGCGCGCTCGGCGTCGTCCTCGTGGGCGAGCGGGCGCGCCGAAGACCGCCATCACGGCGTCGCCGATGAACTTCTCCACGGTGCCGCCGTAGTCCTCGATCCGATGCTTCAGCAGTTGGTGGTAGGGCCGGATCATCGGCTTGGACGTCCTCGGGGTCGGCCGCATCCGAGGTGGCGGTGAACCCGACCAGGTCGCAGAACAGCACCGTGACGACCTTGCGCTCTTCGGCCTTGCTCCGTTCCTCGACGCCGAACCGTTCGCCGCACTCGTTGCAGAACTTCGAGGCGTCGGGGTTCTCGGTCCCGCAGGCAGGGCAGGTCAGCACGTCGCAGAGCTTACGGTGCGTAGGTGGCCTCTACGCCGAAATGATGGAGCACTGCGGGGCCTCGGCTACATCGAGTAGCGTCGGCGATGAGCGCCCGGACCTGGGCCGGTGTCCTGCTGGTGCTGGCACCGATCTGGTTCAACGTGTGGTTCGCGGTGCTCGCGAAGCGCTTCGAGTACCCGGACGTGCTGCGTCGTCCGCCGGCCGAGATCCTGTCGCGGTTCCGCGACGGCGGGTCGGGGCTGATCCTGACGTGGTGGGCGTTCATGCTGTCGGGGCTGCTGCTGATCCCGACCGTGGTCGTGGTCGGCAACGTCGTCGTGCCGACCGGAGGCGTGCTGATCGCGGTCGCCATCGTCGTGGGCGTGCTGGCGGGGCTGGTGCAGATGCTCGGCCTGCTGCGGTGGGTGTACCTGGTGCCGTGGCTCGCGCGGGCGCACGCCGAGGCCAAGCCCGAGGAGCAGCGCTCGATCGAGATCACGTTCGAGGCGTTCCACCGGTTCCTCGGCGTCGGCGTGGGCGAACACCTCGGGTACCTGCTGACCGGCTTGTGGTCGGCGCTGTTCGGGTTCGCGCTGATGTCCGGCACCGAGTTGTCCGAGTGGTTCGGCTGGGCGGGGATCGTGATCGGCCTCGGGCTGATGGTGGCGTCGCTGGAGTTCCTCGGACCCAACGAGGAGCGCGGTTGGACGCTCGCGGGTGACGCCGTGCCGTTCCTCTACATCGCGTGGTCGCTCTGGCTGCTCGCGATGGGCGTCGCGCTCCTGGTGTGACCCGAAGTGTTGCCCGGACTGGTGTGACCAAAGTGTTGCCCGGACCGTGTTCCACTATTTGGAACCCAGGTCCACATAGTGGAACACCTAGGCGGAGCACCACGAGGTGTCACCTCGTCAGTCGGGCGGGGACCGGTCAGCCGTGATCGTGGTCGTCCGAGGCGCCCGACCACGAACCAGATGGCGTGCACGGGCTCATCGCCCACGTTGAACAGGCGGTGCGGCGTGGTCGAGTCGAACGCGATCGAATCGCCGGGGCTCAGGACGTGCTCCTGGAACCCGATCTGCACGCCCAGCGTGCCGCTGATGATGTAGCCGTACTCCCGCCCCTGGTGCCGGATCAGCGAGCGGTCGGTCGTCGACGCGCCGCCCACCTCGTAGATCGCCTCGAGGAAGTCGATGCCGTCCTCGCGATGGGCCGCGAGCTCCTCCCACCGCACGCCGGAGTCGAGGTCGATCGCGGTGCGCTCGCGCAGGGTGCAGCACCGGCGACCCGTTCGACGCCACCTCGACGTTCCCGTCGGACGGCGCGGCCGACTCCTCGCCGCGGATCACGTCGTCCAGCGACACGCCCAGCTCGGTGACGATCAGGTAGAGCGTCCCCACCGACGGCCGCGACTGCCCGCTCTCGAGCTGGGAGATCAGGCTCGCCGACAAGCCGAGCCGCCGCGCCAATTCGCGCTGGCTGATCCCGGCCTTCACCCGCTCCTCGCGGAGGCGGTCCCCGATGCGATCGAGGGCTTGCGGTTCGCCGGCGGCGGTCGTGGTGACGTCGGCCATCACATCAACATCCAGCCACCGTCGACGTAGAGCTCCTCGCCGTTCATCGCCCGATTCTCGAGCAGGAACTCCGTGGCGTCGACGACCTCGCGTCATCGAGGCGAGCCGGCCCGTCGGGGTCCTGGCCACGACGGCGTCGAGCGGCTTGCCCTCCCAGAACGGGCTGTCGCCCACGATGCCGGGGTGGATCGCGTTGATCCGGATGGGCGCCAGCTGGATCGCCAGCGTGCGGACCAGCGCGCTGATCCCGCCGTTCACCGTGGTGACCGTGGTCGACCCCGGATACGGACGGTCCTTCGCGCGGCCGCCGAACAGCACGATCGACGAATCGTCCGACAGCCGGTCCAGCAGCGTGTGCACGGTCTCGGTGTAGCCCACGAGCTTCATCGTGACGAGGTCGATCGCGCCGGCGATGTCGTACTCGTGGATCGGGTTGTTGTCGCGGGAGATCGCCGCGAGCACGAGCCGCGACACCGGCCCGACGTCGGCGAGCGCGCCCGCGATCGTCTCGGGGTGGCTCAGATGGAAGCCGAGCCCGGTGACGCCCTCGCCGATCTCGGCGGCCACGGCGCTCGCCCGCTCGGCGTCGCGACCGGTGATGATCACCTCCGAGCCCCGTTCCCGGTAGCGGGCCGCGAGCTCGCGTCCCAAGCCGCCGGTCCCGCCGACGATCAGCACCACCCCGTCCGGCATCCCTGCTCCCCTCGATCGCGTCCAACAGCGACACTACAGGAGCGCCGTCGGTCTGTGCAGTCCTGCTGTCCACTGCCTAGCCAAGCCGTGCGGAGGTGTGTAGTGTCGCTGAACGGTGGAGGGGACCAGTTCGACCGTGGCGGTGATCGGCACCGGGCGCATGGGTGGGGCGATGGCCTCGTCCATCGTTCGGGGCGGGTTCGACGTCGTCCTGTGGAACCGCGACCCTTCGAAATCCGAGCGTCTCGCCGCGTCCCTGGACATGCCCGTGGCGGCGACGGCGGCGGAAGCGGCATCGAAGGCCGACGTGGTGGTGACCAGCCTCGCCGACGACGCGGCGCTCGAGCGCGTCTACCTGGGGGATGAGGGCGTCGTCGAAGGCCTGAAGCCCGGGACCGTCGCGCTCGACACCAGCACGGTCGACCCGCGAGCGGTCGCGCACGTGGGCGACGCGGTCGACGCCACCGGCGCCGGCTTCCTCGACTGTCCCGTGTCGGGGAGCGTGAGCGTGGTGGAAGCCGGCACGCTCACGATCATGGTGGGGGGCGAGGAGCATCTGCTGGAGCGGGTGCGACCCGTGCTCGACACGCTTGGCCTCCCGCGTGATCCACGTGGGCCCCCGGGGTGCCGGCGCCGCCACGAAGCTGGCGGTCAACGGGCTGGTCCACGGCTTGAACGTCGCGCTGTCCGAAGCGTTGGTGCTGGCCGAGCGAGCCGGCGTCGACCGCACGACCGCGTACGAGGTGTTCGCGAGCGGGGCCGGCGGCGCGCCCTTCGTGCAGTACAAGCGCGAGGCCTACGAACATCCCGACGACGTGCCGGTGGCGTTCAGCCTCGACCTCGTCGAGAAGGACCTCGAGCTGATCACCGGGCTGGGCGATCGCGTGCAGGCGCCGATGCGCCAGGCCAAGACGTCCCTGGACATCGTGCACCGGGCCGTCGAGGACGGGTTCGGCGATCGCGACCTCAGCGCCGTCGCGGTGTTCCTGCGAGGGGAGGCTCCCTGATGGCCCACATCGTCAAGCTGCTTGACGATCTCGAGTTCCGCACGCCCGCGGAGTTCGACGGACGCAGCAAGGGCTACGCCACCGACGCCGTGGTGAACGAGCCGGGCGGCGGCGTGCAGATGGGCTTCCGCGTCTCGCGCCTGGACGCGGGCGGCGCCGTCGAGGCGCACGTGCAGTCGTTCGAGGAGTCGATCTACGTGATGGAGGGCTCGCTGGTCCTCGACACGGTCGAGGGATCCACCGAGATGGTGGCGGGCGACTACGCGCTGGTCCCCGTGGGCATGACGCACGCGCTGCGCAACCTCTCCGACGCGCCCGCGTCGTTCGCCGAGATGCAGGCGCCGCTGCCGCGCGAGCGGTTCGGCTACGACACGCAGTTCCCCAGCGGCGCGGCGCTCGAGGCCGGGACCCCGCACCCCGTCGACGTGCGCGATCCACGCACCCGTTCGTTCGGCCACATCGACGCCGAGTCCATGGACCCGGCGCTGCAGACCCAGGACCGCCTGGCCGTGAGCGCCAGCATGCGGACCGCCCTGCTCGTCTACAGCGGCATCAGCGTGAAGATGATGGTGGACGCCGACCTGGGCGCCGACCTGTCCACGATGTTCATGGTCCAGTACGAGCCGGGCGGGTTCGCCGGCGCGCACGACCACCCGCTGGAAGAGGCCTACCTGATCCTCGAGGGCGAGGTGGAGGGCGCCTTCGACGGCAGCACGTACCGCCTCGGGCCCGGCGACGTCGCCTGGGCGGGCGTCGGGTGCGTGCACGAGTTCCGCAACATCGGCGCCGGCCGCGTGCGCTGGCTCGAGACGCAGGCACCGCAGCCACCGAAACGACGTTCCTACCGGTTCGCCCGCGACTGGAGCTACCTCGCGGACCTCGAGGGCGCCGATCGACCCCAGGAGGACACCACATGAGCGAGTTCCCCGTAGCGACGACCTCGGCGCCGGGGGTGATGGCGGTCGACTGGGAGAACCGCGTCGACTTCGAACGGCTCCGGCAGTACCGCCTCGAGCGGGTGCGCATGATGCTCGAGCGCTACGACCTCGGCGCCGTGCTCCTGTTCGAAACCTCGAACATCCGCTACGCCACGGCGACCCAGATCGGCTACTGGGCGTTCAACAAGGGGGAGCGCTGGGCGCTCATCACGCGCAACGAACGGCCGAAGGTGTGGGACTTCGGATCGGCCGCGAAGGCGCACCGGCTGCAGCTGCCGCACCTCTACGACGAGCAGAACTCGGTCGGCGGCAACACCGGACTGCAGGGGGCGATCGGCCCGGAGACCGGGCTGCACGCGCGGGCCGTGCGCGAGATCAAGGGCGCCCTCGAGGATGCGGGCGTCGCCGAGGACCAGCTCGGCGTCGACCTCGCCGAGACCTCCGTGCTCCTCGAGCTCCAGGCGGCCGGGCTGCGGGTGGTCGACGGCCAGCAGGCGATGATGCACGCCCGCGAGATCAAGAGCCCCGACGAGATCGTGCTGCTGACGCAGGCGTGCGCCATGGTCGACGGCGTATATCAGGACATCTTCGAGATGCTGAAGCCGGGGGTGCGCGAGTCCGACGTGGTCGGCATGGCGCACGCGCGCCTGTTCGGCATGGGCTCGGAGTTCGTCGAGGCGATCAACTCGATCGCCGGCGAACGCTGCAGCCCGCACCCGCACGTGTTCAGCGACCGGCTGATCCGCCCGGGGGATCAGGCCTACTTCGACATCATCCACGTCTTCAACGGCTACCGGACCTGCTACTACCGCACGTTCGTGGTGGGCCGAGCGAGTCAGGCGCAGCGCGACGCGTTCAAGCAGTCGCGCGAATGGATGGACGCCGCGATCGACCTCGTGCGGCCGGGCGCCACGACCGATCAGATCGCGAAGGTGTGGCCGCGCGCCGAGGAGTTCGGGTTCGCCGACGAGATGGATGCCTTCGGCCTGCAGTTCGGGCACGGCGTCGGGGTGGGTCTGCACGAACGGCCGATCATCAGCCGGCTGAACTCGCTGGAGACCCCCGAGGAGATCCAGGAGGGCATGCTCTTCGCCCTCGAGACCTACGCGCCGGCGGCCGACGGGCGGTCCGCCGCCCGCATCGAAGAAGAACTCGTCGTCACCGCCGACGGCTGCAAGGTCATCACCCTGTTCCCCTGCGAGGAGTTGATGGTGGCCAATGAGTACTGATCCCCGAACCGACTACGCCCTCCGCGCTCCGCGCTTGCCGGGGCCCGTCGACGACTCGCTCGCCGACGCGCCGATCGACGAGGAGGTCCGGCTGCAGATGTACCGCTCGCTGCAACTGCTGCGGCAGTGGAGCAAGCGGGCGCACGACCTGTTCCTGCAGAACCTGGTGAAGGGCACGACGCACCTGTCGCTGGGCATGGAGGCGATCGCGACGGGGTTCGGCGCGGCGATGCAGGACGGCGACTACTCGTTCGCCACCTATCGCGGGCACGCGCACTCGCTGGCACGCGGGATGGATCCCGGCGCGGCGCTGGCCGAGCTGCTCGGCAGGGAGAACGGCATCCTGGGCGGCAAGGGCGGCTCGATGCACCTCACCGACGTGTCGAAGGGCATGATGGGCTCCTACGCCATCATCGGCGCGCACCTGTGCACCGCGAACGGCGCCGCGTGGTCGGCCCAGATGCGCGGCACCGACCAGGTGGCGATCGCGTTCTTCGGGGACGGCACCACGAACATCGGGGCCTTCCACGAAGCCCTCAACATGGCGAAGGTCTGGAACCTGCCGACCGTGTTCGTCTGCGAGAACAACCTCTACATGGAGTACACGCCGATCGACGTCGTGACGGCGGTCGATCATCCGGCGGCCGACCGTGCCGCCGCCTACGGCCTGGAGCCGGTGCTGATCGACGGCAACGATCCCGACGCGGTCTACCTCGCCGCCGACGCCGCCCTGCGCCGCGCCCGTGACGGCGGCGGCCCGTCGATGATCGAGGCGGTCACCTATCGCTCCGGCGGCCACTCCCGCGCCGATCCCGGCAAGTACCGGCCCGCCGAAGAGGTCGAGGCGTGGGCCGATCGCGATCCCGTCGCGCTCTACCAGGCGCGGTTGATGAAGCTGGGGATCGCGGAGGAACGGCTCGACGAGATCCGCGACGAGGTCGCCGCGGTGATCGACGCGGCGACCGAGTTCGCGAAGGCCGGCGCCGAGCCGGGTGAGGCGTCGCTGATGAGCGAGGTCTACGCCGATGGGGGGTCGTCATGGCGGAACTGAACTACCGGGAGGCGGTCGCCTACGGCATCGCCCAGGAGATGCGCCGCGACCCCAACCTCGTGATGCTGGGCGAGGACATCGCCGCGGCGGGCGGGGTGTTCAAGACCACGGTGGGGCTGGTCGAGGAGTTCGGGCCCGATCGCGTGCGCGACACGCCGATCTCCGAACAGGCGCTGCTGGGCGCGGCCATGGGCGCGGCGATGACCGGGGTGCCGGTGATCGCCGAGATCATGTTCTCGGACTTCCTCGCCGTGTGCTGGGACATCGTCGCGAACGAGATCGCGAAGAGCCGGTACATGACGAACGGCCAGGTGAGCTTCCCGCTGGTGATCCGCACCGCGAACGGCGGCGGGGTCCGCTTCGGCGCGCAGCACTCCCAGAGCGTGGAGAACTGGGCGATGATGATCCCCGGCCTCAAGGTGGTCGCGCCCTCGACGCCCGAAGACATCGTGGGCCTGATGGCCGCGGCGATCCGCGATCCCGACCCCGTGGTGTTCTTCGAACACAAGGCGTTGATGGGGACGAAGGCCGAGGTGCCCGACGGCGAGATCGTCGACCAACTCGGCACGGCCAAGGTGCTCCGCGAGGGGACGGACGCCACGATCGTGGCGCTCGCCGCCATGGTGCCGCGGGCGATGGAGGCCGCCGAGCGCCTCGCGCAGGACGGCATCGCCGCCGAGGTGCTCGACATCCGTTCGCTCGTGCCGCTCGACACGCGCACGCTGCTGTCGTCGGTCGAGAAGACCGGACGGTTGTTCACGGTCGAGGAGAACCCCCGCCTCTGCGGATGGGGGGCCGAGCTCGTGTCGATCGTGGCCGAAGAGGGGTTCTGGTCGCTCGACGGGCCGAGCATCCGCATCACCACGCCGCACGTGCCGCTGCCGGCCGCCGCCTCGCTCGAGGACCTGGCGCTGCCGTCGGTCGATCGCATCTACGAGACCGTGTCGAAAGCGGTCGAGGGCGGGAGCGGCGCGTGAGCAAGCTCCTCCTCCGCGGCGGTTGCGTCCTCACGATGGGCGTGAAGACGCAGAACCACGCCGCGGCCGACGTGCTGATCGACGGCGAGACGATCGCCGAGATCGGGCAGGGCCTCCGGGCCCGCGACGCCGAGGTCGTCGACGCCACCGACACGATCGTGATGCCGGGGTTCGTCGACACCCACCGTCACGCGTGCCGGGCGCTGTTCCGGAACCTGGGCGCGAGCATCCCCGGTTCGACGCCGGTGTCCTCGGCGAGCTTCGGCGACCACTACACGTCCGACGACGTGTACGCCGCCACCCTGATCGGCCTGCTCGGCGCCGTCGAAGCCGGCATCACGACGGTGGTGGACCGGTTCGACGCCCGCACCGACGTCGCGGCGGCCGAAGCGGCCCTGCAGGCGCACACGGATTCGGGGCTGCGCACGGTCTTCGTGTACGCGGCCCGCCGCGAGACGCGGGAGGGCGAGCCCGTGCCGCCCACGGATCCCGAGCTGATCACGCGCCTGACCGCGGCGGCCGGACCCACGACCACGCTGGCGTTCGGGTCGGTCGTGCCGGCGGCCGGCGATCCCGACGGCGTGGCGCTCGAGTGGGGACGTGCCCGCGAGCTCGGGCTGCGGATCCACGCGCACGGCGGCTGGGGCTCGATCGACCCCGGCGGCCTCGCGGCGGTGGCGCAGCTGCTCGGCGACGACGTCGTGCTCGCGCACTGTTCCCGGTTCGACGGCGCCGACCTCGACGCCGTCGCGGCCTCGGGGGCGTGCGTGTCCCTCGCGCCCTCGAGCGAGATGGCGGGCGGCCTCGGCGCGCCGCCGATCCAGGAGCTGATCGACCGCGACATCCGGCCCGGCCTCGGGGTCGACGACGAACTGATGGGGCCCGGCGACGTGTTCGCCCAGATGCGGGGCACGATCTCGGTGCAGCACGCGACGGTGTTCGATCGCAAGCTCACCGGCAAGGCCTCGCTCCCGCGGCTCATGACCACCCGCGACGTGATCCGCTGCGCCACCTCGGACGGCGCGCGCGTGGCCGGCGTGGGCGACGTCACCGGTTCGCTCGAGCCGGGCAAGCAGGCCGACGTCGTGGTGCTCCGCACCGACCGGCCGAACATCTACCCGATCAACGACCCGATCGGCGCGGTGGTCTGGGGCATGGACACCTCGAACGTCGACCGCGTGATCGCGGGCGGACGGACCTTGATGGCCGGCGGCGTCCTCGCCGGTGACGTGGAGCGCGCCCGCTCGCTGGCCGAAGCCGCGCGGGAACGCGTGGCGGCCGCCGCGGGCCTCACGGTCGGCGCGGCACCGGGAGCCGGCGGATGAGCCAGCCCAGGACCACCTCCTCGTCGTCGGCCGTCACGTCGTTCGTCGTGGCCTCGCGGTACATGCCGGTGTACATCGCGTTGCTGCTGCTCGTCGTGGTCGCCGCGATCTGGGCGCCGGCGACGTTGAAGGGGCCGGCGCTCAGTTCGATCGCGCCGTTCGGCACGTTCCTCGCCATCGCGGCGCTCGGCCAGATGCTCGTGATCATGACCGGCGGGATCGACCTCAGCGTGCCCGGCACCCTGACGCTGGCGGCGGTCGTCACGGTGGGGCTGGGCCAGACGCACGGCGACGACCTGGGGACGGTGATCCTGATCGCCCTCGCGCTCTGCGCCCTCGTCGGGCTCGTGAACGGGCTGCTGATCGGCGGGCTGGGGCTGAACGCGTTGATCGTGACGCTCGCGGTGGGCCAGATCGTGACCGGGTTCGCGATCCGGTACTACACCACCACCGCGATCCAGACCCCGGTCCCCGAGGCATTGTCGGAATGGACGTCGACCAGGTTCCTGGGGGTGACCCGCATCTTCTGGATGGGGGTCGCGATCACCCTCGTGATGGTGGTGATCTTCCGGTTCACGACGTTCGGGCGCCGGTTCCAGGTCGTGGGGGCGAACCCGACGGCGTCCTCGATCGCGGGCCTGCGGGTCAACCTCAACCAGGTCATGGCCTACGTCGTCGCGGCGATCCTGTACGGGATCGCCGGCATCCTGCTGGCCTCGTTCCTGCGCACGATCAGCATCACGATCGGCGCGCCGTACCTGCTGGGCCCGATCGCCGCGGTGGTGATCGGCGGGGCCTCGCTCACCGGAGGACTCGCGAGCCCGGTCTCGACGTGGGCCGCCGCGTTCTTCCTCGCCGGACTCACCCAGATGATGCGGGTGATGGGACTGCCGACCGCCCTGCAGTTCGTCGTGTTCGGGCTCGTGATCGTGGGCGGCATGTTGGTTTCGGGTGACCGGATCATCCGAGGGGTGGAGCACCTGCTCCGCGAACGGAAGAGAACGGATCTCGTGAGCGCGGGCGTCATCGGTCCCGGCGACGGGACGGGCTAGGAAAGAAGGGGGGCAGCACCTGGTGGAACCGAACCGATCGGATCACCTGCGCGCAGCGACATCGAAGGAGGGAGGAGCATGAAACGCATCAAGATCGTCGGGATCCTTCTCGCGCTTGCCCTCGTGGCAGCCGCGTGTAGCGGTGGGGACGACGAACCGACGGATGAGACCGGCTCCGCAGGGGCCACCGGCGCGACCGGGAGCGGTCCGCTCGCGGAGTACGGGGAGAGCACCGACGCCGACCAGGCGCTCGTCGACAAGGCGATGGGTCCGGTCGCGGATGTGCCCGACATCATCCTCGCCTCGATCGCCCGGGCGAACCAGGATCTCGACCAGGCCACGCTCGACAAGGCGATGGAGTGCTGGAGCGCCACGAAGTGTGACACGGGCAGCGGGGGCGACCTCACGATGGGCTACGCCGACGGCGGCGGACTCAACGTGTGGCGCCAGGTGACCCGCATGGAGGCCATCCTCCAGGCGCTCACGTACCCGGAGATCGGCAAGATGATGTTCCGGGACGCCCAGTGGAGCACGGACCCCGCGGTCGCCGCGGGCGACATCGAGTTCCTGATCCAGGCCGGCGTGGACTTCATCATCGGCTACCCGGACCAGGGCACGAACATCTCCGACGCGATCTTGGAGGCCAAGGACGCCGGCATCCCCTACTCCACGTATTCGGCCGGTTGGGTCGGACTCCCGGAGCAGGAAGGTGCGCTGATCCCCGGCGAGGACTACCTCACCGTGGTCGGCGAGGACCTGTGCGCCCTGGGTGACAGCTTCGCCGACGTCATCAACGACGGCGTGGGTTCCGGCAAGGTCGGGGTCATGGGCGGTACGCCCGGCAACGCCCTGTCGCTGGGGTGGCAGCAGTGCTACCTGGACGCGACGGACACGTCGATCAAGAACCTGGGTCCGGCCGACACCTACTGGGCGAACGACGTGGCCCTGCAGACGGTGAACGGCTGGCTCTCGACCGACCCCGACATCAAGGGCTACGCCTACGAGTACGCCGACGGCCTCAACACCGCGTTGCAGGCCTACGACGACCTCAACGTCCCGATCGACGATCTCACGATCGCGCTGCGTACCGACGAGCAGACCCTGTTCTGCACGTGGAAGAAGATGGACGATCCCAACTTCCACATCTGGTACTCGGCGGGCGGCAACTTCCAGTCACGCGTCGCCGTGACCGCCTCGATGATGTCCATCAAGGGAGCGGAGATCCCGCCGGAGATCGTCGTGCCGCACGTGATGCGTGAGGTCACGGCGGACGACTGTGACCCCGACCGGGTCACCCCGACCGTCTCGGGCACCTCGCTCGTGCCGGACGAGCTCCTGGCCCTGATGTATCCGAACGGATGACCGAAGGCGATCCACGAGGAGGGTCGGTGACCGAGGACGTCGTCCTCGAGTTGCGCGGCATCTCCCGCCAGTTCGGTGCGGTTCGAGCGCTGACCGACGTCAGCTTCGACTGCCGGGCGGGAGAGGTCCACGCGCTCGTGGGCGAGAACGGCTCGGGCAAATCGACCCTCCTCGGGGTCGCGAGTGGGTTCGTGGACCCCGATCTGGGCTCGGTCCAGATCGGGGGCCAGACCCTCCGTACCGATTCACCGGCGCAGGCCCGTTCGTTGGGCCTGGCCATGGCCTATCAGGACACCTCCCTGATCCAGGCGCAGCCGGTCAAGAACAACCTCTACCTGGCGGCCAGGCCCGACCAGCGGCCGCCCTACCGGAAGCGGAAGCGGTGGGCGCGCCGGGTGCTCCACGAGTTCGACCTCGACCTGGAACTGTTCCCCGATGCGCCGGCCGGGCATGCTCACCCTCGCCGAGCGCCAACTCTTCGAGGTGGCGAAGGCGCTCGTCGCGGAGCCGAAGGTGCTCCTGCTGGACGAGCCCACCACCGCGCTCGGCCCGAACGAGGTCGAAGCGCTCCATCGCACCGTGGCCGCCTGCCGGCAGCGCGGCGTCGGCGTCGTGTACGTGAGCCACCGGCTTCCGGAGGTCCTCGAGATCGCCGATCGCATCACCGTCCTGCGGGACGGCCGCAACCAGGGGACGTTCGATGCCGCCACGACGTCGGAGTCCGCGTTGGTCGAGCTGATCGTGGGCCGGCCGTTCGAAGCAGCGTTCCCACCCGCGGCCGCACGCGCCGAGGACGCCGGCGACGCGCTCGTCGTCGACGGCTTGCAAGGCCAGTCCTTCGGGCCGGTGAACTTCACCCTCGAGCGTGGGGAGATCGTGGGCATCGCCGGCGCCGAGGGCAACGGGCAACCCCAGCTGTTCGACTGCCTCGCGGGACGCCAGGCGCCGAAGGCCGGCAAGGTGGTGTGCGCCGGCAAGGACCTGCTGCTGATCTCGACGCACGAAGCGGTGCGGAACGGGATCATGTTGCTGCCGGGCGACCGCAAGCAGGAGGCGCTGATGCCGGTGCTCGGCGTGCGCGTGAACGCCACGGTGCAGACCCTGCGCCGGTTCTCCGTCCTGGGCTTCCTGCGGCGTCGCACGGAGCGACGCACCGTCCAGGAGCTGGTGGACCGGCTCCGGATCCGTACGCCCTCGCTCGAACAACCCGTGCAGTTCCTGTCGGGCGGCAACCAGCAGAAGGTGGCGGTGGCACGCACCTTCCTGCGCGAACCCACCGTGATCCTGGCCTACGAGCCCACCCAGGGCGTCGACGTCGGGTCACGGTTCGACATCTACGAAGCGCTGCGCTCGCGGACCGACGGCGGGGCCGCCATGCTCGTGAAGTCGAGCGACCCACTGGAGTTGGCCGGGTTGTGCGACCGGGTGCTCGTGATGTCCCGCGGGCAGATCATCGAGGAGATCCCCGGCGACGAGCTCGATGAGTTGCGCATCGTCGAAGCGATCGTCCGCGGCCCGGGCCTGTCGAAGGCGGGACGCTCGCCGCTCGGGATCGCCATGCCGAAGAGTCCGTCGCAGAGCGCCTCGTGAGCACGGCACGCACCGACTCGGCGAGGATCGCGGTCCGCAAGGTCCTGCGTGATGCCCGCGACAAGAACAAGTGGCGCAAGGTGGTCCGCTTCCGGCTGTGGATGCCGGTGGTCCTGCAGCTGATCCTGATCGGGCTCGTGATGTGGTACGCCGAGTCGAAGTTCCCCGGGTTCATCAACGAACGGAACGTCACGAGCGTCCTGTTCCTGGCGGTGCCGCTGGCGATCGTGGCCATGGGCCAGACGCACGCCCTGCTCGTGGGCGCGCTCGACCTCTCGGTCGGCGCGATGGTGACGTTCGGCGTCGTGATCGCCTCGTTCCTGATCGGCACCGATTCCACGAACGTCCAGATCCTGATGGGGTCCGCGGTGATCCTGCTCGCCGGCGTGGGGCTCGGGCTCGTGAACGGCGGGCTGATCCTGGGCTTCAAGATCCCCTCGATCATCGCGACGCTCGCGACGCTGAGCATCCTCAACGGGATCTCGCTGACGCTGCGCGAGACGTCCGGCGGCCGGATCGACCGCCGGTTCACCGGGTGGCTGTCGGCCGAGTGGGGCCCGATCCCGATCGCCTTCATCGCGGTGGTGCTGGGGGCGCTCGCGTTCGACTACTGGCTGCATGCCAGCGGCTCGGGCCTGCAGCTGCGCTCGGCCGGGTTCGACGAACGGTCGGCCAAGCGCAACGGTGTCCGGACGACGTGGGTCCGGGCACGGGCGATCCTGCTCGCGGCGCTCCTCGCGGCGGTGGCGTCGTTCTTCGTGATGGCGCGCTCGAGCATCGGGAACGCGCAGATCGGCGACAGCTACGCGCTCGCCAGCATCACGGCGGCCGTCCTGGGCGGCGCGGCGTTGTCCGGCGGCCGCGCCACCTTCCTCGGTGCGACGGTGGCCTCGGTGCTGTTGGCGCTCATCGTCACCGCGCTGCCGTTCCTCGACCTCAGCGCCGAGCACGGACTGATGATCACCGGCATCCTCGTGCTCTTCGGCATCGTGCTCTTCCAGCTGGGCGACCTGAAGGAGCTGGTGAAGCGGAACTACAAACGGGCGCGCCGCGTGGCCGTGGGGAGCAAGCCGCCGAAGACGACCGAGATCCCCGAGCTGTATCCCGACGGCGTCGACTTCGCCGTGGCGCCGACGGGCCGGACCCTGATCAAGGGCGGCCTCGTGCTCAGCATGGACCCGGCGATCGGGGATCTGCCGCGCGGCGACGTGCTGATCGACGGGGACCGCATCGTCGAGGTGGGCCGCGACCTGACGGCGACCGACGCCGAGGTGATCGACGCCACCGGCATGATCGTGATGCCCGGGTTCGTCGATACCCACCGCCACATCTGGGAAGGCTTGCTGCGCAACATCGGCACCGACGTCCCGCTCGAGGGCCGGTCGAGCTACATCTCGCACGTGCTGCACAAGCTCGCGCCGGCGTTCCGGCCCGAGGACGCCTACATCGGCGACCTGGTCTCGGCCCTCGGCGCGATCGACGCCGGCATCACGACGCTGCTCGACTGGTCGCACATCCAGGGCTCGCCGGCGCACACCGACGCCGTCGTGCAGGCGCTCAACGACTCCGGCCTGCGCGCGGTGTTCGCCTACGGGTTCCCGTGGTGGGGCAAGTGGGAGGAACGCCAGCCGAGCTGGTTCGTGCGGGCGGCCACCGAGCACTTCTCGACGAAGGACCAGATGGTCACGCTGGCGCTCGCGGCCCCCGGTCCAGAGTTCACCGACTTCGAGGTCTCGCGCGACCACTGGAAGCTGGCGCGCGAGGCCGACGCCCGCATCACCACGCACGTCGGTGTGGGCAGCTACGGCCTGGACGGCAAGGTGCAGGAGATGGGCGAGGCCGGGCTGCTCGGGCCCGACACCACCTACATCCACTGCACCACGCTGAACGACACCGAGATCCAGATGATCGTCGACACCGGCGGCACGGTCTCCCTCGCCTCACCGGTGGAGATGATGATGGGCCACGGCATGCCGCCGATCCAGAAGTTCCTCGATCGCGGCCTCAGCCCCAGCCTCAGCGTCGACGTCGAGACGAACGTGCCGAGCGACATGTTCAACCAGATGCGGTCGGTGCTCGCGCTGCAGGGCGCCCAGGCCTCGGACGGGGAGAAGACCCCGCTCGAGTCCCGGGACGTGCTCGCCTGCGCCACGATCGTCGGCGCGGCGGCGAACGGCCTCGAGGACAAGGTGGGCTCGCTCACGCCCGGCAAGCAGGCCGACATCATCCTGCTGCGCACCGATCGGATGAACGTGACGCCGCTCAACGATCCGGCCACGGCGGTGGTGGTGGGCATGGACACCAGCAACGTCGACACGGTGCTGATCGCCGGTCGCGTGATGAAGCGCCACGGCGAGCTGTTGTACGTCGACTGGCCCGCCGTGAAGCGGATGGTCGACGATGCCCGCGATCACGTCCTGGCGAAGTCGGGGTTCAAGCTCCCCAGCCTCTGAGACCGGCCTTGACCGTCGTCGGTCCCCGGCCGTACGTTCGAGCGACCGATCGGAAGGAGCCACGGGATGAACTTCGTGCAGACCATCTCGTTCACGTCCACGCGCATGGACGAGATGCAGAAGCTGATGGACGAGTTCGGCGAGCAGAGCATGGCGAGCCAGGCGGGAGACGGCGGGTTCGTGCGGAACCAGGTGCTCAAGGACCGCGACAAGGAGAACGCCTACGTGGTGGTGGCCGAGTTCGTGTCCTACGAGAAGGCGATGGAGAACTCCGGCCGTCCCGAGACCGACGCGTTCGCCAAGAAGATGGCCGAGCTCTGCGACGGTCCGCCCACCTTCGGCAACTACGACCTGTTGAGCGAAGAGACGCCGTAGCCCGGCGGGCGGCCCGTGGCGGGATAGGCTCCCGCCATGGCCACCAGGTACGTCATCGCCGCGCTGCGGCTCGGCTTCGCGTTGCTCACGTTCGCTGCGATCGGCGTGCAGCTCGCGCACACGATCGACGCGGGCAACAGCGTCGTGAACTTCGTCAGCTTCTTCACGATCGACAGCAACATCCTGGCGGCCGTGCTCTTCCTGGCGTTGGGCCTCACCCCGACGGGTGAACGCTCGCATCGCACCGACGTCCTGCGCGGCGCCGCGGTCGTCTACCTGGTCACCACCGGCGTGGTCTACGCGCTCCTGCTGTCGAACGCCGACGTGCAGGTCCCGCTGCCGTGGGTCAACACGGTGCTGCACCGCGTGATGCCGATCGTGGTGTTCCTCGACTGGCTGATCGTGCCGCCCTCGAGCACGATCTCGATGCGCGAGGCGACGTGGTGGCTCGCGCTTCCCGATCGTCTGGACCGTCTACACGATGATCCGCGGCGCCATCGTCGATTGGTACCCCTACCCGTTCCTCGATCCGCGCTTGCACGGCCCGGTGGAGATCGCGGTGACGATGGTGGGCATCGCGCTGTTCATCGCGGCGGTGATCGCCGCGGTGCATTGGATCGGGAACGCCAGAACCGACGCCCTGCGTCCGGCTGCGGCATAGGCGCCGGCGCCGCCCAAAGGAAAAGCCCGCCGCAACGCGCGATCGGCGAGGATCGCGAGCCGCAGCGGGCTTGCCCGTCAGGGTCTCACATCACGTTGAAGACTTCGTGGATCCTGATGCTCGCGCCGCCCTGCAGCACCGGGCAGTCCTTGGCCAGGGTGGCGGCCTCGTCCACGGAGTTGGCCGTCAGGATGCTGTACCCCGTTGCGGCGCTGCCGCCGTCGGACACGGCGCCGTCGGAGGCCACCGTCTTGGCTTCCTGCCCGAACGGGTTCCCCTGGTCCTTCACCGCGGAGCCCAGCGTGGTGAACCACGCCGTCCAGGCGTCCATGGCCTGCTTCTGTGCCTCGGGGGTTTCGGGCATCGACCCACCCTCGTAGATCAGCACGTAGTCGCTCATCGTTCCTCCCTTCGGCGCGGCACTCCCTGTGCGCGCTTCCACCCCTACGACGAACGGAGGGCCGGAACTTCGACACTCGCCTGCAGAAGGTTGCCCGAACCCAGGTTCAGGCTTCGACGATGCGGAAGATCTCGCTGGTGGCGATGCAGTCGTAGTCGTCGTCAGGCACAGGCCCACGACGTAGCGGCCCGGTCTTGGCGGCCACACGCCTTCGGAATCGGGCGCGAAGCGCGCGCTGCCGATGCTGGCCGCGTTCACGTACCGCCAGCCCCGCAGGGGACAGCTCTCGGGGTCGAAGCAGTTGCGGTTCAACGCGAGCCAGTCGTAGCGGTTGCCGGGCGCACCGAACCAGCTCGACGTCGATCGGCTCGCCCTGCACGTACCGGTCGTTCCCCCGTGCGGACCCAGGCGTGCGCGTGGGGCCGCAGCACGGTGACGCTCGAGGAGGCGACCACGTCGTCATCGTCGATCATCGCCAGTTGATAGTCGCCCGACGTCATGCCCTCGGTCGCCAGGCGTGCCGTGCCGTCCTCGGTCGCGTCGTCGAGGGTGGCCGACACCAGCGCGGCGTCCGACGTGGGGTCGGCGCCCTCGGGCCACAGTCCGATCGTTCGCCCGGTGGCGGTGTCGTCGTGGAAGGCCGCCCGCACGGACCGGCCCTCCTTGACGACCTCGCTGATCGGGGCCACGAACGAGGGCGGGCTCACCGCCGTCACGTCGACGGTCGAGACCACCGCGCGGTGATCGGTGGGCCACGGGCGGCTCACGATGTCGGTGTACGGCCCGCCCTCGCCCACCACGCGGCTGCGGATCGTGGTGATCGGGACCGGCCACGTCGACGTAGTCGATGCGATCCCAGGTGTCGAAGGGCCCGCACGCCGGATACAGGTCGTTGCAGTAGGTGAAGCCGGGGTCGGCGATCGGATCGGGGTTGGCCTCGCGATAGGAATCACGGAACCCGGCATCCTCCATGGCCACCGTGGTGGGCCAGGCGAACGGGTAGCGCTCCCCAGGCGGGTCGAGGTACGGAGGCTGCCAGCCCAACGCGTCGACCGCTTCTTGCGTCCAGTCCAGGTGCGAGGCGCTGTTCAGGTCGCCCACGAAGAACGTCGGAAGGCCTTCGTCGATCGCGGGCGCCGTCGCCTCCAGGTGTGGGGCGGTCCACGCCACCTTCCCGTGATCGGCTGCCGCGACCTCCTCGGGCGTGCCGCCCTTCAGCATCACGCGCATCCCGTCGGGCCACCACGGGGTGTGCGTCTGCGCGATCGCCGCCACCGCACCGTCGCCCAGCAGGAGGTAGGCCGCCATGCCGTCAGGGATCCGGCCGCCCGGCGAGCCCGGCACCGTGCTCCCCCCGGGCCGCACGATCGGGAACCGGCTCACCATGTGCATGCTCGGCGATGCGTACCAGCCCAGCTGCCTGGCGATCCACTTCGTGGCCCCGTACGGCTCCTGGATGCCGACGACGTCGGCGTCGGCGCGGCGGATCGCCTTGATCACGGCGTCCAGCGTGGACAGCGATGCGCCGTACTGGATGTTGAAGGTCATCACCTTCAGGCGGATCGGCGCCGGCCCGGCCGCGGCCGGGCTCACCAGCGACGAAGGCGCGCTCAGCGCCATCATCGCGAAGAGCGCGACGAACGCCGTGAGGGCCCGCGCCTTCTTCATCCGCTTAGGTCACCATCGACGACTTCATGTGGACGATGTCGCCGTCCACCATGGTCATCATGACCTTGGTGGTGGAGACCTCGGTGAGCTTCACGTCGAACAGGTTGCGGTCGAGCACCACGAGGTCGGCTTGGCGTCCGCGGGTGATGGCGCCGGTGAGCCCCGCTTGGTGCAGCTGGTAGGCCGAGTTCCGCGTGTGCATCGCGATCGAGGACCGCAGCGAGATCGACTGCTCGCGGTTGAGCGGCAGGTCGCCGCCCTTGTAGATCTCGTCCGCGGTGCGGTTGACCGCCATCTCGATCTGGCGGAACGGCAGCAGCGGGTCCACCGGCCAGTCGCTCCCGCCGCACAGGCGGGCGCCCGCGGTCTCCAGGCCCCCGGCGGCGTACAGCCGGTGCCAGCGGTCCGGGCCGATGTAGGGCTTGAGCCGCTTCATCGTGTAGCTGTCGCGTTCGGCCCACTGCATCTGCATGTTGGCCATGGCGTTCAGCTGACGGAAGCGCTTGAACTCCGCCGAATCGATCGCCTCGATGTGGGCCAGCGTGTGCCGGTTGTCCAGGTCGCCGTTCTGCCCGCGCGCGAACTCGATCGCGTCCAGGGCGCTGCGGACGGCCCGGTCGCCGATCGCGTGCACGTGGACCTGCCACCCCGCGGCGTCGAGCGCCGCCATCCCGGGGTTCGCGATCTCGGGCGGGAAGTACGTGGGGCCGTTCGAGGTCCCAGGCACCCAGTGCGGATCCTCCGCCGTGCCGTTGTTGACCTTGTAGGGGTCGATCATGGCCGCGGTCTGCGTCGGGTACTCGATCACGCCGTCGAAGAACAGCTTGACGGTCTCGATCGTGATGTCCGGCCGGGCGTACTGATCCCGAAGGTCGTCAAGGTGGTTGAGCAACGCGTTCGGGTGCTCCACCTGATCCGGCCCGGCGAACAACGCCACGTGCGGGCGCAGGGTGAGTTCGCCGGCGTCGCTGATCGCCGCCAGCGCCGCGAGTTGATCGGGACCGGAGGACGCGTCGAGGTAGGTGGTGATGCCCTGCTTCGCCATCACGCCGAACGCAGCCTTCAGGGAGGCCGTGTTCTGCGCCACCGTGGGCGGCGGGATGTGGCTCGAGACCAGGCCGATCGCCCCGTCGTACAGCAGCCCGGTGGCGTGACCGTTCGCGTCGCGGTCGATCTCACCGTCGCTCGGGTCGGGCGTGCTGTCGGTGATGCCGGCGATGTCGAGGCCGCGCGTGTTCGTCAGCGCGATGTGGCCGTCCAGGCTCCGCACGAAGATCGGCCGCGCGGTGTCGAGGTTGTCCAGGTCGTGCCGATCGGGGAGGTTCCCCATCGCGATGGCGTCCCACTGGCCCACGGTGAGCCAGGTGTCGGGCTCCTGATCGACGGTGTCGGCAAGGAAGCCTGCGATCCGGTCGAGGAACTGCGGCAGCGTGAGTTGGGCGTAGTTCAGCGACGCGGCCGTGAGCGTGCGTCCGCCGGAGAGCGGGTGGATGTGCCCGTCGTGGATCCCTGGCATCGCCATCCGTCCGCGAAGGTTGATGACCTCCGTGCCGGCGCCGACGAACGCGCGGGCATCGTCGTCCTTGCCCACGAAGACGATCCGGCCGTTGCGGATCGCCACCGCCGAGGCCCATGGCATCGACGCGTCGACGGTCCAGACCTCGCCGTTCACCAGGACGGTGTCGGCGGCTTTCGTGCCTCGCGCCCAGGCGGGCACCGAGCTGGCGACCACCAACCCCCCGGCGACCGCGGCCCCGCCGCGGAGGAACTTCCTGCGGCTGACCCCGCCGTTGGACGACAACGATCCATCCGTCCGCATCGCACACCCCTCCAGTCGACCATCGTGCGCCGATGCCGCCGGCGCGCCCCGATGGGCCGAGCCTAGGGGGGTGTGTTCCGCCCGCGCAAGTCCCCCGGAGGGCAACGGAACAGGACTGCCACTCGCGGGAGAGCGAGGGTCAGTCGCGTCGACGGAGAGCGTCGATGAACGGCCTGGCGAGGCGGTACGTGGCGTAGGCGAGCAGCGCGAACCCGATGGCCGCCTCCACCTGCTCCTGGGTGAACCGGGTGCGCTTGGCGACGGGCTTCGCGATCGCGCGGCCGGCCGTGCCACGCCAGCCCGTCAGTGCGGCTTCGCCGACATCGACCATCCGGTCTGCGGTCTTCGTCATGGTGCCTCCTTCGATTCGGTGTTCTTCGGGCTAGGGCGTTTGGTCGGCCGGCGCCTCGCGGGCGCCGTGCTCGATGTCCAGTCGGATCGCGTCGAGTCCGATGTCGTCGGCTCCGGCCGGGACCCGCTGCTCGTGCAGGATCCGGGCGAGACGGTTCAGTTCGCTTCGGACCACGGTCTCGAGCCTCGCGGCGACCCGAGGGTCCTCGGAGGACTCCACGACCACGGTCAGCAGGGTTTCGCCTTGTGCATCGGGCGAGACGAGCGCCATGGCACGGCGGCCGATGTCCTGGGCGATGTGATCGACGAAACCGATGCCCTCCACGTTCACCAGGTGGGCGTACACCGCCTCCGGCGCAGCGCCGATGGGCGTCGTCGCCTCGATCACCGGTGCATCGTTGGGGTGGGTCATGGGGTCCTCGATCCTCACTGGATGGGTGGGCTGGTCATCGTGACTTCGCCTTCGTACCCGTTCGACGCCCGGCGCAATCGCGGCATGAGGGTTGCATCAGCGTCGCGCGGGTAAGGCCGCTGGCAGGACAACAGAAGGGAACCACCATGCCGAAGGTTCGGAAGATGACTGAGCCGGTGAAGGATGCCGGCAAGAAGGTGCTGGCCACCGACACCGCCCAGAACGTGATCGGCGCGGTCGTCGACTCGCTCGAGGACGTCGCGGTCGACAAGGCCGACGACGCCGCCGACGCGATCAAGGTGAAGGCCGCCAAGGTGGCCGGTCGCAAGAAGCCGACCGCCAAGAAGAGCGCTGCCAAGAAGACGTCCGCGCGCAAGCCTGCCGCCAAGAAGTCGACGGCGAAGAAGTCGACGGCGCGCAAGCCGGCTGCCAAGAAGTCGAGCGCCAAGAAGACGACCTCGAGGAAGAAGACCTCCGCGCGGAAGAAGACCTCCGCTCGCAAGCCTGCCGCGAAGAGGTCCACGGCGAAGAAGTCGACGGCCCGCAGGCCTGCGGCCAAGAAGTCGAGCGCCAAGAAGACCACCGCCAGGAAGAAGACCTCCGCGCGCAAGCCGGCTGCCAAGAAGTCGAGCGCGAAGAAGTCCGCGGCTCGCCGTCGTAGCTAGGCGGTAGGCTCCACCGCATGTCCTCGCCCGATCCGATCTCGGACCCTCAGGGGTACCAGCAGCATCTGCTGGATCTGCTCGGCGATGACGATCCCGCCGAGGTCCAAGCCGCCACCCCTGCCCGGCTCCGCACGTTGCTCGATGAGGCCGGCGACGATCTCCGCGCCGTGCCGGAGCCGGGGGAGTGGTCGGTGTTCGGCTGCCTCGCGCACCTCACCGACGCCGAGGTGGTCATGAGCGCGCGCTACCGCTGGGTGCTGGCGCAGGACGAACCACCGCTGCTCGGCTACGACCAGGACCTGTGGGTCGATCACCTGCACACCGAAGCGGCTCAGGAATCGCCGGAGTCGTTGCTGGCGGTCTTCGAGCCGCTGCGCCGGGCGAACGTCGACCTGTGGCGACGCACCCCGGTCGAGTCACGGTCGCGGGTGGGTCAGCACGCCGAGCGCGGACCGGAGAGTTACGACCTGGCCTTCCGCATGATCGCCGGTCACGACCGGTTCCACCTGGCGCAAGCCGAACGCGCGCTCGCAGCCGTCCGCTAGGGCTTGGCTGCGCCGGGGCGCCGGTCCAGCCCGTACCAATAGCCGTCTTGGGGCGCCGGCAGCCGCTCCAGCGCTTCGCGCAACGACTCGAGGGTGGCGGCGTCGACCTCCATCAGCTCGGGCGGCGGCTCGAACATGTGCTCCATCAGCTCCGCACGGAACGCCACGCCGGCGGGCGTCAGGGCGATCGTCTTCACGCGGCGGTCGGTGGGCAACGAGCGCCGCTCCACGAAGCCACGTTCCTCGAAGCGATCGACCAGCCAGGTCACCTGCGACGCGTCGCAATGCATCATGTCGGCCATCACGCCCATGGGACGGGGCTGCTCGGGATCCAGGATGGTGAGCGTCTTCATGTGGCCGGGGGTGAGGCCGTGTTCGCGCAGCAGCGTCAGGTGCTCGCCTCGCTGGAACTTCTCCATCGTGAACCGGGCCATCAGACGCCAGACCTCCCAGGCGACGGTTCGCTTCGATCGCGTGCTCACACCCCCATCGTACGGGGTCCGTCACGATACTTCAAGTCGCCCAACCTTTCAGATACAAGAATACTTGACACTTCGCAAGGACCTGTGCCAGAGTCGCCCGCATGACGGACAACGCGATCGTGGTGGAAGGGATCAAGAAGCGCTACGACGAGGTGGTCGCCCTCGACGGGGTCGACCTCGAGGTCGAGGCCGGCACGGTGTTCGGACTGCTCGGGCCCAACGGGGCCGGCAAGACGACCATGGTGCGGGTGCTGGCCACCGTGCTCGATCCCGATGAGGGCCGAGCCGAGGTCCTGGGATACGACGTGATGAAGCAGGCCGACGCCGTGCGTCGCCGGATCGGGCTCGCGGGGCAGTACGCCGCCGTCGATGCCAACCTCACCGGCCGCGAGAACCTCCAGATGGTGGGCGTCCTCAGCCAGATGCAGAACAAGGAGATCGCGCCGCGCGCCGCGGAGCTGCTCGGCGCCTTCGACCTCACCGACGCCGCCGATCGCCCGGTCCGCACGTATTCGGGCGGCATGCGGCGTCGCCTGGACATCGCGGCTTCGCTCGTCCACCGTCCGCCGATCCTGTTCCTGGACGAACCCACGACCGGCTTGGACATCACCAGCCGCAACGCGTTGTGGGACATGATCCGTGACCTGGTCGACCATGGCACCACGGTGCTCCTCACCACCCAGTACCTGGAGGAAGCCGACCAGCTCGCGTCGCGGATCGCGGTGGTCGACGGCGGCAAGGTGATCGCCAACGACACGCCGGTCGCCCTGAAGGCCGACCTCGGCAGCACGGTGGTCGAGATGGAGATGAGCGACGCCCAGGTGGCCGCACCGGGCCGTGCAGATCGTCACCGGCCGCTTCGAGGGCCGCGCGGAGTCCGAAGGATCGTTGGTGCGGATCGCATCCGATCAAGGCGCGCACGCGCTCGTCGAGGTCCTCCGCGCGCTCGATGTCGAACACCTCGAGCCGGTCACGCTCGTCGTCCGAGAGCCCAGCATGGACGACGTGTTCCTGACCCTGACGGGCCACCGGGCCGAATCCCCCACCGACGAGGAACCGTCTCCACACTCGTCTCGATCCTCGCGAGGTGCCGCATGAGTTCCACCGCCGTCCCCGCCACCGCCGACATCGCGCGCGACCGCACGATCCCGTTCTCGCTGGTCCGCGACACGCTGGCGATCACGAAGCGCAACCTGATCGCCTATCGCCGCGTGCCGCAGTTGCTCGTCTTCTCCACGATCCAGCCGGTGATCTTCGTCCTGATGTTCACGTACGTGTTCGGCGGCGCCATCGACACGGGCCCGATCCCGTACGTCGACTACCTGATGCCCGGCATCTTCGTGCAGGTCGTGGTGTTCGGCTCGATCGCCACGGCCATCGGCCTCGCCACCGACCTGAAGAGCGGGTTGCTGGAGCGTTTCCGGTCCCTGCCGATGGGTCGCTCGGCGGTGTTGACCGGCCGGACGTTCGCCGACCTCACGCGCAACGTCTTCGTGGTGACGCTGATGATGATCGTCGGGTTCCTCGTGGGGTGGCGCATCCACACGAACGTGTTCGGGCTGATCGCGGGTGGGCTGCTGGTGCTGCTGTTCGGCTACTCCATGTCGTGGATCTTCGCCACCGTCGGCCTGGCGATGGGCGATCCGGAGACGGCCCAGGCCGCCGCCTTCCCGGTCCTCGCGCCGCTGGTGTTCGCCTCTTCTGCGTTCGTTCCGGTCGATTCGATGCCCTCGTGGTTGCAGCCCTTCGCCGAGCATCAGCCCGTGTCGGTGACGGCGTCGGCCGTCCGCGCGCTCACCCTCGGCGGTCCCACCGCCAGCTGGGTACTGCAATCGATCGCTTGGACGGTCGTGATCTTGGCGGTCTTCGGTCCTTGGGCGGTGCGGATCTACCGCAAGTCGGTCTGACGCGGGCATGGCCTTCGACGGCGAACTCGTCACCGCGCGCGATCGCGCCGTCTGGCGGCGGTGGCTGCAGCGCCACCACGCCTCGCGCGACGGTGCCTTCGTGGAGTTCCACAAGAAGTCGAGCGCGTCTCGAAGCATCACCTATGAGGAGGCGGTCGAGGAGGCGCTGTGTTTCGGCTGGATCGACTCGAGGCCGAAGAAGCTGGACGACGATCGATGGGCGCTCTGGTTCGCGCCGAGGAAGCCGAAGAGCGTGTGGTCGGCCATCAACAAGGAGCGTGTGGAACGGCTGATCGCCGACGGCGCCATGACCGACGCGGGTCTCGCCGCGATCGAGGTGGCGAAGGCCAACGGCGCCTGGGATCAACTCAACGACAGCGACGCGCTCCTGGTCCCCGACGACCTCGCCGCCGCGTTCGATGAACACGTGGACGCGCGCCGTCATTGGGACGCGTTCCCGCCCAGCGTCCGCAAGCAGATCCTGGGATGGATCAACAGCGCCAAGCGCGAAGAGACGCGCGCCAAGCGGGTCGAGGAAACCGCGACCTCCGCGGCCGAGAACATCCGCGCCCATCAGTGGCGCCCGAAGACCTAGCCGGCCCGCGAGCACCGTGGGCGTACCATCGCCAGCGTGCCACGTCGCTCCGACTCCCTCGCCCGGCCGCTCCTGATCTTCGCGGCGCTAGCCCTGGTCGCGCTGACCGTGGTGGCGGTCACCGGCGCCCTGGTGGTGCGCAAGGCCGCGACCGACCAGGCGCTGGCGGAGGCAAGACAGCTCACCGACGTCTCCGCGCGCCTCGTCGAACGCCGCGTGAACGACGGCCTCCTGACCGGCGACGCCGAGAGCCTCGGGCGCCGTGGCCTCGGTGGTGTTCGACGCGGTGAAGGTGGACCCGATCGTGCGCGTGAAGATCTGGTCTCGCGACGGCACGATCGTCTATTCGGATCAGACCGAGCTGATCGGCTCGACCTTCGAGCTCGGCGACGACGAGCTCGAGGTGATCGACCACGGCGGCGTGGTGGCCGACGTCTCGGACCTGAGCGAGCCCGAGAACCGGTTCGAGCGGGACTTCGGCGAGCTCCTCGAGGTGTACACGCGGATCGACACCGACCCGGAAGGTGACGGGACGCCCCTGCTGTTCGAGACCTATCAGCTGGCCTCGAGCATCGCCGACCGCCGGCGGGAGCTGACCTCGACGTTCCTGCCGATCCTGGTGGCCACCTTGGTGGCGCTGGTGCTGCTGATGGTGCCCATCGCGTGGATCCTGGTCCGCCGGGTGCGAGCGAGCCAGCGCGAGCGCGAACGGCTGATGCAGCGCGCGCTCGACGCGTCCGAGCGCGAGCAACGCCGGATCGCCGGCGACCTCCACGACGGTCCGGTGCAGGAGATGGCGGGCCTGGCGATGCGGCTGTCCGCCGAAGCCGAACTCGTGGACGACCCCGACGCCGGCATCACGCTCCGGTCGTCGGCCTCGGCGGTCCGCGGCAGCGTCCGCATGCTGCGCTCGGCGATCGTGGGGATCTACCCGCCGAACCTGCAGCAGGCCGGCCTGCCGGCCGCGCTCTCGGATCTGGTGGCCGGGCTCGACCGGCACGGCATCGAACTCTCGCTCGAGGTCGAACCCGACGCCGACTTCGGCGCCGAGGTCGACGCCCTGCTGTACCGCGCCACGCAGGAGGCGCTGCGCAACGTGGAGGAGCATGCCGATGCGCGCCACGTGCGCGTGGCGATCACGCGGCGCGACGGCCGCGCGGTCCTCGAGGTGGTCGACGACGGTCGCGGGATCGCGCCCGACGCCCTCGCTCAAGCGCCGCCACGCGGGCACATGGGCCTGGCGATCCTCGCGGACATGGTGAGCGACGCCGGCGGCACGCTGACGGTGGAACCCGGCGCCGAAGCGGGTACCGTCGTGCGCGTGGAGGTGCAGGCGCCGTGATCACCGTGGCGATCGCCGACGACCACCGGGTCGTGCGCGTCGGGTTGGAGCAACTCCTCGCGACCTTCGACGACGTCTCGTTCGTGGGCGCCGGTGCCGGCGGCCGGGAGGCGGTGGCGATCTGCGAGGCCCACCACCCCGACGTGTTGCTGCTCGACCTGTCCATGCCCGACCTCGACGGGATCGAAGCCACCGCCCAGGTTCGTGTGGTCTCTCCCGACACTCGGGTGGTGGTGTTCACCTCGTTCTCCGATCGGGACCGCATCGTGCGAGCGTTGGACAACGGCGCGATCGGCTACCTGCTGAAGGACGCCGAGCCCGAGGAGATCCACGCCGCGATCCAGGCCGCCTCGCGCGGCGAATCGCCGCTCGCTCCCCGCGCCGCCGCCGAGCTCCTGGCCGACCGCCGGTCGCGCGTCGGCGAGGTGGAACTCACCGCGCGCGAGCGCGAGGTGCTGGGGCTGGTCGTGGACGGCCTCGCCAACAAGCAGATCGCCCGCCGCATGGGGATCAGCGAGAAGACGGTCAAGGGCCACCTCACGAACCTGTTCCAGCGGATCGGGGTGGCCGATCGCACCCAGGCGGCGCTGTGGGCCGAACGCACCGGCGCCTTGCGCGACTAGGTCCCGGGACCGAAGTCCCATTGTGCCCACCCCTTCGAGGACGTCACCATGTGGTCATGCGTCGGATCGCTGGCCATCGCCCTCGTGCTCGCCGTCCTGGTCGCCACCCCGGCGGTTGCCGGCGGCGGCTCCGACCGGCGCGGTTCGTGCTCGGGTGGCCCCGGCCACTGGAGGCTCCGGGTGCAGCGGGAGGATGCCGACACGCTGCGGGTCCGGTTCCGGATCGAGGACGTGGCCCCGGGCCAGTCCTGGCAGCTGTTCATCTCCGACAACGGCACGCGCATCTACTCCGCCACGCGGACCTCGACGTCGGACGGCGAGATCCGGGTGAGGAAGAACACGCGCGATCGCGCCGGCCGCGACCACATCGCCGCCAACGCGGTCAACAGCGCGACCGGCACGACCTGCGAAGGGTCCGTCTCGATCTGACCGAGGTCCCGGGACGGTCGTCCCGTTGTAACCCCGACCGGCCGACCGCCAAGCTCGACCCATCGACCGGACGAGCCGGTCGCAACGAGGAGGGATGCACCATGATCAGCAAGATCCTACGGGTGGCACTCGCGTCCGGCCTGGCGCTCAGCCTGGCCGGCGCCGTGCCCGCCCACGCCAACGACGGCGACGTCATCCGTCGCGGCAACTGCTCCGGCTCCAGCGACTGGAAGCTGAAGCTCTCGCCCGAGGACGGCAGGATCGAGGTCGAGTTCGAGGTCGACTCGAACGTCGCCGGCCAGACCTGGCAGGTCCGCCTCACGAAGAACGGCAACCAGATCTTCAGCGGCACGCGCGTGACCCGCGGAGCCAGCGGCTCCTTCGAGCTCCGCCGCGTGACCTCCGACCCGAAGGGTGACGACGTGTTCCGCGCCCGCGCCACCCACGCAGGCGAGGTGTGCGCCGGCCGCGCCACCTTCTGAGTTCCCCGCTGTTCCACCGGATGAGCCCGGCGAGCGCCTTCAGGCGCTCGCCGGGCTCGTTCTTCGCGTCGAGCCGGTGTTCCGCCTCGGCGTGATCGCTCAGCGGTCCGCTCGACCCGGGTCCTGAGGTTCAGGAGCATCTTGCGTTCCATCACGAACGCACCGGGGTCGGAGATCATCAACCAGAACGCGGTCGCCGGCCCTCGCTTCCATGCCTGCCGCCAGCGGCTCACCAGCCGGGTCGTGCCGTCTCCGTTCGGGTACAGACCGAGGCACCACGTGTCGCGGTCGCCGCCGCAGAGGAGGAACCGGGGAGGGTCCATCCATCGGACGGCCGGGCCCATGCCCGGCACCATCTCGATCCGGTCGCCGACGTGCAGATCCTGGAGTTCCGGGCACGATCCGGGTCGCACTCGGCCTTCCGTCGTTGTCGATGCGGTCGTAGCTGTACCACCCGGCGCGGCCGTAGCCGATCTGCACGAGCCACGGCCAGATCTCGCTCGGCGGCGCCCCGATCGTCACCGCGCGCGTGGTCTGTCCGGCGCGCGGCGGGGAGCAGATCGTCTCCGGGCATCGCCATCGTGACTTCACCGGGGTCGGCGCCCCACCGACGGTGCCAGGGTCCGATCCAGAGTGACGTATGCCAGCAGCGACCAGCGCGACGAGCACGATCAGGAGCGTCGCGCCGACGACCGGTCCGAGCACGAGGACGGTGACGAACGCCACGGCGAGCCCTGCAGCGACCACACCGACGACCAGGCCCATGATCGTCATCCGGGTTCGCATCCTCGGTCACCCTTTCGCTCCGTTTCCTCCATGGTCGGTCCGCAGGGCGCAGATGCCATGGGTCGCATGGCCCTTGGGCTGAGGGTCCTCGTGCCTTCCCTGTGACGAGATCGCCCGATGCCGGTCAGGCCGGGTTCGGTCCGGGATACTGGGGCCGCCTTGGGAACCCCCGACGAAGCCTTCCGCACCGCCGAAGCCGAAGACGCTTCCCTGCCCGACCACGCCGAAGAGGCGCGGGACCGCCGCACGATCCTGGCCGGCACCGGGCAGAACATCATCGGTCTCGGCGTCTTCGTGATCGCCAGCTTCGGCATGAACATCCTGATCGCGCGCGCGTTCGGGAAGGGTTCGCCGGCGTTCGGACAGATCACGCTGATCACCCAGCTGGCGTTCGTGGCCGGCGCCGCCACCCGGTTCGGCATGGACATGGCGGCGGTGCGACGCGTCGCGATCGAAACCGGCCAGGGCCATCAGGGGCGGTCCCGGCCGATCGTGCGTCTGGCGGTCTCGATCGCGGTGGTGGTCAGCGTGGTGGTCGCCGCGCTCGCGCTGCTGGCCGCGGGCTCGATCGGCGATCTGCTCAACGTCCCGTCGGCCTCGGTGCGCGCCGCCGCGATCGCGTTGATCTTCGTGGCGGTGGCGCAGGTCTACCTGGGCGGCAGCCGCGGACTGAAGATCATGCGGCACACGCTCTACGCGTACTGGATCGGACAGTCCGTCGGCTGGATCGTGATCACGCTGGTCCTGTGGGCGGCGATCGACAAGACGGTCGCGGTCACCACGTGGGCGTACGGGCTGTCGTGGGTGCTGGCCACCGGGATCGCGTTCGTGTCATGGCGGCACGCCACGCGCACGTTCACGCCGGAGTCGATCGGCGAGGGCGAGACCGGGGCGCTGGTTCGCTACGGCGCGCCGCGTGCACCCGCCGCGCTGCTGAGCCAGGCGTTGTTCTACACCGACCTCGCGGTGCTCTCGCACTACCTGCCCGACGATCCCCAGGTCAGCGTCTACGCCGCCTCGATCCGCGTGGCCCAGGCGTTGGTGTTGTTCCTCACCGCGGTCTCGTACATGTTCAGCCCGTTCGTCGCCGACCTGTACGAACGCGGGCTCCGCGACCGGCTCAACGCGCTGTTCAAGCAGATCACGCGCTGGACCCTGGGCGGCACGATCCCGCTGCTGCTGTTGTTCCTGATCGCCCCCGCCGCGGTGCTGCAGGTGTTCGGGAGTTCCTACGACAGCGGCACGGCGTGGCTGCGGGTGTTGCTGATCGGCCAGGCGGTGAACGTCAGCGTGGGGGCGGCCGGGTTCGTGCTGATCATGGTGGGTCGAACCGGGTGGGACCTCGTGGTGTACGCGGCCTCGTTCGCGCTCGACCTGGTGATCGCGATCGTGCTGGTGCCCCACCTCGGGCCCATGGGCGCCGCGATCGCCCAGGCGTTCGCGCTCGTGTTCTCGAACGCGCTGCGGCTCTACCTGGTGTGGCATTTCGTGCGGATCCAGCCCTACGACCGGTACTACGCGCGGCTGCTGATCCCCACGGTGATCGGCGCCGCGGTGATGCTCGGTGTGCATGCCGTCCTGGAAGGTCCCCACTGGGGGATCGACCTGCTGGGCACCGCGCTGATCGGCGGCGCCGCCTACTACGCGGCGTTCCTGTTCTTCGGGCTCACGCCCGAGGAGAAGCAGGGGATCATGGCGATGCTGGGCAGAGCCACCGGGCGCGCGAAGTCACCCGTGGCCTAACGGCGGGCCTTCGTCGGCTTCGCTTCTGCCGCCCTTGCTCGTGCCGGTCTTGGTCTTCGTGCCCGCCTTCTGGGCCGGCCGGGCCTTCGCGGGGCCTCGGCGCTGTGATGCGCGCGATCGTTGCGACCGCGAGCGCAGCACCAACCCACCGCCCACCCCCACGATCAGCGAGCGCTCCGATCGCGATCGGAACGGCCGCCGAGGATCCACCGTCCTGCGGAACGGCCGCGGGAGCCGCGACCACGGGACTGACCGTCGGACCGGTGCCGAGCCGGACGCATCGAACGGGTCGGGGTCGGCCAGCACCGCTTCCGCGGCCGCCACGGGATCGCCCTCGGGCTGGAACGTCTCGACGTAGAAGAAGCCGGTGGGGACGTCGGCGATCGCGAACACCCCCTTGATGCCCACGTAGTCGGGGATCGTCGACGGCGCGATGCCGTTCAGCTTCTTGCACGGCATCGCCAGGATCGTGGCCTCCGGTCCTGGGTCCTCGCCCGAGAGCACGTCGTCGACGCGCAGCGTCAGCGCGTACGGGGTCCGGGGATCGTCGATCTGCCTTGCCGTCGACGATCTCCCCCACCCACACGTTGTCGGAGAACCGGATCGCGGCGTCGAACGGGCCGAGCGAACAGTGGGCCGATGCGGGGATCGAACCCACGCCCACGATCGTGCTTGCGAGCAGCACGACGAGCACGGACCTGCGGGGAAGACGGCGCACCCGACGTTCATATCACGCGCCTGCGGGCCGGGCCTAGCGCCGGACGACGTAGACCGTAGGTCGGGGCTAGGACGGTTCGCGCTCGCGCCGCTCCGCGCCGAGGTCGCTGACCACGGGGTCCAGCCGGGAGTGCAGGACGTCGGCGTCGTTGGGCCCATCCGGGCCCTCGAGGAGCACCACGCGGTCGTACTCGGACGTGCGCTGCAGTTCGCGGCGAAGCACCGCGCGTTCGTCCGTGAGATGGCGGACCCGTTCCTGCAACTCCTCGACGCGCAGCTGCATCGAGCCGACGCGGGCCATCAGGATGGGATCGGCGGCCGTCTGATCGGCGGTGTCGACCGCCGAGGCGCGACGGGCTCGGCGGCGCGCGAAGGACCACAGGGTGAGGCACCAGAGCGCCACGAGGACGGCGCCGGCGCCGGCCGCCAGCCACAGACGGATCGAGCTCGAGGTGACGAAGGTCCGACCGGCCACCATCACGACCGAGTCGGAGGCCGCGGCCGTTCGCGTGAGGGCCTCGACGGTCGCGCCGGTCCACAGGGTCGCCACGAGGGCGAGGAAGGCGGTGATCACCGGTGGTCCTCCTGGGTCAGTTCGCCGGATGGGTGGCGCGCCGGGCGCGGCGAGCGGCGAGCTCGTCGCGGCGTGTGGGCTGGTCGTTGCCTGGTCGTTCCGGCGGGGAAGTGGTTCGGAGCCCGAACGGATGCGACGCGGTGACGGGGCCGTGCCCCGATCGTGTCGCCTCACGGCGAGGGGGTAGGTCTCGCCGGCCGTCGAGCTCCGCGGCCATCCGGCGCTCCAGCCGATGGCCGCGCGACCATGCGAAGGCCGCGGACCAGGCGAGCGCTGCGGCGACCGCGAGGCCGATCAGGATCCACGTGCCTCCCGGGCTACCCGGCGAGGCGATCTCGTGGCCGAACACGACGAGGTCGCGGGCACCCGATCGGGCACTCTCGGCGATGGCCTCGAGGGTGAGGATGGACAACCCCGATGCCACCACGACCAACACCAGACCCACCATCGGTCGTTCGGCTCCTCCTGGGGGGAAGGACCGTTCTCGGTTCGGAGACGGACGCTACGCCCGGTTGCGCTGCGGGGCGATACGGCAGATGCGGGAGGCCGGTTGTCCCTCGTCCGGGACGGTCAGCCCCATCGCTCGCCGAGGATCGCGGCGAGCAGCGACACCGCCCCGGTCTTGTCGAGGGGCTCGTTGCCGTTGCCGCATTTCGGCGACTGCACGCACGAGGGGCATCCCCGCGAACACGGGCACTGGCGGATCGCCTCGAGCGTGGCGCGCAGCCACCGGTCGGCATCGCGGGCTCCGCGCTCGGTGATCCCCGCGCCGCCGGGGTAGCCGTCGTAGATGAAGATCGTGGTCATGCCGGTGTCGGGGTGCATCGGCGTGGAGACGCCGCCGATGTCCCACCGGTCGCAGGTGGCCACCAACGGCAGCAGGCCGATCGCGGCGTGTTCGGCGGCGTGGATCGCGCCCGGCACGTCCCGTGGTCCCACGGCGGCGCGGTCGAGCACGCTCACCGGGATCGTCCACCACACGGCGCGGGTCTCGAGTTCGACGGGCGGCAGCGGCAGCGGCACCTCGTCGAGCACCTCGCCCGTGGCCACGAGCTTGCGCACGAAGCTGGTCACCTGGTTCGTGACGCGCACCGATCCGAACGACTGCTCCACCTCGCCGATGCTCGTTCGCGAGAGCACGTCGGCCACCTCGATGTCGGTGACGTCGCGGGCCTGCGTGTAGTAGTCGGGGTCGGCGCTCGCGACCACCGCCACCCGCTGCACCAGGTCGAGTTCCTCCACCAGGTACTGCTCGCCCATGTGCAGGTACACGGCGCCCGGGTGGAGCGTGGCGTAGGCGCGGTGTTCGTCGGCGGTGCCCAGCAGCTCGCCCGTGCCGGCGATCACGATCGAGTACACGTGGCCGCCGCCCGCCCGCACGTCGACCGCGCGGTGTGGAGCGTCCTTGCCGCGGTCGTGCCAGGCCTCCCTGCGCTGCACCAGCTCTCCGCGATCCGTCATGCGCTCGACGGCCTTCTTCACGTCGGGAACGTCGCCGAAGAACCCGAGCTCCTCCTCGCGGAGCGGCACCTCGCGGGCGGCGCAGCGCAGGTGGGGCTCCAGCACGTAGGGGTTCGTGGGGTCGATCACCGCCGCCTCGGGCGGCCGTTCGAAGATATCGTCAGGGTGATTGACCAGGTACTGGTCGAGCGGGTCGTCCTGGGCGACGAGGATCGCCAGCGCGTCGCCGTCCCGTCGCCCGGCGCGCCCCGCCTGCTGCCACATCGACGCGCGCGTTCCCGGGTAGCCGGTGAGCACCGCGGCGTCGAGCGTGCCGATGTCGATCCCGAGCTCCAGCGCGCTCGTCGAGGCGATCGCGATCAGGTCGCCGTCGGCGAGCTCGCGTTCGATCCGCCGCCGGTCCTCGGCGAGGTAGCCCGCCCGGTAGCTCTTGATGCGCGCGCGGGTCTTCGCTTCGGCCACGTCCCGCCGGGCGAACTCGGCCAGCAGCTCGGCGGCGCGCCGCGACCGCGTGAACCCGATCGTGCGCACGTCGCGGTCGGCGAGCCGGCCCATGAGCCACGACGCCTCGCTCAACGCGCTGCGCCGCTGGCCGGTGTCCTCGTCGACGACGGGCGGGTTCCAGAACGCGAAGAGCTTCTCGCCGCGCGGCGACCGATCGTCGGTGACCTCCTCGAAGGTCATGCCCGTGAGCCGGGTCGCGAGTTCGCCCGGGTTGCCCACGGTGGCCGACGCCAGGCACCAGCGCGGGGTGCCGCCGTAGTGGGCGATCAGCCGCCGGAGCCGCCGCAGCACCATCGCCACGTGCGAGCCGAACACGCCGCGGCACACGTGCGCCTCGTCCACCACCACCATGGAGAGGCGGAAGAAGAAGTCGGCCCACCGCGCGTGGTCGGGCAGCAGCGACAGGTGGAGCATGTCCGGGTTCGTCATCACCAGGTTCGCGTTCTTGCGGATCAGCGGACGCTCGGCCCGGGGGGTGTCGCCGTCGTAGACCGAGGCCTTCACCTGGGGGAGCTTCAGCGCCCGGACGGCCCGGAGCTGATCGCGGGCGAGCGCCTTCGTGGGGTAGAGGTAGAGCGCGGTGGCCTTCGGTCGGGTGAGGGCGGCCTCGGCGAACGCCGCGTTGTACACCAGCGTCTTGCCGCTGGCGGTGCCCGTGGCGATCACGAGGTCGCGCCCGTCGCGGAGCACCGCCAGCCCGTCCGACTGATGCGGGTACAGGCCGCGGACGCCCGTCAGGCCCAGCCGCGAGACCAGCAGGTCGGGCAGGCCGTCGGGGAAGGGTTCGATCGCCGGCGCGCGCGCCGGCAGATGCTGCACGTGGACGAGTGAGCTGGCGATGTCGGTGTCGGCGGTGAGCTCGTCGAGGAACGCGCGGGGGTCCACGCGGCCAAGGCTACCCGGGTGTCGCCGCGTCCCCGGCGGCATCGGCCGCGCGTTCGGCGCGAGAGTTCGTCGTAGGAGGCGGTCAATCCGTCCTTGAACAGCCCGCGCAGCCGGCCGCGCTCGCGCAGCAGCACCCCCACGCCCAGGATCAGATACAGGATGCCGACGGCGATCCGCTCGACGCCGTGGAGGGACTCCGGCACGATCCCGCCCAACAGGAACTGGAACCAGAACAGCCCGAACAGGATGCCGGCCTCGCGCAGCGACATCGACAGGCTCGAGATCACCGCCACCGCGAAGAACGACTGCGCCGCCGTGAGGAACAGCTCCTCGCGCTGCACGGTGTCGAGCGGCAATCCGTGGAATCCGCCCGCCGCCACCGCGAACACGATCGGCAGCGTGCCCACCAGCAGGGTCCACTGGTTCACCTTGGAGCTGACCAGCGTGCCGAGGCCCGCACTGGTGTTGAGCCGCCAGGCGTACAGGCCCGCCACCAACAGTTCCGGTGCTTCGGAGGCGAGCGGCGCGATCCACTGCACCAGCAGGAACTCGCTCACCCCCAGGGTCTCGCCGCTGGCGACGAGGGCCTCGGCGAAATGCTCGGCGCTCAGCAGGATCAGCGCGGCGGCGAACACCGCGATCGCGATCACCGTCGGTGCGTCTGGCCACCGTGGAGAACGTCCCCAGGTAGCGGGCCGGCCCCACCAGGTGGGGTTCCTCGGCGGGAGCGCGCGAGACCCGCACGGTGTAGAGCACGAAGATCGTGATCAGGATCACGGAGTCGAACAACGTGACCGAGTGCTTCAGCGGCAGGGTGAGGGAGTAGATCGTGGCGATCGCCAGGAACGCGATCTCGATCGAGTGCTCGCGATCGAGCTTCACGCCTCCCCAGTGCTGGCCCTTGGCGATCGCTGCCCTTGGCGCGGAGCCGCCAGAACGCGACGAACACGACCATCGTCCAGCCGATGCCGATCAGCAGCCGGTTCGCCCCGGTCATGTTGGCCAGCGCCAGCGAGCACGGCGACTCGGTGCCGCCGTCCAGCGGCAGGCACGCCGCGCCGGTCTGCGCGAACGACTCGCCGCCCTTGCGGGCGAACACGAAGTCCACGGCGTACTCGGGCAGCACCGCGATCAGCGCGAGGATCGCGATCGCCAGGCCCGCCGAGATGTCCAGCTGCGCCACCTCGGCCGCCCAGGACAGCAGGAACGCGGCGCCCACGATCGCCATGCCGAACAGCAGGGCTTCGAGCGGATGCGCCAGCTCGGGGTTGGTGGCACGGAGCACGATCGCCGGGCACGCCGAGCAGCACGGCGATCGCGATCGAGACCTTGGCGCGTCGCGGGTGAACGTCGTCGAGATCGTCGCGAAGGGTCGTCACTCGGTCTCCCACTGAACCGGCTCCAAGCACCGGCCACAGAACCAGACGGAAGGTCTCGTCCCCGCGAGCGGTGAGGCGCCGGACCGCTGGTGCGGCCGTGATGACGACGTCCCCGTTTGTGGACTACTCCCCTTCGATGCTCGCCGAGCCTAGCAAGCGCACGGGCATGTGGGTGGGTACGCGCGCAGAACCTTCGCGTGACGCATGGGATCGAGGCTGGCACGATGACGCCCCTCATGCCCTGGCCCGTCCTCATCGCCTCGCTGGTCGTGATCCTCGCGGGCGCCGAGCTGTTCACGAACGGGATCGAGTGGATCGGCGAGGGATTCGGCCTGTCGGAGGGCGCGGTGGGGTCGGTCTTGGCCGCGGTCGGCACCGCGCTGCCCGAGACGCTCCTGCCCATCGTGGCGATCCTGTCGGGCAAGGACGCGGGTGAGGAGATCGGCACCGGCGCGATCCTGGGCGCGCCGTTCATGCTCACCACCCTGGCCATGGTGGTGATCGCCGTCACCGTGCTGGCGACCCGCGCGCGGCGCGCCTCCACCGACCTCGAGATCGACAAGGGCGTGATCCGCCAGGACCTGGGGACGTTCCTGGTGCTCTACACGATGGCGCTCATCGCCGGCTTGATCCACGTGAAGACCCTGCACGTGCGTGCTCGCGATCGTGCTCGTGGTGGCCTACGGCTACTACGTGCGTCGTCACTTCATCTCGCCGGGCGAGGACGAGATGGAGGTCGAGGCGGGCGGCGAGATCAGGGCGCTCTACCTGTGGTCGTGGTGGGGGCGGGTGCGGCGGGGACTGGCGGCCTGGTCGGTCGACCGGAGCACGGCCTTGCCCTTCGTCCAGGTGGCGCTCGCGCTCGCGTGCATCGTGGGCGGCGCGCGCTTGTTCATCATCGCCGTCGACCAGATCGGTCAGGACCTCGGCGTCTCACCGCTCGCGTTCTCGCTGCTGGTGGCGCCGCTGGCCACCGAGCTGCCGGAGAAGTTCAACTCGGTGATCTGGATCCGGCGTGGCAAGGACACCCTGGCGATGGGGAACATGACCGGGGCCATGGTGTTCCAGTCATCGTTCCCGGTCACCGTGGGGTTGCTGCTCACCCCGTGGGTGCTGGAGGGCCCGGCCTTGGTCGCGGCCCTCACCGCGCTGGCGGCGGGCGGGGTGTTGTGGCTCACGTTGCGGATCCGCGGCCGGTTGTCCGCGCCGCTGCTGATGTTCCAGGGCGTGTTCTACGTGGGCTACGTCGCCTACGTGCTGACGAAGCTCTAGCGCTACTCGCCGGCGGTGGGGCTCGGCGGCACGTTCTTCTTCAGCAGGATGCCGTCGGTCTTCACGTCGTTGAAGATCGCCGTCTTCCGGGCGCTGTCGAGGAACACCACCGAGAGCGAACCCGACATCCCGGCGCTACCGGGCAGCACGATGTTCTGGACGTTCTTCACCGGGATGTGCGACGCGGTGAACGCGAGCGCCATCACCTCGGACAGCGGCGCCGTCGTGTCGATGTTGCGCATGCCCGAGCCCAGCCACACGAACAGCCGGCTGGGATCGGCCTTGTACTCCTTCTGGAACTGCGCCAGCGAGGCCAGGAACAGGCGTCCGCCGTTCTCCTGGCGGCCGAAGTCGCCCTGCATCAGGTCGTGGCGCGTCCGCGCGAACGCCAGCGCTTCCTTGCCATTGAGTTCTTGCACCCCCGGCTGGAAGTCCGCCCGCGCGTAGGAGTCCGACATCGCGAACGGCACGTCCATCGTGAGGCCGCCGACGCCGTCGATCATGTCCTCGAAACCCCAGAACGTGGTGATCGCCCAGTAGTCGATCGTGACGCCCGACATGTTCTCGACCGTGTCGACCAGCAACGCCGGTCCGCCGTAGAACAGCGAGCTGTTGATCTTGCCGGTGCCGTGGTTCGGGATGGGCACGTAGGAGTCGCGCGGGATGCCCACCAGGGTGGCGTGATGTTTCGCCGGGTTGATGAACACCAGGTGCAGCGAGTCGGCGAGCGAGTGCTCCACGTCGTCGCCGGGCCGGGCGCCGCTGCCGACCATGAGCAGCACGATGGGCTTGGTGCCGGTGAGCGACGGGGTGAAGCCGGCGTGGGCCTTGCCCACCACGATGCCGGAGCCCTGCGCGGTGGCGGCCACCGAGCCGCCCATCGCTCCCAGGGCGGAGCCGGCCACCCACGTGGTGAGGGCCATCACGACGAAGATCGCGCGGCGCCTCACGACGATGCCTCCGGTGAGCTCGGCGTGGCGCTGCCGGCTCCGGCTGTGCCTTCCTTGTCGGCGCGGCTCACCGAGAAGCTCACGATCGTCCAGTCGCCGTCGATCTTCTGCAGGGTGTACTGCCCCTTGCTGTTGAACACGAAGCGCTGGGATCCTTCGACGCCCTTGGCCTGGAACTTCACGATGCCGATCACCGAGGCGGGCACGTTCTTGGGGTCGACGAGCACCTCGGTCTTCACGGTGGATGCCATGGGCCGGATCGTCTCGAGGCCGCTCACCTCGGTGCCGGCGGTGAGGAGTTCGAGCTGCTGCTCGGCCTCGGCTCGGGCGTCGGCCGAGAAGACCTGCAGCGCCTCCTCGTAGTCGCCCTCCTGCCAGTTGGCGGGATCGAGGAAGGCCTCCGTGAAGAAGGTGTCGAGCACGGCAGTCACGGCCTTGGAGGCCGGCGCGGCGGCGGCGACCGCCTTCTGCTGGTCGGCGCCTTCGGCGGTGGTGACGACCGGACCCTTCTGGACCTTGAAGGCGAACTCGGGCGTCTCCGGGGTGTCGTTGCCCAGCGGGATCCCGAGGGGACCGTCGCCGCCCCCGGTGAACACGAAGATCGCCGCCACGAGGGCGGCGACCGCGGCGATCCCGCCGATGATGAAGAGCGGGGTCTTGCGGGGGGGTGACTGAGCGTGCTGACCTTCTGCCAAAGCGCGACGAGCGTACCCGCGCCCCGGGGCCCCGCCAAACATCTGGGCATGTCGGTTCTGTGACGGCTGGTGGAGGCTCCGGTGCGCTTCGGCGGAACTCCGACCAGCAGGGGCCGAGACTGAGTAGCCCGGATGGCTGGGGTAGCATGGGCCGCAACGACGGTGTGCCGGGAAGACGGGTCGGCGGGAGAGGACGCATGCGCGACGACGTCGGCGGGCCCGGAACGCCGGAACCATCCGAACCACCCCGAAGCGACACCCATCTGCTGCCGGCCTGGGCGTTCTCCGATCGGTTCGTGCCGCGAACGGTCGTGCGCCCCCTCCAGGAGTTCCTGCAGACCTCCACCGCCGGCGGCGTGCTCCTGCTGGCCGCGGTCGTCGCGGCGCTCATCTGGGTCAACTCCCCGTGGCGCGCCGCCTACGACGCCCTGTGGCACACCGAGTTCACGGTGCATGTGGGCTCGTTCATCGACCTGGAGGAAGACCTGAAGTTCTGGGTGAACGACGGGCTGATGGCGTTGTTCTTCCTGGTGGTGGGGTTGGAGATCAAGCGGGAGCTGGTCACCGGGGAGCTCCGCCAGCTCCGGGCCGCGATCCTGCCCGTGCTGGCCGCGATCGGCGGCATGGTGGTGCCGGCGCTCCTCTATCTCGCGATCGCCGGCGGCGACAACGCGCGCGGCTGGGGCATCCCGATGGCCACCGACATCGCGTTCGCGCTGGGTGCGTTGACGCTGGCGAGCCGGTTCGCGCCGCCCAGCCTCAAGCCCTTGCTGCTCACGCTGGCCATCGTGGACGACATCGGCGCGATCCTGGTGATCGCCCTCTTCTATTCCGGGGGCATCGAGTGGGTCCCGCTCGCGGTGGCGGTGGGCGGCGTCGGGCTGGCGCTCCTGGCGGCCCGCGCGCACGTGCGAGCGCTGGCCTTCTACGTCGTGCTGGGCGTCGTGATCTGGTACGCCACCTTCGAAGCCGGCATCCATCCCACGATCGCCGGCGTGGTGCTGGGGCTCCTGGCGCCGGCCACCCCCTTCCAGCGGCCGAAGGCGGTGAGCGTGGAGGCCAGGCGCATCGCGGACGAGACCACCGACCATCCCGACCCTCCCGATGCCGACGCACCGTCGTGGATGCGCCTCGCATGGCTCTCGCGCGAATCGGTCTCGCCGCTGGCGCGGGTCGAACACGTGCTGCTGCCGTGGACCAGCTTCGTGATCCTGCCGATCTTCGCGCTCGCGAACGCGGGCGTCGTCCTGTCGTCGGCGACGATCCGAGCCGCCGCCACCGACGCCGTGGCGATCGGCATCTTCGTCGGGCTCGTGGTGGGCAAGCCGCTGGGGGTGTTCCTGGGGAGTCAGGTGGCCGTGCGGTCGCGCGCCGCGACGCTGCCCGGCGACGTCGGGTGGGGCGACCTGGCCGGTATGGGCTTCACCGCCGGGATCGGGTTCACCGTGGCGCTGTTCGTCGCGGAGCTGGCGTTCCCGGGCAGCGCCATCCTGCAGGAGGCGAAGATCGCGATCCTGGCGGCTTCGGTGGTGGCCGGGATCGCGGGCTACGTCGTGCTTCGACTCGCCCCCAACCGCACCTAGCGCGCCTGGAAGCGTCCCGTCCGCTGCCACGCCGCGAACAGCTCGAACCCCGCCGAGGATGACCCCATCATCGGCTCGGGCAGCGCCGCGAGATCGAACCAGTCGAGCTCGAGCATCTCCGTGCCGTCGGGCGCGGGTTCGCCCTCCCAGCGGCGCAGCAGGAACCAGATCCCGAAGTAGTGGGTCCGGTCGCCGTTCGGGTAGGTGACGAGGTGGTTGCCGGCCTCCGAGATCGACGCGAACCCCTCGAGGTCGGCGGGGTCGGCGATCAGGCCGGTCTCCTCCCGGAGCTCGGTCACCGCCGTGTCGGCGAAGCTCGAGCCCTCCTCGGCGCCGCCCCCGGGCATCGCCCAGTCGTGGGTGTCACCCCGCAGGCCCAGGAGCACACGGCCGTCCTCGCGCTGCACCAACACGGTCGCGCCCGGCCACAGCACCAGGTCCGTGCCCACCTTCTGGCGCACCTTCCACAGCGAGGAGCCCTCGAACGTCACCGCTGGGCAGCATAGAAGACCGTCCTTCGGCGTAGGTCGCGCGGGGGGTCCGTTCCCTATACTTGCCCGCGTTCCCGGCCCCGGCCGGGTTGGAGAGAGGCCCCGATCCCCGAAACAGGAGGTTCCATGTCCGGCGTGCTTGCCCAAGAGGGCGGATCGCTCGATGTCGTCTTCGGCTCATCCGATACCACCGCGCTCTGGGTGATCCTCGGCATCTCGTTGATCGCCCTGGTCTTCGCCTACTACCTCGTCCGTGCGGTGCTGGCCGCGCCCGAGGGAACCGAGAAGATGAAGGAGATCGCCAAGGCGATCCAGGAAGGTGCCTCGGCATACCTGTCGCGACAGTTCCGCACGCTCAGCGTGTTCGTCTTCATCATCGGCGTGGCGTTGTTCTTCATCCTGCCGGTCTCGGCGGAGGCGGTGCACTCGGAGTTCTCGATCCGGTTCGGACGCTCGATCGCCTTCATCCTGGGTGCGGGGTTCTCGGCGATCACCGGGTACGTGGGCATGTGGCTCGCGGTGCGGGCGAACGTGCGCACGGCCAACGCCGCCCGTGAGTCGGGGCTGCGCCAGGCGGTGAAGCTGGCCTTCCGCGCCGGCGGCGTGGCGGGCATGTTCACGGTGGGCCTGGGGTTGTTCGGCGCCACCGCGATCCTGCTGATCTACAAGGAGGACGCCACCGCCGTGCTGGTGGGCTTCGGCTTCGGCGGCGCGCTCCTCGCGATGTTCATGCGGGTGGGCGGCGGCATCTTCACCAAGGCGGCCGACGTCGGCGCCGACCTGGTGGGCAAGGTGGAGCAGGGGATCCCCGAGGACGACCCGCGCAACGCCGCGACGATCGCCGACAACGTGGGCGACAACGTGGGCGACTGCGCCGGCATGGCGGCCGACCTGTTCGAGTCCAGCGAGGTCACGCTGATCGCGTCGTTGATCCTGGGAGCGTCGGCCTTCGCGGGCTCGGAGCAGGGCGCGATCGCCGGCGTGATGTTCCCGCTGTTCATCCGCGCGGTCGGCGTCATCACGTCGATCATCGGCATCCTGATGGTGACGCCCCGCTCGGAGACCGAATCGGGCATGAAGGCCATCAACCGGGGCTTCTTCGTCTCGGCGTTCATCTCGGCGGCCGCCGCGTTCGTGATCTCCGGCCTCTACCTCGACAGCTACAAGCCGGCCATCGCGGTCTCGATCGGCCTGGTGCTGGCCGCCGTGATCCAGGTGCTGACGCAGTACTTCACCGACACGAAGTACAAGCCGGTGCAGGAGATCGCGGAGTCCACCGTCACGGGGCCGGCCACCACGATCCTGTCCGGCATCTCGATCGGCCTGGAGTCCACGGTGTACTCGGCGTTGATCCTGGCCGGGGCCATCGTCTCGGCCTACTACCTCGGTGGCTCGACCGCCGAGCGGCTCTACTTCATCGCGCTCGCCGGCATGGGCATGCTCACCACGGTGGGTGTGGTCGTCTCGATGGACACCTACGGTCCGATCTCGGACAACGCCCAGGGCATCGCGGAGATGTCCGGGGAGTTCGAGGGACGTCCGGCCGAGATCCTCGGCGGACTCGACGCCGTCGGCAACTCCACCAAGGCCATCACGAAGGGCATGGCGATCGCCACCGCGGTGCTGGCGGCCACCTCGCTGTTCGGCTCGTTCGAAGAGGCGCTGCGCAGCGCCGGGTTCGTCTTCAACGGCATCCGGATCGACGAACCGGACGTGCTGGTCGGCCTGCTGATCGGCGGCTCGGTGCCGTTCCTGTTCTCCTCGCTGGCGATCCGCGCGGTGGGGCGCGCGGCGGGCCAGGTGGTGCAGGAGGTCCGCAAGCAGTTCCGCGACCACCCCGGGATCATGACCTACGAGGAGAAGCCGGACTACGGCGCCGTGGTCGACATCTGCACGAAGACCTCGCTGCGCGAGCTGACGACGCCGGGGCTCCTGGCGGTGCTCTCGCCGATCTTCGCGGGCTTCTTCCTGAAGGGCGAGGCGCTCGGCGGGTTCCTGGCCGGCGCGATCCTCACCGGCCAGCTGCTCGCGGTGATGATGTCCAACGCCGGTGGCGCGTGGGACAACGCGAAGAAGTACATCGAGGACGGCAACTACGGCGGCAAGGGCAGCGAGAGCCACAAGGCGGCCGTGATCGGCGACACCGTCGGTGACCCGTTCAAGGACACCGCCGGCCCGGCGTTGAACCCGCTGATCAAGGTCATGAACCTGGTGGCCCTGCTGATCGCCCCGCTGGTGGTCTCGCACGCCGACGACAACGCGCTGCGGATCTCGATCTGCGTCGTGATCGCGGTGGTGCTGGCGGTGGCGATCTACGTGTCGAAGTCCCGCGAGTCCGAGCTTCGCGAGGACATCGCCGCGGCGAACGCCCCCAAGGCGAACGTCTAGGGGCGGCCCCGCACCGACCGACCGAGGAACCGAGGGCATCAGGGCATGGGCGCGCTTCGTCGCTGGCTCGATCGACTGACCGAGAGCGACGAGGCGCGCCTGGCTGCCGAGATCCGCGACTGGGCCGATTCGGTTCCCGGCACCGTGCTGATCTCCGAGGCGCCGAACCGCGCCAAGGTGAAGGTGGCCGGCGTCATCAAGCGCATCACGGTCCTGCCGGTGGGCGGCCACGAGTCGCTCGAGGCGCTCATCTCCGACGGCACCGGTGAAGCGGTCGTCGTCTTCATGGGCCGCCGTGGCATCGGTGGGTTCTCGCTCGGCACCAGGGTCGTGGTCGAGGGCGTCCTGGGTGAACAGCGCGGCGAGCGCCGCATGATCAACCCGCGCCTCGAGTTCACCGCCTGACCCGGCTCCGCCGGTTCGCGTCAGCATCGCGTCAATCCCTGCAGCCCAACGCGTCAAGGATGCGTCAAGGCCTCCCACAACGGCATGATCCCGGCCTAGGTTGGCCCCATGAAGGAAGGAGCCAACCCATGGCGGATGTGATCTTCGTGGTGCTCGTGCTCATCGGGTTCGGCCTGCTGATCGCGATGGTCCGAGGGGTGGAGCGGCTGTGATCGACACCGTCATCCCGATCGCGATCGCCGTGGCCCTGATCGTCTACCTCGTGGCTGCCCTGCTGTTCCCGGAGCGGTTCTGACATGGCCGGGTGGGTGCAGCTCGCCGTCCTCGTCGCGATCCTCGCGATCGCCTACCGCCCGCTCGGCGACTACATGGCGTGGGCCCTGAACGGGAAGCGTTCCCTGCGGGTCGAACGGTTCATCTACCGGCTGGCGGGCGTCAACCCCGACGTCGAGCAGCGCTGGAGCGCCTACGCCATCTCGGTCCTGGCCTTCTCGCTCGTGTCGGTGCTCGTGCTGTACCTCTTGCTGCGGGTGCAGGGTCGCTCCCGTTGTCCCTGGGGTTCCCGGGTGTGGCGCCCGACCAGGCGTTCAACACGGCGGTGTCGTTCGTGACCAACACGAACTGGCAGTCCTACGCGGGCGAGTCGACGATGGGGCACCTGGTCCAGATGAGTGGGCTCGCCGTCCAGAACTTCGTCTCCGCCGCCGTCGGCATCGCGATCGCGGTCGCCCTGATCCGCGGGTTCGTGCGCCGCGAGTCGAACACGATCGGGAACTTCTGGGCCGACCTGGTGCGCAGCATCGTCCGGATCCTGCTGCCGATCGCGATCGTGGGCGCCGTCGTGCTGATCTCGCAAGGGGTGGTGCAGAACTTCGACGAAGCCCAGGAGATCACCACGGTCCAAGGCGCCACGCAGTCGATCCCCGGCGGCCCGGTCGCTTCCCAGGAGGCCATCAAGGAACTCGGCACGAACGGCGGGGGGTTCTACAACGCCAACTCGGCGCACCCGTTCGAGAACCCGAACCCGTTCACCAACCTGCTGGAGATGGTGCTGCTGCTCGTGATCCCCTTCGCCCTGACGGGGACCTTCGGCAAGATGGTGGGCAACCGCAGACAGGGCTACGTCCTCGCCGCCGTGATGGCCCTGTTGTGGCTCGGTTCGACGATGCTGACGTGGCAGTTCGAATCCCAGCCGAATCCTCAGGTGCAAGCGGCGGCAGGAGCGTCGGTCAGCGGCGGCAACCTGGAGGGCAAAGAGGTCCGGTTCGGGATCCCGGCCAGCGGTGCGTTCGCGGCCGCGACCACCGGGACGTCCACCGGCGCGGTGAACGCGGCTCACGACTCCTTCACGCCGTTCGGCGGCGGCGTCGTCCTGGTGAACATGATGCTGTCGGAGGTCTCGCCGGGCGGGGTGGGCTCGGGCCTGTACGGGATCCTCGTCCTGGCGATCGTGGCCGTGTTCATCGCCGGGCTCATGGTGGGCCGCACGCCCGAATACCTCGGCAAGAAGATCGAGCCACGCGAGATGAAGCTGGTGTCCCTCTACATCCTCCTCGTGCCGGCGATCGTCCTGGTGTTGACCGGTGCCGCCGTCGTGATGGGTTCAGCCGTCGCGTCGATCTTCAACCCGGGAGCCCACGGCCTGTCCGAGGTGCTCTATGCCTTCACCTCGGGAGCCAACAACAACGGCAGCGCGTTCGGCGGCCTGTCGGCGAACACCACCTTCTTCAACACCGCGCTGGGGTTCGCGATGCTGTTCGGCCGCTTCGCATCGATCGTGCTGGTGCTGGGGGTGGCCGGGTCGTTGGCACGGAAGAAGCACGTCCCGGGATCCGCCGGGACGTTCCCCACGACGTCTCCGCTGTTCGTGGGGCTGTTGACCGGCGTGATCATCATCGTCACCGCGCTCACCTACTTCCCGGCCCTGTCGCTGGGCCCGATCGTGGAAGGACTGTCCTAGATGTTCGACCTCACCCTCATGTGGCGCTCCCTGCCGGATGCGATCCGCAAGCTCGACCCACGGCTGATGTGGCGCAACCCCGTGATGTTCGTGGTCGAGATCGGGTCGGTCCTCACCACGTTGCTGTTCGTGCGCGAACCGTCCCTGTTCGCCGGCTCGATCGCGATCTGGTTGTGGCTGACGGTCCTGTTCGCGAACCTCGCCGAGGCGGTCGCCGAAGGGCGAGGCAAGGCGCAGGCGGCCGCGCTGCGTGCCACGCGGACCGAGACGATGGCTCGACGCCTGCGTCCCGATGGCAGCGAGGAGCCGGTCCCGGGCACCGAACTTCAGCCCAGGCGATCGCGTGGTGGTGGAAGCCAACCAGGTGATCCCCGGTGACGGTGAAGTGGTGGAAGGGGTGGCGTCGGTCGACGAGTCGGCGATCACCGGCGAATCGGCTCCCGTCATCCGCGAATCGGGGGGCGATCGCAGCGCCGTGACCGGCGGCACCAAGGTGCTGTCGGATCGGATCGTGGTCGAGATCACGTCGAAGCCGGGCGAGACGTTCATCGACCGGATGATCGCGCTCGTGGAGGGCGCGCAGCGTCAGAAGACCCCGAACGAGATCGCCCTGAACATCCTGCTCGCGAGCCTCACGATCGTGTTCCTGCTGGCGACGGTCACGTTGCAGCCGATGGCGATCTACTCGGGAGCCAAGCAGACCGTGATCGTCCTGGTGGCCCTGCTCGTGTGCCTGATCCCCACCACGATCGGCGCGCTGCTGTCGGCGATCGGCATCGCCGGGATGGACCGACTCGTGCAGCGCAACGTGCTGGCGATGTCGGGGCGCGCCGTCGAGGCCGCAGGCGACGTCGACACGCTCCTGCTCGACAAGACCGGCACGATCACCCTCGGGAACCGGCAGGCTGCGGAGTTCCTCCCGGCCCCCGGCGTCTCCGTGGAGGCCCTCGCGGACGCCGCGCAGATCACCAGCCTCGCCGACGAGACCCCCGAGGGCCGTTCGATCGTCGTGCTCGCGAAGGAGCGGTACGGCCTTCGGGGCCGTGATCTCGACGGGGCGGACTTCATCCCGTTCACCGCCCAGACGAGGATGAGCGGCGTCGACGTCGACGGCCGCCGGCTGCGCAAGGGCGCCGCCGACTCGGTCCGATCGTGGGTGCAGGAACAAGGCGGCGCGGTCTCGGAGGAGATCGACACGATCGTCGCCGGCATCGCGGTGCAGGGAGGCACGCCCCTCACCGTGGCCGAGAACGACCGGGTCCTCGGCGTGATCTACCTGAAGGACATCGTGAAGGAGGGGATGCGGCAGCGCTTCGACGAACTGCGCCGCATGGGCATCCGGACCGTCATGATCACCGGCGACAACCCCCGCACCGCCGAAGCGATCGCGAGCGAGGCCGGGGTGGATGACTTCCTGGCCGAGGCGACGCCCGAGGACAAGATGGCGTTGATCCGCAGCGAGCAGGCCGGCGGCAAGCTCGTGGCGATGACGGGCGACGGGACCAACGACGCTCCTGCGCTCGCGCAAGCCGACGTCGGCGTGGCGATGAACACCGGCACCAGCGCCGCCAAGGAGGCCGGCAACATGGTCGACCTCGACTCGAACCCCACGAAGTTGATCGAGATCGTGGGCATCGGCAAGCAGCTCCTGATCACGCGCGGCTCGCTCACGACCTTCTCGATCGCCAACGACGTCGCGAAGTACTTCGCGATCATCCCCGCGATGTTCGCGGCGGTCTACCCGGGGCTCGACCGGCTCAACATCATGTCGCTGGGGAGCCCGAGTTCGGCGATCCTGTCGGCGGTCATCTTCAACGCCCTGATCATCGTGGCGTTGATCCCGCTCGCGCTGAGGGGGGTCCGCTACACACCGAGTTCCGCGGCCTCCATGCTGCGGCGCAACCTCGGGATCTACGGGCTGGGCGGCGTGATCGCGCCGTTCATCGGCATCAAGGCGATCGACCTCGTGGTCAGTCTGGTGGTGAAGTGAGATGCGGCGCTCGTTCATCGCGGCCGGGCGCATGGTGCTGGTGCTGTCGATCGTGCTCGGGATCGCCTATCCCCTCGTGATCACCGGCATCGGGCAGGTCGCGTTCAAGCATCGTGCCGACGGCAGCCTGGTCGAGGCGGGGGGATCGGTCGTGGGCTCGTCGCTGATCGGACAGGCCTTCGAGGGCCCGCAGTGGTTCGTCGGCAGGCCCGACGCGTTCGATCCGGCGGCCAGCGCGCCGACGAACCTGGGTCCGACGAACCCGGATCTCGGCACGGCGGTAGGCCAGCGGGTCGACGCGATCGTGGAGGCGGATGCACCGGCCGGACCGATCCCCGTGGATGCGGTCACGGGCAGCGCCAGTGGGCTGGATCCCGACATCAGCCCTGCCTATGCGCGCCTCCAGGCTCCCCGTGTCGCCGACGCGCGCGGCCTGGAACTCGACCAGGTGCTGGCGCTTGATCGATGAGCACACCGAAGGCAGGACCTTCGGGTTCCTGGGCGATCCACACGTGAACGTCCTGATGCTCAACCTGGCCCTCGAGGGACTAGCCTCGGGAACATGAAGCGCGGTCATCTCCGCATCTACGTCGGATTCGCCGCAGGGGTCGGCAAGACCTTCGCGATGCTGGGTGAGGGACATCGCCGCCGCGATCGTGGCACCGACGTCGTGATCGGGTTCGTCGAGAGCCATGGACGACCGATGACCGAGGACGCGATCGGGGATCTCGAGATCGTGCCGCGCCGCACGATCGACTATCGGGGCGCGGCGTTCGAGGAGATGGACGTCGACGCGATCATCGCCCGGGCACCCGACGTGGTCCTGGTGGACGAGCTCGCGCACACGAACGTCCCCGGCTCCGAGCACGAGAAGCGCTGGCAGGATGTGGATCTGATCCTCGAAGCCGGGATCGATGTCATCTCCACGGTCAACATCCAGCACCTGGAGTCGTTGAACGACGTCGTGGAACGCATCACCGGCGTCCGTCAGCGCGAGACGATCCCCGACGAGATCGTCCGGGCCGCGGATCAGCAAGAGCTCGTCGACATGACGCCGTACGCCCTGCGCCGGCGCATGGCCCACGGCAACATCTATCCGCCGGAGAAGATCGATGCCGCCCTCGGCAACTACTTCCGGGAAGGCAACCTCGGAGCACTGCGGGAACTCGCCCTCCTGTGGATGGCCGACCGCGTGGACGAGTCGCTCCAGGACTACATGAAGGATCGAGGCATCGAGGGGCCATGGGAGACGCGCGAGCGGATCCTGGTCGGGGTCGCCGGGCGGGCCGAAGACGGGATGCTGATCCGCCGCGCGGCGCGGATGGCGGCGCGACGCGGCGGCGACCTCGTCGCCGTCAACATCATCCCGGAGGACGGCCTCGCCGAGACCGGTGCGATCGACGGCACCCGGGAACTCGTGCGAACGGTCGGTGGGACCTTCCGTGAGGTGATCGGCGCGAGGGATCCCGGAGGCGCTGCTGGAGGTCGCCAGAGCCGAGAACGTCACCCAGATCGTGATCGGCGCCAGCTCCCACTCGCGATGGCGAGAGTTCTTCCGTGGATCGGTGGTGCACCGGATCATCCGAGACTCCGGTCCCATCGATGTCCACGTGATCGGCCAGGACACGTCGTCGGCGGGGGAGAGCCTGCGGCCGCGCCGCTCGCTCCGGGCTCACCTGGAACCGCCGACTCGCCGGATCGCTGGTGGGGGCGATCGGTCTCGTCGCTGCTCACCGTGGTCCTGGCGTCCTCGCGCCAGCATCTGTCGCTCTCGAGCGTCATCCTCCTGTACCTCACCCTGGTCGTCGGCGTCGCGGCGATCGGGGGGATCTGGCCCGCCGTGATGTCGGCGATCGCCTCGGGCTGCTCATCAACTGGTACTTCACCGAGCCGATCCACACGTGGACGATCGCGGAGGCCGAGAACGTCCTGGCGATCGTCGTCTTCGTCGTTCGTGGCGTCCGTGGTGAGCGTGCTCGTCGACCGAGCGGCTCGGGCGCGGGCGAGGCGCAGCGAGGCCGGGCCGAAGCCGAGGCGCTCGCCCGGCTCTCGGGATGGCTCGTGGCCGAAGAGGACCCGTTGCCGATGCTGCTCGCTGCAGCTCCGCGACACGTTCGGGCTGGAGGCCGTCTCGGTCCTTCGCCCGGAGGGCCAGGCGTGGGTGATCGGAGCGTCCGCCGGGCCCGCCCCACCGACGGTTCCCGCGGAGGCATCCGACGTGATCGAGCTCGAGCGACGGCGCGGTCCTGGTGCTGCGCGGCGATCGCCTGCCGGCGGAGTCCCGGCGGGTGCTGAGTCGCGTTCGCGGCGCACCTGGCCGCGGCGGTGCGTGCCCGCGACCTCAGCGAGGAGGCGGCCGAGGCGGCCGAGCTGGTGGAGGTCGACGAACTGCGCACCGCCATCCTCCAGGCGGTCTCCCACGACCTGCGGACGCCGCTGGCATCGATCAAGGCCGCGGCGAGCAGCCTGCGGCAGGACGACGTCCCGTGGAGCGAGGAGGAGACCGAGGAGTTCCTCGCCACGATCGAGGAGGAGACCGACCGGCTCAGCGTGATGGTCGGCAACCTCCTCGACATGAGCCGGATCCAGAGCGGAGCGCTGAACCTCGTCCGCGTCCGGGTGGGGCTGGACGAAGTGGTGCCCTCGCGCGCTCGCGAGCCTCCCCGACAACGGTCGTGCGATCCGGTCGGAGGTGCCGGAGAGCCTGCCTCGGGTCGAGGTCGACGCCGCCCTGTTGGAACGCGCGATCGCCAACATCGCCGGCAACGCGATGGCATGGACGCCCGCCGAGGAACACGTCGCGATCGTCGGCAGCTCGGGGGCTCACCGCGTCGAGTTGCGGGTGATCGACCGAGGGCCGGGGATCGCTCCGGACGACCGCGACCGGGTGTTCGAACCCTTCCAACGCTTCGGCGACCGTTCGTCCTCGGACGGGGTGGGCCTCGGGCTCGCGGTCGCGAAGGGGTTCGTGGAAGCGATGGGTGGTGACCTCACGATCGAGGACACGCCCGGTGGCGGGCTCACGATGGTGATGTCGTTCTCGGAGGCGGCGTGACGAGCGTCCTGGTGGTCGACGACGAGCCGCAGATCCTGCGTGGTCTGCGCACGAACCTGCGCGCCCGCGGGTACGAGGTGTTCACGGCGCCCGACGGCGAGACCGCGTTGGCGACCGCCGCGAAGGAGCGTCCCGACCTCGCGATCATCGACCTCGGCTTGCCGGGGATCGACGGCATCGAGGTGATCCGCGGGATCCGTGCCTGGAGCGAGATGCCGCTGCTCGTGCTGTCGGCCCGCGACCAGGAGCGCGACAAGGTGCTCGCCCTCGACGCCGGTGCCGACGACTACGTCACGAAGCCGTTCGGGATGGATGAACTCCTGGCCCGGCTCCGCGCGGCCGAACGACGATTGCATCCGTCCGCCGAGCAACCCGTGGTGGAGACCGACGCGTTCACGGTGGACCTGGGTGCGGCGCGCGTCAGCACCGCCGAGGGTGACGTGCGACTCACGCCCACCGAGTGGCATCTCGTGGAGATCCTCGTGCGCAACCCGGGCAAGCTGGTGAGCCAGCGCCAGTTGCTGCAGGAGGTGTGGGGTCCGCAGTACCAGGACGAGACGAACTACCTTCGTGTGTACATGGCCCAGATCCGGCGCAAGCTCGAGCCCGACCCGGCCGAGCCCCGGTTCTTCATCACCGAGCCGGGCATGGGCTACCGATTCGAACCGAGGTGAGGACCATGAGGAAGACGGTCGCCGGCTGCGTGGTCGCGGTGGTGGCCACCGCGGCGCTCGTGGTGGTGTTGCACCCGCACCGCGGTGACATCAACACGGTGTCCGAGGCGTTCGCGTTCCTGTTCGTGGTCGTGGGCACCGTGTGGCTCGGCGGGCTGTGGCCCGGCATCCTGGCCTCGCTCCTGGGGTTCGCGTGCTTCAACTACTTCTTCATCCCGCCGTTCGACACGTTCGCGATCGGCAAGGGCGAGGACGTCGTGATGCTGTTCGCGTTCCTCGCCCTGTCGGTGGTGATCTCGTTGCTGGTGACGCGAAGCGATGCGCGCGCCGCCGCGGCCGAGGCGCGCGCCTCCGAGCTGCGGATGCAGCAGGACCTGTCGCGCGCGCTCGTCGAGCCCGACACGGGCCCCGATCGCTACGCGGTGGTGCTGCGGCTGATCGTCAGCTCGTTCGGGTTCGCCGACGGGGTGCTTGTTCGAGCAGCCGCACGCCGATCTCGGCGGCCTGGAGGAGATGACGGTGGTCAACGCCGAGCCCGGCACGATCGCGACGACCGCCGGAGACGGCGTGGAACGGTTCCCGCTGAACGTGGGCAGGCGGAACCTGGGTCTGCTGGTGCTGCGTGGCGACCGCGCGCCGCTCACCGCGTCGGAGCGCCGCATCCTCGAGGCGTTCGGGAACCAGCTGGCGCTGCTGTTGGAACGCGACCGGCTGTTGCGGGGGGCGACGTCCGGCTAGACGACGCCGCTCGCGCCGTCGATCGTGTCGTTGGGCACGCCGCCCGGCATGCCGGCGCCCACCACCGCGTCGCGGAGCGCGCGTTCGGACGGAGCGCTCGCCAGCGCGATGACCTCGTCGCCGGCCGAGAGCACCGTCTCGGGCTGCGGGATCACGACGTGGCCCTCCCGCAGGATCCCGACGATGGCGGCGTCGGTGGGCAGCCGCAGTTCGTAGATCGCCTTGCCCACCGAGCTCGAACCTTCCGGCAGGGTCATCTCCACGATCGAGATGTCGCCGCCTTCCAACCGGATCAGCCGAACCAGGTCGCCGACGGTGACGGCTTCCTCCACCATGGCGGTGAGGATGTGCGGCGGGGAGACCGCGGCATCGACGCCCCACTGTTCGTTGAAGAGCCACTCGTTCTTCGGGTGGTTCACGCGGGCCAGGACGCGCGGGACCGCGAACTCCTGCTTGGCGAGCAGCGAGGTCACCAGGTTGTCCTCGTCGTCGCCGGTGGCCGCCACCACGACCTCGGCCTGCGCCATCTGCGCTTCCTCGAGCACCCACGGCTCGCAGGCGTCGCCGAACACGATGTTCACGCCCTCGGCCCACGACCGCAGTTTGTCGGCCAACGCGTGGTTCTGCTCGATCAGCGTCACATCGTGGCCGCGCTCCACGAGGTCGACCGCGAGATGCCGTCCCACGGCCCCACCGCCGGTCACGACCACCTTCATGCGTGATCACCGCTCGGAGCTTCGAGCATCTGGTCCATCGTCTCCACGCCGTCCTTCGTGAGCATCAGCACCAGGAAGTCGCCCGCCTGCATCGTGCTGTCGGCCGTGGGGAGGAACCCGCCCCCGCCTCGCGAGACCCCGGCCACGAGCACCTTGCCCTCGACGTTGAGCGAGGAGGGCGAGCGACCCACGAGGTGCGGGGGCACCGGCACCCGCATGCGCAGGAGGTCGCCGCCTCCCAGGCTCTCGCGGATCTCCTTGCGGTCGTGGAACAGCATCAACTGGATCTGCTTGATGCCCCACGCGGTCGTGGCCACCGTGGGGATGTTCAGCCGCTCGTAGATCTCGGCACGCCGCGGGTCGTAGATCCGCGCCACCACCTTCGGCACGTGGAAGCGTTCGAGCGCGACCCGTGCCGACACGATGTTGGAGTTGTCGCCGCTGGAGACCGCGACGAACGCCTCGGCCTGTTCGATCCCGGCTTCACGCAGGACGTCGCGATCGAATCCGAGCCCGACCACCGTCTTGGTGCCCTCGGCCGGGGGATAGCGGAAGAAGGCCTCCGGGTCCTTGTCGATGATGACGACGTCGTGGCCGCCGTCGGCGAGTTCCTCCGACAGCTCCGATCCGACACGGCCGCAGCCCATGATGATGACCCGCATGACGCGCCGTAGCCTAGCGGACCGTCTGAAGCACTGGCATCGCTCTCGGCGAAGGACCCGAACGGACCCCGGACAGGACGGTGCCCGGAGATCCACCGAGCTGGAGGGCATCCGGTGGATCTCCGGGCAGTATTCGGAGGATGGGTAGCTCCTTGCCCACAGCATCGTCCGGACGGCGTGAGTGCGGCGTGAAGGATCGTGGGCCCCGCGTGAAGATCGCGTGAAAGCCATGGTGCCGGGACCACCCGTGGCACGATGGACCGAACATGCGCACCGAGACCGAACGGCGGTGGCGGGGGTTGACCGCCCGAGGCGGCATGATCGCCGTGGTGGCCCCCGTGGTAGCGGGGCTGGCCTCGATCCCGCTGAGCCGGGGCGGGCCGGCCGCCGCGATCGCCCTGTTCCTGCTGGCCATCGTGATCGCATCGGTGGCGGGCGGACTGTCCAGCGGGCTGATCGCGGCGCTGCTGTCCTCGCTGGCGCTGCCCTTCCTCTATGGGGCGCCACGGTTCCGGCTCCGCCTGAACGGCACCGAGGAGGTGGTGACCGCCGTCGTGTTCCTGGCGGTGGCCATGGTGGTGGGCCTCCTGGTGGGCGGCGCGTCCGAGGAACGCGCGCGCGCGTCCCGTCGCGAACGTGAGGCGCGGCTGCTCGGCTACCTGTCGACGAAGCTGTTGACCGGCGAGCTGCCCGACCGCGTGCTCGATGACTTCGCCACGGTGCTGCTGGAACCCTTCGGCCTGGCGCGGTGCGAGATCACGGTGGAGCTGGCCGGCAGCCAGCTGCACGCGGTGGCGTCAGGGCCCGACGTGACGTCCGGTGGTCCCGACGCGGTGGTCCCGCTGGTGGTCGGCACCGTGGCGTTCGGCACCCTCAAGGTGGAGCGGCCCCTCGGCAAACGGCCGTTCACGCCCGACGAGCTCGAGCTGTTGGAGGCGGCCGCCAAGCAGGCCGCCGCCGCGCTCGACCGCGCGCGGCTGGACGTCCGGGCGCGGTCCGCACAGCTCGAGGCCGAGACGAACCAGCTCCGGGCCGCGATGTTCTCGTCGGTGACCCACGACCTGCGGACGCCGCTGGCGTCGATCAAGGCGGGCGTGACGAGCCTGCTCGACCCCACGGTGAAGTACGAGCCCGAGCAGGAGACCGAGCTGCTCACCACGATCCTGGAGGAGACCGACCGCCTCAACCGCCTGGTGGGCAACATCCTCGACCTGGCCAAGATCCGCGCGGGGGCGTTGATCCCGAGCCGCAAGGACGCCTCGCTCGACGAATCGGTCGAGACGGTGATCGCCCGCATGCGGCCGCGCATGGACCGGGTCACCCTCAAGCTCTCGATCCGTGACGACGTTCCCGACGTGCCGGTCGACGGCGTCCAGATGGATCAGGTGCTGACGAACCTGCTCGAGAACGCCGCCCGCTACTCCCCGGATGGCGGCGAGGTCACGGTGACGGTGGCCCCGGTGCGGGACCATGTGCAGGTGCGGGTCAGCGATCAGGGCTCGGGGATCCCCGAAGGCGACCGCGAACGCGTCTTCGAAGCGTTCTATCGTGGCGCGCGGAGTCCTGAGATGCCGGGGAGCGGATTGGGCCTCGCGATCGCCAACGCGATCGTCACGGCGCACGGTGGGCGCATCTGGGTGGAGGGCACGCCCGCGGGCGGCACGGCGGTGGTGTTCGAGCTGCCGGTGGAGGGAGCGGTCATGGTGGAGGAAGCGCGAGCGTCCGAGGAGCTTGCGTGACGCTGGTCCTGGTGGTGGATGACGAGCCGCAGATCCGGCGAGCGCTCCGCACCAGCCTGGAGGCCCACGGCTACCAGGTCGCCACGGTGGGCACCGGCGAGGAAGGCGTCGTCGGCGTGGCCGAACAGGGACCGGACCTGGTGCTGCTCGACCTGGGGCTGCCCGACCTGGACGGCACCGACGTGCTGCGCCGGATCCGCGGGTTCTCCGACGTGCCGGTGATCGTGGTGTCGGTGCGCGAGGACCAGTCCGACAAGGTGGCGGCCCTCGACGCCGGCGCCGACGACTACGTCACGAAGCCCTTCGGCATGGAGGAGCTGCTGGCGCGCGGCCGCGCCGCGATGCGCCGCAAGCAACCGGAGGAACCGGCGGTGCCGGTCCAACGGTTCGGTGGGCTCGAGGTCGACCTGGGACGCCGGCTGGTCTCCCGCGACGGCGAACCGATCCACCTCACGCCCACCGAGTACGGCCTGCTCGAGGCGTTCGTGACGAACCCGGGCAAGCTCCTGACCCATCAGTGGCTGTTGCGCAAGGTGTGGGGCCAGGGCTACGGCACCGAGACCACGTACCTGCGCACGTACGTGCGGGCTCTCCGCAAGAAGCTGGGCGATGACGCCCAGGCGCCCGACCTCATCGTCACCGAGCCCGGGGTGGGATACCGCTGGGTCGCCGAGCACACCTCGGAAGCGGGGTAGGTTCCCCACGTGAGGACCACGGAACCGGCCCCGAAGCCCGCCCCGAAGCAGGCCCCGAAACCCAACGGCAAGTCCGACGGCGTGGGGCTGAGCGGCGGCGTGAAGCGGGTGCTCCTGGGACGCGCCCTGGCGAGCCACAAGGCCGATCACCAGCTGCTGCCCAAGTTCCTGGCGCTGCCGGTCTTCTCCTCCGACCCGTTGTCCTCGGTGGCCTACGCCACCGAGGAGATGATGCTGGTGCTCGTGCTGGCCGGTGCCGGCGCGCTGAACGACAAGATCTGGATCGGCGTGGCGATCGGCATCCTGCTCACGATCGTGGTGACGTCCTACCGGCAGACCGTGCGCGCCTACCCGCACGGCGGCGGGTCCTACATCGTGGCGAAGGACAACCTGGGCACGATCCCGGGGCTGACCGCCGCCGCCGCGATCCTGACCGACTACGTCCTCACGGTGGCGGTGAGCATCACGGCGGGCACGGTGGCGATCACCTCGGCGGCGCCGTCCATGCTGCCCTACCGCGTGCCGATCGCGGTGGGGCTGGTGGCGTTCGTCACGCTGGCGAACCTGCGCGGGGTGAAGGAAGCGGGCACGCTGTTCGCGATCCCCACGTACGGCTTCGTCGCGATCGTCGCCCTCACGTTGATCGTCGGGTTCGCGCAATGCCTGACCGGCTGCCGAACGGCCGCCACCGCCGACCTGCACATCGAGGCCACCACGACGGTCACCCTGTTCCTGCTGTTGCGGGCGTTCTCCTCGGGCGCCACCGCGCTCACCGGCGTGGAGGCCATCGCCGACGGCGTGCCGGCGTTCCGTCGCCCGCAGGCCAAGAACGCGGCATCGACGCTCGCGATCATGGGCGCGATGGCGGTGACCCTGTTCCTGGGCATCACGGTGATGACCCAGCTGCTGCACGTCCGCGTCGACGAGCACATCGCGCAGTCGAACTCGGTGCTCTCCCAGGTGGGCTCGACGATCTTCGGGGGCGGGTTCATGTGGATCCTGCTGCAGGTGTTCACGGCCGGCATCCTGATCCTGGCCGCCAACACCGCGTTCCAGGACTTCCCCAGGCTGTCCTCGATCCTGGCGCGCGACGGGTTCATGCCGTCGCAGTTCCGCAACCGAGGCGACCGTCTCGTGTTCTCCAACGGCGTGGTGATCCTGGCTGGGCTCGCGATGGCGCTGATCTGGATCTACGACGCGCAGCTGACGCGCCTGATCCAGCTGTACGTGGTCGGGCGTGTTCACCGCGTTCACGCTGTCGCAGACGGGCATGGTGCGGCGATGGTTCCGCGTGAAGGGTCCGGGGTGGAGGCGCAGCGCGATCATCAACGGCGTCGGCGCGTTCACCACCGGCGTGGTCCTGGTGATCGTCACCGCCACGAAGTTCCAGAAGGGCGCGAAGGTGGTGGTGATCGCGATCCCCATCATCGTGATCATCTTCCTGCTGATCCACCGCCACTACCGGAAGGTGCGGGCGGTCCTGGCCCGCCGACTGATGGCGCCCGACACGCCGGCCGAAGGCGCCATGCTGCTGCTGGTCCAGGACCTGGGTCCGGCCACCAAGGACGCGATCGCCTACCTGCGCGCGGTGCGTCCCGAACGATTGTCGGCGCTCTTCGTGGGGCCGGAGGAGGACTTCCCGGTGGCGCGCGACGCCTGGGCGCTGAACGCGCCGAGGCTCGGTCCGTTGGAGTTGCTGCCGCGGGGCGACGATCACCTGGTGCGCGCCGTCCGCGGGTACATCCGCACGGTGGCGCGCAAGCCCGAGGACTTCGTCACCGTGGTGATCCCCGAGCTGCTCACGCGACGCACGGTGGCGCAGTTCCTGGTGCACCGCGAGGCGTTCCTGTTGAAGACCGCGCTCCTGTTCGAGCCCGGCGTGGTGGTCACCGATGTGCCCCTGGTGCCGGGCGAGCCGCGACGCGGACCCGACAACCGTCCGCTGGAGCCGGCCCGCAGCGTGGTGCTGATCCCCGTGTCGGCCGTGCACGATCCCACCGTCCGCGCGGTGGTCTATGCGAAGTCGCTGCGCCCCACGATGATCGAGGCCATCTATCTGGCGACCGATCCGGAGGAGACCCCCGGCGTGATCGAGGCCTGGTATGACCGGCAGATCGATGTGCCGCTGCTGTTGGTCGAAGCGCCGTTCCGCGACCTCGGCGCCCCGCTGCTCGAGGAGGTGCACAAGCACACCGAACGGGGCGACACGGTCGTGACCGTGGTGCTGCCCGAGCTCGTGCCGCGCCATTGGTGGGAGAGCGTGCTGCACAACCAGACCGCGCTGTTCTTCAAGCGCCTGCTGCTGTTCGAACCCAGCGTCGTGGTCACCAGCGTGCCGTTCCACCTGCGGACGCCGGAGACGTCGTGACCGTCGGCGGGCGCCGGGCGTCCGGGCGGGGCGTAGGCTGTCGGGCGCCATGCCACAGACCGCCACTCCATCGCACGCTGCCGGCGGCCTCACCAAGCGTCTGTTGGTGGGGCGCGCCGTGTCCAGCGACCGCATGGAGCACACGCTGCTGCCGAAGATCCTGGCGCTGCCGGTGTTCTCCTCCGACGCGTTGTCGTCGGTGGCCTACGCCACCGAGGAGATCCTGCTGGTGCTGCTGAGCGTCAGCACCACGGCGGGCAACCTCACGTTCCCGATCGCCGTGGCCGTCTCCACGCTGATGGTGATCGTGATCTTGTCGTACCGCCAGACCGTGAAGGCCTATCCCAGCGGCGGCGGCGCCTACATCGTGAGCAAGGAGAACCTGGGCGAGGGCGCGGGCCTGGTGGCCGCCTCGGCCCTGTTGGTGGACTACATGCTCACCGTGGTGGTCTCGACGGTGGCCGGCGTGGTCGCGATCACCTCGGCGATCCCGTCGCTGTCCGAGCACCGGGTGGCGCTGGCGATCGGGTTCGTCACGCTGATCACGCTGGCGAACCTGCGCGGGGTGAAGGAAGCCGGCACCGTGTTCGCGGTGCCCACGTACGGGTTCATCCTGTGCGTGTTCATCATGGCGGTGGTGGGGTTCTACCAGTGCATCGGTGGGTGCCCGGTCGCGGCGCACGTGCCGCCGCTGCCCGAGCTCGCCACCGGGGTGGGCACGGTGACCCTCTGGTACATCCTGCGCGCGTTCTCGTCGGGGTCCACGGCGCTCACCGGCGTCGAGGCCATCTCCAACGGCGTGCCGGCGTTCCGCCGGCCGCAGGCGCACAACGCGTCGACCACGCTGGCGATGATGGGCGTCATCGCGATCACGATGTTCCTCGCGATCTCGTTCCTGGCGACCCACATCCACGGCATCGTGCCGAGCGAGGAACGATCGGTCCTGGGCCAGATCGCCTACACGGTCTCGCACGGCGGGGTGTTCTTCTACATCGTGCAGGGGTTCACGGCCGCGATCTTGATCCTGGCGGCGAACACCGCCTACCAGGACTTCCCTCGGCTTTCGGCGATCCTGGCGCGCGACCGCTACATGCCGCGCCAGTTCATGAACCGCGGTGACCGGCTGGTCTTCTCCAACGGGGTGATCGGCCTGTGGCTGGCCTCGATCATCGTGATCTACGCCTTCGACGCGGACCTCACGAAGTTGATCCAGATGTACGTCGTGGGCGTGTTCACCTCGTTCACGCTGTCGCAGACCGGCATGGTGAAGCACTGGCGCGCGGAGGCACGCAAGGGCGCCGACGCCTACCCGAAGTGGCGCAGCGCCATGGTGGTCAACGCGATCGGCGGGTTCACGACCGCGATCGTCCTGGTGGTGGTGACCGCCACGAAGTTCGCCAAGGGCGCGTGGCTCTCGATCCTGGTGATGATCGCGATCATCCCGGTGTTGCGGGCGATCCACCGGCACTACACCGCGGTGGCTGCCCAGCTCCAGCGGGGCACGGTCCGGCCCGGGGAGTACGGCGCCAACCACGTCGTGCTGCTCGTGCAGCACCTCGACGCCGCCACCGCCGAGGCCCTCGGCTACATCCGTTCGTTCCGGCCCTCGAACCTGCATGTGGTGTACCCGGCCCCGCACGGCGCGGTGCCGCCCGAGATGGTCGATGCCTGGCGTGGGTTCGCGGGAGACGCCCCCGATCTGGAGCCGCTCACGGGCCGCGGCGATCTGCGGCGGCAGGTCCGCGAGTTCGTCCGCGGTCTCGACCGGGCCCCCGAGGACTTCGTGACGGTCGTGGTGCCCGAGGAGGTGCGCGGCGGGCTCTCGGCCTACGTGCTGCGCAACCGGATGTTGATCCGCTTGAAGAACAGCCTGCTGCGCGAACCCAACGTGGTGGTCACCGACGTGCCCGTGGCGACGCGGGACGCCGGCCCCGACGGGGTCGACGCCCGTCCGCTGATCCCCTTGCGCACCGTGACCCTGGTGTTCGTCTCCAACGTCAACGAGGTGACCATCGCGCGCCGTCAACTACGCGCAATCGATCGGCGCCGCCGAGACCCGGGCGATCTACTTCGACCTGGACCCCGACGAAGCGCACGAGCTCGAGCAGCGGTGGTTCGACGCGCGCCTGGAGATCCCGCTCGACATCGTGGGCGCGCCGTTCCGCGACCTGACCGGTCCGATGCTCGACGAGGTGCGCCGCTACACCCAGCGCGTCGACACCGTGGTCAACGTCATCATCCCCGAGTTCGTGGTGCACCGCTGGTGGCAACTGCCCCTGCACAACCAGACCGCGCTGTTCGTCAAGCGCCTGTTCCTGTTCGAGGAGCGCGCGGTGCTCACGGCCGTGCCGTTCCTCCTCGATCCCCACGCCTCGAGCGCGGTCGAGCCCTCACCCGCGAACGCGTGAGACGCCGGCGCCCGTCTCGTCGCCGAGGCGGATCCGGTGCACGAGCGACGTGACCTCGGCGCCGTAGAGGAACAGCCACATCGCCAGGCGGATGAACAGCAGCAGTCCGAAGACGGTGCCGAGCGTGCCGTAGAGCGCGGAGGCGTGGCTGATCGATCGATCCACCAGGTACACGCCCACGAAGGACAGGATCGCCCACCCCACGGCCATCAGGACGCCGCCGGCCAGATGCTCTCGCAACGGGATCTCGCGCATCGGGGTCAGCGCCCAGTACGCCAGGGTGAAGTACCCGATGTCGAGCACGAGCAGGACCAGGAAGCTGGCGACCTTGAGGGGGAACGAGAGCAGGCCCTCGACGTGCAGGCCGACGATGAGGCCGGTGACCGCCAGGGTCGCGATCAGCGTCACCCCGAGGCCGACCGTCACCCCCAGCGCACGGAACCGGTTCGCGATCACGCGCCTGGGGGCGCCGAACACGATCCCGAGGGCGCGCTGCGCCCGGTTCGTCAGCGTGGAGGCGGTCCACAGCACGGTCACGATCCCGACCAGGCCGAGGCTCGTGGCGTTCCGGGTCAGCGCCTGCTGCTGGCTCTCGATCAACGGGGCGAGCCCGGGGATCGAGTTGACGAACTCCAGGTACCAGTTCGCGTCCGCCGCAGCGGTCGCTTCGAGCTTCCCGGTGACCGCCAGGCCCAGCATGATCAGCGGCACCAGGGACAGGAACGCCGCGTAGGTGAGGGCGGCGGCGTGCGTGCTCACGTCGTCGACGCCGCTCTTGACGTGGACCTCGACGCACACCTGCACCCCGCGGACGATGCGGGTCTGCACCCCCGGCGTGAACCGACCCAGGAACTGGCTCGTCATCTGGATCGCGCGGGCGAGCGCGGTCTGCGCGGTGTCTCGCACCCGGTGGGTCGCCCGCTGCGTTAGGTTTGGCATGCGCGCCGAAGCTTCGCACACCCCCGGGAGGACCCAGGATGAACATCAGGCCGGCGAACAAGGACGACGACGACTTCCTCAAGACGATGCTGTACGAAGCCGCCCGCTGGAACCCGGACTGGCCGCGCGAGCCGATCCAGGAGGTCCTCGATGAACCCACCCAGCGCCGCTACCACGAGGGCTGGGGCCGGCCCGGGGACGGCGGCGTGATCGCCGAGATGGAAGGCGTGCCCATCGGGGCCGTGTGGTACCGGCTGTTCACGGCCGAGGAGCCGGGCTACGGATTCGTCGACGAGAAGACGCCGGAGGTGTCGGTGGCGGTGGAGCCGCTGCATCGGCGCAAGGGGATCGGCGGCACGCTGCTGCGCGCGGCCATGGTGCAGGCCCGCGAAGAGGGCTACCGGACCCTGTCGCTGTCGGTGGCCGTGCACAACCGGTCCCGGATGATGTACCAGCGCGTCGGGTTCGAGAAGGTGGGCGAGCACGGCGACAGCTGGACGATGCTGGTCAACCTGTAGTCAGTCGGGCCGTCGGGGTGGACCCGCTCCGACGCGGTGGCGGCCCGCGCGTCGAGCGCGGCGTATTCGGCCCGCACCTTGGTCCAACGACGTCGGACATAGACCGCGACCACCACCACGCACAGCCCCGCGATCGCCCACGAGAACGGTTGCAGCGCTCGTTCCACGCTCTCCCAGCGATCGCCCAAGCGCATAGCCGAACCAGGCCAGGGCGAACGTCCATGGAAGGCATCCCAGCACCGTGTACAGGGTGAATCGCCAGAAGGGCATCCGGACCACGCCGGCCGGTACCGAGATGAACGTGCGGATCACCGGGAGGAGCCGGGAGAAGAACACGGCCGCATCCCCGTAGCGCTCGAACCAGTCGTGGGCCTTGTCGACCTCGTGGGGGCGGATCAACAGGTATCGACCGAACCGGTCGACCAGCGGGCGTCCTCCGTAGGCGCCGGCCCAGTACGCCAGCCACGAACCGACCAGGTTGCCGAGCGTGCCCGCCATGCCCACCCAGAACAGCGAGAGTTCCTGCCCCGGAGCCGCGAACCCAGCGGATGCCAGCGCACCGCCGAACAGCATCGTGACCTCGCTGGGGATCGGGATGCAGGCCGATTCCAGCACCATCAGGACGAACACCGCGAGCATAGCCGTAGTCGCCCACGGTGGTGACGATGAAGTGGTGGAGGGCATCGAGCATCGAGTGGCTCTCACTCCGAGGAGCCGGGAATACCTCACGGTACCAGTGCGTTCAGAGGCCTCCGGGACGGCCGGACCCCGGCGCACCGGCCACCGCCGTTGCTCCGTCACCGGGGTGACCGGTGGTACCGTCCCCGCGAACACGGCCCGCCGATCAACGGATCCGCGGGTCATGAGGAAGGTTCCCGGCCATGGCCAACACCAAGACCCTGGTGGTCGTCGAATCGCCGGCCAAGGCGAAGACGATCGAGAAGTACCTGGGCGGCGATTACGCCGTCCGGGCTTCCTATGGGCACATCCGGGACCTGGGCAAGGGATTCGGAGGCCTGGGCGTCGACATCGAGCACGATTTCGTGCCCGATTACGTCGTTCCCGAGGACTCCGAGAAGCATCTGGCCGACCTGAAGAAGGTCATGAAGGGCTCGGGCGACGTCATCCTGGCGACGGACTACGACCGCGAGGGCGAGGCCATCGCCTACCACGTCGCCACCCTGCTGGGGGTCGACCCCACCCACGCGAAGCGGGTGACCTTCACCGAGATCACCCGCGACGCGATCCTCGCGGCCTTCCAGGAGCCCCGCGAGATCGACCTGCAGCTGTTCGATGCGCAGGAGGCTCGCCGCATCCTGGACCGCCTGGTGGGGTTCCGGATCTCGCCGATCCTGTGGAAGCGGGTCCGTCCGGGCCTGTCCGCGGGCCGCGTCCAGTCGGTGGCCGTGCGCCTCATCGTCGAGCGGGAGCGCGAGATCCGGGCGTTCAACCCGGTGGAGTACTGGAGCGTCGACGTCCGCCTCACCCCCGACGACACCGAACAGCCGTTCACGGCGCGCCTGAATCAGATCCCCGACGGCAAGCTCGCCACCTCGCCCGACAAGAAGGGCGTGCTGCTCTCCACCGAGGCCGATGCCGCCACGCACGTGGAGCGCCTCCGGCGAGCCAGCTACCAGGTCACGAACGTCGAGCGCAAGGAACGCAAGCGCTCGCCCTCGCCGCCGTTCACCACCTCCACCCTGCAGCAGGAGGCCGCGCGCAAGCTCGGGTTCGGCGCGCGCAAGACGATGTCGGTGGCCCAGCGCCTCTACGAAGGCATCACGTTGCCGGGCGAAGGCAGCGTGGGGCTCATCACCTACATGCGTACGGACTCGGTCACGATCAGCGACACCGCCCTGCGCGAGATCGCCGAACTCGTGAAGACCGACTACGGCAAGGAGTACGCGCTGGCGGAGTTCCGCCGCTACAAGACGAAGTCGCGCAACGCGCAGGAGGCCCACGAAGCGGTGCGGCCCACCAGCGTGATGCGCACCCCCGGGCGCATGGCCAGCGTGCTCGACCGCGACCAGCTGCGCCTCTACACCTTGATCTGGCAGCGCACGATGGCGACCCAGATGGCCGAGGCCCGCTTCAACCAGGTGGGCATCGACGTCGCGGCACGCCGAAGGCGGACGTCACGTACGGGCTGCGCGCCACCGGCCAGACGATGATCTTCGACGGGTTCATCCGTGTCTATAAGGAAGGCCGGGACGAAGGCCCCGACGAGGACGCCGAGAAGATGCTGCCCGAGCTCACCGTGGACCAGCTCCTGCGCATGCTCGAGGTCCTGCCCGAACAGCACTTCACGCAGCCGCCGCCCCGCTACAGCGAGGCGTCGCTGGTCAAGACGCTCGAGGAACTCGGCATCGGCCGCCCGTCCACCTACGCCTCGATCATCGACACGATCCAGCGCCGGCAGTACGTGACGCTGGAGGACAAGCGCTTCACGCCCACCGACACCGGCGAGGTGGTCACCGACAAGCTGATCGAGCACTTCCCCGACGTGGTCGACGTCACCTTCACCGCGTACATGGAGAAGGAACTCGACGACATCGCCGAGGGCGACCTGGGCAAGGTCCAGATGCTGCACGAGTTCAACGGGCCGTTCGAGCGCGCCCTGGAGAAGGCCGAGCACTCGTTCGAGCGCTTCAGCGAGGAGCTCGACGAGGAATGTCCGCTCTGTCCCACCGAGGGACGGGACCCGGGCAAGCTCGAGGTGAAGCTCGGCCGCTACGGCAAGTTCATCGGCTGCACGAACTACCCGGACTGCAAGTACATCCGGAACATGGACGGCAGCGTGCGTCCCGAGCCCGAGATGCTCGATGAGCTCTGCCCCGAATGCGGCAAGCAGTTGCAGAAGCGCGTGGGCCGGTTCGGTCCGTTCACCGGATGCAGCGGCTACCCCGACTGCAAGTACATCAAGAAGGACCCGCCCGTCTCGACCGGCGTCACCTGCCCGCAGTGCAAGCAGGGTGAGCTGATCGAGAAGCGGAGCCGGTTCGGCACGATGTTCTACAGCTGCAGCCGCTACCCCGATTGCGACTGCGCCGTGGGCAATCCGCCGGAGAAGGACCATCCGTGTCCCCAGTGCGGCTCGCTCCTGCTCCGACGGCCGAAGTCACTGCGGTGCTGGGGCTGCGGTGCCGAGCTGGACCTGGACTTCAACGTCACGAAGGAGGGCGACGTCGAGGCGGAGACCGCGGCGCGCCAAGCCAAGGCCACCGCCAAGGCAGCGCGCGCCGCTGCGAAGAAGCCCGCCGCGAAGAAATCCACGGCGAAGAAGTCGAGCGCCAAGAAGTCCACGGCCAAGAAGAAGCCCGCCGCGAAGAAGAAGCCGGCCGCCCGCAAGCAACCGGCGACCACGACCGCGGCTGCATCGATCCCCTCCACCGAGGGACCGGCGGAGGGCTAAGGCCCAGTGGCTTCCGTCGCCGACGAGGTCGCGGCACTCCGCGGAACCCGTGCGGCGACGCTGAAGGACCTCCTCACCCACCCGGCGTTCTCCCGGCTGCTCGCGGCCATGAGCATCTCCTCGCTCGGGGACTGGGTGGGGTTCGTGGCGGTCACGTCCCTGGTGACCACGCTGTCGGGCTCGGTGGCCAAGGCGGGGTTCGCGATCAGCGCCGTGATGATCGCGCGCATGTTGCCGGCCGTCCTGTTCGGTCCGATCGCGGGAGCGCTCGTCGACCGGGTGGACCGCAAGCAGATCATGATCATCGCCGACCTCGGCCGGGGCGTGATGTACGCCGTCATGGCGTTCATGGGCGAGCTGTGGGCGATCTTCCTGCTGTCGTTCGCGATCGAATGCCTCTCCCTGCTGTGGACCCCGGCGCGCGACGCCTCCCTGCCGAACATGGTGCCCAGGCGTCAGCTCGCGAACGCGAACTCGCTGGGCCTGGTGAGCACGTACGCCACGCTGCCGCTGGGCGGGGCGGTGTTCGCCGTCCTGACGTGGATCAGCCAGAGCGTGGGGCAGTGGGTGCCGTTCCTGGGCGACCGCCCCGAGACGCTCGCCCTGCTGTTGGACGCCTGCACCTTCGGGTTCTCGGCGTTCATGGTGAGCCGCATCGCGTTCCCCGCGCCGGTGCACGGGCTCACCGGCCGGTTCGATCTGAGCAAGGTGTGGCACGACATCGTCGACGGCGTGAAGTTCCTGCGCGAGGACTCGATCGCCTCGGCCATGACCGGGGGCATCGTGGTCGCGTTCGCCGCGGTGGGGGCGGTGCTCGCGCTGGGCCCGATCTTCGTGGCGGGCCTCGACAGGAACCAGGCGGCGTGGGGCGTGGTGGTCACGGCGTTCGGCGTCGGCATGTTCCTGGGGATGGCGACGGCGAGCCAGGTGAACAAGTTCGTGGAGCGCGACATCGCGTTCGTGTGGGCGTTGCTCGCGGCCGCGGCGACGCTGTTCGTGCTGGCCGCCATGCCGAGCCTGGCGCTCACCGCGGTCGTCTCGGTGTGGCTCGGCGCCTTCTGCGGCCTGGCCTGGGTGAGCGGCTACACCCTGCTGCAGGAGAACGTCGAGGACGAGTTCCGCGGACGGACGTTCGCCTCGCTGACGACCCTGTCGCGGCTGGGCCTGTTCATGAGCCTCACCATCTTCCCTATCCTGTCGAGCATCTATGACCGACCATTCACGTTCAACGGCCAGGTCTACGACCCACCGGGCCCTCGGCTCGCGCTGTGGACCGCCGGCGCGCTCGCCGCGGCCGCCGGCTTCAACACGCGGAGGCTGCTCAAGCGGCATCGCCTCTCCCGACCCCAGCCCCTCGCGCTCGTGCCGAAGCTGAAGCGGCCGCCGGCCACCGGGCTGTTCATCGCCTTCGAAGGCGTCGAAGGAGCGGGCAAGGGCACCCAGATCCGGCTCGCCGAGGAGCACCTCCGAGCCGAGGGGCACGACGTGCTCGTGACGCGCGAGCCGGGCGGGACCGAGCTGGGCGAGAAGATCCGCGAGGTCCTGCTCGACCCGAAGACCGGCAAGCTCGATGCGCGAAGCGAAGCCCTGCTCTTCTCCGCGGCCCGTGCCCAGACGGTCTCGACCGTGATCCGCCCGGCGCTCGCCGACGGCTCGATCGTGATCTGCGACCGGTACGTCGATTCCTCGCTCGCCTACCAGGGATGGGCGCGCGGCCTGGGGGAGCAGGACGTGCTCACCCTCAACGTGTGGGCCACCCAGGGGTTGTTCGCCGACCTGGTGATCCTGCTCCACCTCGAACCCGAGCGCGGGCTGCTGCGCTCGACCGAGGCGCCCGACCGCATGGAGCTCGAGGGCCAGGACTTCCACGCCAAGGTGTCCGACGCCTACCTGAAGATCGCCGAGGAACACCCCGAGCGGTTCGTGGTGATCGACGCCGATCGCACGCCCGACGAGGTCTTCGAGGACGTGAAGGCCGCCGTGGAGAAGGTGCTGGCCGACCGCGACGACCTGGGGCCGCCGCCGGCGTAGCGACGCCGTGGCGAGCCCAGATCGGCGACGGGAGGTTCCGATCGCGGCCGGCTACCCGCCCAGTGCACCCTGCTTGGGGACGTGACGCGGGCCGTGGGGGCGCGCCGAGGGCTGGCCGTGCGGAGGCATGTGCGAGAACCCGATCTCGGACAGCTGGCCCTGCGGACGCACGTGCGAGAACCCGATCGCGGGCAAGGACGTGTCCACCGTGACCGGTCGGGTCGACCGGATCGGTCGGCGTCTCGTCGAGCGAGGCGGGCACCGCGATGGCGATGGCGGCAACGACAGCCGTGGCCGCCAAGGCTGCGAGGATCGCGCGCGGCGCTCGCCGAGCGCGCGTCTCGTCCAGGGTCCGGATCGTTCCGGTGTCGGTCTGCATGTCGACCCCTCCTCGGTTCGCGATGGCATCGCGTCGTGCCATCGAACCTAGGACCGGGGCGGGCACGCGGAATCGGTGACCGACCACATGGATGACGGGCGTCGACCGAACCAGTGATGCGGTGATCGATGGCTAGGGCTCTTGCGGCGCAGGGGACAGCAGGTCGGTCCGCAGCTCGCGGCGTGAGCGCACCCCCAACTTCGCGTACGCCCTGGACAGGTTCGCCTCGACGGTGCGGACGCTCACGAACATCGACTCGGCGATCTCACGGTTGGTCCGCCCTTCCATCGCGAGGACCACCGTCTGCCGCTCGCTCTCGGTGAGGCCGACGGTGGCGGTCCGGCCGCTGATCCGCGCCAGCGAGGCCCGCGCCTTGGCCGCCCAGAGCGGCGCGCCCAGCGCTTCGAACATCGACAGGGCCGACCGCAGGGACGCCGCGGCGTCCCGCTTCTGCTTCGCGCGCCGCTGGATATCTCCCAGGGCCAAGGTGGTGCGTGCGAGCTCGAACGGTTGGCCCACGCGGGCGTGGCGCGCGACCGCATCTTCCACGTGCGCCAACGCGGCGGGGAGATCGCCGCGCGCGGCCGCGATCGATCCCCGGCTCCGTGCGGCGGTCGCGAGCGTCAGGGGACGGTCGAGCTTCTCGCTCCAGGCCTGGAAGGGTTCGAGCACCTCCTCGGCTCGGTCCAGCTCGCCGATGCCGATGAGCGCTTCGACCGCGTCCGGTACGAGGGGGTAGATCCCTGGTTCGACGATGTTGCGAGTGGCCAGCAGGTCCGGAAGGGGTTCGAGCCAGTGATGGGCAGCAGCTGGGTCACCGAGCGACAGTTCGAGGAATCCGAGCACGGATCGATTGGTGATCACGTGGAAGAGGTCTCGGTGTCGTTCCGCCAGGTCGAGCCCTTCGGTGGCATCGGCTCGCGCCTCCTCCACCATGCCGAGATGCGCTTCGGCCAGCGATCGGGCCCACAGTCCCAGCTCCCTGGCCTGGTCGTACCCGGCTTCTGCCAGCGTCTCGAGCAGCTCCTCGGCGTAGGCCAGACCACGAGCGAACGCCCCGGCGCGGGTCTCCAACTCCGACAGGTAGACGAGCATCTCCCACAACAGGAGGTATCGACCCCGCTCCACCACGTCGGCGTGCGCGCGCTCCAGGATCTGCCGGCCGCCCTCGAGGTCTCCCGACCACATGCGCTGGGCACCCAAGGTGTTGAGCGAGTTGGTGAGCATGTACGAGAGCATCTGCCGGTCGGCCTGTGGATCCTCGAGTTCCTCGGCTTCGGCCAGGAGCGACGATGCATCGATGCCGAGCATGAATTCGGCGTAGGCGGTGGTGATGAGCGCGAGCGATCGCGGGCCGGGATCGCCGGTGGTCCCCGCGAGCTCGATCGCACGTCGGGCATGACGCGCCGCGATCTTGAGATCACCGCCGACGATCTCGATCCATCCCAGGTCTGCCATCGCGGATGCCATGAGATCCGGAGCGCCGTCGGATTCGGCCACGGCCTGCTCCAGGAGTGGCCGGATCTCCGTGAGGTCGTTCCACCCGAAGCCCGACAGCAGGTAGAGGACCTCGGCTCGCTCGGCGCCGGATGTCGAAGCACGCAGGGCGTCATCGGCCGCTCGCCGTGCTGCTCCCGCGTCCCCCGCTTGGAATCGGTACTCCGATGTGTGAAGGGACCGTTGTCGTCGCATCTCCGTGTCGTGTTCGGGGGTCAACCGCAGGGCGAGTTCTTCGAGCTCGGCCGCGGTCCAGGGAGCGCCACGCTTCGAGGCGTGGATCGCCGCCGTGTCGAGGGCATCGGCGACCTCGGGATCGGGACGCGGAGGAGGACAGGGCGAGATGTCGAGCGCGCTCTTCGGGGTCGGCGATCGTCCGGGCCGAGTCGAGCATGCGCGTCCCGCCGCCGTTCGGAGGTCGCCCGCCCGTAGACGGAGGAAGCGAGGAGCGGGTGCGTGAACACGACCTCACCGGTGCTGAGGACACGGACGATCCCGGCCGCTTCGGCGGGCCCCAAGCGGTCCACGCCGGAACCGCCCGCTTCACGGAGCAGCTCGACCGTGGGGCGGGAGGTGGCCGACGCCAAGAGCAGGACGTCCCGTGTCTCGGGTGGGACCGACTCGATGCGATCGTGGAGCAGGTTGCCCAAGTCGTCGGGGACCGGGAGCGGTTCTCCGGGCGGCGGCTCCCCGTCAACCGATCGCATGGCCCGCACGATCTCGAGGCCGAACAACGGGTTGCCGCCCGAGGCCTCGTGGATCTTGACCAGGATCGGCCGGGAGAAGCGCCCGTCGGTGCGTTCATGGATCAACCGCGTGAACACGTCCAAGGGGAGCGGTCCCACGTCCAGCCGGGTCAGACGGTCACCCAACAACGTCGTGAGGTCGAGCGGATCGGGGATCCCTTCGGTGACCCGCAGGGTCGTGAGCACCGAGATGGCCTCGGCCTCCAGACGTCGCAGGACGAACGACAAGGCGTGTGCGGATGGCGCGTCGATCCATTGCACGTCGTCGATCGCGAGCAGCACCGGTCGCTCGTCCGCGAGCATCCGCAGCGCACTCAGCACCGCCACGGAAACGGCATGACGGTCCGGGCCCGCGGTCGTCGCCGTCCGCGCGCAGCAACGCGACCTCCAACGCCCGGCGCTGGGGAGCCGGGAGCTGATCGGCCACATGCTCGAAGCGTTCGTTCAGCAGATCGGCGAGGGCGGCGTAGGCGAACGTCGTCTCCGCCTGCCTCGGACGGCTCGTCAGCACGTCGGCACCCGCTGCCGCGGCGAGCGAGACTCCTTGGAGCCACAGGATGGTCTTCCCGATCCCCGCCGAGCCGCTGAGGACCATGCCGGCCGGTCCGGCAGGTGCCGCCTGGACGAACGCCATGATCGCAGCGAGTTCGTCCTCACGTCCGATCGGTTGGTCGCCGGTCATCGCCGCGCCTCGACACGTCCCCATGGACCGGATGGTCCGGGTCAACCCTAGTCGTCTTCGGCATCGAGCCGGGCAGTCGCACCTTCGCGCTACCATCGCCGGATGCAGCCCGTCCTCTCGAGCGTTCCCGGCCAGGACGTCGCCATGGCGTTCCTCACCAGCGCCGCCGAGCGGCCGCATCACGCCTACGTGTTCGCCGGACCGGAGGGCAGCGGCAAGTCGATCGCCGCGCGCGCGTTCGTGGCCACCCTGATGTGTCGCACCGGCGGCTGCGGCGAGTGCCGCGATTGCCGCCTGGCGCTGAAGGACCACCATCCCAACGAGTTCCTGATCGAACCCGAGGGCCGCGACATCCACGTCGACACGATCCGCGACGAGGTGTGGCATCCCGGCCTCGCGCACCTCGCCCGAACCGGGCCGCAAGGTCTTCGTGATCCGCGAGGCCGACCGGCTCTCGCCCGCCGCCGCCGACACCCTGCTGAAGGTGCTCGAGGAGCCGCCCGCCGACGCCGTGCTCCTGTTGATGTCGGCACGCGCGCACGAGTTGCCCGACACCGTGCTCTCGCGCTGCCACGTCGTCACGTTCACCGCGTTGTCCGAGGCGTTCGTCGTGAACGCCCTCGTCACCGAAGGCGTGGACGAGACGAAGGCGGCCCTCGCGGCACGGCTCGCCGGTGGCAACCTGGGTCGCGCTCGGCGGCTCGCGGTCTCGGCCGACGGCCTGAAGTTCCGCGAGGCCGCGCGCGACGCGATCGAGCTCGCGGCGCAGGGCCCTCCCGGTGGGCTCGCCGCCGCCACCGTCGTGCTGGACGCCGCCGCTGAATACAAGAAGAACCTCAAGGGCGAGCTCGACGAGGAGCTCGCGCCGTTCATGGACGAGAAGGGCCGTCCCGAGGACGCCTACCGCGGCGCGATCAAACGCATCGAGACCCGGTTCAAGCGCAAGGAACGCCGCGCCGAACGCGACTACGTCGACTGGGTGTTGCTGGCCGTCTCCGCGCTGCTCCGCGACCGCATCGCCGCCGGCGTCGGTGTCCGCGCCGCCGACCTGCTGAACCCCGACCTCGCTCCCGGCGACGTCCTGGGAGTCACACGGGCGGCGAAGGGCCTCGCCGGGATCGAGGCCGCCCGAGCCGAACTCGCCGACGATTTCAACCTCAACGTGCGGCTCGTGCTGGAGCGGGCCTTCCTGTCGCTGGTCGAACTCGCCGCCTGAGGAGCACGCAACGCGGGGTGCCACCCTCACCGGAGAAGGTGGTGGCCTCCTCGTGGCCTCGGCGCCGGGCCACGGCGTACCCTCCCGCCATGGAAACCGATGCCAAGGCGCTCGTCACGGTCGGATTGCGCAAGACGTTCGAGTCCACCGATGACGACCAGATCCCCGTCCGAGCCCTCAGGGGGCTGGACGTCTCGGTCGATCGCGGTGAGTTCGTGGCCGTCATGGGCCCCTCGGGATGCGGCAAGTCGACCATGCTCAACCTCATCGCCGGCCTCGACACGCCGACCGACGGCACGATCGAGATCGACGGCGAACCGATCACGGGCCTGTCCGAAGACGATCTGGCCATGATGCGCCGTCGTCACATCGGGATCGTGTTCCAGTTCTTCAACCTCCTCGAGGGCATGACGGTGCTCGAGAACGTCGCGATGCCGGCCGCGGTTGCGGGGCGCTCACGCAAACAGGCGGAAACACGGGGACGCGATCTGCTCGACCTGCTGGGCATCGCGGACAAGGCCTCGGCTGCACCTGGCCGCCTGTCCGGGGGACAGCGTCAGCGGCTGTCGATCGCCCGTGCGCTCGCGAACGAGCCCACCTTGCTGCTCGCCGACGAGCCCACCGGCTCGCTCGACTCGGCCGGGGGCGCCGAGGTGCTCGAGCTGTTCCGCCGTCTCCACGAAGGGGGCCAGACGATCGTCATGGTGACCCACGACGACGACGTGGCCTCCGTGTCCGACCGCATCGTGCGCATGCGGGACGGCCGCATCGACGACGGCCGGGAGCACGCCGCCACGGGCGCTGCCGGCGGCGTGTTCGCCGCGTGGGAGGAACCGGCCACGTGAACGCCGGCACCACGATGCGCGCACGTTCCGACGTGCGATCGCGTATGGCGTCCCTCATCGCTGTCACGCTTGCTGGTCGGGGTGGCGGGCGCGGTGTCGATCGCTGCGTTCACGGGCGCGGAGCGGGCGAGTACCGCCTACGAGCGCTTCCGGGTGCACACGAACGAGCCCGAAGTGATCATGTTCGGCGGCGGGAACTGCCCCTTCTCGAAGAACCTGGATCTCGAGCCGATGGCCTCGCTCCCGCCGGTGGAGTCGATGCAAGCCGGGTGGAACACGTTCGTCAACGTGTACGACCAGCAAGGCCATCTGTTGATCTACTCGGATCCCAACTTCGACGGCACCCTGAACGCCTTCGACCTCGACGAGCCGGATTCGGTGCGTCCCCTGTTGCTCTCGGGGCGGTACCCGCGTACCGCCGATGAGGTGCTGATGGGGTGGGGCGAGTCAGAAGTGCGGCGCCCCGTGGACGGAGAGACGATCGACGTGTCGATCCCGAGGGCCGATGCGTTCGGGAAGATCGCCGGTGGCGATGAGCCGACGGATGACGACCTGCTCACCGTTCCCCTGACGGTGGTCGGGACCGCGATCATGCCCGGCGAGCTGGACGGCACCGGTGGTTCCTTGGGCGTGATCCCGGCGTTCGCCGACCGGTACCGGGATGAGGCGCTCGGGTGCGACGCGGGCATGTTCCAGTTGTCGGGTGGACCGGACGGCACGGCGGCGTTCTGGACCGGATCCAAGCAGATCGCTCCGGGGGCGTTCGGGTTCGACACCTCGACGGAGCGGACGATCGCCGAGCGTGCCACCTCCCTCCAGTCGGTGATGCTGCGCCTGTTCGGCGGGCTCGCGGCGCTCGCGGCCTTCTTGGTCTTGGGGCAGGTCCTCGTTCGTCGGACGTTGCTGGCGGCGACGGACGCCCCGGTGCTGCGAGCGCTCGGGATGAGCCGTGGGCAGCTGGTCCGGGCCGCGTTGCTCCCGGCGGTCGCCGTGGCGCTGCTCGGAACGGCGATCGCGATCGCGGGCGCCGTGGCCTTGTCGGTCCTCACCCCGTTGGGGGACGCCCGGATCTTCGAGGCGACGCCCGGAGTGTTCATCGACCCCGGCATCCTCGTCGTGGGCGCCCTGGCCATCGTTGTGGCGGTGTTCGCCTGTGTCGGGATCCCGGCGTGGAGAACCTCCAGGGACACGGGCTCGATGCTGGGCACCACCGAGTTCTCCGGGAGTGACCGCCATTCTCGGACCGCCGCCGCCGCGGCGACGTTGGGCCTGCCCGTCTCGGCCGTGGCCGGGACGAGGCTGGCGCTGGAGCCCGGGCACGGACGGAGCGCGACGCCCGTCCGCAGCGCGATCGTCGGCCTCACCCTCGCGGTGACCGCGATGGTGGCGGCCTTCGGCTTCGCCGCGAGCATGGATCGGTTCACGTCGTCCCCCACGCTTGTGGGGGATCCGGTTCGACTTCGCCACCGGTCATCCGTTCATCGGTGACGTGTTCCAGAAGGAGGCGATCCCGATCGTGCTCGACGACCCCGATGTGGGCGATCTGACCGTGGGGAACTTCCAGGAGCAGATCGGCTTGGTGGGGCCGAACGGTACCCAATCGGTGGCGATCTGGGGGATGGAATCGCTGAAGGGAGACCCGATCGACCTCACGATGCTCGAGGGGCGGTGGCCGGATGCCGACGACGAGATCGCGGTCGGCCTGCAGACCGCGCGGGCCCTCGGGGTGTCGGTCGGCGACCACGTGGAGGCCGAGCTCCGCAGCACGACCAAGGACCTCACCGTCGTCGGCATCCCGGTGTTCCCGGATTTCGGCTTCGGGCCGGGCCTGGGTCAGGGCGTGGGCTCCACGATGGATCTGCTGCACGAGTTCTATCCCGAAGCGACCCAGAACCTCCTGCTCGCGCGCTTCGCCCCGGGTGCGGACCGTGAAGCAACCCTCGAACGGATCAACCGAGCAGCTCCTCAAGGTGAACCGAGATGTCGCCGTGGAGACGCCGGAGTCGGGCGAACTCGGCTCGTCGCTGCTGCACACGCGGAAGTCGCGGGGACTGCCCCTGATCTTGGCCGGGCTGTTCGGTCTGGTCGCGCTGGCGACCCTCGTCCACGTGCTCGTGACCTCCGTGCGACGGCGCCGACGGGACCTCGCGATCCTGCGCACGATCGGGTTCACCCGGCGGCAGATCGTCGCCACGATCGCCTGGCAGGCCACGACGATCGCCGTGATCGCGCTCCTGATCGGCGTGCCGCTGGGGTTCCTGGTGGGCCGCTTCACCTGGGCCCTGTTCGCCGACCATCTCGGGGTCGTGTCGTTGCCGGTCGAGGCGTGGGGGAGCGTCGCCATCGTGGTGCCCACCGTCCTGATCCTGGCGAACCTGGTGGCGATCGGACCGGCGATGTTCGCGCGCCGGACGCAACCGGCCCAGGTGCTGCGTGCGGAGTGACGGCATGAAGGCGTGGATCAAGTGGCTCGGGTGTGGCGCGCTCCTCGGACTGCTCGCGTGGCTGGTCGCGTGGTCGATCCGCTCGCTGACCGGTGGAGAGGGCGCCGTCACCTGGTGGCTCGCGCTCGGAGCGATCGCCCTGGTGCCGGCGGTGGCCTCGTTGGCGTCCCCGCGCGTCGGACGGCTCGCCGATCCAGCCCTCGTCGCGGTGTTCTCCGCCTACGGCGTCGCTGCCATCGTGGGGGTCGCCCTCCTCGTGACGCTGTTGATCGCGGGGCGGGTCCCCGACGCCGATGCGATCCGACCGTTCGTCGTGCCCGCCGTGGCGGCGATCGTGCTCGCCGTGGTCCTGGCGCTGGTCTTCGAACCTCGCGTCACCCGCGCCGCGCGGCAGGCGGTGTACGGGCGGACGGTCGGTTCGGCCGATCTGGCCCGCTCGTTCGGTTCGCGCATGACCCGCGCGATCCCGTTGGACGAGTTGGCGCTCCAGGGCGCCGAAGCGTTGCGGGAAGCGCTGGTGCTCCGTCGTGTCGAACTGTGGATCCCCGCCGGCGACGAGCTCCGGCCGTGGATCGGCGATCCCCCGCTCGAGCGCACGGCCGTGCCGATGGGCGGCCTCGAACCCGCCGCGGTCGTGCAGGCCGGATTGATCGGGCACGGCTGGATGAAGGTGTGGCTGCCGGGCCTGCTCACCGGTCGTGAGGACGCCTTCGTCCGCGCCGCCCCGATGGCGCATGCCGGCGAGCTGCTCGGACTCCTGTTGGTGGAACGCCCCGTGGGTGCGGAACCGTTCACGCCGGAGGATGAGCGCACGGTGGTCGAGCTCGCGCGGCAGCTCGGTGTGGCGGTGCACAACGCCCGGTTGGACTCCGCGCTCCAGGCATCGCTCGACGAGGTGCGCCGTCAGGCCGACGAGCTGCAGCGTTCGCGAGGTCGCATCGTGGCCGCCGGCGACCAGGCCCGTCGGACGATCGAACGCAACCTGCACGACGGCGCGCAGCAGCACCTGGTGGCGCTCGCCGTGCAGCTCAAGCTCGCTCGTTCGCTGATGGACCGCGACCCCGAGCAAGCCAAGACGTCGATCGACGGGTTGGCCGAGGCGGTGCAGGACACGATCCAGGAACTCCGCGACCTGGCGCACGGCATCTATCCGCCGCTCCTGGCCGACAAGGGCCTGCCCGACGCCCTGGTGTCGGCGGGCCGCCGCTCGGTGCTCCCGGTCACGGTCGAGACGCCCGACCTCGGACGGTATCCGGCCGAAGCGGAGGCCACGGTCTATTTCTGCGTGCTGGAGGCGTTGCAGAACGCCGGCAAGTACGCGGGGGAGCGTGCGGAGGTTCACGTGCGAGGTCACCGAGGACGCGCACACCCTCACGTTCACCGTCTCCGACGACGGACCGGGGTTCGATCCGCGAGCCGGACACATGGGCGCCGGGTTCACGAACATGCTCGACCGCCTGGGGGCGTTGGGCGGGAGCCTGCGCGTGGAATCGGCTGAGGGCAAGGGCACCAGGGTCGTGGGTCTCGTGCCCGCCCAGCGCCTCGACGGCTGATCGGTGCGTCCTGCGCGGCCAGGACTACGTCAACAGTGGTGCTGGCACTACTGGCGGAGGGCACCTACGGTGGGACGCTGGTCGTATCGCCCGACCACAGGAGCATCAGCTATGTCCGTCCGAGTCCTCATCGTCGATGACCAGGAGCCGTTCCGCATGGCGGCCCGCATGGTCGTCGATGCCACGGACGGCTTCGACGTCGTGGGGGAAGCCGAAACCGGCGAGGACTCGGTGACGATGGCCTCCGACCTGCAGCCCGACCTCGTGCTGATGGACGTGAACCTTCCGGGGATCAACGGTCTCGACGCCACGCGGCAGATCCTGAGCGGTTCCGACACGGTGGTCGTGCTCCTGCTCTCCACCTACGAAGAGGATGAATACGCGCCCAAGGCCGCCGAGTGCGGGGCGGCGTCCTACATCCCCAAAGCGGTGTTCGGACCGGACCGGCTCGAAGACGCCTGGGCGGCCGCGAGCGCCCCGAAGTAGTCTCGCTCAGACTACCGGCCCACGCGGTCATGTCGGTGAGATCGGCACGACCCCGATCACGACGGTGCCGCTCCCCGGGGCGGAGGTCACCTGCAGCGAGCCGCCGACCGCATCCAGCCGGTCCTGCATCCCCTGGATCCCCGTGCCCGGCGTGTGCGTCTGTGGATCGAAGCCCACCCCGTCGTCGCGAACCTCGAAGGTCAGCGAGCCGTTGGACGTTCGCAGCCGGAGCTCGATCCCCGATGCCTGCGCGTACTTCGACACGTTCTGCATGGCCTCCAGCACGCAGAAGTACACGGTCGCCTCCGCCTCGGCCGGATAGCGTCCGATGCCGTCGGCGTCCAGGCGTCACCGGCACCGTCGACCTTGCGTCCCTGCGCGGCCAGCGCCGCCGCCAGTCCCTTGTCGGCGAGCAGCGGCGGGTAGATCCCCCGTGCGAGGTCGCGCAGGGTCTCGAGCGCATCGTTCGTGTCCGCCTGGATCTGCGCCAGCATCTCGTGCGCCTTCGCGGTGTCGCGGTCGATCAACGTGTCGGCGAGTCGGGTCTTGACCGAGAGCGCCACCAGCTGCTGTTGCGCGCCGTCGTGGATGTTGCGTTCCAGGCGCCGCCGGCCCTCGTCCTGGGCCGCGACCATCCGCTGGCGCGACGCGCGCAAGTTCTTCGATCAACCTCACGTTGCGGAGCACCAATCCGGCCTGGGCCGCCATGTCGCGGATCAGCCGTTCCCGTCCTGGGTCGATCGGATCGTTCGCGTGGAACGAGGCGGTGATCGCGCCCAGCAGCTCGCCGCGGTGTCGCACCTCGGCGGCGAATGTCGCCCGGGAACACGGGCAACGTCTCGCCACGGCGGTCACCGCTGGTGTCACGGGCGCTCGCGGGGCCATGAACCCCGCACGCGCAGTGAGATCCCGACGAGGAGCCACACGTCGCGCCTCGCTCCGCGTCGGTCGCTCCTTGGAGGATCGTCGCCATCCGCGGCAGGACGTCGTCGGTGGCGTAGGTCTCCGACAGCCGCTCCGAGAACTCGCTGAGCACCTCGGACGGGGTGGCGCGGCCGCCGTACACGAGGCGGTCGGCGACCGAACGAGCGTGCCGGGAGCACCGGCCGGAAGGTGAGTGCGACCAGCACGACCCCGAAGACGAGCCGGGACAGGTTGCCGACGGCGCGACCGCCACGAATGCCAGATCCGAGACCGGCCAGCGGACAGGGCAACCACGAGAACATCACCGTCTTCTTGCACGACCGTCGAGGTCGTACAGGCGGTGGCGAAGCACGGCGTATCTGGATCGCGAGTGGCATGCCGATCCCGATCGACGGCGAAGAAGCCGTGAACACGAAGTCGGCTCACAATCGACACGGACGGATGCAGCGTCCGCACCACGAGGATCAGGATCGCGACGCGGTCGCCGCCACCCATGCCAGCGAGCGGATCTGCTGGCGCTCGGTCGCCGGCGGCCCGGCGGTAGCGGACCACCACGGCAGCCACCGATGCGAGCGCCGAGACGAGCACAGGGCCGCTGCCGCCAGCGAACACGACGCCGATCACGGGCATCGAGCGCCTCGATGCCCAGTCGGGTTGTCGATCGATGTCGATGTCCGTCTCGACCGGGCCCGGGGCTCACGATCGCCGAGCACGATCAGGAGGCCGCCGCTACGTCAGGACCGCGATCGAGCACGATCCGCCATCGAGGCGACAACAGCGTTCCCGTCGGGGAACAGCAAGCAGGATCACCAGGATCGGGATCAGGACCCCGTAGAAGACGAAGCTCGCTGAGCCATGCGACGACCGCCGGCGAACGGGCAGCGCTCCGGGGTCGGTCGATGAGCGTGTACGTGAGGTACTCGTCCGCCACGCCCGACGACCGCGAAGCGACGGCCGCGATCGACGATCATCAGCCAGCCGATCGGGTTGCGCGGGCACGCGCGTGGCCAGGAAGGCACCGACGATGCCGTAGCCCAGTCACCATCATGGCGGCGACCACGACGAACAGGCCGAAGGTGTCGTTGAGGATCGTCAGGGCGACGGCCACCGGCGAGCCCAGGATCGCGGCGACCCGTAGATCGCCCACGGCCACCGCCGGATCCGGTCCTCGTTCATCGGTGCTCCTCCGGTGCGGGGACGGTGCCCGTGCAGGCTCGTGCCCCGCCGGCCGCGCTCTCGATCCTCATGCGTGCCTCCGAGCGCGTCGAGCCGGTCGGCGATGCCCTGCAGGCCGGTGCCGTGCGCGGTGACCGCCGATGTCGAAACCGACGACCGTCGTCGGTGACGTCGAACGCGAGCGAACCGTCCCGGCGCGCCAGGGTGATCGTCACGTGTTCGGCCTCCGCGTACTTCGCCACGTTGTTGAGCGCCTCCAAGCACGAGAAGTAGACCGCGGACTCGACCGACTGCGGGTAGCGGGTGACGCCGTCCGCCCGGACGGTGACCGGAACCGGCGACTTCCGGCCCTGCGCCTCGAGCGCGGTGGCGAGGCCTTTGTCCGCCAGCAGCGGCGGATAGATCCCCCGGGCCAGGTCTCGCAGATCCTCCAGCGCTTCGTTCGTTCGGCCCTGGAGCGACGCCATGAGCTCGCGCGCCTTCGCCGGGTCGCGTTCCGTGAGCTGCTCGGCGAGCCGGAGCTGCACCGTGAGCGCCACGAGCTGCTGCTGCACACCGTCGTGGATGTTGCGCTCGAGCTTGCGGCGTTCCTCGTCCTGGGCCGCCACCAAGCGCTGACGTGACGCGCGCAGCTCCTCGATCAGCCGCACGTTGCGAAGGACGAGCCCTGCCTGAGCCGCGAGGTCGCGAACGAGCGCCTCCTTGGACGGGTTCATCGGGTCGTCCGCCGGGAGGTCGAGCGTGATCGCCCCCAGCAGTTCGTCCTGGTGCCGGACCTCGGCGAGGTAGTCATCGTGCGGTCCCGCGATCTCATCGCCGCGGATGAGTCGGCTCGGCGGTGGTTCGACGTCGGTGGGCCACCTCGCTTCGCAGCGCAGCTCGGTGCCCACGCGCAGCCACACGTCGGCCCGTCGGGCACCGGTGGCCTGCACGAGCAGATGGGCCATCCGTGGCAGCACGTCGTCGGTGGAGTAGGTCTCCCCGACCCGTTCGCTGAACTCCGAGAGCACCTCGTACGGGGTGGCGCGCCGGCCGTAGACCAGCCGGTTGGCGAAGCGGGTTGCGCGCGGTCGCAGCCAGAGGAAGGCCCCGGCGAGGAACGCCGCGATGATGACCGTCGGGACGTAGTCGGTGCCCAGCCGACGCCGATCAGCAGGGTCGGTACGAGGGCGACGATGACGAACCCCAGCAGCATGAAGGCGACGACCAGCACGCCGTACTGCACCGTCTTGCGGATCACGAGGCCCATGTCCCACAGGCCGTGTCGGAAGATCGCGATGAGGTAGGCGCCCGGCACCCCCACCAGGAGCGTGACGACGAGGAGCACGAACAGCGCCAGGAAGAAGGGCGGGGTTTCGGTGTCCTGGCCGAGGAGCGCTCCGACGAACGTTCCGATGAAGCCGAGGAGCACGCACGAGCCGGCGATCGCTGCCACGAGGACGAGGAGCCGCATCTGTTCTCGCAAGGCGCCCGTGGATCGGCGGTAGCGCTGGCGGATCGCGACCACGGTGGAAGAGCGCGAGACCAGCGCGACGATCGTGCCCAAGCGCGATGAGGGCATCCGACACCGCGCCGGCGCCGTCGATCCCGGTGGGATTGACGTAGAGGATCCCGTCGGCGATGAGGGAGTTGACCGGGCCCGGAGCGATCACGTAGCCGACGATCGCCAGGCCCGTGCCTCCCAGGAGGCCACGGACCGCCCAGCGCCATCCCGGACTCGGCACATGACCATCCGGATAGAGGAGGAACAACAGGGGAAGCAGGGCGATGGGGTAGATCAGATAGAAGCCGACGAACGCGATCGGGCCGAGGAAGGGGATCGAACCCGGGGTCGCGGCGAGCGCCGACGATGGCCAGCACCTGGCACAGGTTCGTGAGCGGCAGGGCTGCACCGATCGCCAGGAAGATCCACCCCGCCCAGTTCCGAGGCTGCTTCGACACGATCAGCGCGCCGACCGCCATCCAGCCCACGCACGCGATCAGCACGGCGGACAGCCCGAGCACCGTGCTCCCCTGCGACTGGCCGAACCGCGCACCATCGGCGACCAACGCTCGGGTAGCCTCGAGGACCTCCTTGACCCGATCCGCCGTGGGGTCGCCGATCACGACGATCGTCGCGGGCGACGGGTCGGGCGGGGCCGTGAGCCCGGAGCACGGCGGCGCCGATCGAAGCGCCGGCGCACAGCACCAAGGCGACGATCGCGATCGTACGAGCCGTGCGCCTGCTCGCTGGCGGCGCGATCGCCACCGGGACGTCAGGTTCGGCGGTTGCCTCCATGCCGCGATGGTCGCACCCGCGTCCGCCCAGAGCCAGGGGGAGAACGCCACCTCTTCGCCAGGTGCCTCCACCCCCGCCAACCGTGGTGGCGGCCGGGTCGTCCCTGCAGGTCAGGGGGCCTACGGTGGGATCGCAGACAACCCCAAGGAGATGACCCACGATGACGACCATCCTGGTAGGCACCGACACCACGGCCTCAGCCGATCTCGCGGTCGAGGACGCCGCAGCCCTGGCCCACGCGCGGGGAGCCGAGCTCCTCGTGCTCTACGTCCGCAAGGACGGCGACCTCCGCACGGTGGTGGATCCCGCGAAGTCCGCCGATCCCTCCGGCTACCTCGCCCGCATGGGGGAGCGGTTCCCCGGCCTGGCGACCCGGACACGGACCGAGACGGGCGACGCCGCCGAGCGCATCGTCGAGGTCGCGGCCGAAGAGCACGCCGACACGATCGTGGTGGGCAACCGAGGCGTCCACGGGAGCTGGTGGCGCGTCAAGGACAGCGTCCCGAACCTCGTGCTACGCCATGCCCCGTGCAGCGTGTTCATCGTGGACACGCGGAGAGCGCAGTGACGCTAGGGCTGATCGGTCTCGCGGAGGAACGCCAGGACCGCCATGACGCGGCGGTGCACGTCGGGTTCCTCCGTGAGGTCCAGCTTGTGGAACAAGGAGTTGATGTGCTTCTCGACGGCACGCTCGGTGAGGAAGAGCGACTTCGCGATCGCGGCGTTGTTCTGACCCTGCGCCATGTGCGAGAGGACCTCGCGCTCGCGGTCGGTGAGCGTGGCCAGCGGCGAATGCGCCATCCGGTCCTTGGCGGCCACCAGCGATTCGACCACCTTGGGATCGAGCACGCTGCCCCCTCGAGCGACCTCCTCGAGGGCGCGGACGAGTTCGTCCACGTCGGCGACGCGCTCCTTCAGCAGGTAGCCGAGCCCGGCGGCGCCGTCCTTCAGCAGCTCGTAGGCATACTCCTCGTCCGCGAACTGGGAGAGCACGACCACGCCGATCTGCGGGTGCGTCTCGCGGATCAGCTTGGCCGCTTCGATGCCTTCGTTGCTGTTCGTCGGCGGCATCCGGATGTCGGTCAGCACCGCGTCGGGAGCCAGTTCGGTGACGGCGGCGAGCAGTTCGTCGCGCGTTTCGGCCGTCCCCACGAGCTCCACGGTGTCGACCGATGCCAACAACGCGGCTGTTCCTTCGCGCACGAGGTAGTTATCCTCCGCGAACACCACCCGGAGTGTTGGCGGATCTGTGGTCGGGTCATGCGCGGATGCTACACGTGCACCCCCGGCCAGGAAGGCGAGCGGCGTGAGCATCAAGGTCGTGCTCGGCGAGGACAACGTGCTGGTGCGCGAGGGCGTGCGGGCGCTGCTGGACTCCTACGACGACATCGAGGTCGTGGGGGTGGCCGAGGATGCCCCGTCGTTGCTCGCCACCGCGGCCGAACACGAACCCGACGTCGTGGTCACCGACATCAAGATGCCGCCGAGCTTCCAGCTCGAAGGGATCGACTGTGCGCATTCGATCCGTGACAGCCACCCCGACACCGGCGTCGTCGTCCTCAGCGCCCACGACGACGAGGAGTACGCCATCGCGCTGCTCGGCAAGGGCCAGAGCGGCCTCGCCTACCTGCTGAAGGACCGGATCGCCCAGGGCGACGAACTCGTGCGCGCGATCCGCGAGGTGCACGCCGGAGGCAGCGTCGTCGATCCCTCGATCGCCGAGCGGCTGTCCGGCCGGCGCGAGACCGCGGAGCGTGATCGCGAGCTCCTGGACATGATGGCGAAAGGGTTGGGCTACGCGGAGATCGCCGAGGCGCTCAGCACGACCCAGGAGGCGGTCGACCGCCAGGTCACCGATCTGTTCCGGTCGATGGCGGGAGACGGCGGCGGCAGCACCAGCCTGGTCGACGAGCTCAAGCGCCTGCACGAGGCGGTCGTGGAACAGACCGAATCACGTCGCATGCTGGCGTCGTTCGTCCCGCGGCAGCTGGCGGAGCAGCTCGCCTCACACCCGAAGACGGCGATCGAGCCCCAAGAGGTCGTGGTCACGGTGCTGTTCAGCGACATCCGTGGCTTCTCGACGATCGCCGAACGCCTGCAGGCTCGTGAGGTCGCCTCGGTCGTGGGCAAACACCTCGAGGCGATGGCCGAGGTGGTGGCCGCGCACGGCGGCACGATCGACAAGTTCCAAGGGGATGCCGTGATGGCGGTCTTCGGCGCCCCCGAGCCCCTGCCCGACCACGCCGAACGAGCGCTGCGCTGTGCCATCGCGATGCAGGAACGACAGGCGGAGCTCAACGCCGCCGGGTGGGAGGTCGTCGATCTGCCCGAGATGGGCGTGGGCATCGGGGTGAACACCGGCAAGGTGATCGCCGGCACGGTCGGTGGTGGTGGCCGGCTCGAGTACACGGTGGTGGGGGACGCCGTGAACATCGCCTCGCGGCTCCAGAACGAGGCGGCCGGCGGCGAGATCGTGGCGACGGACAGCACCGTCGCCGCCGCGCCGGGCGTCATCTGCGAGTCGATCGGCTCGAAGCACGTCAAGGGCCGCGAGGAACCGGTGGAGGTGTTCCGTGTCGTCCTCGGCTCCTGACCGTTCCCGCGCGGGGCTCGCCTGGTGCCTGTTCGTCGTGGCGATCGGGAGCGCGTCGATCGCCGTCGTGCTTCTCCTGATGTCCGGTGAGTCCTCGGAGCCGTCGGTGACCTCGGCCGGGGTGGGCGACGTCCTGTTCCTGGTGTCGTTCCAGCTGTTCTCGGTCGTCGGGGTCTTGATCGCATCCCGGCAGACCCGAGAACGCGGTGGGGTGGTTGTTGCTGGTGATCGGGGTGGCGAACGCCATCAGCTTCCTCGCCAGCGCCTACGCAGGTTGGGCGCTCTACGTCCACCCGAGCGCTCCGTTCGGCGCCGCGATCGCCGGCCTGACGTCGTGGCTGTGGATCCCTGCGGTCGCCCTCTCCGGCGACGTTCCTGCTGCTCCTGTTCCCCGACGGACACCTTCCATCGCCCCGATGGCGCTGGTTCGCGCGGGTGCTTGCCGCCGGGATGATCAGCGCATCGATCGGGATCGTGTTCTCTCCCGGCGCCATCGAAGGGTTCCCCGGGGCTCACGAACCCGTTCGGGGTGGCGTGGCTGTCCTGGCTCACGGTCGGCATCGTCGTCATCCCCATCGGCGTCGTCGCTGCCGTCGCGAGCCTGGTGATCCGGTTCCGGCGGGCCACCGCCGACGACCGGCAGCAGATCAAGTGGATCGCCGTCGCGGCGGCGATCGTCGGGGTCCTGTACGGAACGGCGTTCATCGTGTCGTTCGCCTCGGGCTGGGACAGTGCAGGCGCCCGGATGGGTCCAGACGTTGCAGAGCCTGTGCCTGGCCAGCTTCGGTCTGCTGCCGATCGCGATCGGCATCGCCGTGCTGAAGTACCGCCTCTACGACCTGGATCTGGTGATCCGCAAGACCGTGGTGTTCGCGTTGCTCGCCGCCTTCATCACCGCCGTCTACGTGGGGATCGTGGTGGGCGTGGGCACGATCGCCGGCGCCGCGAGCAACACCGTGTTGTCCGCGGTGGCGGCCGCCGCGGTGGCGCTCGCGTTCCAGCCGGTCCGCCGAGGCGCGCAGCGGATCGCCGACCGGCTGGTCTACGGCTCGCGCGCGACGCCGTACGAGCTCTTGTCCGACTTCTCCCAGCGCGTGAGTTCGACCTATGCCGCCGACGACGTGCTGCCGCGCATGGCCCGGTTGGTCGCGGAGGGCATCGGGGCCGACCGGGCCGCGGTCTGGCTCCGCTCGGATGGGGTGCTCCGTGTCGCCGCCTCGTGGCCGGACGACGACGAGCGCCCGGCGCCGGTCGCGATCGGCGACGGCGACGCCGTGCCCTCCCTGCCGGGGTCCACCGACACGTTCCCGGTGGACCACCACGGCGAGTCGCTGGGCGCCCTCGGTGTCGCGATGCCGCTCAACGACCCGATGGACCCCACGAAGGCCAAGCTCGTGGAGGACCTCGCCTCGCAGGCGGGGTTGGTGCTGCACAACGTGCGCCTCACCGCCGAGCTCCAGGCGAGGCTCGATGACCTCCGCGCGGCCCAGAAGCGGCTCGTGGCCGCCCAGGACCACGAGCGCCGCAAACTCGAACGCAACATCCACGACGGCGCGCAGCAGCAACTGGTGGCCCTCACCGTCAAGCTCCGCCTGGCGCAGGCCCTGGTGGGGACGGAACCCGCCCGCGCCGAGTCGATGCTGGTCGACCTCCAGGCGGACTCGCAGAGCGCGCTCGAGGATCTGCGTGACCTCGCTCGCGGGATCTACCCGCCGCTGCTCGCCGACAAAGGCCTCGCCGCCGCGCTCGCATCGCAGCTGCGCAAGTCGGCCGTGCCGGCCACGCTGCTCGCCGACGGCGTGGGCCGCTACCCTCAGGAGATCGAAGCCGCGGTGTACTTCTCGTGCCTGGAGGCGTTGCAGAACGCCGCCAAGTACGCCGCGGCGTCCTCGGCCACCGTCGAGCTGCACGACGACGGCACCGAACTCGGGTTCACCGTCTCGGATGACGGGCTGGGATTCGACCCGTCGTCCGTGGTCTACGGGACCGGCCTGCAGGGGATCACGGATCGGCTGGGTGCGATCGACGGTCGTCTGGCGGTCGAGAGCGCGCCGGGCCGCGGCACCGTGGTGACCGGACACGTGCCGTCACGAGGTCGGACCGATGCCGACGCGAGCGCGGGCGTGATGGCGTGACCGTCCCCGACCGGCCGAAGCCGAAGGGCTTCCGAAGGCTCGAGCGCTGGCTGATGGGCATCGCCATGGGCATGATCGCGTTCGTGCTGGAGAAGATCGTGATGCGATCGATCCGCAGGGACGGCGGCACGGAACCGTCCCCCGCCTCGGCCGGAACGGTGGTCACCACCAAGGGTGGCGAGGTGGACGTCGAGGAACGCTGAAACACCGGCGGCCGGCCCGAAGGCCGGCCGCCCGGTGCGCGTCGGTTCCGGAGTTCCTCCTCAGGCTCCCCGAACCGTGACTTCCAGCACGTCCATGAAGAACGGGTCGCCGTGGTTCGACAGCATCACGAACCGGATGATCCGGACGTTCTTCTTGCCGGCGGTGGCGTCGAAGGACCGGAGCACACCATCGCTCTTGGCCTTCGCGTCCACGGCGGTCTTCCAGGGCGCGTCACTGTCCGTGCGCGTCTGGATCTGGAAGTGCTTCACGCCGGCCGTGGAGTCGTCGCCACACGAACCGCCGCTCGCCACGCCGAAGCTGGTGACGTCCACCGCCTTCGGGAGTCGCACGATGGCCCGGCGCGGACCCGCCACGCCGCTGTCGCCGTTGTCGACCGAGTCCGACGGCCACCCCGAGCCGAGGTTGAGGTGCGTACACGCCCACCGCGGGAACGTGCCGGCGTGGCGGGTTCGTCCGGTTCACGATGCGGTCGAACCACGGCGACGCGAACTTCATGGACGTCCTGGAGGTGACGGTTCGCGGGACGACGTAGCGCTCAGCGCTTGCGGATGATGTCGATCACGATCGCGATGGTGAGCAGGCCGCCCACCACGCCGAACGTGATCGGCACCCACGGCGCCACGCGGTCGGACACGCCGGTGAGGCCGCTCGCCAGGACCGCGGCGCCCGCGATCAATCCGAGGGCGAGCCGCCGGCCGGCGCGGCGGATCGTCTCTTCGAGCGTCGCGGCGCGGAAGTTGACCTCGAGCTTCTGACCGGGTCGTGCGCCGATCAGCCGCTCCACGGCCTCGACGACGCGCAGCGCCCGCACCTTGAACTTCTGCGTCTGATAGAAGAGCGCCTTCAGGTCGAACTTGCCGCCCATCTCCTTGAACACGCTGCGCATCAGGAACCCGCCGGCCACATCGAAGGGGTCGAGCTCGGGATCGAGTGCGGCGGTGGCCAGCTGCATCTGCGCCAGCGCCTTGCCGGTCAGCGTGAGCGAGGCCGGCAGCGGAACCCCGTGGCGGAGCGAGACCTCGGTCATCTCCTGCAGGACCGGTCCCAGCTGGATCTCGGCCAGCGACGCCGTGCGGTAGGTCCCCATCAGCTGGCCGATCTCGCCGCGGAAGGCATCGACGTCGAGGTCGTTGCGGTCGATCGCGCCCGACATCATCAGCGTCACATCGGTGAGGAAGCCGACGTCCTCCTGCCAGAAGGCCATCAGCAGCAGCATCAGCTGTTCGCGCATCTCCGGGTCGACCTCGCCCACCATGCCGAAGTCCAGGAAGTAGATGCGGTCGTTCCACCACATCAGGTTGCCCGGGTGCGGGTCGGCGTGGAAGAACCCGTCGACCAGGATCTGCTTGTAGTAGCTCTCGAGCAGCTGTCGCGCGGCCTCCTTGCGCACGCTGCCCTCGGGCGCCTGGGAGATCGCGACCCCTTGGATCTCTTCCATCACCAACAACCGGGAGGACGACAGGTCGTCGTAGACGTCGGGCACGGCGAGGCGGTCGTAGTCCTCGATCACGCCGCGCATCCGCTCGATGTTGCCGGCTTCCTGCCGGAAGTCGAGCTCGCGATGCAGCGACGTCGACAGGTGCTCGAACACCGCGCCCATGTCGATCACCTGGTTGAGGCCGGGGCGGTCGCTCACCTTCTCGGCGAACAGCTCCAGCAACGCGAGGTCCTGCTCGATCTCCTCGCGGGCGTTCGGTCGCTGGACCTTGACCACCACCCGCTCGCCGGTCGCCAGCGTGGCCCGGTGCACCTCGGCGATCGTGCCGGCCGCGAGCGGCTTCGCGTCGATCGTCTCGAACACGTCCTCCCACGGGACACCCAGCTCCCGCTCCATCACCTGCACCACGGCCTGCTCCGACAGCGGGTTCACGTGGTCCTGCAGCGTCGCGAGTTCCTCGATGAACTCGGGCGGCAACAGGTCGGGTCGCGTCGACAGCACCTGGCCGAGCTTGGCGAACGTCGGGCCGAGTTCCTCCAGCGCCGAACGCAGACGCTTGGCTTGTCGCTGCCGGCCCACCGCGCCGTCCTCGTCGGGGCGTCCGAACAGCTCCTTCATCCCGTGCTTGGCGAACACCGCGGCGATGTGGCTGCCGCGCGCCATCAGCCGGGGCTCGGTCTCGTGCAGGTCGGCGGCGCTGCCGCGGATCGCCGTGCCCGACCGGACGGTCGCCTTCTGCACGGTGGTGCTGCCATCGGGCGCCGCGGTGTTCACGATGATCACCGTGCATCGCGCGTTGTGGCTGATCCGGTTGGGGACGTTGCCCAGCAGGAACTCCTTGCGGCCCGCCATGCCGGCGTTGCCCACGACGAGCACGTCGATGGCGTGTTCCTCGGCCGCTTCGACGATCGCCATGGCGGGGTCGTCGTGCAGCACGACGTGCGCCTGACCGCGGTCGCCCGCCACCTGCCGCGCGTAGATGCCGAGGTCGTCGGCCGCACCGGCTGCGCGCGTGGCCTCGGCTGCGCCGTACTGCGTCCCCCCGGGGTTCGGCGCCAGCACCACCTGCACGATGTGGAGCTCGGCGCCGAACGCATCGGCGAACGTCGCCGCCCAGCGCACGGCTCGCTCGGCCGTCTCGGATCGGTCGGTGCCGACCATGACGCGGTCGATGGGACCGGAGATCTGCGGTTCGGCTGCGCTCATGGACGCATCATGGCCGTTCGGAGGCCTGTGCGCCAAGGAAGTCGCCCCGTGGAGCTTGCGGCGCAGGCCCGAACCTGCGGCGGGGTGCCTGCATCCCCGGGACGAACCCCGTTGATAGACTCGCCCGAACCCGCCGGAGTAGCTCAGGGGTAGAGCAACCGCCTCGTAAGTGGTAGGTCATGGGTTCAAATCCCATCTCCGGCTCTGTCCATACCGACACCACGCGGGCTCCGTGCGACCGCGGGCTGGTGCTAGGATGCGGCCCGATGAAGTCGGCTCGCAAGCTGCTCGCCACCGTGTTCGCCTCGCTGCTGTTGGCCCTCGCCGGCGCCACGGCCGCGCTCGCGCAGACGCCCATCGACCCCTCGGCCACCGTGACCGAGAACGAGAGCGCCACCGCGCCCATCAACCCCTTCGGGATCTCGATCTCGCTCGCCATGATCCTCGGGCTCACGGGCCTGCTCGTGGTCCTGATCATCATCATCCGGTACATGCGCTTCGCGCCCCGGTTCTCCCAGGACGAGGAGTCCATGAAGGTCGTTCGGGCCGATCGGGTGGTGCTGGGCCAGGAACTCCCTCGCCGCAACGTCGACCTGTCGCAGGCCGCTCCGGTGCTCGTGGCGCCCCCGGCCGTGCCGACGTCGCTCCCGGCCGCCTCGACCGAGGCCCCTGCCGCCGCGGCCGCCCCGGAGCCGGTGGCCGTCGCCGCTGCAGCGCCCGCTCCCGCACCTGCCGCCGCATCCGCCCCCGCGCCGGCCGCCGCTCCCGCCGCCGCCGCAGCACCGGCCCCGGCCCCCGGCCGCGACGGAGGAGCGGCCCGAGGTCTCGCTCGATCAGGAGACCTTCGACGCGACCCTCAAAGAGCTCCTCGACGCCGGCACCGATCGCCGGATCGCCGAGGGCAAGGCTCGCCGCGCCGCCATGATCGCGGCGCGCAAGAAGGCCGCCGGCGAAGGCTGACGTCACCGATCGCGTCGATCCACGGCGCAGTAAGGTCGTTCCATGAGCGCCACCCAGGTGGATTGGTCCATGGGTTCCCCGTCTGCTCGGCTCGCCGACTGGGACACCGCCCTGCAGGTCGGTCGCAAGGTCTCCGGTCCGGGTGTCCGGGTCGCCGCCGCCGACCGCGCCCGCATGCGCGAGGACTTCGCCGAACTCGTGCCGCTGGCCGAGGAGCTGATCCTCACCCGGACCTCGATGACGATGACCGGCTTCCGGTCGCGCGCCTGGGTGATGGCGCGCAGCGAATGGATCCGCGCCAACCTCACCGGCCTGCAACGTCTGCTCGAGCCCCTCGCCGAACGTCTGCTCGCCGGCAAGCGCTCGAGCCGGGGGGAGTTCAAGCGCAAGGCGATGGGGGCCCAGGCCGGAGCGCTGTTCGGATACGTCGGCAAACGGGTGCTCGGCCAGTACGACGTCTTCCTCCCGCCCGACGACGAGGGACTGCTCTACTTCGTCGGTCCCAACGTCGCCGAGGTGGAACAGCGGTTCTCGCTTCCCGCGCGCGACTTCCGGTTGTGGATCGCGATCCACGAGGTCACGCACCGCGTGCAGTTCGGCTCGGCGCCGTGGTTGCGCGGTCATCTGCAGGGCCTCGTCGACCAGTACCTCCAGGGGATCTCGCTCGACTCCAAGGAGTTGGTGGACCAGATCAAGCGCGCGGTCGACGAGGCGCGTGGCGGCGTCGACGCTCGGATGGGCGGCATCTTCCTGTTGCTGACGCCGCAGCAGCGCGAGCTGTTCGTGCAGATGCAAGGGCTGATGTCCCTGCTCGAGGGGCACGCGTCCTACGTCATGAACGAGGTGGCGCGCGATCACATCGCCGACGTCGACCGGATGCGCCGGGCGCTCGCCGTTCGGCGTCGTGGATCGAGCATGGAGCGGGGCATCCAGAAGGCGATCGGGTTCGAGCAGAAGATCCAGCAGTACGAGGGTGGAGAACGGTTCGTCCGCGAGGTGATCGCGAGCGCGGGCATGGACACCTTCAACCAGGTGTGGGTCGCGCCCACCAACCTGCCGACGCTGGACGAGGTGGGCGAGCCCGCGCGCTGGATCGAGCGGATCTCGAGCTAGGCCATGCGGCGCCCGCCCGCCGTCGCCCGCGTGCTGGAGCGGGCCACGGCGACCTCGCGCACGCACCACCTGTTCCTGCCGAACCAGACCGCGCTGCTGGCGGTCTCGGGCGGTCCCGATTCGGTGTGCCTGGCCGAGACGATGGTGCGCCTCCGCCGGCTCCTGAAGGTCCGGCTCGAGATCGTGCACGTCGACCACGGCATGCGGGAGGGCTCGAGCCAGGACGCCACCTACGTGCGACGGCTCGCCGATCGCCTCCGGCTGCCGGTCCACGTGCGAACGTTGGAGGAGACCCCGCCCGCCGGTGCCTCGGCCGAGGCATGGATGCGTGAACGCCGCCGGTTCGCGATCGCCGAGGTCGCTCGCGAGGTCGACGCCGGGCGCATCGTCACCGCGCACACCCTCGATGACCAGGCGGAGACCGTCTTGATGCGGTTGCTCACCGGATCGGGCGCCACGGGGGTGGCCGGCATCCGCTACCACGCGGGCCCCTACGTGCGGCCGCTGCTGGACGTCACCCGCGCCGAGGTCGAGGCCTCCTGCCGGTCCCTCGGGCTCCGCCCTCGCCGCGACCCGACGAACGAGGATCCGTCCTACGCGCTGCGCAACGCCATCCGGCTGCAGGCGATCCCGGCACTGGAAGACGCGGTGGGCCGGGGCGTGAAGGAACCGATGGCCCGCTCGGCGGCGTTGCTGGCCGCCGACGACGCCGAGCTCACGCGCCAGATGCTCCTCGTGTGGGACGACGCCTTCGAGGAGACCGAAGGCGGCGCCGACCTGCGGGCCGTCGCGCTGCTCGGGCTGCCCCCGCCCATCGCGACCCGGTTGGTCGCCCAGGCGATCTTCCGATGCGCCAGCTCGGTGAGCCGATCCGACGTGGAGGCCGTCCTCGACCTCGCGGCGGGCCGGCCCGGGCGGCGCCGCGACCTGTCCGCCGGTTTGAAGGCGCGACGCGACCGGGAGTATGTTCGCATCGCTTCCCCGGTTCGGACCGATCGCACGGAAGGGACCGACCCGTGACCGTCACCCACCGGACGCCCGCAGCTACACTCACGCTTCCAGTGGAGGCCTACGAACCCGACATCGAGAAGGTCCTGATCTCGTCCGAAGAGATCGAGGCCAAGCTCGTCGAGATGGGCGAGGCCATCACCCGGGACTACGACGGACGATCGCTGCTGCTGGTCGGTGTGCTCAAGGGCGCCTTCGTGGTCATGGCCGACCTGGCCCGTCACATCCGGCTGCCGCTGGAGTTCGACTTCATGGCGGTCTCGTCCTACGGCGCCGCCACGAAGTCCTCGGGCGTGGTGCGGATCCTCAAGGACCTCGACCACGATCTGGAAGGCCGCGACGTGCTGCTGGTCGAGGACATCGTGGATTCCGGCCTGACGCTCAAGTACCTGTTGAAGAACCTCGCCGCGCGCAAGCCCGCCTCGCTCGAGGTGGCCGCCATGCTGCGCAAGACCGGGATCCAGAAGGTGCCGCTCGACCTGCGGTACATCGGCTTCGACATCCCGCCGGAGTTCGTCGTGGGCTACGGCCTCGACTACGCCGAACGCTTCCGCAACCTGCCCTACGTGGCCACGCTCAAGCCCGAGGCGTACGGCGGCGCTTGAGCCTCCCCTCCGGTCTGAGGCCGGTGCTACCATCGTGCCCGGGCTCCCGTGCGTCCGGCGCGTGAGCCTCGCAGCGTCTTCCCGCACGGCAAGGAGCAGCCCTGAGTCAGCAACCCGAGACCCCGCTGAAGCGTTTCGCGCGCACCCCGACGCTCTGGATCGTGCTCGTCACGCTCCTGTTCCTGCTCGCGCTGTCGCTGTTCACCAGCGAGGGCGGCGGGGACGAGATGTCGTTCTCGGACTTCCAGACCGCGGTGGCCGACGGGCGCGTCCAGGACGCCACGATCCACGACGCCGACCAGACGGTCACCGGTGATCTCGACGACGGCACCGGCTACACCACCAGCTACCCCACGGAGTACGCCGACGACCTCGCCGGCATCCTGCAGAAGGCGGGCGTGCCCACCGAGGTCGATCCCCAGAAGCCGAACGCCCTGCTGTCCACCTTCATCACCGTGCTGCTCCCCGTGCTGCTGATCGGCGGCATCCTGCTGTTCGTCATGAACCGCTCGCAGGGCGGCGGCGGCCGGGTCATGCAGTTCGGTCGGAGCAAGCACAAGACGGTCAACAAGGACCAGCCCAAGACCACCTTCGCCGACGTCGCCGGGGTCGACGAGGCGATCGAGGAACTGCAGGAGGTCAAGGAGTACCTGCAGGCGCCGGCGAAGTTCCAGGCCATGGGCGCCAAGATCCCGCGGGGGGTCCTGCTCTTCGGTCCTCCCGGTACCGGCAAGACGTTGCTCGCTCGCGCCGTGGCCGGCGAGGCGGGCGTGCCGTTCTTCACGATCAGCGGCTCCGACTTCGTCGAGATGTTCGTGGGGGTCGGCGCCGCGCGGGTGCGCGACCTGTTCGAGCAGGCGAAGGCGACGGCCCCGGCCATCGTGTTCATCGACGAGATCGATGCGGTGGGGCGCCAGCGGGGCGCCGGGCTGGGTGGCGGTCACGACGAGCGCGAGCAGACCCTGAACCAGCTGTTGGTCGAGATGGACGGGTTCGATCAGCGTTCCACGGTGATCCTGATGGCGGCCACGAACCGCCCCGACATCCTCGACCCCGCGCTCTTGCGGCCCGGGCGGTTCGACCGTCAGGTCGTGATCGACCGTCCCGACCTCGAGGGCCGCAAGGCGATCCTGCGCGTCCACGCGCGCGGCAAGCCGTTCGACCAGACCGTCGACCTCGCGGTGCTGGCGCGGCGCACCCCCGGGTTCACCGGCGCCGATCTCGCCAACGTCATCAACGAAGGTGCCCTGTTGGCGGCACGCCGCAACAAGCGAGCCATCTCCATGAAGGAGATCGAGGAAGCCGTCGACCGCGTCATGGCCGGCCCCGAGCGCAAGAGCCGCGTGATGGACGAGGAGGAGCGCCGCCTGATCGCCTACCACGAAGGTGGCCACGCCATGGTGGCGCACGTCCTGCCGAACACCGACGAGGTCCACAAGATCACGGTGATCCCGCGCGGCCGCGCGCTGGGCTACACGCTCACGCTGCCCGAGCAGGACAAGTTCCTGATGACGCGCGAACAGCTCCGTGACGAGCTCGCCATGCTGATGGGCGGCCGGGTCGCCGAAGAGATCGTCGCGGGCGACGTCACCACGGGAGCCGGCAACGACATCGAGCGGGCCACGAAGATCGCTCACCAGATGGTCACCGAGTACGGCATGAGCGACACGATCGGTCCCCGCACGCTCGGCCAGAAGCAGGGCGAGGTGTTCCTCGGCCGCGACTGGGGGTCCACACCCGACTACTCCGACGCCGTCGCCTTCGAGATCGACTCGGAGATCCGGCAGCTGATCGACGAGGCGCACGACGTGGCCCTCGACATCCTCACCGAGAACCGAGCCAAGCTCGATGCGCTCGCCGCTCGACTCATCGAGATCGAGACGATGGATCGCGAGGAGGTCGAGCAGTTCTTCGCCGACATCGAGCGCCGTTTGCCGCGGGAGCACGAGGTGCGCTCGGCCGGGCTCGCGGTCTCCCGGCAGGCCAAACGACCGTCCACGGGCAAGGGCTCCGGCGGCACGCTCGGCCTCAGCCCCGCCTGAGCCGCTCGGTAGACTGCGCACCGTGACCGACCGCTGGGCCACCTTCGACTGCTACGGCACCCTCATCGACTGGTTCGGTGGTGTGCGTTCGCAGCTCGTGCGCCTGTGGCCCGACGCCGACGCCGACGCGCTCCTGGCCACCTACCTGCGTGCCGAGGCCCGGCTCCAGGAGGGCCGGGGCACGCCCTACCGGGAGGTGATGGCCGAGGCGCTCGAGGCCGTCGGCCAGGAGCAGGGCGCGACGGTGCCCGTGGACGAACGGGACGCCCTGGCGGCCTCGCTCCCGTCCTGGGGCGTGTTCCCCGAGGTGCCCGGCGCGCTGCGGGAGCTGCGAGCGCGCGGGTGGAAGCTCGCGATCCTGTCCAACACCGACCCCGACCTGCTCGATGCCTCGATCCACGCGATCGACGTGCCGGTCGACGAACGGATCGTGGCGTCCGAGATCGGTTCCTACAAGCCGGCGTTCGGGCACTGGGAGACGTTCTTCCGGCGGACGGGAGCCGACCGCACGCGCCACGTCCACGTGGCGGCCTCGCTCTTCCATGACATCGAGCCGTGCGCCAAGCTCGGCCTGCCCGCCGTGTGGATCAACCGTCGTGCTGAGACCAGCATGGTGCCCCGCTCGGCCGAGCTCCCCGACCTCACGGACCTGCCCGACACGCTCGAGCGCCTGTCACCGGCGTAGACTCGCCGCATGCAGGGTGCCGCCGACCCTCTCGCGCCGGGTGAGGACCTCTACGCGGTGCTCGACCTGCGTCGGGACGCCTCCGAGGACGACGTGCGCCACGCCTACCGTCGCCTCGCGCGCACCTCGCACCCCGACCTCGGGGGAGGTGCGGGAGCGGCCGACCGGTTCCGCCGGATCACCGCCGCCTACGAGGTGCTCGGCAACACCGAACGCCGAGCCTCCTACGACCGGGATCGGCGACTGCGGGAGCGTGGGCGTGGTCCTGCGGCCGCCCAGCACGCGCCGGGCCCGACCGGCGGGACCGTGCGATCGACGCCGATGCCCCGCACGGCAGAACGGACACAGGCACGCGCCACCGGAAGGCCACGCCGCTGTGGTCCGTCGACGATTGGAGCGCGATCCGGATCCTGGGCAAGCTCGCGGTGGCCGCGGCGCTGGTGGTGACCCTCGCGATCGGCGCGCTGGTCATGGTCGCCGTGATCCGGGAACCCGATCCGTTGCCCGCCCCCACGATCTTCTGCCGGACCCCCGATGGGTGGCTCGACTGCCGTCGCGCCACCCAGCCGGGCATGCCGTGACCGCCGGGTTCGGATCCGGTTCCCGGCTCGGCAGGTCCACCGGGTAGCATCCGACCATGAGCGGGTTCGACCACGAGAAGATCGAGCAGGGCGTCCGCCTGATCCTGGAGGGCGTGGGCGAGGACACGGATCGCGGCGGTCTGCGGGGAACCCCGGCCCGCGTGGCTCGGATGTACGAGGAGACGCTCGCCGGGATCGGCAACGACCCCACCGGGATCGTCACCGTCGTGGAGGGTGCCGACTTCGACGAGATGATCATGGTGCGCGACATCTCGCTCACCTCGTTGTGCGAACACCACATGCTGCCGTTCAACGGCCGCGCCCACGTGGCCTACGTGCCCAACAAGACCGGGCAGATCACGGGGCTGTCGAAGATCGCGCGCGTGGTGGACGTCCTGGCGAAGCGGCTCCAGGTGCAGGAGCGGCTCACCACCGAGATCGCCGACACGATCGAGGCGGCGCTCGATCCCCGCGGCGTGTTCGTGGTGATCGAGGCCGAGCACCTGTGCATGACGATGCGCGGCATCAAGAAGCCCGGCGCCGTCACCGTCACCTCGGCCGTCCGAGGGCTGTTCCGCACCGACGCACGCACGCGTCAGGAAGCGATGAACCACATCGGCATGCGCTAGGACGGCCGGTCAGGCCCCGTCGGGCGGATCCGGCGGCGCCAGGATCTGTTCGGTGTGCATGCCCGCCCGATGGTCCACCCACATCCCCGCCGGGATCGCCAGGAGCCACGTCAGCAGGGCGACGGTCGGGTTCCAGAACGCGATCGGGATCGACAGCAGGAACAGCACCACCGGCGTCGTCGACTGGATCATCCCGTAGCGATAGCCCGTCGGTCCGAGCTCGATACGCAGCAGATCGTGCCGGTACGCGAGCCGCAGCAGGACCGATTCCATGCCGCTGATGGCCGCCAGGCACAACGCGAACAGCACCACCGAGATCGGGTTGGCTTCGTACTTGCCGACCAACTCGGTTGGGTAGGGCAGGAACGCCACGAAGGCCAGGTACACCAGGTTCAAGGTGATGAACGACCGGTCCACGGCCTTCATCGAGGAGAACAGCTCGTGGTGGGCGAGCCAGTAGCGACCGATCAACAGGAAGGCCAGGAAGAAGCTGAAGAACTGCGGCAGTCTGTTCCCGCAGCGCGTCCAGCATCACCGCCGGCTCCTCCCACGGCGACGGGAGTTTCGGCGCGTCGATCGAGACGATCAGCAGGGTCATCGCGATCGCGAAGACCGCGTCGGTGAAGAACGCCACCCGGTCGAACTCGAGCCCCTGGCCCCGCACGTAGCGCCACCGTGACCTCGGGGTGCGTTCGTGACGGGCCATCGACGGATTGTGCCACGGTCCGCCCGCGCACCGCGCGACTACGATGGTTCGTGTGAGCACCGTCTGGCGCTGCCGTGATCACGACTTCCCCTTGGGGGAACGAACCCTGGTCATGGGGATCGTGAACGCCACGCCGGACTCGTTCAGCGACGGCGGGCTGTTCGACGTCGCGGCCGACGCGGTGAAGCACGCCGCGCAGCTCGCGGCGGACGGGGCCGACATCCTCGACGTGGGCGGCGAATCGACCCGTCCGGGCGCCGACACGGTCTCGGTCGAGGAGGAGATCGCTCGCGTGGTGCCGGTGATCGAGGGCATCCGCGCCGAAGCGCCCGACACACCGGTGAGCGTCGATACCCGTCGCGGGGCCGTGGCCCGAGCCGCGCTCGATGCCGGCGCCTCGATCGTGAACGACATCACCGCGGGCGCCGACCCGGAGATGTTCCGGCTGGTGCGTGACACCGGCGCGGGGCTCGTCCTGATGCACATGAAGGGCGAACCCAAGACGATGCAGGAGCACCCCACGTACGTGGACGTCGTCGCCGAGGTGCGGGACTTCCTCGCTTCGCGCATCGGTTCGGCGGTGGCTGCCGGCGTGCCCCGCGACCGCCTCTGCGTCGACCCGGGGATCGGCTTCGGCAAGAACCTCGACCACAACCTGGCGTTGCTGCACGACATCGAGACCTTCCGCGACCTCCGCGTGCCGGTGTTGGTGGGTGCCTCCCGCAAGCGATTCATCGGGCAGTTGACCGGCGTCGACGATCCCGCCGAGCGGGTGGAGGGCACCGCCGGCGCGGTGGCCTGGTGCGCGGCGCACGGGGTCGACATCGTCCGGGTGCACGATGTGCGGCAGATCGCGCGGGTGGTCGCGGTGGTCGACGCCATCGCGCGGGACGGCACGCCGTGACGGTGCAGCAGCACCGGTTCATGACGTCCGGCGGCGAGATGGTCTACCTCGACGAAGGCGACGGTCCCGCGGTGGTGCTGCTGCACGGCTTCCCGTCCTCGTCCTTCCTGTGGCGTGAGTTCATCCCGTTGCTCGCCGGGAGGTTCCGGGTGATCGTGCCGGACCTGCTGGGAGCCGGCGATTCCGCGCAGCCCGAAGACGCCGCGCTGCACATCCGTGCCCAGGCGGCCTATGTGCGCGAACTCCTCGCGCATCTGGACGTCGAGCGGTTCGCCGTGGTGGGCCACGGCGTCGGCGGCGGGATCGCGCAGTTGCTGGCGCTCGACGGCGCCGGCGTCGATGCCATGGTCCTGCTGGACTCCATCGCCTTCGATCGATGGCCCTCCGAAGCCGCGCAGGAGGCACAGGCACGGGCCGACGATGCCGGTGGCCTGCTGATGCCCGAGCTGGTGGAGGCGGCGATCCGCACGGTGTACGACCTGGGTCTGCGGCACCGTGAGCGGTTCACCGACGCCGTCCTGGAGGAGTACGTGCGGCCCTACCGGGGTCCCGAGGGCGCGGCGGGGTTCGCGCGTGGGCTGGCGGCCATGGACGGGGTGGGCCTCACCGGGCGTGAGGCCGAGATGGAACGGATCGCCTTCCCGGTGCTGATCCTGTGGGGCGAAGACGACGTGTTCTTCCCGGCCACGCTGGGTGAGCGGCTCAACGAAGCCATGCCGTCCTCCACCCTCGGGTTGCTCCCCGGGTGCGGCCATTTCCTGCCCGAGGAGGTCCCCGAGACGATCGGGCCCATGCTGGCCGAGTACCTTCGGGCCCGCTACCTCATGGAACCGCACGGCCACGACCAGAAGGAAGGCGTCGTCATGCTGCAGCTCGAACGACGCCCACCCTGGGTCGACCTGGCCGCCGATGAAGCAGACGATTGGTACGTCGAGGACGACGAGGAGGACTGACCGGTGCCCACCGCCCGCCTGTTCCTGTCCGGCATCCGTGCCAGCGGCCATCACGGTGCCCGGCCGGGAGAGAAGGATGAGCCCCAGGAACTGGTGGTCGACCTGGACCTGGATGTGGACGTGGCGACGGACACGATCGAGGCCACGGCGGACTATCGGGCCATCACCGAGGCCGTCCGTGCCGTCGTCCAGGAACGATCGTTCGACCTGATCGAGGTGATGGCGCACGACGTGGCCGCCGCGGTCCTGGCCATGGATCACATCACGCGCGTGACCGCCGTGGTGCACAAGCCCAACGCGGCGAAGCGGCTGGAGATCGACGGGGTCGCCTCGGCGGTGACCTTGGAGGCGTGAGTCCATGGGCGAGATCGCCTACCTCGGGCTCGGCTCGAACCTGGGCGATCGCCTCGCCACCTTGCAGCAGGCGGTCGGCCTCCTCGCCGCCGAACCCGGCCTCCGGGTCGATGCCTGCTCGCGCGTGTGGGAGACCGACCCGGTGGGCGGGCCCGACCAGCCGGACTTCCTCAACGTCGTGATCCGGGTCGACACCGACCTGGCTCCGCTCGACCTGCTCGCGGCGTGCAACCGGGTCGAATCGGCGCTGGGACGGGTGCGCGACGTTCGCTGGGGACCGCGCACGGTCGACATCGACGTGCTGCTGTTCGACGATCGCCGGATCGACGAGCCGACCCTCACCGTGCCGCATCCGCGCATGACCCAGCGTGCGTTCGTGCTCCTGCCGCTGCTGGACCTCGTTCCCGATCCGGTGCTGCCCGGTGGCGAACGCGTCGCCGAGATCCGGCTGGGCGCCGACGCGGCGAGCGGGGCCAGGCCGTTCGCCCCGCCCCTGGCGATCCCATGAGCCCTGCTCGCGACCTGCCCAAGGAATGCCTGCGCTGCGACTGGTCCGGATCCACGAGCGGGTCCGCCTGTCCCAACTGTGGCGCCACCTTGTTCCGGCCGGCCCAGGCAGGCGTTCCTCGACGGTCGCCGTCCGTCTCGACCAGGATCGCACCGCCGCCCGACGACGTCGTCCCTTCCACGCCGATCCCTGGTGCGCCAGACGAACACGACGACCGTCGTCGGCGCGTGCTCGCGCTCGTCATCACCGGACTCGTCGTCGTGGCATCGGCCACCTGGTTCGTGCGAGGCCACGGCACGGACCCGGCGCCGGCATCGTCCGTGCCGCGATCCGGCACGATCGTGTACGCCGTCGACGACGGACAGGGCTGGTCGCGCCTGTGGCAGTGGAGCCTGGAGTCCGGACGCGTCCGGCCCGGAGCGCGGGTGCGCGAACCCACCGCGCTGGTGAACGCCTCCGGTGCGGCGCCCGGGCTCCTGGGGATCACGTCGATGACGCCCGACGGTCGCTCCACGGGGTCCCTCCTGCGGTTCTTCGGCCCCAGCGATTCGCCCGTGCCACTGGTGCAGGGCGACCTCGTCACGTGGGGCGGGCGGGGGATCGCGGTCGTCGCCGTGAAGCGCGGACCGATCTCGGCAGGGTGTCGCAGGATCACGATCGTCACCCGAACCGTCATCCCGCCATCGTCGGAGCGGCAGTTCTCCGAACGCGTCTGCGGCGACATCCTGTCGGTCGGCCGCGACGCCACCGCGACGTACTTCACGATGTGGGACGGCGAGGACGCCGACATCCTCCTGGCGAGCTACGGCCGAACCCGCAAGATCCTCCCGGGCCATGCCCTGCTCTCGCTCTCCCCGGCCACCGACATGCTGGTCGTGCCCTCGCGGGACCTGGCCGCGCTCCGGCTCGCCCCCCTCGCCGTGCGCGCCAACGACGGACCGCCCGTGTCGTCGGTGTTCGGCACCTCTCTGTACTTCCGGGGCCTCTCCCGTCCGCGGACCTATGGCGGCCCGAACGGACACCTCTGGATCGACCGGGTGTTGTCCTGGGCGAACGATTCGACCTCGGCGCTGGTGGTCGGGAGCTACCAGGACCGGACCGGGTTGTTCGAGATCGAGGCCGGCCCCAGCCGCGCGCTGCCGGTCCCGCGGTACCTGGGACCGATCCACGGGGTGATGTGGGCGTCGTACGCGGACGACGGGAGTGCCTTCGTGGCGTCCGAGGGCGCGATCTCGCTCGTGAGCGCCACCGGGATGGTGGCGCTCCCGCTTCCCCCGAGCGCCCCCCGGCCCGACGGCCCGATCGTGTGGCTGCCCTGAGTTGGGATACTCCGCCACATGAAGGTGGCGATGGTGGGCGGCGGACGCGCCGGCGTGGCGATCGCCGTGCTGCTGCAACGGGCCGGTCATCGGATCGTCGGGGTGTCCGGTCGTGGTCCGACCCGGGACCGGGTGGCGCGCTACCTCCCGGACGTGCCCGTCCTCGACGCGACCATCGTCGTCGCCGATGCCGAGCTGGTCATCGTCGCCGTTCCCGATGACGACATCGGACCCGTGGTGGGGACGATCGCGGCGGCGGGGGCGTTCCTGCCCGGGCAGTGGGTCGCGCACGTCTCCGGCGCGACACCGCTCGCCGTGCTCGATCCCGCCCGCGACGCCGGTGCCCGGCGCCTGGGCATCCACCCGCTCCAGACCTTCCCCGATCCGGCAGCCGGCATCGACCGCATCCCGGGCTGCCTCGTCGCGATCTCGGCCGACGACGACGACGGGTGGTTCATGGCCGAGCGGATCGCCGAGGACATCATGGGCGAGCCGTTCCGCTTGCAGGAAGACCATCGGGCGCTGTATCACGCGGCCGCGGTCTTCGCGTCCAACTACCTGGTGACCGCGACGGCCGTGGCCGAACAGCTGCTCGCCGCCGCCGGGGTGAACGATCCCCCCGCCGCGCTCCGGCCCCTCCAGCGCGCCACGATCGACAACGTCGCGTCCCTCGGCGCGGGCGACGCCCTCACCGGCCCCGCCGTGCGCGGCGACGCCGGCACGATCGAGCGGAACCTCGAAGCCCTCGCGGAACGGACCCCGTGGGCGGTCGCCGCCTACGTCGAGATGGCCCGCCTGGCGCTCGACCTCTCGGTCCGAAGCGGGCGCCTCGCGGAAGACCAGCGTGCGTCGGTCGAGGAGGTGCTGGCGCGGTGGACCTGATCCGCGAACCGGCGCAACTCCGGCACGCGACCGACGGCGGCCGCGAGGCGGGGCGGGCCGTGGGGTTCGTCCCCACGATGGGGGCGCTCCATGAAGGGCACGCATCGTTGATCCGCCGTGCCCGTGAGGAGCAGGACCTGGTGGTGGTCTCGATCTTCGTGAACCCGCGTCAGTTCGCTCCCGGCGAGGATCTGTCCAGGTATCCCCGGGACGAAGCGCGCGACCTCGAGGTGTGTGCGTCGCTGGACGTCGATCTCGTGTGGGCGCCGTCGGTCGACCAGATGTACCCGCCGGGCGCCGCGCTCGTCGAACCCGACCCCGGGCCGGTGGGCGACCGGTTCGAAGGCGCCTCACGGCCGGGCCATTTCCGGGGGGTGCTGACGGTCGTCCATCGGATGTTCGACGTCGTCGGTCCCAGCACGGCGTACTTCGGACAGAAGGACGCCCAGCAGCTGTTCCTGGTGCGCCGGATGGTGGCCGCCGAGTCGCTCCCCATCGAGATCGTCGCCTGTCCCGTCGTGCGCGAACCCGACGGGGTGGCGATGTCCTCGCGCAACGCGCTGCTCGCGCCCGAGGAACGCGAGCAGGCGGGTTGTCTGTTCCTGGGATTGTCCGAAGCCGCGGCGCTGGCGCGCGCCGGTGAACGCGACGCGCACGTGCTGATCGCCGCGCTCGCCCGGGAGGTTGGCGCCACGCCGCTCGCCCGGCTCGACTACGCCGCCGTGGTCGACGACGAGACGTTCACCGCTGTCGACGTGATCGACCGCCCCGCTCGCGCGATCGTGGCGGCCGCGTTCCCGTCGGCACGGCTCATCGACAACCTCGCATTGCCGGCGGCGACGTGAGCGATGCGTCCGGGACGCCCGTGCTCGATCGCATCACGATCATGCCGGTCGTGATGCAGGCGTTGCTCGACGACGACGCCCGCCCCTCCGGCGATCCCGAGGAGGTCGGCGTCGGGCGCATCGTGGCCCGAGGCGCCGGCATCCTGGCCGGCATGCCGGTCGCCAAGGAAGCCTTCGGTCGCATGGGGGTGCGATGCCGGGCGTCGGTGGCCGAAGGCGCGCCGATCGTGGACGGGGACCAGGTCGCCGAACTCGGCGGTCCGGTGGCGGCGATGCGCGGCGCCGCGCCCACCGCCCTGCGGTTCCTCACCTCGTTGTCCGAGGTGGCGTCGGGACGCCGCGAACCCGAGCCGGGAGACCCGTTCGGCGACTACGCCCTCGCCCTGCGGTTGTCGGGGCAGGACCCTGTGGGCCACGATGGACCGTCGTTCGCGTTGGAGATCTGAAGGGAGGGGACCCGGGCCGTGCTGCTCGCCGCCGACGTCGGCAACACCGAGATCGTGCTGGGGGTCTTCCGCGGCCCCGAGCTCGAGCACACCTGGCGCCTGTCCACCCAGCCCGAACGCACGCCCGACGAGCTCGCGCTCGCGTTGAGCGGCTTCCTCGCGCAGCGGGGGATGTCGTTCGAGTCCCAGGTCACCGGCGTCGTGATGGCCAGCGTCGTGCCCGACGTCACCGCCGCCGTCCGCGAGATGGCGGCGCGCTACTTCCCGTTCCCACCGGTGATCGTGGGACCCGGCGTGAAGACCGGGGTGCCGATCCTCACCGACAACCCGCGCGAGGTGGGCGCCGACCGGGTGGTCAACGCCCTCGCGGCGTTCACGCGCTTCGGCGGCCCGGCCATCGTCGTCGACTTCGGCACGGCGACGAACTTCGACGTGGTGAGCGCCAAGGGGGAGTTCATCGGCGGCGTGATCGCGCCCGGGATGCAGGCGAGCGCGGCGAGCTTGTTCTCCCGCACCGCCCGGCTCACGCGGGTCGAACTCACGGCGCCGCCCAGCGTGGTCGGCAAGAGCACGGTCGAGGCGATCCAATCGGGGCTGATCTTCGGCACCGCCGGCGAGGTGGACGCGATCGTGACGCGGATCCGCGCCGAGCTGCCGGGCGCCACCACGATCGCCACCGGCGGACTGGCGAGCACGGTGATCCCGCACTGCACCACGATCGATCATCACGAACCCTCGCTCACCCTCGAAGGCCTTCGGCTGGTCTTCGAGAAGAACGTGGTGACCGCCGATGAGTGAGCACGACGACGAGGCCACCGAACCCATCGAGGAGGACGAACCCACCGCCGAGGACCGAGACGAGCAGGGGTCCTCACGGGAAGCGGAGATCCTCGCTGCGCGCCGCGAGAGCCTGGCCCGTCTCACCGACGCCGGCATGGACCCGTTCGCCCTCACGCTGGAGACCGCGCTCGGGGTCGCTGAACCCGACGCCATCGTCGGCATCCACCGCGAGTTCGGCGACCTCGCGCCCGGCACCACGGGCGATGGCATGCGGACGGTCGCCGGACGCATCGTGCAGCGGCGCGACATGGGCAAGCTGAAGTTCCTGGTGGTCCGCGACCGTACCGGTGACATCCAGCTCTTCTGCAACGCCAAGGCCATGGACCCGGCGGCGTTCGCCCTGCTCGACGAGGCCGACCTCGGCGACATCGTCGCCGCCAGCGGCCCGGTGGGGATGACGAAGAAGGGCGAGCTGTCGATCTTCGTGGAGCGATGGGCGATGCTCACGAAGAGCCTGCGTCCGCTCCCCGAGAAATGGCACGGCCTGAAGGACCCCGACCTGCAGCAGCGTCGCCGGTACCTGCACCTGGCCACCGACGACGTGCCGCGCCGCTACTTCCTGGCGCGTGCCGCCGTCTTGCAGACGATGCGCCGCGTGTTGGACGAGCGCGGGTTCGTCGAGTTCGAAGGCCCGATGCTGCAGCTCGTGGCGGGCGGCGCGAACGCCCGGCCGTTCACCACGTTCCATCACGTGCTCGACCAGGAGATGAAGCTGCGCATCTCGCTCGAGCTCTACCTCAAGCGGATGCTGGTGGGCGGCGTCGAACGCGTCTACGAACTGGGTCGGAACTTCCGCAACGAAGGCATCGACCGCGACCACAACCCGGAGTTCACGATGCTCGAGGCCTACCAGGCCTACGGCGACTACCGCTCGATGATGGAGCTCTCCGAGACCCTGCTCCGCGAGAGCGCCCGCGCCGTGAACCCGATCATGGGACGCCCCGAGGACGACCTGCGGATCGGCTACCGGGATCTCACGATCGACCTCGAACCGGCGTTCCGGCGCATCACGATCCTGGGGTCGGTGAGCGAGGCCACCGGTGAGGAGATCACGCTCGATCGTCCCGACCTCGCCGACATCGCCCGCCGCCACGAGGTCCATCTCGAGGACGGATGGGGTCCGGGCAAGATCGTGCAGGAGCTGTTCGAGAAGCTGGTGGAAGACACGATCGAGCAGCCCACGTTCGTCTGCGATTTCCCGCGCGAGGTCTCACCGCTGGCGCGTCCGCACCGCGACGACCCCGGCCTCACCGAGCACTTCGACCTCGTCGTCGGCGGTCTCGAACTGGTGACCGCGTTCAGCGAGCTCACCGACCCGATCGAACAACGCGAGAAGTTCGAGCTGCAGGCCGCCGCGAAGGCGGCCGGCGACGACGAAGCGCATCCGCTCGACGAGGAGTTCCTGAGGGCATTGGAGCATGGCATGCCCCCGGCAGGTGGCCTCGGCATGGGGATCGATCGGACGCTGATGCTGCTGACCGACGCACCGAGCCTGCGCGACCTGATCATGTTCCCCAGCCAGCGACCCGAGGAATAGCGGGTACGCGGACCGAGGCGCCGGCTACAGGACGGGTTCGTCCTCGCCCACGGCCTCGTGCAGCGTGACCACGAGGTCCTGCAGGCCCGTGCCCTTGGCGAGGAATCCCCTGGCGCCGGCTTCACGCGCCTCGCGCTCGACGCCTTCGTCGGCGTGCGCCGTCAGGATCACCACGGGCAAGCCGGGCCGGGACTCATGGATCTTCTTCATGGCGTCGATGCCGGACAGGTCGGGCATGGACAGGTCCATCAGCACGATGTCGGGCTCGAGCGTCTCGGCCTCTTCGCAGGCAGCGATCCCGCCCCCGGCCTCGCCGGCGACCTCGATGTCGGCCACCATGCGGAGCGCCGACGTGAGGGCCTTGCGGAAGGCCGGGTGATCGTCCACGACGAGGACTCGCAAGCTCATGTCTCCTTCGTACAGTTCGGAGGCGTGTTGCACGCGGATCCCCTCGATCGTGCCGCCGGCGCAAGGAAAGCTCGGACATCCTCGCATCGCTCAACGGGCCGACACAACTGGTCATACGGGGGAGATCGTGATGGCCCGGATGGGGGATGGGCGGCATCGGCCGAAAGGCCCCCTCCAGGCACGGTGGGCCGTTCGACCCCTAGGGATCGGCCGCGCCATCGCGTGGGATCACGACGTTGCCGAAGAACCCGCCGACAGACTTGTCGGAAGACTTGGGGGAAATGCTCATCCTCCGACGGTGAACGTCCGAATAACCCTGCAGAGGGCATCACCGGGTCGGTGACGGAAGGACGGGAAGTATGGAGCGGGCGTTCAAGGGTTATCAGGCCCCACGGGTATACTTCCCTCCAGTGGGCGCCGCGGCCGGACACCGGGTGCGGCGCCTCAGGTGCCTCGGGGGTAGGACGTGGTCCGCAGATCCCCTAGGCCGGAACATGTGGGCTTCGCGGCCCGGAGGACGCTGACATGTTCGAACGGTTCACGGATCGAGCCAGAAGGGTCGTCGTCCTGGCGCAAGAAGAAGCCAGGATGCTCAACCACAACTACATCGGAACCGAGCACATCCTGCTCGGTCTCATCCACGAGGGCGAAGGCGTCGCCGCCAAGGCCCTCGAATCGCTGAACATCTCGCTCGAAGCCGTCCGCCAGCAGGTCGAGGAGATCATCGGCCAGGGCCAGGCTGCGCCCACCGGCCACATCCCCTTCACCCCGCGTGCGAAGAAGGTCTTGGAGCTGTCGCTGCGCGAAGCGCTGCAGCTCGGTCACAACTACATCGGCACCGAGCACATCCTGCTCGGGCTGATCCGCGAAGGCGAGGGCGTCGCGGCCCAGGTGCTGCAGAAGCTGGGCGCCGACCTCAACCGCGTCCGTCAGACCGTCATCCAACTGCTGTCGGGCTACACCGGTGGCAAGGGCGAGACCACCCCCGGTGGCCAGGGCGAAGGGCAGAGCGGCCAGGGTTCCATGGTGCTCGACCAGTTCGGTCGCAACCTCACCCAGCTCGCGCGAGACGGCAAGCTCGATCCCGTCATCGGTCGCGAGAAGGAGATCGAGCGGGTCATGCAGGTCCTGTCCCGGCGCACCAAGAACAACCCGGTGCTGATCGGTGAGCCCGGTGTCGGCAAGACCGCCGTCGTCGAAGGGTTGTCCCAGGACATCGTCAGGGGCGAGGTCCCGGAGACGCTGAAGGGCAAGCAGATCTACACGCTCGACCTCGGCGCCCTCGTCGCCGGTTCCCGCTACCGCGGTGACTTCGAGGAGCGCCTCAAGAAGGTGCTGAAGGAGATCAAGACCCGCGGCGACATCGTGCTGTTCATCGACGAGCTGCACACGCTCGTCGGCGCCGGGGCCGCCGAAGGCGCCATCGACGCCGCCAGCATCCTCAAGCCCATGCTCGCTCGCGGTGAGCTGCAGACCATCGGCGCCACCACGCGAGACGAGTACCGCAAACACCTCGAGAAGGACGCGGCGCTCGAACGCCGGTTCCAGCCCATCGAGGTGCAGGAGCCGTCCGTCGCCCACACGATCGAGATCCTCAAGGGCTTGCGCGACCGCTACGAGGCCCACCACCGCGTCAACTTCACCGACGACGCGTTGGTCGCCGCCGCCAACCTCGCCGACCGCTACATCAGCGACCGGTTCCTGCCCGACAAGGCGATCGACCTCATCGACGAGGCCGGCTCGCGCATGCGCATCCGTCGCATGACCGCGCCGCCCAACGTTCGCGAGGTCGACGAGAAGATCGCCGAGGTGCGCCTCGAGAAGGAATCCGCGATCGACGGCCAGGACTTCGAGAAGGCCGCCTCCTTGCGCGACAAGGAGCGTCAGTTGCAGGAAGAGCGCTCCCGTCGCGAGGAAGAGTGGAAGTCCGGCGAGATGGACATCCTGTCCGAGGTCGACGAAGAGGAGATCGCCGAGGTCCTGTCCATCTGGACCGGCATCCCCGTCTTCAAGCTCACGGAAGAAGAGACCGAGAAGCTGCTGCGCATGGAGGACGAGCTCCACAAGCGCATCGTCACCCAGAACGAGGCGATCTCGGCGGTGTCCCGCGCCATGCGCCGCACGCGGTCCGGGCTGAAGGACCCCCGTCGCCCCGCCGGCTCGTTCATCTTCCTGGGGCCCTCGGGCGTCGGCAAGACCGAGCTGTCCAAGGCGCTCGCCGAGTTCCTGTTCGGCGACGAAGACTCGCTGATCCAGCTCGACATGTCCGAGTACATGGAGAAGCACACGGTCAGCCGCCTCATCGGCTCTCCTCCCGGCTACGTCGGGTACGAAGAGGGTGGCCAGCTCACCGAGGCCGTGCGCCGCAAGCCGTTCAGCGTGGTCCTGTTCGACGAGATCGAGAAGGCTCACCCCGACGTGTTCAACACGCTGCTCCAGATCCTGGAGGACGGTCACCTCACGGACTCACAGGGTCACAAGGTGGACTTCAAGAACACGATCATCATCATGACCTCGAACCTGGGCACGCGTGACATCCAGAAGGGTCCCGGCATCGGGTTCGCGGCCAGCGCCAACGAAGAGGTCACCTACGAGAAGATGCGCGACCGGGTCACGGAGGAACTGAAGAAGTCCTTCCGTCCCGAGTTCATCAACCGCATCGACGAGGTCATCGTCTTCCGCTCGCTGACCCAGGACGACGTCAAGAACATCGTCGACCTGATGATGCGCCGGGTGCGCGACCAGCTGAAGGCCAAGGACGTCGAGATCGAGCTCACCGAGGCGGCCAAGGTCCTGCTGGCCACCCAGGGCTACGACCAGTCACTCGGGGCCCGGCCGCTGCGCCGCACCATCCAGCGTCTGGTCGAAGACCCGCTCTCCGAGAAGCTCCTCTACAAGGAGTTCCGCGCCGGCGAGACCATCTTCGTCGACGCCGTGGACGGCGAGATCGTCTTCGAGCACACGGACGGCATGCTTCCGCCCGACGTGCCTCCCGTGGAACTTGCGGGTTCGACCGAGTAGGTCGATCACCCGCATCCCGGCGGCGTCCTGTGAGGCGCCACCACTCAAGGCCGAAGCCCGGCCCCGCATGGGGACCGGGCTTCTCGGCATCCAGCGTGCGTCGTGCTGGGTCCGGATCCCGACCGGTTCCTCGTCCCTCCATCGCCGAGCCCGATCGCGGACGACCCCGCCGGTCCGTAGGCGGCACGTTCCGCAGCCGTAGGATGCCGACGTGCGAACCGCCATGAAGGTCCTGGCCTGGCTGGGCACCGTGCTGGCCGCCGCCGGGATCGTCGGTGGTGCCTACCTCTACGGGGTGAACGCGGGCCTCTTCGCCGCCGGACGCGCCGACGACGTGGGGCGTCGATTGCTGGCGGACCAGCTGTTCCAGCGGGTGGTGGCCGAGCGCACCGCCGACGCCATCGTGGAGCAGGCGCCGGCCCTCGAACCCAGGCGCGAGGCGATCGTCGAGTCGGCCGTCGCGGTCACCGAGACCCGTGCGTATCGGGAGCTGTTCCAGGGCGTGGTCGACATCGCCTACGAACGGGCGCTCGACGACGACCTGGACGAACCCGTGGTCATCACGGCCGGCGACCTGGCCCGCCTCCTCGCCCGCGAGGAGGCGGTGATCGGCGCTCTGCCGCTCGGTCCGCTCAGCTCCGAAGGGGTCGAGCTGATGAGCGCCCGCGACATCGTGAAACTCCGGAAGGCGCAGTCTGCCGCCGAACGGTGGGACACGCCGCTCCTGGCCGGAGGCATCGTGCTCGCGATCGTCGCCATCGCGCTCCCCGGGCGCAAGGGCCCCCGGTTGGTGTTGCTGGGCGCCTGCATCGCCCTGGGAGCCGCGGTGCTGTACTTCGCGAACGACATCGCCGGCGACGAGGTCGCCGCGCGCTCGCCCCAGGATGCCGCCGCCGTGGTCGATGCGCTCTGGGGGTCGGCCGCGACGTCGGTCCGCGTCTGGCTCGGAGGAACCTTCATGGCGGGCCTCCTGGTGGTCGCCACCGGGTTCGTGATCGGCGTGAGCAGGGACACGACCCCCTGAGTCAGGACGACCGCGGTCACATGGTGAGTCCTCGCAGGTCCTCGGGGATGAGATCGGCGAACTCCCACGCGGTCCAGTAGTCGGCGGTGAGCCGGCTCGCGTCGGCGCCGAGCCCATGCGCCTCGGCCCATCCGCACGCACGCTCGAGGTCTCGCTCCAGGAACGAACGCGCGTGGCGGTTCTTGCGGGGGTCCACCGCCTGCGGCACGTCGATGACCACGAGGGTGCCGTCCCACACCAGCAGGTTGTACGGCGAGAGGTCACCGTGCACCACGTTGAGGTAGAGCATCCGCTCGATGGCCCGCAGGAGCTGGTCGAACAGATCCTGCGCCTCGGCCGTATCGTCGGGCCGGTAGTTCCGCAACTGCGGCGCGGCGAGTTCCTCATCGCCGACGTAGGTCATGAGGATCGCGTCCTCGGTTCGTTCGATCGGTGCGGGGACGGACACGCCGCCGTCGGACAGGGCGCGGAGCGTCTCCCACTCCCGGTTGACCCAGATCGAGCCCTGCACCTGGCGCCCGAACGTGGTCTTCTTCTCGAGGGCCACGCGGACCCTCCGCGGCTTGATCCATTCGCCGTCGCGGTACATCGACTCATCGCGGAAATCTCGCCGGTTGAGCGGGTGATATGCCTTCAGGGCCAACAGATCGTGGCCGGTGGTCCGTGGGTTGGCGCGGCACAGGTGGACCGATGCTTCCTTGCCGCTCTTGATCGGTCGGATGACGTGCTCGATCAGCCCTTCATCCAGGAAGTGGTCGAACGGACTCGGTTCGGGGTTCGCGTCGTGCAACGCGGGTGCTCCTTTCGGATCGTGGACACACAGCGGTGCCGCGTCCGGACGGGAGCGGGGCGCGAGCGGCGGAGACGCCGGCTACGCGCAGGACCCGGAAGGACGCAGCGTGTGCGAGATGTCGAGGACCGAGGTTGCAGTCATCGCTCATCACTCCTTCCGGTCGGGGGCGACGCGTCGATCACGTCGCGAGTGGATCCACCCTAGCACCTCGAACCGTGTCGGTCCCGCTGGATAGGGTCGGGCCATGGCGAAGACACGAACGATCATGGCGTGCCGCGATTGCCGTCAGCAGGTCTCCCAGTGGGCCGGCCGGTGCCCTGGGTGCGGAGCCTGGGGCACGATCGAAGAGGTCGCGGGGGCCTCACGGGACGGGCACAGCTCGACACCGGTGCCGCTCCGTCGTGAAGCCGGGATGTCCGTCGACGCCCGGGTCACCACGGGACTGGGCGATCTCGATCGGGTCCTGGGCGGAGGGCTCGTCCCCGGGTCGGTCACGCTGCTCGCGGGCGAACCGGGGATCGGTAAGTCGACGCTGCTGCTCCAGCTCCTCGCGGGGGTCGCCGCCGACGGCCATCCCTGCCTCCTGGTCTCGGGCGAGGAATCCCACGCCCAGGTCGCCGGCCGCACCCGTCGGTTGGGGATCGACGGTGACCAGATCTCGTTCGCCCCCGGTCGCGACCTCGCGGCGGTCCTGTCCACGGCCACCGAGGCGCGTCCGTTCCTGCTCGCGGTGGACTCCATCCAGGCGCTCCGCGACACCTCCGGCTCCCAGGTGCCCGGTGGTGTCTCGCAGGTGCGGACGTGCGCCGACGCGCTGGTGGGGCTGGCCAAGACGCTCGACATCGCCGTGGTCATGACCGGCCACGTCACCAAGGACGGCGACCTCGCCGGGCCACGTGCCCTGGAGCACGCCGTCGATGTCGTGCTGTCGTTCGATGGCGACGCACGTTCCGGGCTCCGGGTGGTCAGCGGCGGCAAGAACCGGTTCGGCGCCGAAGGTGAGAGCGCGTGGTTCGAGATGGGGGCCGGCGGTCTCGCGCCGATCGATCCCACGGCCATCCTGGTCTCCGGCCAGCAGGTTCCCGGGGCCGCCGTCGGGGTGCCCCTGGCTGGCCGCCGAGCCCTCGCGGTCGAGGTGCAGGCCCTGGTCGGCAGCACCGAGGGCCCCGCCCGGCGCCAGGCCACCGGTCTCGACGCACGACGGTTCCAGCTGGTCGCCGCCGTGCTCGACCGTTCCACCGGGATCCGGCTCGGACGCGCCGAGCTCTTCGGCGCGTCCTCGGGCGGCATCAGGGTCGAGGACCCCGCGTGTGACCTCGCCGTGGCGGCCGCGCTGGCATCGGCATCGAGCGGCACGTGTGCCCCCGAAGGGGCGGTGTTCATCGGGGAGGTCTCCCTCACGGGCCAGGTGCGCTCCGTGGTCGGCATGCGCCAGCGGTTCGCCGCAGCCCGGGCGGCGGGATGCACCCACGTGTTCGCGCCACCCAGCGACGAAGCATCCGACGGTCTTCAGGTCGTGCCGGTCCGCTCGGTTGCCGAGGCCGTGAGCTGGTCACACGCCTAGGGATCACCCCTGGGGAGCAGCGGACGACCGGCGTGCCGCCCTCGGATCGAGGGGCGCTTCGAGCCGAGGACGACCGTCGCCGGCCGCCGCGTTGGTTCGCGAGATCGGATCTTCCTCGCGGAATCGTGCGATACGCGAACGTAGCCTTTATGCGCCCGGGCCGGAGCCGTGTCAAACCACAGCACACGAACGGCGGCGGCGTGGCACCGAGGCAGGTTCGGGGGTTCCCCCGGTCCGTTCTCCGGGTGGGAACGAGGGCGCTGATACGCCGTTCGCCCTAGGTCTCCGGCGGCCGATCAAGCGACGAATACGGCCTCTGACCTGCGGTGATGGGTTGCGTCGCAAGACCCTCTCATGCTACCCTTTGACTAGTCAGCCAGGCCCCTGTTTCCACCGATCTGGGAGGTTCCGTGTTCCGTAAGGGCGACACCGTAGTGCATCCGGAGCATGGAGCCGCAGTGATCGAGGAGCTGCGGGAGAAGGAGTTCCTGGGCGAGAAGCGTACGTACCTCGTGCTGCGCGTCGCCTACGGCGACCTCACCCTGATGATCCCCACCGATTCCACCGAGCAGGTCGGGCTGCGGTCGGTCGTCAGCAAGGCCGAGGTCAAGAAGGTGCTCAAGGTCCTCACCGAGGACGAGTCCTCCATGGCCGCCAACTGGAGCCGCCGCTTCAAGAACAACATGGAGAAGCTCCACTCCGGCGACCCGTATCAGGTGGCCGAGGTGCTGAGGAACCTGTCCATCCGTGACCGCGAGAAGGGCCTTTCGGCCGGCGAGAAGCGGATGATCACGAAGGCACGCCAGATCCTGATCTCCGAGCTGTCGCACGCGACGGGCAAGTCCGAGGACGACGCCGAGATCATGATCGACGACGTCCTGGACGGCGCCCACGGCGTCAAGGTCGTCGCGCAGGCCTGATCGTTCGCCCCTCCTGAGTTCTCCACCAACGCATCCCATCCCTACAGGCGCCCGGTCTGGGCGCCGATGACCACGGCGTAGGGCTCGTTCGGCCTGCCCGCGGCCGGATCTGCCGTCGGATGCGATGGAAGCGGGGATCGAGTGTCCGAGCGCGAACCGGAGTCGAACCGAAGCGGCGCCGTCCGAGGGCGCGTGGTCGAAGGTGTCCGGCTCATCTTCATCGCCCTGTTCGGCACCGGCGGGTTCCTGGCCGGCGGCACCTTCGCCAGCGAGAGCACCAGCCTCGCCTTGCTCTGCATCTTCCTGGGCGCCGCGGTCGGATTCGTGATCGGCGGCGTCGCCGGGCGCCTGACCCTTCGCGCGGTGAGTGGTCTGGAGCAGGAGCTGCGCCGCAAGCCCGCGCCGCAGCTCGCCGGCGGGGTCGTGGGGTTCATCATCAGCCTGGTCGTCGCGGCGTTGCTCATGGTGCCGCTGTTGTTCGTTCCCGACGCCGCGGCGTGGCCGGCGATCGTGTTCGTCTACCTCGTGTGTGGGTCGCTGGGCTTCCGTCTGGGTGAAGCGAAGTACGAGGACATCTTCGGGCTGGTCGGCATGAAGCCGAGAGCGTCGGTGGCGGGCAGGGGCGACCTGCACGTGCTCGACACCAGCGCGTTGATCGACGGACGGGTGGCCGATCTGGTGGCCACCGGGTTCGTGAGCGGCACGGTGTTGCTGCACGATGGCGTGCTGCGAGAGCTCCAGGCGGTGAGCGATTCCTCGGATCCGAACCGTCGCCAGCGAGGACGGCGAGGCCTCGATGTCCTGGTGGAGCTCCAGAAGGCCCCCACGGTGCAGTTCCAGCTGGTGGAAGAAGCCGGGGTGCTCGACGTCGATGCCGCATTGGTTCGGCTCGCCCGTGAACGAGGGGCGACGCTGATCACGGTCGATCACAACATGGCGAAGGTGGCCGAAGCCCTCCGCGTGCCCGTGGCGCAGATCAACGCCTTGGCATCGAAGTTCCGCGTGCCGTATTCGGCGGGGGATGAGATCTCGGTGCGCCTGGTGAAGGAGGGGCGCGAACACGGTCAGGCGGTGGGCTACCTCGAGGACGGCACGATGGTCGTCGTGGAGAAGGCCGTCGAGGAGATCGGGTCCAGCGCCGACATCAAGGTCACGAACGTGATCCAGACGACCACCGGCCGCATGGTCTTCGGCGTGTTGGCCCCCGACGGCGAGTCCGTGCCGGCCTCCTAGCTGCCGCCTCTTGATCGGTTGGCCACCGGCTGGCACCCGGACGTCTCTGGCATGCTTCGGGCATGGAACCCGAGCCCCTCGGCGCCGTCGCGATCGTCCTGGCCGCCGGCGCGGGCAGACGTCTGGGCGCGGTCGACCAACCGAAAGCGTTCCTGCCCATCGGGGGCAGGCCCATGCTGACGGTGGCCGCCACCGCCGCGGCTGCCTCGGAGTCGGTCCGCTCGTTGGTCGTGGTCGCGCCCGCAGGCTGGGAGGACTACGCGCAGGGGTGTGTGGAGTTCTGCGGACGGCCGGCGGTGGTGGTGACCGGCGGGGACTCGCGACAAGCATCGGTGCGTGCCGCGCTCGCCGTGATCGATGATGCTCCGGTCGTCGCGGTGCACGATGCGGCCAGGCCGTTCGCTGCGCCCGATCTGTTCACCGCCGTGATCGATGCGATCGACGACGCGACGATCGGCGTCATCCCCGTCGTCCCGGTCACGGACACGGTCAAGCGGGTGCTCGACGGGGTGGTCGTCGGCACGGTCGACCGGGAGGAACTCGCGCTGGCACAGACGCCACAGGCGTTCGCGACCGAGGCCCTCCGCGCCGCTCACGACCGCGCCGTGGAGGCAGGGCTCACGCTGACCGACGACGCCGCGGTGCTGGAGTTGGCCGGTCATCAGGTCCGCGCCGTGCCCGGCGACCCGATGAACACGAAGATCACCACCCTCTTCGATCTCGCACAGGCCGAAGCCCGGATGGGAGGCGGGGATGGCTGAGACGCCTCGCGTGGGGATCGGGTTCGACGTCCATCCGTGGGCGGAAGGAAGACCGTTGATGCTCGGCGGCATCCGGTTCGAGGGTGTCGACGGCCTCAGGGGGCATTCCGACGGCGACGCGGTGTGTCACGCGCTGGCCGACGCCCTGCTGGGAGCGGCCGCGCTCGGTGATGTCGGGGAGCACTTCCCCGAATCGGATCCCGCCCTCGAGGGGATCGCCGGGCTCGACCTCCTCGCACGCACGCTCACCCTCGTCGCGGACGCGGGGTTCGCGGCCGCGTCCTGCGACCTCACGGTGATCGGCGAGCGGCCCTCGATCGCGCCGAGGCGATCCGAGATGCGCTCGGCCCTCGCCGGGGCGCTCGGTCTTCCGGTCGGCGCGGTCTCGGTCAAGGCCACGCGTCCCGAAGGACTCGGGTTGCAGGGCGACGGCGTCGGCTGCATGGCGATCGCCCTGCTCGAACCGATCGCGGGTTCGCGATGAGCCGCGACCGCGACCGAGCCCATCGACGCCGGACGCGACCGCCGGAGCCCGGGTCGGTCGTGGGTGGCCGGCGCGCGGTCACGGAGGCGATCCGTGCGGGGCGGGCCACCGAGGTCCTGGTGGTGTCCTCACCGAAGGTGACCCAGGGGATGCGCTCGCTCCTCGAGGCGGCGGAACGCGCCGGGGTGCGGATCACGGTGACCCCGCGCGCCAGGCTCGACGGCATGGCCGCCGACCATCAGGGCGTGGTGGCCCGGATCGATGCCCCCGACCGGGAGGAGGGCTCGGGCGTCCTCACCGAGCGAGAGGTCGCGACCTACCCGTTCGCCGAGGACGCCATCGTCGTGGTGCTGGACGGCATCACCGATCCCCAGAACCTGGGTGCGGCTGCGCGTTCGGCCGAAGCGGCGGGTGCGGCCATGCTGATCACCAGGACCAAGCGTGCCGCCGATGTCACCGCGAGCGCCGTTCGAGCCTCGGCCGGGGCGCTGCTGCATCTGCCGCATGCCCGCGTCGCGAACATCGCTCGCGCCCTCGACCGGCTGCAGGATGCCGGGTTCTGGGTCGTCGGGCTGGACGGCGACGCCGCGGCGTCGATCTACGACGAGCCCGCACCCGAGGGCAAGGTGGCGCTCGTCGTGGGCAGCGAGGGGGAAGGGATGTCGAGGTTGGTGCGTGAGCGGTGCGACATCCTGGTTCGACTGCCGATGCACGGGCGCGTGGGCTCGTTGAACGCGTCCGCGTCGCTGGCCGCGGTCTTGTACGGCGGCGTCTTGCCCGCGAGAGAGGCTACGGTTCCGGCCGCCGACGGCCGATGACCTGACCGGAGGATCCGCACCGCGCGGATCGAGGAACGGTCATGGACGAGTCGCTGCCGCCACCGCCCCACGCCGGCTACGAAGCGTGGGCCGATCGCGTTCCCCCGGGAACCGATCCGAACGTCGCTCCTCGACGTCCAGGGGTGATCACCGCCGCGGGGGTCCTGCTCCTGGTGTCCGCCGGCTTCTCGTTGCTGGGCGCGCTGATCCTGCTGAGCTCGGGAGCCAGGCCCACGTTGACCGGGCTGGGGTCGGCTCGGGCCTTCGCCGCCGTCCTCGTGGTCGTCGGAGGGTTGCACCTGCTGGCCGGCGTCCTCGTCCTGGCCCGGATGAACGGCGGGCGCATCCTCGCGATCGTGCTCGCCTCGCTCGGGGTGCTGGGCGCGTTGTCCCAGCTCCGTTCGGCGACGGGGTTCGTGTCGCTCGCGATCAACGGATTCGTCGTGTACGCGCTCGCCACGAACGGGGATGCGTTCAGGCGACGGACACGGCGATAGACTCGCTCCCGCCCGGCCGGCGTGGCGCAGCCCGGTAGCGCAAGCGATTTGTAATCGCTAGGTCGTCGGTTCGAATCCGACCGCCGGCTCTGACGTTCGCCCCCCACCATCCGACCTACGCTCGAAGCCTCCTTCGGTCCTATACGGCGCAGGGCACCGATGTGCCGATGGAACGGGCATATCCACGAGGGCCTGGCGATGGATCGAGGGGGATGGACATGCCGGCTCAAGCCTGCCGCCGAGGATCGACCGCGGTATCCGCCGCTGGCCGATCGCGCTCGGCTCCGCCTTTCGTCTCTCGCCCGCGCACGGGCAGCCGTCGACCATCGGCCGTGGCTGCGCTCAAGGAGAGGCCCTCAAACTTTCGATAAGGAAACGTCCGTCCCATGGGATGACAGGAGCATCGATGTGAAGCGATCCGGGCGAACGCGCGGAGCAAGGCGACACGAAGAAGCAGGAGCGGCAGCGGTCGAATTCGCGATCGTGGCGTCGCTGTTCTTCATGCTGGTCTTCGCCATCATCGATTTCGGTTTCGGGTTCCACACGTGGAACGGCACCGCGCATGCCGCTCGCGAAGGCGCGCGTCTCGCGGCCGTCGATCCGGATCCCGCGGCGATCGAGGGACGCGTCCGCGAGGCGGCCGGGTTCCTGGACCAGACCAAACTCACCGTCACCGTGCAGTGCAGCAGGGGTGGCGGCGGCTTCTCCGCATGCCCCACCTCGGCCTCCTCGTGGGCCGAGGGCGACTACGTGCGGGTCATCGTGGACTACCGGTATCCGTACTTCACGCCACTGCCCGGTTTCGTCGGACTCGGGGATGACTTGAACCTGCATTCGCAGTCTGAGGTCCGATTCGAGGGGGCATAGCCGTGAACAGGATCCTGCGCCGGGTGCACGCCCGGGCCAACGACGAGTCCGGCGCCATCATCATCATGGCGATGTTCCTGATGGTGGTGCTGTTCGGTGCGGTCGCGTTCACGATCGACCTGTCCCGGCTCTTCCACGAACGTCAGGTGCTGCAGAACGCGGTGGACTTCGGCGCGCTCGCCGGTGCGCAGGAGCTGCCGGCGCAGGGCTCGACCCAAGGCGCGATCGCGTCGGCGAAGGCCTTGCAGGTGACGCTGGACAACGCTCCGTGGATCGATCCGGCCACCATCAACATCACCTTCAAGTGCGTGGTGGGGGACCGCAACGGCGACGGGGCGCCGGACCTGGCGGACGTGCCGTACATCTGCGGACCGTCGACGGGAACGTGGTCGACCGATTGGAAGACCAAGCGCGGCCGGTCCCAGCACACGTGCAACCCGTACATCGGGGACAAGTGCAACACGGTCAGCGTGCGCACGAGCGAGACCGTCAACTACATCTTCGCGCCCGTGATCGGGATCAAGCAGGGGAGCACCGGGTCGGTGAGCGCGGCCTCGTGCCGAGGCGCGTGCGGCGCTCAACCCAATCCGCTCGACGTGGTGATGGTGATCGACCGAACCGGGTCGATGACGACCGCCGACCTCGCGAACGCGAAGAACGCTGCCCGGTCCGTGCTGGACTTCTACGACTCGTCCGAGCACCACGTCGGCGTCGTGGCCCTGCCGTACGGGAGACCCACGGACAAGTGCAACGCGAACGATCCGCAGCTCTACCCGCAGGCCGCGGCGTCGTTCTGGTCAGATCGCGCCGCTGAGCTCGGACTACGACCGATCGGACGGATCGCTCAACACGTCGAGCCAGATCGTCACGGCCATCAACTGCCTCAAGGTGTCGCCCACGATCACCGTGCGCGTGAACGGTGTCGATCAAGACGGACGCCGGCCACACGAACCTCGGCGATCCGCTGGACGCCGCTCGCGAGATGCTGCAAACGCAGGGCCGCTCGGACGTCCCCGACATCATCATCTTCATGACCGACGGTGAGGCGAACCAGCCCGACAGCCTGCAGCCGTGCAGCTACCTGAACAACAAGGCGAACGATCGCGAAGGCCGCCGGTCAGACGATCTACACGATCGCCTACGGGGTCGGGGGCGCCAAGTGCTCGAGCGCGACACCAGCGGGGCCTTCCGCAACGCCTACGCCAGCACGAACCTCGCGAAGGCTGCCACCAATTCCATCGACGACGTCCCCGGTGGATGCGGGATCAACGAGAACAAGGACGGGGACAACTACTTCTGCGAGTCGGGGAGCGGAGACCTGGAGCCGGTGTTCCGGCAGGTGGCCGCCGCGACCCTCGGACACTCGCGGTTGATCGAGGACCTCTGACGGAGCGGTCTGGACACAGGAGGAGACCCGAATGAGGAGACAGACACTGGTGATCCCGATCGCCCTGCTGTTGGCCGTGATGGCCGCGGCAGGCGTGGTCCTGTACACCATGAACGTGAAGGAGGAGGCGACCACCGGCGGACCGACGTCCACCGTGGTCGTCGCATCCGAGGACGTGCCGGCAGGCACCGAGCTCGACCCGCTGATCGAAGAAGGCAAGCTGGTCGAGCAGGAGATCCCCAAGAACTACATCGTGCCCGGCGCCGTGGGTTCGCTGGAGGAACTCCAGGGCCGCACGGTGAGCCAACCGCTGGTCGAAGGTGAGCAGATCCTGGCGAACCGGATCGACGAGCTCGGCACGGTCCAAGGTGGGTCGCTGGGGATCCCCGATGGCTTCACCGCCTACACGGTGGAGCTGCGTCCGGAGCAGACCGTGGCCAACGTCCTGAACCGCGGGGACCGCGTCCGGGTGTTCGCGACCTTCAGCTGAGAAGAGCGGCGCTCGTGCATCGGTGGCGTTGTTGCCCGACGTCAAGGTCTTGGCCGTCTCCAGCGATGGCGATCCGGAACAGCAGGCGGCGACCAACCAGCTGGTCACGCTGGCGGTCACGCCCGATGACGCGGCGAAGCTCGCGTTGTTCGGACAGGACACCGGTTCGCTGTGGCTGAACCTGTTGCCGCCGGACGCTCCCAAGGACCAGGTCCCCGAACCGTTCACGGACGTCGACCTCATCGCCTTGGCCAAGAAGAGCTAGGCGGGGAAGGCTTCAGGCGCTCACCAGGAGCCGGTCCAGACCGCGGATGATGTAGTTCGGCTTCCACGAGGGCTCCTCGACCAACACCAGGTCGGGGAGCCCTCGGAGCACCGTGGAGAACGACGTCTGGAGCTCGAGCCTGGCCAGCGGGGCTCCCAGGCAGAAGTGGATCCCCGCGCCGAAGGTCAGGTGCGGGTTCGGTTCGCGCTCGAGATCGAAGGCGTCCGGATCCGTGAAGACGTCGGGGTCGCGGTTCGCCGATCCGAACAGCAACCCGAACTCCGAGCCTCGCGGGATCGTGATGCCACCGATCTCGACGTCCTCCAGCGCCCAGCGCTCGAACATCTGCAGCGGGGTGTCCCACCGCATGATCTCCTCGACCGCTGAGGGAACGAGCGCGGGTTCGGCACGGAGCCGAGCGAGCGCGTCGGGGTGACGGAACAGCGACCACCATCCGTTGCCGGTCACGTTCACGGTGGCTTCGTGGCCGGCGTTGAGCAGCAGGACGCACGTGCCGATCAGTTCGTCCTCGGTGAGGTGATCACCGTCGTCGACCACCGAGGTCATCTCGCTGATCAGGTCGCCCGCGGGCGAGGCACGTCGCTCCCTCGAGAGCTCCCGGAGGTAGTCGGAGAACTCGATGCTGGCGCGCACGGCGATCGCGGCATCCTCGTCGGTCGGCTGCAGTTCGTACATGCGGCAGATGTCGGCCGACCAGGGTCGCAGGCGATGTCGGTCGGCCGCGGGGATGCCGAGCAGCTCGGCGATGATGGCGACCGGGAGCGGCTCGGCCACGGCGGCGATCAGGTCGAAGCTCCCGGCCCCTCGCCGTCCCTCGATGAGCCCGTCCATCAGGCCCTGCACCGGCGCTCGCATCGACTCGACCATGCGCGGCGAGAAGGCCTTGGCCACCAGCCGGCGAACCCGCGTGTGGTCGGGCGGTTCCATGTCCAGGATGCCGTGCGTGATGAGGTGCCAGAACGGATCGTGCTGCGCCGGCGGGGCCGTGTGCCCCATCTCCTCGTGCGAGGCGACATGGAGGTAGGTGCGACCCAAGCGGCGATCCCGCAGGAGGGCGTTCACGTCCTCGTACCGGGCCACCAGCCACAGATCGAGGGCCTCGTCGTGGATCACCGGGGAGCGATCGCGGAGCTCGCGGTAGACGGGATACGGGTCGGCGACGAAGCCGGGATCGGCGGGATGGAAGCCCACGTCCATCCACCTACGGTAGCGTCCGGCCATGCGTGTGGTCCGATGGGTCGGCATCGCCGGACTCGTGACGATGACCGCCTGCGGAGCGTTGGGTGGCTCCGGTGAGCGGGTGACGGATCGTCCGGTCCCGGGGGCCGGAGGGCCGCGCTCGGACGCGACGGTGACCCGGATCGTCGACGGCGACACGATCCACGTCGACCTCGACGGACGGGACACCACGATCCGGATCATCGGGATCGACACGCCCGAGAAGGACGGGCCCTACACCGACGAGGAGTGCTTCGGGCAGGAGGCCACCCGCTACACCGAGCAGGCGCTCGCCGGTCGCGAGGTCGAGCTGGAGTTCGACGTCGATCGGACCGATCGGTACGACCGAACCCTGGCCTACGTCTGGGTCGGGAACGAACTCTTCGACGAGCGCATCCTCGAGGACGGCTACGCCGTGCTCCTCACCGTCCCGCCGAACGTGCGATACGTCGACCGGCTCACGCAGGCACAGCGGGCGGGGCGGGAGGCCGGCGCCGGGCTGTGGGGAGCGTGCCCGGGCGGCTAGGTCCGACGGAGCACGCGCCCCGACCGTTCGATCGCCCCTCCATCCGCCGACCACGCGATCGCTCCGCCGACGATGACCGCCCTGATCCCCTCCGGGAAGGTGTGCGGAGCATCGAAGTCGGCCCGGTCCTGCACGGTGGCGGGGTCGAACAGCACCAGGTCGGCGACCGCGCCCTCCTCGATGCGGCCGCGCTTCGGCAACCCGAAACGATCGGCAGGCAGCGAGGTCATCTTGCGGACGGCGGCCTCCAGGGTCAGGACACCCTCGCGTACGGAGCGCCCCAGGACCCGGGGGAAGGTTCCGTAGTTGCGGGGGTGGACGGGCAGCCCGCCGAGCGGCCCCGTCGGCGACATCGACGACGCGTCCGAGGCCACCATGACGTCGGGGTCGGCCATGATCGTGCGTACGTCGTCCTCGGCCATCGCGTGGCCGATGCACGCCGTCTGCGGTTCCTCGATCAACAACTGGATGCAGGCTTCGACCGGCGCCACCCCGCGTTCCTGCGCGATCGCTGCGATGCTCTCGCCGTTGCAGGCCGTGTCGGCGGTGGCCTCGATCACGATCCGGTCCCACCCCACGCCGCGGACCGAGGACTGGAACGCGTCGCCTTCGCCCTCCTCGATCGCCCGTGCCAGCGTCGCGCGGCGGTCGGGGTCGGCCCAGATCCGGGCGACCTCGTCCACGGGGGCCCACTCGGGCAGCAGCGACCACAGGACCGAGGCCCACGCCTCGTAGGGGTACTGGTCGCCGGTGACGTCGTCGTCACCGTGGAACCGCTGCAGGAGTTCACCGGCCCTGCCCCAGACCAAGCGATGTCTCGCACTTGAGATGGCTCACGTGCGCGGGGCCTCCCGCGCGCCGGCCGATCTCGATCGCTTCGTCGACCGCGCGGAACAGATGCTCACCCTCTCCGCGGATGTGTGACGCGTAGATGCCGCCCCGGCTCGCGGCCTCTTCCGCGAGGGCCACGACCTCGTCCGTGCGCGCGTACATGCCCGGCGCGTAGATCAGCCCCGTGGAGAGCCCGAGCGCGCCGTCGTCCATCGCGCGCGAAACCGCCCGGCGCATCGCCCCGAGTTCCTCCTCGGTCGGTGGCCGGCGTTGCCCGCCCATGACCTGCGAGCGGATCGCCCCGTGACCGACGAGGGCGGCGACGTTGACGGCGGGCCGTGCGGCGTCGAGACGGTCGAGGTAGCCGGCGAACGACGGGAACGCGAGATCCATCGTCGCGGGGTCGCCACCCACCAGCTGGGCGCATTCGACGGCTCCGGCGACCGGCCACGGTGAGGAGCCGCAGTTGCCCACCACCACCGTGGTCACGCCCTGTCGCAGGGTCGACGGCATCTCGGGATCGACCAATGCCCCGAGATCCGAGTGGTTGTGCACGTCGATGAACCCGGGCGCCAGGACGAGCCCTTCACCGTCGATCGTTCGTGCGGCAGGAGCGTCGTCGGGACGTGTCCGCGAGACCCATGCGACGGAACCCGCCGCGACACCCACCGTCGCGGTGAACCCGGGCGCACCCGTCCCATCGATCACGGTGACGGACTCGATGAGGAGGTCGAGCGTGCGCGGGCATCGCCCGATGCGGTGGAGATCTTCCTCCAGTATTGGGCGCTCGACGCCTTCCGGACCGATCGCATCGAAGCGATCACGGCGTGGCGCCCGAAGCCGGCGACGAAGGGCGGATGACGATGCGCGCGCAGGGCAAGCCTCCGTGGATCGAGCTGGTGCGCCAAGCGAAGGATCTGGGCGACGTTCACGTCCACGCCTGCGCCGACTCGATGGAGATGTTCGGGATCGATCAGGACGACCTGGATACCGGTCGTCGACGGTGTGTGGGGCGTGGCTTCCTTCTTCGCCGAGGCCGATGGCCCGGTGACGTTCATCTGAGGAGATGGTGACGATGCAGGAGATCGACGATGAGCAGGAGCAGATCCACGACGACGGGATTGACCCGCTCGATCGACGCTCGGGGCATGCCGTGCCCCGGTCCACTGATGTCGCTGATCGGAGCGATCCGCGAAAGCCAGGTGGGTGACGTGATCGAGGTGCTCTCGAGCGACGAGGGCTCCAGGTCCGACATCCCTGCGTGGGTGCAGAAGGCCCAGCACGAGCTGATCGAGGTCGTTCCCGAGGATGGCTACGCGCGATTCGTGATCCGGAAGGCTCGGTGACCCGTCATGCCGGCACGGGTGGTGGTGCTTGGGCGGCGGGGTCGGCGGCACCTTGGCCGCCAACCTGCTCGACAAGGAGCTCGGGCATGACGTGCATGTCACCGTGGTCGATCCCACGGGGATGCACGACTATCAGCCGGGCTATCTCTACGTGGCGCTCGGCGAGGCCAAGGGCCACTGGCTGACACGCGAGGAGCGCACCTCCTTCGCGAGAGGCGTCGACCTGGCGATCGAGCGGGCGATCCGGATCCATCCGGACGCCGGCACCGTGCAGCTGAGAGCGCGGGGGGAGCTGGAGTACGACTACCTCATCATCGCGACCGGGGCGCGCCTGGTGCCCGAAGCCATCCCGGGTCTCAGACGAGGGTTCGTTCGAGTTCTACTCCCTCGCCGGTGCTGAGCGGCTCAGTCAGGAGCTGAGCGCGGTTCCCGGGCGGCCGCATCAAGATCGGCGTGGCCGGTATCCCCTACAAGTGCCCACCCGCACCGGTGGAGTTCGCGTTCTTGGTCGAGGAGTTCCTCCGCAAGCGCGGGCATCCGCGATAGAGAGCGAGGTCGAGCTCTCTCAGCCCGTTGAACCGAGCGTTCACGATCGAGAGCGCGTCGACATTGATCGCGCCGATCATGGAGAGAGCGGGGGATCGGGCTCACGACGTTCTTCAACGTGGAGGCGGTGGACCCGTCAGCCGGTGTCGTGGAGTCTCTCGAGGGCGAGAAGCAGGAGTACGACCTACTCGTCCTCGTTCCGCCGCACAAGGGCCAACAGGTCGTGATCGATTCCGGGCTCGGCGACCCCGGTGGTTGGTTGCCCACCGACAAACACTCGTTGAACGTCGACGGTCAGGAACGGATCTTCGCGCTGGGCGATGCAACGAACCTGCCGATCTCGAAGTCCGGGTCGACCGCGCACTTCGAGGCGCCCGTGATCGCGAGCCGGATCGCGTCGCTGATCCGCGGCACCGCCCCGAAGGAGAACTACGGCGGCCGGGTGATGTGTTTCCTCGAGACGGGGAACGGCAAGGCGACCTCGCTCCGGTTCGACTACGAGCACCCGCCGGTGCCGCCGCAACCGAACCGCGCGTGGCACGTGGCGAAGTGGCTCTTCAACCGCCTGTACTGGGAGACCGTGCCGCAAGGCAGGATCCCCGAGGGCGCCCCGTTCTCGAAGCCGAAGGATCCGTCTCACTAGGAGGGACCGACGATGAACGAAACGATCGCAATCACGCTGGACCTGAAGGGGCTCTCCTGCCCGATGCCGATCGCGAAGACCGCTCAGGCGATCCGCGCGCTGCGGCCCGGCCAGTTGATCGAGTCCCTGGCCACCGACCCTGGCTCGGTGCCTGATTTCAAGGCATGGTGCGTCTCGACCGGGCATGAACTGGTCGAGCAGACCGAGGACTCCGGGAGTCTTCCGTTTCGTGATCCGCAAGGAAGGGTGAGCGACGATGGCGACCACCGAAGCGACGCTGGACGCGCCCAGGAGAGCGCAGGCACCTCGAGCACGTGCCGCACGACAAGCTCGTGATCATGGCGTGGAGCGGCGACCTGGACAAGATCTGGCCGACCTTCATCCTCGGCACGACGGGGGCCGCGATGGGCATGGACACGACCATCTTCTTCACCTTCTGGGGCCTGTTCCCGTTGGTGCGCAACGACGTGCACATCACCGGCGAGAACTGGATGCAGAAGATGATGTCGATGATGAATCGGGGTGGCACCGAGCATCTGAAGCTCGGCAAGATGAACTTCGCCGGCATGGGTCCGGCGATGATGAAGAAGCTGGCCGACGAGCATCACGTCGCCTCTCCGGAGGAGCTGCTCGAGGTTGCCAGGGATCTCGGAGTGCACCTGGTTCCCTGCCAGATGACCATGGATCTGCTCGGCCTCACCCGTGACGACCTGATCGAAGGGTTGGAGGAGCCTGCAGGAGCCACGACGGCGCTCCTCGAGGCTCGCGATGCGGTGACCCTGTTCATCTGAGCCAACCGTCAGGTCGGCCAAGGGTAGCCGCCAGGCAGGAACACCTTGAACGACGCGCCCCCGCCGTCCCGGGCCTCGAGCCACGCGCGTCCCCCGTGCAATTCGGCGAACCGGCGAACCAGGGACAGGCCCACGCCCACCCCCGGCGAGTGTTCCGACGACGAGCCGGGCGCCTGGCGGAACGGCTCGAAGACCGCCTCCCGAAGGTCGTCGGGAACGCCGGGGCCCTCGTCTTCGACCACGAGCATCAGGCCGCCGTCCAGGCTCGAAGCCTTGAGCCAGATCCTGGTGGCGGGCGGCGTGTGACGGATCGCGTTCGACAGCAGGTTCTCGATGATGCGTTCGACCTTGGCGGCGTCGACGGACACGGTGACCGCCTCGACATCCACGTCGATCTCGTGGCCCGCGGGGTCTTCGAGTTCGTCGACGGTGCGGGCCACCAGGGCCGCGAGATCGGTCGGGCGTCGCTGTGGCGACACGATGCCGCGCTGGAGTCGATCGAGGTCGAGCAGGTCGGACAGCAGGCGTTCGAGCTTCCTGGCGTTGGAGGCCACGCGCCGGACCAGGTCCAGCGATTCGGCCTTGGGCAGTTCGAACCGGGTCTGCTCCAGGGTCAGGGCAGAACCCAGGATCGAGGTGAGCGGGGTCCTGAGGTCGTGCGACACCGCCTCCAAGAACGTGTTCTTCATGTCATCGAGCGCGCGGAGGCGTTGGGCCGCCTCCCGTTCTCGCCGGAACGCCTCGGAGTACTTGCGCTCGCTCTTGCGCAGCGCCTGCTCCGCCCGCTTGCGGTCGGTGACGTCCACCATGAGCCCGCGCAGTTGCTTGGGACCCTGGGCGCCGCGGACGACGTGCACGAGGTCGCGGAGCCACAGCGTGCTGCCCTGGGAGGTGATCACCCGGTACTCCACCGTGTGGTCCTGCCCGGCGTCGATGGCGGCGCGACTCGCCTCGAGCGCCGCTTCACGATCGGCTGCGGCGATGTGTGAACCCCAGGTCACGCCCTGGTTCGGCCACCCCGCGGCCTCGGCGCCGAGGATGTCGTCCAGCCGTCCACCCAGGAACGTGAACACCATCGTGGCGGGGTCGGCCTCCCAGAACACGGCATCGAGGCTCTCCACCAACTCGTGGAAGCGCTCGAGCTCGGAGAGTCGCCGTGCGTTCCCCAGGGCGAGGGAGGCGATGTCGGACAGGCCGCGCGCGTACCGGAGATCGCGGTCGTCGAAGGCGTCTCGTCCCGATTCCGCCACGATGACCAACGCGCCGAACCCATCGGGATCCCAGTCGAGCGGGGCGATCAGGACCTCCCTCGCCTCATCCAGCAACCAGAGTTCCTCGGGGATCTGCTCGACCAGCACCTTGGGGATGATGAACGGGTGGCGCTGGCCCTTCAGGAACGACTCGGCGACCTCCCGTGGCACGTCCGCCACCATCGAGCGAGGCCGGAGGGTGCCTCGTTCGATCTCGTGCACACGCGCGACCCGGAACCCGCCGGTCTCGACGTCACGCACGTAGGCCGCCACGACGGCGGCGGGCACGAGGGATGGGACCGATTCGACGGCATCCTGCAGGATGTCGCCGATGGTCTGACGGCCCGTCAGGGTCTGGGACAGTTCCAGCAGGGCGGCCGAGGTCGCCGCCGCTTCACGCTCGGCACCCAGGAGCTTCGCGTTCTCGAAGGCCACGGCGGCGTGGGCGGCCAGCACCTCGAGCAGGCGCTGGTCCTCTTCGTCGAACTTGCCGTACCCGAGGCTGGAGAGCACGATCACGCCCACGACCTGCTCGCCCACGAGCATGGGCACCAGCAGCATCGACTCGGGGATGTCGTCGGTGCCCTCGATCTGGACCGCGAACGCCACCTCCTGCGCGTTGGGCGTCAGCAACGACGTCCGATGCTCGGCGACCCAGCCGGTCATGCCCTCGCCCATCTCGGTGACGAGTTCGTCGAGCGTCTCCTGCCCGTACTCGTCGAACAGCTCGCCCCGGAACGCGATCGGCGTCAAGGTGTGTCCGTTGGGCTCCAGCAGGTAGACCCGGCAGTTGTGGTAGTCGATGATCGTGTGCAGCTCGGCCGTGATCGACTCACCGATCTTGCCGACGTCATCGAAGGTGTTCAGGGTCGCGGCCAGGTTGTGCAGCATGTTGAGCTGCGCACCCCAACGGAAACCCTCGCTGCGGGGCTCGTCATCGTCGGCTCGCGATCGTGCCGGCCCGCCTGCCGCGTCGACCACCGGACTCGCCTTCCTTCGCCTTGAGGCTATCGTCTCACCCTTCGTGCGGGTTCCCTTCACTTGTCGGCTCATCGGGGACCCAGCTGGAATCGTGCGTCCAACCGGGCGCTCGGGGTGCTTGCACCGCGGTCGAGCGTCGATACGCTGCCCAGGTGAGCAGCTCGCCCCCGCCCCAGCCGCTCGACGACCGAGCGCGCGCGATCTTGGATTTCGAGCGTGAGAGCTGGATGCTCCCGATCGCCAAGCACCGCGCGATCCGCGAAGCGTTCGGCTTCTCGCCGGCGCGCTATCACCAGCTCCTGAACCGCATCGTCTCCTCGTCCGAGGCGCTCGAGTACGACCCCATGCTGGTGCGCCGCCTGCGCCGGGTGCGGGAGGCCAGGCGTCAGCGCAGGGTCGCGGATCAGCTCGGTGTGCGCACGTAGCCGGGCCGGGCGGGCCAGCACCGCTGGGGCCAGGATCGCTACGGGGTAGGATGGCCCGCGTGAACCTGTCTCCTGCTCGTCTCATCGTGCTCGTGGCGTTGGTCGTCGGCGGCGTGGCGGTCCTGTTGAACGGTTTCGACACCGACGGCGATGTCGCCGCCGTCGGCGGAACGTCACCGTCGCCCTCGTTGTCGCTTTCACCCTCGCCGTCCACCACGACGTCCCCCACCCCCACGGATGCCGTGAACACGCCTGAACCCGAGGTCGACGGCGTCACCTTCGTGGTGTTGAACGCCACGTCGACGGCAGGCCTGGCCGCTGAGGTGCAACAGATGCTCGAGGATGAGGGCTACACGCCAGGCGCTGAAGCAGCGAACGCTCCCACCACCGGAGTCGCGAAGACGACCGTGTATTTCCGTGGAGGTGCCGATGCGGCGCAGAACGAATCCAACGCCACGAACATGGCGGAGGAGTTCCTCGACGGTGCCGAGGTCAAGCTGCTCGGAGCCGAATTCGAGTCGGCGGTCCCTGAGGACACGCAATTGGTCGTGGTGATCGGCGCCGACTACCCGGGCGCCGAAGCCTAGTCCTCGATCTGGCCCAGCGCTTCGGTACGACCGGCCGTTCGCGCCTCCACATCCATCGCCGTCAACCGTTGCAGCGCCTCACCCAGCGCCTCCGGTGAGAACGGCTTGGTGATGAACTCGTCGGCACCCATCTCCAGGCACCGACGACGATCCTCGCGCTGCGCCTTGGCGCTCAGCACCAGGATCGGGGTCAGGCTGGTCCGCTCGTCCCCGCGGAGGGTCCGCAGCACCTCGTACCCGTCGATCCGCGGCAGCATGAGGTCGAGCACGATGGCATCGGGGCGCTCGGCCACGGCATCGGCGATGCCATGCTCTCCGTCCTGCGCTTCCAACACCTCGAACCCGGCATGCCCCAGGTTGACCCGGCACAGCAGCAACACATCGGGCTCGTCGTCGATGACCAGTACTCGGACCATGGCGGTCCTTGTCCTCCTATCGGGGGACGGGTGGATCCCCTACAGGTGATATCGGTCCCGAGATGGGCGCGTTGATACCCCAAATGCAGGAGTTGATCATGGTTCAACGGCCGTGCAAGGCGTTGACGTGCCCGGAACCCCCTCCTACGCTGGCCGGACAGGAGGTTCTCCGTGCTCAAGGTCTCTCAGAAGTTGGAATACGCCATGCGCGCCATGATCGAGCTCGCCCAGCGGCGGGACGAGGAAGGCCTGGTGCCGGCCCGCGAGATCGCCGAGCGTCAGCAGATCCCGCTCCGGTTCCTCGAGCAGCAGCTCGGGGCGCTCTCGAAGGCAGGGCTGGTGGAGAGCTTCCGAGGGGCCGGCGGGGGATGCCGTCTGTCTCGCGCTCCGGAGGAGATCACGATGGCCGAGATCGCCGACGCGATCGAGGGACAGATCTTCCCCATGTTCTGCCTCGAGCCCAGCGACCACACGTGCTTCCAGGATTCACGCTGTGGGCTGCAAGGGTTCTGGGCTGATGTGGCCCGCGCGGTGCAGGACGTGTTCGCGCAAACGACGGTGGCGGACCTCGCGGCCCGCCACCGGGGTGTCACACCGGGTCCGACCGTGATCGCACCCGAGCAGTTGTTGTCGCGTCTGAATTGACGGGACGAGCCTAGGCCGGCGACCAACCGCGAGCCTTCGCGGCGTCCATGCCCAGGATCTTCGTGAGCTTCGTGCCGCACACAGGACAGGTTCCCTGTGCCGCGGGACGCCCGTTCTTCAACGTCACGACCTGGCCTTCGAACTGCCGCTTCTCGCGACACTTCATGCAGTAGCCCTCGTCGGCCATGGGCCCTCCTTTCCTCAAGGCCGCCCCTGGGGCGGCCTCACGCACGATGCTGGCCCTCAGAACCACGCTGTGCAAGCACATCGGCGCAGGTCGCCAAGGTTGATCCAGGCCTGGGCATCCCCTCGGTTCGACGGCGTGTTCGGCCCATCCTGCGTACGATGCCCCTCGCCAGGTTCGTGCCGACCCGGGAGGATCGATGAGCGACATCGAACAGAACATCGAGGCCCTACTTTCCGAGGAGCGGGTCTTCCCCCCTCCGGCCGACTTCGTCGAGCGTGCCATCGTCAACGACCCGGAGATCTACGATCGCGCCAACGCCGACTACGAAGCCTTCTGGGCCGAGCAGGCCGAGCGACTCACGTGGTTCTCCCACTGGGATTCGGTCATGGAATGGGAGCCGCCGTGGGTGCGGTGGTTCTCGGGGGGCACCCTCAACGCTTCCTACAACTGCCTGGACCGTCACGTGGAGGCCGGGGGTGGCGACAAGGTCGCCTACCACTGGGAGGGCGAACCCGGTGACACCCGCACGATCACCTACGCCGACCTCTACGAGGACGTGTGCCGGCTCGCCAACGGGCTGAAGTCGCTCGGGGTGGCCAAGGGGGACCGGGTCAACATCTACCTGGGCATGGTGCCCGAGCTCCCCATCGCGATGCTGGCCTGCGCGCGGATCGGGGCCGCGCACTCGGTGGTCTTCGGAGGCTTCAGCGCCGAGGCGCTGCGCGACCGCATCAACGACGCCGAGGCCAAGGTGCTGATCACGGCCGATGGTGCGTGGCGACGCGGCACCGTCGTCCCGCTGAAGGACAACGCCGATGCAGCCGTGGCGCAGTGTCCCTCGATCGAACACGTGGTCACCGTGCGTCGGTGCGAGAACGAGCACGCGTTCCAGGCGGGCCGAGACATCTGGTACCACGAGTTGGTGGCCGATCAGCCGCCCGAGTGTGAACCCGAACCCATGGACGCCGAGGATCTGCTCTACCTGCTGTACACCAGCGGCACCACCGGCAAGCCCAAGGGCATCGCCCACACCACGGGCGGCTACATGACACAGGTGGCCGCCACCCACCGGATGATCTTCGACATCCACGAAGACGACGTGTACTGGTGTGCGGCCGACTGCGGGTGGGTGACCGGCCACAGCTACATCGTCTATGGGCCGCTCGCGAACCACACCACCGGCGTGATGTACGAGGGCGCGCCCGACTGGCCCGACAAGGACCGATGGTGGGACATCATCGAGCGGTACGGGGTCACGATCCTGTACACGGCGCCCACCGCGGTGCGTGCGTTCATGCGATGGGGGACCGAGCACGCCGACAAGCACGACCTCACCTCGCTCCGGCTGCTGGGTTCGGTGGGCGAGCCGATCAACCCGGAGGCGTGGGTCTGGTACTGGAAGGTGATCGGCGGGGAACGGTGTCCCATCGTCGACACCTGGTGGCAGACGGAAACCGGCGCGATCCTCATCTCGCCGATGCCGGGCCTCACGCTGCTGAAGCCTGGGTCGGCGACGTTCCCGTTCCCGGGGATCGCTGCCGACGTCGTCGACGAACGGGGCGTGAGCGTCGGCCTGGGCGGCGGTGGCTACCTGGTGCTGCGTCACCCGTGGCCCGCGATCGCCCGCACGATCTGGGGTGATCCCGATCGCTACGTCGAGACCTACTTCGGTCGCTACGGCCACGACGTCTACGTGGCCGGCGACGGCGCCCGCCTGGACGCCGAAGGGTTCTACTGGCTGCTGGGCAGGATCGACGACGTGATGAACGTCGCCGGCCACCGTCTGTCGACCTTCGAGATCGAATCGGCGCTCGTCGACGACGAGAAGGTGGCCGAGGCGGCGGTGGTCTCGCGTCCGCACGAGGTCAAGGGAGAAGGGATCGTGGCCTTCGTCACCTTGAAGTCGGGCTACGACGGTGACGAAGCGATGCTCAACGAGCTCCGCGAGCACGTGGCGAAGGTGATCGGCCCGATCGCCAAGCCCGACGTGATCATCTTCACGCCCGACCTGCCGAAGACCCGCTCGGGCAAGATCATGCGCCGGCTCCTGCGGGACGTCGCTCGTGGCGACCAGCTGGGCGACGTCACGACGCTCGCGAACGCCGAGATCGTCGAGTCGATCCGGGAACAAGCCGCCGCCGGCGCGGGCGAGGAGTGAGCCATCGATGACGATCGACGAGAAGATCTTCCTGCCGCAGGAAGCTGAGTTCGTTGCGGTGCAGCGAGACTGTGCGCTCGCCACGCTGCGGCCCGACGGGCGTCCGCACGTGGTGCCGATCTCGACGGTGCTCGACCTGGACCGCCTGGTGTTCGCCACCGAACGCGACACCCAGAAGGTTCGCAACATCGAGGGCAACGCCAACGTCGCGATCTGCTACGACGAGTACCACGAGGACTGGTCACAGCTGGTGCAGGTGATCGCCGAGGGCGAGGCCTACATCCTCGACGGCGGCTTCGAGTTCGAACGCGACCGCACGCTGCTCTACGAGAAGTATCCGCAGTACGAGGAGCGGGCCCCGATCGAGGAGGGCAGCTCGGTCATCATCGAGGTGCGCGTCGACAAGGTCATGAGCAGCTGGCGGTGGGCGCCGGACTGACTCAGGCCGCCGGCGTCGGCGGGCCGCCGTGCTCGGCGAAGAAGTCCAGGATCATCCGCATGTGCCGCACCTGATCCTCGGTGGCGTTGGCGTGATGGCCGGTGGGATACCAGTGGACCCGGACCTCGACGCCGTTGGCTCGCACCGCGTCGACCCACGGCGTGATCCCCTCCACGGGGCATCGCGAGTCGTTCTCGCCCGCGATGATCAAGACCGGCGCACGGACGCGGGCGGCGTACGTCATGGGGTCGCGTTCCCGGTACATCTCCGGCACCTCGACGGGGCTCCCGCCGTAGACGGCGTCATCCCACGCCTGGAGCGCCGGGGCGCTCGCCCAATGGGCCGCCACGAAGTCCCCCGCCGGGATCCCGGCGAACATCGCGCGCCACCGATCCGGGTGCAACCCGGCGTTGAGGCACGCCAGGCAGCCGCCCCAGGACCAGCCGCTCCAGTAGACGCGTTCGGGATCGGCGACGCCGTCGGCGATCAACCGATCCAGGCAGGCGTTGACGTCCTCGGACTCCGGCAGGCACGGGTTGCCGATCAGGGCTTCACGGAAGCCGACGCCGTAGCCGGTGGAACCCCGGTAGTTGACCAACGCCACCGCGTAGCCCGCGTCCACGAAGGCCAGGACCTCGGCGTCGAAGCGGTCTCCTTCGTGCCACTCGGGGCCGCCGTGTACCGACATCACCGTGGGGAAGGGGCCATCGCCCTCGGGCGTCGCCAGGAACGCATGGATGGGTTCGCCGTGCGGATTGTCGAACCAGAACCCGCGCATCGCCGTCCCGGGCGGTGGCGGTTCGTCCTCGATCGTGAGGACGGGCAGGCCCCCGAGGTCGACGATCCTGGGTGGGTCGATCCCGCTGCTCGTTTCGAACCACACCTGTCCGTCCGGCCGGATCGCGCCGTCGTCGATCTCGCCGCCGGGATCTGCGATCACGTCGGTGGTCTCGTCGTCGACGTTCACGCGGACCAGCTGTGACCGCCCCTCGTGTTCGTGACGCACCAAGAGCGCCGACGCGTCGGCATACCAGGCCACCGGCCAGGCGGCCCCCGGCAGCGTGGGCAGCGTCAGATCGCGGCGCTCCCCGGAATCCAGGTCCCAGAGCCCGGGCCGTTCGAACGGTCCCATCTCGCTGACGAACGCGAGCAGGTGGCCGCGCGGTGACCACGCCACCGCCTCCAGCCGTCGGGCCTGATCGACCAGGTCGCCGACGGGCTCGCCCGTTCTCCGCGTCGAGGACGCGGAGCGCCGAACGCAGGATGTCGCCGTCCTCTCCGTGCCGGATGCAGAGCAGGGTCCCGTCCTGCGAGAGCCCTCCGACGCCTTCGGGCCATTCGGCACCGACGCCGGCTGGGTGCTCGTGCCGGTAGACCAGCCGCGCTTCCTGGTCGCCGTCCGCGATGTACACCCGGTAGTCGTCGTCGGTCGCGCATCCCACCGCGACGCGGTCACCCACCATCGAGATGCCCATGGACCAGGCGTCGGGAACACCACGCACCAGCGGTCGCGGTTCCCCGCCGTCGAAGGGAGCGCTCACCCAGTGACCGCGTTCGTTGCCGGTCGCATCGAGCCACCACACCAGTCGCCCGTCGGGGGCGACCATCACATGCTCGATCCCCACCGGGTCGTCGGTGACCTGCCGCCACGAGCCGTCGCCGAGGTCGTACGTCCACACCTGCGACGCGCCGCTCCGGGTCGTGATCAGCGCCAGATGGTCGGGCTCAGCATCGGACCACGCGGGGAAGCCGACGCTGGTGGCGGTGAACCGTCGTTCCCAGGCGGGCTCGAGCGACATCTCGCGTTCCTCCTCGATGCGGACAGTCGCGAGCCTATCGCCGGGATGGCGGCGATGCCTTGCCGTTCCGCGATCCAGCGGTCACCATCGGACGATGTCGGGCTCCGGGAGCATGCCTCCCCCGATCATCGGTCCCCAGGGCCGGGCCTTGGGTCGTCGCTCGCGGCCGATCGATGACGACGTCGAGGGCCCGCCGCCCGACGATGACTGGCGCTATCGCCGTGATGGCGCGCCCAGGCTCCTCGCGCTCCTGGGCGTCGTTGCCGGGTTCCTGGCGCTGATCGTCCCCGGCGTCTTCGCGCTCCGTTCGTATCGCCGGTGGCAGGACGGGATCGTCCTGCAGCCCTCGTTCGCCTGGGTGATGGGGATCCTGGCGCTCTGGGCGGCGGTCGTCGTGCTGCTGCTGGTGTTCACGGACTTCCTCGGGCTCGCGATCCTGCTCGGCGTGGTGGGCCCGCTCGCCAGCATCGTGATGGCGCTGAAGTCCTGATCGCGCCCGAAGAGGGCTTGTCACACCCACGCCCTTTCCCGTTACAATCGTTAGCACTCGGTAGCTTCGAGTGCTAGCAGTCGGAGACCAAGACTGACCAGGGCTGAACAAGCCACCAACGCGAAGGAAAGGAGAAGGGATGGCTGCGAAGATCATCACCTTCGACGAGGAAGCGCGGCGTTCGCTCGAGCGGGGCATGGACCAGCTCGCCAACGCCGTCAAGATCACGCTCGGCCCCAAGGGCCGCAACGTGGTCCTCGAGAAGAAGTGGGGCGCCCCCACGATCACGAACGACGGCGTCTCGATCGCCAAGGAGATCGAGCTCGACGACCCCTCCGAGAAGATCGGCGCCGAGCTGGTCAAGGAGGTCGCCAAGAAGACCGACGACGTCGCCGGCGACGGCACGACGACGGCCACCGTGCTCGCCCAGGCGATCGTGAAGGAAGGCCTGCGCAACGTCGCGGCCGGCGCCAACCCGATGAGCCTCAAGCGTGGCATCGAACGCGCCACCGAGCTCGCCGTGGAGGCCATCAAGAACCAGTCCAAGGAGGTCGACGACAAGGCCCAGATCGCCAACGTCGGCGCGATCTCCGCTGCCGACTCCCAGATCGGCGAGACGATCGCCGAGGCCGTGGACAAGGTCGGCAAGGACGGGGTCATCACCGTCGAGGAGTCGAACACGTTCGGCATGGAGCTCGACTTCGTCGAGGGCATGCGGTTCGACAAGGGCTACATCTCGCCCTACTTCGTCACCGACCCCGAGCGCATGGAAGCCGTGCTCGAGGACCCGTACATCCTGATCGCCAACTCGAAGGTCTCGGCCGTGAAGGACCTGCTGCCGGTGCTCGAGAAGGTCATGCAGGCCGGCAAGCCGGTCCTGATCCTGTGCGAGGACGTCGAGGGCGAGGCGTTGGCCACCCTGGTCGTCAACAAGATCCGTGGCACGTTCCGCAGCGCCGCGGTGAAGGCTCCCGGGTTCGGTGACCGCCGCAAGGCCATGCTGCAGGACATCGCGATCCTGACCGGCGCCACGGTGATCTCCGAGGAGGTCGGCCTCAAGCTCGAGAGCGCCACGATCGACCTGCTGGGCACCGCCCGCAAGGTGATCGTGACGAAGGACGAGACCACGATCGTGGAAGGCGCGGGCAAGGACGAGGACGTCCAGGGCCGCATCAACCAGATCAAGAGCGAGATCGAGAACACCGACTCCGACTACGACCGCGAGAAGCTGCAGGAGCGGCTGGCCAAGCTCTCCGGCGGCGTGGCGGTCATCAAGGTCGGCGCGGCCACCGAGGTCGAGCTCAAGGAGAAGAAGCACCGCATCGAGGACGCCGTGCAGTCCACCAAGGCGGCCGTCGAAGAGGGCATCGTGCCCGGCGGTGGCGTGGCCCTGCTGAACGCGCAGGCAGCGCTCGACAAGGTCGACCTCGAAGGGGACGAGCTCACGGGTTCCAACATCGTGCGCCGTGCGCTCGAGGAGCCGATCAAGCAGATCGCCGTGAACGCCGGCCTCGAGGGCGGCGTCATCGTCGAGAAGGTGCGTGCGCTGGATCCCGGGTTCGGGCTCAACGCCGCCAACGGCGAGTACGGCGACATGCTGAAGTTCGGCGTGATCGACCCGACCAAGGTGACGCGCTCGGCGCTGCAGAACGCCGCGTCGATCGCCGCGCTGTTCCTGACGACCGAAGCCGTCGTCGCCGAGAAGCCCGAGAAGGCCCCTGCCGGCATGCCCGGTGGCGGCATGCCCGGCGGTGACATGGACTTCTAGCTCGTCGGCACCATCGCACCACCGTGAGAACGGGGGCCCTCGGGTCCCCGTTCTTCGTTTTGACCGTTCACAGGCGGCACCCCAGGATGAGCGGGCCCCAGTGCATCCGAGGAGGTCTCGCTGGCCGGCAGGGATACCGCTCGCGTGTTCGCCGCGGTGCTCCGGCGCGGAGCGTTGCGCCGCGTGCTGCTCGCGTTCTTCATCTTCAACGCCGCCGAATGGGCGGTCTGGCTCGCGGTGCTCGTGTACGCCTTCACGATCGGCGGCACGACGACCGCCGGCGTCGTCGCGCTGCTCCAGCTGATCCCCGCCGCGCTGGTCGCTCCGTTGGGATCGGTCGTCGGGGACCGGCTCCGTCGGGATCATGCCCTCGCGCTCGGCTACGCCACCCAGTCGGTGGTCATGGGGGCGACGGCGATCGCGTTGTGGTCGGACGCCCCGCCATGGGTGGTCTTCATCGGGGCGATCGCCACCAGCTGTTCGATCACCCTGACCAGGCCCGTCCACAACGCGATCCTGCCGGAGCTGGCGGAAACGCCCGAAGAGCTGACCGCCTCCAACGCCGCCTCCAGCACCCTGGAAGGACTCGCGATCTTCGTCGGGCCGGTGCTCAACGGGGTGTTGATCGGGATCGATGGTCCATGGCTCGTCTTCGCGGTGATGAGCGCCGCCTCGGTGATCAGCGCGCTCGTCACGGTGCACCTGCCGTTGCGGGAGGTCGACGGGGCCGAACGCGAGGACGATCCCGAGCGGTTGATCGCCGACGCCCGAGAGGGGTTCGCCCAGCTCCGCCGTGAGCCCGGCGCCCTGATGCTGAGCCTGCTCGTGGGTGCCCAGTTCGTGGTGATCGGCGCCCTCGATGTGCTCTACACGGTGACCGCGATCGACGTGTTGGACATGGGCGAGTCCGGGATCGGGATCCTGGCCTCGGCCGTGGGGGTCGGCGGGGTGGTGGGCGCCACCGCGACCGCCGTCCTGGTCGGGCGCCGGCGCATGAGCCCGGCGCTCGGCGCCGGGATCATCGTCACGGGGATCCCGCTCGCACTGGTGGCCTTCGCGCAGGCGCCTCCGTTCGCGTTGGTGATGCTGGCGCTGAGCGGTGCCGGCAAGGCGTTCTTCGACGTGGCCGGACGCACGCTCCTGCAGCGGACCGTTCGTGACGAGGTGCTCGCGCGGATCTTCGGGGTGCAGGAAGGACTGCTGATGGCCGGGTTGGCGCTCGGTTCGATCGCGGCGCCGGTGTTGGTGGCGCTCTTCGGGGCACGCGGGGCCTTCGTCGCCGCCGGCGCATTCCTGCCCCTGCTCGGTGCGATCTCGTGGGGACGGCTGCGGCGCATCGAGGAGGGCGGCGTGGTGCCCGGGCCGGAGCTCGCGGTGCTGCTGCGTATCCCGTTCTTCCAGCCGCTCTCGCAGCCGGTGCTCGAGCGCTTGTCATGGAACCTCGTACCCGTCACGGCGCCGGCGGGATCGGTCGTCATCCGCGAGGGCGATCCCGGCGATCGCTTCTACATGATCGAGGACGGGACGGTGAGCGTGGTTGCCGGCGGCGTGCCGATCGCGACGCTGGGACCCGGCGGCTACTTCGGGGAGATCGCGCTGCTCCGCAACGTTCCTCGCACGGCCACGATCACGGCCGACTCGGACCTCCGCCTCCTCGCGCTCGAACGCGATGACTTCCTGGCCGCCGTCACCGGGTCGCGGCCGAGCTCGGAGCGCGCCGACCAGGAGATGGACCGCCGGCTGGGTGAACACCAGCCTCCCAGCGGGCGGTGAGACGGGTCCGGTCGGCGATCTGCAACACAACCGCAACATCCCGGCGCGAACCACCTCCGGGATCGAACCGAACTACCCGTGGAGCCCCTCTCTCCGACGAGAAGGCCCCGGACCCCCCGTCCGGGGCCTTTTCCCATGTCCGGGCCAAGGTCGGGGCCGGCGGCGTGGGAGGATACGCGCCGTGCACGAGGTGACGATCACGATCCGCTGGCGCGACGTCGACAACTACGGCCACGTCAACAACGCGGTCTACCTGACCTACCTCGAAGAGTGCCGCGACCGGCTGGTGGAGTCCCTGTTCGGTACCGAGGAGGCGTGGGACTTCGTGCTGGCCCGGGTCGCGATCGACTACCGGAACCAGCTCACGCAGGCCGATGGCCAGGTCCTGGTGCGATGCGGGGTCGCCGGGCACGGGACCTCGAGCGTGCGGACCTGGGAGCGGATCACGAAGCTCGACGGCACCGTGGCCGCCGAGTCCGAGGCGGTGATCGTGCCCAGGGATCCTGCCGGCGAGCGGAGCCGTCCACTCACGGATGAGGAACAGGCGATCCTGCGGGCAGCGACCGAGGAACCGAGCTGAGCGCTACTTCGTCGGGAGGAGTCGTCGCCCGTGGACGAAGTGGTCGCGGTACCAGCTGCCGGGCCCCACGTACATCAGCGTGACGCCGCCCACGCTGGTGGAGGAGTCGAGCGCGTAGCCGTTCCCGACGTACAGATCCACATGGTCCACGGTGCCGTCGCCGCTGCCGTCGTAGAACGCGAGGTCTCCGGGAAGCAGGGCGTCCCATCTCAGGTTGCCGAACCTGGCCATGTCCGCGGAACCGCGCTGCGGCAGCGGCCACCCCCGGTGGGGGCGGGGCGGCGAGATCTCCCAGTATCCGCCGTCGTCCTCACGCATCAGCCACCACATCAGGCCCGAGCAGTCGAACCCGGCGATCGGTTGTCCGCCGAGCGCGGAAGGCTCAGGCGAGTCGAAGCCCCATTCACCGGCCCAGACGTAGGGATAGCCCACGTACTTCAGGCCCCACTCGACGATGGCCCGGCGGGTGGGGCCCATGTTCGGCAGGACGATCCCCTCGTATTGATCGCGGATCCACGGGATCACCCAGCTCGCGAGCGTCTTGGCCTTGTAGATCGAATAGGCGACCTGGGCGCGCGACATCGGTGACTGTGGTGTCACGTCGTGATCGGCTTCCGCACTGGGGTATCGAAGGTTGAGGCGATTGCCCAGGTTCGTCGTGCCCAGGTTCATCGGGGTGGCGAACGCGACGCCGTCCCGGGTTCGGAGGTGGTTGATCTGGTTCGCCGTCGAGCGCATCCCCAGCGCCAAGGCGATCGATCGGTGGACGGTGACCATGGTCACCGGTTTGTCCGGCAGGAAGCGCCCGTCGCTGACCGGACGCATCCACCCCTTCTGCACCGCGATGTTCGCCCACTTGTAGAACGACTGGGTCGGGTCCAGATCGGGGAACGTGATCGAGGAATCGACGCCGGCGTCCGGCGCGAACGCCTTCACCACGGCCCGAGCGAAGTACTTGCGGGTTTCCAGCATCCGCGGCCGGAAGGGGTAGGAGCCGTCGCCGTTGGCGGCGAAGTCCCGCATCCAGTCGTGGTCCTTGCCCACGAAGTTGATCGCCGGCCTGGCCCACGCGTCGCGCGGCCCGACGTCGCTCCAGCGGAGGGCGATGGCCTTGGCCGAGGTGCTCTTCGGCGCCACCACCGGCAGCGGTGGGAGCCCCGTTCCTGCCTCACCGACGGTGGGATCGACGTGGGTGGGTGTGGCCCCTACCGCGTTCGCCGTAGGGACGAGGACGAGCAGGCCGGAGAGCAGGGAGACCCCCAGCGTCGCCATGATGGCGAGCGTGTTCACGCGACGGCGAAGCCGAGTTCCCCCTCGATGCATGCAGGGAGAATCGGCAATCCGGCGTGAGTCCTTGAGCCGGGCGCGGTGGGGCCGCATCGCCCGGACCCTAGCAGCAGGTCCTGCAGCTGCGCAGGGGGAGCCTCCCTACGCCCCCTGAGGTAGGCTCGGCCGGTGCTCGGAGAGGTGGATGCGCTCATAGTCGAAGTGAAGCCCTTCGACGTGCACGGAGTGGGCTACGTCGACGTCACCGTTGCCTTCCGAGACCGAACCGTGGAGACCGCTCGCCTGGGAGCCGAAAGTGTCCCGGCCGATCTTCGGCCCGGGGAGCAGGTGGTCGTCACGAGAGCCGTGAACATGGTCGTCTCGCTCCGCCGAGCCGACCGCGATCGTGCCTAGCGGCGCGCGCTAGTCGCGCGGCCCCTCGGCCCGCACTTCCTCCACCTTCGTGAGGGCTTCCTGCAGGTCACGGAGCCAGTCGTCCTGACGCTCGGCGACCAACCGGACGCACCAGGCCAGCGCGTGGCTGCGGCTGCGGGCAACGCCGGCTTCGACCAACGTGTCGAGGACCTTGCGTTCGGGCATCCGTAGCCGGGTCATCGCCGGCACGCTCAACGTGGTGAACAGCACCTGCTGGTCGGCGCAGCGGGCCCCCCAGCTCACGGCCTTGGCGAACCGATGCTGCGCCTCGTCGGCGATCTGCATGCGCTTGCCGCGGGTGTCCTCGCGGAAACCGGCGATGCGCGACGCGATCGCGGCGGCCCTGGCTTCGGACGACGCGTCGGCCGCGAGGTCGGGCTCGGCGATCGTACCGATGACGAGGATCTCGTCCCGATCGGTGCTCACGTCGACCGCACCGACGTACAGCCCGTCGGGGAGTCTGCCGGCGAACCATCCCTGGATCTCGTCGAGCGATGCGTGGTCGTGTCGGTGTCCTCGTGGGTTCTTCATGCAATGAAGATTACATCATTACATCGGTGTGTCAACAGGTCTGTCAACGGAGTGTCGATCCGACGCCCGCGCCGAGCATCGGGGGCGAGGTCCTGTGTACGCTGCGCCACCATGGAGCCCTCGCCCGACGAGACGGTGACCGGCGCCGCCTACGGTGGGAGCCGCCTCACCGGTGACTTCGAGGCCCCCGGGGAGTACGCCTTCGACGGTCGGGGCGAGCTCGCAACGCAGCCCGGAGCCCCTCCGGAGCAGGCACCGGAGGACTCGGAGATCCTCGGCGCGATCGAGGAGCAGGGCGACTGGATGACCGAGGTACTCGCCCGGCTCGTTCGCGCCGAGACCACGCTCGGCAACGAGGAACCGGGGCAGGCCCTGGTGCGCTCGATCCTGCGCGAGGACCTCCACCTCGAACCGGTCGACGTGCCGATGGATGCCGAGGCGCTACGAGCTCATCCACATGCGGCGCCGTTCGATTGGTCGCTGGAAGGCCGATCGAACGTCGTCGCCATCTGGGGGCCCGCCGAACCGGACGAGATCTCGGGGCGTTCGCTGATCCTCAACGGACACATCGACGTGGTCAGCCCGGAGCCGTTGGGCCAGTGGGGCGCGCACGACCCCTTCGGCGCCGATCGGGACGGGGAGTGGATGATCGGCAGGGGCGCGGCCGACATGAAGTGCGGTCTGGCCGCCATCGTGGGCGCCGTGCGGGGTCTCCGGTCCCTGGGACTCGCCCCCCGGGCGCCGGTCACGATCGAGTCGGTGCTGGAGGAAGAGTGCAGCGGCAACGGGACGCTGCAGACCCTGCTGGCCGGCTACACGGCCGAGGCCGCCGTCATCGCCGAGCCGTTCGGCGCCGCGATCACCACCTCACAGGTGGGGGTGCTCTGGTTCAGCGTGCGGATCACGGGCGTGCCGGGACATGCCGCCGAGGGCCGCAACGCCACGAATGCGATCGAGAAGAGCCTCGCGGTGATCGGTGCGCTCCGAGGTCTCGAGTCCGATCTGAACGCCGCCCCTCCGGCGCCCTACGACCTGTTCGCCCATCCGATCAATCTGAACGTCGGCACGATCCGCGGCGGCGACTGGCCGTCGACCGTGCCGGGCGAGTGCGTCACCGGCTACCGCATCGCGCTGTATCCGAACATGACGTTGGACGACCTCAAAGCGCGGATCGAAACGCTGGTGGCCGAGGCGACCGCCGACCAACCGGGGTCGGCCGAGGTGCGCTACAACGGCTTCGCGAGCCATGGCTACGAACTGGCCGATGACCACGACCTGGTGACCACGCTCGCAGGGTCGTTCGCGAGGCAGGCCGGGGTGCCACCGGCGCTGGTCGCCACCACCGGCACCACCGACGCCTCCGTGTTCGGCAACGTGGCCGGCATCCCGGCCGTGTGTTTCGGGCCCTTCGCCGAGGCCGCGCACGGCGTAGGGGAACGGGTGTACCTTCCGTCCGTGATCCAGACGGCGCAGGTCATGGGCTTGTTCATCCGGGACTGGTGCGGGCTATCCAGGTAGCAGCCTGGCTCGCCGCCCTCGTCCTGCTGATCATCGTCGCACGGCTGCTCGTGCGGCGAACCCACGACGCCTCCCCCCCGGCTGCCGACCCCGCCCCGACGCCGATGCCCGCCGGTGACCGTGGCTCGGGCGCCAACGCCGATCGTGCACCGCTGGTCGGCATCCCGGCGATCCGCAACTTCTTCCGTACGAACGAGACCCCGGTCTATTTCGTCAGTGCCACCGCGTTCAACCTGCTGGGGATCGACCGGTGGGTGCGCAATTTCCGGTTCGTCAACTACTACGACTCGTTCGACGGATGGCATCCGAACGTGTTCGTACCGAAGGAACAGTCCCCGCGAGCGTTCGAGTCCATCGAGGAGATCTGCAACTACCTGCTGGGGCACAAGGAGGTCGTCGACTTCATCGGTGGCCGTGGCCCCGGCGGCAAGGTGGCGTTCCTGATGTTCGACCAGGAGACCGAGACCCTGGCCCGCGAACTCGATCTCCAGGTGGCGTTCCCCCCCGCCGAACTCCGCCACCGCATGGATTCCAAGATCGAGACCACGCGGCTCGGCGATGAAGCCGGCGTCCCCAGCGTGCCCAACACGATGGGGCGGGCGGACACCTACCGCGAGGTGCTCGACCTCGCGGGCGCCGCCGGCCTGGGCACCGATCTCGTGATCCAGACGCCCTATGGCGATTCCGGCCAGACGACGTTCTTCGTCGCGAGCGAGGACGACTGGAAGCAGGACGAGAAGAAGATCGTGGGCCACGACCTGAAGGTGATGACCCGCATCGACCCGCGCGAGTGCGCGATCGAAGGGGTGATCACCCGTCACGGGACCTTGGTGGGGCCCCTGATGGCGGAGCTGACCGGGTTCCCGGAGCTGACCCCCTACGACGGCGGCTGGTGCGGCAACGACGTGTTCCCCGACGTGCTCACCGAGCAGCAACGGCTGCTGGCCCGCCAGCGCACGTTCGCGATGGGCGAGCGCCTGCGCGCCGAGGGGTATCGCGGATACTTCGAACTCGACTTCCTGGCCGATGCCGATTCCGGCGAGATGTACCTGGGAGAGCTGAACCCCCGGGTGACGGGAGCGTCCAGCATCACGAACGTGACGGCGGTGGCCTACGGCGACATGCCGCTGTTCCTGTTCCATCTCCTGGAGTTCATGGACGTCGAGTACGAGATCGACGTCGACGAGCTGAACCAGCGCTGGGCCCACCCGGGCAACGTCGACGAGTGGACGCAGTTCATCCTCAAGCAGACCGACGAGGCGGTGGAACTGATCACGGAAGCGCCCTCGTCGGGGATCTGGCAGATGGACGGCGACCGAGGCATCGCGTTCTCCAGGCGCGACACCGACTGGCACACCGTCGGCGACGGATCCGAGGCCTTCTACCTCCGCATCGCGACCGCGGGTGGGTACCGATACCCCGGGGCCGACCTGGGGATCCTGGTGACGCGCGGACGGTTCCTGGACGACGACCACGAACTCGTGGATCGCGCGAGGGACTGGATCGCCGGGATCAAGGGGCAGTTCACCAGCGTGCCGCCGCCCAGCCAGCGCACGCCCGAGGTCCAGCCCGAGCCCTTCGGCTTCAAGATGCTCTGAACCGGGTGCCGATACCGGCTGGGGCCCATCCGGCCCGTATCCTCGACCCTCGATGACGATGCTGCCGTTCACGTTCCGCTCCCTGGAAGAACTCGACCTCGGCCCGGTGTGGGCCGGGGTGTTCGAGACGCTCTGGCCGCACTACCGCGAGTGGTTCCTGCGCGACGGGGAGGCGGAGCGGCCTTCCTACGCCACCAGCGTGCGCATGCTGCGTGCCCACATGCCCGAGCTGCTCCCCACGTATGAGCGGTTGGTCGACCTGGCCGGCGGCGGCGATCTCGCGGCCCGCATGCTCTCGCTCTACAAGCCGCCTCCGTACCTGGCGGCATGCTCGCAAGGGGTCTGGACGCGCGAGGGCGGCCCCGTCCTGGCGCGGAACTACGACTACGCGCCCTCCCGGTTCGAGGGACTGATCTGGTCCACGGACATGGTGCGGCCCGTGATCGGGACCAGCGACTGTCTGTGGGGGCTGCTCGACGGCATGAACGATGCGGGTCTCGGCGTGTCGCTCACGTTCGGTGGGCGTCGGGTGCTCGGCGACGGGTTCGGCATCCCGCTCGTCGTGCGCTACCTGCTGGAAACGTGCGAGACGGTGGCCCACGCGCGCGAGACGTTGGCGCGCCTGCCCTACAGCCTCGCGCACAACCTCACCGTCGTCGATCGTGACGGCGAGGTCCTCACCGCCTACCTCTCGCCCGACCGGGAACCGATCTTCCGGCCGTTCCCGGCGGCCACGAACCACCAGGGGATCGTCGAGTGGCCGGAGCAGGCGAAGGCCACGCGCACGATCGAGCGGGAGCAGTGCATCGTGCGTGCGTTGGGAGCAGAGGGGCAGACCGCCGAGGGGTTCGCGGACGCGTTCCTGCGGGCGCCGTTGTTCAGCACCGCGTACGACAGCGGGTGGGGGACCCTCTACACGGCCGTGTACCACCCGGTCGACGGGGTGGTCGACTACCGGTGGCCCACCCACACGTGGCGGCTCGGGTTCGGGTCGTTCACCCAGGCCGAGCACACCGAGGTCCTGGCCGAACCGACCGCCGCCGATTCGGCGGGCTAGCCGCTCACGACCGCCGACGAGGTCCCCGGGAGGCTCGCATCCCGTCGGCCGCGGGTGGAAGACTGCACTGGAGCCGAACCCGACAGGGGCCGTGGTGATGGCAGCATCAACGAGACACAGACGTCGAAGCCGTCGGCCGGAGCGATCGTCGCGATCGTCGGCGGCATCATGCTCGCGATCGGATCGTTCCTCACGTGGGCGACGGTCTCCGTCGACACCACCGCGCTCATCAACAAGCTTGCGGAGACGTTGGGCTTGCCTCCGGACCAACTGAAGGGCTGCCCACCGACAGCTTCAGCAAGTCCGTCTCGGGATGGGACGGGAGTGACGGCAAGATCACGCTGGTGGTCGCGCGATCATCATCGTGCGGCCATCGTGCATGTTCGCGAAGCCCCGGCTCCGCGTGGCGATGGGCGCGGTCGTGATCGTCGCCGGGCTCGTCGGCGGCGGGGTGGCGGCCTACGACGCGAGCCAGGGTCAAGGATGTCGCAGAAACGACGCCCGAGTCGCGGCGTCGCGGCGGCTCGTCGACGGCGTCGGGCTTGTCCGTCCGGGGAGCTTCAAGGAGCGTTCGACGTCACCGCGGGTGTCGGGTCTGTGGGTGTGCATCGCCGGTGGTTCGTCGCGTTGGTCGGCGGTGTCCTCGCGTTGCGGAGCGTCGGGAAGCGTATCGCCGGCGGCGATGGGGGGGCCACGCGCAGGAACCGCCGCGCCCGCGGCCGCGGCGGGCACCGGGTTCGACGCACCCCCGGCACCGGTCTCGACCGCGGCGCCCCCGCCAGCGCACCGTCCAGTGCCCACCGAGCCGCCGCCGGCTCCGGTCGCACCGCCGGCTCCTGCCGCACCCGAGACTCCGCCGGCGACGCCGGCGCCGGCTCCGCCTCCCACCAGCACCGAGGGCGACGCACCTGGAGACAGCGGCGCTCCTTCCAGCTGACCAGGCGTGCGCAGCGTCGAGTTCCAGGTCAGTACCGCGGGGACCCGGGTCCTCGACCTCACCGATCGGGTCGAGGCCTTCGCGGCCGACGCGGGCGAGGACGGTCTCGTGCACGTGTTCATCCCGCACGCCACCGCGGGGGTCGCGCTCATGGAGACCGGCTCAGGGTCAGAGGCGGACCTGGAAGCGACGCTCGAGCGGTTGTTGCCGCGGGACGACCGCTATCAGCATCGGCACGGGAGCGTTGGCCACGGCGGTGATCACCTGCTCCCGGTGTTCGTGTCGCCGAGCCTGATGCTGCCCGCGATCGGCGGAGGACTCGCGTTGGGGACCTGGCAACGCGTGGTGCTGGTCGACCCCAACCGGGAGAACGACGTGCGGTCGGTGCGGCTGTCGTTCCTGGCGGGCTGAGCCGGCCCTAGAGGTACTGGCCCGGGGAACGCTCGGCCTTGTCGTCGGCGGCCGTGACCGCCTGCACGTCGCGCTCGCGCAACAGGATCAGGTCCTCGCCCTCGAGTTCGACCTCGAGCGCCGACGACGGCAGGAACAGCACCCGGTCGCCCTTCGAGGCGACCCGGACGTCCGGACCGACCAGCACCACGTCCGCCCATGACAGGCGTTTGGGCGCGGGTGCCGCGGTGGCCGGGATCAGCAGCCCGCCGGTCGATGTGCGCTCCGCGCCGTCGGTCGATCGCACGACCAGGCGATCGCCCGTGAGCCGAACCTCGTCCCCGGCTCCCGACTTCTTCGACCGGGCCTTGCGCGTCTTGGTGGTCGACGAAGCCGCCGACCCCTTGGCGGGCCGCTTCGATGCGGGCGTGTCGTCGGTGCGAGGCATCGCCCGAGTCTATCGACCGCCACCGGGTACGATGCCTCGCCATGGAAGCCAAGCGGGTGCTCTCGCGCGCGGTGAAGACGTTGAAGGCTTCGGATTCGATCGACCATTGGCAGAAGGACCGCGAGCGCATCGAGGCCGAGGATCTCCTGATCCACGTCATGGGCTATGAACCCGAACCCGACGAGGACATCGCCGGCAGCGACCGGCGTGAGTTCGAGGCGTTGATCGAACGCCGTGCCACCGGCGAGCCGATCCCCTACATCAAGGGCTACGCGGAGTTCCGAGGGATCGAGCTGCGCACCAAGCCTGGGGTCTTCGTGCCGAGGGACTCGTCGGAGTTCCTCGCCGAGCAGGCGGTGCGCCGGTTGCGCGGCCGCAAGAAGCCGGTGCACGTCGACCTGGCGACCGGCGGCGGCACGATCGCCCTCGCGGTTGCCGACGAGGTGCCGAAGGCGCAGGTGTGGGGGACCGACGTGGCGGCCGACGCGGTCAAGCTCGCGCGGAAGAACGCCAAGATGCTCGACCTCACCGCGACCTTCAAACGGGGCGACCTGTTCGGCGCGCTGCCGAAGTCCCTTCGAGGCACGGTCGACGTCATCACCCTCCACCCTCCGTACGTGCCGCGCGACGAGATCGAGGATCTGCCCGATGAGATCCGCGACTGGGAACCCGAGCACACCCTCACCGACCGGAGCATCGACGGGATGGGTCTGATCCATCGCACGGTCGAGGAGTCTCCTGCGTGGCTCCGGAAGGGTGGATGGCTCCTGATGGAGGTCAGCCCGGATCGGGCCAAGGGTGTGAAGAAGGTGTTCCGCCACGGGGGGTTCGACGAGGTCGAGAGCACGAAGGGCGGCGAACTCAAGGTGACGCGGGTCATCGTCGGGCGCCGGCCGAGATGACCGAACCCACGACGGCGCCGTTCGGCTCGTGGTCGTCACCGATCACGGCCTCGATGCTCTCGAGCGCCGGCATCGGCCTCAGCGAGGTGTGGTTGGAAGACGGTGTCGCGTACTGGCTCGAGACCCGGCCGTCCGAGCAGGGCCGAGGCGTCGTGATGCGCGGCGACCCCTGGTCCTCGCCCACCGAGGTCACCCCCGAAGGGTTCAACGTGCGCACCACCGTGCACGAGTACGGGGGCGGAGCCTTCGCGGTGCATCGCGGCACCGTCGTGTTCTCGCATCGCGTCGACCAGCGGCTCTACCGGCTCGGGGCGAACGACGCCACGCCGGTGCCGATCTCTCCCGACACGTCCGGGACGCATCGCTACGCCGACGGGCGCATCACCGCCGACGGGCGCCGGTGGATCGGCGTGCGGGAGCGCCATGAAGGTGCCGGTGAGCCGGCCGAGGTGGTGAACGAGCTCGTCGTGCTGCCGCTCGACGGTGATGCCCCCCCGAGGGCGGTCGCCACGGGCCGAGACTTCTATTCGGACCCCCGCATCTCGCCCGACGGCTCGCAGCTGGCGTTCCTGGCCTGGGACCTGCCGTGGATGCCCTGGGACGGCTGTGAGCTGTTCGTCGGCGACCTCGGCGAGGACGGTTCGGTGTCGAACCTTCGCCTCGTGGCCGGCGCCGACGGCGAGGAATCGATCTGGGCGCCCGACTGGAGCCCGGCGGGGGTGCTGCACTTCGCCAGCGACCGGACGGGCTGGTGGAACCTGGAACGCATCGTGGACGGCGAGCGGCAGTCCTTGTGTCCCATGGAGGCCGAGTTCGGGTTCCCGCACTGGGTGTTCGGATCACGGTCCTACGGGTTCTTGGAGGACGGGCGGATCGCCTGTTGGTACGAACGGAGCGGCACCCAGATGCTGGCGGTGCTCGATCCGGAGACCGGTGAGCTGCTGGACCTCGACCTGCCCCACACCGCCCTGCATTGGGGCCCCGCGATGGCGGTGGAGGGGTCCCAGATCGCGTTCGTGGCCGGTGCCCCCGACCGCCCCGAGGAACTCGTCTGGCTGGACTTCACCGCGCGATCCGTCGAGGTCCTGCGCGTCAGCGCGGAGATGCCGTTCGATCCGGCGTTCGTGTCGGTGCCGTCCCGGATCGAGTTCCCGACCGACGGCGGGGTCACGGCGTTCGCCAACGTGTACGAACCGGCGAACCCGGGGTTCGCCGGTCCCGCCGGGGAGCGCCCGCCGCTGATCGTGATGAGCCACGGAGGACCGACGGGTGAAGCCACCGCCGTGTTCGACCTGGAGATGCAGTTCTGGACCAGTCGCGGGTTCGCCGTGGTCGACGTGAACTACGGCGGCAGCACCGGCTTCGGCCGGGCGTACCGGCGCCGGCTCAACGGGATGTGGGGCATCACCGACACGGCCGACTGCATCAACGCCGCTCGGCATCTCGCGAACGAGGGCGTCGTCGACCCGGACCGGTTGCTGATCCGCGGGGGGAGCGCGGGGGGGTACACGACGCTGTGCGCGCTGACCTTCCACGACGGGTTCGCCGCCGGCACCAGCTACTACGGCATCAGCGACCTCGAGCCGTTCGCGACCGGTGAGACCCACAAGTTCGAGTCCCGCTACCTGCACACGCTGGTCGGACCGTGGCCGGAGAGCGCCGACCTCTACCGGGCGCGCAGCCCCATCCACGCCGTGGACATGATCTCGACCCCGATGCTCGTGCTGCAGGGAGCCGAAGACGAGGTGGTGCCGCCGTCGCAAGCCGAGGTGATGGTGGAAGCCTTGCGGGCCAAGGGCCTGCCGCATGCCTACCTCCTGTTCGAGGGCGAGCAGCACGGGTTCCGCAAGTCCGAGACCATCCAGGCTGCCCTCGAGGCGGAGCTGTCCTTCTACGCCCAGATCCTCGGGTTCGAACCCGGCGACCCCATCCCGGCACTGACGATCGTCAACCTGGATCGTTGAGGGGGTTCGCGGGAGGCCGGGACTGGCCCGGCCCCCCGCGCCGAAGAGGGGGCGCATCCTCTCGGTGCACACAGCCTCCCGGCCCCGGATGAACGCCGCGGGAACCGAGTGGGACCGACGGGCGAACGATCGGCGGTCGGGCGCGGGCTTCGTCTCCGGACAACCTCCCGGCACGAGGCGCTGCGTATACCGTGGTGATCGCAGTCGAAGGCATCGGGTGCAGACGAAGAGGGGGTTTCGCGCATGAAGGGACCTGCACGCTGGATCGCCTTGGTGACGATCCTGGGGGTGGTCGCCGCAGCGTGTAGCGGCAACGGCGGCGATACGGATCCCAGCGCCGGCAGTAGCGTGGAGCCCGCCAAGGGCGGAACCCTCCATATCGGGGTATCGAGCGAACCGGCGAGCGCCGCGATGGACCCCGCGAAGGAGTACTACTCCCTCTCCTGGGAGCAGATGCGGTGTTGCCTGCTCAGGACCCTCTACTCGACGAACGGCCAGGCCCTGGCCCAGGGCGGATTGGAGCTGCGCCCGGACCTGGCGGCTTCCCTCCCGGAGGTCTCCGAGGACGGCTTGACCTACACGTTCGCGATCAAGCGGGGCGTGAAGTTCGCACCCCCCTTCCAGAAGGAGGAGATCACGGCCGACGACTTCATCCGGGCGCTGGAGCGCGAGGCGACCCCGGCGGCCTCATCCGGTGGATACTCCTTCTACTACTCACCGATCGTGGGATTCGATGACTTCGGCGCCGGGAAAGCGAACGAGATCGCCGGCCTGAAGGCGATCGACGACTACACCCTCGAGATGACGCTGTCCGAGCCGACCGGAGATCTCGGATGGCGTATGGCGATGCCCGCCACGGCGCCGATCCCACCGAACGGGAACGCTCCGTTGGGCGCGGCCGAGGGGCACAACGCGGACTACGGACGGTTCATGGTCGCATCGGGGCCCTACATGTTCGAGGGCAGCGAGGACCTGGACTTCTCCGTGCCGGCCGACGACCAAGAGCCCGTGGCCGGCTACATCCCCGGGCGCTCGATCACGATGGTGCGCAACCCGTCGTGGGATGAGTCCACCGACGATCTCCGGGCCGCCTACGTCGACTCGATCGAGATCCAGATCGGTGGGGCCGTCGCCGACCTGTACGACAAGGTGCAGACGGGCGACCTCGACTACGTGTTCGATCCGCCGGAAGCGGCGGCGTTGAAGCAGTACAGCACGGACCCGAGCCTCAAGGATCGGCTGCACGTCAATCCCACCAGCGGGACGTCGTACGCGTCGATGAACCTGGGCGCGCCGCCCTTCGACGACATCTACGTGCGCAAAGCCATGAACCTCATCTGGGACAAGGCGGGCGGACGGCAGCTCGGCAGGAGGACCGCTCACCGGAGTCAACGCCGGGCACATCTTCCCCAACAGCTTGCTGAACAACGTGCTCGCCGACTACAACCCGTACGCGACGCCGAACGACAGCGGCGACATCGGGTTGGCTCAGGAACAGATGAAGCAGTCGAAGTACGACACGGACCAGGACGGCATGTGCGATGCACCCGAGTGCGACGACGTGCTCGCGATCTATGCCTCCGACAGCGCCACCGGCCGCAAGATCGCCGCGCTGACGCAGCAGATCCTGGAGGAGATCGGGATCACGCTCGATGTGAAGGGGTTGTCCACGACGCCGATGTATGCCAAGTGCAACGACATGACCGAGCAGGTGCCGGTGTGTCTGCAGCTCTCGTGGGGCCAGGACTATCCCGACCCCTATACGTTCGGGCCTCCGTTGTTCGGCGGCTCTGCGTTCGGTGCGCTGTATCCCGGCTGCTGCAACTACGCAGGGGTGGGCGCCACGGAGGCCGAGATGACGGAGTGGGGCTACTCGGTGACGTCCGTGCCGAGCGTCGATGACCAGTTGAACGCCTGCAAGGCCCTGGCCGTCGGTGACGAGCGTACCCAGTGTTGGGCCGACCTCGACAAGTACCTGATGGAAGACGTCGTCCCGTGGGTGCCGAAGACCTTCCTCAACCAGATCGACATCCTGAGTGCTCGACGTGACGAGCTACTCGTTCGACGAGTTCGGTGGCCTGGCGGCACTCGACCGCTTCGCGCTGGAGCCCGCCGAGGACTGAACGGATCCCGGCCTAGCCGCCGATCATCGACATGCTGCGCGCCGGCTGCTGGAAGTCCGGGTGGTTGATCCGGTGGCCCGACCACTTGCGCCACATCGCGTCGCGGATCAGCGCCTCGAGTTCGGCGTCGTCGGCGCCCTCGCGCATCGGCCCGCGCAGGTCGGTCTCGTCGAGGGCGAACAAGCAGTTGCGGAACTGCCCCTCGGCGGTCAGGCGCATGCGGTTGCACGAGTCGCAGAACGGTTCGGTGACGCTGGGGATCACGCCGATCCCGCCGGGCGCGCCGTCGGCGAAGCGGAACGAGGTGGCCGGTTCGCCGTCGCGGGTGGTGGCGACCAGCGGGTAGACCGCACCGATCCGTTCGAGCATCGTGGCGGCGGGGACCACCTTCTCGCGTTCCCAGGCGTGCTGGGCGTCGAGCGGCATGTACTCGATGAAGCGAACCTCGTAGCCGGTCTCACGCGCCCAACGGGCGAACCCGGCGACCTCGTCGTCGTTCGTCCCGCCGATCACGACGCAGTTGATCTTGATCGGTGTCAGCCCCGCGGCTTCGGCGGCCTGCAGTCCCCGCAGCACCTTGTCCAGGGCGTCGCGTCGGGTCATCTCGGCGAACCGATGGCGCAGGAGCGAGTCGCACGAGACCGTGGCCCGATCGACGCCGGCGCGCGCGAGCGGCTCGGCCAACGTGTCCAGGAGCACGCCGTTCGTGGTGATCGAGATGTCGAGCTCGGGTCCCACCCCTCGGAACATGCCCACCAGGGTGGGAAGGTCGGCTCGCACGGTCGGCTCGCCGCCCGTCACCTTGATCGAATCGACCCCCAGCGAGACGAAGAGTGCCAGCAACCTCGTGAGTTCTTCGAACGTGAGGATCTCATCCTTGGGAAGCCACGCGACACCCTCGGCCGGCATGCAGTAGGTGCACCGGAAGTTGCAGCGGTCGGTGACCGAGATCCGCAGATCCGAGGCCACGCGCCCGAACGTGTCGATCAGCGGCCCCGCTGCGGGAGCCGTGCCGGCGTCGGAAGCGTGAGGAAGCGTGGTCATGGTGGACCGCCAGCGTACCTTCGTTCGGGGGAAGGGCGTGTCACGGGTCGCCGGGAGCCCCGGCCGGCAGCATCCGTGCCAGGGTGGCCAGGGCGTCGTCGATCGCCGCACCGGGTTCGAGCCCGCCCGCCGTGGCCCGTCCTACCGCCGCTCCCACCAGGAAGGTGGTCAGCGGAGTGTCCTTGCGCTCCACACGGTGCGCAACATCGCGGGAGGCGTCGAGCAGGCGCTCGGATTCCTCCTCGCTCAACGGTGGGACGCCCAACGCCGACGCCAGGGTCTCGGTCCACGTGCTCATGTCGTGCCTCCTCGTCGTGAGATCCTCGCGCGGGTCGCCCGGCGCCGGGGATGCGAGGATGGTGCCATGGACCCACGGCCTCGCGCAGCCGTCGTCACGATCTCCGACGGCGTGACCCACGGTACCCGTGAGGATGCCTCGGGCGATCTGGCGTCCGAACTGGTGGCCGCCGCAGGGTTCGAGGTCGCGGAGCGGGTGGTGATCCCCGACGAACGAGATCGGATCGAGGACACCATCCGAACCCTCGCCGCGATGCACGCCGTGGTGATCACCACCGGGGGGACCGGGTTCGGCCCTCGTGACGTCACGCCGGAGGCCACCCGGGCGGTGCTGGACCGCGAGGCCCCGGGGCTGGCCGAGTTGATGCGCGAGGCGGGTCGAGCGCACACCGCGATGGCGGCGCTGTCCCGCGGGGTGGCCGGCACGGTCGGCTCGGCCCTGGTGGTGAACCTGCCCGGTTCGCCGGCCGGGGTGCGTGAGGGACTGGAGGTCGTCCTGCCCCTGGTGCCCCACGCGATCGGGCTGATGCAGGGCGATACCGGGGCACACCCCACCGGGCATCCCTCCGGGCGTCAGGAGGCTCCGGAACCGGACGCGCCGACGGACGAGCTTCGCGTGGAAGCGAAGGCGGTGAAGGTGCACGGCGCGCCGCCGTGCCAGGTCGGCAACGCGATGACGATCGTGCCCGGCGGCGCCGTCCATGGAACCCTCGGCTGCGCCGAGTTCGACATGGCGGCGGTCGAGGCTGCCGCCGAGGTCGCCGCCGCGGGACGGGCCGAGACCCGAACCCTCACCCACGACCTGGGGCAGGTCGAGGTCTACTTCGAGCCGGTGGTGCCGGCGCGGCGCGTCGTGGTGGTGTCGGCCACCGATGTCGCGCGCGCGTTGCGCACGATCCTGGGCACGTTGGGATACCGGGTCGACGTGGTCGAGCCGCGGCGCGAACGGATCACCGCCGAGGACGGCGCGACCCTCGCCTCCCTCGAACGCATGTCGTGGAACGATCGAACGGCCGTGGTGTTCACCGATCACGATGCGCCCGGGGTGACCGACGACCTCGCGACGCTGCTGCGGTCGCCGGTGGGGTTCATCGGCGTGATGGGGAGCCGACGGCACGTCGCCCCGTACGTCGAGGGGCTCCGTGCCCAAGGGTTCGGCGACGACGACCTCGCGCGGATCCGCTCGCCGCTCGGCCTCGACCTCGGCGGACGCGAGCCCGGACAGATCGCGGTCTCGATCGCAGCCGGCCTCGTCGCGGATGCGAACGGACGGGACGGGGGCTGGCTCGACCGCACCTAGGCGGACCGTGGTGGCGTTCGGCCTGGCGATGTGCGCCGTCGCCGCCGCGGCCATCCTGCCCGGGGTGGGCCACGAAGATCCGCACGCGCTGCCGCCCAACGTATTGATCGTCCTGACCGACGACCAGACGTTCGACACGCTTCCCTGCGACCGTCGGTCCCGCGGCGATGCCGTGGCTCGAATCGCAGATGAACCGGGCCGACGGGCACTGGGTCACGTTCTCGCACGCCTTCCTCGACACCCCGCTGTGCTGCCCCTCGCGGGCCTCGATCCTCACCGGGCTGACCTCGCCGCACACGGGGGTGCAGACCAACGCCGATGGCTTCGATCTGGATGAGTCCGCCACGCTCGCGACGTGGCTGGACGAGGCCGGCTACACGACGGGGTTGATCGGCAAGTACCTGAACGACTTCCCGTGGGACCGCGGGCCGTACGTCCCACCCGGCTGGGATCGGTTCGTCGCGAAGCAGAACCAAGGGTTGGGCACGACGTACTACGACTACCACCTGGTGGATCAGGGGGTGGACGGCGATCGTGGGACACGCGCCCGAGGACTACGCCACCACCTACCTGGCCGATCAGGCGCTCGGGTTCCTGCGGGCCGCGCCCACGGATGCACCGTGGTTCCTGATGTTCACTCCGACGGCTCCCCACGAGCCCTGGCTGCCGGCGCCGGAGGACCGTGGGGCGTTCGACGGGCAACCCGTCCCCACCCCGAGCGAGCGCGTCCTCAACGACGTGCGTGGCAAGCCCGCCTGGATCCGGGCGCTGCCGGCGATCACCGCCGACGAGCAGGCGCTGCTCACCGAGCGTCGGCGTCGCGAACGCGAGACCTTGCTGGCCGTCGACCGCGCGGTGCGCGCCCTCACCGAGGCCGTCGAGGCCCGCGGCGAACTCGACCGCACGCTCATCATCGTGCTGACGGACAACGGCTTCTCGTTCGGCGAACACCGATGGCTGGGCAAGCGCTGCGCGTACGAGGAGTGCGTGCGCACGCCCCTGGTGATGCGGTCCCCGTGGACGGCGTCGACCACCGTGGACGACCTGGTCATGAACATCGACCTCGCCCCGACGATCATGGACCTCGTGTCGTCCACCACCGGCGCGGCGCCGATGCCGACCGACGGGATGAGCCTGCGCCCGTGGCTCGAGCAGGAGGCCGCTGCGCCGGCGGTCTCGAGGGCGGGCGTCCTGCTGCAGTACGCCGGCGATGACGAGGTGCCTCCGTGGTCCGCCGTCCGCACCCACGACTTCACGTTCGTCCGCAACGCCGACGGCACCGTGGAGCTGTACGACCTCACCGGCGTGGTGGGACCGGCCGACCCCCACCAGGTGCACAATCGCGCCGGAACCACCCCCTACGTGGAGGTGCAGGAGCGGCTGGATGCCTTGCTGACCTCCCTCGTTGCAGCGCAGACCGACGGGTAGACTTCGCCCCATCGTGCAACCCCAAGGTCCCCCCATCCGTCCCGCAGGACCACGCCGGCCGACGCGGCAGGAGATCGCTCGGCGGCGCATGTTCGCGGCGCTCGTGTTGGTCCTCGTCGTTGGCCTGGTGTGGTTCCTGTGGCCCCGCGGCGATCCCTCTGAACAGGCAGGTGGCAAGACCCCCGGGGGCGGGAAGCACAACGGGGGCGGCAACGGCGGGAACGACGACGTGGGCGTGATCGTGCCGGGCCAGAACCCCATCGAGCACGTCGTGTTCATGGTCAAGGAGAACCGCAGCTTCGACCACTACTTCGGCAAGTACCCCGGGGTCGACGGTGCCACCGAAGGCGGGACGATGAACTGCTCCACGCTGGACGGCGCCGAGACGGTGCCGCTCACGGCGGCGCCCCAGATCATCCCCCACGACCTGGGCCACGCCTTCTACCCAGGGCTGCTGTCGATCAACGGCGGGGAGATGAACGGCTTCAACTGCGTCTCGTTGGGCGAGGACATGACCGGCTACTCGCAGTACGACCGTGATTCGCTCCCGGCCTACTACAGCTACGCCGACCGCTTCGTGGTGGCCGACCACTTCTTCACGTCGATGTACGGGCCGACCTTCCCCGAGCACCTCTACACGGTGGCCGCCCAGTCCTACGGCATCGTCGACAACAAGACGACCACCGACACCGAGGGCAACTACTGCGACGACCCGCTCGAGTACACGCAGCGGTTCCCGATCGAAGACCTCACCGATGCGGACATCAAGCGGATCATGGCGCTGGAGAAGAACATCACGGCCGATCCCGGTCAGCTGCTGAAGATCGCGGCGTACTGGGAGCAGACGCGCACGTGCATCAACATCCCGGTGCTGCCCGACGAGCTGGAGGATGCCGGGATCAGCTGGAAGTACTACGCCAACCCCGATGCATGGATGAACGCGCTGCAGGCCGTGCGGCACGTGCGGTTCTCCGACATGTGGGAGAAGGTGCAGACGCCCGACACGTTCCTCACCGACGTCAGGAACGGTGACCTGCCGGAGGTCTCGTGGCTGATCCCGCCCGAAGGCGCGCCCAACGAACATCCGGGTTCGGGCACCACCGTGTGCGAGGGCCAGAACTGGACGATCGAGTACCTGAACACGCTGATGCGCAGCGATGCGTGGGAGTCCACCGCCGTCGTGATCGTGTGGGACGACTTCGGAGGCTTCTACGACCACGTCGTGCCGCCCCGCTACGACATCATGGGCCTCGGACCGCGGACCCCGGCGCTGATCATCTCGCCCTGGACCCGCCAGGGTGACAACCCCGAGGGTGGCGCGATCGACTCCAACGTGTACGAGTTCTCCTCGGTGCTGAAGTTCATCGAGGACCTGCACGGGCTCGATCCGATGACCGAGCGCGACGCGCAGGCCGACCCGCTGAGCGGCGCGTTCGACTTCACCCAGGAGCCGCGTACCGACCCGTACCTCCTGGACGAGCTGGACTGCTGATGCGCCGAGCGACGCCGGGCGTCGCGGCCCTGATCCTCCTGCTCTCACCGTTCGTGCTGGCCGCTGCCGATCCCGTGGGAGACCCGGGTCCGTGTCCCGGCATCGGTGCGGGCGCGGGCACCAGCGCCGACGCTCCCGACCTCATCTCGGCCCGCGCCGAGATCGTGGAACTGGACACCTCCGCCCTGTGGACCTTCGAGTTCGATCGCCCGCTGGAGGTGCCGGACGATCGCGGGTCGCCGTTCCGGGTCGACGTGGTGCTGCGCGATCCCGACGTGCCGGTGCTGTCGTTCGGCCCGTACCGCGGGATCAACCGGCTGATCCGGTACGACGCGGTGGCCGATCCCGGCCTCACGATCCTGCTGCTGCCCGAAGCCGCGGAGAACACGTTCATCCCGCCGCGGATCGACGGATCGACGATGGAGCTGCAGGTGCCCGGCAGGATCCTGTCCGCCGATGAGGACGAAACGGGCACCTCGCCCGGGCTCGAGCACCTCGGCTGGAACGTGATCGTGCGGGACGAGGGCACCTGCGACACCCTGGGCAGCGGCCGGCCGAACCGCCCCTTCATCGCCGGTGACACCTCCGCGCAGGCACCGGCGCCGGCGGTCTCCCACGAGGAGGAAGGCGGCGGCCTGGGTTGGCTGTGGTTCGTCGCGGTCGCCGTGGTGCTCGCGATCGGCCGCGTGGTGCATCTGCTGTTCCTGAAGCGCGCGGGCGGGTAGCCGCGGACGTCAGCGCGTGGGGCGGTCCGCCCGGAACGACCGGTAGTTCGGATCGGCCGCCTTCGGGCCGTGTTCCTGGAGCTGCCAGAGCAGCCGGTTCATCCCTCGTGTGCCGCGATCACGGACCGTGGCGACCCGGTCGAGGTCGAGCACCTCGCTGAAGAACTCCTCGCCGCTGCCGCCCTCGAACAACACCCGCCCCTCGGGGTCGACGCCGATCGAGCGGCCGCCGCCGATCTCGACGCTGGCGTTGACGTTGATCACGTAGCACTGGTTCGCGATCGCGTTGGCGCGTGCCATGACGAGCTCTTCCTCACGGTCCGGGGTGGTGGTCAGCGTGGGATGCAGGATCACCTCGGCGCCGCGCATCGCGAGCGACCTCGCGACCTCCGGGAACCACCCGTCGTAGCAGATCATCATGCCCGCCGCGCCGAGGCGAGGCATCGCGACGACGGGCGGAGGCGCGTCGCCGGGGTCGCTCGTTTCCAGCGGCATCCACGGGAAGAGCTTGCGGTAGGTGCCGGCGAGCGAGCCATCGGGCGCGAAGAGCAGCGCGGTGTTGTACGTCTTGCGCCCGGCGGCCTCGTAGATCGACCCGGCCTGGATCCAGCGGCGAGCCCGTCGCGCGACCTCGCCGATCCGTTCCGTGAACGGCCCCGGGACCCGGTGACGGATCGCGTCCATCGCCACATGGTGGCGGAACGGATGCTCACCGGTGAGGTAGAGCTCGGGGAACGTGAACAGCTGCGCCTTCGGGAAGGAGCCGCGCATCATCCGCACGTCGTGCGCGAACTTGTCCACGGTGGCCTCGGGATCGCCGGCAACGGGCGACACCTGGGCGCCCACGACGTGCAGCAACCGGGTCATGCAGGCGACGCTAGCAGAGGGCCGGACCGAGGGCCCGGGCGCTCAGGAGGCGCCGACCTCGAGTCCCTGTTCGGTGGCGAGTTCGGCGAGCAGGTCGTCGAGTCCCTCGCGCATCTTCGCGCGCCACCACTCCTGTCCCTCTTCGGGCAGCGTGTAGATCGGGTCGTAGTAGTGGTACTGGCGCGACAACGCCTCGGGGTCGTCGAACTCGATCCCCGTGCGGTAGTTCTTCGTCCAGTAGGAGATCCCGCGCGTGCGGTCGTAGTCGCCCAGCATGTGCACCCAGCGCTTGCCCACGAAGGGGACGTCGCACACCATGCGCGGGGTCGCGAACCCGGGCATGTAGCCCAGCAGACCGAACTGCAGCGCCTGGGTCTCGGCGACGCTGGTGCGCCAGTGCTCGGCGTTGGGGATCATGTCGCACATGTAGAAGTAGTAGGGCAGGATCTTGCCGTGATCGAGCAGGGTGAAGCACAGGTCGAGCAGCTCGTTCACGGTGGTGTTCACACCACGGAGCAGCACGCCCTGGTTGCGCACGTCGCGGAAGCCGGAATCGAGCACCATCTGCGCCGCGTCGCGCACGAGCGGCGTCACCGAGTTCGCGTGGTTCACGTGGGTGTGGACCGCGATGTCGACACCGCGCTCGTTCGCGCGGGCCCCCATGCGCTCGAAGGCGGCACGGACGTCGTCCTGCAGGAAGTGCTGCGGCAGGCCCATCAGGCCCTTGGTCGCGATCCGGATGTCGCGGATGTTGTCGATGTCCATGAGTGACATCACGAAGGCCTCGAGGCGCTTGACCGGCACGTTGGCCATGTCGCCGCCGCTCACCACGACGTCGCGGACCTGCGGGGTGCGCCGGAGGTAGTCCAGCATCTGGTCCCAGCGCTCGTTCTGTTTGGTCTCGAACTTGTACTTCAGCACCTGCAGGGTGTCGTTGCCCACGAGGTCCATCCGGGTGCAGTGCCCGCAGTACTGGGGGCACGTGGGGATCAGCTCGGCGAGCACCTTGGTGGGGTATCGATGGGTGAGCCCTTCGACCGCCCACATGTCGGCTTCATGCAATGAGTCCCGGCTGGACAATGGGTGGCTGGGCCATTCCGTCTCGCGTTCGCTGAGCGCGGGCGCCATGTAGCGGCGGACCGGGTCGGAGCGGAGGTCGTCCTCCCGCATCGTGTTGATCATCTGCGGGGGCAGCAGCATCGACATCGTGGCGCGCTCTTCCTGGTCTCGCCGGATGTCCTCGAGCAACTCGGGATCCAGGTGATCGCCGAGCGCCTCGGCGAACTCCTTGAGGTTCTTCACGGTGTGGGCGCGCTGCCACTGGGCGGACTCCCACTGGTCCTTCGTGACGTCCCGGTAGCCGGGGAGCCGGGTCCAGTCGGGCTCGAAGAACTCGCGCTGCTGTGGGTATTCGAATGGCTGGTCGGCCGCGTGCGCGTGCGGGTCGCGGTGGCCGGGACGGACGTTGGACGACGGCGGATGGGATTCCACGCTGCTCACGGATGACACCCCCTGGTTCGTGCGAACGCGCCGCGGGGTTCGCGGCGCGCGCTTCCGGACAACTCAATGGTTGTTCGCTCATCATACCCGAAGAACGTTCGGCGGAACTAGGGTTGAACCGTAGGATGTTCGGTCACCTGGCGGACACGTCAGGCGTGGCAGGGAACGAAGGGGTGGCTCAGCGCCTGCCGCCGCCACGACGGTTGTCGTCGCGGCGAGGACGGCGTTCGATGCGGATCTCGGGCCCCTGCTTGGGCAGGCGAGCCTTCATCGGGGCATGACCCGTGCGCTCGTACTTGACCATGATGTGGTCGGCGGCCTGACTGCGCTCCAACTCACGCCATCCGTTGGCCAGCAAGTGCTTGTGGCGGTTGGCGGCGGTCTTGCGCAGCTTGTCCGTGCCCGGAACGCGCACGTACAGGCGTTCGTGCAGGATCTCTCGGTAGTCAGCCATCGCGGACAAGGGTAGCAGGCGACCGACGCGTTTCGGTTCCCGAACGGTCGGCGCACCCTTCACGACCTGCGGAAAAAGGCTTTGCCGCAACGTCAAGGCGCGGCCGGCAAGGGCCGATGACCAAGGCATCATGGGGGCTTCTGCGCGGGGAGAGGCGGCACTGGCGACGGTCGCATCGGCCGTGGAAGCATTGCTGCTCAGTCAGGGCCGGATCGAGCGGCTGGATGAACTGGTCGCGGGCGTCGGCGCCGCCGTCGAGGTCGATCGAGCGTTCGTGTTCCAGAACGTGCGGTCCCCCGACGGTCGGCTGTGGATGGATCTGGTCGGGGAGTGGGACGCCGACGGGATCCGCCAGATCTTCGAGGATCCCGGCAACCACCTCCACCCGTACGCCCCCGACTTCTCCCGTCGCATCGACGTCTACGGCAAGGGAGAGCCGGTCGTCGGTCTCGTCAGCGACCTTCCCGAGCCGGAGCGCACCGTGCTTGCGGCCGAGGACGTCGTGTCCGTGGCCTCGGTGCCGATCATGGTGGGCACGGAATGGTGGGGCTTCCTGGGGTTCGACGACTGCTCTGAGGGACGGGTCTGGGACGAGGTGGACCTGGAGGCGTTGTGGACCACCGCACAGGCCCTGGGCGTGATGCTCCAGCGAGACCTGGACGAAGAGACGCGCCGGTTCAGCGAGGACCAGTTCCGATCGATGGTGGAGGAAGGCCCGGCGGTCGTCTACATCGACGGGCCGGACGAGGGCGCCTCCTCCATCTACATCAGCCCCCAGATCGAGCGCGTGCTCGGCTACAGCCCGGACGAGTGGTACGCCGACCCCGACCTGTGGGGCAAGGTGCTGCACCCCGACGACCGCTCCCGCGCCCTCGCCGAGAACGAACGCCACAACGAAACGGGTGACCCGTTCGTGATGGAGTACCGCATGTTCCACAAGGACGGGCACGTGGTGTGGGTGCACGACGAAGCCACGATGGTCCGGGACGACCGCGGGGTGCCCCGGTTCTCCCACGGCGTGATGATGGACATCTCCGCGCGCAAGCGCGCCGACGAGGACGTCGCGTTCCTCGCCTACCACGACGAACTCACCGGCCTGCCGAGCCGCTCGATGTTCGAGGAGCTGCTGACCCTGTCGATCGACCGGGCGAGCCGGCACGACGGTGCGGTCGCGGCGGTGTGCGTCGACGTCGACGACTTCCGGTTGGTCAACGATTCGCTGGGCCATCAGGTGGGCGACCAGCTCCTGCGGATGGTGGCCGACCGCTTGCGCGAAGCGACCCGTGAGACCGACCTGGTCGCACGGCGCGGCGGCGACCAGTTCCTGATGTTGATCGCGGACCTCGAGCGGGAATCGGCCGGTGACATGGACGCCGCCGTGGTGCGAGCCGAGGCCGCCGCCCAGCGCGTCCAGGAGGCGATGGCCGCACCGTTCATGGTGGGGGGCACCGAGCTCTACCTGTCGGTGAGCATGGGCATCAGCCTCTATCCACTCGACGGCGAGGATGCCAACACGCTCCACCGCAACGCCGAGGCCGCGATGTATGAATCGAAGAAGTCGGGGTCCTCGGGCTACGTGGTCTCTTCCCGCGGGGCGTTCGACTCCGCCGCCAAGCTCCAGTTCGTGACCCGCCTTCGCAAAGCGGTGGAGAGCCAGCGGTGGGCGCTGCACTACCAACCGATCCTGGAGTTGGACACCGGCCGCATGAAGGGCGTCGAAGCGCTGATCCGGTGGATCGAGCCCGACGGCACGATGGTGCCCCCCAACCAGTTCATCCCGCTCGCCGAGGAGCTGGGGCTGATCGAGCTGATCGGTGACTGGGTGGTGCGCGAACTCGTCTATCAGGCGCAGGCGTGGCGCGAGCTCGACATCGACCTGGAGATCGGTTTCAACCTCTCGCCTCGGCAGTTCTGGCAGCCCGACCTGTCCGACCGGATCCTGACCAGGATCCTGGACGGCGGCATCGAACCCGCCAAGGTGATGGTCGAGATCACCGAGACATCCGCGATGATGGACCCCGACCGTGCACAGGAGATCCTGTGGCAGCTCCACAGCGGCGGTCTGCAGATCGCGATCGACGACTTCGGCACGGGGTACTCCTCGTTGTCCCGGCTGCGCGAGATGCCGGTGAGCGTGCTGAAGATCGACCGCTCGTTCGTCACCCACGTCGAGTCCGATCCGCAGTCGGCGAGCATCGTGACCGCGTTCCTCGAGCTGGCCCGCGGACTGGAGATGACCACCCTGGCCGAGGGCATCGAGCGGGAGGAAGAGTTCGCCTTCTTGAAGGAACGCGGCTGCCAGCTGGGGCAGGGCTTCCTGTTCAGCAAGCCGGTGCCGCCGGAGGAGATCATCGCCCTGGCCTTCGGCGGCGTGCCGCTCCCCAAGCCCGTCGGCGCCGACGCGGCTCGGTAGGGCCGACGCTCAGCGCCCGGCGAGCCCGTCTCGCACCGCCGCGGCGATCGACGCCGCGTCGATCCCCGCCCATGCCCGCATCTGCTGTGCGCTGCCCGAGCCCGGCATGTCGGTGACCGCGAGCTTGACGACGGAACCGTTCATCGGCCCGGAGCCGGCGAGCGCGTCGAGGACGGCGTCCCCGATGCCCCCTTCGGTCCGGTGGTCCTCGGCGACGACGATCAGGCTCGTCTCGTCGAGGGCCCGGCGCACGGCAGCGGCGTCGATCGGCTTGACGCTGTAGACGTCGAGCACGCGAACGGTGATGCCGTCGGCGGCCAGCATGTCGGCGGCGGCGAGGCATTCGTGCACGGTCACGCCGGCACCCACGAGGGTGGCGACATCGTCGCCGGTTCCGCGCAGGGTCTTCGATCCCCCGACGGGGAACTCCTCGTCGGCGCCGTACAGCACCGGTGTGGCCTCGCGCGTGGTGCGCAGGTAGGAGATGCCCTCCAGATCGCACATCGTGGTGACGAGCCTGATCGTGGCGTTGCCGTCGGCGGGATAGAGCACCGTCGAGGAGTGCAGCGCCCGCATCAACGAGAGGTCCTCGACCGCCATCTGCGACGGGCCGTCTTCCCCGATCGAGACGCCGGCGTGCGAGCCGCACAGACGGAGGTTCGCGCGGCTGATCGCCCCCATGCGCACGAAGTCGGCGGCCCGTGACAGGAACGCGCCGAACGTGGCGGCGAACGCCGTCTTGCCGAGCGCCTGCATGCCGGTCTGGGCGCCCACGACGCACTGTTCGGCGATGTACATCTGGAAGAACCGCTCGGGCGCGACCGCCTCGAAGTCCTCGGTGTGCGTGGAGTTGCCGACCTCGCCGTCGAGCACCACCACGTCCGGGCGATGGCCGGCGAGCCACGCCAACGCTTCCCCGAACGCCTTCCTGGTGGGGATGGGCTCGGTGTAGACGGGCGCAGGCGCGGCGTGGAGCTCGCCCAGCACCAGCGGCTTGAGATCTTCGGGACCGATGGGCGTGATCGTGAGCGAGCGGATGCCACCCAGTTCCTCGATCGCGGCGCCTTCCTTGTCGGCGGGCACCGCCTTGCCGTGCCACCCCTCCTGGTTGGCGAGGAACGAGACGCCGTGGCCCTTCTCGGTCCGCGCGATGATCAGCGTGGGCTTGTCGGCGGCGCTGGCCTCCGTGTAGGCCGCATCGATCGAGGTGACGTCGTGGCCGTCGATCTCGATCGAGTGCCAGCCGAAGGCCTGCGCACGCTGGGCGAACAGGTCGGCATGCCACTCGTGCATCGTGGGGCCGCGCTGGCCGAGCCGGTTGAGGTCGAGGATGCCGATGAGGTTGTCCACCTGATGGAAGGAGGCGGCTTCCATGGCCTCCCAGACCGAACCCTCGGCGATCTCGGAGTCACCCATCAACACCCATGTGCGGCCCGGCAGGCCGTCGAGCCTCATGGACAGCGACATGCCCAGGCCCACCGCGAGGCCCTTGGCCCAGCGAGCCGCTCGCCACATCGATCCAGGGGAGCTCGGCCACCGGGGCGGGGTGACCCTGGATCGGCGACCCGAACTCGCGCAGCGTCATCAGCTGCTCGTCGTCGATCGCGCCGATCGCCTTCAGCACCGAGTACAGCGCCGGGAGCGGCGTGACCCTTCGACATGATGAACCGGTCGTTGGCCGGCGACTTGGGATCGCCGACGTCGTAGCGGAGGTGGTCGGCGTACAACACGGAGAGCAGGTGGGCGCTCGACATGGACGAGGTGGGATGCCCGGAGCCCGCGCGGGTGGTGCAGCGGATGCTGTCCACCGCGATCTGCGCCGCCAGGTCGTTCCACAGCTGGATTCGATCGTCCATGGGTCCCCTCGTCGGTCGTGGTCGGGCCGGTTCGGCAAAGCGTACCGCCCTCAGGTCTGACCCGCGGTCCCGTCGTCGCCAGCTGCCCCACGTCGAGCCTTCGACGGGGCCTTCGGGCGCTGAGAACGGGTACGCTCGATGGCGTATGACCACCCACGATCCGTCCTTCGAAGCCCTCGGCGTGTCCGACGCCGTCATCGAGACCCTCGCGGCGCGGGGCATCCACGCACCGTTCCCGATCCAGCAGATGGTGATCGAGGATGCCACCGAAGGCCGCGACACCCTCGCCAAGTCCAAGACCGGCTCGGGCAAGACCCTGGGGTTCGCGATCCCGATCGTGGAGCAGCTCGACCCCGACGCGACGTCGCGTCCGCTGGCGCTGGTGCTGGTGCCCACGCGCGAGCTCGCCACCCAGGTGAAGGAGGACTTCACCGACATCGCGAAGGCCAAGCACCTCCGCGTGAAGGCGGTCTACGGCGGCACCAACGTGAAGGAGCAGGCCAAAGGCGTCGAGCAGGCCCACATCCTGATCGCCACGCCGGGCCGGCTGGACGACCTGGTGGAACGGCGCATGGTGTTCCTCAAGCACGTGCAGATCTTCGTGCTCGACGAAGCCGACCGCATGCTCGACATGGGCTTCCAGCCGCAGGTCGACCGGATCGTTCGCCATCTGCCGAAGGATCGGCAGACGATGTTCTTCTCCGCGACGCTCGACGGCGCGGTGGGCCGGATCGCCGAGGTCTACACCCGCAACCCGGTTCGTCACGAGATCGAGTCCGACTCCCAGACGGTCGATGAGGCCGACCACCGCTTCGTCGCGGTCGATCGGACCGCCAAGCTGCAGACCCTGATCGACCTCGCGCACGAGGAGGAGCAGACCGGTCTCACGTTGGTGTTCGTCAACACGAAGCGTCATGTGGAGACGCTGGCTCGCCAGCTGCGGAACGAGGGCGTTCCCACGGTGACGATGCACGGCGACATGACCCAGCAGGCACGCGAACGCGCGCTCCAGCGATTCGAGGACAAACACGTGGGCGTGCTGATCGCCACCGACGTCGCGGCGCGTGGCCTGGACCTCGACGACATCACGCTGGTCGTGAACTACGACCCGCCCCAGGACGACAAGGGCTACGTGCACCGCGTGGGCCGCACGGCGCGCGCCGGCAGGGCGGGCGTGAGCGTCACCTTCGTCACGCCCGATCAGCTCGGCGACGTGAGCCGCATGGCCGCCCGCCTCGATCTGCACGAAGAGTTCGAGCAGGACGGCATGAAGGTGGCACCGCCGAGGACCGTGTTCAGCGGGAGCTCACGGGGTCGCCGCAGCGGGTTGCGGGCGCGGAAGAAGCGTTAGCGCCGGCCGTTCGTTCGGCTCAGCCCGCGCCGCCGTCCAGCACCTGGAGACCCGAGCGACGGTGCATCGCCAGGATCTCGGGCGCCGGAACGGGCCGGGAGAAGAAGTACCCCTGACCGTAGGTGCAGTGGCGAGAAGCCAGGAAGCGCCATTCGCCCTCGGTCTCGATGCCTTCGGCGAGCGGGGTCATGCCCAGGTTCTCGGCCAGGGAGATCATCGCGCTCACCATGCTCGCCGACTCGCGGTCCTTGTCGACGTCGCGGACGAACGACCGATCGATCTTCAGGATGTCGACGGGCATGTGCTTGAGCCTCGCCAGCGAGGAGTAGCCGGTGCCGAAGTCGTCGATCGCGAGCTTGAGCCCCCGGTCGTGGATCGCCGTGAGCAGCTCCACCGTGCGGTCGGGGTCGGTCATGGCCGTCGACTCGGTGATCTCCACCGTCACGCGCGTCGGGTCCATGCCGGCGACGACGATGGGCGAGACGATCTTGTCGACCAGCTCGGGCTGCCAGAGCTGGCGCGGTGACAGGTTGAACCCGATCTCCAGCGTCAGGCCCTCGGCCCGCCACTGCGCGTCCTGGCGGCAGATCTCCTCGACCACCCAGTCGCCGATCGCTTCGATCAGCCCCATCTCCTCGGCCAGCGGGATGAACTCGCCCGGCGGCACGAGCCCGCCGTTGGGCTCGGGCCAGCGGATCAACGCCTCGACGCCGTACATGTCGCCGCTGTCGAGTTCGATCAACGGCTGGTAGTGCAGCGTCCACTGCTTGAGCTCGACCGCCTTGCGGAGCCTGGTGGACATCGACAGCCGGCTCATCGCGTCGGCGTCGCGGTCGGAGTGCACCAGGTAGCCGCCCGGGCCCGACTTCTTGCTGATGAACATGGCGGTGTCGGCGTTGCTGAGCAGGCCGGCGGGATCCTTCGCGTCGAGCGGGAACACGCTGATCCCCTGGCTCGCGGTGACGTAGAGCTCGGTGCCCGCGATCTCGAACGGCGCCTTGAGCGCTTCCTGCACGCGGACCGCGACGGATTCCGCGGCGATCGTGGCGCCGTCGGTGCCGCCGGGCACCGGAGGGGTGAGGTCGAGGTCGCCCAGCAGCAGCAGGAACTCGTCGCCTCCGGGCCGGGCCACGAGGTCGGTGTCGCGCGTCGCTTCTCGGAGGCGGTCGGCCAGGAGCACGATGAGCTGGTCGCCGATGTCGTGGCCGAGCGAATCGTTCACCAGCTTGAAGTCGTCGAGGTCCACGGACACCACCGCGACGCCGAGGTCGTTGCGCCGGGCGCGCGCCATCGTGAGCTCGAGCAGCTCGTCGAACATCGCCCGGTTCGACAGGCCGGTGAGCTTGTCGTGGTAGGCGAGGTAGGCGATCTGTGCCTCGGCGGCCTTGCGTTCGGTGATGTCCAACATCACGCCCTGGATGAACTGGGGGCGGCCCTCGCCGTCCGGCAGCACGATCGCCGAGTCGCGGAACCAGACGATGCTCCCGTCCTTGGCGACCAGGCGGTACTCGAACACGAACGGTTCTCCGGATTCGCGTCCGCGCAGGTAGGTCTCGACGGCGCCGTCCCGGTCGTCGGGATGCAGCATCGAGGTCCAGAGGTCGGGATCGGTCATGTAGTCGTGCTGGGTGTAGCCCAGCAACGGTTCGATCTGCGGGCTCACGTACGTGGTGGTCATGCGCTCGTCGGCTTCGTCGATGTAGACGATCGCCGGGATCTGTTCGACGAGCGCCCCGAACTTCGTCTGCACCTCCTGCAGGTCGCGCTGAGCCAGCGCGAACTCCGAGACGTCGAGCATCAGGCCGAGCCAGTAGACGGGTTCGCCGACCTCGTCGCGGATCAGGACGCAGTCCTCGCGGATCCACAGCATCCGGCCGTCCCGGTGGAAGGCGCGGTATTCGATCCGGAAGGGCTCGCCGAACTCCGCGGCGTGCCTGCTGACCTCGACGACCCGCTCACGATCGTCCGGGTGGATCGCGTCCTCCCACACACCGGCACGGGCGAGCCATTCCTCGCGCGGGATGCCCAGGGTCGTTTCGATGGACGGGCTGACATCCACCATCTGGGATCCGGTCCCCAGGCCGTCGATGTAGATCACGGCGGGGAGCTGGTCGACCAGGGCCCGGTAGCGAAGCTCCAGGTCGCGCAGGCGCTCGGCCGCATCGAACGGGGTGTCGTCGCTGGATCCGGATGGAGGGAAGAAACCGCTCAGGGCGGTCAGCGCTTCGGGTCCAACGGCCTCGAGGTCATCCTGGTTCAAGGGGGCTCCGTCGTGATTCGGGGAAGTCCCCCCATTCATCGGCTCCGCTGCAGCCGTTCTTGAACAGGTTGCGGAAACGGTTTGTCAGCAGGCCTCACACCGCATCGACCGGTCGACGTCCATGCGGCGAACGGTCGACCGTCAACAGCCTCGTTCGTCGGGAAGGAGCGGCCGGAACCGCAGGCTCCATCGTCGTCCGTCGCTGGTCCACGGGGTGAGTTGGTTGGCGCCTTCGGCGAGGGGTTCGAGCGTCTGGGTCCAGTCTTCGCCCGTGACCGTTCCGCAGCGATACCCGCTCACCGCATCGTCGCGGCCGAACGACGCGAGGGATGGTTCCAGCGGCCATGCGACCGGTGATTGGGCCAGATCCTGTTCCCCTTGGTAGTCGGCCACGTAGACGCGAGCGCCGGCGGCCGCGTAGGGGACGGGCTCGCCCTGCACCGAACCGTCGGGAAGCCACGAGGGCAGGTCCATGAGGTCCTCGACCAGCCCGTTGAGGGCCACGCGCGCCTCCCACTCCTCCTTGCTCATCGTCGGCGGCCGGTCCTGCAGCGCCATCAGGGCGTAGACCCGGACCGTGGTGTCGACGCCGTCGGCATGGAGCGTGAAGACCGTGTCGGGAGCGTCGGCGATCGCGACGCTGCCCATGTCGGTGAGGTCGCCGGCCGAGTCCAGGCCGGCGTCGATCGCCGCGGCCACGATCGCATCCACCCCTGCGCTATCGACCGTCTGGCTCTGGAGCGAGGGCAGCGCCGGCGGCGGATAGATCTCGATCATCGGACCGGTGGTCACGATCGTGCCGTCGCCGTACAGCGAGAACGTCGGCATGTTGGTGAGTTGGTAGTCGACCGGGGTGAACCCGCCTTCGGTGGCGACCCGGAGCACCAGGGTGGTGCCGTCTTGATCGACGGGTGGGGTCGTGGAGCGGGATCCCGCGCCGGTGTCCGCGGCATCGGCGCACGCGGCACCCACGAGGGCCAGGAGCGCTGCGGCAGCGGCGATCGACGTGCGAGTCATGGCGGGGTCCTTTCGCGTCGGGCGAGCGTGTCATGGCTCGGACGTTCGTTCCAGGAGCGTGGGTTCCCGATGCACCGGGTAGGCTTCGCGCGATGGCTGCGACGATGCGCGCCCTGCGCAAGACCGCCCGCGAGCCCGGCGCCGATCTCGTGGAGATCGCGGTTCCCGAACCGCGCGAGGGCGAGGTGCTGGTGAAGGTCCACGGCGCCTCGATCTGCGGAACGGACCTGCACATCTACGACTGGAACGAATGGGCGGACAAGCGGATCCCCCAGGTGCCGATGACGTTCGGCCACGAGGTCGCCGGCACCGTGGTGGCGGTGGGCGACGAGGTGCATCATCTGCACGAAGGCGTGTTCATCGCCGCCGAGACCCACATCGCGTGCGGCCACTGCCCCACCTGCCAGACGGGGCGTGCCCACATCTGCGAGAACCTGAAGATCCTCGGGGTGGACATGGACGGGGTGTTCGCCGAATACGTCGTCGTCCCGGCGCAGAACGCATGGATCGTGGGCGAGGGGATCGATCCGGACGTCGCCTCGATCATGGAACCCTTCGGCAACGCGGTGCACGCCTCGTTCGGCACGGGCGGAGGCGAGGACATCGCCACCAACGCGGTGGCGGTGATCGGGTGCGGGCCGATCGGCATGTTCGCGGTCGCGATCGCGAGGTCGCTCGGCGCGTGGAAGGTGATCGCGATCGAACCCAACGAGTTCCGGCGCGCGAAGGCGGCCGAGATGGGTGCCGATGTCGTGCTCGATCCCATGGAGACCGACCCCGTGCAGGCGGTCATGGATCTGACGCGGGGATCGGGAGCCGAGGTGGTGCTCGAGATGAGCGGCAACGCGCGCGCGATCGACCAGGGAACGAGGATGCTGGCCCGCGGTGGACGGATGTCGTTGCTCGGCCTGCCCGACGGGTCGGTCACGCTGGACCTGAACGATCAGGTCATCTTCAAGGAAGCGCGGCTCCACGGGATCACCGGCCGCGAGATGTTCCGTACCTGGCAGCAGACCACGACGTTGCTCTCGACGGGGCGCGTCGACGTTGCCTCCGTCATCACGCATCGCTTCCCGTTGGAGCGATTCGAAGAAGCGTTCGCGACGACGGCGTCGGGCAGCGCCGGCAAGGTGATCATGTTCCCCGGAGGTGAGGGATGACCGACGATGCGCTGGGCTACCTGAAGGACGAACTCTCCACCCTCGAACGCGACGGGTTGCTGTTGCATCCCCGCACCCTGGAAGGGCCGCAGGGCGCGCGCGCCCGCTACGACGGGCGCGAGGTCATCAACCTCGCGTCGAACAACTACCTCGGCCTGGCCAACCATCCCCGGCTGAACGCCGCCGCGTCGAAGGCCGCCGCCGAGCTCGGCGCCGGTTCCGGGGCCGTGCGCACGATCGCGGGCCAGATGACCGAGCACCTGGAGCTCGAGCGCCGGTTCGCCGCCTTCAAGCACTCGGAGGCGGCCCTGATGTTCCAGTCGGGCTTCACCTCGAACTCGGGCACGGTGGCCGCGATCCTCGCGAAGGAAGACGTGATCGTGTCCGACCGCCTCAACCACGCCTCGATCATCGACGGCGCGCGGTTGTCGCGGGCCGAGATCAAGGTGTTCGACCACGCCGATCCCGACCACGCCGACCGGTTGCTCACCGAATCGGCCGCGCCGGGCCGGCGGCAGTTGCTCATCACCGACGGCGTGTTCTCGATGGACGGCGACATCGCGCCCCTGCCCGACCTCGTGGAGGTGGCCGAGCGGCACGGCGCGATCATGATGGTCGACGATGCGCATGCCTCCGGTGTGCTCGGCACGGGGGGGTCGGGCACCGTTGACCACTTCGGGCTCCACGGCCGCGTGGACGTTCAGGTGGGCACGCTCTCGAAAGCCATCGGGGTGATCGGCGGCTTCATCGCGGGTCCCGCGCACCTGATCGAGTGGCTGCAGAACCGCGGGCGCCCCTACCTGTTCTCGACGTCGGCGCCGCCGGCGGTGACGGCCGCCTGCATCGCTGCCTTGGACGTCCTGCGCGATGAACCCGAGCGTCTCGAGCGACTGTGGGCGAACACCGCGACGTTGAAGGAGGGCCTGGCGCTGCTCGGGTTCGACACGGGGACGTCGCAGACGCCGATCACGCCGGTCATCACCGGCGAGGCCGACGTCACGCAGCGGTTCGCCGACCGCCTGTTCGAAGAAGGGGTGTTCTGCCCCGCGATCGTGTTCCCCACGGTGGCCAAGGGCTCGGCGCGGGTGCGCACGATCGTGACCGCCGACCACACCGACGCCGATCTGACCGAGGCGTTGGAGATCTTCGGGCGCGTTGGCCGGGAGCTCGGGCTGGTCTAGCGGTCCTGCGCGAACCGGCTCTTCAATCCCTGCAGCATCAGGTCGAGCCCGAAATCGAACTGCTGATCGAGGTCGCAGTCGGCCATGTACGGCATCGCGGCGGCCAGGCACGGCAGGTCATGGGAGGGGAGCTGGTCGAGCACGTCGTCGAAGTGCTCGCGATCGCGTTCGGCGAACGCCAGCTGGCGCTCCATCATCACGAACCCCTGGATGTAACCGCCGAACGCGTGGAACACCTGCATCACGTCGGGGTCGGGCACGCCCATGCTGCGCAGCACCTCGAGGGCCTTCTCCATGGGGCGGAGGGCTTCGATCGAGATGGGGGCCTGGTGCTTCTCGGCCATGATCTCGATCAGCGCCGGATGCGTGCGCATGAGGTCGCGCCACGCGTGGGCGACGCGCACACCGTTGCCGTACGGATCGCCGGGGTCGGCGTCGAAGGCGAACTCGCTGAACACCCGCTGCTGGATCCCCGCGAGCAGATCCTCTTTGTCGCGGACGTGGTTATAGAGGGACATGGCCTCCACGCCCACTTCGCGAGCGACGCGTCGCATGGATACGGCGTCGAGCCCTTCGCTGTCCATCACGCGGAGGGCGGCGTCGATGACCCGCTCGCGCGTGAGGCGCTCTCGGGGCTTGGCGTTCGGGTCCGTCTTCGTCACCATGGGTTCACCGACCGGGGGTTGACACACTTACGCTGTACACCTAGTCTCACGTACACCGTAAGCATACACCGTACGTCAATGAGGCCCAGCAAGGCCGCAGAAGGGGGGAACCCGGGATGAAGCTCAATCCCGAAACGCTCGCGAAGGCGAGCAGCCATCACCCGTGGAGGACGGTGATCGTCTGGGTCCTCGTGCTGTTCGCTGCGGGCGCATCCGCCGCCACGCTCCTCGGGCCCGCACTCACGACCGACTTCGACTTCACGAACTCCCCCGAGGCCAAGCAGGCCGACCAGATCCTGCAGGAGCGACGCCTCACCCAGGACACGATCACCGAGACGTTCATCGTCACCGGTGAGCCGGGCGCGGTGGAGGACCCCGACTTCGTCGCAGGGGTCAACACGTTCCTGACCGACCTGAACGGGTTGGGGGCCGATGTCTTCCAAGCGCTCCCGGCAGCGTTCCCGCTGACCGAGGAGCAGGCCGCCGATCCACAGGTGGCGGCACTCGGCCCGATCCCATCAGCGGACGGGTCGGCGGTGCTGTTCACGGGGATCTACACCGGCGACCTCGACGAGGCGACGCCGCACTTCGAAGATGTCGATGCGATCCGTGAGCAGGTCTCCGGGCTCGAGGGCATCGACGAGGCACACATGCTCGGCCAGGTGAGCTCCTCGGAGGACTTCAAGGTCATCTCCGAAGAGGACCTGCAGTTCGGAGAGTCGATCGGCATCGTCGCCGCGATCGTGGTGCTGCTGATCGTGTTCGGGGCGATCGTCGCCGGCTACCTGCCGCTGCTCCTCACGGTCTTCTTCACGTTGCCGATCACGCTGGGCATCGTCGGGCTGTTCGGCACGCTGTGGGACTTCAGCTTCTTCACCCCCAACCTGATCTCCATGATGGGCATCGCCGTCGGGGTGGACTACGCCCTGTTCATCGTGTCGCGATACCGCGAGGAGCGGCACAACGGCCGGGAGAAGAACGACGCGATCCGCGCGTCCGGCGCCACGGCGTCACGCGCGGTGTTCTTCAGTGGCTTGACCGTCGTCCTGGCGCTGGCCGGCATGCTCCTGGTGCCGACGACGATCTTCCGGAGCCTCGCCGGCGGCGCGATCATCGTGGTCTTGGTGTCGGTGGCCGTGTCGATGACGCTGCTGCCGGCCCTGCTCTCGGTCCTGGGCGAGTGGGTCAACTGGCCCTGGCTGACGCGCGGCCGCACGCTCCTCGTCTGGCTGGCGATGGTCGTGGCGGCAGGTGTGGTCGGCGGCGGGCTCGGCGCGGTCGGTGCCCCTCCGGCGCTGGCCGGCCTGGCCGGCCTGGTGGCGTTCGCCGGTGCCGGCATCCTGGTGACCAAGTGGATGCGCGGCGGCTGGATGCAGTCGCACGCACGTCCTGAAGGGCTCCTCGCTCAGTTCCGAGGGCGGCTTCTGGGACCGCGTCACCAGCGTCGTGATGGGCCGTCCGGTCGTGTGGCTCGTCCTCGGCGCGCTGTTCATGCTCGCGCTCTCGCTGCCGTACTGGTTCCAGGCCCACCCTGACGGCGAAGGCCGCGGGATCAAGACCGGCCTGGCGGGGATCAGCACCCTGCCCGACGGGATCCAGACCAAGGAAGCCTTCGACCTGCTGGTGGAGAAGTTCCCGAAGGCAGGGCTCGAGGCGACGGCCGACATCGTGATCGAGGCGGACGGCGTCGGCACGCCGGGCGCGCAGCCGGGAGCACCCGGCGAGCTCGCATCGGAGTACGCCGCCGCGGTGGACACGCTGGAGTCCTCGATCGCCGACGATCCCAACCTGGGAACCCCGGCGCCGCCACAGGTGAGCGCCGACGGCACGGTGGCGCTGGTGTCGATCCCGCTCGCGGGCGAGGCCACCGATTCCCAGGGCGAGGTCGCGGTGGCGACGATCGCGTCGCTGCGCGACACCTACGTCCCTGAGGCGTTCGACGGAACCTCCGCGACCGTGCTGGTCGGCGGTGACACGGCGTTCGTGAAGGACTTCTTCGACATCTCCGATCAGTACACGCCGTTGATCATCCTGGTGGTGTTGGGGTTGTCGTTCATCCTGCTCACGATCGTGTTCCGCTCGATCGTGGTGCCGGTGAAGGCGATCATCATGAACCTGCTGTCGGTGGGTGCCGCCTACGGGCTCATCGTGCTGGTCTTCCAGAAGGGCGGGCCCGCGATCGGCGAGACGATCGCGAACTTCCTGGGCTTCCAACAGGTCGATGCGATCGAAGCGTGGTTGCCGCTGTTCCTGTTCTCGATCCTGTTCGGGCTCTCGATGGACTACCACGTGTTCCTGCTGACGCGGATCCGTGAGCAGTACGACAAGACGGGCGACAACGCCGCGTCGGTCGCCTACGGACTGCGCACGACCGGCGGCATCATCACCGGTGCGGCCATCATCATGGTCGCGGTGTTCGCCGGGTTCGCCGCCGGGCGGCTGACATCGCTCGAGCAGATGGGCTTCGGCCTGGCCGTGGCGGTCTTCCTGGACGCCACCGTGGTGCGGTCCATCCTGGTCCCGTCCACGATGCGGTTGCTCGGCGATCGCAACTGGTACCTGCCGCGTTGGCTGCAGTGGTTGCCGAAGATCGACGTGGAGGGCCACGACGCCGCCACGGCGACGATCACGGTTCCCGACTCGCCGGCCGAGCTGGTCGAGGCGGGCGACACGAAGGAGTAGCCGTTCGCGGTCGATCCGCTGGCGAAGCGGAAGAGGGTGCCCGTGCCCTCTTCCGCTTCGCCGTATCCTGACCCCCGCGACGGGGGAGGCGTGATGGCAACGGTGCACGACGAGCTGCGTGCGCGGCTCGGGACCGTGGGGGCGTGGACGTTCGCCTTCGACGCGCAGCCGGTCGCCGACGTACGAGCCGGGGCCTCGGCCCTGGAGGAGCTCGGGTACACCGCCCTCTGGGTTCCGGAAGGCTCGGGCTCCCGTGATGTGCTGACCCACCTGTCGCTCCTGCTGCAGGCCACCGACCATGTCACGGTGGCCAGCGGCATCGCGAACGTCACGGCGCGCCAACCCGATGTCCTGCAGGCCGGGATGGTGACGCTCGCCGACGCGTTCGGGGATCGGCCCGTGTTCGGGATCGGGATCGGTCACGAGTACTCGACGGGCACGCGCGGCATCGACTGGGACCGGCCGCTCGCGCGCATGCGCACCTACCTCGACCGCATGGATGCGGCGACCTCGCTCCCGGCCCCCGCCACGCCGCCTCGGCGGCTGCTGGCGGCGTTGGGCGACGGCATGCTGCGCCTCTCGAGCGAACGAGCGCAGGGTGCGCACACCTATTTCGTGCCCGTCTCCCACACCGAACGTGCGCGGTCGGTCCTCGGACCCGAGCCCGTGCTGGCGGTGGAGTTGACCGCGATCCACGCCACCGATCCCACGCGCGCCCGGCACGCTCGCGCGCGCCTGGGCCCGGCACTACCTCGAGCTGCCGAACTACGCCAAGAACCTCGTGCGGATGGGCTTCAGCGAGGACGAAGTGACCGGCGACGGCAGCGACCGGTTGATCGACGCGACGATCGCCTGGGGCGACGCCGGCGCGGTGGCCGCCAGGGTGCGTGAGCACCTCGATGCGGGAGCCGATCACGTGTGCGTCCAGTACATCGACGCCGATGACGCGGATCTGTGCCTGCCGGCGTACGCGGAACTGGCCGAGATCGTCCTCGCGTGATCAACGCGGTGCCCGGGCTCGCACCCGAGCCTGGACCCCGTCACTCCGCAGCTCCCGGAGCGCGTCCCTCGCGATCCATCTCGCGCTGCGGCTCGGTGAGGCCGCCAGCCGTTCGCCCGTGTCGATCGCGGCGGTGTTCAGCGCGAGATCGCGCTTCCCGATCTGGCGCAGCGCCCAGTTCACCGCCTTCTTGACGTAGTTCCGTTCGTCGACCGCCCCACGCTCGATCTCGGGGAGCCATCCCAGCCAGAAGGCGTCGTCGTGATCGTCTCGCGCGCGGGCGGCGTGCTCGGCCACGATCGAGAACCCCGCCCGCTTCACGAACTCCTCGTCACGCCGCACCCACGCGCGAGCCCGGTCGAAGGAGTGCGGCGTCTCGGTGAACAGGTTGCCGCAGACCTGGTCGCAGAGGTCCCACGAATCGAAGTCGGCCGACCCACGCCTCCATCTGCTCCACGGTGACCTGCGACGGGTCGTCGACCATCGACGCGAGGATGCCTCGCCTCGTGGATCTTCGTCGTCCACAGGTCGAGCGCGAGCGCATGGTCGCCGCGGTGGCGCCTCGCGAGCCGCCGGCAGTTCGGGATGCTGACCCCGAGCGCCCGGTCGATCGTGATCCCCACCCTGGCCATGCCCGGCCGCCGCGATGGGTCGGCGACCGACCGGAGCTCGTCCACCACCTGCCGGCTGGCGGCCTTCACGGCTCGCGAGCTCCCGTGATCGCCGACGGATCGACCGAACACGCTCGCTGGCCGAGCATCCTGCCGAGCCGGGTCCGGTGCCGCACCACGAACCCGTACATCCGCTCGGTCACGGCAGGGAAGGTGGCGGTGAGGGTCGCGACCGGCCGGCCACCGGGGAGCCGGCGCATCACGCGCGGGATCGCCGCTCCCGCCGACCAGATGCGGCCGTCGGGCTCGACGACGTGCCACGAGGCATAGCGGGCCGCCGGATCCATCGCGTCGAGGTCCCCGCCTGCCTCGGCCGTTTGGATCGATCGGAACGTGAGCCGATCGCGGCGGTCCCAGCGCCGGAGCCGGTCCGCCGTCCACCGGCAGACCCCGCAGTCCTCGTCGTAGAGCACGATCGCCCGGTCCATACCTCGATGCTACGGCGGGCTTCCGCTTCGTCCTGTGGCCGTTCAGGCCGGAACCGTGACGAACCGCAGGCCTTTCTTCCGGATGCCGCGGATCAGATCCGGCAAGGCGGCGATCGTGTGGCCGGCGTCGCCGCCGCCGTCATGGAGCAGGATGATCGACCCGGCCTCCACCTGTTTGAGCACCTTCTTCACGATGTCCTTGCGCGTGCGGCTCGATCGCCAGTCCTGGGGGTCGACGCTCCACATCACGATCCGCATCCCCTGCCGACGGGCTTCATCGATCACGAAGTCGTCGTAGCTGCCGCCGGGCGGCCGGAACAGCGTGGGATGCACGCCGTCCTCGCCGAGCTGCGCGTTCGTGTCGGCCATCTCGGCGGTGATGTGCGCCTCGGTCATGTCGGCCAGGGGTGGGTTCTCGGGATGGTCGAACGAATGGTTGCCGATCTCGTGGCCCGCTCGCTTGACGCGGCGAACCAGCTCCGGGTAGCGCTCCACCTCGTAGCCCACCATGAAGAACGTGGCCTTCACGTGGAAGCGGTGCAGGATCGAGAGCACGCGTTCGGTGTGGACCGGCCAGGGCCCGTCGTCGAAGGTCAGCGCCACCGCGCCGGGCGTTTCGCCGTGCCCGCGGGGGTTCTCGCGCACGGACACCACGTCCCCCGAGATGCGGCCCTCGATGGTGATCTCCCGGATCGGGTACCTGGTCAACGTCCGTTCCGGGTTCGCCACCTGCGGCTCCTTGATGTCGACGACGACCCGTCGCGTGCCCTCGACGCGATCGTGCCGGTCGAGCACCTGGATGGCATCACCCTGACGGAGCCGGGTGCCCGGCGCGGCGGGCGTCCCGTTGAGGACGATGTGACCCCGGCGAGCGAGCGGATCGAGCACCTCGCCGGAGACCGACAGCAGCCGGCCGTCGGCGGCCGAGAGTCCGAGCTCTGCGATCACGCCGCGCGAACGTCGTGCCGGGTGCGAACGCATGCGTGGTGCCGTCGACCGTGATGCGGATCGGGGGCGGGGGCGTCGGTGTGGAGCCGCCGCACATCGGCAGTGCGGAGAGCACGACGGCGATGAGGACGAGACGAACGACGGTGGGGAAGCGATGACCGCTCATGCAACCCCATCATCCTTGCACGACCGTCAAGCATCCCGCCTGGCATCATGAACGCATGTCGACCAGGAAGGTGAAGCGGCCGCGCGCGGGGCGTCACCCGAACCAGGACCCCGCCCCTCCGCCTCCTCGACCCGAGACGCCGGCTGCCTGGCTCATCGCCGCCGACACGGTGGCGCTGGTGGTGTTCGTGCTGGCGGGGATGCGTTCGCATCACGAGGGCTCGGCGGCGTGGATCTTCCTGCCGCAACGCGATCCCGCTCCTGGTCGCGTGGTTCGCGGTGGCGGCACTGCTGAAGACCTATCGCACGCCGGGCTTCATGATCGTGGCCAAGACCTGGATCGTGGCCGTCCCGATCGGGCTCACCGTCCGTTCGCTGTGGGTGGGTTCGCCCACGGGGTGGCGCTTCGTCGTGTTCCTGGCGGTGGGGCTGGGGTTCACGATGCTCTTCCTGGTGATCGGGCGCCTGTTGCTCGCGCTGATCACCGGGCGGGGCTACCCGCAACGGCGCCGCACGTGAGCACGCGCCTGTCGATGCCCGACCCGGGCGCGGCGCGGAGCTTCTGGCTCCAAGAGGCCCTCGGCGCGGACCCCGGCGAACCGTGCCCGCCCCTCGAGGCGCACGTGGCCGCCGACGTCTGCATCGTCGGCGGGGGGTTCGCCGGGCTCTGGACGGCGATCGAGCTCTCGGCCCGCGAACCCACGATGCGCATCGCGCTGCTGGAGCAGGACATCTGCGGCGGCGGCGCCAGCGGGCGCAACGGTGGCTTCTTCTCCTCGTCCTGGTGGGACGTCGAGGCGCTGTGCGGGCTCTTCGGCGACGACGAGGGACTGCGCTATGCCCACGCGGTGTCGGACACGGTCGGTGAGGCGGGAGCGTGGCTCGCCGACCATGACGTCGACGCGTGGTTCCACCACGACGGGGTCCTGGGGATCCGAACGGGGACCTGGCAGGAGGGGCCCGGTGGCGAGGGGCCCGCGGCGTTCCTGGAGGCGCGTGGACTCGGCGATCGGATGCGACCGCTCACCGTGGAGCAGGCTCGCGAGATCGCCGACTCGCCGCGGATCACGGGTGCTCGGTTCATCGATGACAGCGCGATCGTGCAGCCCGCCCGTCTGGCCCGTGGCCTGCGACGCGTCGCCCTGGAGCGCGGTGTTCGGATCTTCGAACGCACCACGGTGACCGGTCTCGATCGGTCGCGGCCGGCGGTGGTGCGCACCGAACACGGCGCGGTCAAGGCCGACCAGGTGGTGCTGGCGATCGGCGCCTGGGCGGCCGGCTGGCCGGGGTTCCGCCGGAGCTTCGGCGTGATCGCCGACCACATGGTCGTCACCGAGCCCATCCCGGAGCTGCTGGCCGAGATCGGCTGGACCTCGTTCGCGGGCATCGCCGACGGCCGGGACCTCCTCTTCTACCTGCGGCCCACCGACGACCATCGGATCGCGATCGGCGGCGGTGGCCTGGCCGTCGTGTTCGGCGGCCGTGCATCCGGACGCGGCGCGACGCACGACCGTCGCGTCGCCGACGTCGCGGCTCGCGGCCTCCTGTGGCTGTTCCCGCAGCTGGAGGGCGTCCGGTTCACGCACGCCTGGGGCGGCCCCATCGACCAGACGCCGTCGTTCCTGCCGTTCTACCGAACGCTCCCGCCCGGCAACGTGCACGCCGGGCTCGGCTTCTCCGGTCACGGGCTCTCGCAGACGATGGTCGGCTCCCGCATCCTGGCGTCGATGGTGCTGGGCGTTCAGGACCGTTGGACCTCGCTGCCGGTGGTGGGGGGCGAACTCGGCAAGGCCCCACCCGAACCGTTCCGCTATCCCGCGATCAAGGCGGCGGGCTGGGCGCTGGAACGGGGCGATCGCCGGGCCGACGCGGGGCGCCCCCGGGGCTGGTTGGATGCCACCGTGGGTGCAGCGCCGCAGGCCTGGCGCGACCGGTTGGTGGCTCGCGCGTCGCGCCGCAGGGCCGGCTGAGGCTCAGTACCGGTCGTCGCGAGCGGGGAGCTCGCCGGGGTCGGCTTCGTTCTCCACGAACACCGTCGTTCCCGTGGACCTGGACGAGCCCTGGATGCGCTGGGCGTCGTAGTCGCGCTGGATCTGCCGGGCCTTCCGCTTGAGGGCCCACCACGCGACCGCCGCCAACACGGCGACGGCGAGGAACGCCGACAGGATCAGCACGGCAGCCACCTTCAACACCGCGCCCAGCACGCCGAAGATGGCGGCCAGCAGCAACAGGATCAGGATGAAGACGAACATCTCGTCTCCTAGCCTACGCCGCCGCGCGAGATTCGTTCGGCCGCTCGCAGCCGGTTGCCCGCGCGGCGAGCACGCGCCGGCAACCGAGGTCTCCGCTCCGCCATACTGCCGCGATGGACGAAGGATTCCGTTCGCCGCTGAACGCCGATGCCAACGCCGGCGCGGTCGCGATCGTCACGGGGGGTGGCACCGGCATCGGCCGCGCCACCGCGCGCGAACTCGCACGCACGGGGGCGAGCGTCGCGATCTGCGGGCGCCGTCCGGAGCCGCTGGAGCAGGTGCGCGCCGAGCTGGAGACGGACGGGCGGAACGTGCTGGCGATGCCCTGCGACGTGCGCGAGCCCGCGCAGGTCGCCGTGTTCCTCGATGCGGTCGATGAGCGCTTCGGCGCGGTCGACATCCTGGTGAACAACGCCGGCGGTCAGTTCGCCGCGCCCGCCGAGGCGATCGAGCTCAAGGGTCTGCGCGCCGTGCACCGGCTGAACGTCGACGCCCCCTGGCACCTCACGCACGAGGTCGCCACCCGCTGGATGATCCCGCGGCGCCGAGGCGTCGTGTTCTTCCTGGGCTTCAGTCCCCGGCGAGGGATCCCGATGATGGCGCATTCGTCGATGGCCCGATCGGCCCTCGAGACGATGGCGGCGTCGCTGTCGAACGAGTGGTCCCGCTTCGGGGTCCGCGCGATCTGCGTCGCCGCCGGGCTGATCCAGACCGAGGGCATGTTGCAGTACGGCGGCCAGGAGGTCATCGACGGGTTCGCCGATCTGGTGCCGATGCGACGGGCCGGCCTGCCCGAAGAGGTCGCCTCGACGATCGCCTTCCTCGCCTCGCCCGGTGGTGGCTACGTCACCGGCTCGACGGTGATCGTGGACGGCGGCGCCGACGCCTGGGGTCAGGGGATGGCTCCGCCGCCGGTCGAACCCCCCGCCGACCCGGCCGGGTAGCGCTCCGAGGCGACTTCCGGCGGCCGCGTCGCTCGTAGTAGGTTTGCCGGCACAGCCCGGCGGCCCTCGCGGCCACGTTCCCTCAGGAGGGGTTCCTCATGGCAGACGCTCTGCAGAACTACATCGACGGCAAGTGGGTCGACGCGATCGACGGAGGACGGTTCGACGTGTTCGACCCGGCCACCGGCGAGGTCATCGCGACCGCGCCCGACTGCCAGCCCGCCGACGTGGAGCGCGCGGTGGATGCCGCCCGGCGCACCTTCGACGACGGCACCTGGTGGCCGGGAACGTCCGAGCGTGAGCGGGGCCGCATCCTGTTGCGGGCCGCCGACATCATGCGGCGCGAACTCGACCGGCTCGCCGAACTCGAATCCCTCGACTGCGGCAAGCCGATCGGCGAGGCGCGCGACGACCTCGAAGAGGTCGTGTTCATGTGGGAGTACTACGGCGGCTGGGCCACGAAGATCTACGGCGACATCCCACCCGTGGGTCCGGACGCGATGAGCCTGGTCATCAAGGAGCCGATGGGCGTGGCGGCCCTCATCACCCCGTGGAACTACCCGATGCCCATGGCGGTGCAGAAGGTGGCGCCGGCGATCGCCGCCGGCTGCACCATGGTGCTCAAGCCCGCCGAGCAGACCCCGCTCACGGCGCTGGAGATCCCGAAGATCCTGGAGGAAGCCGGGCTCCCGGCCGGCGTGCTGAACGTGATCACGGGCTTCGGCGAGACCGCCGGTGCTCCGCTGGTCACCAGCCCCAAGGTGGACAAGGTGGGCTTCACCGGTTCGAAGGACGTCGGCAAGATCATCATGCGCAGCGGTGCCGACACGTTGAAGCGCGTCACGCTGGAGCTGGGCGGCAAGTCGCCCAACATCGTGTTCGCCGACGCCGACTTCGAGACCGCGATCGAAGGCAGCGCCAACGGCATCTTCTGGAACCAGGGCGAGATCTGCTCGGCCGGCTCGCGGGTGTTCATCGAGCGTTCGATCTACGACGACGCGCTGAACGCGCTGGTGGCCCACGCCGATGCGGTCACGATGGGTTCGGGCCGCGCCGAAGGCACCACGATGGGACCGCTGGTGTCGAAGGAGCAGCAGGAGCGGGTGCAGGAGTACATCGAGATCGGCAAGGGCGAAGCCACCCTCGCCACCCAGGGTGTGCTGCCCGACGATCCGTCGCTGGCCAACGGCTACTTCGTGCCGCCCACGATCTTCGCCGACGTCGACAACTCCGCGCGGATCGCACGCGAGGAGATCTTCGGGCCGGTGATGAGCGTGATCCCGTTCACGAGCGCCGAGGAGGTCGTCGAGCTCTCGAACGACAACGAGTACGGCTTGGCGGCGGCGGTGTGGACCCGCGACATCAAGAAGGCCATCAACACCGCGAAGTCGCTGCGTGCCGGCATCGTGTGGATCAACGACACGCAGCCGGCGCCCACCGAGGCGCCGTGGGGCGGGTACAAGCAGTCGGGGATCGGGCGCGAACTCGGTCGCGACGGGGTGGACGACTACATGGAGGCCAAGCACATCTACATCAACCTGTCCGAGTGAACCCCGGACGGGCGATGGCTCGCCTCAGCGCCTGACCACGACCTTGGGCGCCAGCATGCCGCCCACCACGATCCCGAGGGTGGCGACCACGATCACGGTCACCGACGCCCGGAGGCTGAAGGTGTCGGCCACCCAGCCCAGGATGGGCGGACTCCAGATGAACCCCGTGTAGCCCACGGTGGAGACCGCCGCGATCGCGTTGGTGGCGTCTTCGTCGGGGACGTTGACCAGGCTGAACCCCGCCGGGGCCGCGGCGGCGATCGTGAAGCCCATCAACAGGTAGGCGCACGCGACGACCGTGGCGCTGTCGGTGATCGCGGCGATCGCGCCGCCGATGGCCGCTCCGAAGCCCGCCACCAGGATCGTGGCGCGTGGCCCCAGCCCGAACAGCACCCGTCCCGCGAACAGCCTGCCCAACAGCAACGCCGTGGAGAACGCGATGAACACCAGCGCGGCGACGCCCGCGGTGGCCCCGAGCTCCACCCGCAGGTAGCGGCCCGACCAGGTGTCCATCGACCCCTCGACCAGGAACGCCGACAACACGACGAGCGCGGGGACCCAGAGGGCCTTGTTGCGGAACAGCGCCGTGATGGAGAAGGAGGTCTCGACCGAGCCACCGACGCCTTCCTTCGGCAGCAGCCTCGACGCGACCACCGACGTGCCGGCCAGGGCCACGCCCGCGAACAGGAGCCCGACGCGGTAGTCCATGCCCGGCCGTGAGCGTGAGGCCGGCCACCGCGGCGCCGGTGATGCCGCCCAGCGCGTAGCAGGCGTGCATCCATTGCAGCACGGGCTTGCCGCTGCGGATCTCCACCCGCTGGGCGGCGACGTTGAGGTAGACGTCGATCAGACCGTTGCCCATGCCGACCAGGATGATCCCCACGAAGATCGCCGAGGACGGTTGCGCCGCGATGACCAGTGACCCGAGCGACAACGTCATGAGACAGAGCGGCACGCTGGTCGACAGGTCGAACCGCTGCAGGTGCGGCGCGAGGAAGGCCATCACGGACACCGCCGTCACGGACAGCAGCGTGTAGTACAGGCCCATCCGGCTGTCGTTGATCCCGTGGAAGGCCTGGAAGTCCGAGACGAGGATGACCCACACGCCCCAGAACTGACCGAATCCCCAGTAGCCGATCAGCAGCGGGGCGATGTCGCGGCGGCTCGAGGTCGCTCGGTCCGGCGCGCCGTCGGGCGAGGTGGGCGGACCCGCCCCGGGTTCATCCATCCGGGCATCATGCCACGGACGATTGGAGGGCTTTGCACACTTGACCCTAGGTGGCGGGGCTGGGCTATAGTCCGCCCACGATGGCGAGTGGAGAGGTGCGACTGGTCGACCTCGTGAAGCGTTTCGGCGACTTCACGGCGGTGGCCGGGATCAATCTGGACATGCCCTCCGGGGAGTTCTTCTCGCTCCTGGGGCCCTCCGGCTGCGGCAAGACCACCACCCTGCGCATGATCGCCGGATTCGAGCGCCCGTCGGAAGGTCAGATCCTGCTCGACGGCAACGACATGGCCCAGACGCCGCCCCACAAGCGCAACGTCAACACCGTGTTCCAGAACTACGCGCTGTTCCCGCACCTCACCGTCGCCGACAACGTGGCCTTCGGATTGAAGTACAAGAAGGCGAGCAAGCAGGAGACGACCGAGCGCGTGGGCAGCGCCCTGGAACTGGTGCAGATGAGCCAGTTCGCGAACCGGCGTCCCTCCCAGTTGTCCGGTGGTCAGCAGCAGCGCGTCGCCCTCGCCAGGGCGCTCATCCTGAACCCGGCGGTGCTGCTGCTCGACGAGCCGCTCGGCGCCCTCGACGCCAAGCTCCGCAAGCGCCTGCAGATCGAGCTGAAGGCCCTCCAGGAAGAGGTGGGGATCACCTTCATCTACGTCACGCACGACCAGGAAGAGGCCCTCACGATGAGCGATCGCATCGCCGTGATGAGCCAGGGTCGTGTGGAGCAGGTGGGCGGGCCGAAGGAGATCTACGAGGAGCCGGCGACGGCCTACGTCGCCGACTTCCTGGGCGTGTCGAACCTGATGGACGCCACCGCGTCGGGAGCCACCACGGGTGGCTGCAAGGTGCAACTGGGCGAGTTCGCGTTGATCGCCGGTCAAGGTGAGGAAGACGCCACCGGCGACTGCAAGGTCACGATCCGGCCCGAGCGCGTGAACCTCGAAGCGCAGGGCACCAGCGGGGAGAACCGGATCCCCGCCATGGTCGAGCGCGTGGTCTACGTGGGCTCGGTGCTCCAGACCATCATCCACCTCGCCTCGGGCCAGACGATCCAGGCCTGGCTGCAGAACGAGAAGCGGCCGACGTGCCGCGGTCCGGGGCGCCGATCACGGTCCACTTCCCCCGGGAAGCGTTGCGGGTGCTGCCCGGAGGCCGGAACCGCCGTCGTCGCGACGGTGAGCTCGAGGAGTCGTAATGCTGGACGGGAAGTGCCGGGCGCTTCAGGAGAAGGAGCCCGAGTGGCACAACAAGCGGATCGGTCGGTACCGGTAGGCCGGGGCATCGGCCGCCGGGAGTTCCTGCGCGCCGCGGCGTTCGGCGCCACGTCCGCCTCCGCGCTGGGAGCGCTGCTCGGGGCGTGCACGCGGAGCCCGATCAACCTCGGCCGACAACCGTCCCGCCGCTCTCGAGCGGGCTTCCGGTCGAGCGTGACGCAACGCTCCGCGTGTACCAGTGGAAGGACTACCTCGCGAAGGACGTGCTGAGAGCGTTCACCCGTCGCTTCGCAGACGCGAACATCGATGTCGAGGTCGAGAGCTTCGCACAGATCGACCAGGGCATCGCGCGGCTGCAGGAACCGGGCGCCCACTTCGACGTCTTCTTCCCCACGATCGACGTGCTCCCAGACCTCATCGCCGCGGGGCTCCTGCGACCGCTCAACCATGACTACCTGCCGAACGTCGCGAACCTGTGGTCGTGGTTCAGCGGAGCCGGTGGACCGTTCTACGATCCGAACCTCCAGTTCTCCGTCCCTTACACGGTCTACTCGAGCGGCGTGGGTTGGCGCAACGATCTCGTCGCCCCTGCGGACGCCCCCGATGCCGACGACCCGTTCGCGATCTTCTGGAACGACCGGTACCGCGGGCGGCTCGGGATCTACGACGCCTACCTGGAGGCGCTCTCGCTCGCGCTGCTCCGGGACGGGGTCATCGACTTGAAGGTCGGCCACCGACGCGGAGCTCGAACGCGCCGCGGGGGCCCTCGAGGAGGCCATCCGCGTCGCGGGCGTGCGCTTCACGATCGACGGCGCCGAGGAGGGCCTCCCCGAGGGTGAGTTCGCCGCGCATCAGGCGTGGTCGGGCGACATCCTGACCGCACCTCGATACGCCGAGCAGGAGGAACCGGGGGCGGGGGCTCGCGTTGAACGGGAGCTCCGTTACCGCGCGCCCACGGGCCCCGGGCTCGTCGTCGGCTGTGATCTGACGGCGATCTGCGCGCGAGGCCGCAACCCCGTGCTCGCCCACGCGTTCCTGAACCATCTGCTCGACTTCGACACGGCGATGGACAACTTCACGTGGAACGGATACCAGCCACCGCTGAAGGGCGTGACCCGCGAAGCCTTCGCCGACCGGTCCTTCCCATGGCATGCGGCGGTACCGACCAACCTCCTGGATGCGGTCATCTCCGAGGATGCGTTCGGGCAGGGGCAGATGCTGGTCGGGTTCGGGCCGTCCGAGCGAGCGCGGTGGCTCGATCAGTGGAACCGGGTGGCGCCGGCGACCTGAGCCGGGTCCCCCTCGCGATCGGGGATCCAGGTCGTGGTGCCGTCGTACGCGGTGAACGAACCGAGCGGATCGCCGCTGGACGCGTCGATCACCTGCACCCACATGTTGGCATCGCTGCACGCGTCGTTCCCCGACCGTGCCGGCGAGACGACGTCCCCTTTCGCGGTCGCGAAGCAGACGTCGCGCGCGAAGAACACCCACGCTGGCCCCCACGTCCTCCCGAAGTCGGTGTCGTGAACGGTGGCGAGCGTGATCGTCACCGGGCCGGGCGCGCGCGCGACCAGCTTCGTGTACGCGGTGTCGGGATCGAACGACGGATGGAAGCCCCCCACCGGCTCGAGCACGTAGCTGAAGGTCCCCGGGATCGGCTCGGTCGTCGCCTGCCGGAGCGGTTCGTATGGGTCGGGCGCGTGGGCACAGGCGGTCCAAGCGATCAGCGAGAGTAACGACACCGTGAAGACGGCGACACGACGAAGGCTCACCCGCTGAGGCTACCGCGGTTCCCTCCACCCCGAGCGTCACAGCTGCGCGAAGTCGGCCGCACCGGCACCGGCCTGCCCGCGGTTGAACCGCCTGTAGAAGAGCAGTCCGCCTCCGATCACCAGCAGCGTCGTGATGAGCATCACGGTGGCCGCCGCGTTCACCTCGGGCGTGGGGGAGGCGCGGGCCGCCGAGTAGATCTTCTGATCGCCACCGTCTCGCTGCTGGCGGCCCGGAGAGGGCGGCAACCGTGACGAAGTCGTCGACGCTGTCGGCGAACACGAGCGCGACGCTCGCGAGGATCGCCGGCGCGAGCAGCGGGAGCAGCACGCGCCGGATCGACTGGCCGGGCGTGGCGCCCAGGTCCATCGCCGCCTCCTCGTACTCGGGCCCGATCGTGAGCAGGCGGGCCCGCACGATGATCGTCGGGATAGCTGATCTGGTAGCTGACGAGCCCGAACAGCTGTGCGTTCGTGCCCAGGGGGATCACGTTCTTCAGCAGGCTCGTGAACAGGATGAAGAGCGAGACGCCGAGGATGATCTCCGGCACCACGAACGAAAGCAGCATCGCGAAGTTCGCGGTTCGCGCCGGCCGTCCGTGCCATCGGTCGATGCCGATCGCGAACAGCGTCCCGAGCGGGACCGCGATCAGCACCGTCAGGATCGACAGCTTGAAGGTCTGCGCCATCGCCGCGCGCATCGCGGTGTCGTGGAACAGCGAGTCGGTCGGGTCGCCGGTCCACCATCGCAGCGAGAAGCCCTGCCACGAGATCCGCGAACGACCGGCGTTGAACGAGAAGATCACGGCGATCACGACCGGGAGCAGGGACCACAGCAGGTAGACCGATCGTCGATGCCCTGAAGGAAGCGCGGCTTGCGCCACGGGTTCTTGAAGTACCCCTGTCGCTCGTGGTGCCTCGGTGCGTGGCTCAGCGGCGCTCATCCTCGCTCCGCCTGCCGCGCCGTGTCTCGCGCAGGTAGTAGAGCATCGGGACCAACACGATCACCGTCAGGATCAGGACGAGCGACCCGCCATGCGGGTCGCCCCTCCAGCCTGCTCTCGCTGCGTGGCGATCAGGTTGCCGAACATCGAGGTCTTCGTCGAGCCGAGCAGGTCGTTCGTGTAGTAGTCGCCGAACATCGGCAGCGACACGATCACGAGGCCAGCCAGGATCGCCGGCCGGGACAGCGGCAGCGTGACGCGCCAGAACGTCTGGCCGCCGCTCGCGCCGAGATCGCGCCCCGCCTCGAGCAGGCTCTCCTGGATGCGGTCGAGCGAGGCGAACAGCGGCAGGATCATGAACGGGATATAGCCGTACACCAGCCCGAGGATCACGGTGATGTGATTTGCCGGCCAGCCAGTCGGACGTCGCCGGAGCCCGACCGGACTCAGCAGGACGTTGACCGCCCCTCCCGTGTCGAGCAGGCCCTGCCACGCGTAGATGCGCATCAGGTAGCTGATCCAGAACGGCGAGATCAGCAGGATCAGGATCAGCCCCCGGTACTGCGTCGCGTATCGCGCCGTGAAGTAGGCCACGGCGTACCCCACCACCAGGCAGATCGACGCTCGCCGCGAACACGTACTCGAACGTGCGGATCAGCGCGTGCCTGGTAGATCGGCTCGAACCCGCGTAGAACTTGCTGAGCGTCTCGTTGAACGTGTCGAACGACCACCACCACGGCGCGTAGTACGGCACGGGCGCGTCCGAAGTTCGTGAAGTCGACGGTGCCGAACGCGACGGAGAACACGACGTAGAACGGCAGCACGAACAGGATCGCGAGCCAGATCGTCCCGGGCGCGATGAACGAGGGCCAGTACCACCGCGGGTACCAGACGCCGCGATCGGCGTTCGGCGACGCTGTCCCGGCGGCGCCGCCTGCGCCGTCGCCTCGGGGTCGCCGGCACCGCCGACGGGCCTGGCGTCTGTCTCAGTCACCAGCCTTGATCTCGGTCCAGGCGTCCAGCCACAGTCTGGTCGACCTCCGGCGGGAGCTCGTAGGGCGTAGGTCCTTCTTGAACATCTCTTCGGTGACGACCGCGTCGGCGAGGTTGCTCGGCACGACGTTGTCGGCGATCAGCGGTCTCGGGGTCGATCGAATGTGAACGGTGGTTGGTAGCCGTTCCAGTTCACGAAGTTGCTCGTAGCCGCGTTTCTCGTCGAGGAAGAAGTTGAGGAACTCGTGCGCCGAGGCGCGGGTTCTGCGGACGAGGTGGGGATCGACGAGCAGGTCGTTGCCGATCATGGCGCTGCCGGTCGTCGGGTCGCCAGTAGCCGAGCACGTCCTTGCCGGTTCCCTTCGGCAGGTACCACTTCGCGCCGACGATGTCACCGGACCAGGCCTCGGCGACGGTGAAGTCGCCCTCGGGCAGCTTCGCGTACACGCCGTTGATCGTGAGGCGCCCTGGTTCTCCTCGATCGTCTGCAGGATCGCCTCGCTTGCGCCGCGTCGATGACGGCGGGGTCGCCGCTGTTGACATCGAGGCTCCCGTTGCGGAGGATCGCGATGCCGAGCGTGTCGCCGTACGAGTCGTAGAGCTGATCTCGCCCGCGTAATCGTGGTTCCACAGCGCGTCCCATCCCTGGGCGGCAGGTCGTCGTCGTCCATGCGGTCGCGTCGATAGGCGACGCCCGAGGTGTAGATCGTGTAAGGCACGGTGTAGCTGCCACCCCTGGTCGTACCACGGGCCCGGGTCGGAGAAGCTGGGCCACACGTTGCTGCCATGTTGGGGAGCAGCTCGTGGTTCAGCGGCTGGAGCAGATCCGTCTGGACGAGGCGTCGGAGATGTAGCCCGGTGGTCGGGAAGAACACGTCGGGCTTGACCTGGCCGCGCGACCAGCTTCTGGATGCCTTCCTCCATGTTGTTGAAGGTGGTCGATTCGACCTCGACGTCGAACTGCTCCTCGAACGCGGCGACCTCCCGCTTGTAGAAGTAGTCGGCCCAGTTGTAGAGATGCAGCGGCCCGCGCCTCGATCGGGGTGTCGGCGGCGATCGGGTCCCGTTGAGCGGGAAGGGTCGACCGGGCTGCTCGAGCGTCGCGATCGGGATGTCGCTCGCCGAGGAGCTCGCGCCGCCCGGTCGGGACCCGGCTTGGAGCACGCCGCCAGGATCGCGGACACGGTCGGGAGCGCGAGCGCTGCGCCGCCGGCCCGGAGCAGGAAGTCCCGTCGTGACATGTCCTTCGGGTGTCGCATCAGCTTGCCTCCCTGCTCGATGCTCTCGACCGGTCGTCCTGACCGGCCGTTCAAATGCCGATGGCCGCTGAGTACCATAGGCGCACCGTGCTATGCAAGCTCGCCCCGAAACAACTCGAACTACCTAGTCCGTTCCGGGCCGTCTCATGAGGCATACGTCGCGGACGGTGGTCGTGGTTGGGGCGGGGTTCGCAGGATTGTCGGCCGCCATGGAACTGCATGATCTGGGCTTCGACGTGCGGGTGCTGGAGGCCCGGGAGCGTGTGGGAGGCAGGGTGTGGTCCACCACGCTGACCAACGGAGCGGTCGTCGAGCTGGGGGCCGAATGGATCATGGCCGACGACCTCGCCGTCCAGGAGGCCGCCGCCCGGTTCGAGGTCGATCTGGTCGAGACCGGAGCTTCCTACGGCCGGCGCGAGCCATGGGGACCGGGAGCCGTATCGCTCGATGACCAGGCGCGGTTCCTCGACGCGGCTCGTGCCGAACGGGAAGCGCTGGCCCTCGGATCAGGTCGCGGCCACGAGCCTGGGAGCGTTCCTCGACGCGGTGCCCGGCCAGGAGGAGGCACGGCGCCTGGTGAAGACCAGGCTGCAGGGCACCTGTGCGTTCGACCTGGCGACCGTGTCGCTGGCCAACATGGGCGATGCCCACGGCTTCGCGCTCACGGAGGGGCCGTTCTTCCGGATGGAGCGGGGCAACCAGACGCTGGCGACCGCGATGGCCGAGGCGCTGCCCGAGGTACGGACCGGGTTCGCGGTGGACACGATCGACATCGCCGACGACGAGGTGACCGTGCGTTCGGGACCCCACGAGGAGCGAGCCGACGCCGTCGTCCTGGCGGTGCCGGCGCCGATCGCGGCCAGGGTGCGGTTCCTCCCCGGGCTGCCGGACGAACTCGCCGTCGCCCTGGCCGAGCTGCCCATGGGCGATGCGTCGAAGTTCGCGGTGGCGACGAAGCAGGTGCCTCCCACCCGGTCGCGACAGTCGAGCGAGCTGCCGATGTGGTGCTGGAGCGCGAACGGCGCCGACGGTCGCGCGCGCCGCTGCGTCGCGTCCTTCGCCGGTTCGTCGGCCGCGCAGCGGGAGCTCGGCGTGCACGAGGGACGGGTCGGGCCGTGGCTCGACGCGCTCGCCGAGATGAATCCCGACCTCACGTTCGAGGGCGAGCCGGTGATGTACGCGTGGGCCGACGATCCCTACACGCTGGGGTCCTACTCGGCGTGGGACGCGGCGTCGGTGGCGCGACGCGACGTGTTCACGCGACCGGTCGGCCGGGTGGCGTTCGCGGGAGAGCACACCGCGGGCGCCGATCACCACGGCACGATGGAGGGCGCGCTTCGCAGTGGCCGCCGCGCGGCCGAACAGGTCGCCGCCCTGCTCGCCTGAATCCGGCGCGAGCGCACCCGCGCCGTTGCTAGCATCCCGGCCTCACGTCGACCGACCGGAGAAGAGGGATACCCGTGAGTCAGGAAGCCGCACCCACCGAGCCCGTGCTGCTGGTCGAGGACATCGGCCACGTCCGGCGTCTGACCATGAATCGGCCGAAGGCCCTCAACGCGCTGAACCACGATCTCACCGACGCGATGTCGGACGCCCTGCGCGAGGCCGAGGCCGACGAGCACGTCCGGGTGATCGTGCTGCGAGGCGCGGGTCGCGCGTTCTGCGCCGGCTACGACCTCACCGAGGATGCCGACGAAGGGGAACTCGACGCGGCGCACTGGCACGACAGCCTGAAGGCGTCCGTGGCCACGATGCTGGAGTTCACCGACTGCGCCAAGCCCACGATCGCCCAGGTGCACTCCTACTGCCTGGCCGGCGGCACCGACCTGATGTTGGCGTGCGACCTCGCGGTCGCGGCCGACGATGCGAAGTTCGGCTACGTCGACGTGCGGTTCGGCTCGGGCGTCGTGTCGATGTTCCTTCCATGGGTGGTCGGTGTTCGAGCGGCCAAGGAGATGCTCTTCACGGGCGAGGACCGCATCCCGGCCGACGAGGCGCTTGCGGATCGGCCTGGTGAACCGGGTGGTGCCCGTCGACGAGCTCGATGCCGCCACCCTGGGCCTGGCGGATGAGATCGCCAAGAACGAGCCCTTCGTCGTCCAGACCACGAAGCGCGCGGTGAACCGCGTGTGGGATGTCGCAGGGTTCCGGGCGGCGATGGCGGCCAACGTCGAGCTCGACGTGATGATCGAGACGGCCAACCTGCCCGCGCGAGACGAGTTCCGCCGCATCACGAACGAGCAAGGGCTCAAGAAGGCGATCGAGTGGCGGGACGCGAAGTTCCGTGGTGCCCAGGGATGAGCGGCTGGAACCTCCAGCCACTGCTGGCGCCGCGGTCGATCGCGATCGTGGGCGCGTCGGAATCGCCCGACAGCTGGGCGCCCGAGATCGAACGATCGCTCCGTCACCTCGGCTACGACGGCGAGCTCTACCCGATCAACCCCAAGTACGACGAGGTCTGGGGCCGGCCGTGCCTCGCGTCGATCGCCGACCTGCCGAAGGGCGTCGACCTCGTGGTGTTCGTGGTGCCGGCGAGGGTCGTGGTGCGCATGATCGACGACTGCGGGGCACGCGGCGTCCGCGGCGTGATGGTCGTCTCGTCCGGGTTCGCCGAGGCCGGTGAAGAAGGTGCCGCCCTCCAGGAACAGCTGCGCGAAGCGGCCCTGCGCCACCGGCTCCCGATCCTGGGGCCGAACGTGGAGGGATTCGTCAACTACGTTGACCATGTCGCGCCGTACGGCACGACGCCGCCGCCCCACCCGGTCGCCGGTTCGATCAGCGTGATCAGCCAGTCGGGCACCGTAGCGTGGGCGATGAACCAGCTCGCGTCGGATCGTGGCGTCGGCCTGCGCATCATCCTGGGGGTCGGCAACGAGGCCGTGCTGGGTCTCGGCGACATGTTCACCTGGGCCGCCGCCGACCCCAAGACCAAGGTCGTCACCAGCTACATCGAGACGATGCGCGACGTCGAGGGCATCGGCCGAGGTCTGGAGGCGCTCCGGAAGGCCCGCAAGCCCGTGCTGATCTGCGCGCCCGAGGGACGCAGCGAGGCGGCACGTCGTTCGATCGTGGCGCACACCGGGGCGCTCGCCGGCAACACCGGCCTGCGTGATGCCTGGCTGCGCGGGCACGGCGTCGTGCTGGTCGAGGATCCGGTCGAGATGTTCGAAGCGGCAGCTGCTGCTGAGCCACGTGAAGAAGCTCCGGACACGACGGCGTGGCGGCGGCGCTGCAGTCGGGCGGCGCCTGCACCCTGTTCGCCGAGGCCGCGGGGGCGGCGGGGCTGTCGCTGCCGGAGTTCTCCGCGAGGACGAAGACGAAGCTCAAGAAGGTGTTGCCGCACTACGCCTCGCAGAACAACCCGCTCGACGTCACGGGGCAGGCCGCGGTGGAGACCGACATGTACTGCGGCGCGCTCGAGGCGCTGGCGAACGACCCGTCGGTGGGCCTGATCGCGTTCGATGCGTTCCCTCCTCGGCTCGCGGGCGAGACCCCATGGGCGGATCCGGTCCTGGAGAAGGCCGTCGAGCTCCAGCGCAGGACCGGGGTGGCGTTCGCGAGCGTGGCGATGAGCCCGCTCGCCTACATCCCCGAGGCGACCGCGTTCACCGCGACGTGGAAGCAGCTGCCGTTCCTGCAGGGGCACCGTGCCTCGAGCGGGGCGATCCGCGCGCTGATCCGGTTCACAGTCCTCGAACGGGCGGGCGATCGCCGAACGCCCCGCCCACCCCAACCGGGCGAAGGCGCTCCGGGTGCTCCACGGGAAGTCGGGTGCGATCGATGAGGCGGACGGCGCGAAGCTGCTCGCCTACTACGGCGTCCGCCGCCCGAAGGAGCGGGCCGTGCGCACGCCCGCACAGGCGGCGGCGTTCGCCCGCACCATCGGGTTCCCGGTGGCGGTGAAGGCGCTGGCGCCGGAGATCCCGCACAAGGCCAAGCTCGGCGGGGTGAAGCTCGGCCTGCGCACGCCGGACGATGTCGAGGTGGCGGCCGCCGAGGTGCTCCAGGCCGCGACACGGGCCGGCGCCAGAGCCCCGCAGGTACTGGTGCAGCAGATGGTGAGCGGCGCGGAGGTCCTGGTGGGGGCGGTGGTGGACGAGCGGTACGGCGCCGTGATCACGGTGCGTCCCGGTGGTGCCATGGCCGAGGCCGGCGACGCCGTGTTCGTCCCGTGTCCCCTCACGGCGAAGCAGGCGCTGGACTACCTCACCGAGCAGGCGGCCCACTGCGGGCTCGACCCGAGCCGTCACGACCTGCCGGCGGCAGCCAAGGCGGTCGAGGCCGTGGCACGGGCGGCGCACGATCTTCGGCACCGGCTGTCCTCGCTCGAGGCCAACCCGTTGCTGGTGGATGCACACGGGGCGGTCGCCGTGGACGCCCTCGCGGAAGTTCGTCCGGCGTGATCTACGGCCTGGCGGCGGCGGTCGGCTGGGGCCTGGCCGACTTCAGCGGCGCGGTCGCGGGCCGCAGGATCGGCAGCGTCGCCACGGTGATCGTGGGTCAGGTGCTGTCGGCGCTGTTCATGACGGCGCTGCTGCTGATCAGCGGCGAACCGGTGGCGCCGATCGCGGCGATCATCGGGTGGGTCGCCCTCAACGGCCTGTTCACCGCGATCGCGTACATGACCCACTACCGCGCCCTCGAGCTCGGCCCCGTCGCCGTGGTCTCGCCGATCGGGGCGACCTATGCGGTGGTCGGCGTGGCGCTGGCGATGATCGTGCTGGGCGAACGCCCGGACCCGCCGGAACTGATCGGTGCGGCGATCACCGTGTTCGGGGTGATGCTGGTCTCGACCGATCTGCGGAAGCTCCGCGCCGGGACCCACGGCATGCCGGCCGGACTGCCCTGGGCGATCGTGTCGGCGGTGGGCTTCGGCGTCGCGGCGTTCCTGCTGGGATACGCCGCGCAGCAGGTCGGCTGGATCTCGGGGCTGTGGGCGTCACGGATGGCCCAGGTGACCTGCTACATCCCCATCGCGATCATCTATCGCAAGCAGCTGTCGCAGCTGCGCCCCGGCGTGGGGTTGTGGGTGGCGCTCGCGGCCGGCGCCGCCGACATCCTCGGCGTCGTGACGTACTCGGCCGGCGCCGAGCAGGGCTACCTCACGCTCGTGCTCGCCGCGAGCGCGATCTTCCCGATGATCGCCGTGGTGCTCTCGATCGTCTACCTCCACGAACGGTTGGTGCCCAACCAGTACGTGGGCATCGGGTTCGTGGTGGGCGGGCTGATGCTGCTGGGGTTCGGCTAGATCCCTGGCGCGTCGGGCTCCGCCGAACTCAGCCCTTCGCTTCGCTGATCTCCAACAGGTGCCCGTCGGGGTCGCGGAAGAACCCGCGGATCTCCCAGTCGGATTCGGCGAGCGGGGCGAGGAACAGGGCACCGCGGGCGGAGAGCACCTCGTGGGCATGGCGGCAATCAGGGACCCGGAACGTCATGGAGTGGCTCACGCGATCGGGATCGGCGGGCGCCTCGAAGGTCACGGTGGGCTTGTCGTCGGTGGGGTCGCCGCCCGTCACCAGCAGGAGCCACGTGCCGAAGAGCTGCAGCACGCACGACGTGCCGCCGTACTCGCGGAGCACCGTGGCCCCGAGGACATCGCGGTAGAACGCGACGGCGGCCGCGATGTCGCGCACCACCAGGATGTGGGTGAGTTCGCTGCCCCAGTCCGTGGTGGCGGGTTCGCCGGTCACTTCGTCGTCGACCGTTTCCGCGGCTTCTTGTGCCGGTAGAACTCGGTGGGTTCGGCCGGCAGCGGTGTGGCGCCCAGGATCAGGTCCGCGGCCTTCTCCGCCACCATCATCACCGGCGCGTAGATGTTGCCGTTCGTGACGTAGGGCATGACCGAGGCATCGACGACGCGCAACCCCTCGAGCCCGTGCACCTTCATCGTGAGGGGATCGACCACCGACATGTCGTCGGTGCCCATCTTCGCGGTGCACGAGGGGTGCAGCGCGGTCTCGCCGTCGTTGGCCACCCACTCCAGGATCTGCTCGTCGGTCTCCACGCTGGGGCCGGGTGAGAGTTCGCCGGCGTTGAACGGATCGAAGGCCGGCTGGGTGAGGATGCCGCGCGCCACCCGGATCGCTTCCACCCATTCCCGGCGGTCCTGGTCGGTCGAGAGGTAGTTGAACGTCATCGCGGGGTGCTCGCGGGGGTCCGTGCTCTTGATCTTGATGCTGCCGCGCGCGTCGGAGTACATGGGGCCGATGTGCACCTGGTAGCCGTGATCGCTGGCCGGCGCCGAGCCGTCGTAGCGGATCGCGATCGGCAGGAAGTGGAACATCAGGTTGGGGTAGTCGACGTCGTCGTTGCTGCGCGCGAACCCGCCCGCTTCGAAGTGGTTCGACGCTCCCAGTCCTGAACGCAGGAACATCCACTGCGCGCCGATGAGCGGCCGGCGCCACATCTTCATGCCCGGCGCGATCGAGACCGGGAGCTTGCTGGCGTACTGCACGTAGACCTCGAGGTGGTCCTGGAGGTTCTCGCCCACCCCGGGAAGGTCGGCCACCACGTCGATGCCGAGGCCCCGCAGTTCGGCGGCGTTGCCGACGCCCGAGAGCTGCAGGAGCTGCGGGGAGTTGATCGCGCCGCCGCTCAGCACCACCTCGCCGGCGCGCACCCGTTTGGCGGGGCCCTTGCCGTGCACGTACTCGACGCCGACGGCCCGCGTGCCCTCGAACAGGATCTTCGTGACGAAGGCGCGGGTCTGGATCTCGAGGTTGGGCCGGGACTTCACCGGATGCAGGTAGGCGCGCGCCGCGGAGAGCCGTCGGCCGTTGTGGATGTTGCGATCGAAGGGCGCGAACCCCTCCTGGCGGTAGCCGTTGACGTCATCGGTCAGTTCGTAGCCCGCCTGCTGCACCGCCTCGAAGAAGGCGCCGAACAGCGGGCTCGTGGCCGGGCCGCGTTCCAGCACCAAGGGCCCGGCGTGGCCGCGGAACTCGTCCTTGCGGTCGGCGGCCAGGCACGATTCCATGCGCTTGAAGTAGGGCAGGCAGTGCGCGTAGTCCCAGGTCTCCATGCCCGGGTCGGCACCCCAGCGTTCGTAGTCCAGCGGGTTGCCGCGCTGGAAGATCATGCCGTTGATGCTGCTGGAGCCGCCCAGGACCTTGCCGCGGGCGTGGTAGATCTTGCGCCCGTTCATGTGCGGCTCGGGCTCGGATTCGTACTTCCAGTCGTAGAAGCGGCTGCCGATCGGGAACGGGAGCGCCGCAGGCATGTGGATGAAGACGTCCCAGATGTAGTCCGGACGCCCGGCCTCGAGCACCAGGACCTCGTTCGCGGGGTCGGCGCTGAGGCGGTTGCCGAGGGCGCTGCCCGCCGAGCCCCCGCCGATGACCACGAAGTCGTAGCTCGCCATGGGCGGGAGCATGCCGCAAGTCGGCGGGCGGCGCATCCGCCAGGTTGCCCATGCCGCAACCCTTGACTTGCGCCAGGTCGCTCGGAGGCCGACTATCCGAGGGTTCGTAGGTCGTGAGGGGGACGGGCTCCGTCATGGGGTCCGACCGGATCGGGGGGTACGCCCTTGCCAGAGGCGTCGAGCGTCACGGTTTCCTGTCGCAACGTGTGGAAGGTCTACGGACCGAAGGCCGATCGCATCGTGGATTCGCCCGATGCGCTGCTCCCGCGAGCCGAGCTGCTCGAGAAGACCGGTTGCGTCGCGGCCGTCCGCGATGTCTCGTTCGACGTTGCGCCCGGCGAGGTGTTCGTGGTCATGGGGCTGTCGGGCAGCGGCAAGTCCACCCTGATCCGCACCGTGACCCGGCTGATCGACGCCACAGCCGGCGAGGTGTTGATCGACGGCGACGACGTGCTCGGGATGAACGAGGAGCGGTTGCGCGACCTCCGCCGGCACAAGGTCAGCATGGTCTTCCAGCACTTCGGCCTGCTGCCGCACCGTCGCATCGTCGACAACGTGGCGTTCGGGCTCGAGATCCAGGGCGAGGACAAGGACGCGCGCACGAAGCAGGCCGAGGAGGTCCTGGACACCGTGGGCCTCGGTGGATGGGGCGAGCATTTCCCCGACGAGCTCTCCGGCGGGATGCAGCAGCGCGTCGGCCTGGCGCGCGCGCTCGCCACCGACCCGGAGATCATGCTGTTCGACGAGCCGTTCAGCGCGCTGGACCCGTTGATCCGTCGCGACATGCAGGACGAGGTGGTGCGCCTGCAGCGCGAGCTCAAGAAGACGATGATCTTCATCACCCACGACCTGGCGGAAGCCCTGAAGCTGGGGGACCGCATCGCGATCATGAAGGACGGCCATTTCGTCCAGGTGGGCTCGCCCGAGGAGGTCGTCTCCGAGCCGGCGGACGACTACGTGGCCGACTTCACGAAGGAAGTGCCGCGCGCGCACGTGCTGACCGCCAGGACCGTGATGCAGCCGGCCGCCGGCAACGGTGAGCGCTACGGCGGTGACATCACGCCCTCGACGATCGTGCAGGAGCTGATCCCGCACTTCGCCTCCTCCGACCTCCCGTTGCGCGTGGTGGACGGGGACCAGGTGCTGGGCTCGGTCGATCGCAGCGCCGTGATGGCCGCGTTGGTCGAGGAGCACTGAGCGTGGCGACGGTCGACGCACCGCCGCGATCGTCGGCGCCACGCGTCGAGGTCGGCGCCCCACCCGAGATCGTCGTTCCGCCGCCGGCGAACCCGTGGCGACGTCGCCTGATCTGGATCGGCGGCGATCGTGGTCGCGACGGTCGTCGCGCTGCAGCTCGCCAACGGGTTCCCGGAGAGATGGGTGGTCGACGCACAGCGATGGTTCGCCAACGTGGAGACGTGGGTGATCGAGAACGACGAGACGAGCCCGCTGTTCGTCTATTTCCTGACCCCGCTCGAAGAACTTCCTCAACGCGTTCCTCGACGGTGTGACGAACGTCCTGCTGCGGATGACCTGGATCGGCGTCGTCACCGCCGCGGCCGTGATCGGCGGGTTGCTCGCCGGCTGGAAGATGGCGCTGCTCGCAGGGCTGGGGTTCCTGTCGTTGGGCGTGCTCGGGTTGTGGGAGTCGAGCATGGAGACCCTGGCGCTGATCCTCGTGGCCGTCACGGTGGCGCTCGTGATCGGCATCCCGCTCGGCATCTGGGCGGGCCGCAACCCCAAGGTGGAGCGGATCCTCCGTCCGCTGCTCGATGCCGCGCAGACCATCCCCGCGTACTGCTACCTGATCCTGCTCGTGCTCTTCTTCAGCATCGGGGACACCACGGCGTTGATCTCCACGGTGATCTTCGCGCTGCCGCCGGCGGTCCGCCTCACGAGCCTGGGGATGCGCGGCGTGCCGTCCGGAGCGATGGAGGTGGCCGATTCGTTCGGGACGACCTCACGGCAACGCCTCATGAAGGTGCAGCTCCCGCTGGCGAAGCCCTCGATCATGCTGGGGGTCAACCAGACGATCATGATGGCGCTGGGCATGGTCGTGATCGCCGCCGTGGTGGGCGCCGGCGGGCTCGGCCAAGAGGTCCTCCAGGGACTGCGAAACCTCAACGTCGGCGAGGCGTTCGTGGGAGGCACCGCGATCGTGATCATGGCGATCGTGCTCGACCGCGTGACCTACGCCTGGAGCAAACGCGATCGCCGCTCGAACGCCCTGACGGTCGGCGGCAGGACGATCAAGCGCCGGTGGGTGGTGGTCGCCGCGATCGCGGCGATCCTCATCGGGGTCATGGTCGGCCGCGAGGTCGTGCGACAGCAGGACTTCCCCGAACGCTACGTCGTCGAGCTCGGCGGCAACACCTCGGAGACAGGGCCGGTCAACGCCGTCGTGAACAACGTCACCGAGTTCGTCACGCCGGCCACCGAATGGATCAGCGACACGCTGGTCACGTACGCGCTGGTACCCCTGAACGACCTGTTGATCGGGGTGCCGTGGTGGTACCTGGCCGGGGCGCGTGGCGCTCCTGGGGTTCGTGGTGTCCCGGCGCTGGACGCTGGCGCTCGTTCGCGTTCAGTTGCCTCGCGGTGATCGGCATCGTCGGCATGTGGGCCGATGCGATGGACACGCTCAGCCAGGTCATCATCGCGGTCGTCATCTCGGTCATCATCGCGATCCCGCTCGGGGTGTTGTCCGCCAAGAGCGATGGGTTCCAGCGTGTGCTCAAGCCCATCCTGGACGCGATGCAGACGATGCCGGCGTTCGTCTATCTGGTGCCGGTGGTGGTGCTGTTCAACGTGGGCCGCGTGCCCGGCATCATCGCCGCGGTGATCTACGCGCTGCCGCCGTGCATCCGCCTCACGGACCTCGGGATCCGGCAGGTGCCCACGAACACCACGGAGGCGGCGCTGTCTTACGGGGCGACCTCGTCGCAGATGCTGCGCAAGGTGCAACTGCCGCTGGCGCGTCCGTCGATCCTGCTGGGGATCAACCAGACGATCATGATGGTGTTGTCCGTCGTCGTGATCGCCGGGCTGATCGGCGCCGGTGGCCTGGGTCTGCAAGTCGTGTTCGGCCTGACGAAGGGCGACATCGGGCTCGGCGTCGTGGCCGGGATCAGCATCATGCTCCTCGCGTTGGTGATCGACCGGATCACGCAGGCGATGGGGATGGCTCCGCGCGCGACGCGTGGACCGGTCGGGACCGGCGGACTCGGCTGGTGGACGCGCGTGCGCGCGATCACCGGCAAGGCCGCGGATGACGATCTCGACGTAGGTACGACCAAGACGTAGTTCCAACTCGAAGGGAGGAAGCATGACGCACCGACCCAGGTGGTGGTCACTCACCATCCTGACGGTGCTGCTCGCCGTGCTCGCCGCTGCGTGCAGCGATGTGGATGAGGGCAGCAACGACGGAGAGACCACAGGCAGCGACGGCGGCACGACGACGGCCGACTGCGGCAGCGACACGGTGAACATCGCCGTGAACCCGTGGACGGGCTCGGCGGTCAACGCCAACGTGGCCAAGGTCATCATGGAGCAGGAGCTGGGGTGCACGGTCGAGCTGGTCGACATCGACGAGTTCGCGCAGTTCCCGGCCCTGTCCACGGGCGACCTCGACGCCACGCTCGAGGTGTGGCCGTCCGGTCACGCGAAGGACTACAAGAAGTACATCGACGGTGGCCAAGGGGTCATCGACGGTGGCGAGCTCGGTGTGATCGGCAAGATCGGGTGGTACATCCCGACCTACATGCTCGACGAGCACCCCGAGCTGGCGACCTGGGAAGGGCTCAACGACAACGCCGAGCTCTTCGCGACGGCCGAGACCTCGCCCAAGGGCCAGATGCTGGACGGCGACCCGAGCTTCGTGTCCTACGACGCCGAGATCGTCGAGAACCTCGGGCTCGAACTACGAGGTCGTGGTGGCGGGCACCGAGACGGCGGAGCTGGCGCAGCTCAAGAAGGCCTACGCCGCCAAGGAGCCGCTGCTGTTCTACTTCTACACGCCGCACTGGGCCAACCAGAAGTACGACCTGACGGCGGTCGAGCTGCCCGCCTACACCGAGGAATGCGGTCAGGCCGCAGCCGACGAGACCGGCGGCTACGCCTGCGAGTACCCGGAGGACGTCCTGTACAAGGCGTTCAACGAGGACCTGCAGACCAAGGCGCCGGCGGCGTTCGACTTCCTGTCGGCGATGAGCTACGACAACGCCGCGCAGGAATCGATCGCGCTGTCGATCGAGTCGACGGCATGGATCCGGCCGACGCCGCGCAGGCGTGGGTCGACGAGAACACCGACGTCTGGCAGGCCTGGCTGCCCACGTCGTAAGCAGCGCACCCGAACCAGGTTCGGTGACGAGGGCGGCCCGGACGGGCCGCCCTCCGTCATCACGGAGGGGACATGAGCGAGCACGTGAAGATGTTCATCGGCGGCGCGTGGGTCGATGCCGAGGACGGCGCCACCTTCGACGCCACGAGCCCGTCGACCGGTGCGGTGATCGGTTCGGTGCCCGAGGGTTCGCGCGCCGACGCGCAACGAGCGATCGATGCGGCCAACGCCGCGGCTCCGGCGTGGGCGGGGCTCAGCGCCTTCGATCGCGCCGCCGCGATGCGCCGGATCGCTACGGTGATCGACGAGCGCCGGGACGACCTCGCGCACACGCTCGCGCTCGATCAAGGCAAGCCGCTCGTGGCCGAGGCGCGCGACGAGGTCGAGGAACTGATCGCCTACTTCGACATGGCGGCCGCCGACGCCACCCGCATGGAGGGCTTGATGCCGCCGTCGGTCGACGCGAACAAGCGCGTGTTGCTCTACCGGGTGCCGCGCGGCGTCGTGTCGATCATCAGCCCGTGGAACTGGCCCTACACGATGCCGGGGGAGATCCTGGCGCCGGCGATCGCCTACGGGAACGCCGTGGTGTGGGCGCCCGCGCCCAGCACCAGCGTGTGTGCCGCCGCGATGGCCGCGGTGCTGGAGGCCGCCGAGCTCCCGCCCGGCGTGGTCAACATGGTGACCGGGCCGGGCGCCGTCGTCGGGGACGAGATCGCCGCGAACCCGGGCACGCAGGCGGTGGGGTTCATCGGATCGATCGCCACCGGGGAGACGGTGGCCTCGCGCGCCGCGGGCAAGGACCTGCTCCTGGAGATGGGTGGCAACGGCCCGCTCGTGGTGCTCGAGGACGCCGACGTCGGCGCGGCCGTCGAGGCCACCCTGGCGGCGTGCTTCCTCAACGCCGGGCAGAGCTGCACGGCGGGCGAGCGCATCCTGGTGCACGAGGCGGTCCGCGAGGAGTTCGTCACGAAGCTGGCCGCCCAGGTGCACGACCGGATCCGCCTGGGCGATCCGTTCGACGACGCCACCACGATGGGGCCGGTCAACAACGCGGCGACCGCGGACAAGACCGAGCGCCACGTGCGCGATGCCGTCGACCACGGCGCGAAGGTGATCACCGGCGGCGACCGCGTGCCCAAGCACGGCAGCGACCTGTTCTTCTCGGCCACCGTCCTGGACGGGGTGACGAACGACATGGAGATCGCGCGCGAGGAGACCTTCGGCCCGGTGGCGCCGATCTCGACGATCCGCAGCGAACAGGAGGCGATCGACCTCGTGAACGGCTGGCCGTACGGGCTGCTGTCCGCCGTCTTCACCAAGGATCTGGGTCGTGGGCTGCGCTACGCCGAGGCGGTGCGCGCGGGCTGGGTCAACGTCAACGAAGGCACGAACTACTGGGAGTCGCACCTGCCGTTCGGCGGACGCGCCGGCTCGCACAGCGGGGTGGGCCGGGTGGGCGGTCGCTTCTCGATGGAGCGGCTCACCGAGCTCAAGACCGTCGTGCTGAACCTGGGCTGAGGAATAGGCGCGGCGGGTTCGCCGTTCTGAGGGGTCGAAGGAAGGAGCCATCACCATGCCGGCCATCACCGTCGACGACATCACCACCCTCGATCGCATCCCCCGCCCCGAGCCCGAGCACGTCCAGCGACCCGTCCAGACCGTCACCACCGCCCCGAGCGGCTTCGAAGGCGAAGGCTTCCCCGTCCGGCGCGCGTTCGCCGGCGTGGATCTCGCCCTGCTCGACCCGTTCATCCACATGGATCAGATGGGGGAGGTCGAGTACGCGCCGGGTGAGCCGAAGGGCACGCCGTGGCACCCGCATCGCGGGTTCGAGACCGTCACCTACATCATGGACGGCACGTTCGAGCATCAGGACTCGAACGGCGGCGGCGGCACGATCACGAACGGCGACACCCAGTGGATGACGGCGGGCGCCGGGATCCTCCACATCGAGAAGCCGCCGGAGGCGTTGGTGGCCAGCGGCGGCCTCTTCCACGGGATCCAGCTGTGGGTGAACCTGCCCAAGGCCGAGAAGTGGGCGGCGCCCCGCTACCAGGACCTGCGAGCCGGTGAAGTGGGGCTGCTCGCCTCCGACGACGGTGGCGCGCTCGTGCGGGTGATCGCGGGTTCGCTCGCGAGCCATACCGGTCCCGGCGACACCTACACCCCGATGACGATGGTGCACGCCACGGTCTCGCCGGGCGGACAGCTCGACCTGCCGTGGGACCCGGGCTACAACGCGCTGGCCTACGTGCTGGCCGGCGAAGGCACCGTCGGTGTCGAAGCGCGGCCGGTGCGCACCGGACAACTCGCCGTGTTCGGCGCGGGCGACGCCCTGCGTCTGCAGGCGGCCACGGGTCAGGAGAGCCGCTCGCCCGAGCTCGAGGTGCTGGTGCTCGGCGGCCGGCCGATCCGCGAGCCCGTCGCCTGGTACGGGCCGTTCGTCATGAACACGAAGCAGGAACTGGTGCAGGCCTACGAGGACTTCCAGGCCGGCAAGCTCGGGTCGATCCCGGCGGTGCACAACACGCCCGACGAGATCGTGGAGTCCTCGCCCGGAACCGACTGATCCTGGCGACGCCCCGTTCGGGCGTTGCGGCATGCGCACCTCGGACGTTGCCTCCGCAGCATGCTCTGCCAGCATGGGGGGCATGCTGCGGGATCGCGCCCAGACGGTGATCATCGGCGCCGGGATCGTCGGCACCAGCGCGGCCTACCACCTGTCCCAGATGGGGGTCACCGACGTCCTGGTGATCGACCAGGGCCCGCTGTTCGAGACCGGTGGATCGACCTCGCACGCGCCCGGGATCATCTTCCAGACCAACGGCTCGCGGACGATGTGCCGCATCGCGCAGGATTCGGTCGCCCTCTACGACACCCTCGAGGTGGACGGCGAACGGTGCTGGTACGGCGTCGGCGGCATCGAGGTGGCCACCACGCCCGAGCGGATGGAGGAGCTGAAGCGGCGCCAGGGCTACGCGCGGTCCTACGGCATCGAGGGCACGCGAGTTGCTCTCGCCGATGGAAGCCGCCGAACGCTCACCGCTCCTGGACCCCTCCACGATCCTGGGCGCCTACTGGGTGCCGAGTGACGGGGCCGGCAAGGGCGTGCTGATCGCCACGGCGCTCGCGCGGAAGGCCGAGGCCGCCGGCGTCGCGTTCGAGGGCGGCGTCACCGTCACCGGCTTCGACATCCGCGCGGGCCGGGTGCACGGGGTGGAGACCGACCAGGGTCGCATCGAGTGCGAGCGCGTCCTGCTGTGCGCCGGCTTCTGGGGACCCACCGTCGGTGCGCTGGCGGGGGTGCCGGTCCCGCTCGTGGCCGTCCAGCACCAGCTGGTGTGGACGGACCCGGTGCCCGAACTCGCCGGGTTGACCGGCGACACCTGGGCCCGCCAGCCGGTGGTTCGCCATCAGGACATGTCCCTGTACTTCCGGCAGCGCGACGATCACTACGGCGTGGGGAACTACCGCCACGAGCCGATCGTGACGCCCCAGTCGGCGCTGCGTCGCCACGGCGAGGGCCCGATGCCGTCGCTGATGCCGTGGACGCCCGACGACTTCGACCTGTGCGAGGCCGAGACCGAGCGCATGTTCCCGGCGTTGGCGGGCCGCATGCGTCCGTCCGATCCGGCGCGGTCGATCAACGGGATGTTCTCGTTCACGCCGGACGCGGGCTCGGTGGTGGGCGAGAGTGCCGCCGTCCGTGGCCTCTGGTTGTGCGAAGCCGTGTGGGTGACCCACGCCGCCGGCATGGCGAAGCAGGCCGTCGAATGGATGGTCGACGGTGAGCCCAGCTACGACCTCGCCGAAGCCGACGCGAACCGGTTCTATCCGTTCCAGACGTCGTCGCCGTACGTGCTCGAACGCGGCAAGCAGCAGTACCGCGAGGTCTACGACATCATCCATCCGCTGCAGCAGCCGTCGAAGCCGCGGAACCTTCGCCTCACACCGTTCTTCGCCCGGCATCAGGCGCTGGGGGCGGAGTGCTTCACCGGCGCCGGGTGGGAGCGGCCGCAGTGGTTCCGCGCCAACCGCGACCTCGTGGATGGCGTGACGCACGAGTGGTCACGACGCGCGGGCTGGGCGGCCAGGGGATGGTCGCCCGAGGTGGGCGCCGAGCACCTGGCGACACGTTCGAACGCCGCGCTGTTCGACATCACGCCGTTCGCGAAGTTCGACGTCGAGGGCGACGACGCGCTCGGCCTACCTCGAGCGGGTGTTCGCCAACCGGATCGACCGCCCGGTGGGATCGATCGTGTACACCGCCGCGCTGACCCCGAAGGGTGGGATCCGGCTCGACCTCACGATCACCCGCAAGGACGAGCAGCTGTTCCGCGTGGTGACCGGTGGCGGGAGCGGCCAGCACGACCTCGCGTGGCTCCGTGCGCAGGTTCGCGACGGCGAGGTCGTCCGCGATCACCGAGCGCACCGGCGGGTTGTTCGCGCTGGGACTGTGGGGGCCGCGTGCGCGAGACATCCTGCAGGCCGTCACCGACGCCGATGTCTCGAACGACGCGTTCCCCTACATGACGGCGCGCTACCTCAACGTGGGTGAGGTCAACCCGGTGTGGGCCCAGCGCATCAGCTATGCCGGCGAGCTGGGCTGGGAGCTGTACGGCCAGATCGCGATGGGCGACCGGGTCTGGGACCGGCTGTGGGAAGCGGGCCGCGGGCACGGGCTGATCGCGGCCGGGGGCGGCGCCTTCGATTCGCTCCGTCTGGAGAAGGGCTACCGGCTCTGGGGTCAGGACATCAACATCGAACACGATCCGCTCGAAGCCGGGCTGGGGTTCGCGGTGCACTGGGACAAGGAGTTCCAGGGGCGCGAGGCGCTCGAAGCGATCCGCGACGCCGGCGGACCGGCCCAGCGACTTGCCTGCATGACGTTCGACGACCCCCGCGTGGTCGTGATGGGCAAGGAGCCGATCTGGCACGACGGGCGGGTGGTGAGCTACGTGACGTCCGCGGCCTACGGCTATTCGATCGGCCAGGGGATCGTCTACGGCTACCTGCCCACCGCGCTCGCTGCACACGGCACCGCCGTCGAGGTCGAGTACTTCGGCCGCCGGTATGCCGCGACCGTGACCGCCGATCCACTGTTCGATCCCAAGAGCGAACGGCTCAAGACCTGATGAGAAGGGCTGAACGAGCATGAGCGACGAACTCGATCTCTCCTCGCTGTCGGACGAGGACCTCACCCAGCAGATGCACGACGACCTCTACGACGGGCTCGCCGACGAGATCACCGAGGGCACGAACATCCTGCTGGCGCGCGGATGGGGGGCGGACCGCGTGCTCAACGAGGCGCTCGTCGAGGGCATGCGCATCGTGGGCATCGACTTCCGGGACGGGATCCTGTTCGTACCCGAGGTGCTCCTGGCGGCCAACGCGATGAAGGCCGGCATGGCGATCCTGCGGCCGCTGCTGGCCGAGACCGGCGCCGAGCGCATGGGCACGATCGTGATCGGCACCGTCAAGGGCGACATCCACGACATCGGCAAGAACCTGGTGGGGATGATGCTGGAGGGCGCCGGGTTCGACGTCTTCGACCTGGGGATCAACAACCCGGTGGAGGACTACCTGGCGGCGCTCGAGGAGCACAAGCCCGACATCCTGGGCATGAGCGCGCTGCTCACCACCACGATGCCGTACATGAAGGTCGTGATCGACGAGATGGTGGCCAAGGGCATCCGCGACGACTACATCGTGCTCGTGGGCGGGGCTCCGCTGAACGAAGAGTTCGGCAAGGCGGTCGGGGCCGATGCCTATTGCCGAGATGCCGCCGTGGCCGCCGAAACCGCCCAGGCGCTCGTGATGGCCAAGCGCGCCGCCACGGCGAACGCGTGAGGCCGGGGCCATGGCCGATCTCACGGTGATCTGGTGGCGTGACATCCCCGCCCAGGTGGTGGCCAAGCAGGGCCGCACCAGCGCGAAGGTTCCGCTGTCGCCACGGTTCCAGGAGGCGATCGACATGGCCGCCACGCGCGTCGGGCTTGATCGGCACCGACGAGTACCTCAACGAATGGCGACGGGTGACGCGCGAGTGCGGCGACGATCTCGACGCCGAGGCTGCGAAGGAAGCGCACGCGTTGGAGCAGGCGTACGGCGATTCCCGGTTGGAATCGCTGGTGCGATCGGGCGGCACCGACGAAGGGGAGGGATCGTGACCGACACCGTCGTGTCCTCGGCCACGAAGGAGGTCGTGATCGGGTCGGGGCGGCCGTTCGTCATCATCGGCGAGCGCATCAACCCCACCGGTCGCAAGAAGCTCGCCGAGGAGATGAAGGCGGGCGACTTCTCCACGGTGATCGCCGACACCGTGAACCAGGTCGAGGCCGGTGCCCACATGCTGGACGTGAACGCCGGGATCCCGCTCGCCGACGAACCCGCGATCCTGGCCGAGACGGTGAAGCTGGTGCAGTCGCTCACCGACGTGCCGCTCTCGATCGACTCCTCGATCGTGGCCGCGCTCGAGGCCGGCCTGGAGGTCTACGAGGGCAAGCCGTTGGTGAACTCCGTGACCGGGGAGGACGAGCGCATCGAGCAGGTGTTGCCGCTGGTGGCCAAGTACGGGGCCGCCGTCGTCGCGATCACGAACGACGAGACCGGCATCAGCGAAGACCCCGACGTGCGGTTCGCGGTGGCGGAGAAGATCGTGCACGCCGCCGCCGATCACGGCATCGCCGCCGCCGACGTCGTGGTCGACCCGCTGGTGATGCCGATCGGTGCGCTGGGCGGCGCGGGCCGGCAGGTGTTCTCGTTGGTGCGCCGTCTCCACGACGAGCTCGGCGTCAACAGCACGTGCGGCGCATCGAACGTCTCGTTCGGACTGCCCGATCGCAACCGGCTGAACGGCGCGTTCCTGGCGATGGCGATCGCGAACGGCCTCACGAGCGCGATCACCAGCCCGCTCCACGACGAGGTGCGCGAGGCCGTGATGGCCGCCGACGTGATGATGGGCAACGACCAGGACTGCAACGCGTGGATCGCGAAGCATCGTGAGCAGCCGGCCGGGCGGCACCGGCCGTCGAGGGGGCAGGGCCGGCCGTCGTGGTGCTGGGGCCGACGGTGGGCCGACGCTGAGCGTCGTTCCCGATCCGGAGGCGACGCCCGAACCGTGAGCGAGGCCGAAGGCTCGCTCGTCGTCTTCACCCCGTCGGGCAAGCGGGGGCGGTTCGACGAGGGCACGAACCTGCTGGACGCGGCGCGCTCGCTGGGGGTCGACCTGGATTCGGTCTGCGGCGGACGAGGCATCTGCGGCCGGTGCCAGGTGGTGGTGAGCGAAGGGGAGTTCGCCAAGCACGGCATCACCTCGAAGGCCGATCACCTCACGGCGTTCAGCGAACCGGAGTCGCGCTATCGCGAGCGGTCGGGGCTCGCCGCCGATCGACGACTGGGGTGCCACGCCCGGGTGTGCGGCGACCTCGTCGTGGACGTGCCGCCGGAGAGCCAGATCCATCGCCAGGTGGTGCGCAAGGAAGCCGACGCGCACCCGATCGAGGTCGACCCGGTCGTGCGTCTGCACTACGTCGAGGTCCGCGAACCCGATCTCGCCGATCCCAGCGGCGATCTGCAGCGCCTGCTGGAGGCGCTCGACCGCGACTGGTCGCTCGAGGGTCTCGCGTGCGACCCCCACGTGCTCGCGACGCTGCAGCGGACGCTGCGCGCCGGCGACTGGACCGCCACGGTGGCCGTGCACGACGGGTCGACGATCACGGCGATCTGGCCCGGTTTCCACGACGTCGCCTTGGGCGTGGCGTTCGACATCGGCTCCACCACCGTGGCCGGCCACCTCTGCGACCTGCACACCGGCGAGGTGCTCGCGAGCGCGGGCGCGATGAACCCGCAGATCCGGTTCGGCGAGGACCTGATGAGCCGCGTCAGCTACGTGATGATGAATCCCGGCGCCGAGACCGAACTGACCCGCGTGGTCCGCGAGTGCGTGGACGGGCTGGTCGCCGAGCTCTGCACGGGGGCCGGGGTGGACCCGAACGACGTGCTCGACCTCACGATCGTCGGCAACCCGATCATGCATCACCTGTTCCTCGGCCTCGACCCCACGGAGCTGGGCGGCGCACCGTTCGCGCTGGCCACCGACGAGGCGGTACGACGAGCGGCGCGGGAGCTCGATCTCACGGCCACGAACGCCGGGGCCCGCGTCTACGTCCTGCCGTGCATCGCGGGCCACGTCGGTGCCGACACCGCCGGCGTGATCCTGTCCGAGGCGCCCCACGACCAGGAGATCGTGAACCTGCTGGTCGACGTCGGGACGAACGCCGAGATCGTGCTGGGCAACCGCGACCGGATGCTCGCAGCGTCGAGCCCGACGGGCCCGGCGTTCGAGGGTGCACAGATCTCGTGCGGCCAGCGGGCGGCTCCGGGCGCGATCGAACGCGTCCGCATCGACCGCGAGACCTTGGAGCCGAGGTTCCGCGTGATCGGCCAGGACACGTGGTCGGACGATCCCGGCTTCGACGCCGCAACGGTCACCGGCGTGTGCGGTTCGGGGATCATCGAGGCGGTCGCCGAGCTGTTCCTCGCCGGCATCCTCACCACCGACGGCGTGATCGACGGCGGACTCGGCGAACGATCGCCACGGATCCAACCCGACGGGCGCACGTTCTCCTACGTGCTGCACGACGTGCCGGGGGCGCCTCGTCTGGTGATCACCCAGAACGACATCCGCCAGATCCAACTCGCGAAGGCCGCGCTGTACGCCGGCTGCCGCTTGCTGATGGACGCCTTCGGCATCGAGACGGTCGATCGGATCCGGCTGGCCGGCGCGTTCGGCGCCCACATCGATCCCACGTACGCGTTGGTGCTGGGTCTGGTGCCCGACTGCGATCCGGCCCGCGTCACGAGCGCCGGCAACGCCGCCGGCACCGGCGCACGGATCGCGTTGCTCAACCGGGCTGCCCGCGGCGAGATCGAGGGCGTGGTGCGGCGGGTCGAGAAGCTCGAGACCGCGGTGGAACCACGGTTCCAGGAACACTTCGTGGCGGCGATGGGCATCCCGCACACGACCGAGCCGTTCCCGCGGCTGGCGGCGACGATCGATCTGCCGGCGCCCAGGACCTCGTCCGGTGGCACCGATCGTCCCCGGAGACGGCGCCGCGACGCCCCAGACCGCACATCCTGAAAGGAGCACCTCGTGAGCGATCAGGCACCCGAAGGCCGCAGGGGACGACAGGGCGGTGGCCGCGCGGCACGACAGGCCGCGCGGTTGCACGCCGTGGCCGAGAAGATCCCGTTCATCACGCGCACGCTGCAACCGTTCGAGGTGCTGAACGAGGAAGGGCTCAGCCTGGTCGAGCACAACGCCGACGTGATCCTGGAGCAGGTGGGGATCGAGGTCCACGGAGCGCCGGATGCGCTGGAGCTGTTCAAGGGAGCCGGGGCCGACGTGGACGGCGAACGTGTGCGGTTCCCCGCCGGCCTGTGCCGGCAACTGGTGCAGGCCACCGCTCCCCGGGAGTTCACGCAGCACGCGCGGAACCCGGAGCACAGCGTGCAGATCGGCGGCAACGCCACCGTGTTCGCGCCCGCGTACGGTTCGCCGTTCGTGCGCGACGTCGACGGCGGCCGTCGGTACGGCACGATCGAGGACTTCCGCAACTTCGTGAAGCTCGCGAACTCCTCACCGTTCCTGCACCACTCGGGCGGCACGGTGTGCGAGCCGGTCGACCTGCCGGTGAACAAGCGGCACTACGACATGGTGTACGCGCACATGCGGTACTCCGACCGTCCGTTCATGGGGTCGGTGACCCATCCGCAGCGCGCCGAGGACACGGTGTCGATGGCGCGCATCCTGTTCGGCAAGGACTACCTCGACGACCACTGCGTCGTGTTGAGCCTGATCAACGCGAACTCGCCGCTGGTGTGGGACTCCTCGATGCTCGGCGCCGCGCGCGCCTACGCCGAGGCGAACCAGGCGGTGATCATGACGCCGTTCATCCTGGCGGGGGCGATGAGCCCGGCGACGGTGGCCGGCGCCGCCACCCAGACCCTGGCCGAGGCGCTCGCCGGCATGGCCTACGTCCAGCTCGTCCGGCCCGGCGCGCCGGTGGTGTTCGGGTCGTTCGCCTCGTCGATGTCGATGCAGTCGGGCGCGCCGACGTTCGGCACGCCCGAGCCCGCGCTGGTCCTGTACACCCTGGCTGCCTGCGCGCGCCGGCTCGGCGTGCCGTTCCGCAGCGGCGGTTCGCTGACGGCCTCGAAGATCCCCGACGCCCAGGCGGCGTACGAATCGGCCAACACCCTGCAGCCCACCGTGCTGGGCGGCGTGAACTTCGTGCTGCACGCGGCGGGCTGGCTCGAGGGCGGTCTGACCATGGGTTACGAGAAATTCGTCATGGACCTGGACCAGTGCGGCATGATGGCGGCCTTCGCCAAGGGCGTGGACCTCTCACCGAACGGACAGGCGTTGGACGCGATCGTCGAGAACGGGCCGGGCCAGCACTTCCTGGGCACGGCGCACACGCTGGCCAACTTCGAGTCGGCGTTCTTCCGCAGCTCGATCGCCGACAACAACTCCTTCGAGCAGTGGGAGATCGAGGGATCGGCGGACTCGATTACCAGGGCGAACACGATCTGGAAGAAGATGCTGGCCGAATACGAGGCTCCAGTGATCGACGAGACCGTCGATGAGGAGCTCAGAAGCTGGATCGAGCAGAAGAAGGCGTCCTTCCCGGACTCGAACGTATAGGCAGGGAGCGGCATGGCGGTGCGGAAACGACGGAGCCTCGGAGGGCTGGATCTCGAGCAGCAGGCGGCGCTGCGCATGCTCGTGGCAGCGCCGAAGTTCGAGCTGATCCCGCTCTCGAACACCGCCGAGAAGGCCGACGAGTTGCCGCACGCCGCCACGGTCACGGTGACCGCCTCACCCAGTCACGGGATCGAAGCCACGCTCGCCCTCGCCGAGGAGGTCGCCGGCCGCGGGCACGTCGTGATCCCGCACCTGTCGGCGCACATGATCCGCGACCGCGCGCATCTGGGCGAGGTGCTCGATCGATGCCGAGAGGCCGGCTTCAGCCGGGCGTTCGTCGTGGGCGGCGACGCCAAGGACAAAGGGGAGTTCCACGACGGCCTGATGCTGCTCCGGGCGATCGACGAAGCGGGCCACCCGTTCACCGAGATCGGCGTGCCGAGCTATCCCGAGGGACACGTCGACATCCCCGATGCCCGGCTGCTCGAGGTGCTGCTGGAGAAGCAGCGGTACGCCTCGTACATGACCACGCAGATGTGCTTCAACCCCGGCGCGATCGTCACGTGGATCGGCACGATGCGCGCGGCCGGCGTCGCCCTGCCCGTGCACCTGGGCACGCCGGGCGTGGCCGAACTCACGAAGCTGATGACGATCAGCGCGCGCATCGGCATCGCCGACAGCGCCCGCTACCTGAAGAAGAACAAGCGCATGGTGGGGTCGCTGCTCACCCCGGGCAAGTTCGGGCCCGATTCGCTGCTCGAAGGTATGGGGCCGGCGCTCACCGACCCGGGCGCCAAGCTCGAGGCCCTGCACCTGTTCACCTTCAACCAGGTGCAGGCGACCGTGGATTGGCAGCAACGCATGCTCGCCGCGCTCGACGAAGCCTGATCGGCGCTCGTCTTCAGAGGAGCTCGATCACCGGCTCCAGGGAATCTTCCGGTTCGTCCGGGAAGAAGCGCTCACGCAGCGCCTGCTGGGACGCGATGTCCTTCGGCCGCGGCGGGCCCATCGCTCCGACGATCGTGAGCCCCGAGCGGATCTGGTACAGCGCCAAGGGGGAGATCGTCCGAACCACGATCCCCTCGAGTTCGCAGGGCGGCCAGGACCACGTGTCGGGGGGCAAGAGGACCCGCACGAGACCGTGTTCCCCGGGCAGGGTGAACGACGGCGGGCCCGCCTCGGCGATGTCGATCACGCTGAGTTCCAGGTTCAGTCCCTCGCGCACGGTTCCCATCACCAACGGGGAACCCGCCGTGGGCTCGAAGCGGATCTCCGGCGGCTCGAAGCCCAGCTCCTCGAACATCCGCAGTCCCCGATCGAGGGCGTCGCGAGCGATCATGACGTCGACGTCGTCGTGGTGGCGCCGGATCCGGCCGCCGAGCAGCGCGTCCTCGGCGAAGCCGCCGAAGATCCGGATGGGTGCATCGAGCTCCATCAGGGAGCGGATCAACGGGAGGTACTCGGCGCCCATCGCTCACCCCACCGCGGCGCCGAACCAGTCGATCAGGTAGTTCGCGAACGAGGTGCGCACGGCGATGCCGGTGGTGTCGGCGCGTTCGTGCAGGACCACCTGGGCCTTGCCCAGCATCGTCTGGGCGCACATGCCGGGCGCCCACATCGAGGGATGCAGATCGATCGAGCACCCCTTCGACAGGATCTCCTTGGCTCGAGGGCCGGAGATCTCCAGGGCCACGCGGTTCGCGCTGACGTCGACGATCGAACGATGGAGCCCGTCGAGCGCCGCCTCGAGTTCGGCGACGATCTCGCGCCCGGCGTGCGGCGGTCCCAGGATCACCCACTCGTCGGGGCCGAGCCACAGGGCCGCCCTCGGGCCGTCCTCCCAGGCGGTGTTCGGATCGACCGGCAACGGATAGGGGGCACGCCCGGCGAGCGCGGGGTCCAGCCGCAGGTTCACCTGGGCGAGGAACGGCACGTGCTCGAGCACGACGCCGCCGTCGGTGACCTGCGCGATGCGGGCGAGGTCGTCCACGCGCGCGGCGAGCGGATCGCGAGCGGTGGTCACGCTCCACCTCCGTCCCGGCGTTCGTTCCGCTCGTCGTAGAAGACCGGCGCGGTGACCTCGGCTTCGATGTCGCCGCCCGGCAGCGGCGCCACGAGGGTGGTGCCGATGAGTTCGCGCCCCCCCGCAACCATGGCCAGCGCGAACGTGCGGCCCAGCGTGGGGCTGCGGTAGCTCGACGTCACGTGGCCAAGCATGGGCACCGGCGGGGCCATGCCGACCGACGTGGGGGCCACCATCTGCGCGCCTTCGGGCAGCCAGGCTTCCGGATCGACCGGCAGCAATCCGACCAGCTGCTTGCGATCGGGTCGCATCGTGTCGGGCCGCGACAGCGATCGGCGTCCCACGAAGTCCGAGTCGTCCTTGCGCACGATCCACGACATGCCCAGGTCGCCGGGCGTCACCGTGCCGTCGGTGTCCTGGCCCACGATCACGAACCCCTTCTCGGCGCGCAGCAGGTGCATCGCCTCGGTGCCGTACGGCGTCACGCCGAAGGGTTCGCCGGCCGCCATCACGGCCTCCCACATCGGACGGCCGAGCCAGCCCTCCACGTTGATCTCGTACGCGAGTTCGCCGGTGAAGCTCACGCGGGCGATGCGCGCGGGCATGCCGGCCACCGTGCCGTCGCGCACGGTCATGAACGGGAAGGCCTCGGCGTCCAGCGGCACGTCGGTCTCCAGCGCGCCCATCAGTTCCCGCGCGCGCGGCCCGTTCACGGCCACGGTGGCCCACTGCTCGGTGACGCTGGTGCAGTACACCCGCAGGTCGGGCCATTCGGTCTGGAGCCACTCCTCGAACCGGTCGAGCACGTTGGCGGCCCCGCCCGTCGTCGTGGTGACGAAGAAGCGGTCGTCGGCCAGCCGCATCACCACGCCGTCGTCGAACACCATCCCGTCGAGCCCCAGCATCAGGCCGTAGCGGATCGAACCCACGGCCAGGGTCGACATCCGGTTCGTGTACATGCGGTCCAGGAAGGCCGCGGCATCGGGGCCGATGACCTCGATCTTGCCGAGCGTCGACGCGTCCAGGACGCCGACGGCGTTCCGCACCGCGAGCGATTCCCTGGCCACGGCCTCGTCCATCGACTCGGCGGCGTCCGGGAAGTACCACGGACGCTTCCACTGGCCGACGTTCTCGAACGCCGCGCCGTGCTCGACGTGCCAGTCGTGGATCGGGGTGGTGCGGATCGGGTCGAGCAGCACGGGGCCGCGGTCGCGCCCGGCCAGCACGGCGTAGGGGACCGGCGTGTACGGGGGTCGCGCGTTCGTCGGCCCCTGCGCGCCGGGGCCGTCGCCCCACGCCTGGTTCACGATCGCGGCGGTGAGCACGCCGCTGGTTCGGCCCTGGTCGATCGCGGTGCCGATGTAGGTGGCGCGCTTCACGTGTTCGGTGCTGTGCAGGTCGTGGCCGACGGCCTCGAGCACGTCGGCGACGGTCGAGTCGCGTTGCAGGTCGACGTAGTGCCGGGACAGGTCCTGGGCCGGCGTGAACCAGAACGGCACGCTCGTGGGCACCTCGCCCGCCGCGGCACCCACGATCGAGAGCCACGGCGGGCCGGCGCCATCCGGGATGAAGCACGCACGTCCCTCGTCGAACCGGAGGCCGCCCCCGATGCCGCGCCACAGCTGGGTCACCGGGTTCCATCCGCCGGAGACCAGCAGCAGGTCGGCCTCGATCGTCTCGGCGGCGCCACCGGGGCCGGCGACGTGCACCGCCGACACCCGCGGGTCGCCCTCGGTCCCCGTCACCGCCCAACCGTTGCGGACGTCCACGCCGAGCGCGCGCGACGCATCGCTGGCGGGACCGCCCTCGCCCACGTCGATGACGGCGGCGATCTCGACTCCCGCCGCGGCCAACACGGCCGCGGCGCCGTGACCGGCGTGGTTCGTCGTGAAGACCACGGCGCGCTCGCCGGCCGCCACGCCGAAGCGGTCCGCGTACGTCACCGCGGCCGAGGCCAGCATCACGCCGGGGCGGTCGCAGTCGGCGAACGCGATCGGGCGTTCATGCGCACCCGTGGCCAGCACGACCCGCCCGGCCCGGACGTGCCACAGGGTGGCCACCGGGGCGGAACGTTCGAACACCACCACGTACCCGTCGTCGTAGACGCCGAGCGCGGTCGCCTCCGTCAGGACCGCGGTGTCCGGCGCGGTGCGGAGTTCGCCCGCGACGTCGTCGATCCATGCGAGGGCCGGGATCCCGTCGATCGTGTCGTCGCTGCTCGCCGTGCCGCCGAGCCAATGGCGCTCGTCGACCAGCATCGTGCGGTCGCCTCGCCGGACGGCCGCGAGCGCCTCGCGCAGCCCGGCAGCGCCGCCGCCGACCACGAGGGTGTCCACGTGGACGTGCCGGTGATCGGCGGTCGCGATGCCATCGTCGCCGTCGGCGAGCACGCCGACACCCGGCCGGCCCACGGCATCGAGATGGTCAAGTACCTTGACCATCGGCGCCGGCATGATGGGCTCGAACGACGGCGCGGTCACCTCGACGAACGCACAGGGTTCCTCGACGCCGGCGGAGAACACGCCCCGTGGCCGGCCCAGGATCGGTGACGGACACACGACGTCCACGCCGTTGGCCAGCAGCGCGCTCGCCAGGGTGTCGCCCGCGAACGCCCCCAGGGGCCGTCCTTCGAACGTCACCTCGACGGGCGTCGATCGATCGATGCCGTGACCGCCTTGGTCGAGCCGGCGCGAACCCATCAGTCGGGCACCTCGGGCGGCGGCTCGCCGATCCGGTAGGACCCGAAGATCCGGTTCGTGGCGGTGTCCCGCACCACGTTGCACCACCGGCGACACCCCGCGGCATGCATCCACCGCTCCGACCACGGTCCGCGCGGGTTGTCGCGCATGAACAGGAAGTCCGCCCACGCTTCGTCGCTCAACGCCGCGGGATCGTCCGGGTAGGGGAGGTGGGCCTGCCCCCCGTACTTGAACTCGGTCTCGTCGCGGGGGCCGCACCACGGGCAGGGGATCAACAGCACGGGCTCATGCCTCCCCTCGGTCGAAGGCGGCCAGCAGGCGCTTGGGCGCCGTCATGCGCCAGGCCTCCACGATCAGCTCGCGGACCTCGTCGCCGTCGGCCTTCGACAGGACCGCGCCGACCCATCCGCTCGGGCCGACGTACGGCGGGACGAACCAGGCCTCGGGGTCGGTGGCCACCAAGGCGCGCTGCTCGTCGTGGATCGACTTGATCCACAGGTGCCGTTCGTGGTCGCTGAACATCACGAAGATCTTGTTGCGCACCCGGAAGGTGGCCGTCTCCCAGGTCTCGCGTTCCTCCGCCTCGGGCAGCGAGAGCGCGAACCGGCGAACGGTGGCGGCGCGGATCCCCACGATGCATCCTCAGTGCGCTTCCCTGGCGCGCGCATCAGTGCGCGACCGCCGCGGCGCCGTGTTCGTCGATGAGGGCACCGGTGGTGAACCGCTCCAGGGCATAGGGCTTGGCGAGGTCGCTCGCCTCCCCGTTCGCGACGGTCTCGGCGTAGACCCAGCCGGAGCCCGGCGTCGCCTTGAAGCCTCCGGTGCCCCAGCCACAGTTCAGGAACAAGCCGGGGATCGGTGTGGGGCCGATGATCGGCGATGCGTCGGGGCACACGTCGACGATGCCGCCCCACGTCCGCAGCATCGAGGCGTGCGCGAACATCGGGAACAGCTCCAGCGCGGCGGCCATCTGGTGTTCGATCACGTGGAACGAACCCCGCTGTCCATAGCCGTTGTAAGCGTCGATGCCGGCGCCCATCACGAGTTCGCCCTTGTCGGCCTGGCTCACGTAGACGTGCACGGCGTTGGACATCACGACGCAGCCGAGCACCGGCTCGTAGAGCGCGCTCACCAGCGCCTGCAACGGGTGCGACTGCAGCGGCAGCCGCAGGCCCACCATGGACGCGAGCACGCTGGTGTGGCCGGCCGCCGCCAGCGCCACCTTCCCGGCCCGGATCGTGCCCCGGGAGGTCTCGACGCCCTGGACCTCGCCGCTCGCGCCGCGCACGAATCCGGTGACCTCGGCGTGCTCGACGATGTCGACACCCAGGCGATCGGCGCCGCGGGCGAACCCCCACGCGACCTTGTCGTGGCGCGCGACGCCCCCGCGCCGTTGCAGCGTGCCGCCGAGCACCGGGTATCGCACGTCCTGCGAGACGTTCACGATGGGCACGAACGCCTTGACCTCGTCGGCGTCGAGCCACTCCGCGTCGACCCCGTTGAGGGCGTTGGCGTAGACGCGGCGTTTGGACGTGCGGATGTCGCCCAGGTCGTGGGCCAGGTTCAGGACGCCGCGCTGGGAGAACTGCATGTCGAAGGAGAGCGTTTCCTCGAGGCCCTCCCAGAGCTTCAGGGAGTGCTCGTAGATCGCGGCCGATTCGTCCCAGAGGTAGTTGGAACGGATGATCGTGGTGTTGCGGGCCATGTTGCCGCCGCCGAGCCAGCCCTTCTCCACCACGCAGACGTCGGTGATGCCGTGGTTGGCGGCGAGGTAGTAGGCGGTCGCCAGGCCGTGACCGCCGGCCCCCACGATCACGACGTCGTAGGAGGACTTCGGTTCGGCTGCGCGCCAGTACCGCTCGGTCATCCGCGACAGGGTAGGGCGTGGGGCGGCACGCGGCGATGCGAGCGGTGCGCGGTGCGCAACGTTCGGGCCAGCCCCGTATCGACAAGCCACGCGCATCGGCGTACCATCCGACGCCGTCGTTGCGGACAGGTCCGAGGTGTTGCGGTATGCGAGACCAACCGGGTTCGAACCTCCAATCGGTGCGCCGCGCATTGCGAGCCCTCGAGCTGATCTCCGAGTCCGGCGAATGCGGCGTCACCGAGCTCGGACGCAAGCTCGGCGTGCACAAGGCGACCGCCTCCCGCCTGGTCGCCACCCTCGCCGAGCGGGGGTTCGTCGAACGCGACCCCATCACCGAGAAGTACCGCCTCGGGTTCGGCCTGATCGCCCTGGCGGGGGCGGCCGTGGGGGCGAACGACCTGGTGCGGAGCGCGCGCCCCATCCTCGAAGACCTCGCCGAGCGCACCCGCGAGACCGTCAACGTGGGCGTCCTCTCGGGCGACGCGGTCGTCTACGTCGACCAGGTGGCCGGCACCCGCTCGATCGTCAGCGTGAACTGGGTGGGCCAGCGCACGCCCCTGCACTGCACGTCGAACGGCAAGGTGCTGCTGGCGTTCATGCGCGAGGACGCCCGCGACCGTCTGCTCGCCGAGCCGCTGCCGCGGCTCACACCCCGCACGATCACCGATCCGGAGCGTCTCCGCGCCCAGCTCACCGAGATCCGTGCCCGCGGCTACGCACAGACGATGGACGAACTCGAAGAGGGCCTCAACGCCGTGGCGGCGCCGATCCGTGGGATGAACGGGGACCTGATCGCCGCGCTCAGCGTTTCGGGACCGGCGTTCCGGATGCGAGGCGTCGACCTGCCGAGGATCGGCCGGGCCACCGCCGAGGCCGCCGCGGTGGTCTCGCGCCGCTTGGGTCATGTGGACCGCGGGCGTCCCGCCGCGGGATGAGACGCAGGAGGATCGCACGATGACGACCACGTGGGATGCGCACCGCTCCGAGCTCCCGACGCTGCTGGGTGCGATCGGCCGGACGCCGCTGGTTCGGCTCCAGCGCGTGACCCCACCCGGCGTGGACATCCTCGCCAAGGTCGAGTGGTACGGGCCCACGGGATCGGTGAAGGACCGCATCTACGCCCACATGCTCACCAAGGCCGAGGAGCGCGGCGCGCTCAAGCCCGGGATGACGATCATCGAGTGCACCACCGGCAACGCCGGGATCGCCTGCTCGGCGGTGGCGGCGATCAAGGGGTACCGGTGCGTCATCGTGATGCCTGAAGGCATGAGTTCGGAGCGCAAGACGATGATCAAGGCGTACGGGGCGGACCTGGTGCTCACGCCCGGCGCCGGCACCGACATCGACCTGGCGATCGCCCGGATGCGCGAGATCGTCGCCGACGACCCCGACCGGTACTTCTTCCCCGGGGAGTTCGAGAACCCCGACAACCCCGAGGCCCAGCTCGCGAGCGGTCTGGAGATCTGGGAGCAGAGCGGCGGCCGCGTCGACGCCGTCGTGGGCGCCCAGGGGACCGGCGGGTGGATCAGCGGCGTGGCGCGGGCGCTGAAGCGGCACAACCCGGATGTGCGCGCGTTCGCGGTGGAGCCGGCGGAATGCCCGCTGATCAGCGAGCAACGATGGGGCACCCACGGTGTCCCCGGGATCGGCGACGGCATCGTGCCGCCGAACCTGGACCTCGCGACGATGGACGGCATCGTCACCGTCTCGACGCAGGAAGCGTTGGCGACCGCGCGCCGCCTCGCCCAAGAGGAAGGGCTCCTCTGCGGCCCGTCATCGGGCATCAACGTCGCGGCGGTGCACAAGGTGAGCGAGCGGCACCCCGAGCTGCGCCGGATCGTCACGGTGGTCTGCGACACCGGGCAGCGGTACCTGTCGGGCGAGCTCTACGGGGAGTCCGCTCAGGTCGAGGAACCCGAACGCGATCACACGATCGACGCCACCACGGCCGCCGAGATCGACCGGCACCGCGACCGGCTCGAGTTCATCGCCTGAGGCGGTTCGCGCCGGCCTAGATGTCGGTGTTGAAGGTGTCGCAGTCGTTGGGGTCGCCCGAATCGAACCCCGTCCGGAACCACCGCACCCGCTGTTCCGAGGACCCGTGGGTCCAGGTCTCCGGATCGATGCGACCCGTCGTGGACTGCTGGATGCGGTCGTCCCCGATCGCCGCCGCTGCCGTGAGCGCTTCGTCGACCTCGTCCGGCCCGAGTTCGTCGCTGGTCAACGAGTGCCCCCACACGCCGGCGAGGCAGTCGGCCTGCAGTTCCAGCCGGACCGACAGGTCGTTCGCCCGACCCGGATCCTGCTGTGACTGCTGCTGCACCTGCGCGTTGATCCCCAGCAGGTTCTGGATGTGGTGGCCGTATTCGTGGGCGATCACGTAGGCCTGCGCGAAGTCGCCCGGTGCGCCGAACCGCTGTTCCAGCTCCTGGAAGAAGCTCATGTCCAGGTAGATCTTCGAATCGGCCGGGCAGTAGAAGGGGCCGGTCGCCGCGGACCCTTGCCCGCACCCGGTCTGCGTGGTGCCGGTGAACAGGATCAGGTCGGCCGGCCGGAACGTCGTGTTCGAGCCGGCGAACAGCTGGCCCCAGGTCTCTTCCACGTCACTCACGACGTCGTTCACGAACTGCTTGGTGGACAGGTCGGGATCGTTCGCCGGGTCGATCCCGGTGCCGTCCTGCGCCTGACCCAGTCCGGAGAAGATGTCGCCGCCGAAGCCGCTGTCGCCGCCGAAGATCTTCGGCGCGATGCAGACGGCGAAGATCACGATCACCACGATCAGGAGCAGTCCGCCGCCCTTGCCGCCGATCGGGAGCCCGCCGCCGCCACCTCGACCGAGGCCGGGGAAGCCACCGCCACCGCCCAGGCCCGGCATGGATCCGCCGCCACCGGCCCGGCGGCGATCGATGACATGGCTGCTGTTGCGGCGTCGAAGCTTCATGGTCCATCTTCCCTTCCCCTGCTCGGCGATGTCGAACCCCGAACCGCTGCGGCTCGGATAGGGTGCCCGGATGAAGGAACCGTGGAGCCTCACCGCCGCGGACGCCCTGGCCGCCATGCGGGCGAAGGACCTCTCGCCCGTCGAGCTGCTGGAGTCGGTGATCGGCCGTGCCGAAGCGGTGGAACCCTGCGTGAACGCGTTCGCGGAGCGACGGTTCGAGCAGGCGCTGACATCGGCGAAGACGTCGGCCGACCGCTACGTGGCCGGGTCCCGGATCCGGCCGCTGGAGGGTCTGCCGGTCGCGCTGAAGGAAGAGGTCCCCGTCCGCGGCTGGCAGATGCGGTACGGGTCGCTCGCGATCGACGAGGTCGCGGAGACGACGTCGCCGCTGGCCGAACGGATCCTCAAGGCCGGTGCGGTGGTGCACGCTCGCACCACGACGCCTGAACTCTCGTGCGCCGGCTACACCCACTCGAAGCTCTGGGGCGTGACCCGCAACCCGTGGAACACCGAGGTCACCGTGGGTGGCTCGAGCGGTGGATCGGGAGCGTCGTTGGCGGCGGGATCGTCGGTGCTCGCGAGCGGTTCGGACATCGGCGGTTCGATCCGGCTGCCGTCCTCGATGAACGGCGTCGTGGGGTTCAAGCCGCCGCACGGCCGTGTGCCGGTCGATCCGCCGTTCAACCTGGACCGGTACTGCCACGACGGTCCGATGGCGCGCACGGTGACCGACTGCGCCCTGTTCGAGAACGTGCTCGCCGGCCCGCACCCGATGGACGTCACGTCGCTGCGACCGAAGCTGCGGATCCCGTCGACCTTGAAGCCGATCGACGGTTGGCGCGTGGCGGTCTGCGTGAACCTCGGGGCATGGGACGTGGACGCCGAGGTGGCGGCGAACACACGAGCGGTCGGGGACGCCTTGGAGGAAGCCGGGGCCACCGTCGAGGAGGTCGAGCTGCCGTGGACGATGGACCAGGTCATGGCCACCGGCCGTCGGCATTTCGGCATGACCTTCGGCGCCGAGATCGCCGAGCACGTCGCCGCCCACCCCGACCACGTCAACGACTACCTCGAAGCCTGGGCGGTGGAAGCGGCCACCACGCTGGCCGAACCCGGCGCGTTCCTGCACGGGCTGGAGGGTGAACAGGCGATGTGGGAGCCGCTCGGCGAGCTGTTCCGCCGCTACCGCGCGTTGATCGCACCGACGTGGGCGGTGACCGGGATCCCGGCCGGCGACAGCTTCCTCGGTCAGCTCACGCCCAACGGTGGTCCCAACGACCGGCAGTTCTCCGTGATGATGACCACGCCGTTCAACATCCTGTCGCCGTGCCCCGTGCTGGCGGTGCCGAGCGGGGTCGCGGCGAACGGTGTGCCCACCGGCGTGCAGATCGTGGGCCGGACCTACTCCGATGTCGACGTGTTCCGGATCGGCGCCGCGCTGGAGCGCGTTCGACCCTGGACCGGGCTCGCGCCCCTTTCGCCATGACGACCTACGACCTGTACCTCGATCACGGCCCGAAGCGGAAGAAGACGATGGTGCACGTGATCGACCTGATGGGGTGCGTGCACAACGGCCCCACGACCGATCAGGTGCTGGACGAGACGCCGGAGGCGATCCGCGGCTTCCTGGCCTTCCTCGCCGAGCACGGTGACCCGGTCGATCCGGAGGCGCCGTTCGACGTGCGGATCGCGGAGGAGATCACCGAGGGCCAATGGCTCGGGCAGGGCATCGAGGTGTTCGGGCCCGACCACGACCCGATCAAGCCCGCGGAGCTCAAGCGGCTCGTGACGCGGCACGGCTGGATCCGTGAGGCGACGCTGGAGCTCGTCGGCGAGCTCAGCGTCCGTCAGTTGAGCGGCCAAGCCGGCGAGCGGCCGACCGATCGGCGAGATCCTCCTTCACGTGATGGGCGCGGACTGTGCATACCTGTCGAGCGGACTCGCCGCCAACCGCACGATGAACCGCCTCAACCGCGATGCCGAGAAGGGCGAGCTCGACGTGCGTGAGGCATTGGCCGAAGGCGCCGAGCTGTTCGCGGCGGACCTGCTGGCGGCCACGCCCGCGCAACGCTCCGCGGTGATCCCACGCGGTCAGTCGATCGGCTCCGTGCGTCGAACGCTCCGCCGTGCGCTCGAACACGACTGGGAGCACTTCCAGGAGATCCGCACCCGCCTCGAGGCGTGAATCCGGTCAGGCCGAGGCGGCGATCGCGCGGATGTCGTCCGGCGTGGTGCCGCAACATCCGCCGACGATCGTGGCGCCCGCCGACCGCCACGTAACGGCGGACGCGCCCGGGTCCGGCCGTTCGCCTTCCAGGATCCAGGACCTCGATGCGGCGTCCCACGTCGAGCCGACGTTCGGGTACACGAGGAGTGGTTTCGTCGACCTCGGCGCCGTCCAGCAACGACGGGATGAACCCGGGCGGCGTGCAGTTCACGCCGACGGCGATCACGCGATCGCTCGATGCGGCGAGCGCCACCGCGTCGGCGAACGGCGTCCCGTCGCTGATGCATGCGCCGTCGCGACAACTGAACGAGATCCACGCCCGCGCCTCGGGGTAGTCCTCGAGCAGGGTCACCAGCGCTTCGGCCTCGACGATCGAGGGGATCGTCTCGATCGCCAGGAGGTCGGGTTCGGCCTCGAGGAGCGTCTCGAACCGCGGCCGGTGGAACATCGCGAGCGCCCCCGCAGACAGGCCGTAGTCGCCGCGATACTCCGAGCCGTCGGCCAGCGTGGCGCCGAACGGTCCCACCGAGGCCGCCACCAGTCGATCGGATCCGTCGGCCGCGGCGGCTTCGCGAGCGAGCGCCACGCTGAGGCGCATCAGCGACGCGGCCTCCTCCGCCTCGATGCCGCGGTCGGCGAACCCGGAGAACGAGGCCTGGTAGCTCGCCGAGATCGCGACGTCGGCCCCGGCGTCGAAGAACGCTTCGTGCACGCGCCGGATCGACCCGGGATCGTCCTTGAGGAGCCGGGCCGACCAGAGCGCGTCGCGCAGGTCGGCGCCGCCACGTTCGAGTTCGGTGGCCATCCCGCCGTCGAGGACCAGCGGACCCTGGAAGCGTTCCTCCACGTCCGTCGCCATCCTTCGACCCTACCGCTGCGGCGGAGCGACGTCGCGGCCGTCGTATCCTCCGCGGATGCGTGAGCGCCTCCAGGCCCTGGCCGACCGCGACGTCGAGCGCTGGCCCCAGATGCCGGGGCGGCTTATCCACGTGCTTGCCCCCGAGCACGGCATCGACCTCGAGGTCGCTGCCGGCGTGGCCGACCGAGCCAGCGGCGAACCGCTCGTGCCGGGATCGCGCTTCCGGATCGCGAGCGTCACGAAGCCCTTCGTGGGAGCCGCGGCGCTTCGGTTGGTCGAGACCGGGCGCGTCGACCTCGACGCATCGCTCGACGTGCTCCTGGCCGAGCGAGACGACCGAGGTCCTGCGCGAGAGGCGGGTACGACACGGCACGGATCACCCTCCGCCACCTGATGACCCACACGAGCGGCATCTACGACTTCGCGGCCTCGGCGTACGACCCCTCGATCGACGACGGATTCGACGCCGCGATCGCGGCCGACCCGACCCACCGCTGGACCCGGGAGGAGCAGCTGCGCTTCGCGATCGACCACGGCGAGCCGTACGGTCCGCCGGGCGCCGTCTACTGCTACAGCGACACGAACGCCAATCTGGTGGGGGAGCTGCTCGAGCGTGAGACCGGCACCACGATGGGCGCCGCGATCCGGGACCTGGTCGGCTACGACCGACTCGGGATGCACCACACGTATCAGGAGTCGATCGAACCCGAGCCCGCCGACCTGCCTCCGTGGTCCCATCAGTACGAGCGCGACGTCGACGTGCTCACGATCGATCCGTCGGTCGACCTCTACGGCGGCGGCGGTCTGGTCTCCACGTGTGCGGACCTCGCGAGGTTCTTCCGGGCGTTGCTGCGGGGCGAGGTCTTCGACGATCCCGCGACGCTCGCCACGATGACGACGCGCCTGCAGGGCGTGCCCGCCTCCGACCGGCTCGCCACGGGCGACGATCCCGACGACGCCGCCATGTTCCTGTTCCGCGCCTCGGCCGGCGATCGCGAGTGGTGGGGTCACGACGGCTGGTGGGGCACCACCGCCTACACCTGTCCCGAGCTCGACCTCACGGTCGTGGCCGGCCATCAACAGCCCTACATGCCCAAGGACTTCGACCGCATGGCCGTGCTCGCCGATGTCCTCGAGCTGCTCGACGCCGATTGAACGGCGGTTCAACCCTCGCGGTACACTCCGCCCCATGAGCACCTACCCGATGTCGGAGGAAGATCGCGCGATCCAGGAACGCGCCCGGGGGTTCATCGACGAGGACCTGATCCCGTGGGAGCAGTACGCCGAGGAACACGACGGCGAGATCCCCGAGGCCGAGCGCGCCAAGCATCACGACAAGGCGATCGAGCTCGGCCTGTTCGCGATGAACATGCCGGTCGAACTCGGCGGCACCGGGATGACCACGTTCCAGCAGGTCTTGGTGTCCGAGCAGCTCGGCCGCGTCACGAACGCCCTGGGCTGGTGCGTGCACACCCCGCCGGCGTGGGCGCCCGCGGTGGTGAGCGAGCACCAGATGGACACCTGGATCAAGCCGACGATCCGCGGCGAGATGCACGAGTGCTACGCGATCACCGAGGAAGGCGCCGGCTCCGACGTCGACGCGATCGAGGCCACCGCCCGCCGCGACGGCGACGACTACGTGCTCAACGGCGTGAAGATGCACGTGACGAGCTTCAACCACGCCGCCTACTGCTTCTTCCAGGCCAAGATCGTGGGCGGCGAGCACGAGGGTGAGCACGCGATGTTCTTCGTCGACGTCGACGCGCCCGGCGTGCGGGTCGTGCGCACGCCCGCCTACACCCACACGTACGCCGACCACCATCCGCTCGTCGCGTTCGAGGACGTCCGGGTGCCCGCCGCCAACCTGGTCGGCGACGAGGGCGACGGCATGGCGTTCACCTACGAGTGGTTCCGGTACGAGCGGCTGATGATCGCGGCGCGCTGCTGCGGCGCCGCCGACCGCCTCATCACCGAGGCCACCGCGTTCGCGAAGGAGCGCGTGCAGTTCGGCGAGCCGATCTTCGCGTTCCAGGCGATCCAGCACATGCTGGCCGACTCGCTCACCGAGCTGTGGGCGGCGCGCCTCATGACCTACGAACTCGCCAAGAACATCGACCGCGGCGTCGACGTGAAGCTGCAGCACGCGCAGTGCTCCATGGCCAAGCTCTACGCCTCGGAGATGGCGGGCCGTGTCGCCGACCGCGCGGTGCAGATCTTCGGTGGCCGGGGCTACATGCGCGAGAACGTCGCCGAGCGGTTCTGGCGCGAGGTCCGCGTCGATCGCATCTGGGAGGGAACCTCCGAGGTGCAGCGCAGCATCATCGCCGACCAGCTCGGCAAGCGCGGCGTCGGCCCGCTCATCGGCTGATCACGCTCTCGGCCCGCCCGCTCGACGTCGCCTGGTAGCGAGTTCAGTACCATCGACCTCGTCTGCGGCGGTTCCGGGAGGCTGACCCGGGCCGCTGGGGGGACCACGCACATCCGAGCCCGCGGGACCGAACCCCCGCCCGCGCTGGGAGTTGATACCGATGGAACGTCTCAGCCACTGGATCGGCGGCAAGCTCGTACCCGGGGAGAGCGGCCGCACCGGAGCCGTCTTCAACCCTGCCACCGGCGAACAGACGCACGAGGTCGACTTCGCCGACGTCGCGGAGGTCGACGCCGCGATCGAGGTCGCTCGGGAGGCGTTCGTCTCCTGGCGGGCCACCTCGTTGTCCAAGCGTGCCGACATCCTGTTCCGCATCCGCGAGTCGATCCACGAGCATCGCGCCGACATCGGACGCATCATCACTTCCCAGCACGGCAAGGTGCTGTCCGATGCCATGGGCGAGGTCGCCCGCGGCCTGGAGAACGTGGAGTTCGCCACCGGGATCCCGCACCTGTTGAAGGGCGGGTTCACCGAGCAGGCGTCCACGGGCGTCGACGTGTACTCGATCCGGCAACCGCTCGGCGTCGTGGCGGGCATCACCCCGTTCAACTTCCCCGCGATGGTGCCCATGTGGATGTTCGCCAACGCCATCGCGTGCGGGAACACGTTCATCCTGAAGCCCAGCGAGAAGGACCCGGGCGCATCCCTCTACGTCGCCGAGCTGCTGAAGGACGCCGGCCTTCCCGACGGCGTGTTCAACGTCGTGCAGGGCGACAAGGTCGTGGTGGACCGGCTCCTGGAGCACCCCGACGTCGAAGCGGTGAGCTTCGTCGGGTCCACGCCGATCGCGAAGTACATCTACGCCACGGGCACCGCGAACGGCAAGCGCGTGCAGGCGCTGGGTGGAGCCAAGAACCACATGGTGGTGCTGCCCGATGCCGACATCGACATGGCGGCCGACGCCGCCGTGAGCGCGGCCTACGGGTCGGCCGGCGAGCGCTGCATGGCGATCAGCGTCGCGGTCGCGGTGGGCGATGCCGGTGACCGCCTGGTGGAGGCCATCAAGGAACGGCTGCCCCTGGTGAAGATCGGCAACGGGCTCGAGCCCGAATCGGAGATGGGACCGCTCGTGACGCGTGAGCACCGGGACAAGGTGGCCGGCTACCTCGACTCGGCGAAGGCGCAGGGCGCCACGATCGTCGAGGACGGACGGGAGCACGGGCTGTATCGCGAGAGCGACGGCTTCTTCCTGGGGGTCTCGCTGATCGACCACGTCACCACGGACATGGACGCCTACAAGGACGAGATCTTCGGGCCCGTGCTCGAGGTGATGCGTGCGGACAGCTACGACGAAGCCCTCGGGTTGGTGAACGACAATCCCTACGGGAACGGCACCGCGATCTTCACGCGCGACGGCGGCGCGGCGCGCGCGTTCCAGTTCGACGCGCAGGCGGGCATGGTGGGCGTCAACGTGCCCATCCCCGTGCCGGTGGGCTACTACTCGTTCGGCGGGTGGAAGGACTCGTTGTTCGGCGACAGCCACATGTACGGTCCCGAAGGCGTGAACTTCTACACCAAGGGCAAGGTGGTCACCGCGCGCTGGCCCGACCCGGGCACGTCGAGCGTCGACCTCGGATTCCCCCGAACACGATGAGGAGGGCTCGATGACGGACAGCGCCCAGGAATTCCTGGAACGAGAAGCGGCGTCGTGGGATGCCTTCGAGGCTCAGGTCGATCGCGTGACGGCAGAGCAGCGCGAGGTTCCCGGCGTCGTGGAGGGATGGTCGCTCAAGGACGTGGTGTGGCACTGCGCCTATTGGGCTCGGTTCTCCGCCGATCACCTGGTGATGGAGGGCGACGGTCCCCATACCGATCCCTTCGCCACCCTCACAGCCGAGGAGGCGGACCGGGAGAACGCTGACATCGCGGAAGCCTCGAGCGCGATGTCCTGGGACGACGTGTGGGAGGGCGCGGCCGACGCCCGAGCCAGCGTGCGCTCCGTGATCACCACGCCGGGGTTGTCGTCGGAGCAGATCGACTTCGCCGCCGAGGAGTCCTGGGTCCACTACGACGAACATGCCGAGCACGTGCGGGCGTTCGCCGACGCCCTGGGGTGATCGTCAGCCGCCGGTGCGCATGAACCAGATGCGCGGAGCGTCGTCGGCCGCGCGCCCGTCGAACACGGTGCGGAACCCGAACCGCTCGTAGTAGGCGACGTTCGCCTCGACCGCGGTTTCGAGGAAGGCGTCGGCGCCGTCGCGTGCCGCGCGTTCGAGTCCGAACCGGACCAGCGCGCTCCCGACGCCCGTGCCCTGTTTCGCGGGATCGACGCCGAGCACGTCGAGGTACCACGCGTCGGCGGGCGTCTGCGCTTCGATCCACGACCAGAGCACGTCGTAGCGAGCCGCGTGGTCGTCGGTGAGCGGCGCCACCAGGTCCCGTGCGGCCGCGTCGCTCTCGAACATCTGATCGGACATCCCGGGCGGGATCCAGACGGCGAACCCGTCCCCGTCGCCCGCCTCCCAGATGAGGCCGAGGTCGACGATCCCGAGGTAGATCGACCCGAAGGCGCGTTCGATGCGTTCGCCGATGTCGTCGCCGGCGATCAGCGGCCACCGGATCATCGGGTCGTTGGCGAACGCCTGCGCGAGCACGGCCGCCATCGCTGGCAGGCGATCCCTGGTCACGACGCTCGATCGGCACCGTCACGCCGCGCAGCCTACCGCGCACCCGATGTGGCGAGGCTGTGGCGATGCCCGCATCCGGTTGACCCTCGTGCCGGGCGACCGTAGCGTGGTCGTTGCACCGCCGACCAGAGAACTGGAGGCCGCGACGCACACGTCGCGGCCTTTTCGTTTCTCCGGGTCGGTCAGCCCGACCGCTCGAAGATCCGAGCGGGCCATGCCCGGAAGCCCAAAGTCCGGGACAAGTCTGGGAAAGGAGTACGCGCCATGCGACCAACCCTGTCGTTGCTCATGTGGAACACCGAACCCGTCCAGGAGCGGCGCTGCTGCTCCGACGAACCCGTCGGACGCCTCGTCGCTTCCCGGCCTGCAACCGCGCGGCGCTGGAGCCGCAAGCTCCGCGTCGCGGTCCCGTCCTCGTTCGCCGTGTTCCGGCGTGCGGTGTCCACGCCGGTCGACCCCTCGGTGGTGGTGGGTACCCGCGTGGTCACCACCCGCGGCCGTGAGCTCGGCCACGTGCGTGAGGTCCTGGTCGCGCTCCCGGCCGGGCGGACGACCTACGCGATCCAGCAGGGCGACCACCAGGTCGCCGAGCCCGTGTTGCTGGTGCCACGCGAGGCGTTCCGCCCGGCGCGCGACCACGACGTCGCCGTGGTGGACGAACGAGCGGTGCCACCGCTGCGCAAGAGCGCCTAGACGCTCCTCGACTCGTCGTCGGGGGTCGGTCCGGTCAGTACGACGGCAGACCACCCCTCCGGCCGGCCCCCGGCGACGCCAACACCCGAGCTAGCGAGGAGTCCTCGGTTCGCCGGCTCTGCCCAGGTCGGTGTAGCGGAACGTGCCCTTGGCGATCCGCAGGCCGACGAACGAGTCCACCTCCGTCACGTCGGGCACCTTGCGGATCTCCTCCTGCATCACGCGCAGCAGGTCGTCGCCGTCCTGGGCCACGATCTCCACCAGCACGTCGTACTGACCCGTGCACTCGATCACGTAGACGGCCTCGGGGATCCGGCAGATCGCATCGATCGACCGACGCACGTCGCGCCCGCCGATCCGCACGCCGAGGTAGGCGAACAGCAGGCCCAGCTCGTGCGGTTTCACGTCCGTGACGAACCGGATCGCCTCGATCCGCTGCAGCCGGGCCACCCGGGAGCGGATCGTCGCCTCGGCGACCCCCAGCTCGTCGGCCACCGACGTGTACGGCCGCCGCCCGTCCTCGGCCAGGGCATCGATGATGCGAAGGTCGAGGTCGTCGAACCGTGGCTCCGCCATGACGCTGCGATTCTCGCAGACGGGAGGCCACTCTGCTGCGATATCCGTGGCCAGGAACGCGGTTCTCCGCTATCCGCGCCGAACGAGCGCGCCCTATCCTTGTCGGTATCCGCGACCAACCCCGGAGGACGACCCGCGATGGCCAAGACCGAGCAGGAGATCAAGATCCGCAACGACGAGGTCGAGTGGGAGCCACGGCCCACCCTCGGCAGCGCCGACTACGCCAGCGCGGAGGTCTGGGAGCAGGAGCGCGAGAAGATCTGGTGGGGCGAGTGGGTCTGCGCCGGTCGAACCGAGGAAGTACCGAACCCGGGCGACTACATCGTGCGCGACATCGCCGGCGAATCGGTGTTCATCGTTCGCAACGACGCCGGTGAACTCCGCGCCTTCTACAACGTGTGCAGCCACCGAGGGACGAAGTTCCTGGACGACGCAGCGACGACGCAAAGCGTGCGGAAGGCGTTCGTCTGCCCCTACCACGCGTGGACGTTCGACCTGAACGGTCAGCTGATCGGCTCGCCGAACGTGCGGGAGGACGAGCACTTCGACCGCTCGGACCATCCGCTCTACGACATCGCGATCGACCACTACGCCGGCTTCCTGTTCGTCAACCTCACCACCGGCGGTCCGAAGGAGACGCTGCTCGAGTCCCTGACCGACGGCGCGGAGTCGATCACGGTGTTCGACCGGTTCAAGATGGACGAGCTCCGCGTGGGCGTGCGCCTGGTCTACGAGGTGAAGGCCAACTGGAAGATCGTGGTCGAGAACTACAACGAGTGCCTGCACTGCCCGCAGGTCCACCCCGAGCTCGTCCAGGTGATCCCGCTGTTCCGGTTCGGCGAGGTGTGGGACGAGGAGATCCCCGACGACGGCAATCGCATGGTGGCCGGCGCGACCTCGTTCACGCGGACCGGCGAGAGCGCGCTGCCGAAGTTCCCGGACCTCGAGCCCGAGGACTACGAGATGTACTACGGCAGCTACCAGTTCCCGAACATGATGCTGAACCTGCACCCGGACTGCGCGATGGTCTACATCGGCTATCCGAAGGGCCCGAACCACACCACCGTGGTGAGCGAGTTCATGTTCCGTCCCGAGACGATCGCCGATCCCGAGCTGTTCAAGCCCGAGCCCACGGTCGAGTTCTGGGACACGATCAGCAAACAGGACTGGGAGATCTGCGAACGTGCGCAGACCGGCGTGAGCTCGCGGGCCTTCACACGTGGCGTGTACCCGCGCCAGGACCGGTTCCTCTACTGGTTCAACGAGGAATGGCGTCGGGCGATGGGCCGCCCCACCCTGGGCTGACGACCGACCATCCCGCGAGCATGCGTATCCTGCGCGCATGACGATCCCGGAGCAGCTCGCCAACAAGGACCTGTCGGCCGACGTCCTGGAACCGCTCGCCGAGCCGCCCGATCGTGCCCGGGTGGTGATCGTCGGCGGCGGCATCATCGGGTCCTCGATCGCCTACCACCTCACGAAGCTGGGGCTGACCGACGTCGTCGTCATCGAACGCGGCACGCTCACGAACGGCACCACCTGGCACGCGGCGGGCCTCGTCTCGCAGATCCGCGGCAACCACGCGCTCACCACGTTGACCCGCATCAACGCCGACCTCTACGAGTCGCTCCCCGCTGAGACCGGCATCGAGACGGGGTTGCGACGGCACGGCGCCGTCACGGTGGCGCGCACGCCGGGTCGGATGACCGAGTCGCTCTACGGCGTCGCCATGGCCCAGGACTTCGACGTGCCGGTCGAGATCCTCACGCCCGCCGAGTTCGGCGAACTGTGGCCGGCAGCGGTCACCGATGATCTGGTCGGTGCGGTCAACTTCCCCACCGACGGCACGGTGAACCCCGGCGATGCCGCGCTCGCGCTCGCGAAGGGGGCCAAGGACCGTGGAGCCCGGTTCGTGCAAGGCGTCACCGTCACCGGGTTCACGCGCGCGGCCGACGGGGTGCGGGTCACGGGCGTCGAGACCGATCGCGGCACGATCGAGGCCGAGACCGTGGTGCTGGCCGCCGGGTTGTGGACCAGTGAGCTCGCGCGCCTCGCGGGCGCCAGCGTGGCGTTGTACCCGGCCGAGCACGTCTGGGTGATGACCGAACCCGCCGAGGGTGCGCGCGAGGAGGCGCCGTTCCTGCGCGATCTCGACGGCTACCTGTACATCCGGCACCATCGCGGCAGCTACGTGATCGGCGCGTTCGAGCCGAACGGCAAGCCGATGGCCCCCGACCTCGTGCCCACCACCGGCTTCGTCGAGCTCGGACCCGACTGGGATCACTTCGCGCCGGTGCTGGCGAACGCGCGACAGCGCCTGCCCGAGCTGGAAACGATCGGGTTCAGCCACTACCTGCGCGCCCCCGAGAGCTTCACGCCCGACGCCGCGTTCCAGCTGGGCGAGTTCCCCGAGGTGCCCGGCCTGTGGGTGGCGGCCGGCCTGAATTCCCAGGGCATCATCTACGGCCCCGGCGTCGGCATGGCGTTGTCGGAGTGGATCGTGGAGGGCCATCCCACCTACGACCTCACCGACGTCGACGTGGCGCGGATGGGCCGATGGTCCAACACCCGCAGCTGGCTCCGTGAACGCACGGTCGAATCGCTCGGCGGCCTGTACGAGATGCACTGGCCGGGCAAGCAGCCGGTCACCGCGCGCGGCATCCGGCGGATCCCGTTGTGGGATCGCATGCGCGCGGCCGGGGCCTCGTTCGGGCAGGCCGCCGGCTGGGAACGCGCCAACTGGTTCGAACCCGGCACCGTCGATCCCGAGGTCACCTACGACTTCGTCGAGGCTTCCTGGCTACCGTCGGTGCGCGAAGAGGTGCGAGCGACGCGGGAAGCGGTGGCGCTCTACGACCTGTCGACCTACTCCAAGTTCATGGTCGAGGGGCCCTCGGCGCTGGGCGACCTGCAGCGGCTCTGCACCGCGAACATCGACGTGCCGATCGGGCGCGTCGTGTACACGATGATCTGCAACGAGCGCGGCGGGATCGAGATGGACCCCACCGTCACGCGGATGGCCGATGACCGGTTCCTGGTGCTCGCGCCCACGCTGGCGCAACGTCGCACCGAGATGCTGCTCCGCAACGGTGTGGCGCCCGGGACGGTGGTCACCGACGTCACGAGCGGGTGGGCAACCCTCCACCTGGCCGGGCCCCGGTCGCGGGAGCTGTTGTCGCGCCTCACCGACGAGGACCTCACGAACGAGGCGTTCCCGTTCCTGTCGGCACGCGAGATCGAGGTGGGCTGGACGACGGCGTGGGCGTTCCGCGTCTCGTTCACCGGAGAGCTGGGGTGGGAGCTGTCGGTGCCGACGGAGTTCGTGAGCGACCTGTACGACCGGATCGTGGCGGCCGGCGGCGACCTGGGTCTGCGGCACGCGGGCGCCTTCGCGTTCGACGCCGCCCGGCTGGAACGAGGGTTCCGTTCGTGGGGCCATGACATCGGCCAGCTCGACGACCCGTTCTCGGCCGGGCTCGGGTTCGCGGTGCACCTCCGCGGCGATGGAGACTTCGTTGGACGGGAGGCGCTCACGGCGTTGAAGGACGGGCCGCGTGATCGCCGCCTGGTGTCGGTGCACGCGCCCGGCGTCACGCTCTGGCACGGAGAATCGCTCCTGCACGGGGACGACCGGCGCGGTCACATCACGTCGGCGGGCGTCGCTCCCACGCTCGGCGGTGGATCGGTGGGCCTCGCCTGGGTGCACGGCGAGCTCGATGCCGACGGTTGGTCCGTGCAGGTGGGGGATCGGCTGGTGCCGGCCACCGTGCAGCTCGAGCCGTTCCACGATCCGAAGGGTGATCGCACCCGCGCCTAGCGCTCGTGGCCGCGATCAGGCGAGGGAGGGTCGAGACGATGACGACGAGGACGTTCATCGGTGTCCCGACCGACTCGGTGGGCCGGTCGGGCGGCACGGAACTGGCGCCGGCTGCGCTCCGTGCCCTGGGCATGCCGGCGGCGATCGACGCGCGCGACCTCGAGGACCTGGACGTCCGGATCCGTGGCGAACGCCGCGACCCGGAGTCCGGGATCGTCGCAGCCCCCGACGTGCTGGCCACGACCTCGACGATCCGCACCGCGGTGAGCGCCGCCATCGAACGCGACGAGCAGCCGTTCCTGGCGGGCGGCTGTTGTTCGGAACTCCCGGGCGCGCTCGCGGGCGCGCGCGATGCGCTCGGGCGCGTGGGTCTCGCCTACCTCGACGGCCACCTCGACCTCTACGACGGGGTCACCTCTCCCACGGGAGAAGCCGCGGACATGCCGGTGGCCGTGGCGTTGGGCCTGGGCCCGAAGCCATGGGTCGAGGTGTGCGACGGTGCGTCGATCGCGCCGACCGACACCGCGATCCTCGGGTATCGGGACCTCGCGGAATCCCTCGCCGATGGCATGGTCGATCCCGACACGATCGATGGGTTGACCCATCTGGACGTCGACGCGATCACGGCCGACGGCCACGGCGTCGGAGCACGCGTCGAACGCGCACTCGCGTCAGGGGCGGGCCGGTTCTGGCTGCATCTGGACGTCGACGTGCTGGACGAGGAGGTGTTCCCGGCGACCGACTACCTGATGCCGGGCGGCGCCACCTGGGACGAACTGCTCGCGGTGATGCGACCGCTCGCCGCCTCGCCCGCGCTCGTGGGTCTCTCCCTGGGTTGCTACAACCCGGAGAAGGATCCCGACGGCGCATGCGGCCGGGCCCTCGTGGACGCCTGGCGCGAACTCCTGGCGTCCCCGCCTACGCCTTGAGCGCGGCCTCGATCGTCTCGCGATCGGGCATGCCTTCCCGGGCGCCGTCCGAGGTGACCGAGAGCGAGGCCGCCACGCAGGCCCGGTGCAGTGCCTTGGCGATCTTCTTGCCTTCGAGCAGCGAGGCCGCCAGCACGCCGTTGAAGCAGTCGCCGGCGCCCGTGGTGTCGACGGCGCGCACCTTCAACCCGGCCTCGCGCAGTTCGCCGTCCGGGCCCCGGCCGATCGCACCACCGGCGCCCAGGGTCGCGATCACCTGGAGCTCCGGGTAGGACGCCGACAGCCGTGCCACCGCGCCACGTGGTTCCTCGGCCTGCGCGGTGAGGACCAGGATCTCGGTCTCGTTCGGGGTGACGTGCGTCGCGAGCGGCAGCAGGTCGTGGATCTCGGGACGGGCCGGCGCGGGGTTCAGCACGAACGGCACCCCTCGCTCGCTGCACCACCGACCGCCGGCTTCGACCGCGGTGAGGGGCACCTCGAGGCTGGCCAGCACCGCGCCCACGTCCTCACCGAACGCATCGAGCGAGGCCGTCACCATCTCGGGCGTGAGCCACGCGTTCGCACCGGGTGCCACCGAGATCAGGTTCTGGCCGTCGGCGTCGACCGCGATGAGCGCGACCCCGGTCGAGGCGCTCCGATCGGTGGTGACGTGTTCGACCCCGACACCTTCCAGCGCGAGGACCTCACGGGCCGCGACCCCGAAGGCGTCCTCGCCCACCGCGCCGACGATGGCCACCCCGCCTTCGGTGCCGAGCGCGCGCGCCGCGGCGACGGCCTGGTTCCCGCCCTTGCCGCCGTGGTGCTGCGCGAACGTCCCGCCGACCACGGTGCGGCCCGGCTCCGGCAGGCGTGGACCGCGGACCACGAGGTCGACGTTGATCGCCCCGATCACGACGAGGGTCTTCACGCCTGCCGCTCCACCAGCGAACGCAATCGCTGGACGAAGACGTCCATGAACGCGGGGGCGTCGACGTCGAGCGCCACGAGGGCGTTGTCCTCCGGTTCCCAGCCCACCGGCCACGGGCTGTGCCGGATCCCGTCGAGATCGGTGACGGTCATCCCACGCGTCCACGTGCCGTCGGCCTCCACCTCCACGCGGGTGGAGGTCCAGGTCGCCATCGACGGATCGATCGCGAGGGCGAGCGCGAGTGGATCGTGCATGCACGCGCCACCGAAGCTGTGGGTGCGTTCGTAGAACTCGATGTAGAACGGCACGGCGTCGCCCAGGAACGTCCCCATCGGCGAACCGGGCGCCGGCGCCACCATCGATGCGAGCCGCTCGCGCGAGAGCTGCACCTGCTGCGTGACGTCCAGACCGACACATCGTGGGAGCTTGGTGTCGACCCGCCCGGCGAACCCGCGGAACACCGCTTGCGCGGCGTCAGGATCGACCCAGGTGTTCGCCTCGGCAGCCGGCGTGGCGTTGCCGCCCTGTGCGTACGAACCGCCCATCAGGGCGAACCCTGCAAGGAGATCGGGAAGACGCGGCTCTTCAGCCAGCGCGAGCGCCACGTTCGTGAGCGGGCCCGTGGCGACCAGCAGGACCTCGCCCGGTCGATCCCGCGCCGCCTCGACGAGGAACTGCGTCGCCGTGCGCGAGGACGGCGCCCGGGAAGGAACCGGCAGCTCGGCATGCCCGAGCCCGCGTTCGCCGTGCACCACCGGGAAGGGTTCGTGGTCGCGCACCAGCGGGCGCGACGCACCCCGCGCGACCTCGAGGTCGCCGAGACCCAGCAATTCGAGCACGGCCAGCGTGTTCGTGGTGGCGACCTCGACCGTGACGTTGCCCATCACGGTGGTGGCTCCGATCAGTTCGACCTCGGGTGAGGCGGCGGCGTACAGCAGGGCCAGCGCGTCATCGACCCCGGTGTCGACGTCGAGGATCAGGGGCGTGGGGCTCATGGACCGCGAGCCTACCCGCGCTCGCGCTCGAGCGCGTCAGCCGTTGACGACCTCCTGGAACAAGGCGCTGTATTCCTCGAACTCCTTGCCGTCGAAGGCCTTGTACTCGTAGAGGTTGGCGCTCGCCGGGTCCTCGGGCGGGAACAGGAGCGGGCTGTCCGCCAGGGTCTCGTAGTACTGGCGATCGGCCCCGGTCAGGTTCTTCGCCTTCTCCAGCATGATGTCGTGCACGCCGTCGACCGGGGTCATGTACAACACCCAGTCGGTGACCATCGCGGCGATCTCGGGGCGGTAGTAGAAGTCCATGAACGCGTGCGCGTCGGCAGGGTGCTCGGCCTGCACCGGGATCTGCAGCGGTCCGGTCCAGATCACGCCGCCCTCCGACGGCACCACGAACTCGAGGTCCGGCGCTCCGCCGAGCTCTTTGTAGTAGAAGACGTCGCCCGACCACGCCATCGAGGCCCAGTTGTTCTTGCTGACCAGATCGTCGATGTAGCCCTGCCCCACGTACTGGCGAACGATGCCCTGGTCCCGCTGTTCCAGCAGCTTGTCCTTGGCGCGAGCCGCGTCGTCCAAGGTGGCCGTCTGGGGGTCGACGCCCAGCATCAGCAGCGTCAGCGTCATCGTGTCGACCATCTCGGTCAACATCCCCACGTGGCCCGCGAGCTCCGTGTTCCACAGGTCGGCGAACGCCTCGATCTTGCCGCCGGGCACGAGGTCGGGGTAGTAGGCGATGCCGGTGACGCCGCCCTGCCACGGCACGCTGTGCGCGTTGCCGGGATCGTACGCGGGGTCGCGGAACGCCTCGAGCATCGTCTCGTCGGCCGTGGGCAGCGCCGACCAGTCGAGCGTCTCGAGCCACCCCTGCTGCCGCATCAGGTTGACGACCCAGTCCGACAACGCCGTGATGTCCCAGTTCGTCGCCTGGCCCGATTCGAACAACGGCACCAGCGTGGAGAAGAAGGCCTGGTTGTCGTTGATCACGGTGCGGTAGTCGACGTCGATGCCGCTCTCCTTCATGAACATGTCGAGGGAGGGGCTGCGGCCTTTCGACTTGTCGATGTAGAGCGGCCATTGCGCCACCGTGAGCTCGCCGGCGATCGGTGGGAGCGGGCTCGGCGAGGCGGCCGCCGACGACGATGACCCGGCGGTCCCGTCGTCGGAACACGCCGCCAGGATCGAAGCGAGCGAGAGTCCGAGCGCGCCCACCCCGGCGCCGCGCAAGAGGTCCCGGCGGGAGATGGGTCGCGTGGGCGGCCCCGTGTGCATCCAGCGATCGAAAGCATCCATGCGGGCAGTCTGCCCCAGGAGGCTCCGCGGGGGAAGGGAGTGCTAGGACGCCGGGACGAGGTCGAACCCGATCAGGCGGGCCGACACGTCCATGCAGACCTCGTACATGCGGGTGGGCGTGAACGCGGTGTCGTTCATCAGCACCTGGATCGCGAGGCCGTCGATCATCGCCCCGAGCTCCAGGCCCAGTTGGTCGGCGTCCTCGCCGTCGGGGAACTCCCCGGTGGAGCGACCGAGCCGGATGATGTCGGCGATCGACTGACGCCAGCGGCGGTCGAGCACCTCGCGCTCCTGCGCCAGCTTGGGATCGCGGAGCGCGCGCACCCAGATCTCGATCCACAGCGCCCATTCGTCGAGGCGTTCGTACTCGGGGAGCAGGCCCGGAACCGACAGCTCCACCAGGCGTTCGAGCTGCTGGCGCGCCGAATCCATCCGACGCATCTCGCGCGAGAGCCGCAGGTAGAACTGGTCGTTGGCGCTGGTGAGCGCCTCCACCAGCAGACGGTCCTTCGACTCGAAGTAGTAGAGGATCAGGCCGGGGGAGACGCCGCAGCGCTCGGCGATGTCGGAGATGCGCGTCTCGGCCAGCCCGCGGTCGGTGATGACGCGGGCGGCGGCCTCCAGGATCTCCTGGTGGCGATCCTTGCCGTTCTTCTGTCGTTGACGCGCCATCTGCCTTCCTCCGGGCGATCCTCCCGCCGCCATCGATCCGGGGGTGGGTTGAATGTCGTACAGGGGAACCCGATCCGGGAACCCCTGTTTGTATGAACGTTCAGCCAACTGTACCCGCATGACCTGCGAAGTCAAAACCGGGGCGGGGATGGGCGGAGTTGACTGACGATTCAAACTCAGGCCATACTCTGCCGGTCAGCGCGAGGCCTGACCGGCCCATCACACGTCAGCGAACCGGAAGCGAGGTCGGCACCGATGTCTTCGAACACCTACGACGCCATCGTCATCGGCGGGGGTCACAACGGATTGACGAGCGGAGCCTACTTCGCCCGCCACGGGGCCCGCACGGTCGTGCTGGAGTCCCGCAACAAGACCGGCGGCGCCGCCGACACGAGCGCGCCGTTCGCCGACCACCCCGAGATCAACGTCACCACCTACAGCTACGTGATGTCGCTGATGCCGCCGACGATCATCCGCGAGCTCAACCTGAAGCGGCACGGCTACGACGTCACGCCGTTCGGTCCGTACTTCCAGGCCTTCCCCGACGGGCGCGCCATCACCGTCTACGCCGACGACTCGCAGAAGAGCTACGACTCGATCGCGCAGTTCTCGAAGAAGGACGCCGACACCCTCCCGAAGTGGGAAGCGTGGATGAAGGGCGTCTCGGACGTGTTGGGTCCGCTGCTGCTGAGCGTGCCGCCCCACGTGGGGTCCACCAAGCTCGGTGACCTGCTGCCGCAGGCCCAGACCGCGTGGAAGATGCGCGGCCTCGGTCAGCGCGGCGTCGCCGACGTGACCCGGTTGTTCACGATGAGCGTCACCGACCTGCTGAACGACTGGTTCGAGTCCGATGCGATCAAGGCGATGCTCACGGTCAACGGCGTGATCGGCACCTGGGCCGGCCCCGACGAGCCCGGGACCGCCTACGTCATGCTGCACCACTCGATCGGCGACGTGGGTGACGGTCACCTCGGCAGCTGGGGGTTCCAGCAGGGCGGCATGGGCGCGGTGAGCGATTCGATCCGCCGCAGCGCCGAATCGTTCGGCGCCGAGATCCGCACCGACGCCAAGGTGGCGAAGATCCTGACCCGCGGCGGCCGGGCGGTGGGCGTGGCGCTCGAGAACGGCGAGGAGCTCCGCGCGCCGGTGGTGGTGACCACGATCCACCCGAAGATCGCGTTCCTCGATCTGCTCGACAAGCACGAGTTGCCCGCCGACTTCGTGTGGGACATCGAACGGTGGAAGACGCGTTCGGGCACGGTGAAGGTCAACGTGGCGATCAGCGAGCTGCCGAACTTCACGGCGATCCCCGGCACGAACCAGCAGGACCACCACACCGGATCGGTGGAGCTGTGCTTCAGCCCGCAGTACGCCGAGCGCGCGTTCCAGGACGCGCACATCGAGCGCCGGCCGGCCACCGCGCCGTTCGTCGACGGCACGATCCCCACCACGCTCGACAAGCAGCTGGCTCCCGAAGGCACGCACGTGTTCTCGATGTTCACGCAGTGGGTCCCCGACGACTGGAACACCGAGCCGCACCGCGACGAACTCGACGCCTACGCGCAGCGGATCTTCGACGGGTACAACGACCTGGCGCCGAACTTCAAGGATTCGATCATCGACTACCAGGTGATCGGCCCCTACGACATGGAGCAGGACCTGGGCCTGATCGGCGGGAACATCTTCCACGGGGAGCTCAGCGTCGATCAGCTGTTCCACATGCGTCCGGCGCCGGGCTACGCGGACTTCCGCACGCCGATCAGAGGCCTGTACCACGGTTCGTGTGCCACGCACGGCGGGGGCGGCGTCAACGGCATCCCCGGGTGGCAGGCCTACAAGATGGCGGTCAAGGACAAGGCCGTCGCCAAGAAGTAGTTGACCGACCCTGCAGCCTGAATCCACGGTGAACGGCGACACCCGGACCGCGCTCGAGCGCATGCTCGAGGCGCGGTCCGTCGCCGTCGTGGGGGCCTCGGTCAAACCGCTGTCGTTGGGCAACCAGATGGTGGTGGAGCTGCAGCGCGGAGGCTACGAGGGCTCGATCTATCCGGTGAACCCCGGCTACGAGGAGGTCCTGGGACTCCGCTGCTACCCGTCGATCGCGGAGCTTCCCGAGCCGGTCGATCTGGCGATCCTCGGGGTGTCGAACGCCCGCATCGAACAGGCGTTGCGCGATGCCGTGGCGGCCGGCGCGCGCTCGGCGGTCACGTTCTCGTCGCTGTTCGAGGAGGAGCCGCCCACCGGCGTTCCGGCGCTGCCCGAGCGGCTCGGCGCGATCGCGCGGGCGGCGGGCATCGCGATGTGCGGCGGCAACGGCATGGGCTTCCTGAACCTGGACACCGGCTTGCGCGCCACCGGGTTCGCGACGCCCGACGACATGCGGGCCGGACCGGTGACGTTCATCTCGCACTCCGGGTCGGCGTTCGCCGCGGTGGCGTTCAACGACCGCGGCATCGGGTTCAACCTGATCGTGTCGAGCGGTCAGGAGATCGTCTCGACCATGGCCGACTACATGGACTACGCGCTGGGCCTGCCGTCCACGCGGGTGCTGGCGCTGCTGCTCGAGACCGTGCGCGATCCGCAGCGGTTCCGCGCCCAGCTCCGGCGAGCCGCCGAGGCCGACATCCCGGTGGTGGCGTTGACGGTGGGTCGCACCGAGGGGTCGAAGGCGATGGTGACCGCCCACTCCGGCGCGCTGGCCGGCGAGCACGGCGCCTACGAAGCGGTGTTCGACGCCTACGGCGTGCACGAGGTGCTGACGCTCGACGAGATGGCCGACGCGATGGAACTGTTCTCCAGCCCGCGCCGGGTGCGCGGCACGGCCCGCGGCATCGCCTCCGTGCACGATTCGGGCGGGGAGCGTGCCTTGTTCGTGGACATGGCCAACGACCTCGGCGTGCCGTTCGCCGCGATCACCGAGCAGACGCGTTCGGCGATCGAGGACACGCTGGACCCGGGGTTGGAGGCGACCAACCCGCTCGATGCCTGGGGCACCGGGATCGACGCCGACCGGATCTTCCGCGAGTCGTTCCTCGTGATGCACGAGGACCCCGACGCCGCGGCGCTGGCGTTCGTGGTCGACCTCACGCGGCAGGGCGAGCCGTACGACGAGGGCTACCTGCAGGTGGCCAAGGACGTGTTCGAGGCGACCACGAAGCCCTTCTGCATCGTGTCGAACCTGGCGAGCGCGGTGGCGCTGGAGGAGGCCGCCTACCTGCGCGATGCGGGCATCCCCGTGCTCGAAGGCACGCGGTCGGGGTTGGTGGCGTTGCGGGCGTTGATCGCCCAGCGCGATGCCGGTGACCGGCCGCCGCTGGAAGCACCCACGCCGGTGGCCGAGGACGTTCGCGACCGGTGGCGGCAACGCCTCAGCGAGGGCTCGGAGGTCGACGAGCTCGAGGGTCTGCGCCTGCTGGCCGACTACGGCATCCCCGTGATCCCCACCCGGGAGGCCGGGTCGGTGGCCGTGGCGGTGGGCGCCGCCAACGAACTCGGGTGGCCGGTCGCGATCAAGACGGCCGCGCCGGGCGTGCAGCACAAGTCGGATGTGGGCGGGGTGGCGCTGGGGCTCGCCGACGCCGACGCGCTCCGTACCGCGTACGAGGACATCGCCGCGCGGCTGGGGCCCCGGGTGGTGGTCGCCCCCATGGCGCCGAAGGGCGTCGAGGTCGCGCTCGGCATCGTGCGCGACCCCACGTTCGGGCCGCTCGTGCTGGTGGCGGCAGGCGGGGTCCTGGTCGAGCTGATGAAGGACCGGCAGCTCGCGCTGCCCCCGCTCGACGAACATCGGGCTCGCTCGCTCATCGATCGGTTGCGGTCTCGCCCGTTGCTGGACGGGGTTCGTGGCGCGCCCGCTGTCGACGTCGCATCGCTGGCGTTCGCGATCTCACGGCTCTCCGTGCTGGCGAGCGACCTCGGCGACCTGATCGCCGCGCTCGACGTGAACCCGATGATCGTCTCGCCCGGCGGGTGCGTCGCCGTCGACGCCCTGGTGATCCCCGCCTCATAGGAGCGCAATAGACTCCGGTCGTGGACACGCAGCGGTTGCTGGTCCTCGGTCGCGACGAGCTGGAGTCGCTCCATCTCTCCTGGACCGAGGTGGTCGATGTGCTGGAGGACGCGTTCGCCCAGAAGGCACGTGGACTTGTCCAGAATCCACCCAAGCCGGCCGTGCGTCCTCGCAGCGACGCCTTCATCAACGCCATGCCCGCCTACCTGGGCGGGAGCGATCGCGTCGGGATCAAGTGGGTGGCCGGCTTCGAGCAGAACCGCGCGAAAGGCTTGCCCTACATCTACGGCGTGTTCGTCCTGAACGATGCCGAGACCGGTCGGCCGCTCGCCTTGATGGACGGCGGGTGGATCACGGAGATGCGCACCGCCGGCGTCTCCGGCGTCGCGGTTCGGCAGGTGGCTGCGCAGCCCCGCCGGCTGGCGATCGTCGGGGCCGGGGTCCAGGGCCGGCGGCATCTTGAGCTGTTGCTGGACCGATGCTCCAGTATCGAGCAGGTCCGCGTGTTCGACGCCGTGCCCGCCGCGTCGGCCGCCCTCCTCGAGCGAGCACCGGATCGGGACGGCGTGCTCGCGACCAGCGCCGAGCATGCGCTCGAGGGCGCCGATCTGGTCGTGACCCTCGTGACGGTGCCGGTCGAGCCTCGTGTCGATGCGTCGGGGACCGACCCCGACGCGATCCTTCTGCCCGTGGACTACGACGATGCCCTCGGACCTGCCGCGGCCGATGACGCGTCGTGCTACATCGTCGACGACCTCGAGCAGTACGCGTCCGTTGCTGACCGGCATTGGCGAGGGTTCCGCGATCCCGACGGCGAGCTCGCTGACGTGGTGGAGGGAACCCTCGCCGTGCCCGAGCACGGACGTCGGATGTTCCTGAACATGGGGATCGCGATGGACGACGTCGCGCTCGGGGCGCTGTGCTACGACCGCGCGATCACGGGCGGCGTGGGTCGCACGATCGACTTCCCCTGATCATGAGGCCGAGCCTTCGGCCTCCCGGAGGGGGGATCCCGCCGGCGCAAGCGCGCCGCCAGGATCAACCCGCCGGCCACCATGCCGATGCTCAGGTACTGCGCCCCGGTGAGTCCGGCCACGGTCTCGTCGTAGGCGCGCAGGAAGTCGGTGAAGAACCGCTGCGTGCCGTACCAGAGCAGGAACGTCGCCGTGAGCCAACCGGGCTGAACGCGGCGCCGCTGCAGGTACCAGAGCAGCGCCACCAGGGGCAGCAGCAGGAACAGCTCGTACATCGCGGTGTTGTGGATCACGGCGCCAACGCCGCCGTCGATCGGCTCGCGTGTGTCGCCCCCCAGGTACTTCCACGCCAGCGGGAAGGTCGTCGCGGTGCCCAGGTGCTCGCCGACCGCGATGCACCCGAGCCGTCCGATCGCGAGGCCGGGCGCCAGCCCGAACACGATCCCGTCGCTCACCACCAGCCCGGGCATCTCAGGGTGGCGCCGGGTGAACCACACGATCACGACGATGGAGATCAGGAACGCCCCGGAGAACTGCAGGCCGCCCTGCCAGACGGCGAACATCGACAGCGGGTCGCCCGAGAAGTCGCTCCAGTGGGTCAGCACGAACAGCACGCGCGACCCGATGATGCCCAGCACGATCACCCACCACGCCAGGCGTGACAGCAGCTCGGCGTCGAGGTCGCGGTCCCGGGCGTAGCGCAGGAAGACCCATACACCGACGACGATGCCGATCGCGACGAACACGCCGAACGTGCGGATCGTCACCGGGCCGATCGACAGCTGCGGGAACGTGCGGAAGGGGATCGCGGCGAGCACCCTGATGTCCATCGGTCCGAGCCTCAGGCCAGCAGGTCGTCGAGCGCGTAGGGCTCGAACGGGTGCTCACACGGGTTCGCGGGCGCGACCCACAGGGTTCGGTTGGCGACGTCGGCCACCATCCCGAACATGATGGCGCTCGACTCCGGGCCCTCCGCCGGGACGGGATGGACGCAGATGTCCTGGCCGTCGGCTCCGTGGTCGGCCAACAGGGCGCTCGCTTCCGGCACGGTCCACCGATCGCGACCGGTGGTGAGCGCGCGCATCCTCGCCAGGCGGCTCAGCGATCCGTCGGAGCCGGTGGGACACACCGCCGCCACGGAGCCGTCGAGCGCGTGATTCGTGTGGGTGGTGGCGTCCTGCAGGTCGCTCGCCGTGGTGGCGGTCGTCTCGACGATCGCCGTGGTGCCGTCGGCGAACGCCCAACCCCAGCTGTAGCCGCCGGCGCGCTCCGGCGTCGTGACCGTGCGCCACGCCTCCTCGCGATCGCGTGCATCGAGGGCGCGCCGGGCCACGATCATCCGAGGGATGCCGGGCCGTTCGTCGGTGGCGGTGAGGGACATCGCGCCCATCGCGGTGCCGAAGGCGTTCATCCCCACCAGGGGCAGGCCCGAGGCCACGACGGGGGCGATGACGCCGACGCCCTCGTCCGGTTGGTCGATCACGATCGCGACGCTGTCGACATCGGCGGCATACCACTGTTCCTGGTGCACGAGGAGGGGACCGTCGACGCCGTCGAGCAGCGCGTCGGTGCAGCGTTCGAGGGGTTCAGCCGATCGCCTCGGGATCGAGCACGACGTAGAGCTCCTCGAAGGCGTTCGTGGCGCGCAGCGCCACCGGGTCCACGCCCGAACCGTCGGCCATCCCGGCGAGCACCTCGCTGAGGTCGGGGGCGAACCGCATCGTGGCCTCGTCGTAGGGAGCCAGCATGGCTTCGACGCGCCGACGGTCGGCGCCCAGATCGGCGGCCCAGGTCATCGTGAACGCGCACGAGGCATCGATCTCCTCGCGCAGGGCGGAGCCCACGGCGGTGCCGCGCTCGAAGGGTGTGCCGGTGCTGCGGATCACTCGCACGGCGGCAAGCCTACCCACCCGAACCGGCCGGCGATGCGTCGCCGAGTGCGACGCAGGGCGTGGCGCGCTGGTATGAACGGTTCCCACGACTCAAGGAGGCGGGCATGATCGCGAGGACCTGGCGAGGTGCGGTGCGAGCCGAGGACGCCGATGCCTACGTCGAGTACCTGGAGGAGACCGGATTGTCCGAGTATCGGGCCACGCCGGGCAATCAAGGTGTCTACGGACTGCGACGGATCGACGGGGACCGCTGCGAGTTCCTGCTGGTGACGCTGTGGGACGACATGGACGCCGTGCGCGCGTTCGCGGGCGACGACCCGGAGACGGCGGTCTTCTATCCGGAGGACGACCGGTACCTGGTTGACCGCGACCTCGTCTCGTACCACTACGAGGTCGTCGCTGCGCCCGAGCAGGGCTAGCCGAGCATCTAGACGAACACGCTGGGGTCGGGCTCCGTGCCCGGCTCCCACCCGTCGTAGCCCTCGGGGAAGTCCCACGGGTTCGCCGTAGGTCGGTGCCCGGCGCTTGCCCAGGACCGGCGCGCGCGGCTTCTGGTTGAAGTCGAACACGTGGTCGAAGTTGTGCGTGTTGGCGATGCGTGGCGTCAACGGCTCGAGCCCCCAGTTGTCGGAGATGAACCGAAGCGGCGTCGAGAACTCACCGAGTTCGGTGTCGATCACGCCGCGCTGCGTGTACGGGCTGATCGTCAGCAGGGGCACGCGGATCCCGAGCCCGATCGGGTCCACCTCGGGCGGCATGATCGGGTCGTAGAAGCCTCCCCACTCGTCCCAGGTGAGGAAGATCGCGGTGTGTTCCCACGCATCGCTGGTCATCACGGCGTTCACGATGTCGGTGACCCAGTTGTGCGAGAAGCCCGTCGACTGCGGCGGGTGGTCGGAGAGCTCGAACCTGGGCGTGACCCATGTGACGGCCGGGAGCTTGTTGGCCTTGATGTCTTTCACGATGTTGTCCACCGGCCGCATGTGCTGGTGCCACATGTCGGTGTGGAACACGTCGGAGATCCCGTTGTAGGCGTTCCACATGTACCCGGGCTGCCCCGGGACCGCTGAGTAGTAGGCCCAGTCGACGTCCTGTTCCGACAGCTGTTGACCCACGGTCTTGAAGCTGAAGCAGGTGTCGTGCTTGCGTCAGGTTGCCCTTGGCGTCCTTGGCGAACACGAACACGTCCTCGCCGTAGGCGTCGCAGCCCCAGCTCTTGTAGGGCTTGCCGTCGCGGAACCGCGTCTCGATGTTCTCGGGGTTGTCGATCACGCCACCGGACTGGCCGGCGATGAAGTAGTAGTGGTTGGCGTAGCTCGGCCCGGCCGCCGACGCGAAGAAGTTGTCGGACAGGGCGTATTCCTTGGCCCACTTCCAGTAGTTCGGGATCTGGTGTTCGTTGAAGACGGTGTAGGCGTACGTGGACGCCGTAGCGCGCCGATGCCGAACCCGTCCATGGCTCCGCTCGTTCACGCAGGTGAGGTAGGCGGCGCGGTCGTGCGGCAGGTCGCCGGGGAGCCACTCGGGGCAATCGATCAGCGGCTTCTCCGCCCCGAACTCGACGCCCGTCTCGGTGCCGCCCTTGACGCCGGGGAACCGTCCGAACACGTTATTGAAGCTGCGGTTCTCGAGCATGATGTAGACCACGCGCTTGATCGGGGTGGCGGTGTCGATCGCGGGCGTGACCGGATCGTCGCTGACCTTCGGGATGGTTCGGCCGCCGGTGCACGAGAACAGGACTCCGCCGGCCAACGCCATGCCGGTGGTCTGCAGGAATCTCCGCCTGGCGACCGGGAGGGGATGGGCGTCGCCCCGCTCCTCGTCGTGGGGGTGGACGTGGTCGCTCACCCACCATTCCTACCAAACATCCAGCGCGAGAACGGGGGAAGTTGCGGGCTCGCAACGGGTTCGCCACATCGGATGCGTAGGATTCACGGGTGCGACGATCCCTCCCGGTCATCGCGGCCCTGGTCGCGGTCTCGTTCCTTGCGGCGTGCACCGATGACGCCCCGCAGGCCGAACCGTCCGATCCGTTCCCCAACAGCCCCACGGCGGCGACACCCACCTTCTCCGGCGGCGGAACACCGAGTCCCGCCGCGGTGTCACCGACGCCGCCCGCGATCCCGCGACGATCCGCCGAAGACGAAGGGGCCGGCGAACGCCACGTGCGTCCAGGGCTGGGTCACGCCCCCGGCCGGCACCCCGATGTTCACCGACCCGCTCGGGCTGATCCGGCGAACCGCGCCGGTGGCCGGGGACTTCGAGGTGGTGGACATGCGCATGTTCGTGGGACCGGAGTCACCGCCTTCGGTCGGTGATGATGCCAAGGGCTACCTGCAGGACATCCGGCGTTGGTACATCAAGCTCTTCGTGCCGAGCGATCTCCGCTATCAGGGCCGCTTCATCGTCGAGCAGCGGGTGTTCGGTCGCGGGGTCGCCGCCGTCGCTCCGTACGACACCGAAGGGTTCTCCTCACCGGACTGGAGCGGGTTCCAGTACGACTCGGCGAAGCGGTTGCGCAAGCCCTATCCGGGGCTGCCCGGCAGGTGGTCCGGCATCCGCTACGACTTCGTCCGCGGCGGCGCCGGCCTCTCGATCCCCGGCCTGCCGGATGAGGTCACCGGCTGCCTCGACGGCACGTAGCACCCGCGACCTTCGGCTCAGGTCTTCCGGCCGATGCGCCGTTCGGGACCGGGTGATTGCATACCCGTATGGACGTCGTAGCCCGCCATCGACCCGTCGCTTCGAATCCACTCGGGATGATCGCCGTCGTCAGTACCGTCGCCGGTGCGTTCCTGGGGCTGTTCCTCTGGCTCTTCCACCTTCGGCCCACCTCGGCGCTGTTGGGTGACTACGCCTACGAACTCGCGCACGACGGTGGGTTCCGCGAACAGGTCCTGTGGCTCACCGCCACGCTGGGCGCCGTGGGGATCGTCGCCGCCCTCTTCGCCGTGGTGGGTGGGCGACCGAAGCCCTCGACGGTCGTGTGCCTGCTGCTGGGCGCGATCGCGTTGAGCTACCCGGTGCTGGCGCTGACCGGCGCGCTCGGCGCACCGGTGGCACCGCCGCTGTTCCCGGGTTAGGCGCCCTCGACCGGCCAGCCGGTGTACAGCTCGGCGCCGCGCTTCCGCAGCTCGTTGCCGATCACCACGCGCTGGATCTCGCTCGTGCCTTCCCAGATGCGATCGACGCGCAACTCCCGGTAGAGGCGCTCGACGGGTTCGTCGCGCATGTAGCCGCGGCCGCCGAAGATCTGCACCGCCTTGTCGATCACCCGGCCGGCCGTCTCGCTGCACACCAGCTTCACGGCGCTCGCCATCGCGTGGGTCTGCTTCCGATCGGCGTCGCCTCGCGCGGCCTCCCAGCACACGCGGTACAGGAGCGACTTCGCCGCCATGATCTCGGCCGCCATGTCGGCGAGCATGAACTCGATCGCCTGGAAGTCCACGATCGCCCGTCCGAACTGCCGCCGGTCCTGCGCGAAGTCCAACGCGAGCTGCAGGGCGCGTGCGCTGGCGCCCATCGTGCGGGCGCCGATCATGATCCGCTCTTCGACGAACCAGTCCTTCGTGAGCTCGAACCCCTCGCCCACCTCACCCAGGATCGCATCGTCGCCCAGGCGCACCCCGTCGAAGGCGAAGATCGGATGCTCGAACACGAACGTGTGCGTGTACTTCGGGGTGCGGACCAGCCGCACGCCCGGGGTGTCCTTGTCCACCAGGAACACGGTCGCCTTCGCCGGATCGGCGTCGACGTGGGCGTGCACCAGGAAGAAGTCGGCGACGTCGCCGCTCGTGACGTGCCACTTCTCACCGTCGAGCACCCAGCCGTCGCCGTCCCGGCGAGCGGTGGTGGCCACCATCGAGACGTCGGAGCCTGCGCCCTCCTCGGTGATCGCGTACGCGTCACGACGCTCGCCGCGGATCGCCGGGTGCAGGTAGCGCGCCCGCTGTTCGTCGGTGCACCGTTGCAAGGGGATCGACGGACGCCACGGGATGTCCCACAGGGCGCCCGTGGCGTGGCCCCACTGTTCCTCGATCAGCATCTGCTGGAACGTGTCGTAGCCCTGGCCGCCGTCGGCGACCGGATGGTTGATCGCGTTGAACCCGGCGTCGAGCACGGCTCGCTTCGCCGCCGCGTGGCTCTCGGGCGTGAGGCCGTCGTGCTCCTCGCACTCGTCCTCGAGCGGGATCAACACGTCGCGGGTGAAATCCACGAGCGGTGCGTTGCAGTGCCGCGTCGTCGGCGCTGAGGCGGATGTCCACGGGTCACTCCTCGTTCATGCTGGGCAGCGGTAGGGTCCGCCACCGGGCGGATGCCCGCGCAGTCTAGGTCGCCGATCGCGAGGAGGGTGAACGTGACGAGGACGCTGTTCCGAGGAGGACGGGTGTTCGACGGCTCGGGCGCCGCGCCGGCTGAGGCCGATGTCGTGATCGAGGACGGCCGGATCGTCGAGGTCGGATCCGGCCTCGACGGCGACGATGCCGTCGGATGCGCCGGCAAGGCGCTGCTCCCCGGATTGTTCGACTGCCACGTGCATCTCGCGTTCCGCTACGAGGACTTCGACGAATACGCGCGCATGCAGGAGCCGTTCTCGCTGGCGTTCTTCCGCATGGCCGAGAACCTCCGCATCACCTTGGCGCTGGGCATCACCACGGTGCGCGACGCCTCCGGCGCCGACGCGGGCCTGCGGGCGGCCGTCGAGGAGGGCACGCTCGTCGGCCCGCGGATGCAGATCTCGGTCAACATGCTGTCGATGACCGGGGGCCACAACGACCCCTGGCTCCCGAGCGGCGTCGAAGGGGTCTTCGGCACGCCGTACCCGGGGATGCCCTCCGGGGTGTGCGACGGGGTCGACGAGGTGAGCAAGACCGTGCGCGAGATGATCCGCGCGGGGGCCGACGTCATCAAGATCGCGTCCTCCGGCGGGTTCCTCTCGCCGGCCGACGACCCGATGGAACCGAACTACTCCCAGGACGAGGTCGAGGCGATCGTCCGCACCGCCGCCGACCTGGGGACGTGGGTGATGTCGCACGCGCACGGCCCCGAGGGGATCAAGCGCGCGGTGCGCGCCGGCGTCCGTTCGATCGATCACGGGACCTACCTCGACGCCGAAGGCGCCGCGATGATGGTGGAGCGGGGCACATGGCTCGTGCCCACCCTCACCGCCGGTGACGCCACCGAGGCGCTCGCCGCCGACGAGAAGGTGCAGCCCGCCGTGCGCGACAAGCTTCGTGGGTTGGGGCGTCCGGAATTCGACGCGATGCGCCTGGCCGCCGATGCGGGGGTGAAGGTGGCCATGGGGACCGATTGCCCGGTGGCCCCGCACGGTACGAACCTCAACGAGCTCCGCCACATGGCGGCCAACGGCTTCACGCCCGAGCAGGCGCTGCACGCCGCCACGAAGAGCGCCGCCGAGCTGATGGGGCTGCAGGACGAGCTGGGCACGATCGAGCCCGGCAAGCGCGCGGACCTCGTGGTGATCGATGGCGACCCGCTCGAGTTCGCCGGGTACGAAGACCGGATCGAGCAGGTGTGGAAGGACGGCGTCCGGGCCGTGCCGTTCGCGTGAGGCTCCCTTGACCTCGCGCCGGTAGGCTCGCCCGATGCTCGGCATCGCGCTCGCCCTGGCCTCCGCGGCCTCCTGGGGGACCGCCGACTTCCTCGGTGGCCTCACCACCAAGCAGCTGTCGATCCTGGTGGTCTCGGCGGTGTCCCAGTTCGCGGGCCTCGTGTTCATGGTGCTGATCCTCGTGGTGCTGGCGCGGGGACCCGCCGACAGCCACGTCATCGTCCTGGGCCTGGCCGCGGGGGTGTGCGGCGTCGTCGGGCTGGCGGCGCTCTACTCAGGCCTGGCGATCGGACCGATGGGGGTGGTCGCCCCGATCACGGCGCTCTCGGGCGTGGTGTCGGTGTGCATCGGTCTCGCGCGGGGCGACCGTCCGAGCGGGCTCCAGCTCGCGGGCATCGTCGTGGCGATCGTCGGCGTCGTGCTCGCCTCCCGCACGCCCGAGGGGCACGGGGAACCCGTCACCGCCCGCGCGATCGTGCTGGCGGTGATCGCCGCGGTGAGCCTCGGCGTCCTGGTGGTGCTGCTGGACGAAGGTGGCCGGATCGACCCCGCGTGGACCTCGACCATGGTGCGCGTCAGCGCGCTCACGCTGCTGGCCGTCGCGGTGCTCGTCCGCCGTCCGTCGTTCGCGATGGCGCGCATCCAGCTGGGGACGCTCGTGGTGGTGGGGCTGTTGGACAACGGCGCCAACCTGCTGTTCGCCATCGCGTCCTCGACGGGACAGTTGCTCAGCGTGATCGCCGTGCTCGCGGCGCTCTATCCCGTCAGCACGGTCCTGCTGGCGCGGATCGTGCTGCACGAACGGCTCGCGCGCGTCCAGGTGGCCGGAGTGGTCCTGGCCTTCGTCGGGATCGCGCTCCTGGCGCTCGGCTAGCGCCACCTGAGCTCGGGGGCCGTGGGCGTTGTCCGGAGTGACCGGTGGTGGGTAGGCTCGCCAGCCATGTGCACCCAACGGCGTGACGCGAGGTCGTCCTGATGTCCCTCGCGGAGCTTGCCGCCGCCGTCAGGGACGGCCGCACCACGTCGTCCGCGTTGGTGGCCGAGTCCCTGCACCGCATCGAGGCCGGCGACGGTCCGGTGAACGCGGTGGTCCTGCGCCGCGACGAGGACGCGCTCGCCGACGCCGCTGCGCTCGACGCGCGCGTCGCCGCGGGCCAGGATCCCGGTCCGCTGGCCGGCCTGCCGCTGCTGGTCAAGGACATCGAAGACTGCGCCGGTCTGCCCACGACCTTCGGATCGCTGCTGCGCAGGGATGCGGCGCCGGCCGAACGCGACTGCCGGGCCGTGGCGAGGCTGCGTGCCGCCGGAGCGGTGGTGGTCGGCAAGACCAATACCCCCGAGTTCGCGTTCGAGGGGTTCACCTCGAACCGGCTGTTCGGCGACACGCACAATCCCTGGGCGTTGGATTGGTCGCCCGGCGGCTCGAGTGGGGGGAGCGGTGCCGCGCTCGCCATGGGCCTGGCTCCGCTCGCCACCGCCACCGATGGTGGGGGGTCGATCCGGATCCCGGCGGCCTTCTGTGGGTTGGTCGGCCTGAAGCCCACCAAAGGCCTGATCGGCGACGATCCCATCCCGTCGTGGATCGATCTGTCGTCGAAGGGTCCGTTGACGGTCTCGGTCGCCGACGCAGCCCTGCTGCTGGAGGTGCTCCGTGGGCCGACCGACGGCGACCCCACCGCGGTCCCCGCGTGGTCGCCGCGCGAAGGCGTGTGGCCCTCCCGGCTGATGGTGACCCCTCGCCTGGTCGAGGGCGGGCCGTTGCCCGATGCGGTGGCTGCCCTGTTCGATGAGGCCGTGGCGTCGTTGGAGATGGTGACCGGGCTCACGGCCGAACCCATCGCCTCGCCGTTCCCCCCGCAGCTCGACGAGGACTGGTTCATCGCGGTGGGCACCGAGGAGCTCACCTGGATCGGTCGTGACGTGGTGATCGAACACGCGGACGAGCTCACGGCCTACGTCCGCGGCGCGTTGGAGTATGCGGCGACCTTCACCGTCGATGACTACCTGGCGGCGCGTCGCCGCAGGTTCGAGTTCGTCAAGGTGATTGACCAACTCCTGGGGCCCGATGCGATCGTGGTGTCGCCCACGATGTGCGTCGAAGGCTTCTACGCGGACGGCCGGGCCCCGGGCGAGGACGACGCGGGGAGCACCCAAGCCCCCGCCTACAACACGCAGGCCGCGAACATCACCGGGCATCCTGCCCTGAGCCTGCCGGCCGGACGTTCGCCCAACGGCGTGCCGTTCGGGATCCAACTGACCGGTCCGCGGTTCGCCGACGACCTGCTGCTTGCGGTGGGCGCCGCCTGGGAAGCGGCGCACCCCTGGCCGCTGTCGGCCCCGGGCTTCGAACCGTTCGGCCGCTGATCGCCGTGTCGGGAGAGGTCGCGGCCGCACCGACGGTCACGTGCCGCCGGCGCACCGGCGTGGAGAGCAGGAGGTCCAGGGTGTGGCCCTCCTCCTCGCCGGCGATCGCCCGGGAGCCGGCGCCGATCGCGAACACCAGCATCAGGATCAGACCGAGCGTGCTGAAGGTCTCGCTGCGCAGATAGCCGGCCGGCGTCGTGAAGTCGTTGCCGATCAGCGTGCGGAGGGCTTCGGGCAGCTTGTCCATGTAGCCCTGGAAGTCGGCGGCGCTGTCGTGGATGCTCGGGTAGAACGCCGCGTACATCGCCGCCACCGCTGCGAGCCCCGCGGCCCAACCGAGGAACGCGCGCCGTTGTTGACGCACCGTGGTGGTGAGGAGCGCGCTCACGAGGTCGCTCCCGTCTCGGGCCCGTCCTCGTAGAAGCCGAGGAACGCCTCCTCGAGGCTGGGTTGATGGGTCTCGACGGTGACCACGGTGTGCCGCGCCGCTTCCTTGACCACGGCGTCGAGCGGACCTTCCACGGTGAGCATGACCGAGTCGCCGTGCACGCTCACGTCGAGGACGCCCGGCAACCGAGCGAACGCCTCACCCGTCACGGCGCCGTCGATGTGGAACTCGATCCGCCGTCTCGCCTTCGCCTTGAGGTCGCCGATGTCGGCCACCGTGACGAGCGCGCCGTCGCGGATGATGCCGACCCGGTCGCAGACGCGTTCGACCTCGGGCAGCACGTGGGAGCTGAGGAACACCGTGGCGCCTCGGTCACGCACCTCCTGGTCGATCAGCGTGTAGAACGCCTGTTGCATCAGGGGGTCCAGGCCTTGGGTGGGTTCGTCCAGGATCAGCAGATCGGGTCGGTGCATGAACGCCTGCACCAGGCCCACCTTCTGCTTGTTGCCGTGCGAGAGCGCACGGATCTGTTTGTCGGTGTCGAGATCGAAGCGCTCGCACAGCTCGGTGACGAACGACCACTCGACCGCACCGCGCAAGGCCGGCGAAGGTCCGGAGGAACTCCTGTGCCGTCATCCGCTCGTACAGGCTGAGCTCGCCCGGAAGGTAGCCCACCCGTTCGTGCACCTTGACGCCCTCGCGGCGCGGGTCCAAGCCGAACACGCGCACCGTGCCCGACGTCGGCCGGATGAAGTCGAGCATCGTGCGGATCGTCGTGGTCTTGCCGGCACCGTTCGGCCCGAGGAACCCGAACCGCTCACCCTCCGCGACGTGGAAGCTCAGGTCGTCGACGCCGCGCGCGCTGCCGTAGCGCTTCGTGAGGTGATCGGCGCGCACGACGTCGGGGGTCGCCATCGAGCGAACGCTACTGCATCTGGCGGACGATCACGATGCTGGTTTCCGCCGTGGTCGCACGCTAGGCTTCGGGCGTCCACCGGCCAACCCTGGAGCAGCCCGACGTGGAACCGATCGATCTGACGACCCTGTCCTCCGACGTGCGGCGCGGGCCGCTGTTCGAGCGGCAGCGCGCGATGGGCGCCACCTTCTACGAGGACTACGGACGGCTGTGGGCGGCCTCCTTCGGTGACCTCGATCGCGAGTACGCCGCGATCCGCACCGGGGCGATGGTCTGGGACATCTCGCCGCTGTCGAAGTTCCACATGGTGGGACCGCAGGTCCGCGAAGCGCTCGAGCGGCTCACGTCCCGACCGATCTCCGGCGAGGAGCCGGGCCAGGTCCGGTATCTGGTGATCCTCGACGAGGCCGGGCACATCGTGGACGAGGGGACGCGCTACCTGATCGGCCCCGACGAGGCCTGGTACGTGGGCAACGAAGATCGACCGGCGCTGGTCGAGCACATCGCGGCGGCGCTCGAAGGGTTCGACGTCACCACGACCAATCGCACGGATGAGGTGGCCGCCCTCGCGATCCAGGGCCCGGAGGCGTTCGATGTGCTGGCCCCACTGATCGACGTCGACCTCGCGTCGCTCGACTACTACCGGTGCCGGCCCGACGTGGCGGTGGCGGGGGTGCCGGCGATGATCTCGCGCACCGGCTTCTCCGGCGAACTCGGGTACGAGCTGTTCGTCCCCGACGGCGTGGATCGGGTGTGGGACGGGCTCCTGGAGGCGGGGGCGACGCCGGTCGGGCTCGACGCCGTGGAGATGGCACGCGTCGAGGTCGGGTTCCTGGTGGCCGACGAGGACTACGTCTCGTTCGAGACCGATCCCTACGAGGTCGGGCTGGGGCGAGTTCATCGATCTGACCGGGCACGAGTTCGTCGGCAGGGAGGCTGCCCTCGCCGCCTCGCAGGACGAGCACCGGGAGCTCGTGACGCTGGTGTTCGACGAACCTGAGGTGCTGCCGACCCCCGGCCAGGTCACCCTCGACCGCCGCGTGGTGGGAGAGGTCCGCAGCGTGGAACGGTCGCCCCGGTTCGGGATGCTGGGCCTGGCGGTCCTCGACGCCGACCTGGCCGTGGACGGCGCGTTCGTGGAGGTCGACGGCATCGCCGCGGTGGTGCGTCCTCGGCCCATCGACGACGGAGACCGGGCGCGGCGCACGCGGCCCGGCGGCTAGGGGCCGAGGTTGTAGCCCAGGCGGCGCGGGAGCTTCGCCACGAAATCCACGAGCGGGTTCGGGTCTTCGCCGCGGTCCTCGAACTCGTCCTTGCGGCGGATCGCGTGGTTCGCGATGAGCGCTCCGGGGGAGCGGATCGGCTCGGGCGGGAACTTCATCGGACGCGCATCGACGATCGGCAGGTCGAGCACGTCGTCGTATCGGCCGAGCGAACGGTTCGCCAGGATGCGACCGCCCAGGTGGGCGGGACCCACGCCGTTGCCCGTGTAGCCCATGCCGTAGTGCACGGTGCCGTGCTCGAGCGTGCCGAAGAACGGCAGGTGCGAGCCGGCGACGTCGATCGGACCGCCCCACCCCGCGTCGATCGGCACGTCGGCGAACGTGGGGAACATCCGGTGCAGGTCGCGGGCCGCCACCTGCAGCGCCTGCTCGTCGTAGGCGAACCGCGGGCCGATGTGGCGGGCCAGGTTCGGCTGCATGCCGCCGATGCCGAACGCGATACGGCCGTCGGGCGTGGTGCGCAGGTAGTGCAGCGCGGCGCGGTAGTCGGACAATCCCATGCCGTCGGTCCAGCCGATCTCGGCGAGCTTCTCGGGCGCCGGTGCCGTCATCACGATGTAGCTGCCGCGCACCGTGATCGCGCGGCGGAACCGCTTCCAATGGCTGGCCCACGCGTTGAGGGCGATCACGCCGGCACCCGCGCGAACGGTGCCGCGGGGGGTCTCGGCGATCGCGGGCGACCCCGAGCCGAACCGGGTCACCGGGGTCTGCTCGTAGATGCGCACGCCCTGGTCCATCAGCACGCGTCGCAGGCCACGCGCCAGGCGCGCCGGCTGCACGCTGGCGCCGTACTTCGTGAAGACGCCGCCCTTGAACGTGGGCGAATCGACCATGGCCCGGACCTCCTGGGGCCCCATGACCCTGAAGTCCTCGGCCAGGCCCAGGCGGTCGGCGGTGATGACGAGATCGCCCCAGGACCCCACCTGCGCGTCGGAGGCCGCCGCGTTGAGGTCGCCGTCGTTCGCGAACCATGCGTCGACGTCGTGCTCGTCGCAGAAGGCGCTGATCGCCTGCACGCTCTCCTCGCCCGCTTCACAGAGCGAGATCGCGGCTTTGTCACCGAACTCCGAGACCAGTCGCGGCAGGTCGCCCCAGTAGCTGTTCACGAACCCGCCGTTGCGGCCGCTGGGCCCGCCGCCGCAGATGTCCTGCTCCAGGATCACGACGTCGGTGCCGGGGTCGAGCTGCTTCAGGTGGAACGCGGTCCACATCCCGGTGTAGCCGCCGCCCAGGATCACGACGTCGGCCGTGGTGTCCTCGGTGAGCGCGGGCGAAGGTTCGCCGGCGAACTCTGGTCGCGCGAGCGCTTCGGTGAGCCACCAGCTCCGGCCGGCGTCGGGCGGGATCGGGATCGTCGCGGTGTCAGCCATGCAGGACCCTAGGGTACCGATACCGAAAGCGCGATGCGGTTCGTCGGAGCGGTCGAGCGGTCCACGCTCATGCCGGAACCGGTATCGATGTGGAGTCCCCGAAGCCATCTGCCTCGTGGATATCGGTTCCGGTATCGGTCCGCCCCAGGGTCAGGCCCGGGCTGGCGTTGCTACCGTGAGGTCCCCATCCCATCCGCCGAGGAGGCTCCACGATGGCAGGCACCGATCGTCTCCGCAGTCGAGACGTCACCGAAGGTCCCGAGCGCGCCCCTGCCCGCGCCATGCTCCGCGCCGTCGGGTTCTCGGAAGAGGACTTCGGCAAGCCGCAGATCGCGGTGGCCTCCAGCTGGAACGAGGTCACCCCCTGCAACTACCACCTGGACAAGCTCGCCGCGCTCGCGAAAGAAGGCGTGCGTCAGGGCGAGGCGGTGCCCGTCGAGTTCACCACGATCGCGGTCTCCGACGGCATCGCGATGGGCCATGAAGGCATGAAGGCCAGCCTGATGAGCCGCGACCTGATCGCCGATTCGGTCGAGCTGGTGATGCACGCGGAGCGGTTCGACGGGTTGGTGGGCATCGCGGGCTGCGACAAGTCCGAGCCCGGCATGTTGATGGCCATGGCCCGCATGAACCAGCACGCCGTGTACCTGTACGGCGGCACGATCCTTCCGGGCACCTACCAGGGCAAGGACATCACGATCCAGGATGTCTTCGAGGCCGTGGGGGCGCACGCGAAGGGCACGATCGACGATGCCGAACTCCACGCGGTCGAGCGCGCCGCCTGCCCCACGACGGGGTCGTGCGCGGGGATGTACACCGCCAACACGATGGCGGCCGTCGGCGAGGCGATCGGGATGTCCCTGCCCGGGAGCGCGTCGCCGCCCGCGGTCGACTACCGGCGCGAGGTGTTCGCGCGCGAGAGCGGGATCCGGGCCGCCCAGCTCGTGCTCGAAGGTGGCCCGCGTCCGCGCGACATCATGACCAAGGAGGCGTTCGAGAACGCCATCGCGGTCGTGATGGCGGTGGCCGGCTCCACCAACGCCGTGCTGCACCTGCTGGCGATCGCGCGGGAGGCGCACGTCGACCTGCAGCTCGACGACTTCGACCGGATCGGACGCACCGTGCCCCACCTGGTCGACGTGCGACCTGCCGGCCGGTTCGTGATGAGCGACATCGACCGTGTGGGCGGCGTGCAGGTCGTCATCAAGGAACTGCTCGAGGCCGGTCACCTGCACGGCGACTGCATGACCGTCACCGGCAAGACCCTGGCCGAGAACGTGGCCGCGATGGACATCGCCGAACCTGACGGCGTGATCGTGCATCCGCCGTCGGATCCGATCCACCCGTGGGGCGGGCTCGCGATCCTGCGCGGCAACCTCGCGCCCGACGGCGCGGTGTTGAAGGCCGCGGGCGCCGAGGAGCTGGTGTTCGAGGGGACGGCGAGGCCGTTCGACTCCGAGAAGGAGGCGTTCGACGCCCTGACGTCCGGCGCGATCGTCGCCGGCGACGTCATGGTGATCCGCTACGAGGGACCGAAGGGCTCGCCCGGCATGCCGGAGATGCTCGCGGTGACCGCGGCCGTCGCCGGCGCCGGCCTGGGCAAGGAGGTGGCCCTGATCACCGACGGCCGCTTCAGCGGCGCCACGAAGGGGTTCAGCGTGGGCCACATCGCCCCCGAGGCGTTCGTGGGTGGGCCGATCGCGCTCGTGCACGAGGGCGACCGCATCCGGCTCGATGCCGACGGACGTTCGCTCGAACTGCTCGTCGACGAGGCCGAACTCGACCGCCGCCGCGCGGACTGGAAGCAGCCCGAGTACCGCTACACCCAGGGGGCGCTCGCGAAGTACGCGCGCACGGTGGGCAGCGCCGATCACGGCGCGGTGACCTGGTAACTCGCCAGGGGAGCCTGGTCCCAGAACGCCGTCTCTGTACCCCGAAACACCAGGGACCCGCCGCGCCCTGTTGTGTGTACCTTGACGGGTACGTAACCGATAGGGTACATTCACCGAATGGATGCGGTGATGCACGCGTTGTCGGATGCCAGTCGACGCACGGTGCTGGAAGCCCTCGGGCAGGGTGATGCCACGGCGGGCCAGCTGGCGGCCTTGCTGCCCATCGCTCGCCCGGGCGTCTCTCGCCATCTGCGGGTGCTTCGCGAGGCCGGGTTGGTGGAGGTGCGCCGAGAGGCGCAACGGCGTGTCTACCGCCTGCGGCCTGAGCCGCTCGCCGAACTCGACGATTGGCTGGGGCGCTATCGATCGCTGTGGGACGCGCGCCTCGATGCGCTGCACACCGAGGTCGCCCGAGGGAAACGAGAGCGGAGGAGGAGCTCGACATGATGTCCGAGAGAACGGGATCCATCCGCCCGATGGGTTCGCTGCGAACCACGGAGGGCAAGGCCGTCGTGCGCATGGAAGATCGCTTCCGGACCGACGTCGACGACATGTGGTCGGCGATCACCGAGCCGGAGCGGTTGGCGCGTTGGATCGCGCAGGTGGACGGCGATCTCCGGCTGGGCGGCGTGTTCCGAGCGAGCTTCACCAGCGGGTGGGAGGGTCAAGGGCGGGTGGACCTGTGCGAACCCCCTCGGCGGCTGCTGCTCACCATGTCCCCGGACTCGGACGAGCAGACCGTCATCGAGGTCGAACTCGTTCCTGATGGTGCCATGACCGGTCTGGTGGTGGAGGAGCGTGGCCTCCCGCTGGGAGAGGCTGCCGTGCACGGTGCGGGATGGCAGGCCCATGTCGAGGATCTCGCCGCGCATCTCGCCGGCCGGCCGAGGGGCGACTGGCGGACGCGATGGAACGAGCTGACGCCGATGTACCGCGAGCAGGAACGCGAGCTCACGAGCTAACTCGGCTGGGGCCGCCCGAGGGCCGTGTGTACACTGCCGCCTTCACCGCTTGATCGGTCTACTCGTACAGGAAGAGCCGCAGGTTTCGAGTCCATGAGCGTCCATCCGACGATCACGTCGCCCGCCGCGCTGCAGTGCCGCATCTGCGGCCAGCAGTACCCGGTGGAACCGCTCACGATCTGCGAGGAATGCTTCGGACCGCTCGAACCGGCCTACGACCTGCAGTCGGTCGACGGCATGGACTTCCGCAAGCAGGCCGAAGCGGGGCCCGCCACGCTGTGGCGCTACGAGTCGCTGTTGCCCGGTGGTCCGGGCATCGAGCGGATCGACCTGGGCGCCGGGTTCACGCCGCTGCGCCGTGCCGACAACCTGGCGAAGGCGATCGGCATGACGGGCACGCTCTGGATCAAGGACGACAGCGTCAACCCGTCGAACTCGTTCAAGGACCGCGTGGTGAGCGTGGCCACCACGATGGCGCGCGCGTTCGGCTACGAGGCCATCAGCTGCGCCTCCACCGGCAACCTGGCGAACGCCACCGCCGCCCACGCCGCGAAGGCGGGCATGCCCTGCTACGTGTTCGTGCCCGAGGACCTGGAGCGCGCGAAGATCCTGGCCACCGAGGCGTACGGCGCGAAGGTCGTCGCGGTCAAGGGCAACTACGACGAGGTGAACCGCCTGTGCAGCGAGGTCGCCGAGGCGCTGCCGTGGGCGTTCATCAACGTGAACATGCGTCCCTACTACGCGGAGGGGTCGAAGTCGCTCGGGTTCGAGACGGCGGAGCAGCTCGGCTGGCGCCTGCCCGACCACGTCGTGGTGCCCATCGCCTCTGGGGCCCTGCTCACGAAGATCCATCGCGCCTTCAGCGAGCTGATCGCGATCGGCGCGGTCGACGAGAAGCCCTACCGGGTCAGCGGCGCCCAGCCCGAAGGCTGCCGGCCCGTGGCCCAGGCGTTCCTGGACGGCGCCGAGGAGGTCACGCCGGTGAAGCCGGACACGATCGCGAGGTCGCTCGCGATCGGGGCGCCCGCCGACGGCTACTTCGCGCTGAAGGTGGCGCGCGCCACCGGCGGGCACATCGAGTGGTGCACCGAGCAGGAGATCCGGGAAGGGATCCAGCTGCTGGCCTCCACCGAGGGCGTGTTCACCGAGACCGCGGGCGGGGTCACGATCGCCAACCTCAAGCGCATGGCGGAGCAGGGCATCATCAAGCCCGGCGAAGAGGTCGTCGCCTACGTCACCGGCAACGGCTACAAGACCATCGAGGCCCTCGAAGGCTTCCTCGAGCCCACCTACAGCGTGGCGCCCGACCTCGACGAGTTCCTCGCCGTGCTCGGCGCCTGACCTTCGCCTTCGCCGCTACGGCTCGATGTGGAAGATGAAGGCGTACTGCTCGCCGCCGTGCCGCGCCTTGATGTCCATCGTGCCGCGAGCGTTGCGGTACGCGGCCCGCCCGCCGGTGATCGCCAGCGTCGAGTCGCGGTCGTCGTAGAACGGACCTTCGACGGTGATGGCGCCGTCCGGCAGGAACGTGATCCACCGGCACTCCCAGCTGGCCTCGCCGTGGTCGATGCGGATGCACACGCCCTGGTCGCGACCCACCTTCTTCTTGTTCTCGAAGTTGTAGACCGTGTTGTGGAACGTGAGGATGTCGCCGGTCGAATCACCCGACTTGCCCACGTCGACCACCTTGTCCGTGGTGGGCCGTTCCACCACCTTCACCGTGATGGGCTCGGTGACGTCCTTCGGCTCGCTCGCGGCCGAGACCAGCGTCGCGATCAGTGCGATGACGACGAACGACGCCATCAGTGTGACGACCTTGCGCATGGTGATCCCCTCCCTGAGTCCCTGCGCGGATGTCCGGAGCTTATGCCGCGGGTCCACCGCAAGGGAAGGGCTACCGAACCGGTGCCGACGCCGTGGCGAGCCAGTCCTCGAACGCCTCGTCGGCGGCGTTCTGCAGCAGGCGCGAGAAGTGGGTGTCGGCATACGCGACGTAGTCGACGTCCAAGGTGGAGATCCCCTGTTGGACCACGCCCCACATCGCCTCTCGGAAGTCGGACATCACCCGCATCAGCGCGAGGCGCGCGCGATGCACGTCGTTCACCGACCCGAAGTACAACGAGAGCAGCGTCTCCTGCGCCTGCGGCGTGAGGCCGTTGTTCACGGCGAGGTTCCCCAGGTCGAAGAACGGATCGCCCATCCCCGCGTACTCGTAGTCGACGATCCACACGTGGTCGCCGTCCAAGAGGAAGTTGGCGTTCAGCAGGTCGTTGTGGCACGTGGCCGGTGTCATGGGTGCGGCGTCGAACGATGCTTCGATGCGAGCGGCGACCTCGTGCGCGTCGTCGTAGGCGCCGGGGATCTTCACGCCTCGATCCGACGCGATCCTGCGATAGCTCTCCACCAACCGGAACACCGGGAACTCCGAACTGATGGGCGGACACGAATGGAACGCCCGGAGCGAACCCACGACCGACGCGAGCACCGTTTCGCGCTGCAGGTCGGCCTCCGGGATCGAGGTCCCCGCGACGAACCGGGTGACCAGACAGCTGAGGTTCGGGAGCCACGCGTAGATCTCCGGGCCCACGCCGGCCGCCGCCGCGGCGCGACCGGCTTCGCATTCGGCCTCCCGGTCGATGCCCAGCAACTCCGTGTCGCGACCGGCCAGGCGCAGCACGAACGCTTCGTCGTCGGCTTCGACCAGATAGTTGTGGTTCGTGATCCCGGCCGTGATCGGCGTGATGCCGATGTGGCGCCCTTCCCACCCCGGGACGGCCTTGACGGCAACATCCAGGCGGGGATCGGACATGGGTTCCATCGCGGGGGACCGTACGCGCATCCCTGAGCGAGGGTCAAACGCGCAGGAGGGAGCCACCACCCCCGTCTCCGGTGCTGGCCTCCTCGACCCGGCCCCTCCGCTCTGCCATCGTCGAGCCGATGGTCGCGACCGAGCAGCGGTTCGAGCTGGAGCGGTGGATGCGCCGGGTCTCGATCGGGGTGTCCACGGGCACGGTGGCCGGCCTCGTGATCGGTGGTGTCGGCGGCCGGCTGGCGATGTTCGTGCTGCGGCTCACGTCGAGTCCGTCGCTGCACGGCGTGGAGACCGACGACGGATTCACGATCGGGGAGTTCAGCCTGGCGACGCTCTTCCTGCTGCTGGTTACCGCCGCCATCGGAGTGCTCGCGGGGCTCCTGTATCTCGTGGTGCGCACGTGGCTCCCCGCACGATGGCGTCCATGGCTCTCGGCGGCGTTCGGCGGGGTCGTTGGCGGCGCGCTGCTGATCCAGCCCGATGGGCTCGACTTCCGGCTGCTGGAACCGCTGCCGCTGGCGATCGCGTTCTTCATCGCGATCCCCGCCGGGTGCGCGTTCGCGATCAGTGCGCTACGTGGAACGGCGGTTCGCGGCAAGCGGACGACGTCGCAAGCACGTCCGCGACCTGGATGGTCGGGCTGCTCCCGCTCGTGCTGCTGCTCGCGACCGGGCCGATCGGCATCGCGCTGGTGGCGATCACGATCGGGGCCGGCCTGGTGGCCAGATCCGTGCCGATGGCTTCGGTGATCTGGGGTTCGAAGCCGTTCGTCTGGCTCGGCCGGATCGCGCTGGCGGTCGTTGCCGGGTTCGCCTCGGTCGCGCTCGTGCAGGACATCGCCGAGATCCTCTGACCTGTCTGCACATCGGGCCGCGTCGACCGCGTCTATCCGCACATACGGGGCTGGTGACGGAGTTAGGGCCGCCTGGTGCGCTAGGAGGTGATCGACACCGATCGAGCGCGATGCTGGAGCACAGGGCCGAAGGCCACCCCGACGATCGCTCCGATCGCTGCACCGACCATGATGGTCCGCCACGACTCACCGAGCATGCTGACCGCCACGGTTCCCGCGCCTGCGCCGCTGATGCCCATCATCAGGCTGAGTGCGATCGCCGGCCGGCGCTTCCGCAGGACGAAGGCCGATACGAACGTCGTGCCGGCAAGGGCGAGGATGGGCAACCCGAACGATGGGTAGCTCACCGTGGCTCCGATCGCCCACAGCACGACGCCCCCGGCGACGAACGCTGCGAGCAAGAACCACGTGCCTCCGGCGGCCTCGCCGTCCACCCGAGCCGGCGCGTCGTCGACGGGTCGTACCGAGATCGCGAACAGCACCACCGCCAAGAACGCGGCGTCCGCGGCGACCAGCACGGGCACGGCCGGGAAGTGGCAGTTGGCGTCGCTCCAACAGGCCTCCAGCACGCGTGAGCCCATCCACGTCGCCGTGATGCCGGCGACCACGACACTTCCGGCGAACCACCGAAGGGCCCGAGGGGAGGGTCTGGGAACGACGCGGGTCGATCCCGCCAAGCCGATCACGCCGCCCAGCACCAGTCCCGCTGAAGCACCCATCGCCCCGCCGAAGGGGATCTCCTCGAGCTCGAGCCAGTCCATCGATGCCCCGAGCAACACGCCCAAGGGGACCCCGATCACCGACCCGAGCAGGGCGAGTCCGACGGCCGGTAGCCGCATCGCGAATGCGGCGATGCCTGCCGCGACCGTGGCCACCAACCAGATGACAACGGCATCGTTCACGAGGTCGGCGGTGCTCGTCGCGGCGAACATGCTTGGAGCATCGGCACCGGCCGCGGACCGCACAAGACATGCCATCGAAGTGCCACAGCGTTGCCACCGCCATCACACGGGTTGATGTCGACTCGGCGCTCCGACGATGGAACGCGGGTTAGCCCTTCCCGAGTTCGGACACGCGCCGTTGCAACAGCCGCCGTTCGGCGTCGTCGTGCACCAGGGCCAACGCGCGGCGGTACGCGTCGCGCGGCTTCGTCCGTGCGGTCGAGCCGACGCAGCAGCTCGCCCCGGGTCGCGTGCAGGTAGTGGTAGTCCTCCAGGCCAGGCCGTCCGACGAGGTCCAGGCCCGCCTGCGCGACCGTCCGCCTCCGCGACCGCCACGGCCCTGCTCAGCTCCACCACCGGCGAACCGGTGAGCTGCGCGAGCTCGCCGTACAGCGCCGCGATCTGTGGCCAGTCGCGCGGCTCCTCGGTATGCAGCGAGGCGATCGCCGCCTGCACGACGTAGGGCCCGCGCCCGCCGAGCGCCAGCGCCCGGTCCAGCACCGCGCGACCGTCGGCGATCTGCTCGGTGTCCCACAGGGATCGGTCCTGGTCGGCGAGGAGCACCAGGTCGCCGTCCTGGAACCGCGCCTCGCGCCGGGCGTCGTGCAGGAGCATCAACGCCATCAGACCGAGCACCTCGGGTTCGGCGGGCATGAGCTCGGCCATGGCGCGGCCGAGCTGCAGCGCCTCGACGGCCAGGTCGCCGCGGCCGCCGTACCCCTGGTTGAAGATCAGGTAGACGACGGCGAGCACCGAGTCCAACCGCTCGGGGAGCAGGGACGGGGGCGGCACCCGGAACGGGATCCCCGCCGCCGCGATCTTCCGCTTCGCGCGCACCAACCGTTGTGCCATGGTCGGCTCGGGCACCAGGAACGCGCGAGCGATCTCCACGGTGGTGAGGCCGCCGAGGGTCCGGAGCGTGAGCGCCACCTGCGCGTCAACGGCGAGCGCCGGATGGCAACAGGTGAAGATCAGCTCGAGCCGTTCGTCCGGGAAGGTGGTGGCGTCCATGTCGATCTCGGTTGCCTCCGGCACCTCGAGCAGGCGCGTCTTCGTGGCCAGGGTGCGATCGCGGCGGATGCGGTCGATCGCACGGTTCCTCGCGGTGGTGACCAGCCAGACGCCGGGGTTGGACGGTGTGCCGTCGCGCGGCCACCGTTCGGCGGCGATCGCGAAGGCCTCCTGCGCGGCTTCCTCGGCGAGGTCGAAGTCGCCGAGGAAGCCGATCAGGGCAGCGAGGACACGTCCCCACTGGTCGCGGAAGACCTGGTCGAGGATCGTTACCACTCCGCGAGCGGTCGCACCTCGACCGCGCCGCCCATGCTGGCCGCCGGGATGCGCGAGGCGAGTTCGATCGCGGCGTCGAGGTCGTCGGCCTCGAAGAAGAGGTAGCCGCCGATCGACTCCTTGAGTTCGGCGAACGGACCGTCGGTGGTCAGGGTCGCGCCGTCGGCCACGCGCACGGTGGTCGCCGTCTCGGGCCCCTGCATCTGCTGGCCCGGCGTGACGCCCGGGGTCTCGTTGATCGACTGGTAGGCGGCGTACACCTTGCCCTTCTCTTCGTCCGAGAGGGCCTCCCACTCAGCCGACGGCGGCACCGGGGTGGAACCCTGGTGGATCAGCAGCATGTACTTCATCGCGTCCCCCTTCTGGGATCGGGTCGCGCATAAGACGAACGAAGGACCCCCGAATCGACAGCTCCCCGCGAGAAAGACGATAGCGGCGATCCCGGCCCTCGATCTGCGCCCTCCCTCGATTGCGTCGGGGCCATTCTGGGAAGGTGGCTACCGACGGGTCGGACCTCGGATCGTGACCCGTCGGAGGAGGGAACGATCGATGGAGCACGGATCTGGTGTGCCGAGCGAGATCGACGGCCCGGGTGGTTCGGGGAGCACCTTCACCACGGACACGGCCGGTATCCCGGACGTCACACAGCCCGAGGTCATCCGGCTCAAGGACGGTGATCGCTACGCGTTCCGCATCGGACCCGTGCGGAAGCGGCTCGACGACGCGGACCTGCGGATGCTCGCCTACAACGGCTCGATCCCCGGACCGATCCTCCATGTCGATCAGGGCTCCGAGATCACGGTGGACGTGACCAACGACGGGGACGTCGAGGCGACCGTCCATTGGCACGGGCTCCGGTTGGAGAACCGATACGACGGGGTCCCGCACGAAACGCAGGCGCCGATCGCGATCGGGGAGACCTTCACCTACAAGGTGCAGTTCCCGGACGCCGGCTTCTACTGGTATCACCCGCATATCCGCGAGGACTTCGGGCTCGAGATGGGCCTCTACGGCACGATCGTCGTCGAACCCTCGGACGCCGAGTACTGGCCCCCGGTCGACCGCCACCTCACGATCACGTTGGACGACCTGCTCATCGAGGACGGGCACATCGCTGCGTTCAACACGGCGGGGCCGAACTACACCGCGATGGGGCGGTTCGGGAACGTCATGCTGATCAACGGGGAGCCGTCGTTCTCGGAAGACGCGGCGCCCGGTGAGGTGGTCCGCCTGTACGTCGTCAACACCGCGAACACGCGGATCTTCAACCTGGCCATCGCCGGGGCACGCGCCAAACTCGTCGGCGGTGACGGCGGCCGGTACGAGCGGGAGACGTTCGTCGACGAGGTCCTCATCTCGCCGTCGGAGCGGGCCGTGATCGACGTGCTGTTCGACGCGCCCGGTCCCGTGAAGCTCGAACACAGGACGCCCGAGCACACGTACGACCTCGGAGGATTCACGGTCACCGGCGATCGCCTCGAAGGTGCGGCGTCGACCTTCGAGACCCTGCGCGTGGACCCCGAGCTCACGGCCGTGCATCAGGCGATCGAGCCAGACCTCGACCGGCCGCCGGACAAGGTGCTGGCGTTCTTCTCGAGGATGCCCCTGCTCTACGGAGGGGGCGCGGCTGAGTCCTACGTCTGCCCGATGCATCCGGAGGTGACATCCACCGAGCCCGGGACGTGTCCGAAGTGCGGCATGAAGCTCATCGGTGTCGAACCAGCGGCACCGACGTCCTACGTCTGCCCGATGCATCCCGAGGTCACCGCGACCGAGCCGGGGACCTGTCCCGAGTGCGGGATGAAGCTCGTCCCGTCCGAAGCGCCCGCTCCGACCACCGCCCCGCACGAGATGGAGCACGGCGACCACGACGGCGGCGACGGCCTCGAGTGGGAGGACCTGATGCCGGACATCAACCGGGCATCGGATGCCAGCAACATGATCTGGCAGCTCATCGACCGGGAGACGGGAGCCGAGAACGGAGCGATCTCGTGGTCGTTCACCGTCGGTGACCGGGTGAAGATCCGGCTGGTCAACGAGATGGAGTCCGACCACCCGATGCACCACCCGTTCCACATCCACGGAGCGGGCAGGTTCCTCATCCTTGCCCGGGACGATGAGCCGGAGGCGAACCTCGTGTGGAAGGACACCGTCCTCGTGCGGGCCGGCGAGACGGTCGACATCCTGCTGGACGTGTCGAACCCCGGGCTCTGGATGGCGCACTGCCACATCGCCGAACACAACCAGAGCGGCATGATGTTCAGCTTCAACGTCGCGCGACGCCCCGAAGCGTCCCCGGCATGACGAGCCCGTCCCGACCGCGCCGCACTCGTTGCGCGCCCCGATCGCATGGGGCGTGCTGTCGGCGTTCTGCAGGCCGAGCCCACTCGCGTTCTGGTGGCTCGAGCCGGCCACCGTCTACGCACTGTCGCTGGCGTGATCGCGGCCATCTACGTGGGGTTCGCCGTCGCCGACGGCCAGCGTCGCCTGGGTGTTCGTGGTGATCGCCGCCGCGGCCGTCTCGCGTTCGCGCTTCCGCCTGACGCGTGTCTCACAGGGAAGGAGTCGTCATGGGAACCGACGGGATGCAGGCGTGGTTGTGGGAGAAGTACGGACCGCCCGAGGCGCTTCGACTGGCGGAGGTGGCGAAGCCTCGCCCGGCCTCACACGAGGTTCTGGTCAGGGTCCGGGCAGTGTCCATCAACGCGGCCGACTGGCATGCGATGCGAGGCAAGCCAGCGTTCGCTCGCCTCACCTACGGCCTGGTCCGTCCCAAGCGTCAAAGCCTCGGTGTCGACATCGCGGGGCAGGTCGAGAGCGTCGCCGAAGACGTCGAGGCGGTGAAGCCTGGCGACGAGATCTTCGCCAATCTCTTGGACCACGGCTTGGGGGCCTTCGCGGAGTACGTGTGCGTGCCCGTCGAGGCGCTGGCCGTGAAGCCTGCGAGCATCTCGATGGCGGAGGCGGCAGCCGTCCCCATGTCAGGCGGGACGGCGCTTCAAGGTCTCGATCACCTGGGACCGATCGAGCCGAGACACAAGGTCCTGATCAACGGTGGCTCCGGAGGCGTCGGTACCTTCGCGGTGCAGATCGCGCACTCCTACGGCCCTGATCTCACCGTCGTGACGGGTCCACAGGGCCTCGAAACTGCCCGGTCGCTGGGCGCCGATCACATCATCGACTACACGACGACGGATTTCGTCGAGAGCGGAGCCCGATACGACTTCATCCTCGACACGGTCGGCAACCGATCGGTCTCCGATCTCAAGCATGCCCTGGTCGAAGGCGGCAAGGCCGCAGTCACCGGGTTCACGAGCATCGCGAACCTGTTCGGCGTCTCCCTCCGCGGCGGCAAGACCGTCACGCAGGTGCAGGCGCACGTGAGCACGGATGACCTTGATCGACTCTCCGGCCTGATCACGAGCGGCGTGGTGCGTCCAGCGATCGACCGGTCGTTCGCGTTCACCGAGATCCCGGCGGCGGTCGCCTACGTCGAGCAGGGCCACGCCCGAGGAAAGGTCGTCGCGGAGGTGCCCTAGGCCGTCACCACGGTGGCTGAGGGCGCCGACTGCGACTGCCCACATCACGTTGAGATCTTCCGCGTCCGTTCTCGAGGTTGCCCTTCCCGTCCCCGTCCCCAGGTTGACAGGGGAATCCTCGCCTCTACACTGTTATGACCATGTTCATGCGCACGATCATCACCGGACGCAGCGACCTCGTACTTATTACGTAGGCGCGACCAGGCCCGCAGAGGCCTGTGCTCGCGCCTGATGACCCCTCGGAACCCGGGGGGTTTTTGTTACCCCCTCACCAGGCGAACGCCACGTGAACACCGGGCAACGGGTCCGGAGACAAGGAGACCACCATGCGGTACGAGTTCGAGCGAGACGGCACCGTCGTCGCCAGCGTGCTCTGGGAGGGTCCCGGCCAGGTCACGGTCGAGACCGCCGAGCCGTCCACCCGCTCGGTCGTGGACCGCTACCTCAGCTCCGAGGTGGTCTACCTGGGCTCCGGGTTCGACTTCGGCGAGGATCAGGAGCAGGACGTGCTGCAGATGCGCCGCCGCGACTGGACCCCGTGGGAGTTCGAGCGGGCGTGCCGCAACCTGGCGCACCGCCTGCAGGCCCACGTCCGACGGGTCGAGACCGGCCCGGTCGAAGCTCGAGCGGAAGCGGCGACGCGATGACCAAGATGTCCGGCGCGGAAGCGCTGCTCAAAGCCCTGGAGGAGGAAGGGGTCGAGAACATCTTCGGCATCCCCGGCGGCGCGAGCATGCCGATCTACGACCCACTGGTGGACAAGAGTTCGATCCGCCACATCCTGTGCCGTCACGAGCAGGGCGCCGGCCACGCCGCCGAGGGCTACGCGTGGGCCACCGGCAAGGTCGGCGTGTGCATGGCCACCAGCGGCCCCGGCGCCACGAACCTGGTGACGCCGCTGGCCGACGCCAAGATGGACTCGGTGCCGATCGTGGCCATCACCGGCCAGGTCCCGACGCCCGTGGTGGGCAACGACGCCTTCCAGGAAGCCGACATCACCGGCATCACGATGCCGATCACGAAGCACAACTTCCTGGTGAAGGACCCCGCCGACATCGTGCACACCGTGCGCGAGGCCTTCCACATCGCCTCGACCGGCCGCCCCGGCCCGGTGCTGATCGACCTGCCGAAGGACGTGCTGATCGCCTCCACCACCTACAAGTGGCCCGACTCGATCACGCTCCCCGGCTACAAGCCCACCACCAAGGGCAACAACCGTCAGGTGAGCGAAGCGGTGAAGCTGATCCTGAAGGCGAAGCGGCCCGTCCTGTACGTGGGTGGCGGCGTGATCAAGGCCGATGCCAGCAAGGAGCTGTTCCAGCTGGCGACCACCGGCAACCTGCCGGTCATCACCACGCTTGATGGCGCGCGGCGCCTTCCCCGATTCACACGAACTGTGCCTGGGCATGCCCGGCATGCACGGCAACTACACCGCGGTCACCGCGATGCAGAAGTCCGACCTGCTGATCACCCTGGGTGCGCGATTCGACGACCGCGTCACCGGCAAGCTGGCCGGCTTCGCGCCCCACGCGAAGGTGATCCACGTCGACATCGATCCCGCCGAGATCGGCAAGAACCGGGCGGTCGACGTGCCGATCGTGGGTGACTGCCGCGACGTGATCGGCAAGCTCCACGCCGAGCTGGCCAAGCGACAGGACGAGGGCGACGGACTGCCCGATCGTTCGGCCTGGATCGACCAGCTGCACGCGTGGCAGGAGGAGTTCCCCTACAAGTACGACCAGCAGCCCGACGGCGCGTTGAAGCCGCAGTACTGCGTCGAGCGCCTGCGCGCGTTCGCCGACGACGACACGATCGTGGTGAGCGGCGTGGGCCAGCATCAGATGTACGCCTCGCAGTTCTGGGGCTTCGAGAAGCCGCGTCACTGGATCAACTCCGGCGGCCTGGGCACCATGGGCTTCGCGGTGCCGGCGGCCATGGGCGCCAAGGTGGGCCAGCCGAACAAGCGGGTGGTCGCGATCGACGGCGACGGCTGCTTCCAGATGACGGCACAGGAGCTCGCCACCAGCGCCACCGAGAACATCCCGTTCGTCACGGCGATCCTGAACAACGGCTACCTGGGCATGGTGCGCCAGTGGCAGGAGCTGTTCTTCGACGAGCGGTATTCGGGCGTGTGGCTCGACCCGAACGTCCCCGACTACGTGAAGCTCGCCGAGGCCTACGGCGCCGTCGGCCTGCGCGTCGACAGCCCGGGCGAGGTCGATGCCGCCATCGAGAAGGCCTACTCGGTCACCGATCGCAGCGTGGTGATCGACTTCCGGGTGGACCCGTCCGAGATGGTGTTCCCCATGGTGCCCTCGGGCGCCTCGAACGACGACATCATCGTGGGGCCCGAGGCCATCACGCCCACCACCGACCCCGCGGAGGCACCGATCGCATGACCAACCACGAGGCACTGCACACGATCTCGGTCCTGGTGGAGGACCGGCCCGGCGTGCTCACCCGCGTGGCCGGTCTGTTCGCCGCGCGTGGCTACAACATCGATTCGCTCGCCGTGGGTCCCACCGAGACCCCGGGCCTGTCACGCATGACCATCGTGGTCAACGTCGAGGACAACCCGCTGGAACAGGTCACGAAGCAGCTCAACAAGCTGGTCAACGTGATCAAGATCCTCGAGCACGAGCGCGGCTCGGCCGTCGAACGCGAGCTCATGCTGGCGAAGATCCGCGCCCAGGGCGACGTCCGCGCACGCATCATGGAGATCTGCGAGGTCTTCCGCGTCAACATCGTCGACGTCACCGCCACCACGCTGACCGTGGAGGCCAGCGGCAAGCCCGAGAAGCTCGAAGCGCTCCGCGAGCTCCTCAACGAGTACGGCATCGTGGAGCTCTCGCGCACCGGGCGCATCGCCCTGGCGCGCGGTGACCGTGGCATCCGCGAGCGCGTCCTCAAGAGCGCGAGCGCCTAGCAGTCCGAAGACCAGACCGACCGTACGGAAGGGACCGGGGAACCATCATGGCGACGATCTACTACGAGAAGGACACCGACACGGGCGTGCTCGCCGATCAGAAGATCGCCGTGCTCGGGTTCGGTAGTCAGGGTCACGCGCACGCGCAGAACCTGAAGGACTCCGGCTTCGACGTGCGGGTCGGCCTGCGTCCCGGTTCGGCCTCGCGCCGGCAGGCCGAAGACGCGGGCCTGCGCGTGCTCGACACCGCCGAGGCGGTCGCCGAGGCCGACGTCATCATGTGCCTGCTCCCCGACACCTCGCACGGAGCGGTCTACGCCAGCGACATCGAGCCGAACCTGAAGGACGGCGACATGCTGATGTTCGCCCACGGGTTCTCGATCCACTTCGGCACGGTCGTGCCGCCCGCCGGTGTCGACATCACGATGATCGCGCCCAAGGGGCCCGGGCACCTGGTGCGCCGCACCTACGTCGAGGGCAACGGCACGCCGGGTCTGGTCGCCGTGCAGCAGGATGCCACCGGCAAGGCACTGGAGCGTGCGCTGGCCTACGGCAACGCGATCGGCTGCGCGCGTCCCGGCATCATCCAGACCACCTTCAAGGAAGAGACCGAGACCGACCTGTTCGGCGAGCAGACGGTGCTGTGCGGCGGCATCAGCGAGCTGATCCGCAACGGGTTCGAGACGTTGGTCGAAGCCGGCTACCAGCCCGAGATCGCCTACTTCGAGTGCCTGCACGAACTGAAGCTGATCATCGACCTGATCTACGAGGGCGGCCTGTCGTGGATGCGCTACAGCGTCAGCGACACCGCCGAGTACGGCGACTACGTGAGCGGTCCGCGCGTGGTCGACGAGCACGCGCGCGAGCAGATGCGCGCCGTGCTCACCGACATCCAGGACGGCACGTTCGCCAAGAACTGGATCGCCGAGGCCGACGCCGGGTTCCCGGAGTTCCTCCGACTTAGGAGCCAGGCGCGCTCGTCCCAGCTCGAAGACGTGGGACGGCAGCTGCGCCAGATGATGCCCTGGTTGGAGAGCGAGAAGAAGGTGCCGCCGGTATGAGCGATGGAGCAGGCAACGTAGGCAGACGCAGTTCCAGCGGCAACGTCACGGATCTTCGACACCACCTTGCGCGATGGGGAGCAGGCTCCCGGGATCGCGCTCACGAAAGCCGAGAAGGTCGAGATCGCCGAGCAGCTCGCCCGGCTGAACGTCGACATCCTCGAAGCCGGGTTCCCGATCTCCTCCGACGGCGAGTTCGACGCCGTGCGCGAGATCGCCGACACGGTGAAGGGTCCGGTGATCGCGGCGCTCGCGCGCACCGCCACCGGCGACATCGAGCGCGCCGCCGAGGCGCTGAAGGGCGCCGACCGCTGGCGGATCCACACGTTCATCTCCACGAGCGACGTGCAGCGCGAGTCGATGCTGAAGATGAGCTACGACCAGGTGCTGAACGCGATCCGCGAGAACGTGAAGCTCGCCAAGAGCTACACCGAGGACGTGGAGTTCAGCGCGCAGGACGCCACGCGCACGCCGCTGGAGTTCCTGCTGGAGTGCTTCAAGCTCGCCGTGCAGTGCGGCGCCACCACGATCAACGTGCCCGACACCGTGGGCTACGCCACGCCCACCGAGTTCGGTGAGCTGATCCGGATCGTGCGCGACCAGACGCCCGACGACGTCACGATCTCGACGCACTGCCACAACGACCTGGGTCTGGCGGTCGCGAACTCCCTGGCCGGCATCGAGAACGGCGCCGGGCAGGTCGAGGTGGCGGTCAACGGCATCGGCGAGCGAGCGGGCAACTGCTCGCTGGAAGAGATCGCCATGGTGGTGCGCACCCGCGGCCAGGCGCTCGAGCGCAGTCACGGCCTGAACATCCGCGAGATCGTGCGGACGTCGCGGCTGGTCGCCATGACCACCGGGTACAGCGTGCAGCCGAACAAGGCGGTGGTGGGCTCCAGCGCGTTCGCGCACGAGAGCGGCATCCACCAGCACGGCGTGCTGAGCAACCGCGCCACCTACGAGATCATGGATCCGGTCGAGATCGGCCTGGAGGGCAACTCGCTGGTGTTGGGCAAGCACTCCGGCCGGCACGCGTTCATCGACGCGCTCGACAAGATCGGCGTCACCCTGGACGAGGACCACATGAACCGGGCGTTCGGTCGCTTCAAGGACCTGGCCGACCGCAAGGTGCAGATCACCGACCAGGACCTGTCGGCGATCGTGGCCGAGGAACTCGGCGCCACCGACGAGGACGTCCTCGTGATGGAGTCGCTGCAGATGGGCGGCGGCACGCACCTGCAGCCGCGTGCCACCGTTCGTCTGACCAAGGGCGAGGAGGTGGTGGAGGAATCCGCGATGGGCGACGGCCTGATCGACGCCGTGATGGGCGCGATCCAACGGGCGTCGGGCGTCGAGGGTCGACTCGTGAACTTCCACGTGTCCAGCGTCACGGGCGGCACCGATGCCTTAGGTGACGTGGTCATCCAGATCGACGTGGACGGACGCCGGTTCACCGGTCGCGGGGTCGCCACCGACGTCGTGGAGGCCAGCGCTCGCGCCTACCTCGCCGCGGTGAACCGAGCCCTGCAGACGGGTGCGCCTCGCGAGGTCACCGAACGCACCGAGGTGACGCCGTGAAGATCGGCGTCATCCGGGGGGACGGCACCGGACCCGAGGTGGTCGCCGAGGGCCTGAAGGTGCTCGATGCGGTCAAGGGCGACGCGGCGTTCGAGCTGGTCGAGTTCGACCTGGGAGCCGAGCGGTACCTGCGCACCGGCGACGTCCTGCCCGACGAGGAGCTCGATGGCCTCCGCGAGATGGACGCCGTCTTCCTGGGGGCGGTGGGCGACCCACGCGTGAAGCCGGGCATCCTCGAGCGCGACCTGCTGCTGAAGGCCCGGTTCGGGCTCGACCAGTACGTGAACCTGCGGCCGGTCGTGCGCTACCCCGGGGTGGAGACCCTCGTGCCCAGCCACAGCGAGGACGACGTGAACTTCGTCGTCGTGCGCGAGAACTCCGAGGGGCTCTACACGGGCGCGGGCGGGTTCCACCGCAAGGGCACGCCGTACGAGGTGGCGGTGCAGGAATCGATCAACACGCGCCACGGCGTGGAGCGCATCGTGCGCTACGCGTTCGAGCTCGCGATGCGGCCCGACCGCCGCCGGAAGCTCACGCTGGTGCACAAGACGAACGTGCTGACGTTCGCCGGCGATCTGTACCAACGGGTGGTGGACGAGGTCGAGCGCGGAGTACCCCGACGTCGAGACCGACTACGACCACGTCGACGCCGCGTGCATCTACTTCCTGGACTGGCCGGCACGGTTCGACGTGATCGTCACCGACAACATGTTCGGCGACATCATCACCGACCTCGGCGCCATGATCCAAGGCGGCATGGGCGTCGCCGCCGGCGGCAACATCAACCCCGAAGGGGTCAGCATGTTCGAGCCGATCGGCGGCACCGCGCCCGACTACACCGGCAAGGGAACGATCAACCCGCTCGCGGCGATCGGCGCGGTCGAGATGCTGTTGCGGCAACTGGGCCAGGACGAGGCCGCCGCCCGGGTCGACCGCGGCATCCGCGCCGCCACGAAGCAGATGACGTCGATGCGCGCCGGCGAGATGGGCATGTCCACCGCCGAGGTCGGCGACCTCGTGGTGGAGGGCGCGGCGTCATGAGCGATGCCCCGCAGGTCGAGCTCTACGACACCACCTTGCGCGACGGCGCGCAGCAGGCCGACCTGTCGTACACGATCGAGGACCGGCTCCGCATCCTGCACAAGCTGGACCAGGTGGGCTTCCCGTTCGTGGAGGGTGGCTGGCCGGGCGCGAACCCGCGCGACACCGAGTTCTTCAAGCTCGCCACCAAGGAGACCCTGAAGACCAGCACGCTCACCGCGTTCGGCATGACGCGGCGGGCGGGCGAGCGCGCGGAGGACTCCCAGGTGCTGCGCGACCTGCTCGAGGCCGGCACCGAAGTCGTCTGTCTGGTGGGCAAGGCGTGGGACTTCCACGTCACCGAGGCGCTGCGCACCGATCTGGACGAGGGCGTGGCCATGGTGCGCGATTCCGTGGCCTTCCTGAAGGCGCAGGGCCGGCGGGTGTTCTTCGACGCCGAGCACTTCTTCGACGGGTACCGCTCCGATCCCGCGTTCGCGATGGCGGTCCTGGCCGCCGCCGAGGGCTCGGGCGCGGAGCGCCTCGTCCTGTGTGACACGAACGGCGGGATGCTCCCCTTCGACATCGCGCAGATCGTCAAGCAGGTTGACGAACAGGCGGGCGTGAAGCTGGGGATCCATGTCCACAACGACGCCGGCTGCGCCGTGGCCAACACCCTGATCGCGGTGGATGCCGGCGTGTTCCAGGTGCAGGGCACGATCAACGGCTACGGCGAACGAACCGGCAACGCCGACCTCGTGCCGATCACCGCCGACCTCATGCTCAAGATGGGTGCATCGGACGCGCTCCCCGAGGGTGCCGTGGGCCATCTCACCGAGCTGGCGCACTACGTCGCGGACATCGCGAACCTGGCCCCCGACCCGCGTCAGCCCTATTCGGGCCGGTACGCGTTCACCCACAAGGCCGGCCTGCACACCAGCGGGGTGGCCCGGGTGTCGCGCGCCTACGAACACATCGAGCCCGAAACCGTGGGCAACCGGCGCGGCGTCGTGGCTTCGGACTACGGCGGCGGCGCCACGATCCGGATGAAGGCGGCCGAAGTCGGCCTCGAGCTCACCGATGCCGCGATCCCCGTCACCGTCGATCTGATCAAGGACCGCGAAGCCGAGGGGTACGCGTTCGACGTGGCGGAGGCCTCGCTCGAGCTGCTGATGCGCCGCGCCAACGGCTGGACGCAGCCGTTCTTCGAGATCGAGAGCTACCGCGTGCACGTCGAGGAACGCATGATCGACGACGAGCCGCCCCTGGCCGAGGCCACCGTGAAGGTCCGAACCAAGGGCACGCGCCACATCGAGTCGGCCGAGGGCGCCGGCCCGGTGGCGGCCCTCGACGATGCGCTGCGCAAGGCGCTGGTCAACGACTATCCCGAGCTCACGCACATCGGCCTGGAGGACTTCCGCGTCCGCGTGTTGGGCGAGACCACGGGCACCGGCGCCGTGGTGCGCGTCCTGATCGACACGTCGAACGGCGAGCGGGAGTGGACCACCGTCGGGGTCAGCGAGAACATCCTGGAGGCCTCGTGGGAGGCGCTGGTCGAGGCCTACACGTTCGGTCTGCTGCATCCACGCGAACGCGCCGAGGACTGACCGCCGCGCAACCCGATCAGCGAGGGGCGGCGTTCGCGTTCACGACGCGCACGATCGCATTCTCGATCTGGATCGAACGCGTCTTGCTCATCCCCTGCGACAGGATCGAGAACTCGGCCCACGCGTCCTCGCGTTCGAGCCAGACCCATCCCGACAGCGCCGAGATGTCGGTGAGCGTGCCGGTCTTGGCGCGGATCTTCACGTCGCGCAGGCGGTCCTCCAACGTGCCCTGGCCGCCCTGCGCCAGCGTGCCGCGCAGCGTCTCGCCCCAGGGCGAGGCGTCGGCCACCCACAACAGTTCCACGATGCCCTCGGTGCTGACGCGGTTCGCGTAGGACAGGCCCGATCCGTCGTTCGCCTCGACGCCGACCCCGTGGGCCTGGGTGAACGCCTCGATCGCGCGAGCACCCCGGGCGATCGTGCCTCGCCCGCCGACCCGCGCTCCGAGGAACTTGCCGAACACCTCTGCGCGGAAGTTGCTGGAGAACACGTTCATCCGCCGCATGATCGAGACGAACGGTTCACTCAGCCGCGTGGCCAGGCCCACGAGGTTCCCGGGTGGGACGCCCATGCCGGGCTTGCCGCGCACCTTGATGCCGCGTTGTTGCAGCTGCTTCGTCAACTCGGCGGCGGCGCGGCGCTCGGGGTCGCGGATGTTGGTACCGCGAGGTCCGCGGTTGTAGTGATACGTGAGCGCGGTCGGCAGCGCGATGTAGTACCTCGGGAAGTAGGACTTCCATCCCGGCGCGAACCAGTCACGGCCGAACGGGCCGGTGGACCCCATCACGCGGCCGCGCACGCGCTCCACGCCCCGTTCCCGCAGGTCGGCGGCGAGCGCCGCGAGGTCCTGCCGGTCGGTCTCGGGATCGCCGTGCCCCACGATCCACAGATCGCCGCGCAGGGTGCCGTCGGCGCGCACGGCCTTCGTCGCCAGGACCCGGGTGGGGATCGTGGTGTCGGGCGGCACCTGGTCGAGCAGTGCCATCGACAGGAGCAGCTTCTCGTTGGACGCGGGGGCTCGCCGCACCCAGTCCTTGTGGCGGTAGAGGACCGTCCCCTCGTAGCCGATCGTGACGGAGACCGCGTCCCGGCCCACCACGTCGTCGATGCGCTGCACCCACTTGGGGGGAGCCGCGAGGGTGGGCGGCGCGGTGGCGACCACGCCGGTGGTCACCACGATCGCGAGGAGGATGGGGCGGAGGCGTCGCAAGGAGCCGATGTTACGACTGGGTCATGCCCTGGGCCAGTGCATCGGCCTCGGCCTGCATCGAGACCCGCTCGGTGAGCAGGGTCTGGAGCTCTTCGCTCGGCAGTGGCTTGGCGAAGAAGAACCCCTGCCCCATATCGCAGTGCAGCTCGAGCAGGCGGGCCAGCTGGTCGGCTCGTTCGATGCCCTCGGCGACCGGGCGCAGGTTCAGGATGCCGGCGAGCTCGATCACCGCGGCGGTCAGGGCCGAGGCTTCGCCGCCTTCGCTCACGCCGTCCACGAACGACTTGTCGACCTTGAGGATGTCGACGGGGAAGCGCCGGATGTAGTTGAGGCTGGAGTAGCCGGTGCCGAAGTCGTCGACGGCGAGCATGACGCCCAGTTCCTTCAGGGAGCCGAGCCGTTCGATCGAGAGCTCCATGTCCTGCATCATCACGCTCTCGGTGATCTCCAGGATCAACGTCGAGGGCTCCAGGCCGGTGTCGAGCAGGATGTCGCGGACCTCGTCCACCAGTTCGGGACGGGCGATCTGACGGGCGGACAGGTTGACCGCCATGTGGAACCGGGGCTCCATGGGGTAGGCCTCCTGGAGCTGCACCGCATAGCGAGCCGCCTCGTGCATCACCCATCGACCGATCGGCACGATCAAGCCGGTCTCCTCGGCGAGCGGGATGAAGTCCAGCGGCGGCACCAGGCCGCGCGTGGGATGGATCCACCGGATCAAGGCTTCGACCCCCGTGATCTTGCCGCTCTCGAGTTCGATCACCGGCTGGTAGTAGAGGCGGAACTCCTCGTGCTCGAGCGCGCGCTGCAGGTCGGCCTTGAGTTCCAGGCGCTTCAACGCGGTGTCGTGCATCGCGGGTTCGAACACCTGGTAGCGGCCCTTGCCCTTCTCCTTGGCCATGTACATCGCGACGTCGGCGTTGCGCAGCAGCTCCTCGGCGTCGGGCACCTCGGCGCCCTGGGAGGCGACCGCGATGCCGATCGAGGCCCGGATGAAGACCTCCTTGCCTTCCAGGACGAACGGCGCTTCCAGCGCCTGCATCACGCGGTCGGCGACGTCGACGGCCTGGATGCCGTCGCCCCCGTCCTCGAGCAGGATCGCGAACTCGTCGCCACCCAGGCGTGCGGCGGTGTCGGCGGCGCGCAGGCATTCCTTGACCCGTTCGCCCACCTCGCGCAGGACCTGGTCGCCCGCGGCATGGCCCAGCGAGTCGTTGATCGTCTTGAAGTCGTCGAGGTCCATGAACAGCACGGCCACCGGCTTGCGGTCGCGGTCCTGCCGTTCGATCGCGTGCGTGACGCGGTCGCTGAACAGCGCGCGGTTCGCGAGGTTCGTGACCGAATCGTGGAAGGCCTGATGCGACAGCTGCTGCTCGAACGCCTTGCGTTCGCTGATGTCGCGGGTGTTGAGCACGATGCCGCTCACGTTGCGGTCGTGCAGCAGGTTGGTCCGCAGGGTCTCCACCGTGAGGTAGGTGCCGTCGTGGTGGCGCAGGCGGAACTCGACGATCCCGGTGTGTCCCTCGGCCTCGCCGAGCGACGTGAGGAAGGCCAGCGCGCTCATCATGTCGTCGGGGTGGATCAGGTCCGCGAACTTCGTGCCTTCGAGCGCTTCAGGCGGGACGCCGAGCACGCGATGGGCCGACGGGCTCGCGTACCGGATCGTCGTGTCGAGCTCGAGCACGGTGACGATGTCGGAGGAGTTCTGCACCAGCGAGGCGAACCGTGCCTCGCTCTGTTGGCGCAGCAGGTCCTCGGTGAGCGCGGCGCTCTCCAGGGCCAGGGCCACCTGTGAGGACAGGGCCTGCAGCGAGTCAGCGACCGACCGGGGCATCTCTTCGGGCGTCGAGACCACCATGATGCCGTGCAGCTCCTCGCGCATGAACAACGGCGCCACGAACACCGAACCCTCGTCGTCGATCGGCAGGGCGAGCGGATCGCGCAGCGTGCTCTCGTAGGAGCGAACCATGTAGGCGTCGTTCTCCAGCAGGCGCTCCTGCTTCCACTGCTGCAGGATCGTGAGCGGGAAGGCGATGCCGACGACGTCGGCGCGGCCGCCGGCGGCGGCGACCACCTCGAGATCCTCGCCGTCGTTGGGCGCGTCGCACATGCGGATGGCCGCATCCACGCCGGCCAGCGCCTGGGCGGCGTCGATCGCCGCGGAGTGGATGCCCTCTCGGTTGGTGGCGGTGACCAGCGCCATGCCTGATTCACGCAGGGCGCGCTCGCGCAGGGCAGAGCGCTCCTGCTGGCGGATCAAGCCGGCCATGCGCACGACCACCAGGAGGAACAGGATGATCGAGGCGGCGCTGAGCACGTTCGTGTCGACCGGTTCGCCTCGCCAGTTCTGCACGAGGCGCACCACGGGGGGAGCGAGGGCGGCGGTGGTGAGCAGGGCGAGCCGGCCGAACGTGAGCCGGTCCTCCCATTCGGGCGCCTTGTCGGTGATGTTCACCATCGACGGATGCAGCGCCGCGGTGCCCAGCAGCACGTAGAAGGCCATCCAGCCGGCTTCGAGCAATCCGCTTCCCGGTTGGTAGCCCGACTCCGTGTACAGGCCGAACCAGGCGTAGATGGCGTCGGTGACGAACAGCGCCCCGATGGCGGTGATCATCAGGTAGAAGGCCACCGGCTTGCGGCCGGCGCCGACGGCCAGGCGGATCGCCACGACCGCGAGGAGCAGGTCCATGACCGGGTAGGCCATGGCGGTGAGCTTGATCTTCAGATCGAGGTCGGCGATGTGGATGTACGGCGAGATCAGCAGCACCCACGACACGGTGGCCACGCCGATCGCCACCATGAGCGAGTCCAGCAGGCTGGTGCGGTCCCGCCCCGGGTTGCGCGCGTGGATCATCAGCAGCAGGCCCGTGATGAGGCAGGGATACACCGCGAGGTACAACGCGTCGGCCGGGCCCGGGAAGGGCACGTCCCCGGCCGGGTTGAACGCGAAGTCGAGCGGGAACAGCTGCGGGAACACGTCGTGGAAGAGGACGTAGTTGTACGACACGACATCGCCGGCGATGAACAGGAACTGACCGATCGCGATCAGGTACCAGGGCCACCGTTTCTCGGGAGCGTGGATCTTGACCGCGACGATGATGAGGATCGGCGAGGTCAATCCGATGAGGTTGAACAGCAAGCTGTTCTGCCCCACCAGGTAGTAGACGGTCGTAGCCGCCGCGGCGAGCACCGGATAGACGAGCCAAGCCCTCTTCTTCACCAATGCGGTATCGGGTAATGCCACCGCTCAGCTAATACCTGGAATCGGGTAGGGACTCGGCGTGCAGGCCTCCTGACCTGCGGTGTTGGCTCAGGACGGAGCTTTGCCCGGGTCGTGGCGAGGGGTTCCGGCGTGTGCGAGGGTTCGGACATGGATGAACGGCTCGCCACATCCGCGCGTCCCCTCGCGGGACGGTCGGCCTTGGTCACCGGGGGAACCTCCGGGATCGGGCTCGCGGTGGTGCGTCGGTTCGTCGACGCGGGGGCGCGAGGTCGTCGCCCTCGCGAGGCATGCCCGGCCCGAGGCGGAGCAGGCCGGCGCCCGGATGGTGGTGTGCGACGTCGCCGATGCCACGGCGGTGGCCGGTGCCTTCGACCAGGCGGTGGCCACGGTCGGGATGCTCGACATCGTCGTGCTGAACGCGGGCGTCGCCGACCTCGACGACGGTGCGATGGAGGCGATGGATGCCGATGGCCTCCGGCGCATGTTGGAGATCAACACGATGGGGGTCTTCCACGGGCTGGCGCAGGCAGGGCCGCACATGCATGACGGCGGCAGCGTGATCGTCACCGCCACCGCCGCGCTCGACTGGGCGTTCCCGGACTACATGGCGTACACCGCGTCGAAGGCGCCGCTTCGCACCATGGCCGTCCACGCCGCCATGAAGCTCGGCTCGCGCGGGATCCGCGTGAACACGGTGAGCCCGGGCACGATCCTCACCGAGATGCAGCCCGACGACGATCCGGAAGCTCGCATCACGCCGTTCGCCACCTGCCTCGGCCGGGTCGGGACGCCGGACGACGTCACCGGTGCCTACCTCTTCCTGGCCGGCGACGACAGCGCGTACGTGACCGGCACGGACATCCGGGTGGACGGCGGGTGGCTGGAGGGGCTGACGTACGCCTCGGTGGAGCGGTTGCTCGGGGACGAGCGCTAGCGTCCGACGCGGCTCGCGGCGACGTTCGGCTCCAGCTGGAACCGCTCGTGCAGGTTCGCCAGGACCTCGATCAGTTCGTCGACCTGTTCGTCGGTGTTGGCGGCGGTGACCTGCACGCGGAAGCCCACCTCGTTCTTGGGCACCAACGGGTAGGCGGCCATCGTGGCGTATTGCCCGTGCTCGAACAGGTAGCGCCCCACCTCGTCGATGTCTTCGTGCGTGGAGAGCGGGATCTCCACGATCGGGAACCCCGAGGTGTTCGGCGTGTGGATCCCCAGGTCGTGCAGCGCCGACAGCAGGCGGTGGGTCATGCGCCACAGGTCCTCGCGGTAGGCGTCGCCACGCGTGCGGTTCACCTGCAACCCGGCCAGCGTGGTGGCGAGCGAGGCCACCGGCGAGGGTCCGGAGTACAGGTACGGGGGAGCCAGCACCTTGAGCGCGTCCTTCAGTCGGGTGGGCAACGTGATGAACGCCAGCAGCGAGGAGTAGGACTTGGAGAACCCTGCCACCAGCACGGCGTTGTCATAGGGCACGTCGAGGTGGCGGAAGACGCCGTTGCCCTTGACCCCGTAGTCGTTGGTCTCGCCCGGCGAACGTTCGCCGATCACGCCGAACCCGTGGGCATCATCGACGTAGAGCAAGGCGTCGTGCTCCCGGGCCAGGCGCGAGAACTCGGCGAGCTCGGGCGCGTTGCCGGTCATCGAGTTGACGCCGTCCATCGCGATCAGGCGCGGGAGCGCGGGATCGCTGGCGCGCAGCAACTCCTCGAGGTGTTCGAAGTCGTTGTGGCGGAAGCGGCGAACGGTGGCGCCGTGGCCGGCCGCGACCATGGCCCCGTCGTAGATCGTCTTGTGCGCACGGCCGTCCAGGAAGATCGCGCCGTCGCCGACGAGCACCGGGATCACCGACATGTGGATGTGGGTGATCGTCGGCAGCACGAGCGTGTCCTCGGCTCCCACGAGCTCGGTGAGCTGCTCCTCGATCTCGGGGTAGAGGACGGGGTTGCCCAGCAGTCGCGACCACGAGGGGTGCGTGCCCCACTTCGCCAGGTACTCGGGCACCGTCGCGATGATCTCTTCGTCGAGGTCGAACCCGAGGTAGTTGCACGACGCCCAGTCGGTCAGCCAGCGGTCGCCGATCCGGATCTTGCGCCCCACCTGTTCATCGATGACCGCGTCCATCATCGGGTGCGTCGTGGTGAGCCTGGTCAGGTCGGAGGTCGTCGCCACCCACCGGTCCAGCCAGCCGTCGTAGTCCCGCCGACGAGGCTTGCCGTTCGGCGAGGGTTCGGTGGGCAGGTCGGAGACCCGGCGGTCCAGGCCGTCGCTGTGCCGACGCCGGGGGAGGTCGTGTGGGTCGAGTGCCATGGCTCTGTCTGCATCGGCTCACGTACGCACTCCTTTACCCTTCGCGAGCAACCTTGCCGACGAAGACTCGGCCGAATGACCTATACGCCGAACGAGGGGTTCCATACGTAGGCCTGCTTCGCTACGGTGCACCATTCGAACGGACCACGCTCGTTCGGGAGGGGGCATCGCGTGAAGCAGCTGCACGGGAGGGCCCGGCGCCGGGCCTCGATGATCGCGTGCGCCGCGCTCGTCGGCGCGGCGACGGTGATCGGGGCAACCGGTCCGGTGGCGGTGAACGCGAAGATGGGCGGCCCGGTTCGGTCCTCCTACAAGCTCGGGCAGGGGCTCAAACTCACCACGATCAGGTACCCCAACGCGCCCGAACAGGTCCGCATCCTCACGATCACGCAGGGCGCGGGCTCGGTCACCGACATGTTCACCCCCACCAAGCAGTATCCGGGCTACCGCAAGCCGTCGGCGATGGGGTTGCTGGGCGGCGCCTCGGCCATGGTCAACGGGGACTTCGCGGCCCCCAACGGCCGTCCGAAGCACCTGTCGTTGGTCGACGGGGAACTCTGGACCTCCGGCATCCAGGACGGTGCGGCGATCGCGTTCTCCGGGAACGGGTCCCACGTGTACATGGGCCATCCCACGTTGGCGATGGCGGCCAAGACCGGTGGAGCCACGATCAAGGTCGATCGCTGGAACGCCGGTGACCCGAAGACATCCCAGGTGGCCGGCTTCTCGCAGCGAGGCGGGCGCATCGAACCGCCGTCGGGTGCTGCATCGCCCACCGCGGCCGATCCGCGATACTGCGCCGCCCGGTTGATCCCCACCGGCGGTTTCGAGTGGACCGGCACCGGCAAGGCGGGCATCGCCCGGAGCTTCACGGTCGATGCCCAGCCCGAACCGTGCGTCAAGACGCCCATCTCGATCGGTACCGATCCGGGAGCGGTGGTCCTCACCGGCAAGAACGGCGGGGCGGGCGCCGATGCCGTGAAGCTGCTCGCCGCCGGGGAGGCGATCCGCCTGACCTGGAGCTTCCAAGGGTGGCCCGCGGTGGTCGACGCGATCGGCGCGCAGCCACTGCTGGTCCAGAACGGGCACAACATCGCGCCGCCGTATCACCCCGGTGACTCCTACTTCTACAACTACAACCCCCGCACATCGGTCGGGGCGAGTGAGGGGTGCTCGGACGACCGGTCGGCGACGATCTGCAAGACCTACATCCTCACCGTCGACGGGCGACAGTCCGCGTGGTCCAAGGGCATGCAACTGGACGATCTGGCCGACGAGCTCATCCGCGCCGGCGCGACCTGGGCGGCCAACCTCGACGGCGGCGGTGGCACGGTGATGTGGGTGGCCAAGCGCGACCCGGCGTACTGCCAGACCAACGTGGCGGCCGGAGGATGCCTGGTCAACCGGCCGTCGGAACGCGGCGGCGAACGTGTCGCGGTGGTCTCGCTCGGCGTCAAGCTCGCCCCCGACGCAGGAGAACCGAGAGCGGTCCGAGACTGAGGCGGGCGCCTTATCCGGGCAGGCTCGGCGGATCGAGCGGCCTCGAGCAGGTCTCGCAGGACGAACCGCTCCATCGGTGCGGTGCAGGGGTTGCCCTCGGACAGGTCGAGCGTGCCCGCCGTCAGGTCCAGGGCGATCGTGGCGATCGTGACGTAGTCGGCCTCGGGCGCCAGCGACGGGTCGCCGTGCGCGCACACGGAGCCGTCGCCCCGATCCGGCCCGGCGTGCCGGCGGAGCGCCTCGACGACGTCACCGACCTCGAGCGCGCCCGAGCCCTCGAGCGCCTCCTCGACCGAGCGCTGGCGGTCGGGGGAATCCTGGCCGTCGAGCAGGGACAGATCCTTGAACGGCCGATCCCGCCGGAGGAAGTGGTTGGCGTGGACCACGACGTCGCCCGTGGTCACGGTGACCATGTCGGGGCCGCCGGGAGCCGCCTCGACATCGGCGATCCCGTCCTCGGCCGAGCCCAGGAGGTAGTTCGCCGACGACGCGCGCTCGGGACGCCGTACCGCATCCACCGCCTCGTCGAGCGAGCGGCTCGTCAGGGTCCGTCGCAGGATCGCGTGGAACGGCGCTCCCGCCTGACCCCGGTCACGGCTCGAGACGAGCGCGTTCACGACCTGTCCGACGCCGGCCTCGTTCATGCCGGACTTGGCGAGCAGGCCGGCTTCGACCAGCGTGGCGAAGCCCGGGCGATCGGGCGGCACCATCACCAGCAGGACGCAGGTGTCCCGTGCCCGCGGTTTCCAGTCCCAGTTCTCGGCGACGACGACGTGGCCCGCGGCCGAGCGGCTCGCGGCCAGTCCGAGCGCGGTGCATTCGGCCGCCGCGGCGCCCGGCGCGCCGAGTCCGTACATCACCTCGGTGCGCACGTTGAGCGCCAGGACGTCTTCGGCGTCGACCGAGGCACCCTCGGCGATGCCCTCCATCTCCGGCAGCAGCTGCACGTCGAGGGCATCGATCGGTTCCACGAAGGCGCCCGCGCGGCCCCGCACCTGATCCCAGGTGAGCCCGGTGTAGTGCCGGAAGATCGCCCGATACAGCTCGATCGAACCGTGGACACGCTCGCGTGCCGCCTGCCCGTAGGCGCGTCCGCGCTCGCGCGGTCCGCCCGTCGCCACGACGATCGGCCATGTCATCGGTGGGCAGCCTACCCCGCTGACAGCCGCGCCGGGGCTCGTCGTAGACTGTCGACCGTTCGGAGACCAGCGCTCGCGGGACCGCCGTCCTGCGGACACCAGGAGGAGGACCGATGCCGTCGATCGACCGTTCCCGGATCGCCACGCTGATGGAGCGAGAGCGCCAGACGTTCCGAGACCGCCACCCCCGATCCGGAGAGCTCGAGGAGCAGGCCAAGCCCTCGCTGCTGTTCGGGGTGCCGATGAACTGGATGATCCGCTGGCCGGGCGACTGGCCGGTGTTCGTGGACCACGCTGAGGGCGCGCACTTCACCGACGTCGACGGCAACACCTTCGTGGACTTCTGCCTCGGGGACACCGGTGGCATGGCGGGGCACGGGCCGAAGGCCTCGGTCGCCGCGATCGCCGAGCAGGCCGCCAAGGGCATCACCCTGATGCTCCCGACCGAGGACGCCGCCTGGGTGGGAACCGAGATGACGCGCCGGTTCAAGGTGCCGCTGTGGCAGTTCTGCCTGACGGCGACCGACGCCAACCGGTTCGTCCTGCGGTGGGCCCGGGAGATCACCGGGCGCCCGCGGGTCGTCGTGCACAACTGGAACTACCACGGCTCGGTCGACGAGACGTTCGCCCAGCTCGACGACGACGGCAACCTGCGGCCGCGCGAAGGGCTGATCGGTCAGGCCGCTCCGCTGGAGCTCACCACCAAGGTCGTGGAGATCAACGACCTGGAGGCGCTGGAAGCGGCCCTCGCGCCGGGTGACGTCGCGGCGGTGTTGTTCGAGCCGGCCCTGACGAACATCGGCATCGTGCTGCCCGATCCCGGCTACCACCAGGGCGTCCGTGACCTGTGCACGAAGTACGGCACGCTCCTGGTCATCGACGAGACGCACACGATCTGCGCCGGTCCCGGTGGCTGCACGAAGGCCTGGGACCTCGACCCCGACCTGGTGACGATCGGCAAGACGCTCGGCGCGGGCGTGCCCAGCGCGGCCTTCGGCATGACCCAGGAGGTGGCCACGCGCATCATCGATCACACCGACTGGCGGAACTCCGACGTGGGCGGGACCGGCGGGACGCTCGCCGGCAACGCGCTGTCGCTGGCCGCGATGCGCGCCACCCTGGGCGAGGTGCTCACCGACGAGGCGTTCGAACGGATGGTGGGCCTCGGTGAACGGTTCGAGGAGGGCGTCCAGGGCGTGATCGACAGCCGGGAACTGCCGTGGCACGTCACCCGCATCGGCTGCCGCGTGGAGTACCTGTTCCGTCCGGACGAGGCGAAGAACGGCGCGCAGGCCGCCGCGGGCCAGGACGAGGAGCTCGACACCCTGATCCACCTCTACATGCTGAACCGCGGCATCCTGATGACCCCGTTCCACAACATGTCGCTGATGTCGCCCGCCACCACCGCCGAGGACGTGGACCGGCACACCCAGGTCTTCGCCGAAGCGGCGGACGAACTGGTGCAGGCGTAACGGGGACGATCGGCGAGGAGCCCGGGTCTAGCCGCGGTCGGCGGCGAACCCGCGCATGAACCCGGCGAGCGCTCGCACGCCCTCGACCGGCATCGCGTTGTAGATGCTGGCGCGGATCCCGCCGACGCTGCGGTGGCCCTTCAGTTCGACCAGGCCCTCATCGGCGGCCTGGGCGATGAAGGCCTTGTCGAGGTCCTCGTTCGGCAGGCGCCACGTGACGTTCATCAGCGACCGCGACCCGAGGTCGGCGTGTCCCCGGTAGAAGCCCTCGCTGTCGTCGATCGCGGCGTAGAGCAGCCCCGCCTTCTCGCGGTTGCGGGCGTGCTGCGCCTCGAGCCCACCCACCTCCTGCAGGAGCCAGCGGGTCACGAGCATCGAGACGTAGATCGAGAACACCGGCGGCGTGTTGTACATCGATCCGTGCTCGGCGAACGTCCGATAGTCCAGCATCGTGGGCACGCCGTCGGGCACCTGCGCCAGGACGTCGTCGCGCACGATCGCGATCGTGACGCCCGCCGGGCCGAGGTTCTTCTGCGCGCCGGCGTAGATCACGCCGTAGCGGGCCACGTCGACCGGCCGGGCCAGGAAGTCCGACGACATGTCGGCCACCAGCGGCACGTCGCCGACGGTCGCGGGGTCGGTCGTGAACTCCACGCCCTGGATCGTCTCGTTCGTCGTGATGTGGGTGTACGCGGCGCCGGGGGCGAGCGTCTCGGCGAGGTCGGCGTCGGTGGGCACCCGGCGGAACCCGTCGGCCTCACCCGTCCAGGCGATGCGGATGGCTCCGGTCGTTGCCGCTTCCTTCGCCGCCTTCGTTCCCCACGACCCCGTGATCACCAGGTCGGCCGCCCGGTCTTCGCCGTGGGGGAGGTTGAGGGCCACCATCGAGAACTGCTGCGTGGCTCCGCCCTGGCAGAACAGGACCTGGTGGGACGCCGGGATCGCCAGCAACGTGCGCAGGTTCGCCTCGGCTTCGGCGATCACGCCTTCGAACCACGGGCCGCGATGCGAGAGCTCCAGCGCCGAGGCCCCCACGCCGGGCAGCGAGAGCAGATCTCGCCGGACCTCCTCGAGCACCGGTTGCGGCAGGATGGCCGGCCCGGCGGCGAAGTTGACGACGCGATCGCTCATGACCGAGCCAGGCTATCGACGCGGGCGGTGAGCGTCGGGGACACCCTGGCCATCACGCACCGGGCTTGAACACCATGAGGTACAGGATGACGACCAGCGCGACCGCGCCCGTGAGGCTCACGACCATGGTCATGGGTCCGCGCAGGGTGGCGTCGAGCTCGTCGTCGGACAGCGTGTACGTGCCGTCGGCCCACCGTGTGCAGCCCTCGCGCACCCGCTTCATGTAGGGCGTGGCGGTGAAGGACATGATGCCCATCGTGGCGACCAGGATGAGGAGCGATCCCCACAGCCAGAACTCGTCGAAGGACGTGGCGTCGATCCCGGCGGCCACGCCGCCCACGAGCAGCAGGATCGTGAACAGGTACATCGGCCGGTTCATCCGTTTGGAGCCCTCGCAGATGGCCAGGATCCGGTCCCGGTCGGGGCCGGCCGCGCGGACCTGGAACAGCGCCGCCATCGAGACGCCGTGGCTCACGAGGAAGCCCGCCATGCCCACCAGATGCAGGAACACCCAGAACCGGTACATGGTGCGAGCATATCCATGGGTGCTCCGGGCCCACGGCTTCATGATCTGCGTCTCGGGCTGGTAGCGTGGCCGACCCGAAAGGACGAACGACCCATGGCGTACAAGCGGATCCTCTACGGCACCGACGGCACCGAGCGCGCGGCGCGGTCCGCACACGTCGCCACGGGGCTCGCCAACGCGGGCAAGGCCCAACTCATCGTGGCCCACGTCTGGGAGCGGCCCGACGGCGCCGACCAGGTCTTGGCCAAAGCCCTGGCCGATGCCGAAGCCGCCGGCGTCAAGCGGCTGGAGGGCGAACTCCACGGTGGTCGACCGCCCGCCGACGTCATGATCGAGCTCGCCGAGTCCCGCGACGTCGGACTGATCGTGGTGAGCGGTGGCCGGAGCAGCATCTCGCTCGGTCCGACCGCAGATCGTCTCTCGCATCACGCGCCCCGCGACCTGCTGATCGTGATGAACACCGAGCGGGGGGTGACGCTGGAGGACGGGAGCGAGCGCCTGTACCGACGCGTGCTGATCGCGACCGACGGTTCGGCCACGGCCGACCGCGCGGCGCGCAAGGGCTACGACCTCGCGGAGTCGATCGGAGCACCGGTCACGCTGGTGTTCGTCGGCCATCCCGCGACCGGGCGCCTGGTCACCGAGGACACCGCCGCGGTCTACGGCGTGGGGGTCGAGACCGACGTGGTGATGAAGCAGGGCGACCCGTCCGACGGGATCGTCGAGGCCGCGCACGAGGTCGATGCCGACCTCATCGTCGTGGGGAACAAGGGCATGCAGGGCGCGAAGCGCTTCTTCCTCAACCCGGTGCCCGAGAAGGTGCTCGATCTCAGCGATCGCGACGTCTTGATCGCCCGGACGGTGTCCCAGGTGGCGTCCGAGCTGCAGCCCGGCGAGGGCGGGATCATCGTGCAGGCGGGGGAGCGGCTCGCCGCGTTCATGGATCCGAAGGGCGAGCTCCACGTGATGTCGGCCAAGTGCACCCACATGGGCTGCACCGTGGCGTGGAACGCCACCACCTCGCTGTTCGAGTGTCCGTGCCACGGCTCGAAGTTCGAACCGTCGGGCGAGGTGGCCAACGGACCCGCCACCCGGCCGCTGCCGCCGGCCTAGCTCAGAACGTGTTGCCCGGCTTGAAGATCATCAGGTAGAGGATCACCAGGATCCCGATCGTTCCGATGGCGGTGATCACCCACGTGGTGGACGATCGCAGCAGGGCCGTGAGTTCTTCGTCGCTCGTCCGCGGCACGCCCGACGGCCGCACGGCGCACGCTTCGGTGAGCTTGCGGAAATAGGGAGCGGCGATCGCCGTCATCAAGCCGATCGTCACGACCAGGATCGCGATCGCGAGCCACAGCCACCAGTCGTTGAACCCGACGGGCCCGGTGATGGCCGAGCCGATCCCCGCCACCACGATGACGAGCAGGGAGACGTACATCGGACGGGTCGTGACCCCCGAGAAGGAGATGGCGTCCGCGATCTTCGCCCGATCCAGGTTGAGGTTCCGCACGCGGAAGAGCGTGAACATCGACGCCCCGTGGGCGGCCATGAACGCGACCACCCCGAGGATGTGCAGGAAGAACCAGTACCGATACATCGCGCGGGAGCATATCGCTCCCTCGCGGACTCAGCCTCGTTCGAGCGGGCGGGTGAGGCAGGTGGGGCCGCCGTCACCCTTCACCGAGATCTCGGCGCCCGAGAACGTGCGGACCTCCACGCCCGCGGCCTCCATCCGGCGGCGGGTCTCGGGGTTGCCGTCCACGGCCAGCGCGACGCGCGGTCCCAGGGCCAGCACGTTGGCGCCCTGCGAGTCGAACTCCTCCTCGGGCACCTCCACGATCGCGATGCCGCGCATGCGCAGGATCTCCATCAGGCGCACGGGCATGTGCATCGGGAAGACCACGGCCAGGTCTCGGTCCAGCGGTGAGATGAACGACATCAGGTGGATGCACATGCCCGGCCCACGGAAATGCGGGAGGTCGAAGCCCACCACGTCGATGCCGGCCGGCTCCAGCATCGGCGCGCAGCTGGGCGATCCCGTCGTCGTTGGTGCGATAGCCGCGACCGATCAGCAGCGTGGTGGGATCCAGCCAGAACATGTCGCCGCCCTCGGCCGTGCCCGGGCGCCTGCATCCGGCCGATCACCGGGATCCCCAGGGCCTCGAGGTCGGCGCCCATCACCTCGGGTTCACCTCGGCGGCCTTCCTTGCCGGGATGGAGCAGGATCACCCCCGCATCGGTCAAGAGCGTGGGGTCATAGGCGTAGAGCGAGTCGGGATCACCGGCGACGGGCGACCCAAGGACCACCTCGGCACCGGCCTCCTGGAGGGTGGCCTGCAGCTTCGCGTGTTCGTCGGCGGCCGCCCCGGCATCGGGCTCTGCGTGCCAGGCGTAGTCGCGCCAGGCCGCCAGGGCGCCGGCGCTGGGAGGTCGCACGTAGACACGTCGAAGCGGTGAGGTTGCGTCCTGGATCGGCATGCGTGGATGGTACGACTACGAGCCGTGGCCGTGCTCGTGGCTCTGGCCGTTGCCATTGCCATTGCCGTTGCCGTGGCCATTGCCCTGGCCGTGGCCGTTGCCGTTGCCGTGGCCGTTCGCGTTGCCGTGGCCGTTGCCGCCGGCGTTGCTGTGCTCCCCGCCTTGGCCGTGCCCGTTTCCGCTGAGCCCGGGAGGTCCGCCGTGCGGGTTGTGCTCGCCACTGTGGCCGGGCGTGCGATCGGCGTGCTTGTCCTTCGCGGTCCCGTGGGCGTGCTTCGGTCCGCCGTGATGCTTGTTGCCATGGTTCGCGTTGCCGTGGTTCGGGTCATGGGCGTCGTTCGGACCGCCGTTGGTGCCCGGGTTCGCGATCGTCGGGTCGACGCCGAGGTCGGGCGGTCCGTCGTTGACGCGGGAAGATCGCGTTCAGCGGGATCGCGGCGGCGGCGAACGGTTGGATCGGGTAGAACGTGCCACCGCCGCCAGGCTCTCCGCCGGTCCCGTTTCCGTGCTGGCCGGCGTCCACCTCCGGGACCGGTGTCCGTTCCGTTGTGGGTTCTCGCCGCCGGGCTGCGAGGGTTCGTTCGGGATCCCGATGGTGATGGTCTCGCCCCGCACGTCGGCCACGGGTACGCGGGCACCGCCCAGTGCCAGCGCGAACACCAGCGCGCCCGCCACGGCGGCGCCGGCCAACGCGACGTTGCCCAGCCGGCGATTGAGCACGCTCTGGGCGCCGACCCCTGCCACGCCGGCCGCCGTTCCTCCAGCGGCCGTGGACGCGGAGGCGCCGGCCGCGCCGGCGGTGATGCCTTCGGTCCCTGCGCCGGCCGCGCCGGTCGCCGTCTCAGAGGCCGCCGCCACACCGCCCGTCGCCACGGAAGCCGCCACCGCTGCCGCTGCTGTTCCGGCTGCCAAGGCGCAGCTCCGGAGCGCTGGTCGTCATCGTCGTCGGCGGATCCCCCATCGGCATCCGGCACCTGGACGAGTCCGTCCTCATCGACCGACGCGGCGACCGGCAGGATCACCACCGGGGCGGGTTCGCGATCGTCGATGATGGGCTCGGCGGCGGCCGACGCGGCGGCGGGCTCGCCGGTGGGGTGCGATGCCGCGCGAGCGCGCGACGAGATCGACGACCCCGGCGGTGCGGAGCATGCGGCGCAACGAGCTCGGGTCGCCCTTGGCGCGGTCGACCGCGGCGGGTCCCTCCCCGGCGACGGCGACACCCGCGACACCGGTGAGCCGTTCCACGGTGGGGCCGAGGTCCTGCAGCACCTGGGAGGGTTCGACGCGCGACGCGCCGGCGATCGGCGAGACCGCCTCGGGCCAGACCAGGATCATCTTGGCGCCGGGCAGCATGTCGTGGACCATGGTCACGGTGGTGGCCCCGATGCCGTCATCGAGCACGACGACGTCGGGCTTGTGGACCGCCAGGACCCTGGCCAGTTCCGCGGGGTTGCTGGCATCGGCCACGACGTCGTAGCCTTCGCCGGCCAGGACGAATCGCAGCATCCCCTGCCGCGACGAACGTCCCTCCCCGACCACGATCCGCACGCGTCGAGCGCTCATGCGTTCGCTGTCCCCCGTTCGACCCTCATCGTCGGCGAGCGTACCGCACATGCCTCACGGGCATGCCAAGCCAACCGGCCGAAAAGCGACTGGCCCAAGTGGACTAGTGCGTTCGATATCCGTTGCATCGTGGGACGATTCCCTCCCACGAGGAGGATGACACATGGGCGAGCAGGCGTTGTTCTGGACCGGTGAGGGCCTGCAGTTCGAGGCGCGGACCGGCCACGGGTTGCCCTTCGCCGTGGGCGGCGAGCGTGACGGCGACGGCGCCAAGCCGGCCGACCTCCTGCCGGTATCCCTCGCGGCCTGCACCGCATACGACGTGGTCGTGATCCTGCGCAAGCAGCGCCAGGACCTGCGGGGCCTCCGGGTGCAGATCACGTCCCATCAGGAGCCCGATGCGCCCTGGACGTTCACCGCGATCCATCTGCATTTCGTGCTCACGGGTTCGATCGACGATCGCAAGGCGGGACGCGCGATCGAGCTCTCGGAGTCGAAGTACTGCTCGGTGGCGGCCACGATCCGCCCCACGGTGGCCCTCACGCACTCGCACGAGATCGTGGACCCGTGAGGGCGCTCATCCGCTGAGGCCGGTCACCTCGAGCGTGCCCGTCGACGGCCCGAAACCCGGGCACACGAATCGGATCGAGACCATGCCCGTGAACGATCGGACCCTCCAGATCGTGCCCTCGGCGGCGGCGTCGACGGTCCGCAGATCGAACGCGATCGGTGCCGGGACCTTCGTGCCGCCACCGCACCGGGCATCGGGGCCTGAGATCGACCCTCGCCATCGCCGCTCATCGGGCCGGAGGACGCCGTCCTGTGCCTCCCACGTCGTGGGACAGGCGGCGTCCTGGGGGGAGCACGTCGATGCGAACGTCCACTGGTCGGTGTCGCGTTTGCCGGGCACCGGCTGGTCGATGCCCAACATGGCGGCCAACGAGCGGGCGGAACGAACCTTCAGGCGCACGTCGTAGACGCCGTCGAGTTGGGCGAGGCCGGCCGCGGGGAGCCCGATCTCGGCGATGGCCTCGGAGGACGGGGGTGAACTCCCCTCCTCGCCGAACGCGATGACGCGGTAGGTGTAGGTCCGGCCGAGATCCACGCTGTCGTCGATCAGGACGAGGCTCGCGGGGTCGATCGCGCCGGCGCCGGGGAGGGGTTCGCCGTCGCGTTGGACCCGGTAGCCGGTGACCTCACCGCCGTCGGAGGGGGCGGTCCAGGTCACCTCCACGCGGGGCCGGATCTCGCTGCAGGGGTCCCCACAGGTCGTGGCCGTCGCCCGTGGCGTTCCCGGGGCTCCGGGCGGGCCCGGTGAACGGGCGAGCAGCACCAGGCCGCCCGCCACCACGAGCGCCCCGATCACCGCGACGGCCACCACGATCGGCGTGCTCGGCCGCCGGGGTCGGTGAGGCCGAGCCTGCGGATCGGCGGCGGGGGAAGGTGGGGGGATGGACGCGGTCATGGGGGGCTCAGGTCTGGACGGCCCCCCGGACGTTCCAATCGATCGACGCGCTCATACATCCGCTCGAGGACGAGCGCTCGTGGACGGTGCCCTCGATCCTGGTGGCGCGCCAGGCGCCGTGCACCGGGGCGGCCGCCGTGACCCGCAGGTTCACGTTGACGGACTCATCGATCACGGTGCCGAAACAGTTGGTGATGAACAAGGGCGTGCTGACCGAGGCGGCGTAGGTGCCCCCGTCGCGAGGGAGCACGGCGTCGGTCTGCCGATCCCTGACGGTCCATCGCACCGAGCAGGGCCCCTGGCCGCACGTCGGGTCGAACCGGAAGATGACGGCGCCACCGGAGACGGGGTCGCGCGTTCCGGTGGCCTCGTCGACGTGCATCGTCATGATGAAGGTCCCCTCGAGCCGAGCGTCGTCGAGCGATGGTGTCCCGGTCTTGATCGATCCTTTGGCCGGACGGGACGCCGTGCCGTCCGTCGCCATGGCGGTGACCCGGTAGGAGAACCTGGCTCCCGGCTCGACGTCGCGGTCGGTCCACCGGCCGCCCGCGACCTGGTCGTCCACCTCGATGCCGTTGCGAGCCACGACGTAGTGATCCACGTCGAACCCTTCGGGTGCGTCCCAGGTCAGCCGGAGCTCCCAGTTGGAACCGGCGGCGTTCCATGCCGGCTCCTCGATCGCGAGGCCGCCGACGCTGGGTCGTCCGGCGTTCGTCGGCGAAGGCGAGGTGGCGGCCGAGGGCTGGGGCTCATCGGCTTTCGTGCATGCGGTCGCCAGGAGAAGGACCAGGACGAGCCTGATCGCGCGGTGTTGCTGCATGGCGCGGAGCCTACCCGTCGCGGTGTTGCGCCGTCGAGGATGTGCGTTCCGATGGCGACTGGGAGGATGGCCCCATGGACCCGAGCGCCCTGCGGAACCGGCTCGAGGACGGCCCGTTGGTCGCCGACGGCGGCATGGGCACGAGCCTCATCGAGCGCGGCGCCGGGGTGGGCGACGCCGTCGAGACCTTGAACGTCAGCGCCCCGCAGCTGGTCGGCGCGGTCCACCGCTCCTTCGTGGATGCGGGCGCCCGGCTGGTCCTGACGAACACCTTCGGGGCGAACCGGTTCCGCCTCGGCCCCCACGGCTGGGGCGAGCGGGTGCACGAGGTGAACGCCGCGGGGGTCGGCGTTGCTCGCGAGGCGGGGGCGGAGATCGTCGGCGGGTCGATGGGTCCGTTGGGGATCCGGCTTGCGCCGTACGGACGCGTCAAGGCCGAGGATGCGTTCGCGGCCTACGCCGAGCAAGCGGAGGCCCTCGCCGACGGCGGTGCCGACCTGTTGGTGATCGAGACCCAGGCGGACCTGCGTGAGTTGGAACAGGCGATGCTGGCCGCCCGGCACGCCGCGCCCGGACTCGCGGTGCTCGCCAGCGTCACCTTCACGCGTGACGATCGAACCCTGTTGGGCTCGACCCCCGAGCAGGCCGCCGCACGATCGGTCGAGCTGGGCGCCGACGCGATCGGCGTGAACTGCGGGGAAGGTCCCGCCCAGGTGCTCCGTGTGGTCCGCGCGATGCGGCCCGTGGTGGGCGACACCCCCTTGGCCGCCCGCCCCAACGCGGGCGGCCCCGCCGAGGTGGGCGGCCGCCTCCTGTATCCGGCGACGCCGACCTACCTGGGTGAGCTGATGCACGCGCTCCTGGACGAGGGCGTCGCGATCGTGGGTGGGTGTTGCGGCACCGGCCCCGCCCACACCGCCGCCATCGTCGAGGCGACGAAGGACCGAGGTCCCCGTCCTCGGGTGGAGGTGGTGTCCGTGTCGGAGCCGCCCGATCCCCTCGCTGCGGCCCCGAGCTCGACCGAACTCACGGCGCTGGCGGCGGCGCTGGCGTCCGATCGGTTCGCCGTCGCGGTGGAGATGGAGCCCCCGCGGTCGTTCAGTGCCGCCACCCTGGTCGCGGCCGCCCAGACCATGAAGGAGGCGGGCGCCGACGTGGTCGACGTCGCTGATTCGCCCATGGCGAAGATGCGGATGAGCGCCTGGGCCGCATGCCGCCTGGTCCAGGAGCAGGCCGGCATCGACACCGTGCTGCATTTCCCGACGCGAGGCCGGAACCTGCTGCGGCTCCAGGGCGATCTGTTGGGCGTGCACGCGCTGGGCATCCGCACCGTGTTCGTGTGCGTGGGCGATCCGGTGACGATCGGGGATTACCCGCAGACGCTCAACGACGTCGACGTGACGGCGACCGGCCTGTTGTCGCTGATCACCGACGAGTTCAACGAAGGGCGCGATCGCAAGGGATCGTCGATCGGCGAGCCCACCACGTTCTTCGCCGGCGCCGCGGTGGCCCCCAGCGCGCCCGATCTGGACCGCGAAGCCCGGCTGCTGCACAAGAAGGTCACCTCGGGGGCGGCGTTCTTCCTGTCGCAGCCACTGTATTCGGAGGCTCCCCTCCGACGCCTGCGAGCGGCCTACGAGCGGATCGCGGGCGAGCCCCTCCAGGTGCCCGTGCTGGCGGGGGTGCTGCCGCTCGTCACGGCCCGGCACGCCGAGTTCCTGCACAACGAAGTGCCGGGGATCGTGATCCCCGACGAGGCCCGGACCCGGCTCCGTGACGCGGGCGAGGACGCCTGGCGTGCAGGGCTCGCGATGGCGACCGAGTTGATCGCGGCGCTCAAGGCCGACGGCGTCGCCGGCGTCTACGTCATGCCACAGTTCGGGCGCTACGACCTCGCCGCCGAAGTGGTGGAAGCTGCTCGCCGCGCCTGAACACCGCTGACCCACGGTTCTCGAACGCCGGTCAAGGCTGGAGGGGTCGCCGTCGATACCTCAGCGACCCATGGGAAGGATCCGGTCGTTCTCCGCTGCGCTGCTCGCACTGCTGTGCGTGCTCATCTGCGTGCCATCTCCTGCGTCGGCGAACCGGATCGAGCGCACGCCGCAGATCCGCGAGATCGACGCCCGGATCGAAGAGGCCCGCGCCCGCATCGACACCTGGAACCACCGGCTGAACCGCTGGCAGGTGCGCGTGGGGAAGGTGGCCGTCTCGGTGGAACGGCTCACCGCCCTCACCGAGACGCGGGGCGCCCAGGGAACGAGCGACGTGCTGCGCCGGAGTACCCCGCGGCGCCAGATCCTGTCCTACCGGCTCCATCGAGCCCACCGGGCCATGCGGGCGATCCTGACCGACCCAGAGGCCGCCAACGCCCAACAGCAGATCCAGGCCCTCTCCACCTACATCGTCGAGCTCGAAAGCGCCCGGGATGAACTCGCACGGGCCAAGCGCAAGGCGCGGGACACCGGCGGCATCGTCCCCGGCGAGCCCCTCACCTACGAGGCCTGGGCCCGCGGATTCCTGGCCAGGGTGAGCGCCCCCGCATGCCAGGAGAACCTGACCATCGTCGTGACCTGGGAGACCGCAGAGTCCACCGAGGCCGCCTTCAATCCCTTGGCGACCACCCACGCCATGGACGGTGCCACCGACTTCAACAGCGTCGGGGTCAAGAACTACCGATCCCTCGACCAGGGCCTCGACGCCGCCCGCGACACCCTCCAGGGCGGTGCCGACTCGTACGGCTACGCGGCCATCCTTCAGGATCTCCAGGCCTGCGCCTCGGCGGAGATGACCGCGATGGCGATCAACGCCTCGGCCTGGTGCCGCGGCTGCACCGGCGGCGCCTACATCACCGGCCTCCTGCCCATCGTGAAGGCGGACTACGCCGACCACGCCAGCCGCCTCATCTCGACGGGCTAGACGGCGGGGGTGGCGGCCCGACCCTCGGTCCGTCGTGGCGAAGGCGGACCCTCAAGGTTGGACGCGTTGCCCTTCGCACCTCGTTGGTGACCTGCCACAATGACGATTCGTGGACTCGATGACCGAGACCCCGGAGGGGTCGCCCGCAGGTGACCCCCAGGACGTGCTGACGGCGCTCAGGGAGCGCATCGCCTCTGACTCCGGGAACGAGCGGCGCGAGGCGCTGCAGTCGTTCGCCAAGGCGTTCCTGCGGCGGCTCAGCGACGAGGATCTCCTGGCTGCGGGGCCGGACACGTTGTTCGGCATGGTGTCGTCGGCGTTCGGGTTCGCCGACTCCAAGGGCACCAACGCCTCGGCGGTGCGGGTGTTCAACCCCACGATCGAGCGTGACGGCTACGAGACGGTCGGTTCGGTGATCGAGACCAGCACCGACGACTCTCCGTTCCTGGTCGACTCGGTCAACGAAGAGCTCCTGGCTCGCAACCTCGTCGTCAGCCGGTTGCTGCACCCGGTGATCGGCACGATCCGCGATGCGGAGGGACGCATCGAGCGCGTGCTCTCCGGTCGCGATGCCAGCCACCGTGAGTCGGTGATGCACTTCGAGGTGGACCGGCCGCTGACCGACGACGAGCGCGAGAAGCTCGCCGCGCGCGTGAAGCAGATCCTGCACGACGTCCGTCTCGTGGTGCGCGACTTCGAGCCCATGCAGGAACGCGTGAAGCACATGATCGAGCTGGCTCGCGCCGGCGCCGTGCGCTACTCGCCCCAGGAAGTGGGCGAAACGGTCGACTTCCTCGACTGGCTGCTGCAGTACAACTTCGTGTTGCTCGGCTACCGCGAGTACGAGCTCGTCGAACTCGAGCCCGAGCAGCGGGCGATCCGCGCCGTCCCCGGGAGCGGACTGGGCATCCTCAGCGATGTGCAGCGGTCGGCGTTCGCGGAACCCACCCGGCTCTCGGCGTTGGATCCGGTGATCCGGCGGCGGATCGAGGACGGCGACCTGCTGGTGTTCTCCAAGACCAACGCGTACTCCTCCGTGCACCGCCGCGCGCGCATGGACTACATCGGCGTGCGGATCGTGAACCCTCAGGGGGAGATCCTGGGCGAGGCGCGCCTGATCGGGCTGTTCACGTCGAAGGCGTACATGGAGCCGGCCACCAAGACGCCGCTGCTCCACCACAAGCTGGAACAGATCCTCGAGGTCGAGGACCTGATCCCGGGTTCGCACGACTACAAGGAGGTCGTCGAACTCTTCGAGTCCTTCCCGAAGGACGAGCTCTTCCAGGCCTCCACCCAGGAGCTGCGCCGGCTGGTGGTCGGACTGCTGCAGTTGGAGAAGCACGGCGGGATCCGGGTGCTCGTGCGCAAGGACCTGTACGGGCGCAGCGTGTCGGTGGTGGTGGCGCTTCCTCGCGACCGGTTCAATGCCGCGCTGCGCAAGCGCCTGCAGCAGTTCTTCCTGGAGCGGTTCCAGGGGGTGACGGTCGACTACCACCTCTCGCTCGGGGAGACGGAGTCGGCGCGCATCTTCTTCACGGTGCACCTGGCGCCGGGCTCACAGATCCCGGAAGTGCCCTACGAGGCGCTGGAGACCGAGGTCGAGAAGCTCGCCCGCAGCTGGGACGACGACCTCAAGGACGCGTTGATGGCCCGGATCGGTCCCGAGCGGGGCACGATGCTCGCCGAGAAATACTCGCCACGGTTCCCCAGCTACTACAAGGCCTCCGACGAGTGGGGGCTCATCGTCGACGACGTGCTGGCGCTCGAAGCGCTCGAGTCCAACCCCGAGGGCTTCCTCGTGGGGATCGGCAACGAGAGCAAGGGCGAACGCCTCACGCGCGTGAAGCTCTACAAGACCGGCGGCAAGGTGGATCTGTCGGCGTTCATCCCGATCCTGGAAGCGCTGGGCCTGCGGGCCGTGGAGGAGATCCCCACCGCGGTCCAGGGCGAGGGCAAGGTGTACATCCACGATTTCGGCGTGCTGGACGGACGCGGCGCGGTGCTCGACCTGGGCGCCGAGGCCGACACGGTCGCCGAAACGATCGCCGCGGTCTGGCGGGGCGAATGTGAGTCCGACTCGCTGAACCGGCTGGTCACCCTCACCGAGCTCGACTGGCACCAGGTGCAGATCCTGCGCGCGCTCCGCAAGTACCGCATGCGCGTGTCCTCGCGCTACACCGAGGAGTACCGCAACGACGCCATGGCCGCGCACGGCGAGATCGCCGCCAAGCTCGTGCATCTGTTCGAGGCGCGGTTCGATCCCGAACGCGATGCGAGCGAGGAAGCGATCGACGAGGTCCGTCAGGAGATCCACCAGGACCTGCGACAGGTCACCTCGCTCGACCAGGACAACATCCTGCGCAGTCTGCTGGGCACGGTCGAAGCGATCGTCCGCACGAACGCCTACCTCGTGGACCGGCCCGCGCTGAGCTTCAAGCTGCGTTCGGCGCGCGTGCCGGAGATGCCGAAGCCCTACCCCTTGTTCGAGATCTTCGTGTACTCACCGCAGATGGAGGGCATCCACCTGCGCGGCGGCATGGTGGCGCGCGGCGGGATCCGCTGGTCGGACCGCAAGGAGGACTACCGCACCGAGGTCCTCGGCCTGATGAAGGCCCAGAAGGTGAAGAACGCGATCATCGTGCCCGACGGTTCCAAGGGCGGCTTCATCCTGAAGCGGGCCACGGCCACGCCCGACGAGCTCCGTGCGGAGGTCTCGACGCAGTACGTCACGTTGATGCGCGGGTTGCTCGACATCACCGACAACCGCGTCGACGGCGAGGTGGTGCACCCGGCGGGGGTCCGCATCCACGATGCCCCCGACCCGTACCTGGTGGTGGCGGCCGACAAAGGCACCGCCACCTTCAGCGACACCGCGAACGCGATCAGCGAGGAGTACGGGTTCTGGCTCGGGGACGCGTTCGCCTCGGGCGGCTCGCACGGCTACGACCACAAGGAGCTGGGGATCACGGCCCGCGGCGCGTGGGAGTCGGTGAAGCGCCATTTCCGCGAGGTGGGGATCGACGTCATGGCCCAGCCGTTCACGGTGGTGGGGATCGGCGACATGTCGGGCGACGTGTTCGGCAACGGGATGCTCTACACGGCGCAGATCCAGCTCGTGTGCGCGTTCGATCACCGGCACGTGTTCATCGATCCCACGCCCGATCCCGCCGTCTCGTTCGCGGAGCGGCAGCGCCTCTTCGCGATCCCTCGGTCCTCGTGGGCCGACTACGACGCGTCGCTCTTGAGCGAGGGCGGAGCGATCGTCGACCGGTCGACGAAGAGCGTGACGTTGTCGCCGCAGGCACGTGCGGCGCTCGGCATCCCCGACGACGCTCCCGAGGAGATGTCCACCAACGAGGTGATCCATCGGGCGCTGCAGGCCCCGGTCGATCTGCTCTGGAACGGTGGCATCGGCACCTACGTCAAGGCCGACGGCGAGGGCCACACCGAGGTGGGCGACCGCGCGAACGACCCGGTTCGCGTCAACGGCAACCAGGTGCGGGCGCGCATCGTGGGCGAGGGCGGGAACCTCGGCTTCACCCAGCGAGGCCGGGTGGAGTACGCGAAGCAGGGCGGTCGCATCAACACCGACTTCATCGACAACTCGGCGGGCGTCGACACCTCCGACCACGAGGTGAACATCAAGGTCCTGCTGGACCTCGCCGTGCAGCGCGGTGAGCTCTCGATCGACGAGCGCAACGTGCTGTTGCAGGCGTGCGCGCAGGACGTCGTGGCCCACGTGCTCTACGACAACTACCTGCAGGCCCAGATCCTGTCCCAGGAGATGGAGTTCAGCGTCCAGCGGATCGAGAGCTACGAGGATCTGATGCAGCAGCTCGAGGCCGAGGACGAGTTGGAGCGCGAGGTCGAGTTCCTGCCCTCGCCCGACACCATGGGAGAACGACGGGGGGCGGGCGAAGGGCTGGTGCGTCCCGAACTCGCGGTGCTGCTCGCGTACGCGAAGCGCTCGATCGCCGCGGCGCTGCTGGACTCGGAGTTCCCCGACTCGCCCTACCTGTTCCAGGATCTGCAGTCCTACTTCCCGCCGGCGGTGGTGGAGCGCTACGGCCACCTGATCGAGGACCATCCGCTGAAGCGCGAGCTCGTGGCGACGATCGCCTCGAACGATGTCGTCAACGCCCAAGGGATCACGTTCGTCTCGCGGATGGTGACCGAGACGGGCGCCAGCCCGGCCGACGTGGTGAAGGCGTTCCGGATCGCGCGGGACGTGACGGGCTCGATCGAACGGTGGGCCGACATCGAGGCGCTCGACGGCCAGATCGACCCGGAACTGCAGGGCGAGCTGCTGAACGGTGTGGACTGGCTGGTGGAGACCACCTCGCGCTGGTACCTGGTGCGAGCCGAGGGGCAGCGGATGAGCGAGGCGGTGGACCAGGCGCGGGATTCGTTCGCGGAGCTGAGCGACGTGATCGACCAGATCGGGCCGGAAGCCTGGCGAGAGGAGCACGAGCACGAGGCGCGCCGGCTGGTCGCCGAAGGGGTGCCGCCCGTGCTGGCTCGACGCCATGCCTTCCAGGCCGAACTCGTGCACGGCCCCGACATCATCGCGGTGGCGCACGCGACGGGTCGTTCCGTGCTCGAGGTGGCGCGAGGGTTCTTCCTGCTGGGGGAGCGGCTCGAGATCGACTGGCTGGAATCGCAACTGGAGACGATGTCGGTGGGCACGCGCTGGCAGCGGTGGGCGCAGCAGTCGATGGAGGACGACCTGTTCAACCTGCGTCGTCAGCTGGCGGAGGTGGCGCTGGCCGAGTGCGGGCCGTTGCCGATCGACGAGGCCGTGGAGAAGTTCCTGGAATCGCGGGCGGAGCCGTTGGGCCGGCTGCAGCGGTTCATGCGGGGGTTGGCGGTCGACGGGATGAGCGACCTGGCGCAGCTGACGGTGGCGTTGCGGCAGATCCGGGCGCTGGTCGGCTGAGCCGGCTCGGCTGACCCCGCTCGGCGAAGGCCGAGCCGCCTTCGCCCCGACCTGACCGGCTCTGAGCCGGCGATGTCAGCGGGGCGGCGTATCGTTCGCCGCCCGATGCGTGAGCTTGAACCACCCGTCGACCGCGCCACCACCGAGCGCGACACCAATTCTGCGATGAGCGCGGCTGATGAGCCCGTCGAGCGCGACACCACTTCCGCGATGGACCGGGCGGAAGGGGCTGTGGAGTCTTCTCGTACGCCGGTTCCGGTATCGGGGACGCCGCGGACGCCTCGGGATGGGCTTCCTGACTACGTCGCGTTGATCACCGCGGAGATCGAGGCGATCGAAGCCCGTCGCGCAGCCGCGGCACGGATATCAGAAGCGGTATCCCCAGGGACTCCTCGACCCTTCGGCGCCGGTCCATCCCAGAAGCGATATGCCACCGCATCCTCCCTGGGCGTCGGGGAACTGCTGCTCACGGCCCGGGAGCTCACCGGGCTCACGCAGTCGCAACTCGCGGCGCGCGCTTCCACCTCGCAGTCGGCGATCTCGTCCATGGAGACCGGGAACCGGCTCCCATCGGTTCGCACGTTGATGAGGATCGCCGAGGCCGCAGGGTTCGAGCTCGTGGTCGGGCTTCGTGTGCCAGAAGCCCACAACCCGACCGTGCTCGGCGCTCTGATCGTGGATCCGGAGGACGATCTGGCCGACTTCGTGCCGATCACGACGCCGTCGGCGTTGGACCGCCTGCCGGCAACGACGACTAGCCGCCGACCTAGCCGCCGTAGAAGTCCAGCGTCACCCAGATGCGATCCCGAGCACGAACCACGCCCACGCCGATGTGTCGGAAGCGGCTGCTCAGGATGTTGGCGCGGTGGGGGGCGCTCCGCATGAACAGGACCTCCATGCGCTTCAGCGTCCCGGCCATGCCCACGTTCTCGCCCCAGGCCGACGGCCTGTAGCGCCGAACGAGCGACCAGAGGTCGGTGGTGTGGTAGACGCTGTTGCGCTCGGCCATGCGCTTCGAGTGCCGCCAGGCCTTCTTCGACAGCGTCGCGTTCAGATCGAGGGCCCGAAGGTCGTGATGGCGACGCGATCCGTTCACCAGCTGGAACATCGTGGACCGCAGGGCCCGAGCCTTGGGGCTGGTGGGTCCGGCTGACGCTACGGGCCCTGAGGAGACGACCACCGCGAACGCGGTGAGGACGATGATGGCGCGTGAGAGATTCCGCATATGTATGGGTATCGACCCTAGCGAGCCATCCCTGAGGCGTCACGCATCTGCCGTAGGCCCATGAGGAAACGGTTTCGTGAGGTCATCTGGGGGGCAGAGGGCCTCGCCGACCGTTAAATCTAGGCTAAGGACCGGATCGTCGGCCTCTCCGCGCCACTAAGAGGCGGTCCATACCGCTACACCGTCTGCACCCGAACGGATGTGGCCGAACGAGTCGGTGAAGTGGGTCGGGGCGATCGTGGTTCCTGGATGCGACAGCGCCTCGGCCAGCAGGGCCCGACGGGTCATGGCGGCGTCCGCCGGGACGTCGTCGCTGCCCGACGGCCAGTCGGGGTGGCCCACCTGGAGCGGATGGTTGAACGCGTCGGCCGAGATGATCGCGCGCCGGTCCCCCGAGTGGATCCTGACCACCTGATGGCCGGGCGTATGACCGGGGGCGAGGTGCGCCTCGAGCCCCTCCGCCAGACGCTGATCGCCCTCGATCACGTCCAGGACCCCCGCCGCTTCCAACGGCCGAAGCAGCAGCGACTCGATCACGCGGTCCTCCTCATCGGTGCGGGCGAGCTCCCGCTGCCACTCGCGGTCGGCCGCCTGCAGGACGTACCGGGCGTTCGGGAAGGCCGGCGTGGGGACCTGTTGGTCGTCGAACGCCACGGTTCCGCCGATGTGGTCGTCGTGCACATGGGTCAGGAGCACGGTGTCGATCGCGTCCGGTGCCGTCCCGGTCTCGCGGAGGGCATCGAGCAACGTCCCGGGCACGCCGAACCACTCGACCCCGGGGGCGCCGCTCCGCCCGATCCCCGTGTCGACGAGCAGGACACCGGCCGGGTGGCGCACCAGCCAGGCGCGGACCCGCAACCGGTGGGAACCATCGGGGCCGTAGATCCCCGGTTCGAGGTCGCGGTGGGCCATCAGGCGCTCGACGGGGATGTCGGGGTAGGCCTCGGCGATCGGCGAACCCAGATCCTGGTCGCCGTCGATCAGGGCGAGGACCTCGATGTGGCCGACCTGCAACGTATCGAACGCCATGTCGCTACGGGACCCGGATGACGAGGTCCTTGTTCACGCACAGCGAACAGCGGTCACCGGCGTTGTAGACGCTGAGCTTGGTCTCGCATCCCTGCCCGGCGCAGATCCTTCCCGCCGGCATCACGCCGCGCCGCTTCGCGCGGGGTCGCATGCCTTCGCGGCGCAGGCGAACGCACGGGGGGCACCAACGGCTCTTGCCGAACTCGCCGCACGGGCGCAGGTCGTGGCACATCGGGCACTCCCGATAGCCACGGCAGGGGCATTCGACGTAGTCGGCCATCCCTTCCAGGGTACGCCTCGGACCGCGATCATCATCGCGGTTCCGCAGGTCGTGGGCCCGCATACTGATGCGATGGTGGGAGAGCCGCTCCGCGTCACGCGCTCGGTCGTCGTTCCCGACAAGGAGCTGCGGTGGCGGTTCAGCCGTTCGTCGGGACCGGGCGGGCAGTCGGTCAACACCGCGGACTCGCGCGTCGAGCTCAGCCTGGACGTGTCGACCACGACGGCCCTTGGGCCCGTGCTTCGCCCTCGTGCCATGGAGCGGCTGCGGGACCGGCTGGTCGACGGGGTGCTCACCGTGACGGCATCCGAACATCGCTCGCAGTTCCGCAATCGTGAGGCGGCGCGGGAACGGATGGCGTCGATCCTCGCCGACGCGGTGGCCCCACCACCGAAGCAGCGCCGCCCCACGAAGCCGAGCCGGGGGGCGGTCGAACGTCGGATCGCCGAGAAGAAGCGCCGAGCGCAGACGAAACGCCTCCGGCGCTCGGACGACGATTGAGCTCAGGAGCGGGTCAGGGCGCCGGGTAATCCGGCGGCAGCGGGGAGCACATCGGCGGTTTGCCGTTCAGCCCGGTGAACAACCGGCTCCAGAGCGTGTTCCGCAGGGCCTGGTTCGCCGGGGTCGATCTGGCCTCCCGGCGGGCGCAGCAGGTTCTGGAGTTCGAAGGGATCGGCCACGAGGTCGTAGAGCTCTTCCTCACCCGTGGTCAGCCTCGCGAAGACGTGGGTGGCGGTCCTGATGGCGCAATAGGTCGGCACGTAGCGGGAGTCACCGGAGGTGGCGGGGGGATCGGCGTGCTCCACCAGGAAGCTCGTCCTCCACGACGTGGCCGAGCCGTCCAACAGGGGCAGCAGGCTCGTGCCCTCCTGCGGGACGCCGGGCGTCACGTTCGCGGCGTCGGCGAACGTGGCCGCGAGATCGACGTCCAAGGCGAACCGCGCATCCTCGGTCCCCGGCGAGGCCACGCCGGGATACCGGATCACCATCGGCACCCGGATCGACTCCTCGTAGAAGGCCTTCTTGTACTGCAACCGGTGCTCGCCACGGAGGAGTCCGTTGTCCGACGTGTAGATGATCAGCGTGTTGTCGAGCCGCCCGGTTTGCTGCAGCGCATCGACGATCTTGGCGACCGCGTCATCGACGGCGAGGAGGGTTCGGCAGATCTTGACCCAACTCGAGGCCATGGTGGACAGGCTCAGGTTGCCCTTGCGCTGGATCCAGGCCGGCTTGTCGCTGACGTCGGTCTCGTTGACCGACGGGGGCGGCCCCACGTGTCCGTCGACGTAGCCGGTGTTGACCGCCCCCGTGCACCGTGGGTCGGTTGCGTGCCTCGGGGCGGGGGTGGGTGGCGTGTGCGGAGCGGTCGGCGCGAAGTACAGGAAGAGCGGGGTGCTCGCGCCGGTGTTCCGGATGAAGTCGGAGGCGCGCGTGGCCAGGACGTCCGTCGAGTAGTCCGTCGGTGCGCTCCCGAACGTGGTCGTGACCCCGTTCGTGTTGAGCTTGTAGTTGTAGTACTGGTTCTGCTCCGTCGTTCCGACGAAGGCGTTCCACACGTCCCACCCCGGAGGTTTCGACGAGGTCGCCGTGTAGGCGTTCAGGTACTTGCCGACCAACGCGGTTCGGTATCCCGCCCCTCGGAGCCAGGTCGCGATGGTCGACTTCTGCAAACCCAGTTGGTTGAACACGACCGCGCCTCCGTACGGCTTGCGGATGCCGTAGATCCTCGTGGTGTGGGCGTACTGCCCACGCAGGATCGTGGCGCGGGCGGGGCAGCAGAGCGGATCCACCACGAAGGCGTTCGAGAAGGAGACGCCTTCATCGACCAGGCGGGCCTGGACCGTCGGCATCCGTGAGAGCTGATCGACCCGTTGGTCGTCGGCCAGGATGAGGACGATGTTCGGCGGTCCGCCGCCTCGCTCGTGGGGCGTCGCGGGCGCCTCGTTCGATCCGGCGACAACGGGAGCGGACACCGAAAGGGCCATCGCGGCCACGGTGAGCAGCAGGATCCCGCCTGCGGAGCGTGCTCGACCTCGGGGGTTGCGCCTTCTAGGCATGTCGCCTTCTTCGGAGGGTACGCCCTGTCTCAAGGACGCTTCAGGGGGGTTCTATCACGACGCACCATTTTTTGCGATGGGCGCGGGGCGCCACTCAGGCGCCGCTGAGCAGGCCTTGCACGTGGGCCGCGGCATCGATGCCACTGCCCACCGCGCCCTCGATCCAGCCGGCGCCCTCCGGGGCGATGTCGGAACCGGCGAACGCGAGCCGGCCTTCGGCCACGGCCAGGGCGTCGAACGTGCCGTCGCTGAACCAGGTGGGCGGCACCGAGAGCCAGGTCCCCTGGGAGAAGCGGTCGCCGATCCAGTCGTGGCCGGCCGTGGTGTCGACGACGGCCTCGGGCAGGTGCACGTTCACCGCCGCGGCCACGGCGTCGTGATCGGACAGATCGACGCGGTCCTGCACCGAGAAGCCCATGAACAGGCGTCCGTCCCCGGCGGGCCGCAGCACGAACCCGGCGTTGATCGGCGTGTTCCACCCCATGCCGAAGTAGGTCTCCGGGGCGTCGTGGACCACGGCCAGCACCTTCGAGACCCGGCCGGGGTGGCGCTGGGCGGCCGCCCGACGCTTCGGCTCGGCGAGCGGCGGATCGAACTCGATGTCGTTCCAGACGTTCACCGGCAGGGCGACGACCGCCGTCGCCGCGTTGATGACGGTGCCGTCGTCCAGCGTGACGTGGACACCTCCGTCGTCGTGCGCCACCCGGGACACCACCGTGCCGAACCGGATGTCGACACCGGCCGACATGGGCTCGATCAGGCTCGTCGTGCCGTCGGCGAGCAGTTCGCCCACGTCGACGAAGACGTCCGCGGGGCTGTACCCGAGTTCGACCATGTCCCACAGGAGGGGAAGGACGGAGCAGTGTTCCAGCGGCGCGCCGCCCATGGCGACCAGGAACCCCTTCACGTAGTCGGCGGCTTCGGGGTCGGTATCCAGGCCGGCGACCCACTCCTCCGCGGTGATGTCGAGCGCATCCAAGGCAGTCCGCCCGCCGTTCCGGAATGCGTCAGCCGTGATCCGGAGCGCCTCGCCGAGGTTCGAGGACGCGAGCTTGCCCTGGATGCGATCGATGGCCTCGGTGCCCTCGTCCCGACGATCGCCGTCGATCCAGGCGAGCATGTCCGGCTCCACACCCGGGAGGACCGCGGCCCCGTAGCGCTCGATCTCACGAGCGAGGTTGGGCTGGGTGGCGCGCGAGAAGAACATGCCGCCGTACTCGGCCATCACGCCCGTGCCGGGGATCTCGCGCCACCAGGTGCGCCCGCCGATGCGGTCACGCGCCTCGAGCACGACGACCCTGCGTCCCGCTTCCACGAGGTCACGCGCCGCCGCGATCCCCGCGAACCCCGCCCCGATCACCACCACGTCGATATCCATGGCGAGGCACGCTATCACCCTCGGTCGGCCAACTCCTCGGCGTAGGCGCTGAGCGATCGTCGGTACCTGGTCATGTGCCTCGAGAGCGCGGTGAGCGCGGTCGCGACGGCCTCGCGTTCGCGACCGGCATCGGCCTGGCTCAGCGCCAGGAACGCGTCCACGGCGTCGTCGAGTTCGTCGGAGCCGGCAGCCCGTTCCGTCGTGAGCAACGCCACGCTCTCCTCGACCTCGCCGAGGTTGCGGAGCGAACTCGCGAGCTGGATCACGGCCTGGCGCCGGCGGCCGGGCGGGAGGCCCTCGGCCAGCGCCTGTCGGTACAGCGGCACCGCGAGATCGGAGTGCCCGGTCGAGTCGAACGCGGAACCACGTTCGTAGGCCGCGATCGCACTGCCTTCCGGGAGCTCCGCGACCAGTGCATCGATCTGGGCCATGAATGCCGTTTCGCTGTGATCGTCGATCGAGGCCCACAGCGCCGCGAGCCGCTGCTCCCAGGCATCCGCATCATCGTCCGACGCTTCCTCCTGCAGCTCGATCAGGCCGGCGTCGGTGGGGGCGAACCCGCACGCGTCGAAGTAGAAGGGACGCAGGTGACGGTCGAAGTCGACGTGGAGCCACTCGCATCCCGCATCCCGCGCCCCGTCACGGGCGATCTCGATGAGCCGGGTGGCGACGCCTCGGTGGCGCGCCGAGTCGGCCACCATCGTGTCCTGGATCCAGGCGTGCACCAGGCCGTCCCACAGCACGTTCACGAACCCGACGAGCGAGCCGTCGTCGCGGGCCACGACCCAGCCGAGACTGTGGCGCTCGAGGAGCGTCGTCCACGGCCACACGTCATCGGAGAAGACCTCCGTCTCGAAGGCTTCGGCGTGCAGTTCGTTCAATTCACGGCTCGTGGCCTCGCCCCGCCACAGGAACTCGATCGCCATCCGGGGCACCGTAGCAGCGCCTTTGCCGGCTGAACGCTGGAGATCTCGACGCGAGGGCTTCAGTCTCGGGCGCGGCAGGCCGATGCCGGGGAAGAGCGACATGGGAGGAGGGATGCATGTCTCGTGTGTTGGTGATCGACGATGAACGGATCGTGCCCATCATCCTGTCGTACGCCCTGGAGGCGATCGGTCACGAGATGATCGCCGCCGACGGCGGCGAATCGGGCATCCGAACGGCGCTCGACGAGCACCCCGACGCGATCGTGCTCGACCTGATGATGCCCGAGGTCAACGGGATCGACGTGATCGACACGCTCCGGCACGACGACGCCACCCGCGAGGTGCCCATCCTGGTGCTGACCGCGGTGACGATGTCGCGCGAGCACGTCGAGTGCATGAAGGCCGGCGCCGACCAGGTGCTGACGAAGCCGTTCGACCCGCAGGACGTGGCCGACGCGGTGGAAGACCTGCTGTCGCCCTCGCATCCCGCTGCCTGAGCGACCTAGCCCGCAGCCGGTGGCGTGCTTTCGGCTTCGCGCAGGCTCAACCGGAGGTCGGCGAGGACGTGCGCGGCCTCCGCGTCCAGGGTGGCGCGCTCGACGCTGATCGCTCGCACCTCGATCGCCGAGGACCCGATCTCGGCAACCCCCAACGCCTGGGAATACCGGCGCTCGATCTTGTCGCGCACCCGTTCGAACGACGGCACGTCCGCCTGAGGCGCCAGGTCGCTCATCGAGCCTAGGGCCTCGTTCATGCGCTCCTGGAGCTTGGTCTGCTCGAGTTCGGAGAGCAGGCGGGTGCGCTCGGAGATCCGCTGCCGAAGGACGAAGGCGTTCTGCTCAACCGCCGCTTTCGCTGCCGCGGCGCCGTCGATCGCTCGGTCGTGCAAGGACTTCAGGTCCCGCATCTCCGATTCCTTCGTGACCAGCGACAGCGCGAACGCGTGCGCCGCTTCGTCGAACGACGCTGCTTCCGACTCCTCGTCGGCTCCGCGGGCTCGGTCGCCGAGCACGAGGGCCTGACGCGCCGACCCTCGCAGGTTCTCGACCTGCTCCATCGTGCGGCCCAGCTTCAGCTCGATCTGTCGCTGGTTGCCGATCACCGCGGCCGCTTGCTGGACCAAGAGCCCGTGCTGGCGCTTGCCCTCCTCGATCGCCTGCTCGATCTGGATCTCCGGATCGGCAGCGGCTTCGAACTTCCGCGACAGCAACGCCGCGGCGTACTTCCACGTCCTGCGCAGCAGGTGGATCATGTCGCTCCTCCTTCGATCTCCGTGGTGCCCAGAGCGCGCCGGCTGACCGCGCTCGCGTCCTGCAGTCCCGCACGCAGGCCCTCCAGGTGGGAGGTCAGCTGCTCGAGTCGTTCGCGGTGATGCGTGGATCCATCGGGGTCGACGAGCGCGGTCATCTCGCTGATCTGCGCCGCCATGTGCTGCAATCCGAGCGCGCCCGATTCGACCTTGGCCTGGTCGCTCCTTCCGGGTCGCCTCGAGCCGGGCGTGGATCTTCAGCTGCTCCTGGACGGCGGCGAGCGAGCGCCGCAGGTCCTCTTCGACCGCCGGGTCGGCGTCTCGGTCCAGTTCGTTCGCCAACCGGGTGAGGTCCGCGCTGAGCCGGGTCGTGTCCAGCCCGTGTTCGGCCGCGCGGAGCGAGGCCGCTTGCCGGGCGACCGACCGGATGTCGCCGAGCAGCACGTGGGCTTCTCCGGCGATCGTCGACAGCCGTTGACGCAGCGGGCCTTCACCCAGCGACGCGACGCTCCGATCGATCGCCCGGATCGCACGCTCGCCGGTGCGCACCCAGGGATCCTTCGACGGTCTCGCCGCTTCCTCGACCGCCGGGACGGCGGTCTCGTTGGCCCGGCCGCGCGAGGCAAGCAGACGTCGGATCAGCTCCGGCGAAGCGACGGCGAACGTCACGGCGCCGATGGCGGCGCCGATCGGGAACGGGATCCCCACCATCCACGATGCGACCGATGCTCCGAGGCCGAGGCCCGCTGCCGCCGGGTCGAGTGACCGTCGCGTGTCCATCAGAAGTTGGAGATCACGGCGGCGAACACATCGTCGATCGTCGCGGGGTCGGAGGCGTCGTAGGTGGTGCCGGTGGACGCGTTCGAGATCAGTTCGAGGGTCGCCAGGTCCGCGTCGTGGCCGTAGGCGATGCAGAACACCCGCACCGTTCGATCGGCGGGCTGGTGCGCCAGCGTCGAGATCGAACGGATCGGGTGAGGCGTACTCCGCGTAGTCGTTCCTGCCGTCGGTCAACACCACGATGCCGTTGATGCGATCGGGATCGAACGATCCGTGCATCACGTCCACGGCGTGGTCCACGGTGGCGTACAGCCCGGTGCCGCCGGAGGTCCCCAGCGATCCGATCCGCTCCCGCAGTTCCTCGAGCTTCGGACCGAGGGCCGACATGGGGGACAGTTCCATGAAGGGCTCTCCGCCGGGCCCGAGTTCGCTGGAGAAGATCCAGAGCCCGACCGCGTCGTCGGGCTCGAACTGAGCCAAGGCCTGGATCGCCGCCCGCTTCGCGAGATCCAGCTTCGAGTCACCCGTGCCTCCCGCGACATCTCCCATGGACCCCGACACGTCGAGGATCAGGAGCACGTGGGCGCGCTTGCGGAGGTCTGCCCAGGAACGCTGGATCGCGTCGAGCACGACCGCGGACGGGGTGGACAGCGTCACCGCGGGCTGGTCGGGGAGCAGGCCGTTGCTCGGGGTCGATCGCGTCCCCGGGCCGGCCCGCGTGATCGCGGAACCCGGCCTCCTGGAAGCGTTCCTGCTGCTCGGGGGCCAGCACGAACCGCAGGAAGTCCTCGGCGATCGCTCGCCGGAGCGGGCTCACCCAGGGGGCATCCAGGATCGCGTAGGGGTGGTCGTTCACCAACGTCCCCTCCACGGGGTACACGGCCGCGAGCGGGATCGACGGAGGCGCCTGGTCGCCGAGGGACGCGATGTCGCCCGAGGGGTTCCCCTGGTTGTAGTCCCAGACCGACTTCTCCTCGATGGCGATCGCCGAGACGTAGGTCAATCCGTGGCCCGCTTCGTCGGCCCGGCGAAGGTTCTCCAGGAAGGTCGTCGAGATGTCGCCGTAGTGCACGACCGCTGATTCGACCCCTTGCACGAACCGCACGACGGCGGGATCAGCGATGGCGTCCGTCGTCAGATCGCTGGACGTGCCGGTCGCGGCGTAGTACTCGCCGATCAGCGCATTGAGTCCCGACGTCGAGAAGTTGGGGTTCGTCTTGCCGAGGGTGAACCGGCCCCACTCGGGGTGGCCGTACCTGGCCCACCCACGGGGGTCGGTGGCCAGGTCGAACAGGTCGTGCCAACCGATCTGGTCGGTGGGCCACCCCATCGCCTCGGCCATCGGCCGCGGCATCGCGATCACGAGGGGTGCGCTCGCGATGGAGTCGACCTGGGCCGGGATCAGGTCCGGACCGTCTGAGCCGGCCAGCCGGTGCTGGGCGATCTCCAGCCAGCTGCTCGTGACCGGGGTCCACACATCCGGGCGAGGACCTTCGACCGTCGTGTCCCAACCCCGCGACCAGCGCGTCGGCGGCGTCGCCCGAGGGCTTGGCCACGACGTCGACCGCCGCACACCGACCCTCGATCCGAGGGTCGGTCGCTTCGTACCGGCGAGCGATGTCGCCGAGCAGGTCGGCCTTCTCCGACGACGAAACCACCGTGAGGCGTTCGCAGTCCCCGCGAGAGCTCGGTCGCTCGTCATGGGGCCACCGACCGGATCGCCACGATCGAGACCGTCCCCACCACGATCGCGACGAGGTACCGGCCGGGGAACCGTCTGCGCTGGGCGTTCATCTCGTGTCTCCTTCCTCGCTCGGTCGTGGCTAGGGGAAGAGCTGGGGCGGGAGCTCTCCCTGGAAGCAGCTGATCAGCAGGGCCGCGGCCTTCGCCCGGTCGCCCGGCGAGGGCATCCCGGTGCCGAACGTCGCACCGAGGCGGAACAGGTCCTGGCACGCCTCGAGCGAGTCCTCCGCGTCGGTGAGGTCGGCCTCGGCGTGTCGGACCTCGCCCTGGGCAGACTCGAGGTCGCCCTCCAGCTCGACGACCCGTTCCTGCGCGTCGTCGAGCTGGGCCGCGGTCTGTGCCGATCGATCGGTCGCGGCGTCAAGGTCAGCCTTGGTGGACCGGAGCGAACCGGACAGGGACACGATCGCCACGCCCGAGGCCACCAGGGCCACCGAGAGCACGGCAGCGATCACGATCCGCCACGGCCGGTGCCTGCTGCCCGACTCGTTCGCCGGACCGTCGGGCCCGTGCATCGGGGGTGCAGGGGGCGCCTCGACGGCGACCGAAGGCGGAGCGATCTCAGGCCCGCCGACGCCGAACGAGCCGAAGCTCCCGATCGACGTACGGAGGCACGCTGATCTCGGTCACCGCGCGCTGTTCGTGTCCGCAGAGACCGCAGGTCGTGCGTTCGGCCTCCAGCCGGGCTCCGCATCGTGTACACGTCATGACAACCTCCTCCTCAACAGGCCGGCGTCAGCCGGCACACACGTCCGATAGGGATGGCGAACGAGAGCGCTTCCGCGCCACGCGCCTCGACCTTGGCGGCGGCCACCCCGATGACCTCCCCGTCCGCATCGAGGACAGGACCACCGCTGCTTCCGGGGCTCACGGGGGCGGAGAACTGCAGGACCGGTCCGCGGACCGCCGAGACGACCCCGGTGCTCACGGTGCCGCCATAGCCGTACGGGGAGCCGACGACCACGACGGGTTCACCGACCTCGGCCGATCCGTCCCGCGGTTCGAGCGGCGACAGCGCACGCGGCACCTCGATGATCGCCAGGTCGGCGTCCGGGCGAACCGTCTCGATCGAGCCGTTGAACGAGGTGTGTCCGTCACGGATCACGACGCGCCGGACGTGGGCGGTCCACAGGGTCCGGACCACGTGGTAGTTCGTGACGAGCAGCGATCGGTTCGCGGTGCTCTCGATCACGAACGCCGAGCCCTGCCACGGGCCCGCGAGCAAGGTGAAGACGGATCCTTCAGCGCCGGCGACGACGGACTCGGCGTCGAGCATCGTTCCCAGCTGACTCGCCGTGTCCGACTGCGTCCGCTCGAGTTCGGTCGCGCGTTCGCTGAGGGACTCCTGGCCGCGCTGGATCGCCGCCAGCGCACCACGCTGCCGCTCGATCTCGTTCCGCTGGACGACGAGCTGGCCGACCACCGCCCCGCACACGAGCAGGGCGACCCCAGTCACGAACGTCCGCTTGATCGGTGCCCGACGCCGTCCGGCTTCCGATCCGGGAGGTGCGATCGGGTCGTCGATCGGATCGGTGCTGATCGTGTCGTACATCTCCGCCTCCTGCCGCACTCACCGGTCCATCCGGTGCGCGGTCGTCAACGGAGAGGCGTTCGTTGGGGCTGAACATCGTTCATCCGCGTGGAACGATCGATGAACACCTGGCCGGGATCCGGTCCCGGACCGCATCGGTGCTGGTCAGAGGCGCCAGTGGGGGGTTGCCGTGGGGTCGGGCAGGTAGGCGCAGTACGTCCCCGTCCGGATGTCATGGTCGAGGTGATGGCCGAGCGCGGCGTCCTGGGCGTCGATCTTCGCGATCGAAGCGTGGATCGCCCGGGTCACGTTCACACGGGCTCGTTCGGCGGCATCGACGATGTTGCGTGAGGCCCCATCCGCTCGAAGCTGCTGACCGAGATAGTCGGTGATGGTTTCGAGCTCCTCCCGCGCGACCGCTGCCCGCTCGAAGTCAGCGTTGGCCTGTGCCTCCTCGATCTGGTCACGGAGGTCGTCGACCTTCCGCTTGAGGGTCTCCCGCGCCTGCCGATCGAGCATGGGCTCCGAAGGCGAGCCCACCGAGAGTTCCTCACCGGCGGACGGGTGTCCCGATCTCGGATGGCGATCCCTCGGCCACGAGATCGAGGACGTGCATCTCCCCGCCCGGGTTCTCGAGCAGCCGATGGAGGTAGCGCAAGCCCTTGGCGTCGTGGAGACGGAACGTCTCGGCGTGATAGCGGATCGTCCAGAATTCGCCTTCCAGGCGGAAGACCGGATCGTCGGCGTGAGCGAAGGCTGGAACGCAGGCGCTCGGGATCGCGACGGCTCCGCCGGTGCGTCCGAGCACGCTCGTCTCGTCCACCGAGCCACGCGGCAACGGCGATCCCGACCGCGAAGGCGGCAACGGCGATCGCCACGCCAAGGGCCCAGGGGAGGCCCGCCGCCATCGCGCCGGCGGCCACGAGGACGGCCACGAGGTAGCACCAGGGCCGGCGGAGTTCCCGGGCGGCGCCGTTCAAAAGTTCGCGACCACCTGTTCGAAGACACGGTCGATCGAGGATCGGATCGGTGGCGTCATAGGCCGTGCCGTGTGAGGCGCGCGCGATCTCGGCCAGCGTGTCGACGTCGGCGAGGTCGCCGTAGGCGATCGTGAAGACCCGGACCTCGCGGTCGAGCCCTGGTGGGGCGACCGCCTCGATCGTCTCGGCTCGTCCCGCCTCCGATGGAGGATCGTTCACACCGTCCGACAGGAGGATGATGCCGTTGATCCGCTGCGGATCGAAGTCTTCCTGCATCTGCGCCGATGCCGCTTGGAGCGCGTCGTAGAGATGCGTCCCGCCCTTCGCCCAAGCCCGTCGATTGCCTCGATCAGCCGGTCTCGGTTGGTCGAGAGCGGACCGACCGGCACGTTCTCGACGTAGCCAACACGCTCAGCCGAGTCCGGGCGTGAACGTCCAGAGGCCCACCTCATCGTCGGCCCCCAGTTGGTCGAGGGCCGCCAGCGCCGCTCTCTGGGCGAGTTCGAGTTTCGTCGAGTCCGGTTCCGGGAACCCGGCTCGTCCATCGAGCCCGAGACATCCATCAGGAGCAGGACCCGAGCTCGCTTTCGGTACTGGGGCCAGTCGTTCCTGATCTGGGTCAGGATGTCGCCACCCGGCGGGGTGATCGTGATCGGCGGCGCCGCGATCAGGCCGTTCTCTGCGTTGATCTCGGGGCTGGCGTCCCGGTGTGGTCTCGGTAGCCGAGCGCCTGGAACCGTTCCTGCTGGTCGGGTTCCAGGAGGAACCGAAGGAACTGCGCCGCACCTGCCCGGTCGTCGTCTGTGACCCAGTCAGCCTGCAACGTCACGTAGGGATGGTCGGCCATCAAGGCCCCCTCGGTGGGGTAGAACGCCACGAGCTGCGTTCGAGGCGGGGCCTCGTCGCCGAGGGTCAGCGGGTCGCC
>CAWCPZ010000011.1:0-731523 GCA_963797635.1 uncultured Actinomycetes bacterium
CATCCCCCGATACCGAACTTCGAGTAGGACTGAGTCCTAGCCGAAGGGTCGATGCCAGAACGGTTGGGACACACCGATACTTGGCGCATGATCGAAGCGGGAACAGCCTGTCCGAACTGCGGCTCCGGAGCATTGATCGAACACGCCGTCCATGACGGCATGGGATGGGTTCACCAGCTGGAATGTGAGGACTGCCGGCACATCCTGGAGTCCATCTCGTACCTGAGCCAGGAGTCGGCGTGGGTGTCGAAGTAGGTCCTCCGGCTCGCCTCGGCCGTGTCAGTCCCGCTGGCTACCGTGGGGTCATGAGGTCATCGCTGTTCGACGCTGCGTGGAGGATCGCGGCCATCGTGCTGGTCTTCTTCGCGGTCGCCTGGACGCTCCACGCGATCTAGCTCAGCGTCGTGCGGGGCGTGCTGCTCCCCGTTGGCGGAGGGATCGAAGGGCGCCGAGGCGGACGTTCACGCATCGGTGTGGCGGACGCCGACACCAGCAGCAGGGTCCCCACCACCACGGCATCGAGGATGATGCTGCCGGCCACCATCAGGGTCTCGGAGCACGACTGCGTCCCGAGTCGCGCGCACTCACCGTCCAGCAGGGTGCGAACGACCCACGCCAACCCGACACCCCCGGCCAGGACACCGACGGAGGCCCGGCGTAGGGACGCGGGGAAGCCCGTCGGTGCGCGAGCAAGACGCAGCGACACCAGCCCGACGAGGACGATCCCGAGGGTGAACCCCCGGGCGGCAGCGGGGAGACCGTCCCCGTAGCTCGCCTGGATGCCTCCGTCGATCAGATCCAGCTGCTGAAGGTTCTCCGGGACGAACACCCAGCCGACCAACCCGGCGGTCGCGCCGGCGAGGCCGCCGACGAGTGCCATGGACGCGGCGGGTGCCAGCTTCCAGAAGGACATCGCGAGACCAAGGGACACGCACATCCCCAAGAGTCCGACCGCCAGGAACGGTTCGCGCATGGCGAGAGCGTGCCACTCCGGCATCGCAGGAAGGAAGGGGTGCCACAGCAATGCCACGCGTACCGTGCAAACCTTCACATCGGTGCGTTCTCGGGATGACCGCTAGGCTGTGCCTCGATCCCGAACCGAGGATCCGCCCGCATCGAGAGCGAGGCATGCTGTGTACGTCTGCCTGTGTCTAGCGATCTCCGATCGAGCGATCCGCGCGGCGGTCGCCGGCGGAGCGCGAACCCTCGAGTCGTTGGGGGAGGTCAGCGACGCTGGCACCGTGTGCGGCGGATGCATCGAGGAGCTGGAGCGGCTGCTTCGGGAGCGATCGAACGGCAACGACGGAGCACCAACGACCGAGCAACCGACTTGAGGAGGGGCACGTGCAGGGAAGCCCGAAGGTCATCGAGGCACTGAACGACTTGCTCACGCTCGAACTGACGGTGGTCAATCAGTACTTCGTGCATTCACGGATGTGCGTGAACTGGGGCTACGGACGGATCGCCGGGCAGCAGCGCGCGATCGCGATGGACGAGATGCGTGATGCGGAGCAGATCATCGATCGCATCTTGTTCCTGGACGGCGTGCCCAACATGCAACGGCTCGGATCGGTCACGGTTGGCGAAACCGTCAGCGAACAGTTCCAGATCGCCCTGGAAGGGGAGCATCGGGCGCTGGAGTTGCTGCATTCGGGGATCGGGATCGCCCTGGAAGAAGGGGACTCGGCGAGCCGCGAGTTCTTCGCGGGCAGGTTGCTCGAAGAGGAGGCCCACGTGGACTACGCCGAGACCCAACTGGGCTTGATCCAGCGATTGGGTGAGGCGAACTACCTCGCCCAGCAGATGGCAGACCCTCATAGCTCCAGAGGGGCGGCCGGCTGGACGCTCTTCCCGGCCTCCTGCATCATCGGGAACGTGAGTACTCCGCAAAGCGGGATCCTTGCCCTCGGAACCACCTCACACGCCTTCCTGGAGCTCGACCTGCGCGCCGATCGGAAGGGCCCCGAGCTCGTGCGCGCGATCGCTTCGCTCCGGGAGCCGAGGACCACCATCGGAGGCGTCAACCTCGTCGCCGGCTTCCGGCCGGAGCGTTGGCGGGAGGCGGCGCCGGAGGACGCTCCGGCGGACGCCGAGGGCTTCGAGCACGACCTCGTCGGTATCGAGGGCTTCACGATGCCGGCGACCCAACACGACGCCGTGCTCTGGCTCTCCGGGGGTTCGTACGACGTGGTCTTCGACACGGCTCACGCCGCGCTCGCCGAGCTCGACGCTCTCGCTGCGGTAGCGGAGGAAACCGCCTGCTGGCCCTACCACCACGACCGAGATCTGACCGGGTTCGTGGACGGGAGCGAGAACCCGAGTCTGATCGAGGCGGCCGAGGTCGCGCTGATCGCCGAAGGGAGCCCTGGGGAAGGAGGAACGATCCTGCTCCTGCAGCGATGGCGCCACGACGCGGTCGCATGGGGATCGCTCGGCGTCCCCCAGCAGGAGCAGGCGATGGGACGCACGAAGTCGGAGAGCGTGGAGCTCGACGACAAGGCGCCGTCCTCCCACGTGGCACGAACGGACCAAGACCGGTTCGGCAAGGTCTTCCGGCGCAACATGCCGTACGGAACGGTGACCGATCACGGCACGATGTTCGTTGGCTTCAGCGCGGAACAACGCCGGCTGACGGCCATGCTCGAAAGCATGGCCGGACTCACGGACGGCGTTCGTGACGCGCTCACGATCTACACCCAGCCACTGACCGGCGCCTACTACTTCGTCCCATCAACCGAAGCGATATCGAGGTGCACCGAGAGCCAGGACGCACCGATCTAGGATCAGCCGATCCGCCGGCGCCCGACGTCGGTTGACGAAGCCGAAGAGGTGGGCCTAGCTTCAGGATCAGGTTCACGATCTGAGCCGACCACCACGAGCGAGGAGGGATCATGTCGACCCGTCTCAACCCGTACATCGCATTCGACGGCAACGCCAAGGAGGCGATGGAGTTCTATCGCGACGTGTTCGGCGGGTCGCTGAACATCAGCACGTTCGGTGAGTTCGGGAACGACGATCCCGCGGTGGCCGACAAGACGATGCATGCGATGCTCGAGACCGACAACGGGCTCACCCTCATGGCCTCGGATGGGCCTCCCGGCGCCGAGCTCACTCGCGGCGACAACATCACGATCTCGCTGAGCGGGGAAGACGCCGAGGATCTCCGGGGCTACTGGAACAAGCTCTCCGACGGTGGCTCGGTCACGATGCCCCTCGAGAAGCAGATGTGGGGAGACGAGTTCGGCATGTGCGTCGACCGGTTCGGGATCCCGTGGATGGTCGACATCGTGCCGGCGTCGACCTAGGGCGTCGATGACCCGTTCTCCGGGTCCGCGCCGGGATCAGCAGGTTGACGGCGCTGCCGATCGCCAGACCGAGTGCGGAACCACCGACCACGTCGAGCGGGAGGTGGGCTCCGACGTACATCCGCGCGAGGGGCACGAACCCCGAAAGCGCGGCGAGCGACCACCGCCAACCGCCCGTCACGGACGGCAGAGCGACCACCGTCAGGGCGGCAGAGACCGCCGCGTGTCCGGATGGGAAGCCGAGGTCGCCTTCTTCAACACCTCGGAGCCGGACGTCGCCGATGACGCCCGCCGGACGTTCCCGGCCGATGATTCGTTTGAGCGCCTTCGCCGACAGCCAGGCGGTGGTCCCGCCGACCCCCATCGCGAGCGCGAGGCGCGGTCGGTTGCGGGCGAAGGCGAGAACGGCCGATGCTGGGACCGTGCCGAAGGTTCCGTATTGCATCGGGAGCCAGACCGCTGGATAGCCGGCTTCCGGGAGGTCGTTCACGGCCCGGAACGCCAGGACCTCGGTCCGGGAGATCGGTCGGCGCGCGAGCGCCGCGGTCCCGACGAGGGTGCCGACGCCGAGGGCAAGACCGGCAAGATCTCGAGTCGACCGGGCCACGCTGCAGCCTACCGTGCCCCGCCATGGAGCCGTTCGGAGGATTGCCAGGCTCGTTGCTCCCGTGTTTGACTCCTGCGACTCGTCCGGTCCCCAAGGAGTTCGGTATGTCCCCTCGCTCCCGTCGTTCCGTGATCCTCGCCTTCGCCGCGCTGCTGCTCGGCGGAGCCACGCTGGCGGCTCCCGTCACTCCCAGCGTTGCTGCCCCTCCGGAACCCGACCCGGTGATCACCGCGGTCGGCGACATGGTGTGCCAGTCGTTCAGCCAGAGCGATGGAGAGGGAGCATGCCGATCGGACGAGGTGGCCGACCTGATCACCGGCCTGGCGCCCGACGCGTTCCTGGCGCTGGGGGACCTGCAGTACAACAACGGCTCGCTCGAGGAGTTCGAACGCGTCTACGACAAGCAGTTCGGACACCTCCTGCCCATCACGATGCCTGCGCCCGGCAATCACGAATACGAGACCGAAGGCGCGCAGGGCTACTTCGACTACTTCGGGGAGCGTGCCCACGGACCCGAGGGGTACTACTCGTTCGACCTCGGCAGCTGGCATGTCGTCTCGCTGAACTCGACCATCTGCCGCGACGACCCGGGTTGCGGTCCGGGAACGCCGCAGTACGAATGGCTCGCGAACGACCTCGCCGCCCACGGCGACGCCACGTGCACCCTGGCGTTCCAGCATCACCCGACGTTCGACTGGCGACCGTGGCAGAAGTTCGTCGATCCGGACGACCCTCGGCCGAATGGCGGCTCCGAGACCGCCATGTACCTCGACCTGTGGAAGCTCATGGACCGAACCGGCGTGGACGTGATGCTCGCGGGCCACAACCACATCTACCACCGCTGGGCGCCCCAGACGGCGAACGGCACCCGCGACGCGAACGGCATCCGTCAATTCACGATCGGCACCGGCGGTCGATCGCTCTATCCGTTGGGTAAGAAGCCCCGGCCGGCCAACCTGCTGGCGGTCCAGAACAAGGCGTTCGGCGTGCTCCAGTTGACCCTCCACGAGGGAAGCTACGACTACGCCTGGACGGGACTGCCCACCGACCCGGTGTTCCGCGATCGCGGATCGTTCAACTGTGCGTAACCAGAGGACCTTCAGGTTCCGCGTTGCGCGGCGAGGAGCCCCGCCACGCGTTCGATGAGGTCGAAGGGGATGGGCTGCTTCAGCGGGAACTTCAGCGTGCCCTTGGCCGCGCGATACGGCGCGAGCTCTCCGCTCGAACGCCTCGTCCCCCGATGGGATCGGATAGACGGCGACGTGATGCTTCCACCCCGCGAAGTACACGAAGGCGCTGCCGTCGAGCGTGAACGTGGGGATCTGATAGCTGATCGTCTCCGCGGCCTCGGGCACGGCGGCGCGGATCCGACGCCGGATCTCCTCGAGGATGATGCGTACATCGTCGGGGAACGAACCGATGTACTCGTCAACGGTCGCGAACGTCGTGGCCACTGGAGCGTCCTTCCGGTCAGCACGCACATGATGACCCACGCAAGGCGATCGATGCCGAGACTGCCGACCACGTACCCGGAATCAAAGAAGGAGCCCTCGCTGGGGGCTCCTTCACGTTTCGACGTCTCCAGGTGTTCTGAAGATCGGTCGCTCAGGCCTTCCTGAGCATCAGATAGAACATCGTCGCGATGGTAAGAGCGAACGCGCCGATGAAGTAGAGGCCGATCGGAGCGGCTGCGATCATGTGATCCTCCTTCCCCAAGGCCTTCGGTGATCAGGCTTTCGTGGGTCGGAAGGGTGATCAGTGCCTCACCTGTAGTGTCTCACCGATGGCGCAGAGCACGACCGCTAGCGTCCGCTGCGCTCCTTGATGGCGGCTTCGATCCGGGCGCAGACCGCGGGCATCTGACTGCGCATGGCCTGGAAGTCGCGGGAGTGCATCACGATCGCGCGAACGGGTGTCGTCGCGGTCACGCTGGCGGTACGGCGTTCGTGCTCCACCAGCGCGATCTCGCCGAAGAAGTCGCCCGGCCCGAGGTCGGTGAGGTGCTGGTCGTCCTTGCGCACGTCCACGGTCCCTTCCAGCAGGACGAAGAACTCGTGCGCGAACCGCCCTTGGTCCACCAGCCTGAAGCCGGCGGGCTCGTCGATCTCGTCCGCCCACCGGGCGATCTGCTCGCGATCCTTCTTCGACAGTTCCGCGAACAGCGGTATCCCGTTCAGGCTCTTGGTGTCCACGCGATCTCCCTTTCGTGACGGCAGGGACAGTATGCCCCGAGCCCGGTCGGCATGAAATGAAGGGGGCCGAGGGCCCCCTTCATCCGTGGTCGACCGAGGAACGCTCCTCGGCGGTCGATCGCCTCAGCCCTTGCAGACCGTCACGGTCTTGCTGGCGGTCTGGCTGACGTCGTCGTCTTCTTCAAGAGCGTCGCCACGTTCGTGTGGTCGGCGCATCCCGACGTCGGGACGTGGATGCTTCGGTTGTAGACGAAGGTCTTCGTCCCGCACGGCGTGCCGAGCTTCTTCACCGTTCCGGCGTCCAGGACGTCGGTGATCTTCGCGCACGCGTCGATCTTGGTGAAGGTGAACGGGATCTTCGTGAAGATGAAGTTCGCCGACCCCGCCGGCAGCTCCGCCCCGTTGGAGAGCGTCTGCGCCTCCCAGGTCACGGTCACGCTGTTGTTCAGCTGGCCGTAACTGATGAGGTCGAACTCGCAGCGATACGAGAAGGACGCTTCCGCGGTCGAGATCGTGACGTCCACCGCATCATCGACGACGCACTCGACATCGTTGGACAGGTGGTCGGTCACGGTCACATGTTGGACCGGGATGGTGTCGCCGTTCGCGTCGACGTTCGGGTTGAACACCGTGATCGTGCCCACCACCACGATATTGGTCTTCTGGGCCGCCGATCGAGTGGCTTTCACCGTGTACTGGAAGGCCGCGCTGCCGCTCGGCTGCGTGGCGCTGTTCCGATCGACGTCCTTCGTGATGCCCCAGGAGTAGATCTTGTCGTAGGTGCCGCTCGCGTCCTTGACCACGGTGAGGTCGAAGGCCGATGGAGCGTTCCCTTCCTGGATCTTGAAGGCGTCGTACTTGCACTTCGACGGCGTGACCGGGGTGCCATTCTGCAGCGAGCAGATCGCCAGGATGTAGACGCCGCCCGGGTTGGGCGTGTCGGCGTAGGGCAGCCAACCTGATCTTGTTGTTGGCGAAGTCGTGGCTGCCCCCGTAGGAGGTGATCGTGCCACCCGTCACGGTGAACCTCCGGTTGGTGTAGGTGTCGAAGTCGTCCGACAGGTTCTTGGGCGTGCCGTCGTTCGGGTTGGCCTGCCCGCCGGGGGCGAGGACCGCGAAGAAGTAGGTGCCGTCGCCGACGTAGGCCACGTTCGGCCCGCCGTTCAGCCAGACGAACTGCTTGCCGTCGTAGATGTTGCAGTTGATGTCCTCGTTGCCGTTCTTGCAGTGGCCGGTGCCGTCGACGGCCGTGTTCGTCGTCGTGAAGGCGGCTCCGGTCACGGCGCCGGCGCTACCGGGGATCAGCGCGAACGCCGCCAGGGTGAACATGGACAGGGCGAGCGCCAAGGAACGATGTGATCGCATGGGGTCCTCTCGGGGGTTGAGGGGCAGTGGGGACGAGGGTGGTGGCTGAGGGGGATCCTTCGTGCTGGTCTCCTTCCTCGATGGGGAAGGTTCGTCCGTTTCGCGAAGGATATACCGATGTAGGCAGTTCGGCCTAGGACCTTCGGCAAGAAAATGCCGAGAACGGGTCAGATCTCCCGTGGAGGCGGGTGTCGCTCGGAGGGAACCGCTGGAAACGGAAGAGGGGCGGCTCGCGCCGCCCCTCTTCGATGCTTCGGGCCCGTTCGCTAGCAGCCCGGGCGACGGTTCGGGTTGAAGTACGTGTCGCAGGCCATGGCCTTGTAGTTGTTCCATGAGCCGGCAGACGTGTCGGCCCAGTAGTTGGTCGTGGCCTTCTCCGAGTTCCAGTAGATCAACGCCTTGATCTTGGGCATGGCCTTCAAGGAGGAGCGCATGCCGGCCATCCAGTTCGCCTTCCAGCTGGGCTGGCTCTTGACCTCGACGACCCCGGTCTGCACCATCAGCGGCTGCGTCTTGGTGGCGCCCCAGGCGTAGAAGCAGTTGAAGAGGTCGGTGAAGCTCTTGGTGGACTCCGACGGCGGGATCGCGGTTCCGGCGATCCAGTCGACGTAGGCGTCACCGGGGTAGTACGACTGGGCATGGCCGCTGCAGAAGGCCGCGGCCTGCGGGTCCCAGACCCACTGCACGTTCGTGGCGCCTTCGGCGTCGAAGAGGTTCACCACGTGACGCCACGCCGCGATGAACTCCGGGCCCGTTCCGATGTACTGGATCCGGCCCGGCGCCTGCGTCATCTCGAACGCGAACCGGACGAGGATCGGCCCCGGCACCTTCTTCATCTCTCGGGCCACGGACCGGATCGTGCTGTCGTACTGACCGCGAGCGATGGCGGCGGCGCGGTTGGCATCGGGCGTGAGGCCGGTTGCCCGCCACGAAGCCATCGGCACCCTGCCTTCGTTCGTCCAGTTGATCTCCGGCTTGTAGAACAGGTCGGTGAACCCGTGGTAGCGGTGCGTGATGTCGAACTTGCGACCCAGCATCGACTCCGCGCGCCGGATCGACTCACCTTGGTCGCCCCAGCGTGGACTGATGTGGGTTCCGAACAGGATGCCGGATGTGGGTGCGACCGGTGCTCCATGAGCGGCCGGTGCGAGTCCGACGAGTGTGGCCGTGGTGGCCAGCACCAATGCGATCAACGTTCGTGTCGTGCGTTCCTTCCCTGCCATACATCCCCCTCCGCGGTGTCCACCAGCCCTCGCCCTCGGGGTACGGGCATGCCAGATACCTGCCGGCTACCTGGTAGCCATCGGGAATGGGAGCGAGCGGACACGATAGGTCGATAGGACCGTTTCGGAAGGGCTCAGCCTAAGCATATGGGTACTGCATCGACTGTAGATCTCGGCAAGTTCTCCGAAGAACGCTGTACCGCAGAGGTTCTACGGGGCCCGAGGGGTTTCCCCTTCATGGCAACCGACGGAGCGGTTCGGCCGGGGAGTGATTCAGGCCTGGTCCGGGCAGGTCCCCAGCGTTCGGTCGCACAGCACGACCGCTCCCAGCCCGAAGCCGGCTCCACCGCCGACCTGGCCCGGGGTCGTGACGAACCCCTGCCAGCGGGTCACGAGGCAGATGGCGTTCGGGTCGCTCGCGTGGATCCCGCAGGCTCCCTCCGTGCCGTTCATGGACCAGTCGTACTGGACCTTCAGGTCCGTGGTGGTCGCCGTGCGCCAGGTGATCTGACGAAGCGTGGCGTCGTACCAGTAGGCGCAGGACATCGACAGGTCACCGGGGGCACAGCCGTTGTACTCCGATCCCTTCTTCGGGTAGATGTGGACGGCCGACACCGTGTCCGGTCCGGTGGGACATCCGTTCGCGCCGAAGGAGTCGGCGAGGTTCTTCACCTGACCGAACGCCAGCGAGCTCACCGCCATGGTGCAGGTGCCTGACGCTCCCGGCTCGCCGATCGCCGCGTCGTCGTTGCCCCGATACACCTGATCGATCATGAGACCGGTGAAGCCGATGATGGCGTACTTGTCGGGCGTGCCGGGACACGGCGATACCTGGCCGTCCTTGCCCAGCTGACCTTCGCAGTCGTTCACGGGGAAGTACTTGATCGTGCCGATCTCGTCATGGAGCGTCGACCAGTCGGCGTTGGAGTGCCCGGTGTCGTTGCAGACATAGGTCGGTTCGGAGCCGGCCGGCGACCCGTTGAGGCTCACGCCGTCCAGATAGCCGTCGACGATCCAGTCGGCGCGCGACGAACTGCCCGCGTTGCTGCAGTGTTCGTTGGCGTCGACGCCCCACTGGTCGAGGTTCATGAAGCCCCAGGTGGCGTCGCCCAGGGTGGCGTCGCCGTTGTTGTACCAGAAGGCGCAGGTGTCCCCGATCTCGACACCGTCGGGAACCTTGCAGACCCCTTGCAGGTACCCCGAGTCGAGGACGATCGGCGCCGCGAACGCGCTGGCGGCCGGCCCCCATGCTGCCGTGGCGCGGGCCGTCACGGCTGCCGTGTCGCCGAGCCCCAGGACGCCGGCGAAGAACACCGACTGCGGGGTCGAATACTGCACCGTCACGTACCCGGGGCCGTCGTCGCATCCCACGATGTCGGTGACGCCGCCGTTCTCGGCCACGAGGTCCGACACGTTGGCCGCGGCATAGATGTCGGCCCGGCTCTCGGGCGAGAAGGTGTCCTCGATGTTGGCGCAGGACTTCGCGGCGGCGAGCGCGGCGGCGTCGGCACCGTTGACCATCGATCGGCGTCGCAGGAGCAGTCCTCCCACATCGACCGTCAAGACCAACATGCCGAAGATGGCCACCAGTGAGAGCGCCGTGATCACGACGATCGCTCCGCCTTCGTCCTGGACCCTTCCGCGCACCAGCCCGGCCTCCATGGGTGAAGCGCCCGCTCATGCGGGTCGCTGCATGGAGATCGCCTCAGCGATGCGCCAGCGCTCGGCCGAACGTCGCCGGATCTAGGCTGGGCGGGGGATTCGATCTCAGCCTTTCGCCCGGGACTCCAGGTCCATCGGAGACCTGCCGACATCGGTGGTGAGTGCCATGACCCTGGGAACGCAGTTCAACTCCGTGATGACGGCCGCCCGCACCGGCGCGCCGTGGGCCCTCGAGGCCCTGTATCGCGATCTGCAGCCCCGAGTGCTGCGGTATCTGCGCGTGCACGAGCCCGGCGTGGCCGAAGACCTCGCGTCCGACACCTGGATCGGCGTCGCGAAGGGCGTGCCTGGCTTCCTGGGAGGGGAAGAGGAGTTCCACGCCCTCGTCTTCACGGTCGCCCGGCGAAGGGTCTTGGACCACCGCAGGACGGAAGCGCGGCGGCGGACGGCGCCGAGCGACCCGGGGTCGCTGGAAGGACTGGGGCCCGTGGCGGATGCGGAGTCGGACGCGATGGATCGCCTCGGTGAGGGGTGGGCCCTCAGGCTCGTATCGGAACTCCCGCCCGACCAGGCGGACGTGGTGCTGCTGCGGGTGATGGGGGACCTCTCGGTCAAGGACGTCGCTTCGATCCTCGACAAGCAGCCCGGAGCCGTTCGCGCCCTGCAACACCGCGCGATCCGCAGATTGGCAGCGCGACTCGGCGAGGAGGCCGTAACGCCATGACGTTCTACCGCGATGTACCCGATGACATGATGTCCGCAAACGACGTCGAACTCGCCGACGCCCTGCTCGAGGGCACGCTGGATACCGCGGAAGCGCCTTCCTACGCAGGCGTTGCCGAACTGATCCATGCCCTGGACGAAGGTCCCGATGAGGACCTCGATCCCGAGCGCGCGCGGGCCACGGTGGCGGCCATGGCCGCGGTGATCGATGCACTCCCGACCCCCTCGAGGGTGCCCTCCGCGGCCGTGACCACCCCCGTGCGGCCGCGACGTCGGATCCGGATGAAGGTGGCAGGCGTCGCGCTTGCGGCGTCCATGCTCGGAACGGGCGGCGTGGCGTTCGCCGGAGGCCTCCCGGCAGGCGCCCAACACATCGCACACCAACTGTTCGCCAAGGTCGGCGTGTCGATCCCCGACACCAAGGGCGGGGAGATCTCCGATGTCGCGCACACCACGCCGCCTGAGGGCGGCAAGGGTGCAACCGTCTGCAAGGCCGCGAGCGAAGACAAGTGCCAGGCGGGCGAGGATCACGGGCACTCGAACGACCCACACGGCCAAGCCGGCGACGATCACGGGCAGTCGAACGACCCACACGGTCAAGCCGACGACCACGGGCAGGCCGGTGACGATCACGGCCAGGCCGGTGACGATCACGGGAACGGCGGAGACCACGGGCAACCCGCCGATCCGGGTCAGCCAGCCGATCCGGGCCAGCCAGGACGATCCAGGCCAGCCCGACGATCCGGGCCAGTCAGGCGGACGACCACGGGCAACCCGCCGATCCAGGTCAGCCGGCCGATCCGGGCCAGTCGGGCGATCCGGGCCAGCCGGGCGGCGACCACGGAAAGCCGGGCATTTCGACCTAGGTCAAAGGTCGGCCGCTTCTCCGTCTTTCGCCTGGCGACTCTGAACCTTCGGGGGATGTGCACACCACCCGTTCTCCTTAGCCTGGGCCCCGACAGGGGCCGAGCGGTCGGTTCCGAGAAACGGGAAAGGAGCAGGTCTTGCGCAAACTCCTCGTGATCGCGCTCACGGCCATGACGGTTGCCGGGACGGCGAGCATCGCGCTCGCCGCCACCACGATCCAGTGGACCGGCCAGGGTGGAGAGAACCTCCCCTGCGACGGCGGTGGCCACTGGGTCCTCACCGGCAAGGGTGTCACGTCGGCGACGATGGAAGTCAACGGCGTCACCTACACGATGGTGCAGAACGGCAAGGGTTCGTTCGCTGCCGACTCGAACGGCACGCTGGGTGCCGGCACCACGGCGTCTGCCACGTACGAAGGCAGCCCGAAGAACCCGCAGTTCGTCCTCTCGCACTGTGTCGCCGGTGACGGTGGCTACCCTGGTGACGGCGGCTACGGCAGCTGAGCACCGCGCACCATCGGTCACCCACCGGTGACCAGCTGGGAACACGAAAGGCGGGCGACCCCTCCGGGATCGCCCGCCTTTTCGTGTTGACGGTGGAGTGAGCGCTCGGTCCTCAGTGCACGATCTTGATGTTCAGGCGTTCGACGCCTTGCAGCACGTACCCCGAGGGTTCGGACACGACCTTCGGGTTCGCGGAGGCCCCGACCGAAGATCGCCGCCGAGACGTCCGATCGCTTGGGCTGGTGGTTGAGCGAATCGACGAGGTCGGCGAACGACTTCACGTGGTCGCGGAGCCGGAACCCGCCGCCGATCACCAGGAGATCCCCGGACCCGCGGAGCTTGCTCGGCACGTCGATCCGGAGGTCGACGGTCACGGGGGTGTCTGAATCGGTGGGCAGGATCACCACCCGCAGGTCGATCCGTCCGCCACGGTGGACCTGGATGGTGTGGCGCTGCTTGAAGGCGTGCTGCTGGTTCGTGCGGGAAAGCACCTTCTTCACGCGGGCGGTGAGGTCCTCGTCGCTCAGGGAACCCGAGATGTCCACGGAGTCGACGTCGATGTCCTCGAAGCGTTGGTAGACGAGTTCACTCAGGGTCCGGTACACGCCGTAGTAGCCGACCTCGTCGGCGAGGTTGTACTCGGAGGAGTACGTATCCGAGATCGACACCGTCCACGGATCGCCCGCTTCGTCGGTGCCGTTCACCGTGAGATCGAGCGTGCCCGAGCCGGGCCCGTCCGCGTCCGTGATCGTCGCGACGTTGTAGTAGGTATGGGCGTAGCTGATGTACGGCAGGTACTCCTGCGAGACCACCTGGGTGGAACCCTGATCCGACGTCCCGAGCGGTGTGTAGGTGAGGTCGCTCGTCACGGGGGTCAGCTCGGGGGCGGTTCCCGTGATCCCGGCGATGCCCGCCAGGCGGTCCTGGGTCACGATCCCTGAGGTGTCGGTGATCTGCCCGAACTTGAACGCGCCGAACACCTGACTGGGGTCGGGGATGGTGTGGATGATGTTCGCGTTCGTGAGCGCGAGCGTCGTCTCGCCCGAGTGGTTGAAGGGGTGTCCGAACGCGACGACCTCGTCGTCGCACACGAAGGTCGCGGTTCCGATAGCACCGAACGTCGCGTCGCCGTAGCTGTAGGCCGCGCCGATCGCGCCGCCGGCGACCGGGGGAGCACCGAGCGGCGCGCCGCCGGGTGCCTGGGCGGACGCTCCGGTGGTGACGGCGAAGGGGCTACCGTTCTTCGTCATCCAGTGCTGCAACCGCGACTGCGCCTTGCCGCTGGAGGCGCCCAACCCGGACACGCTCAGTGGCACGGTGATGGGCTTGGCCACCGTCGGGGCCGAGGCGACCGTGGTGGCCTCCGAGGCCCGGGCGAACGCTCGCTGGAGGGTGGCGTTCAGCTTCACCGGAGCAGGGGACGGCGGCTGGGGGAAGTCGAGGATGTGCACCATCGAAGCGGCCGGCGTCATGCCACCGATCGTGGGGTCGGCCCCGAAGAAGCCGTAAGAGATCGCGCCGGCGAGGTCACCGCCCACGTAGACGGGGGAACCGGACATCCCGGCGGCGATGCCGCCGGTCTCGTCGATCACCGGGCCGGACACCTGGATCAGGATGAAGTCGATCCCCGGCGCGATGCCGTCAGGCAGGACGCCGAGCACCTCGACGTCGAACGAGACCGGGGTCGTTCCTTCCACCACCGTCCAGGCGGTGCCGGTCGTGCCGGGCGTCAGGTTCGAGACGTCCACGACGGGAGGAGGCGTTGCACACAAGGTTGCCGCCGATGTCGCCGGGGCCGACCAGCCGATCAGCGAGGCAACGAAGGCCAGCGAGACGACCATCGGGAGCGCACGATGGCGCCCGGGAAGCCGGTTCTGCATGAGGAAACCCCTTTCTCGGAAGCGCATCGTACGCCCTCCACCTGGGCACGTCGACGAGCCCGTGTGTCGAGTTCATGGCGCTCGGGATGCCGGGCGTGACATGGGTGGCGCCTGAACCGCCGCGGAACCCGTGCTCTCAAGCCTGATCGAGCAACGGCCGCGCGGCGACCACGATGCCGTCCCGGTCCGCGTACACCATCTCCCCGGGCCGGAAGGTGACGCCTGCGAAGGTGACCGGGACATCCCGTGCTCCCTGGCCGAGCTTCGCGCTCTTGCGCGGGTGGGTGGCCAGCGCCATCACGCCGATCGCCAGCGCGCCGATCGCCTGGGAATCGCGGACGCAGCCGTTGACGATGACGCCGGCCCACCCGTTGTCTCGAGCGAGCGTGGCGAGCATGTCGCCGAGCAACGCGCACCGAAGGGATCCGCCTCCGTCGATCACGAGCACGCGGCCCTGCCCTGGTTCCTCGAGCGCCTGGCGCACCAGGACGTTGTCCTCCAGGACCTGCACGGTCGCGATCGGCCCACCGAACGCCGGGGCCCCGCCCATGGTCACGAGCCCGGGTTCGGCGATCTGGAGCTCGTCGGCATGCGCGTCGCAGAGGTCCGCGGTCGAGATGTCCACAGGCCAACGCTACCTGAGGGAAGGCTCCGGGCGAGGTTCACCAGCCGTTGCGATGGAGCTGGTCTTCGAGGGGGCGTCGCCGGCGGGTACGCCACGAGCCGGCGGGTTCCTCGTCGTCGGCGCGGTACCCGAACCCCAGGATCCCGATCGGACGAAGGTCGTCCGGGACCGCGAACCGGTCGAGCAGCGCGCGCTCGCCGTGCGTGATGCCGAAGAACCACCCGCCCAGCCCTTCGTCGACGGCCGCGAGGAGCATCATCATCGAGGCCATCGCGGCGTCGACCTCCCAGAACTTCACGGGCCAGTGCTCGGCCTCGTCCATGCCGAACGCGATCTTGTCCGGCTGGGAGTAGCGCTCCAGGTACCGGGCGGGGTCGGGCAGCGGCAGCACGATGACGGTCGGACCGACCGCGACGTCGTCGGGATCCCAGCCGAACTCCGGATCGCGCGTGATCTCCCAGAACGCCGACACGGTCTCGGGCGTGTCGAGCACCAACAGCTCCAGCCCCTGCGAGAACCCCGCCGACGGGGCTCGGCGCCCGACGTCGATGATGCGATCGATCGTCTCGCGGTCCACCGGCCGTTGATCGAACCGCCGGATCATGCGCCGGCGCCGGACGACGTCGCTGAACTCCACGGGCGCGAGCCTAGCGCAGGCGCGCACCCGCGATCGTCCGCACGATCGCGTCCTCGATCGCCACCGCCGCCGACTTGCTCAGCCCTCGGCTGAGCACGGAGAACGCCACCAGCCGCCCCTCGGACGTCCGCACGTAGCCCGACAACGCCGACACCGGCGTGACGAACAGGGTGCCCGTCTTCGCATGGACGGGAACGCCCGCCAGCCGGGCTCCGAGTGTGCCCTCGCCCCCGGAGGGCAGGGACGTGATCAGCGCATGGCCCCACGGTTCGCGCCGGGCGTCGAGGAGCAGGGTGACGAGATCCACCGTGCTGACGCGGTCGCGGTGCGACAGGCCCGATCCGTCGAAGGCCCGCAGACGGACGCCCTCGTGGGAGGCCCACGACTCCATCGCCGCGGCCCCGCCCCGAGTCGAGCCCTGGCTCCCGCTGACCCGGGCGCCCAACGCTTCGGTCAGCATCTCGGCGTCGAAGTTGATCGAACCGTGGTTCTGCCGCAGGAGGATGTCGGCGAGCGGCGCAGAGCGCACCTGAGCCAACGGGGGCTGGAGATGGGCGGGCGCCCGCCCGGCGCGAGGCGACCCCGCGACCGTGACCCCGCTCGATCGCAAGGCATCCGTGAGCGCGGTCGCTGCCGAGAGCTCGGGACGAGCGAGGCCGGCGTTCCCGTTCAACGAGAGCGCGGTCGGGCGGGCCACGTAGTGACGAGAGAGTCCTCGGATCCACCCGGGCGCCCACCAACGACGATCGAACGCTGCGACGTCGCCCACCACCGAGCCGGTGATCGTGCGCAGCCCGCGATCGTGCAGCGAGTCGGCCAGCACGCTCAGCCCGGCCGGCGTGAGCTCGGGGTCACCGGAGCCGATCAGCCACAGGTCGCCGGCGAGCACGCCGTGCCGGAGCGGCCGTGAGGGCCGCGCCACCGTGACGAACCGGTGCGAAGGACCGAAGGTGTCGAGCGCCGCCATCGAGAGCACGAGCTTCTGGTTGGACGCCGGCAACCGCGCGCGGTCGCCCAGGTGCTGATACACGAGACGACGACCGGTTCCCACCGCCACGGACACGGGTTGGCCGCCCACGATGCGGTCGATGGCCACGGTCCAGGGTGCCGCAACGGGATCGCGCTCGATCGACGGCCGCGGATCGGCGGGCTGGATGCGCACGGGTTGCCTGCTGGCCCCGGGGAGCACGGCCGACGCGGTAGGCGAACACGCGGCCAGCGACCACGCCAGCAGCACCACGAGGAGTCGCCGTCGTTGCATCATGGCGTGGAGACGCTCGACCCGCGGTCCCCGTTGCGGGCGATGGAACGACCGGTGCCCACAGATGCGCCGGTGCGAAGGAGGCGACATGCGATTCGTGGTGACGGCCTGGGACGGCGACGATCCCGATGCGAAGGAGCGGAGGGCGGCGGTGCGACCGGTCCACCTGGAGAACATCCAGCCCTTCGTCGACGACGGTCACGTCCTGGTCGGCGGAGCGATGCTCGACGACCAGGGGGACATGATCGGGTCGACGCTCGTGGTCGAGTTCGACTCTCGATCCGACCTCGACGCGTGGATCACGGCCGATCCCTATGTCACGGGAGGCGTGTGGGATCAGGTGGAGGTCCACCCGTTCCGGCCGGCGGTGGGGAGCTGGCTCATCGAGCCCTAGGGCCGAAACTCGGGTCTGACGTTACGGGATCGCCGGGAGCAGGTCGCTGACGTCCGTGACGTCGCCGTCCTTCGGGATCGGCAGATGCATCGCGATGCCGTACTCGGGGATCTCCATCGTCATCTGCATGCCGAAGTCGACGGCCGAGTTGCCGCCGGACTCCAACGACATGGTCATGCGGCGCAGGAGCCCGTCGCCGTCGACCCACACGTCGACCGGCATCGCACCGTGCCCGAACTGCTTGCGGGCCTGGGCGATCGCCTGCTTCAGCTCACCGCGCGTGTCGTCGGGCAGACGGTCGTAGGCGGCGTCGAGGTCGACGGTGCCCGAGTAGTGCGTCGTCTCGACGCCGGCGACCTGCTCGGTACCCACCTCCTCGGCATCGGAGATCCCGCGCAGGTACTCGAGCTGCGCCGTGGGGTCGTTCTGACCCTGACTCAGGCTCGCGAGGTCGCTGAATCCCGGAACCAGTTCGTCCAGGTCCATCGAGATCCAATCGGTGTCCAGGCCCGAGCTCTGCGACAGCATCGGCGACCGCATGTACATCACCGAACCGTCCAGGATCATCTCCATCTCGAAGTCGCCTTCCACCCCCGGCATGTCCGTGAACCGGTACGTGGCGTGGACCTGCAGCGGGTCGTCGGAGAACTCACCCTCGCCGGTGGCTTCGATCGTCTGACCTTGCGCGGTGATCGCCATCTCGAAGGTCGCCCGATAGGCGCCCGCGTCCTCGACCTTGGCGGTGACGGCGCGGATCAGCGCAACAGGATCGCCACCGTCGCCGGCGTCATGGTTGCCGCCGCCTTGTCCGCCGGGTGCTTGGCCCAGTTCGGGGCCGTCGTCGGAGACGGTGCCCGATCCCGAGGAGCACGCGGCCAGGATGAGGGCGAACACGGCGAGCACGGACAGGAGGCGAACGATCCGGAAGGGCTTCATACAAGGGGTATCGTCCGCGCGCGCCCGAAACGTGAATCGCCGAACGGCGGATATCCGGATACGAAACCGACGACGAAGCCTACGACGAAGCCAAGACGAAGGAGGCCCGGCGCATGGTGCGCCGGACCTCTGCTTCGTACTGGTAGGAGCTTCCGTCTGCGGCTAGACGCCGCGGACGTTCGCAGCCTGGGGACCCTTCTGGCCCTGGGTCACGTCGAACTCGACTTTCTGACCCTCTTCCAGGTTGCGGTAGCCCTCGCCCGAGATGGCACTGAAGTGCACGAACACGTCAGCGCTGCCATCCTCGGGAGTGATGAATCCGAACCCCTTCTCGGGGTTGAACCACTTCACGGTACCGGTTGCCATTGGCATTCCCTCCTTCCTTCGCCGTCCGAGCCTTGGAGCTGCTCTTCAGGCGCCGGCGTGACATCCGCCGGTGTGAGGGAACTGCTCGTAAGCGAACTTCGATCGGTACCCTCGCGCCACACGCTACCAGGAAGCGATGACGCGGGCGGGACGTTCGTACACTGCCGAGTCGTGGCGGACACCCAGCAGACCCTGTACGAGGCCGTCGGCGGCATGGCGTTCTTCGAGCGACTGGTCGACCGGTTCTACGAGGGCGTGGCCGCCGATCCGGTGCTCCTGCGCCTCTATCCGGAGCAGGAAGACCTCGCGCCGGCGAGGCATCGACTGACGCTGTTCCTGGCCCAGTACTGGGGCGGACCGAGCACGTACAACGACGAACGCGGGCATCCGCGCCTGCGGATGCGCCACGCGCCGTTCGCGATCGGTCCGGAGGAGCGCGACCACTGGCTCGTGGCGATGCGCGCCGCGATCGCCTCGATGGACCCACCGGAGCCGGTCGCCCAGGCCCTGCACGAGTACTTCGACATGGCGGCCGAGAGCATGCGCAACCGGTTCTGACGCTCGCGAGCTAGGTGTAGCGAACCCGCGGGTCGAGGGCGGCGTAGGCGACATCCACCACCAGGTTCGCCACGGCGATGAACAACGCCCCGAGCACGGTCACCCCCATCACCATGGGGAAGTCGTTCGTCGAGATCGACGTGACGGCGAGCTGCCCCACCCCCGGCAGTCCGAACAGCGTCTCGACGATGAACAGCCCGCCCAGCAACGTCCCCAGGTCGATGCCGAGCATCGTGACGACCGGCGTGAGCGCGCCGCGCAGCCCATGGCGATAGATCACGCGTCGCTCCGGCAGGCCCTTGGCTCGTGCGGTCCGGATGTAGTCCTCGTGCATCGTCTCGATCACGTTGCTGCGAACCATCCGCGCGTAGAACGCGGCGTAGCCCACGGCCACGGTGATCCACGGCAAGAGGAACCGGCCGTCCAGGACCGATCCCCATACGCCGACGCCGATCTCCATCCCGCTGGGCGGCGCCCATCCCAGCCGGAACCAGAAGATGTAGAGCAGCAACTGGCCGAGCCAGAAGACCGGGATCGACACACCCATGATCGCCACCAGCATCGAGAAGCGACTGATCGAGGACTTGCGCCGAACGCCGGCGGCGATCCCCACCGGGATGCCGATCAGCAGCCAGAGGGCCGCCCCTCCCAACGCCAGCGCGACCGTGACCGGCAGCCGGCGGGCGATCTCCTCGCGGACGGGGATGAAGTTGCCGTAGCTGTAGTAGACGTCCTCGGACAGGAACAGCCCGGGGAAGGGGATCAGGCCCTTCGCGAAGCGGCCGTACTGCACCCACAACGGTTGGTCGAGTCCGAACGCCTTCCGGGCGTTCTCGATCTGCTCGGGTGTCGAGGACTTCCCCGTGGCCCGCCGAGCGGGGTCGCCGCTCGGCAGTTTCACGAAGATCAGGAAGGTCAGGAGCGAGACCACGAACAGCACCAGGACGGTGAAGCCGATCCGCCGGATCAGGTACCTGCCCATCGCCCCGGCAGGCTAGGTCGCCGTTCCGCCGAAGGCTCCCGGTTCCTTGCCCTCCAACGCGTCCAGGGGCGAACAGGGGCAAGGGACCGACAGCGGCTGAACCTACGCGGTATGATTTGAGCAGATGCTCAAAGCGAGCGCTCAGTCGGGCCCGGGATCGAAGGAGTCCGACGGTCGAACGGAGGCGAGCGGTATGCAGCCGCAAGGAACCGTCGCATGGGACACGGCCGACGAACCGACGATCGAGCCACCGGAACCGATCGAACGCCCCGTGATGCTCCAGCGGTGGGACGACCTCACCTTCCTGCACTGGCCCTATGCCCCGGAAACCGTGGCCCAGCTCCTGCCTCCGGGCCTGCAGGTCGACACGATCGACGGGGCGGCCTGGGTGGGGGTGGTGCCGTTCCGGCTGACGATCCGAGCGCCCGGGATGCCGGCCCTCCCGTGGGCCGGACGATTCGCCGAGGTGAACGTCCGGACCTATGTCCGCGGCCCCGACGGCCGTCGGGGCATCTGGTTCCTCTCGCTGGATGCCGCGCGGCTCGGTGGCGTGCTGCTGGCCCGGCAGACCTACCGCATCCCGTACGTGTGGGCCCGCACCACGGTCGAGCGGCGGGGATCGCAGGTTCGCTATCGGAGCCGTCGTCGCTGGCCGGGACCCCGTGGCGCATCGCTGGCGCTGCAGGTGCGGCTCGGCGATACGCTGGACGCTCGTGACCTGAACGACCTGGAACGGTTCCTCATCTGCCGGTGGCGCCTCTACAGCCCCGGCCCGGCGACCTTGCCGGCGCGAGGGGTGCCGCTGCTGGCCACCCAGGTCGAGCACCCGGCCTGGCCGCTCCGTCGCGCCGTGGTCGAGTCGTTGCACGAGCGTCTGGTCGCCGCGACAGGGCTGCCGTCGCCGACGGGACCGCCACTCGTGCATGCCTCACCAGGGGTCGCGGTGCGGTTCGGCGCACGCCGCCAGGTCCCATGATGCTCGCGCACCTTCACACGGCGTCGCGTGAGCCCTTGAAGACCCCTCGGCCGCGACCCAACACGCCCAGGTCGACCAACAGGCCGAGGATCGTGAGCGCCGCGCCCCATCCGGTGAACCCGTCGAGCTCCTGCACCGCGACCGCGTAACACAGGGTGGTGGTCGGCAGGATGAAGAAGCCGATCAACGGCCACACCCACGTGCCGTAGGCCTCGCTGAGGTAGTCGGAGAACAGCCACAGCAGCACCATGATGAACCGCGGCATCAGCAGTCCGAACAGCGCGACGATCATGCTCCGTCCATCCCCTCGGGGTCTTCGGGTGATCCCGCCTCAGTCTGCGTGGTGGATCCGCGTCGGTCCAGGGCCTCCCGTCGCACCAGGATCACCCAGCCGACCAGCGCGATCGTGCCGAAGGCGAACCATTGGAACGCGTACCCGAGGTGAGGGCCGTCGGTGAGTTCGGGCGGCGGTTCCGGGACCGGCAGGTCGCCCTGCTCGGGATGCTGGGTGCGCAGGGTCACGTACATCGGCAGCAACTCGTAGGGCACCTGCTCCTGCAGGGCCTCGAGGTCGACACGAGAGAGCACCGTGATGCGCCCGTCGTCGCGTTGGACGGCGGGGCTCTCCTCGAGATGCGTGCCGGCGCCCAACAGCCCGGTGATCTCGACCGTCCCGCCGGGAGGGGCCGACGCCGCGATCGGCGGATACGTGGGCTCGAACGGCACCCAGCCTCGGTCGACGATCACCGCCCTTCCGTCATCGAGGATGAGCGGGGTGAGCACATGGTTGCCGGGCCTGCCGTCGAGCGGCCGGCCGTACAGGACCGTCTCCTCGGCGGCGTCGTAGCGTCCGGTGGCGCTCACCTGCCGGAACGAGAGGGGGCCTTCGGGGGGAGCCGCCAGGAGCGACTCGATCGGTTCGGGCGCCTGGGTCATCCCCGCACGGAAGAGGTCGTTGTAGTAGCGACGACCGTCCAGCCGGTCGAGTTGCCAGAACGCGAGCCGGAAACACACACCCGCGACCACCACCGCGAACACCGTGAAGGCGATCCACCGTGGCTTCACCAGGAATCGCAGCATCGCAACGAGCATAGTGGCGACCCTCGCGCTGGCCGCCGGAGATCGCCGGAGGGCTAGGGGCCCTTGTCCTCCTGGATCGTGTTGCCGCCGTCGACCACGAGCGATTGGCCGGTGACGTAGCTCGCTCGATCCGAGGCGAGGAACGCCACGACCTCGGCGATCTCCTCAGGCGTTCCCGAGCGCCCGATCGGGGTGAAGCGTCCGGCGTCTGCTTCGTCGGGGACCTGGGAACCGCTGGCGATCCACCCGGGTGCGACCGAGTTCGCCGTGATCCCGTGCGGCCCGAGTTCGAGGGCGAGGCCCCGCATCAGACCGTCCATGCCGGCCTTGGCGGCGCCGTAGCCCGTGGAGCCGGGGTTCGTGACGAACGGACCCGTCACCGACGACACCATCACGATCCTGCCCCAGCCGCGCTCGATCATGCCCGGCACGACGGGCTTGGTCACGTTGTAGGCGGTGTGCAGGTTCATCGCGATGTCCAGATCCCAGTCGGCATCGTTCATGTCGATGAAGTCGAGGAAGTTCTCGCCGTCCATGCCCACGTTCACCATGCCGGCGTTGTTGACCACGATGTCGATACGTCCGAAGAGCTGCTGCACCTCCGCGACCATGCGCCGGGCCTGTGATCGGTCTGTGAGGTCGGCGATGAACCCCGCAGCGTCGGCGCCGTCGCCGTGGAGCGTGGCGGCGCGTTCGTGGATCCGGTCGGTGGTGGAGGCGACGGCGACCGAGGCGCCCTCCCGGGCGAGCACCCGTGCGCACGCGAACCCGATCCCCGTGGGGCTGCCCGCCCCGGTGACCAGCGCCACCTTGTCCTGGGACTCTCCGTGCATGAGGCGAGAAGCCTACCGGGAGCGACCATCGGGCGGCTCAACTTTCCGCCCGGTTCGTGCCGATACACCACCCAAGACGGCGCGAGGGGCCGCCCGCATCGGAGCGGGCGGTCCGCGCGACGGTGATTGGGGGACCAGATGTTCCTGAGACAGTTCGTACGGGCTCAGGTCTGGATGACGGAGCGTCGCACCCGGCTGCTGGAGGATCGGGGCGCGACGGCCGTCGAGTATGCGTTGATGCTGGCGTTGATCGCCATGGTGATCTTCGCCGCGGTGATGTTCCTCGGCTCCCAGACCGATGGGCAGTTCGAGAAGGTCGGAGACTGCTTCCCGCCGACCACCTGCTAGGACCGCACCACGCGGACGAAGCGGCATCGGCTAGGCTTCGCCTGCCATGACGACGGTTCGCCTGCTCGCACTGCAAGAGGTCGATACGACGATCGATCGATTGAGCACGCGTCGCGCGGCGCTGGAAGGCGGTGGGGCGCTCGCCGAGGCGCGTGAGCTCGCCGATGCCGCCGAGCACCGGCTGGGGGAGTTCGGGCTGAAGCTCGACGAGCTCGGCCGTGACCAGATGCGGTTCGAGCACGAGATCGAATCGATGACCCAGAAGGAGCACGCCGAGCAGACGCGCCTGTACGACGGTTCGGTCGCCAACGCCAAGGAACTCGAAGCGCTCCAGCACGACATCGAGAACCTGAAGAAGCGCCGGGCCGATCGCGAGGACGAACTCCTGGTCGTGCTCGAGCAGCGCGAGGCCCTCGAGGCCGGCGCGGCCGAGGCGCGGGACACGTCCGAGCAGCTCCGTGCCACGGTCGATCAGGTGGCGGGAGCCTCGGCGCAGGAGCTCGCCGCCATCGTCGCCGAGCTCGAGCAACGGACGGCCGAACGCGCGTCGATCGCCGCCGAGATCGACCCCGAGCTCCTCGAGCTCTACGAGGACCTTCGCTCCCAGAAGAAGGGCGTGGGCGCCGCGACGTTGGTCGACGGTGTCTGCCAAGGCTGCCACGAGCAGCTCTCCGCGATGCAGCTCGACAAGCTCAAGAAGACCGATGGGGTCCGGAGGTGTGAGCACTGCCGGCGGATCCTGGTCTTCTGACCGTCTCGTGCGACGGCGCGGCGCGGGGCAACCCGGGCCCCGCGGGCATCGGGGTGCAGATCACCGATGCGTCCGGTGCCGTCGTGGCCGAGATCGCCGAGGGCCTGGGCGAGACCACGAACAACGTCGCCGAATACACCGCGGCGATCGAGGGCCTGAAGAAGGCGCACGAGCTCGGCGCCACGCGCGTCCTGTTGCGCTCGGACTCCCAACTGCTGATCAACCAGCTCACCGGGCGCTACCGGGTCAAGACCCAGCACCTCGTGCCGCTGCATCGGCAGGTGCGTGAGCTCGCGGGCGGGTTCGACGACATCACCTACGAGCACGTGCGCCGAGAGCGCAACACCGAGCCCGACCGCCTCGCGAACGAAGGCGTCGACGCGTGGCTCGCCGCTCGCCGCTGAGGCCCCCACTCATCGAAGGCGCCGCCCGCTGCGGAACCACGACGGGTATCCTCGCCAGCGGAGGAGCCGGCCGGGCGGCCGCGGGCGGTCTTCGGATCGCTCGAGGAAAGTCCGGACTCCGCAGGGCAGGGTGCTGGCGTGAGCCAGGCGGGGGTGACCTCGCGGACAGGGCAACAGAGAGCAGACCGCCCGGGCGGCGTGAGCCGTTCGGGTAAGGGTGAAACGGTGCGGTAAGAGCGCACCAGCGCGGCGGGCGACCGTCGCGGCTGGCAACCCCCACCCGGAGCAAGGCCGAGCAGGCAGCGTTCGAGGACGGCCCGTCCGAGCTGCCGGGTAGGCCGCACCGGTCCGGCGAACGGACCGGCGGTGGTCGCGCTTCGGCGCGTCCGCCGAGAAAGATGGTCGCCGGCGGGTTTCGGCCCGCGCACAGGATCCGGCTTACAGGCCGGCTCCTCCATCCGTTCGAGCGCCCGGCCGTGCCCGCGCGTCAGCTCGTCGGGGTGCTCACCCTGCTGTCGATCGCGCGCTGGAACTGCGTGCCGGCGTGGTAGCTGGAACGCACCAGCGGCCCGGCCTCGACGTGGCCGATGCCCATGGCCTCGCCGACGAGGGCGTGGCCGGCGAACTCGTCGGGGTGGACCCACCGATCGACGGGCAGGTGCATGGCGGTGGGCTGCAGGTACTGGCCCATCGTGAGGATGTCGCAACCGGCTTCCACGAGGTCGTGCATCGCGGGTTCGATCTCGTCGGGTCGTTCGCCCATCCCCAGGATGAGGTTGGACTTCGTGACCATGTCCGGATGCAGGCGTTTGGCGATCCGGAGCACGTCGAGGGAACGGTCGTAGCCGAAGGCCGGACGGATCCGGTCGTGCAGCCGGCGGACGGTCTCGAGGTTGTGCGCGAACACGTCGGGCGCGGCGTCGAGCACGGTCGCGATGTCGGTCTCGCCACCTTTGAAGTCGCTCGGCAGGATCTCGACGCGGCAGCCGGGGACCTCGCGCCGGATCGCGCGGATGCTCGCTGCCCAGATCCGCGCCCCGCCGTCCGGGAGGTCGTCACGAGCGACGCCGGTGAGCACGACGTAGCGCAGGCCCATGGCGCGGACCGCGTCGGCGATGCGCTCGGGCTCGCCTTCGTCGACCGGGTCGGGCTTGGCGGTCATCACGTCGCAGAAGCCGCAGCGTCTGGTGCACTTCGAGCCCAGGATCAGGAACGTGGCCTCCCGGTCTTCCCAGCACTCGTGGATGTTGGGGCACATCGCTTCTTCGCACACGGTGTGGAGCTCGCGCCCGCGCATGATGTCTCGGAGCTCCCCGTAGTTGGGCCCGGTCTGGAGCCTGACCTTCAACCACGGCGGCTTCCGCTCACCCCTGGCGTTCACGCCGGCCAGCTCGGGGTCGACGCCGGGGCCGTTCGTGACGCCGACGATCGGCAGATGGAGCCGCCGGCCGGAGGGGTTGTGGTCGCGCTGGGGCATGGACCTCGAGTCTAGCCGCGGACCTGCGGAGCGCCCGTGGCTGCGCGGGAGCTTCCGGTTGCCGGGGTATCCTCGCGCCGTCGGGCGAGCCGCGCCCGACTGAGGTCCGAGGGAGCCGATGAGCGACCAGTCTCCGAGCGAGGAACGCGAACCCACGCTCGTCAAGGTGCAGCTGCCCTCGTGGCGCTGGATCTTCATGCTGCTGGGCTCGATCGCCGCGGTGGGCCTGGCGTCGCTGGTGTTCCTCGCGTTCTTCCGCCAGGTCAGGGACCTGCTGATCTGGGTCGTCGTGGCGCTGTTCGCCTCGTTCGCCCTGGAACCGGCGGTGGACTGGCTGGCCAAGCGGGGATGGCGTCGCGGGGTGGCCACCGGGGTGATCCTGTTCGGCCTCGCGGTCTTCGCCGTGGTGATGGTGGCCCTGATGATCCCGTTGGTGGTGACCCAGCTCCGTGAGCTGATCGACGCCGCCCCGGACATCCTGCGAACGATCAGCGGGTACACCACGAGGTGGTTCAACGTCGATGTCTCGCCCGAGGCGCTGCAGCAGCAGCTCTCGTCGGCCGATTCCGAGCTGGGGCAGTTCGCCACGAACGTCGCGGGCAACCTGTTCGGCTTCGCGACCTCGATCCTGGGCACGGTGTTCAAGCTGCTGACGATCGGGCTGTTCACCTTCTACCTCACCGCCGACGGCCCCCGGTTCCGCCGGGCGATCTGTTCGGTGCTGCCGCCGAAACGGCAAGAGGCCGTCCTGTGGACCTGGGAGGTGGCGATCGAGAAGACGGGCGCCTACCTCTATTCACGGTTGCTGCTGGCGGTGGTCTCCGGGGTGGCGACCTTCGTGGTGTTGACCGCGCTCGGGGTGCCGTTCGCGGTGCCGCTCGCCGTCTGGATGGGGCTGGTGTCCCAGTTCATCCCGACGATCGGCACGTACATCGCGATGGCGCTGCCGCTGGTCGTGGCCGTGGTGCAGAGCCCGGTCGATGCGCTGATCCTGCTGATCTTCTTCGTGCTGTACCAGCAGCTCGAGAACTACATCCTGAGCCCACGCATCACCGCGCGGACCATGGAGATGCACCCGGCGATCGCGTTCGGGTGCGCCATCGCGGGCGCGAGCATCGCCGGCATCGTGGGGGCGTTCCTCGCGCTGCCGATCGCTGCCATCGTCCAGGCCATCGGCTCCACCGTCGTCGAGCGTCACGCGGTGGTCGAGAGCGACCTCACGCGCGATGCCGAGGATGCACAGGAGGCGTTCGAGCAGGAGCGCGCCCGTGACGGCGGACGACCTCCGAAGGTGATGGACCGGCTCCGCGCACGGATGAACAAGGACGACGACGAACCCGACGCCGAGACCTAGCCCGCCGCGGCGGTGTCGCCGTCGAGGGTCGTGGAGGCAGCGGTGGCTCGGCTCGGCCGATGCCGCGGCGGTTCCCTCGGGTCCGGCCGGCAGGAACACCTTGAAGGAGGCACCGCCGCCGGGCCGATCCTCCACCCAGGCCCGGCCACCGTGGAGCTGCGCGAACCGGCCCACCAACGACAGGCCGATCCCGGTGCCGGGCGAGTGGGAGGACACCGAGGGCCCCTGGCGGAACGGTTCGAAGATCGCCTCGCGGAGGTGTTCGTCGACGCCCGTCCCGTCATCCTCGACGGTGAGCAGGGCGCCGTGGTCATGGGGTTCGAGTCGAACCCAGATCGTGCGGTCGCTCGCCGTGTGCCGTGCGGCGTTCATCGCGAGGTTCTCGACGATGCGCTCGAGCTTCGGCGGATCCACCCGGAGCACCACGGCACCGACGTCGATCACCACGGTGCGTTCGGCGAGCGCATCCAAGCTCTCGACCGCGCGCCGGGTCAGGGCGCCGACGTCGGCGGTGCGGTACTGCGGCTCCACGATGCCTCGGTTGAGCCGGTCGATGTCGAGGAGGTCCTTCAGCAGACGGTCCAGCTTGCGGGCGTTCGAGGAGACCCGTTCCTGCAGGTCGATCCGATCCTCGGCGTCCATGTCCGGCGTGCGTTCCAGCGTGATCGACAGCCCCAGGATCGAGGTGAGCGGGCTCCGGAGCTCATGCGAGACGGCGGCGAGGAACGTGTTCTTCATCTCGTCGAGGGCTCGGAGCCGTTCGGCCGCTTCCCGTTCACGCTGTTCGGATTCGCGCAGCGCCTGCTCGGCGAGCTTGCGCTCGGTGATGTCCATCAAGACGCCCTGGAGGTAGGTCGGATTGCCGTCCTCGTCGTGCAGGAACGTCGTCTCGTCGTGGACCCAGATCGTGCGACCGTCGCGCGTGCGCATCCGGTACTCGGCGTTCCATGCCGTGCCATCGGCGATGGCTCGCAGGTAGTCGCGCTCCACCTGGTCGCGGTCCTCGGGCACGATCTTGAGCCAGGCCTCCGGATCGTCCATCCACTCCTGCGGCGAGATCCCGGTGATGGCTTCGATCTGCGGGCTGATGTACACCGTGCGCATCGAGCGGTCCGCCAGGTCGAGGTAGATCGCGGCCGGCACGTGTTCGACGATGGCGCGATAGCGCTCCTCGGCCTCCCGCACCTGTTGCTCGGCGAGACGCCGTTCGGTGACGTCGAGCAGGATGCCCTGGCTGTATCGAGGCGTGCCCTCCTCGTCCAGGATCATCACCGCCTGGTCGCGCAGCCATCGGACCTCACCGTCCCGGGTCGAGACGCGGAGTTCGATGTCGAGCGGTGTGCCGTCCTCGAAATGCGCGCGGTCGGCTTCGGCGGCTCGTTCACGATCGTCGGGATGCAGGAGCGAACGCCACAGCTCCGGGTCGGCCACCCACTCCTCCGGGGAGTAGCCGAGGATCTCCTGCACCTGCGGGCTGATGTAGGCGGTGTCCCACACGATCGCCTCACGGTCGGTTGCGGTGACGTCCAGGTACGTGATCGCCGGCATCTGCTCCACGAGGTTCCGGAACCGCTCCTCCGCGGCCTTCAGTCGCTCCTCCGCGGCCTTCTCGGTCGTGATGTCGAAGCGAACGCCCTGCCAGTACCGGCCTTCCCCATGCTCGTCCTGGAGCAGTACGGCCTCGTCGCGCATCCAGACCGGATGGCCATCCTTGGCGAGCAAGCGGTACTCGCACCGGAACGGCTCGCCCGTCCGCTCCGTGCGATCGTCCTCGGCCAGGACCCGTTCGATGTCGTCGGGGTGGATCGCCCTGAGCCACTGATCCTTGGTGCCCCATTCGCCCGGGTCGTATCCCAGGATGGTGCCGACCTGCGGACTCGTGTAGATCGCGTCGCCGGTCGCCGGGTCCTCGATGTAGGTGATCGCGGGGATCTGCTCGACCAGCACGCGGTACCGAGCCTGCGTCTCGTCCAGACGCGATGCGGCGCGCTCCCGGCCGATGGCGGCGCCCAGCGTATTGGCCACCACGCGGATGGCGTCGATCTCCGCGCTCTGCCACACGCGATCGGCGTCGCACTGATCGAAGGCGATGTAGCCCCACCACGAGCCCTCGACGTGGACCGGCACGGCGACGAGGGACCTGATGCCCGATGCTTCGATCATCGGGCGTTCTCGTTCGGGAAGCTCGGACACGAGGCCGTGGATCACGCCGCCGGAGGCCAGGACCTGCTGCCACCGGCGGAAGTCTTCGCCATAGGGGTAGGCCTTCGACGGTGGGCGGTCGAGCGCGGCGGGCGCTTCCGTCGCGAGCCATGCGTGCCGCAGCTGCACCTGGAGCTCGCCGTCGATCTCCAGGTTCTCGAACAGGACGGCGCGCGAGGCCCCGCCCTGTTCACCGAGCCGGGCGAGGACGTCGTCGATGCCGTCGCGCCACGCGGGCGCCTGCAGGAATCGTTCGGCCGCGTAGCCCGCCGCCTCCAAGATCGCGTCCCGTCGGTGCAGGGTGTCCTGGGCGACCTTGCGATCGGTGACGTCGGTCAGCACGCCCTGCCAGGCCATGCCGCCGTCGAGCCCTTCCACCTGGAAGGCGTGGTCGTGCAACCAGCGGACCTCGCCGTCGGCCCGCACGATGCGGTACTCGATGTCGAACGGCTCACCCGATTCGTTCGTCCGGTCGGACTCGGCGAGGACGCGTTCCCGATCCTCGGGGTGCAGCATCTTCACCCACAGGTCCGGCGTGGCCAGGCGGTGCGCGGGGCTGTAGCCGGTGAGGCGCTCATACTGAGGGCTCACGTAGTGGGCGGTGGCGAGCTCGTCGATCTCGTCGATGTAGACCACCGCCGGCAGGTGTTCGACCAGGTTGCGATAGCGACCTTCGGCCTGGACGACGGCCTGTTCGGCGGCCTTGCGAGCGGAGATGTCCTCGAACACGCCTTGCCAGACGGCGGCCTCGTCGTCGTGCTCGACCACCACGGCCGAGTCGTGCACCCAGATGACGGCCCCGTCGGCTCGGATCAGCCGGTACTCCTCGTCGAAGGGGTCACCGGTGTCCTCGCACGCCAGGGACGATGCGACGACGCGGTCCCGATCCTCGGGGTGGATCAACGACTCCCAGAACCCGGCGTCGGCGGTCCACGCCTCGGGCGTGTATCCGGTCAGGCGCTCGATCCCGGGCGCGACGTAGCGCAGCAGGTCTCGCTCTCCGGTCTCGTCGACCGCGGCGGTGTAGGTGACGACGGGGAGGTTCTCCACCAGGGTCCGGTAGCGTTCCTCCGCCTCCCGGAGTCGTTCGTTCGTGCCGCGTTGCTCGGTGATGTCGTACATCACGCCCTGGTAGAGGGGGCGGCCCGACGCTCCGTCCGCGACGGGGATGGCTTCATCACGGATCCACAGCAGCTCGCCGGCCTTCGAACGGATCCGGTACTCCGCCGTGAACGCACCCGCGGCGGCCACCGCGGCGTCCCAGCGGGAGAACACCCCGTCGACGTCCTCGGGATGCAGCCGATCGGCCCACAGGTTCGGGTCGTCGAACCACTCTTCGGGGGTGTAGCCGAGCAACCGTTGGATCTGCGGGCTGATGTAGGCGGCCGGTGCCGTGCCCGGTTCGTTGGCGGCATCCCAGACGTAGGCGACCGCCGGGACCCGCTCGACGATCGTTCGGTAGCGGTTCTCCGCCTCCTGCAGACGGGCCTCGGCCTGCTTCTGACGGGTGATGTCGAACATGACGCCCTGCGCCCGGATCGCGTTGCCGTCCTCGTCGCGGGCCACCACCAGGGAGTCGTCGCGGAGCCAGAGCATGCGCCCGTCCTTGGCGAAGATCCGGTACTCCTCGTGGAACGTCGTGCCGGCTCGATCGGCGTCGTCGGACGATCGCCGGACCCGCTCGCGGTCGTCGGGGTGCATCGCGTCGAGCCACAGCTCGGGGTGATCGCTCCACTCCTGCGGGGTGTAGCCCAGGATCGCCTCGAGCTGCGGGCTGATGTAGACGGGCGGTGCCTCGCCCGTGGGACGCGTGGTGTCCCACGTGTAGGCGATCGCGGGGACCTGCTCCACCATGGCCCGGAACCGGCCCTCGTCGAGGTCCTCAGCAGCGGCGGGGTCGCGACGACGCATGGCGGCCAGCGTCAGGAGCACGGCCGCCGTGAGCCCGATCGCCGTGACGGCGCCCCACACGAGACCGAACGAGGCACCCGTCAGCGCACACGCCGAGGCACCGGCCAGCACGGCACCGGCGACGGCGAGGTCGCGCGGCACCGAGGACCGTCCCCGTCGGGGCGTCGGCGTCGGATGTTCGTCCACTCCCGCCGTGTATCGACGCGTTCCGAACCCTCCTGAACCGAGACGAGGGGTGGGTTCGGAACACTCTGCAGCGGAGCCGATCAGCGGGGCACGAGCCGCCTCGTGTCAGTGGTGGGCGAGGTCGCGCATCCGGCGGTAGATCTGGTCGGGCTCGGGTTCCATGAAGAAGTGCTCGAGGGGTGTGGCGAACGGCATGGCCGGGATGTCGGGCGCGCCGACCCGCACGATGGGGGCGTCGAGGTCGAACATCGCCTCCTCGGCGATCGTCGCGACGATCTCGGCGCCGGCCCCGAAGGAGCGGTTGTCCTCGTACACCACGATGGCCTTCGCGGTCTTGCGGACGGAGGCCACGATCGTCTCGGTGTCCAGCGGTGAGATCGTCCGGACGTCCACGACCTCGACCGAGATGCCTTCGTCCTCCTGCAGACGGGCGGCCGCGTCCAGGCAGGTGTGGAGCGAGTACCCGTAGCTGACGCACGTGAGGTCGGTGCCCTCGCGCTTCACGTCGGCGGGGCCGATCGGGATCTCGTAGGACCCGTCGGGCACCTCGCCCTTGACCGCTCGGTAGGTCTTCTTGTGCTCGAGGAACAGCACGGGGTCGGGATCGCGGAGCGCGCTGCGGAGCATCCCGGCGGCGTCGGCGGGGGTGGAGGGCATCACCACCTTGATGCCGGGGACGTGCGCGTAGAAGGCCTCGATCGACTGCGAGTGGTAGAGCGCGCCGTGGATGCCGCCGCCACAGGGAGCGCGGATCACCAGCGGACATCCGAACGCGCCGTTGGAGCGGTAGCGGAGTCGAGCCGCCTCGGACACGATCTGATCGAACGCGGGATGGATGAAGTCGGCGAATTGGATCTCGGCCACCGGGAGCAGGCCGCGCAGGGCCATGCCGATCGCCACGCCGACGATGCCGGATTCGGCGAGGGGGGTATCGATCACGCGATCCTCGCCGAACTCCTCCATCCAGCCGGCGCTGATGCGGAAGACGCCGCCGCGGTTGCCGACGTCCTCGCCCAGCAGGATGACGCGGTCATCGGCGGCCATCTCGTCGTGCAGGGCATCGCGGATCGCGGTGACGACGTTCTTCTCGCTCAACGGGCTCAGGCCTCGCCTTCGAAGAAGACGTGCCGCATCGCGGACTCGGGCGTGGGGTCGGCGGCGTCCCAGGCGGCGGCGAGCGCGGTGTCGATCTCGCCCTTGATCTCGAGGCGGAGTTCCTCCGCCCCGACGTCGTCGAGGACCTCCTGGGTCCGCAGGTACTCCCCGAACACGTGCACGGGGTCGTTGTGGCGGGCCTCCTCCACCTCGTCGCGCGGACGGTAGGTCTTGTCGTCGTCGTCGGAGGTGTGCCCGAGGAACCGGTAGGTCTTGCACTCGATCAGCGTGGGGCCCTCGCCGGCGCGGGCGCGCTCGTGCGCCTGCTTCATGGCCCCGTAGCACGCGAGCACGTCGTTCCCGTCGACCACCACGCCGGGGAACCCGTAGCCCTCGGCCCGGTCGGCGACGTCGTCCACGGCCATCTGCTTGGACTGCGGGACGCTGATCGCGTACTGGTTGTTCTCGCAGACGAAGATCACCGGCAACCGGTGGATCCCCGCGAAGTTCAGGCCCTCGTGCCAGTCGCCCTCGCTGGTGGCGCCGTCGCCGAACCAGCACCCCACCACGGCGTCTTCCTGCCGGTACTTGATCGCATAGGCGATGCCGGCAGCGTGGGGGATCTGCGTGGCGATGGGGGAGGAGCCGCTGATGATGTCCAGGCCCTTGTGTCCCCAGTGCGACGGCATCTGTCGCCCTCCCGAGGAGGGATCGTCGGCCTTGGCGAAGATCCCCAGGAAGATCTCGAACGGGGTCATCCCGGCGGCCAGGACCACCGCGCCGTCGCGGTAGTACGGCACCCAGACGTCCACGCCCTTGCGCATCACCCATGCGGTGCCCACCTGGCACGCTTCATGGCCCTCGGCCGGAACGACGAACGGTGCGCGACCCATACGGTTCTGACGGAGCGCGGCTTCGTCGAGGAGCCGTGCCGTGAGGATGGTGCGATACATCGCCAGCAGGTCCTCGGTGGTGAGACCGAGAGCGCCGTGCGGGGTCGTCGCTACCCGAGTCGACACGTGGTGTGGATCCCTCCTGCCACCGTGAGGCGAGCATAACACCGGCTCCAGGACGTCAGGACCAGCCGAATGGCCCGCATCGCCGTCCGTTCGGGTGAGCGAGGTCACGGTCGGTCAGATACCCCCAGGGGGTATACACTGTGGGCATGGATACCGACCCGGTGTGCGGCATGGAGGTCGACCGCGAGCATGCGGCGGCGGCCTGGGAGCACGACGGCGTCACCTACCGGTTCTGCTCGGTGCGCTGCATGGAACGCTTCCGGGCCGAGCCCGAGCGCTACCTCCGGATGGATCCTTCCGACCGCCACATGTGAGGAGTCACGATGTACGGATACGCCGAGCACAAGAAGGACCTCCTCGATCGCCTCCGTCGCATCGAAGGGCAGGTCCGAGGCCTCCAGCGGATGGTCGATGAGGACCAGTACTGCATCGACATCCTCACCCAGGTGAACTCCGCCACGGCCGCCTTGCGAGCGGTGGGGTTCGGCCTGCTCGACGATCACGTCCGCCATTGCGTGCGCGAGAGCATCGAACACGGAACCGGCGATGAGAAGGTCGAGGAGCTCATGGCCGCGGTGGGCCGGTTCGCCGGGAAGTGACGGGCATGGCGGCCGACACCGACGAGCGTGAGGTCACGCTGGACATCGAGGGCATGACGTGCGCCTCGTGCGTCACCACGGTCGAGCGCGCCCTGGGTTCGGTCGACGGGGTCACGGAGGCCAGGGTCAACCTGGCCACCCGCACCGCCACGGTGAAGGGGAACGCGGGCGAGCCCGACGCGTTGTTCGACGCGGTGCGCCGGGCGGGGTACGGGGCCGGGCCGCACGTCGCGAGCCGGGATCCCGGCGAGGAAGCTCGTTCGTTCCGAACCCGGCTGATCGTCGCGGTGGTCTGCACCCTGCCGGTGCTGTGGTTGACCTTCGTCGTGCCCGATCCCTCGTGGAGCCGGAACCTCGCCTGGGCGCTGACGAGCGTGGTCGTGGGGTTCTCCGGGTGGCCGTTCTTCCGGTCGGCCGCGCTCGCCGCGCGCCATGGGCGGAGCACGATGGACACCCTGATCGCGGTGGGGGCCAGCGCGGCCTACATCTACAGCGTGTACTCGGTCCTGTCCGGCGGCGACGCGCTCTACTTCGACACCGCGGCCGTGATCATCACGCTGATCCTGGTCGGCAAGGTGCTCGAGGCCACGGCTCGGGCCAGCGCCGGCGACGCCGCCCGCGTGCTGCTCGAACGAGGCGCGAAGACCGCCACCGTCCTCGATGCGGGCCGCGAGACGCCCACCCCGATCGACCGTGTGGTTCCGGGCGACCTCGTGCTGGTCCGTCCGGGGGAGAAGATCCCGGCCGACGGGGTCGTGAAGACGGGTGCTTCGTGGGTGGATCTGTCGTTGTTGACGGGAGAATCGGTGCCGGTCGAGGTGGGCCCCGGCGACGATGTCGTGGGTGCATCGATCAACGGCAACGGCAGGCTGGTGGTGTTCGTCACCACGGTGGGGGCCAACACCGCGCTCGCAGGCATCGTCCGATCGCTGGAACGGGCGCAGGGCTCGAAGGCGCCCGTGCAGCAACTCGCCGACCGCATCTCGGCGGTCTTCGTTCCCGCCGTGCTCGTCCTCGCGGGCCTCACAGCCCTGGGGTGGGTCGCGCTCGCCGGGGCGACACCCGGCGACGCGGTGCTCCATGCCGTGGCGGTGCTGCTGATCGCCTGTCCGTGCGCGCTCGGTCTCGCGACCCCGGTGGCCGTCATGGCGGGCACGGGCCGCGCCGCCGAGCTGGGGGTGCTGTTCAAAGGCGCCGAGGTCTTCGAACGCGCGAAGCGGGTGGACATCGCGCTGCTCGACAAGACCGGGACGATCACCGACGGTGTGATGACGCTGACGGACGTCGGCCCGGCGCCCCCCGCGACGGCCGACGAGGTGGTGGCCGTGGCGGCCGCCGCCGAAGCCGGCTCCGAACATCCGATCGCGCGGGCGGTCCTCGACGGCGCCCGCGATCGAGGGATCGACGTGCCGTCCGCCACCGCGCATGCCGCGAAGCCTGGAGCCGGGATGGAGGCAGATCTCGATGGAACCCCGATCCGGGTTGGACGACCGGCGGGGCTGCCGCCCGGCCTCGCGGACGAGGCCGAGCGACTCGCGTCCTCGGGCCGGACGCCGTTCGGTGTCTGGCGCGACGACGTTCCCATCGGACTGATCGCCGTCGCCGATCGCATCAAGCCCGAAACCGCCGACGCGGTCGAGGGGCTGCGCGCCTCGGGGCTGGAGGTGGCGATGGTCACGGGCGATCACCGGGCGACCGCCCGAGCGATCGCGCGCCAGGCGGGGATCGAGGACGTGACGGCCGAGGTGCTCCCGGAGGGCAAGGTCGAACGGATCGCGGCCCTGCACACCGCCGGTCGCCACGTCGCGTTCGTCGGCGACGGGCTCAACGACGGTCCGGCGCTCGCCGCGGCCGACGTGGGGATCGCGATGGGCACGGGGACCGATGTGGCGCTCGCCGCGGCGGACGTCAACCTGCTCTCGGGCACGCTCATGGCGGTGGTCGACGCGTTCGCCCTCGCTCGCCGGACCTACCGCATCATCGGGCAGAACCTGTTCTGGGCCTTCGCCTACAACGTGGTGATGATCCCGCTCGCGGTCTTCGGGGTGCTCGAGCCCATGTGGGCCGCCGCCGCCATGGCCGCCTCCAGCGTCACGGTGGTGCTGAATGCCCTGCGCCTTCGAAGGTTCGGACGTGTGAGAGGCTGGAGATGAGTTCGCACCACCTCCTCAGCGTCGCCGCACGGAAGGGATCCATGGACCGATGAGCGCCACCACCGAGCACGTGATCGACGTCACCGACGACACCTTCGAGCAGCTCGTGATCGAAGGCTCGAAGGCTCGCCCCGTGGTGGTCGACATGTGGGCTTCCTGGTGCGCCCCGTGCCGGACCCTCGGCCCGATCCTCGAGAAGGTGGCGGCCGAGCGCGCCGGCGCCTTCACGCTCGCGAAGCTGGACATCGACGCCAACGCCGTCGGCAACGCCCTGCTGCAGGCGGTCAAGAGCCAGGGCATCCCCACGGTGGTGGCGTTCCGGGACGGTCAGCCGGTGAGCATGTTCATCGGCGCCTACCCGGAGGAGGAGGTCAACCGGTTCGTCGACGAGCTGGTGCCGTCCGAGGCCGAGCTCGAGGCCGAAGAGGCCCAGGTGGTCGAGGAGGCGGGCGACCTCGACAGCGCCGAGGCCGGCTACCGGGAGGCCCTCGAGAAGGAGCCCGGCAACCTGCGAGGCGTCGATCGGCCTGGCTCGGATCCTGCTGGCTCGCGGCGAGGACGAAGCCGCCGCCGCGCTCGCCGAACCGCTCGTCCCCGATCCCGGGGCCGAGCACATCATGGCCCAGGTCCGGGTGCGCGGGTGGGGCCAGCTGACCAGTTCGGACCCCCTCGAACGGGCCAAGGTGGCGGCGGCGCAGGGTCGTGCTCAGGAGGCCCTGGACGCGATGCTGTCGGTCTTCGACACCGATCCCGACGCGGCGCGACAGGCCATGGTCGACGTGTTCACCGCCCTCGGTCCGGAGGACCCGGTCGTGGTCGCGTACCGTCCGAAACTGGCCGCCCGCCTGTTCTGACGCGGACTTTGTCGATCTTTTCCTGCCCCGGGAGGTCTCCTGCCCCCCAGGGGATACCTGGGCCCCGCATACCCCGTCTTCCGTAGGCCCCCGGGCGATATCCCCGACCACGTCCCATCGGCCGGGTACGCTGAACGCCGTAGGCCATGGAGGGCTGGGAATACGGCCACCGTCCCTATCGACTCATCCCCGTCGTACACCCGAAGCTCGTAGGGACCGACGATGAGCCATGCCTATCGGAGGCTACGGCCAACACCGGAGGGGGGAACGAGGTTTTGACCCGACAGACGGAAACCCGGAAGGGGCGGCGCAGTTCCGCAACGATCGTCGTGGCGATCGTCGTGGGGGCGCTGCTGATCCCGGGCACCGCGCAGGCGCGTCGTCTCGCGCCACGACACGGCGTCCTGTTCGGTGCCCATGTCAGTCCTCGATGGGGCCTGTACCAAGGTCCATCGGTGCGCAAGTACGAGGACATGATCGGGCGCAAGTTCGACATCGTGAACCGCTACCACGCGTTCAGCTACCGCGACATGACCACCGAGAAGAGCATGGCCAGCGAAGGCCGCATCCCGATGATCTCGTGGAAGGCGCTGGACGGGTTCTCGCCCAACAGCAACCGAGCTCGTGAGATCGCCGCCGGCAACGCCGACGAAGGGATCCGCAAGTTCGCCAGAGCGGTGAAGCGGGTCCGGCGCCCGGTCTTCATCCGGATGTGGTGGGAGTTCACGCAGGCTCCCGGCCGGATCCAGTTCATCGGTGAGCCCAGGGAGTTCAAGCGGGCATGGCGGCACGTGGTCGGGATCTTCCGGCACATGGGCGTGCACAACGCCAAGTTCGTGTGGGACCCGCAGGCGGCCGCCTTCTGCAACGGCAGGGCCCAGTCCTTCTACCCGGGGAACCGGTGGGTGGATTGGATCGGTGGCTCGGCGGTGCCGGTGGACAACTTCCGGAGCTTCCGGCAGCTGTTCGAGTGCTTCTACAAGTTCGGCAAGCACCACCCCAAGCCGCTCATGGCGTGGAGCAGCGTGATCGAGAAGCCGGGCGACCCCTACTGGAAGGCGCGGTGGATGCGTGGCGTGCAGCGCACGATCCAACACCGCTGGCCTCGGTTGAAGGCGTTCGTCTACATGCACTCCGACTACACCCACACCAACTACTGGGCCGACACGACCCAGCAGTCGATGGATCGCTACATCGACATCGGGTGCAGCAACTACTTCAACCCGAACGACCGGCGCACGACTCGCTGCTGAGCGGCGCACATCAGCGGTAGGAGCGCATGACGAGGGGCCTCCTGCAGGCCCCTCGATCATGTCTGCGGGCTCGGTCAGGCTCTGAGGGCTCAGGGCCCGGCGTCGCCCGCGGCCTGCCGCCCGGCGGCGTCGGCGCGTGACTTCCTCGGGCGACGGAGCACGTTGCCCAGCGCCCCCAGCTGCAGCAGGCGTCGGTACCGCCACACGATCGCGAGGTAGATGGTCCCGCCCACGACGATGGCGAGCGCCAGCGCGACGAAGCTCTGACCCATCAGTGACCGGATCACCAGGCCGAGGCCGGCGAAGCACGCCACCGATGCCAGGCCCGGAACCAGGAGCCGCCGGCTGATCGCGTTGATCCCCAGCATCACGTGGACCTGCAGGGCCGGCAGGAGGTTGTTGAGCGCGATGCTCACCGCCCATGCGAGCGCGGCACCGGTGATGCCCATGCGCGGGATCAGGATCAGGTTCAGCACGATGTTGACGGCGAGCGAGATGATCGTGTTGATCAGGTTCCACGAACTCTTGCCGCCCATGAGCAGCACGATGTCGACGGGACCCAGCGCCATGCTCAACAACATGGCGAGCGACATGATCACCACCACGGGAGCGCCCGAAGCGAAGTCGGCGCCGAACAGTCGAAGGATCGTCGGGGCGAACACGGCCATCGTGAGGTAGAGGGGCCAGGTCAGCGTCACCAACCATCCGGTCGCCGTGCGGTAGACGTCCTCGGCCCGCTTCGGTTCTCCGCGAGCGAACATGGCGCTGATCTGCGGTCCGATCGCCTGGATCAAGGCCAGCAGGAAGAACGAACCCACCAGCAGCAGCCGGCTGCTGGCCGTGTACACGCCGGCCGCGGCCGCCGAGAGCAGACCACCGACCAGGAGCGTGTCGAGCCACATCGAGCCCGCTTGGAAGACCGACGCGAGGCCGCGTGGCGCGGCGAACCGCCAGAACTCCCGCCCGATCGCGGTGAACGAGGCGGTGATGGCGCGTTCGGTCTTCGCGTTGCGTTCGACCGTGCGCAGGTTCGCGAACAGCCACCCGGCGGCGAGCACGGCACCGATCGCGAAGGGCAATCCGTAGCCCACCGCCATGGCGGTCGCGCCGGCCCCCGCGATCACCACGATGAAGGCGAAGGCCGCCTGCATCCCGCCACGCGCGAACTTCTCCAGGAAGACCGTCGGGCTCATCTTGCCCAGGCCGCGGGTGGCGGCGAGCAGCGTGTAGAACATCGTGGCGAACGGCACGAAGTAGCCGAACGTCCGGATGTAGTCGGCCACCGCATCCACGCCACGTTCGCCCGAGACGAAGAGCTCCGCGGCGGGCATGGCCAACACCGGGGCGAGCGCCGCGACCAGGAGCGAGACGGCCAGGACCGGCGCCGTGGCCACGAGCAACATGTGTCGCAGCTCGTGGTGACGGTCGGTGGCGGCCGCCCCGGCGAACCCGCGCACGAGTCCGACCTCGGCGCCGAAGATCACGATGCTCACGGCGATCGTGAACACGGCCACGCCTTCGAAGAGCTCGCCGGCGCGCTGGCTTCCCCATCCCTGGGTCACCACGACGATCCACAGGAAGTTGAAGACGCCGAACGCGACCCCACCGACGAAGCTGAGCACCCCGCGGCGAGCCAGGGTGGTGGTGTCGCCCGCCCGCTGATGCGCCGGGTTCGGGGGCTGCAGATCGGCGGTGGTGGTTCCCTCCACGGCGGTCACGCTCCGCGGGCGCTCATGCGCGGTCCCAGTCGAGATCTCGCCCGAGCAACGTGGCGAGGCGCTGGTTCGGCTCCCGGTAGATCTCGCGCAGGTGCTCGGCGACCTCGGGGTCGATCGAGCTCGACGACCCGGCGTTCAGGTGCGGATACGCGTCACCGTGGCGAGGGGGCAGCCCCAGGAACCGGTGCGCCTGCTGCATCGTCGTGTCGGGATCGGCGAACATGTCCTCGGCGCGCACGATCATGAAGCGTTCGCGCGGCAGCACGTCGAACCATCGCTCGAGCGAGTCCGCGTAGTGGCCGCGCGCCACGTACGAGTAGTGCTTGTAGTTCCGGCTGAAGTAGTGCGGATCGGCCACCATCTTGTCCCGCTCGCCCGCCAGGCGGTCAGGCTCGGCGGCGATCGCGTCGGCGAACGACAGCGGTTCCACCCCCAGGTCGACCTGTTGCTGCCACAAGGAGAAGGCCCGCTTCACCGGGTTGCGCAGGATCACGATGAGCTTCACGTCGGGCAGGGTGGCGAGGATGCGATCGCGCGCCAACGGATGGAACAGGTAGTAGGGACTGGCCTCGCCGGTCACCATCCGCGTTCCCTGACGGCGTTCCACGAGCTTGGCGTAGGCGATCGTGGGGAAGTGGCCCCGGTACCAGGAGAGGCCGCGGTCGTACTCGTCGGAGAAGTACTGCACCTCTTTGGTGAGCACGGGTCCCACGGCAGGGTGACGGATCAACCACTTGTAGAAGCTGGTGGTGCCACAGCGAGCTTCGCCGATCACCAGGTAGTCGGGGAGCGGGCGCAACGATCCGGTCGCCCGGCCGACCGCCTGGGCGGCTTTGCGCGCCGAGCGCTTCAGGCCTCGGGGCAGGGTGGTGCTCAGCGAATCCGACAGGCGCACGGTCATGCCGGTGCCCCGACCGGCTCGGCTTGGGGTCCGATCTCGGGGTCGCCCCACGGGGTGTGGGGCAAGAGCTCATCGCGGAACGCGATGCCCAGTGCGGCCATCGTGATGTCGTAGTTGAGCGAGAGGAAGCCGTAGACGGGCATCATCAACAGCGCCATCAGGACCAGCGTGTGCGCCCAGAGTTCGGACTGGGTTCGGCATCGACGGAAGTGCCAGGCCGCGAATCCGAAGAAGCCCAGGTACAGGGCCAGCGCCGGGAAGCCGTGGGAGAAGATGACGAGCCAGATCTGCCCATGGGTTCCGACGTTGTGCCCGACGTCCTCGTCCTCGGACGGCAAGGGAGCGCCGTAGCCGATCAGCGGCGACTGCGTCGCGCGCCTCGCCGCCTCCGTGCTCTGCTCGAGACGTCCTTCGTTGCTGTGGGGGTGCGCGAGGCGTGCATCGATGATCCCCCGCAACGGGCTCAGGAAGATGATCAGGCCGAAGGTGATCAGGCCGACCGCGACCTTCAGCACCTTGAGCCCTGCGCCCTTGCGGATCGAGACCCGGATCGCGGCGTAGATCACGCCGAACCCCAGGCCGAGCCACGCGCCGCGACTCACCGAGGAGATGAACGGGATCAGCGCGAACACCATGAGCCCGGCGAGGGCCAGCTTCACCGCTCCTCGCCGGGTGTAGGAGAACGCCATCATGGCGAACGGCGTGAAGATGGCGACGTTGGCGGCCCAGCCGTTCGTGAAGGAGAAGGGAGCCGCCGGCCTCGCGATCTTCGCGCCGATGATGTTCTGGACCTGGGAGAACTTCGGCAGGGCCATGTCCGACACCAGGGGGATGTTCATCAGGCCGCTCGGCAGCACCTTGCTCGCGAGCGTGTGCAGGGTGAATCCCGGGAACAGCAGGCCCAGGGTGCCGAGGATGATGGTCGTGGCCCAAAGGCACGCACCCGCCTTCACCAACTGGCTCCAGGGGAACCGCTCCTCGTCGGAGTTGAAGAACCACAGCAGCAGGATCGTGCCGGTGTAGTACTCGAAGAACCGGAACATGAAGGCCATGACCCGATCGGGGCCGTAGGCGAGAGCTGCGCGCCCGACAGCAGCTGCCAGGCCAGGAACAGCACCCAGATCCAGAACCCGCGTGGAACGCGCACGTGCCTGATGTCCGAGATCAAGGCGACGGTCATCGGCAGGGTGAGCGTGAGCCCCCACAACCAGGGGAACCCCAGGAACCAGAAGAGCGGGTAGCTCAGGAACAGGACGTAGGGAAGCGCGCTCGCGACGTCGGCGCGCGAACGGGGGCGTTGGTATGCAAGTGTTCCGGCCTGTGCGGCGGACAAACGGCAACTCCTGGGGTGGGGGGAACCCGGTTTCGAGCATCGTACAGGCAGGGTTCTTGCCCGCACAGGTCCCCCACTCGGTGTTCCTGTGGTGGTTCCATGCTGTTGCTGCGTGGAGATTCGGGCGTTCAGGGCCGCCTGCTTGAGGTCAGGGGGTCCGTGCGGGCAAGGTTGCGACGGAAAGGCTCAAGGGGTCCTTGAGCCCGGCCGATGCGACGAGAAGCATCCTGGGAAAAGGGGTCTGGTATACATGACCATTCCCCCCTGGAAGTCGGAGAGCGATACGTGGATCCTCAGCAGGGCCAGCCGGCCCTTCAGATCGGTGACTACCTTGCAACCTTGCGACTCCGTCGCTGGCTGGTCCTCGCCATCGCCGCCGTCTTCACGATCGGCGGCGTCCTCTACTCCCTGACGCTGAAGCCCTCCTACGTCGCCACGTCCGAGGTGCTGCTCTCGGCGCAGACCGATCCCACCGAGCTCGCTGCGCACAGGAGATCAGCCCGGACACCGAAGCCCAGGTGGCGACCTCGCCGGAGGTTGCGATCAAGGCGAAGGACAAGTTCGCAGACGCGACATGCACCCCGACGGAGATGATCAAGAACCTCACGGTGAGCCTGCCGTCCGATTCATTCGTGCTGGACTTCAAGTTCACCGCGCCGACCCCGTCTGAGGCGCAAGGTGGCGCGAACGCGTTCGCGCACGCCTATCTCGACTTCAAGACCACCCAGATCCAGGAGGGCATCGAGCGCAGATCGATGTCGCTCGACGACAGGCTCGCGCAGCTGCACGACGACTCTGGCCGCCGCGATCAAGGTGCTGCGAACCGAGCCGGAGGACAGCCCGGAATGGCTCACGGCCCAGACCACGATCCAGACGATCCAGACCCAGATCGGTGTCGAACACCACCCAGCAGGTCGAACTCGAAAGCATCGAGCCCGATCCGGGCGAGATCATCGGTGAGGCCACCACGGCGAAGTCGGCGTCGACCTCGCCGGTCGTGATCGTGCTGGCGGCGGCGTTCCTCGGGTTGATCATCGGCTCGGTGACGGCCTTCGTGGCCGAAGGCATGTCGGGCTCGCTGCGGTCGGCGGAGGACATCGAGCGTGAACTGAACTCACCGGTCCTGGGTGTTCTGCCCTGGGTGCCGGGTGTCCATCTGCGCCGCGAGATGTTGGTGACCGAGGTGGCTCCCACGTCCATGGCGGGGGAGTCCTACCGCATGTTGCGTTCGGGGCTGCTCTACGCCGTGAAGGACGAAGCCCGCGTGCTGTTGGTGACCTCGAGCGGCGTGGGCGAAGGCAAGACCACCGTGGCCGCGAACCTGGCGGTGAGCCTGGCCCAAGCCGACAAGCGCGTGATCCTGGTGGGTGGTGACCTGCGCCGCCCCGAGGTGCACGCCTACTTCGGGGTCCCGAACGACCGGGGCCTGGTGCAGGTGCTCGACGGCGGAGACGAACCGCCCCTGGTCATGACCGGGGTGCCGAACCTCCGGCTGCTGCCGAGCGGCCCGCCCGTCGAGATGTCCGCCCAGCTCTTCGAAGGCGGTGCGTTCCCCGAGCTGGTCGACCGCCTTCGTGAAGCCGCCGACCTGGTGATCATCGACGCGCCGCCGCTCGCCATCTCCGACCCGCTGGTGATGGCCGAGCACGCCGACGGCATCCTGATCGTGGTCGACATGAAGCAGGCCGACAAGAGCGGCCTGCGCCGCGTCCGTGAATTGCTCGAACGAGCCGGCCTGTCGCCGCTTGGGCTCATCCTCAACAAGTTCGAAGGCGAATGGTCCCGCAAGTACGGCGCCTACGGGGCGTACTACTCGCCGTACCGCGGCGCCGGTGGCGACGCGGCTCCCGGGAAGACGTCCACGGCGGGATGCCAAGGCTGCCGCAGCCGGGCAGAAGAAGCTCGGTCGTGAAGCGGCCCAACGCCAGCGTGACCAGGGCCGCCGGGCCTGACCACGATGCCGCAGGGCTCGGCGCCCGACGGGGCGCTCACGGTGCTCTACATCGGGGGCTACGGCCGAAGCGGGAGCACCGTCCTCGACCGCGTCCTCGGCGCGCTTCCGGATGCCGTCTCCGTGGGAGAGATCCGCTCGATCTGGGGAGCGGTGCTCCGCGAGGACCGGCTCTGCGCGTGCGGTCAACGGTTCTCGGCGTGTCCCTTCTGGACCGAGGTGGGGGACCGGGCGTTCGGCGGCTGGGACTCGCCCGCGGTCGAGCGCGCGCGGGCGGCGCACGGTCTCGTCGACCGGCACCGGCACCTGCCCCAGTTGCTGTCGGGCAAGGGATCGGCGACGTTCGCTCGGGAGGAGGCCGTGTTCACGCAGGCGCTCGGGGATCTCTATCGGGCGGTCGCGGAAACCGGCGGCGCCCGTGTGGTGGTGGATGCCAGCAAGTACCCCGTCTACGCGGCGATCCTGCGCAAGGTGCCGGCCGTCGACCTCCGCGTCGTGCATCTGATCCGGGACGCCAGGGGCGCGGCCTACTCGTGGTCGAAGGAAGGGGTCGTCAAGCCCGACGCCAGCGGTGACGACACGTTCATGCCCACGCTATCGAGCGTCGAGGGCCAGCGCCGAGTGGTTGTTCTACAACGCGGGGTTCGATGCGTTGAAGGCGATGCGGATCCCGACGATGCGCCTGTACTACGAGTCGTTCGTCCGCGATCCTCGTGGCTCGGTCGCGAGGGTTGCGCGGTTCGCCGGCCTGACGGCCGACGAGGAGAGCCTGTCCTACATCCACGGTCCGACGGTTCGGCTGGGTGGTCCCGAACACGCGCTCGGCGGGAACCCGGCGCGGTTCGGAGACCGGGACGTGCTCACCCTGCGCGCGGACCAGGCGTGGCGGGAGCGGATGGCCCCGGGCCAGCGCCGGACGGTCACGGCGCTGACGTCGCCGTTCCTGGTGCGCTACGGGTACGTGGGACGTCATGGCCGCTGACGGCGGATCACCGTCGCCGGACGTCTCCGTCGTGATCCCGTCTCACCGGGGTGGAGCGCCGCTGCGACGCGCCGTCCGTACCGTGCTCGAGCAGGGGTACCCGGGGACGATCGAGGCGGTCGTGGTCTTCGATGCGTGCGAGCCCACCGAGCTCGGGGTCGACGATCTCCTCGGCCCCACGCGGACCGTCACCGTGCTGACGAACGACCGGACCCGTGGCCCCGCCGGCACCAGGAACCGCGGGATCGAGGCGAGCCGAGGGTCGTGGGTGGCCTTCCTCGATGATGACGACGCGTGGCTGGCCGGCAAGCTCACGCGTCAGCTCGCCGAGCTGGAGCGAACCGGCGCCGGGGTGGCCACCTGTGGGGTGCGGTACGTCGCGGACGGCCGCTACCGCGATCAGATCCCCGCGGTGCAGGCGGACATGCAGCGCGCGATCGTGGCCGGTGGCACCTTCGTTCCCCTGCAGACCATGGTCGTGCGTCGCGAACATCTGGATCGAGCGGGTCCGTTCGACGAGGACATGTGGGTGGGCGAGGACACCGACCTCGTGCTCCGGCTCGCCGGGTTGACGACGTTCTGCGGGGTCGGTGAACCCTTGATCGTCATGGAACGAGGCCACACCGACCGCCTCTCCCTCGACTACGAGCGGCATCTCGAAGGGTTCCGGCGTCTGGCGGCCAAGCATCACGAGCTGTTCGACCGGTGGCCGACCGGCCGCGCCCGCCGGTACTGGCGGCTCGCCGGCTTGGCGTTGCGCTCGGGAGACCGGCCCGCGGCCCGCGAGTGGGCTCGCCGCGCGGTGCGTCTGGACCCCACCAGCGTGAAGAACGTCGGGATGACGGCCGCGGCCTACCTGGCCCCGCGCTCGGTGTTCGATCGGGCGTTCGACGCGTATCAGACGGTCGGGTGGAAGCCGATCGCCGCCGACGTCGACGTCGGCCCGCTCGTCTGACTCACGGCTTGGCGGTCGTGCCCTTGGCTCCCACGCCCTTGCGGAACGCGCGCTCCTTGCCGTCCCCGTGCGTGAGCCGGTAGCGGCTGACCTTGAGGAGCACGGCTTCGATCGCGATGAAGACCACCGCGACGATCCCGACGATCACGAGGACGATCTTCATGGCTCGAACCCGTACCGACGGAGCATGGGATAGGTGAGCGCGGTGACGAGCATGCGCTGACGCGGGTCCATCTTGTCTCGCCACGCCTCGTCGGCACGGATCGGGACCTCGCCGGTCATGAAGCGCATCGGGTTCCCGGCCACGGTGTGGTCGGTCCCGAGCTCGATCACCGGGCCGTCGCGGAAGGCCGCATCGGCGGCCGTGAGCGGATGCCCCATCAGCGTCGTGATGCGGTCGAGCTCGCGCCGAGGCTCCCGCACGAAGTCCTCATAGGTGAACCGGATCGTCGGCACGTGCCGGCCCAGCGAGCCGAAGACGGCGTTGGTGGTGGTCCAGCGGATCGCGGCCTCGGGCGGCGAGTACGTCGGCATCATCACCTCGCGGTCGGTGATCTCCGGACGCACGACCTGTTTCGTGGATGAGTGGGCCACGCCTCTCGAGTCGCGCACCAGATGGGCCACCCGCACGTCGAGCGCGGCCGACCGGCGAACGATCAACGCGTGGAGCGGCGACATCGACGAGTCGATCACGACGTCGCCCTCGGCGGCTTCCAGGATCGCGGGGTAGACCCGCTCGAGGTAGGACAGGTACCGGGAGACCTTGCGCTCGAAGGGCGAGGTCGTCGGGACCCATCCGGAGCAAGCGGGGCAATGCGCGAGGCTGGTCGACCTCCTCGCGGAGGGCGAGCACCTCGTCGAGGTCGATCCGGTCCCATCCACCGAACGCCAGGTGGCCCACCCTGCCCCAGAAGGGACAGCCGCGCAACGGCAGGCCGCAGCCGCATCGTTCGTCGTCGCGCAGGCCGCGATCCCACAGGTAGCGGATCTCGCCGCACGAGACGAACCCGTCGACCTGGCCCAACGATCGATCGACCAGGGTGCTGCCGCTCCGTGCCTGGCCACCCAGCAGCAACACCTTGGGGCGTTCGGCAGGTGAAGCGACGCTCGTGTCGAGCGCGCGCTCCGGCATCTCGTCGGGCGTCATCTGGTATGGATTATCGGCCCCGGTTGCCGCGGGCGACAAGGACGGAAGGAGCGACACGTGTCCTCGGGCGCACCGCATCCCCCCCGCGATGACGCGGACGCCATGCGCTGGGTGGCGAACGTGCTGCTGGGCGAACTCGCCGATGACCCCGACATCGTCGTCGGGCGGAAGGCTCCGAGCGGCCATCGCGTGCTGTGGACGTTCTCGATGCTGCCCGGAGGCGATGACCCGTACGTGCTGATCCCCGCCGATGCGCCCCGTGCCGCGGCTGCGGCCGTCCACGGACTCGGGAACCCGTTGCGGTCCCGCGATCGGGCGGTGGAGGCGGCGGCAGGACTGGCGATGCGTGCCCGGGTCGGCCCCCGGTTCGCCCCGTCGCTGGTCGTGAGCGCGCCGGGTCCGGTGGCGCGCCATCGCACGCTGCCGGGCCATCTGGCCACCCTCCTCGGCCGTGACGACGCCGTCTGCGCCGTGATCCTCGGTCGACGCCGGCCCAACCGGAAACCGGTCCTGAAGATGCTGGCTCCCGACGGGGAGGTCCTCGCCTACGCGAAGGTGGGCTGGAACGACCTCACGGCGAACCTGGTGCGTGCCGAAGCCGACGCGATGGCACGGATCGCGGCCGCCGCCCCTCGAACGTTCCGGCTGCCGAGGGTGCTCGCCTCCGGACCCTGGGCCGGACTCGAGTTGCTGGTCACCGCGCCGGCCCCGGCGGCGGGCCGGGGCGATGGGCCGCCGCTCCGGATGCCGGGCGATGCCACCCGCGAGATCGCCGCCATCCACGGGCTCGAGCACGGGACGTTCGCCGGCAGCGCCTACCGGGTCGGTCTCGTGTCCCGGCTCGAGGCCGGCGAGCCCGACGACACCACCGCCCTCCTGCACCAGGCGCTCGCATGGCTCGACGAGGCATGGGGACAGGAGGAGATCCCCTTCGGCTCCTGGCACGGGGATTGGATGCCCTGGAACCTGTTGCGCTCGGGCACCGACCTCTGGGTCTGGGACTGGGAGCGGTCGGCCTCAGGGGTGCCGGTCGGGCTGGATGCCGCCCACTTCCGGTTCGACATCGAATCGAAGATCAGGGGGCGGTCGCCGGAGGAGGCCGCGGCCTCGTCGGCGGGATGGACCGAGAGGGTGGGGCCCGATCTGGGCGCGCAGACCTGGTTCCGGGCGCGCGCTCGCCGTGGCGAACCTCCTGGAGATGTGTCTGCGGTTCCGCGAAGGACGGCAGGCGGGCATGGAGGCCAAGGATGTCGCCTACGTTCGGGCGGTGGGTTCGCTGATCTCCGATGGCAGCGGCGGGGCCGGCGCATGAGGAAGCGGGCCATCAAGGGGCTGGAGCGGTACCTGGAGGCCACCAGCGGACTGCGCATGATGCCCGATTTCCTGATCGTGGGCACCCAGCGCGGTGGAACGACATCGCTCTATCGCTACCTCGCCGAGCATCCGAGCATGGCGCCCACGTTGGTGTCGAAGGGGGTGCGGTACTTCGACGCGGAGTACGCGCGCGGCACCTCCTGGTACCGCGGCCATTTCCCGCTGCGCTCCTATGCGTGGATGCATCGAACCGTGCGTCATACGCCGTTGATCACGGGCGAAGGGAGCCCCTACTACCTGTTCCACCCGCTCGCGGCGGAGCGGGCAGCCGCGACGGTGCCCGACGTCAAGGTGATCGCGATGCTGCGCAATCCGGTGAGCCGCGCCTACTCGCACTATCAGCACGAGGTCGACGGAGGGTTCGAGGACCTGAGCAGCTTCGAGGCCGCGATCGACGCCGAACCCGAGCGGCTCCGGGGTGAAGCCGAGCGGCTGGTCGCCGAGCCCGGCTCCACGAGCTACGCGCACCGCCACTACTCCTACCTGGCGCGAGGTCGCTACGCGGAGCAACTGGAGGTGTGGTTCCGCTGCTTCCCGCGAGAGCAGGTCCATGTCCTGCGGAGCGAGGATCTCTTCGGCGATCCCGAGGCCGCCTATGGCGAGGTCCTCGAGTTCCTGGGCCTGCCGCCGCATTCGCTGCGGGATTACAAGCCCTACAACGCGCACAAGGCCCCGAAAGGCATGAGCCCGGAGACGCGCGAGCGCCTCGAGACGTACTTCGCCGAGCCGAACCGGCAACTCGCCGATCTCATCGGCGAACGTTTCACGTGGTCGTTCGAAGGGTAGGTGCCCACCTTCCGGCAGGAAGGACGAAAGACCATGGGACTTAGTTCTTTCGGCCGATTCCGGACTCACCCCCTCTCCCTACACTCTGCGCTACCGGTGGAGCAACGCGATGGGGCGCACGCGATGAGCGGATCCGGCCTTCCCCCGACCCTTCATGATGAGGGGTCGCCAGGGACCACGGCCGGTTCCTTCGACGTGGATCAAGCGGAGCGATACCGAGCGCTCATGGCGGCACCCGCGCCGGTGGACGATCACCAGGTCGACCCCCGTGCGCGGAGTGCCGGCGAGCGCATGTCCTCCCGGGTCCGCCACCACTACCGCTGGGTCCAGCTGTCGATGGCGTGCACGGACGTGGCGTCGGTCGTGGCAGCGTTCGCGTTCGCGATGCTGGCGCACGACCAGGTCATGCGAACCCACATCGACGTGTGGATGTTGCTGTGGTCGCGCCGGTGCTGGTCATCGGGATCTTCTCGGCGTTCCGGCTGTACTCGGTCCAGCGCATCGCCGCCGCCGAGGAGTTCCGCCGGCTGATCCTGGCGGTGACGCTGATCGTGACGATGGCGGTCACGTTCTCCTTCTGGTCGAAGGCGTCGTTCTCCCGGCTGTGGATCGCGGGCTCGTGGCTCTTCTCGTTGATCCTGGTGTTGGCGACGCGCTACCAGTGGCGGTGCTACGTCCGGCGCCAGCGGGAACGCGGTGTCCTGGCCCTGCGCACGCTGATCGTGGGAGCGAACGCCGAAGCCGGACGGGTCGCCACCGAGATGCGCCGGTCCGATCTGGGCTTCGTGCCCCTCGGCTACGTGTGCGCCGACGGGTGGGGCCGTCCCACCACCGACATCCCGATGCTCGGCCACATCGACGACCTCAGCGAGCTGATCCGCCAGACCGATGCCGATTGCCTGTTCGTGGCGGCGAGCGCGATCCACCCGGAGCACATGGTGCAGGTGTCCAAGACGGCGCGCCGCGACGGTGTGGAGGTGCGGATCACGGCGAACGTCCAGGAGATCCTGTCCACGAGGGTGGCGGCCCAGCCGCTGGGCAGCCTCATGGCGTTCTCGCTCAGGCCGGTGAGCTTGACCGGGGTGCAGGCGCTCGCCAAGCGCACCTTCGACATCGGCCTGACCGCCATCGGGATGGTGATCGGCCTGCCGCTGTTCGCCGCGGTGGCCCTGGCGGTCAAGCTGTCGTCCCGGGGTCCGGTGTTCTTCCGCCAGGAGCGCGTGGGCTACCACGGCCGCCCGTTCACGATGCTGAAGTTCCGCACGATGGTGGTGGACGCCGAAGCGATGCTCGACGGGTTGATGGAGCAGAACGAGGCGACCGGGCCGCTGTTCAAGATCAAGCGCGACCCGCGCGTGACGCCCGTGGGCCGGTTCCTGCGCAAGTGGAGCCTGGACGAGCTCCCGCAGCTGTGGAACGTGCTGGTGGGCGACATGAGCCTGGTGGGACCGCGCCCACCGCTCGCTCGCGAGGTGGCGCAGTACGAGGACTGGATGATGTCGCGGTTGGAGGTTCGGCCCGGGCTCACCGGTCTGTGGCAGGTCAGCGGGCGGAGCGACCTCCCGTTCGATGACTACGTGCGGCTCGACCTGTTCTACATCGAGAACTGGTCGCTGGCCTACGACCTGTTCATCATCGCCAAGTCGGTGCCCATGCTGGTGACCGGCCGCGGCGCGAGCTAGCGGCGCTCCGTCCAGAAGACGTCGGTGCGGTAGGGCAGCACCACCTCGGCCTCGTCCGCCAGCAGCGTCCGCACCTCGGCTTCGACCGCGGCTCGCTGCGCCTCGTCGAGGGTGGCGATGAAGCTCACCGACACCACCCGATCCACCAGCTGGTCGGCCGAGACACGCTGGTCGTTGCCGAAGGCCTGGTGGGCCAGCGGGGTGAACCGGTCCGCGGGTTCGAAGGCCTGCTGCCAGGCGCCGGTCCGATGCGTCGGCGTGTCGCCGCGGTAGGGCTCCCAGACGCGTTCGAGGGCCGCCTGCACCCGATCACGTTCATCGCGGACGTTGAACACCACCGCGAGCCTGCCGCCTGGGCGGAGCACCCGGGCCAGCTCGGTGAGCGCACGTGGTCCGTCGAACCAGTGGAAGGCCTGCGCCACGACGACGCCGTCCACGCTCGCATCGCCCAGCGGGAGCGATTCCGCGGTGCCGTCGGCCACTCGAACATCTGGCCGAACATCCGGCAACGACCGCGACAGGACCTCGCGCATGCCGGCCACGGGTTCGATCGCGATGAGGTCGGCGCCGGTCGCCACGAGCTCGCGCGTGAGCTTCCCCGTGCCGGCCGCCAGGTCGACGATCGTGGCACCGCTGGTGATCCCCAGGGTCTCGACCACGAACGCGATGGCCTCGGCGGGATAGCCCGGGCGGCCGCGGTCGTAGGCGTCGGCCTGCAGGTCGAATCCGCGCGCAGCCGCGTGGTGGACGTCGCTCACGCCACGACCGGCGCGCGGCCGGGGGCGAAGGCGCGCTCGACGTCGGCGGGCGCGGGTTCGTACGCGAGTTCGAAGATGTCGGCGAGGTGGCCCCGCACGAGCGGACGCATCTCGGCCACCGTGACCTCCCGCCCCGCGATCGCCGACAGGGACGTGACGCCGTTGTCGGGCAGTCCGCAGGCCACGATCCCTCCGAACCAGGACAGGTCGGTGTCGCAGTTGATCGCGAATCCGTGGAGGGTCACGCGCGTCCGCATCAGGCGCACCCCGATCGCGCACACCTTGTCGTCGCCGGCGAACACGCCGGTCTGCACGTCATCGCGGCGGTGGAGTTCCACGCCGATGTCGGCGCCGGACCGGATCACCGCGTCTTCCAGCTTGCGCAGGTACCGCGCAGCATCCGGCGTGGCGCCGAGGTCGATGATCGGATAGCCGACGAGCTGGCCCGGTCCGTGGAAGGTGAAGGAACCGCCGCGATCGATGTGGTGGACCTCGGCGCCGTGGGCGACGGCTTCGTCCTCGCTCCACACCAGGTGCTCGGGCTTGGAGCGCCGGCCCGCGGTGAACACCGGCGGGTGCTCCAGCAGGATCAGCGAATCGGGCACCGCGCCGTCCAGCCGCCGCTGCGCCAGATCGTGCATCGCGTCATTGGCCGTCGCATACGGCACCGGCCCGGCGGGTTCGATCAGCCACGTGGGACGCGTCATGGCCGGTCGATCAGACCCCGAGGTCCTCGGCGAAGTCCCAGCTCTCGAGGTTCTGCTTGACGCGGGCCAGGAACCGGGTCGCGAGTTCGCCGTCGATGACCCGGTGGTCCCACGACATCGACAGGTACACCATCGAGCGGATCGCGATCGCGTCGTCGATCACGACCGGCCGCTTCTGGATCGTGTCGAGCGAGAGGATCCCGGCGTTGGGCTGGTTGATGATCGGCACGCTCAGCAGGGATCCGTACGGACCAGGGTTCGTGATCGTGAACGTGGCGCCGGTCACCTCGTCGGGCTTGAGTTGATGCGACCGCGCGCGCGCCGCCAGGTCGGCGATGGCTCGCGCGATCCCGGGGACGTTCATCGCGTCGACGTTCCTCACCACCGGCACGATCAGTCCCTGGTCGTAGCTCACGGCGATCCCCATGTTCACGTACTTGCGGACGACGAGTTCGTCCCCCCGAAGCTCGGCGTTGACCATCGGGAACGACAACAGCGCCTCGGACACCGCGCGCGTGACCATGGGCAGGTAGGTGAGCTTCACGCCGTAGCGCTCGAAGAACGACTCCTTCACGCGCTCGCGGAGCTTCACGAGGTGGTCGACGTTGACCTCGACCATCGTCCAGGCCCGGGCCGAGGTGGCGAGCGAGGCGACCATGTGCTCGCCGATCGCCTTGCGGATGTGCGTGAGCGGCACGATCTCTTCGCCTTGGCCCGGCGTTGAGGGCGCGGACGGTGCAACCGGGGTCACGCTCGGGGCCGGCTGCGATGCCGCCCCTGGGGAAGGAACGCCCGATGTCGGCACCGCAGCCGGGCCGGCGGCGATGGCGGCTTCGACGTCGTGTTTGGTGATGCGGCCGCCGGTGCCGGTCCCGGCGATCGCCGACAGGTCCAGGTGGTGTTCGGCGGCGAGCTTCCGCACCAACGGCGACAGGATCTGTGACCTGGGGCCCCGGTCCTGCATCGCGGGGGCCGTCGTTGCTGCGGCCGCCGCCGGGGCTTGGGCCGCGGGCCGAGCGGCTTGCGGCGTGGGGACCGGCTCGGCGGCGGAGACCGCGGGAACCTCGGCTGCGGGGTCTTCGGCGGAGTCTTCAGCGGCGGCTGCAGGGGTGGCCGGAGCAGCGGCCGCGCCGTCGCCCGAGTCGATCTCCGCGAGCTCGGTGCCGACGGCGACGGTTTCGCCTTCGGGCACGAGGATCTTCGTCACGGTGCCGGCGACGGGGGAGGGGACCTCGGTGTCCACCTTGTCGGTGGAGATCTCGAAGAGCGGCTCGTCGCGCTCGATCGTGTCGCCCTCCTGCTTGAGCCATTTCAGGATCGTGCCTTCGATGATCGTCTCGCCGAGCTGTGGCATCTGGATCGAGGTCACGGGTGCATCGCCTCCGGGTTCGGCCTGTCGGTGGTCACCATGCAGAGATCCGCTCGACCGCGGCCTCGATGTCGGATACCTGCGGCAGGTAGGCATCTTCCAGCGGGGGAGAGAAGGGCACGGGCGTGTTCGGGGGAGCGAGGCGCTCCACCGGCGCGTCGAGATGTTCGAACGCCTTCTCGGCGATCATCGCCGCCACCTCGGCGCCCACCCCCAGGAACCGGTGCGACTCGTACAGCACCAGCGCGCGCGAGGTCTTGGCGATCGACTCGAGCACGGTCTCCTCATCCATCGGGACGATCGAGCGGAGGTCGACGACCTCGATCGAGGCGCCCTTGGCGGCGAGGTTGTCCGCGGCCTCCAGCGCGCGGTACACCATGGCGCCGTAGGTCACGATCGTGAGGTCGGTGCCTTCGCGCTTCACGTCGGCCTTGCCGATCGGGACCAGGAAGTCCGGGTCCTCGGGCACCGATTCCTTGAAACGCCGATACAGCCACTTGTGCTCGAGGTAGACGACCGGGTTGTCGTCGCGCACCGCCGACTTGATCAGCCCCTTGGCGTCGGTGGGCGAGGACGGGCACACCACCTTGAGGCCCGGCGCGTGCGCGAACCAGGGCTCGGGGTTGGTGGAGTGGAAGTTCGAGGCGCGCACGCCGCCGCCGCTCGGCGCGCGCAGCACCACGGGCAGACGCACGCCGGTCCGGTAGTGGTAGCGCGCCAGCACGGTGGTGATCTCGTCGAACCCGCTCGACATGAAGTCCGCGTACTGGAACTCGGCGACCGGACGCAGGCCCTCCATCGCCGAACCCACCGCCACACCCACGATCGTCTCTTCGGCGATCGGTGTGTCCATCACACGCTGCGTTCCGAAGTGGTCGACGAAGCCCTCGGTCACCTTGAAGGCGCCGCCGTACACGCCGATGTCCTCGCCGAGCAGGTAGACGCGCTCGTCGCGCTCCATCTCCTCCCACAGGCCCTCGGCGATGGCGATGAGGTAGGTGGCGAGACCGTCGTCGGTGCGCTTGCCTCGGGGTTCGGCGCCGTGACCTGCTGCGGCCCCCTCCACCTTTGCAATGCGCGGTCTTGGCCATCACGATCCCGTCCCGCCGCCGCGGCCGGGTTCGGCGTCCCAGTAGCCGTCCTCGGCCCACAGGCCCTTGGTCACGTCGCCCGCCTCGGGGAAGGGCGACGCCTGCGCGAACTCGTAGCCGGCCTCGAAGTCGGCGGCGACGCGCTCGGCGATGGCCTCGATGTCCTCCTTGGTGACGACGCCCTCGGCGAGCATCCATTCCTCGAAGTTCTTCACCGGGTCCTTCTCGGCCATGTACTGCTCGAGCAGTTCGGCGGGCATGTAGCTGGCCGGGTCGTGGCCCGCGTGGCCGCGCCAGCGGAGCGAGACCGATTCGATCAGCGTGGGGCCGCCTCCTTCGCGGGCACGTTGCACGGCGGCGAGGGCGGCCTCGTAGACCTCGAGGACGTCGCCGCCGTCGACCCGGACGCCCGGCATGCCGTAGGCGACGGCGCGCTCGGCGATCGTGGGGACGTGGAACTCCAGCGGGTTCGGGGTGGAGTAGGCGTACTGGTTGTTGTTCACGACCCACACGACCGGCAGTTGATGGACGGCCGACCAGTTGAGCGATTCGTGCCAGCGCCCGTTCGAGGTGGAACCGTCGCCGCAGATCGCCATCGCCACCCGGCCGTCACCGGCCCGCTGGTAGGCGGTGGCGGCGCCGCAGGCCACCGGGTAGGCGATCGGCAGATGCGAGATCACCGCGAACGTGCGGTTGCCGTCCCAGTCGCCGATGTGGCTGTTGCCGTCGCGTCCCCGCAGGTAGCCGTCGATCCGGCCCCAGTACTGGGCCATGACGCGGTTGAGGTCCAGCCCCTTCGTCAGCTGCGCGGTGAGGTCGCGATGGGTGGGGAACAACGAGTCCTTGGGTTCCAGGGCGAAGGCCACGCCGACGTGGGTGCCTTCCTGGCCACGTCCGGAGTAGAACGCGCCGGGGAGCCGCCCCTGGCGATACAGCGCCTCCATCCGCTCGTCGAAGTGGCGAGCGAGCTTCAGCAGGTGCAGCATCTCCTGCAGACGCTCGTCGGGCAGGGGCCTGGCTGCGCCCGGGGTCTGGGCGGTGCCGGGTTCGACCTCGGTGGACACGGTCGCTCCTTACGGGGAGTGCAGCGGTTTGCCGGCGAGCGCGAGCATGGCCTCGCCGACGGATTCGGACAGGGACGGATGCGGGTGGTGCATGGCGGCCACCTCGTCGGCGGTGGCCTCCCAGTTCGTGATCAGCATGCCCTCGGCGATCAGGTCGGTGACGTGTGGGCCGATCATGTGGATCCCGCGGACCGGGCCGCCGTCCGCCTCGGCGACCACCTTCACGAAGCCGCCTTCGCCCACGATGTTGGCCTTGCCGATGGCGCGGAAGTCGAGCTTCTCGACGGCGACGTCCATGCCGCGCTCCTTCGCCTGGGCCTCGGTGAGCCCCACGCTGGCGATCTCGGGCGTGCAGTAGGTGACCTTCGGGATGTTGACGTAGTCGATGTCGGGGACGTCCTCGCCGGCGATGCGTTCGGCGACCGCGTACCCCTCGTCGAACGAGACGTGGGCGAGCTGCAGCGGGGTGTCGGCGACGTCGCCGACCGCCCACACGTGCTCGACGTTCGTGCGCAACTGCGCATCCACGTTGACGAACCCCTTCTCGTGCATCGAGACCCCGGCCTCCTCGAGACCGAGGCCATCGGTGACCGGTCCCCGGCCCACCGCCACCAGACAGATCTCGGCGTCGACGGACGCGGCCTTCCCCGCGGCCTCATAGGTGACCTCGACGCCTTCGCCGGTGTCCTTGACCTCTTGCACCGAGGCCCCGGCGGCCGTCGTGATGCCCCGCTTGCGGTAGGCGCGCGCGATCTCCTTGGAGACCTCGGCGTCCTCCAGCGGCGCCAGCACCGGCAGGGCTTCCAGCACGGTGACGTCCGCGCCGAACGAGCGGTACATCGAGGCGAACTCCAGCCCGACCGCACCGGCGCCGATCACCACGGCCGACGCCGGGATCCGGTCGAACCAGAGCGCCTGGTCGCTGGTGATGATGTGCTCGCCGACCTCGAGGCCGGGGATCATCCTGGGGCGCGATCCGGTGGCGACGATGACGTCGGTGGCGCCGATCGTGCGGCCGTCGACCTCGACGGCCGGCCCGGACACGAGTGTGGCGGACCCCTGGATCACGTCGATGCCGCGGAGCTTGACGAGGCCGGTGACGCCCTTGACCAGCTTGTCGACGATCGAGTCCTCGAAGGCCACGACCGCCGACCAGTCGGGTTCGCCGGAGGCCTTGATGCCCCACTCGTCGGAACGGTTGACGGTGTCCATGACCGCGGCGGACTGCAGCAGCGCCTTGGTGGGGATGCAACCCCGGAGCAGACACGTGCCGCCGAGGCGTTCGTCGCGGTCGACCAGGGCCACGCGCTTGCCGAGTTGCGCGGCGCGAAGGGCGGCCGAGTAGCCCCCGGTCCCCGCGCCGATCACCACTACGTCGTACGCATCAGCCATCCGGAACGGAAGTCTACCCGCGTTCTCCGAAGCGGCTGACGTCCGCGCAGCGGTGGTGGAGCGACCGTGCGCATGGATGCGCGTACGATGCCGCCGATGGACGAGCCCACCGGGACCGAGCAGCTCCGACACACCCCGCTCGAGGCCGAGCACCAGGCGTTGGGCGCCAAGATGGGACCCTTCGCCGGCTGGAACATGCCGATCGAGTACGCCGGCGCGCTCAAGGAGCACGAAGCGGTGCGTGAACGCGTGGGGCTGTTCGACCTCACGCATCTGGGCAAGGTCGAGGTGACCGGGCCGGGGGCGCTCGGCTTGCTGCAATCGGTGGTGACGAACGACCTGGCGAAGGCCGCGGTGGGCGAGGCCCTCTACAACCTCGTCCTCAACGAGGGCGGGGGCGTGATCGAGGACCTGATCGTGTACCGGCTCGGGCCGGAGCGCTCCTTCGTCGTGCCGAACGCCGCGAACGCCCAGCGGGTGCTCCAGATCTTCGAGGAGACGCCGGCCGAGGGCCGCGTCCACCTGATGTACCACCAGGACTGGTGCTTCCTGGCGGTGCAGGGGCCGCAGTCGGTGCACGTGATGCAGCGGCTGTTCCCCGAAGCGGGCGATCTGGCGTTCATGCAGTGCGTCGAATCGGAGTTCCGGCGGCGGCCGGTGATCGTGACGCGGTCGGGCTACACGGGCGAGGTGGGGTTCGAGCTGTTCACCTACCAGGACGTCGCGCGGGAACTGTGGGCAGCGCTCTCCGAAGCCATGGAGCCGTTCGGGGGCATGCCGTGCGGGCTGGCCGCGCGCGACGTGCTCCGGCTTGGAGATGGGCTACCCGCTCTACGGCCAGGACCTGTTCGAGTCGGTGACCGCGCTCGAGGCCGGTCTCGGATGGGCCGTGAGCTTCGACAAGGGTGAGTTCCGCGGGCGACGGTCGCTGCTGGATCAGAAGGACGAGGGGTTGCCGAGCCGGCTTCGGGGTCTGCGGATGCACGAGCGCCGGCACATCCCGCGCGCCGACTACCCGGTGTTCGTCGATGACCGCCTGGTGGGTGCGGTGACCTCGGGGACGTTCTCACCCCTGCTCGGCACGGGGATCGCGCTGGCCTACCTGTGGCCGGCCGACGCGGTCGCGCTGGGCGACACGGTCGAGGTCGACATCCGTGGCCGGCGGGGCAAGGCCGAGGTCGTGCGCCCGCCGTTCGTGGATCGCAACCCTCGCTGAGGCGGCCCTAGCGCATGCCCGCTCGGGCGGCCGCGGCCACCATGTCCGGCACCGAGGCGTCGCCGAAGCTGGTGTGGCGGATCAGGTGCGGCAGGATCGATCGCGCCCGCAGGGAGTCCCGCATCACCGCCACCACCACGTAGAGGCCCGAGGACGGGATCCCCATGCGGCGCACCGGGCCGAACCCGGGCGCCGCGACGAAGTAGGCCCACCGTGTGGGGGTTCCTCGCACGTTGCAGGTGCCCTGGCCCTTCGCCATGTAGTCGCCGTCCCGAGGCTTGCCGACCCCGAACGACGGGCGATTGTCCAGGAGCACACGTTGGGTCTCGGCGCGGCACGCCTTCGACTGGGTCAGCCGGGACAGCACGGGTCCGTTGGCAGCCAGGTAGTAGAAGTCGGACGGCACCCCCACCTGCGTGGCGTCGACCCACGTCACCGACATGCCGGCGATCGAGCCGTCCATCCGTCGCCAGGCTTCCGGGCGCGGTGACGCCAGGAATCCCGCGCGCGCGTCATCGAGGTCGGCCGCCGGCACCGCTTCCCAGCTCTTGGGCACCATGGCGCGCACCTGTCCGGCCGTGATCTGGCTGAACGGGGAGGCCGAGGCTTCGATCGTGATGGGCTGGGCGACGAGCCCGGCGTCGATCGAGGAGGGTGGTGTACACCCGGCCCCCAAGAGGGCGATCGCCGAACCGAAGATGATTCTCCGCACGCAGGACCCTCGGACGAGGATAGCCGCGCCGGGCGGGTGACGCCATAGTTCCGATGGAGGGGCTGGGTCGGGCGGGGAAAGAGCCGTGCCGGGGAGGCCGGGCTCAGGCGGCGCCGGCAGGCCGCACGGCGAGGCGCTGGCCAGCCTGGGAGGGGATACAGAACGCCGCCCTGGTGCCGCCGCCCGGGATCGGGTCGGCCCACAGGATGCCGCCGTGCTCCACCACCATCTGACGGGCGAGGTGGAGGCCGACGCCGACGCCGGCCTTCTCCTTGCGCAGGGTGGCTTCGCCCGTCGAGAACGGTTCTTCGAAGGATTGGACGGCCACCGCGCGGTCCAGTCCCTCGCCGCGGTCGGTGATCATCACGACCACCCCCTCGTCGAGGTTCCGGGCGATGAGCTCCACGGGACGCCCGGGTGGGGAGTACCGACAGGCGTTGTCCAGCAGTTCCCGCACCACACCACCGATCCGCGCGCCGTCGGCGATCGCCACCAATTGTTCGGCGATCGTGTCGTCGATCTCGACCTGCGGGTAGGCCAACCGGCTCTCGTCCACGGCGTGACGCAGCAACGGCGCCAGGTCGACCTCGGCGAGGTTCAGCTCGAACGTGCCGCGCTCCAGTTCGGCGATCGTGATGATCTCGTCGACGATGCCCATCAGCTTGTCGAGCGAGGCTTGGAGCTGGGACAGGAACTCGGCGCGCTCGTGGTCGGGGACCGATGGGTTGCGCAGCACGTACGCGATGCCCTTGGCCACCGTCACCGGGGTCCGCAGCTCGTGGGAGATGTTCGCCAGGAAATCGGCCTTGGCCGACGTTCCCTGGGTGACGCTGTCCTTCACGCGGGCGAGTTCGGCCTCGAGTTCGCCGGCACGGGCCAGCGCCCGGGCCAGCTCTTCGCCGAGCCGCCCCGCCACCGAGGCGGAGAAGGACACCGACCCCGAGGCCGCGTTCCGGATGGCGGCCAGGAGCTCGTCGGGGGAGTCCTCCTTGGTGAGGTAGCCCGCAGCGCCCGCGGTCAGGACCTCGGCCACCCGGCCGGGGTCGCGGCCCACCGTCCACACCAGCACCTTCGAATCGGGCGAGGTGGCCCGCATCCGCTTGATGAACTCGACCCCGCCCAGCCCTTCGAGATCGAGCTCGCACACCACGACGTCGGGGCGCGTGCGGGCCGCCATCTCGACGGCCCGGAACGCGTCGGTGGTGACCTCCACGGCCAGATCGGCGCCGGCGCGCAGGAAGTGGTACTGGAGCCGGGCCAGTTCGTCGGCGGTATCGCAGATGAGGACGTTGAGGGACATGGCCCTTTGGATATCGGGCAGGTCGGCAGGAGGGTTAAGTCGAACGGTCCGAGGTCAGTGCACGATGCCGGTGCGGATCGCGATGGCCACGGCCTGCGCCCGGTCGTTCGCGCTGAGCTTCTCGAAGATGCGCTCGAGGTGGGTCTTCACCGTGTGCGGGGAGATGCCCAGGTCGCTGGCCACCTGACGCGTGGTGGCGCCGTCGGCCACCTTCTGCAGGATCTCGCGTTCGCGCTTGGACAGCGGCGCGGCCTTCGGCGCATCGGAATCGCCCAGGCGGACCTCCTCGATGAAGGTCTTCGTGAGCTGGGGGTGGATCACGGCGTTGCCCTCGATCGCGTTCTTCGCCGCGTCGACCAGCGCGTCCGGCGAGGCGTCCTTCAGCAGGTAGCCCGAGACACCGGCCTGGATCGCATCGGAGATGGCGCCGCGGGACTCGTCGATCGTGATGAGGATGATCTTGGTGGTGGGAGCGGCCTGGCGGATGCGCCGCGTGGCCTCGATGCCGTCCATCCCGGGCATGCGGACGTCCATGAACACCACGTCAGGGGTCAGCTCGCGGGCGCGTTCCACGGCTTCCTCTCCGCTGGCGGCCTCGCCCACCACGACCACGACCTCGTCGGAGAGTTCGAGTGCGGTGCGGAGACCTTCGCGGGTGACCGGATGGTCGTCCACGATGAGGGCTCGGATCGGAGACATCGCCGGGCTGCTCCTTCCGTTCGGGGAAGTATTCCGTTTGGGGACGTACGATGGACGCTGTAAGGATAGGACGACTCGAGGCGGGAAGCGCACATGCAGGAAGAAATCGCAACCGAGACCGACACGCAGGCGACCGAGGCTCCGGAGGCCGAGACCACCCAGAACGCCGGTGCGGCAAGCACCGACGAGGCAGGGTCCTCGACCAAGGACGCGATCCTCGAGGCCCTGAAGAACGTCATCGACCCCGAGCTGGGACTGAACATCGTCGACCTCGGGCTGGTGTACGACGTGCAACTGGATGCGCAAGGCGACGTCGACATCCAGTACTCGCTCACCACGATGGGGTGCCCGATCGGTCCCATGATCGAAGACCAGATGCGGGGGTTCCTGCGCGGCGTGCCCGGGGTGGGAGAGGTCCGTCCCGAGTTCGTGATCCGGCCGCCGTGGACCCCCGAGATGATGTCGGACGAGGCCAAGGCGTCGCTCGGCATCTTCTGATCCGCGCCGCAGCGAGGGGCTCGCCTTGACGCTGGCTGGTCCCTGCGGTACGTATTGCACCTGCAATTCCGACCGGAGGACCGTGATTTGATCCGTACGAGGTGCATCGGGGTGGTGGGGGCGATGATCCCGTCTCGCCTGTGCTGTATGCCCGAGCGCGCCCACCGGGGGGCGCCGATGCACCTGCGGCCATAGCTCCACCGCCCGGAACCCATCGCTCCGATCACCGCCGACGGCCGCATCTGCGGCCGTTCATCGTTTCCCGGCTCCGCGAGGGCCGGCGCACCGGAAGGAGAACGTTCATGGCCGACTACGCGAAGCCGGAGGTGCTCGTCAGCACCGACTGGCTCGAAGACCACCTCGACGATCCGAACGTCCGGATCATCGAGGTCGACGAAGACACGGCGTCCTACGACAAGGGGCACGTGCGCAACGCCCTGAAGTGGGACTGGAGCACCGATCTCCACACCGAGGTCGGGCGCGATTTCCAGGACCAGGCCGGGTTCTCGCGCCTGCTGTCCGAGGCCGGGGTGGGACCGGACACCACCGTCGTCCTCTACGGCGGCAACAACAACTGGTTCGCCGCCTACGCCTACTGGCTGTTGAAGTTGCGCGGGTACGACGACGTGAAGCTGGTCAACGGTGGGCGCAAGAAGTGGGAGCTGGAGAGCCGCGAGCTCGTCCAGGACGTGCCCAGCTTCGGGGCCACGGGGTTCACGATCAGCGGCGCCGAGCGTCCCGAGCTGCGGGCGCTGCGCGACGAGGTGATCGGCAAGGTGGGCGCGGTGGGCTTCGTCGACGTCCGCTCGCCCGAGGAGTACCGGGGCGAGAAGCTGGCCCCCGACCACCTGCCGCAGGAGCAGTCGCAGGTGCCCGGCCACATCGCCGGCGCCGCGAACATCCCCTGGGCGAAGGCCGCCAACGACGACGGCACGTTCAAGACGGCGGACGAGCTCAAGGAGCTCTACGCCGACGAGGGCATCACCGGTGACGGCGAGATCATCGCGTACTGCCGGATCGGTGAGCGTTCGAGCCACACCTGGTTCGCCCTGCAGGAGCTCCTGGGCTACGAGAACGTCAAGAACTACGACGGCTCGTGGACCGAATACGGATCGCTCGTGGGCGCGCCGGTGGAGATCGGCGGCTAGGGACCCCCATCCGATCAGCCGCTCGACGGAGCCGGGGCCTCGCGCCCCGGCTCCTCGGTGTCGGCCCCGGCCGCGGGAACCTTCACGAGCAGGTTGGCGATGGCCCCGATCGCCACGCCGAGGGCGAACCCGCCCAGGACATCGAGCGGATTGTGGGCGCCCAGGTATATCCGGGCGAAGCCGACGAGGGCCACGACGAGCCACGGGATGATCCGCCAGCGGCCTCGCAGGTACGGCGTGATCACCCACGCGAGCCCGGTCACCAGCACGACGTGGCCGGAGACGAACGAGACGCCGTCGGTGTCGGTGCCTCCGCGGACGATCGCGTTCGGCTCGGTGACGCCGGGGCGCTCCCGGTCGACGACCTGCCACACGATGCGTTCGCCCACGAGCTTGAAGACCGTCACGAGCGCAGCGGCCGCCGCCAATCGGTACCGGCGGAGGGCGAGCGCGATCAGGGCGACGACCGGGCCGATCGCCAGCACCCCGAGGAACTGCGCCTGGTGCATCACCGGCTCGAGGCCCTCGGGCAGGCCGTTGATCGCCTCGAAGACCGAGCGTTCCGCGGCGCCCACGGTGCCGCTGCGGGCGATGAGCCCGCACGTGACCAGCACGGCGAAGCCCGCGACGGCGGCGATCCCGTCCGAGCGACGCCGAACTAGGCGGTCAGACCCCATCGGTACAGCCGCACGGCGACATCGATCGACACCACGGTGAGGGTCATCCTGACCGCCCACGAGTCCCCGGTGGTGGCCACCACCACGGCCGCCACCACGATCAACACGACCGCCAGGACGGTCGCCAAGCCCTTCCGTTGCCCCTGTCCAGCCGTCGCCACCGTGCATGCCCCTTTCCTGTGGTGCTCCGGGTGCCCCGGAACCGTTGCCGCGGACAGTAGTACGCATGGGGCCAGGACGGAAATCCGACCCAGCAGGTGGACTTTCGAACGAACCCACGGGTACCCTTGATATGGCACGTCACGCAGCGTCCGCGCACGCAGCTATGAATGCAGGGGAGTGGCACCCATGGTGATCAGCCAGCAAGAGCACCTCGAGGAACTCAGCAAGGGATATCGCTTCGACTGGAAGGACAAGGACCACTCGGTCTTCGAGCCGAAGCGTGGCCTGAACGAGCGTGTGGTGGAGGAGATCTCGGCGCTCAAGAACGAGCCCGAGTGGATGCGCAAGATCCGCCTCAAGAGCCTTCGCTATTTCGAGATGCGGCCCATGCCGTGGTGGGGCGCCGACCTGTCCGACATCGACTTCCAGAACATCTACTACTTCATCCGGTCCACCGAGAAGCAGGCCCAGAACTGGGAGGACCTGCCGGAGGACATCAAGGGCACCTGGGACAAGCTGGGGATCCCCGAGGCGGAGAAGAAGTACCTGGGTGGCGTCAGCGCGCAGTACGAGTCCGAGGTCGTCTACCACAAGATCAAGAAGGAACTCGACGACCTGGGCGTGCTGTTCACCGACATGGACTCCGCCTTGCGTGACTACCCCGACCTGGTGAAGGAATACTTCGGCACGATCATCCCGCCCAACGACAACAAGTTCGCGGCGCTCAACACGGCCGTGTGGTCGGGTGGGTCGTTCATCTACGTGCCGCCGGGCGTGCAGGTCGACATCCCGTTGCAGGCCTACTTCCGGATCAACGCCGAGAACATGGGCCAGTTCGAGCGCACGCTGATCATCGCCGACGAGGGCAGCTACGTGCACTACGTCGAGGGCTGCTCGGCGCCGATCTACAGCTCCGACTCCCTGCACTCGGCCGTGGTCGAGATCGTGGCCAAGAAGGGCGCGCGCGTCCGGTACACCACGATCCAGAACTGGTCGACCAACGTCTACAACCTGGTCACCAAGCGCGCGATCGCCGAGGAAGACGCCGTCATGGAATGGGTGGACGGCAACATCGGGTCCAAGGTCACGATGAAGTACCCGTCGATCTACCTGATGGGCAAGGGCGCACGTGGCGAGGTGCTGAGCGTCGCGTTCGCCGGCAAGGGCATGCACACCGACGCCGGCGGCAAGGCGATCCACGCGGCACCGCACACCACGAGCGTCATCACGTCGAAGTCGGTCTCCAAGGACGGCGGTCGCACGGGCTACCGCGGGTTGATCCGCGTGGAGCCCGATGCCCACCACGCCAAGAGCACCGTCCGATGCGACGCCCTGATCCTGGATGACGAGAGCCGTTCGGACACCTACCCGTACATCGAGGTGGAGGACGAAACCGCGGCGCTGGGCCACGAGGCCACCGTCTCGAAGGTCGGCGACGACCAGCTCTTCTACCTGATGAGCCGCGGTCTGTCCGAGGTCGAGGCCACCGCGATGATCGTGAACGGGTTCATCGAGCCCATCACCCGCGAGCTGCCCATGGAGTACGCGGTCGAGCTCAACCGCCTGATCGAGCTCCAGATGGAGGGCTCGGTCGGCTGACGCCCACCGAGGTCCACATGGCCGAGACGCTGACCACCACCTTCGACGAGCATGCGCTCGCCGCACTGCCGGAAGCGGCCGGGTTCACCGCGCCCCTGCGCAAGCAGGCGTTCGAGGAGTTCTCGGCGCTGCCCATCCCGTCGCAGGAGACGGAGGAGTGGCGGTACACGGATCTGTCGGACTTCGCGCTGGACTTCGCGCCGTACACGCCGGGAGGACGCGCACAGAACCTGGACGACGTGCCGGCCGAGATCCTCGCGGCGGCCGGCGCGGTGGGGGAGCGGGCAGGGCTGCTGATCCAGCACGACTCCGACGTGATGCTGTCGCACCTGGACCCCGCGCTCGCGGCCAAGGGCGTGCTGTTCACCGATCTCGACGCCGCCGCGGCTGAGCACCCGGACCTGATCGGCAACGCGCTGCACTCGCTCGTGCCCACCGACCGGTCGAAGTTCCTGGCCATGCACGGCGCGTTCCGCACCGGCGGGACGTTCCTGTACGTGCCGCGCGACACCGTGGTCGAGTTGCCGCTGCAGACCCTGACATGGCTCGACGCCGACGGCATCGCGGTGTTCCCCCACACGCTGATCGTGGTGGAACCCGGTGCCGAGGTGACGTTCATCGAGCGGTACGCCTCGCCGGACCTGACGCGCGCCTTCAGCAACGCGGTGACCGAGATCGTGGTGGGGGACGGGGCGCATGTCCGCTACGCCGCGATCCAGGACTGGGGCGCCGGGGTGACCCACCTGGCGGTGCAACGCGCGCGGGTGGGCCGTGACGCCGAGGTGCGCACGTTGTCCCTGGGGTTCGGCGCCGACCTCGCCCGCACCGAGACCGAGGTCGAGCTGGCCGAGCCCGGCGGCTTCAGCGAGCAGCTCGGGGTCTTCTTCGCCGACGGCGAGCAGCACTTCGACCACCGTTCGGCCCAGGAGCACGTGGCACCGAACTGCAAGAGCGATCTGCTGTACAAGGGCGCGCTGCGCGATCACTCGCGCGCCGTGTACTCCGGGTGGGTGTACGTGCGCCCCGGCGCGCAGAAGACCGACGCGATGCAGACCAGTCGCAACATCGTGCTCAGCGAGCACGCCAAAGCCGACGCCATCCCCAACCTGGAGATCGAGGCCAACGACGTGAAGTGCGGCCACGCCGCCAGCGTGGGCCCGGTGGACGACGAGGCGATCTTCTACCTGCAGTCCCGGGGGATCCCGCACGACGAGGCCGAGCGCCTCATCGTGAGCGGGTTCTTCCAGGAGGTCCTGGACCGGGTGCGGATCACCGAGGTGCGAGAAGGCGCCGAGGCCGCGATCGACGCCGAGCTCGACCGGGGGGTTCGCTGATGGCGACCGTCCGCGTGTGCTCGACCTCCGAGGTCGCCCAGGGCGAGGCGCGACGGTTCCCCGTCGGCGAGCGCCTGATCGCGGTGGTGAACCTCGGCGACGAGGGCTTCCGCGCGATCGACGCGATCTGCAGCCACGCGAAGTACTACCTGGACGAAGGCGAGGTCGATGTCGACTTCGAGACGATCGAATGCCCGAAGCACGGTTCGACCTTCGACCTGAACTCCGGTAAGCCACGCACCCTTCCGGCGACCCAGCCGGTCGAGGTGTTCCCCGTCACGACCGACGGCGACGACGTCCTGATCGAGGTGTGAACGAGATGAGCGAGCACGACAACGGCACGCCCGCGACGCTGGAGGTCAAGGACCTCCACGCGACCGTCGAGGGCAAGGAGATCCTGCGCGGCATCGACGTGGTGGTCCGCCAGGGCGAGACGCATGCGCTGATGGGCCCGAACGGTTCGGGCAAGTCGACGTTGAGCAACGTGATCATGGGCCGGCCCGGCTACGTGGTGACGCAGGGGTCCGTGATCTTCCAGGGCGAGGACATCACCAAGCTCACCGCCGACGAGCGCGCCAAGCGCGGCCTGTTCCTGGCGATGCAGTACCCCACCGAGGTGCCCGGCGTGAGCGTCGTGAACTTCATGCGGACGGCCTACCAGGCGGTCAAGGGTGAGCAGGTGAGCGCGTTGGCGTTCCGCAAGCACATGAAGAGCCAGATGGACCGGCTGAACATCGAGGACGCCATGGTGAACCGGTACGTGAACCAGGGGTTCTCGGGCGGAGAGAAGAAGCGCAACGAGGTGCTGCAGCTGGCCGTGCTCGAGCCGAAGATCGCGATCTTGGACGAGACCGACTCCGGCCTGGACATCGACTCGTTGAAGCTGGTGGCCGAGGGCGTGAACGAGCTGGTCGGTCCCGATCTCGGCGTCTTGCTGATCACGCACTACCAGCGCATGCTGAACTACATCACCCCCGATCGGGTCCACGTGATGATGAGCGGTCGTATCGTGCAGTCGGGAGGCCCCGAGCTCGCGCACGAGCTCGAGGCGAAGGGCTACGAAGGGATCAGGACGGAGCTCGGCCTGGACAAGGACGAGGCTCCGGCGGAAGTGGGATGAGCTGGTCATGACCCATCAGATCGGCGGGCTCGACGTCGCGAAGATCCGCGAGGACTTCCCGATCCTGTCGCGCACCTTCGACGGGCGGCCCCTGGTCTACCTCGACAGCGCCGCCACCTCGCAGAAGCCGCAGCAGGTGATCGACGCGGTCTCCGACTTCTACGCGCATCACAACGCGAACGCCCACCGTGGGATCTACACCCTGGGCGAGGAGGCGACCGAGCGCTTCGAAGGTGCACGGGCGGCGATCGCCCGCTTCCTGGGGGCGCCGTCGCCGGACACGATCGTGTTCACGAAGGGGGTCACCGAGTCGATCAACCTGGTGGCCAACAGCTGGGGCCGCGCGAACCTCCATGAGGGTGACGAGGTCCTGATCACCGAGATGGAGCATCACTCGAACATCGTCCCGTGGCAGATGATCACGGCCCAGACCGGCGCCACGCTTCGATACATCCCGCTCACCGACGACGGGTTGCTGGACCTGTCCCAGCTCGGTTCGTTGCTCACCGAGCGCACGAAGGTGCTCGGCGTCACCGGCATGTCGAACGCCCTCGGCACGATCACGCCGCTGCGCCAGTTGATCGATGCGGCCCACGCCGTGGGTGCGGTGGTGCTGGTCGACGCCGCCCAGCTCGCGCCCCATCACGCGATCGACGTGCAGGCGCTCGACACCGATTTCCTGGCGTTCAGCGGACACAAGATGCTCGGACCCACGGCGAGCGGCGGACTCTTCGGCAAGGCGGAGCTGCTCGAGGCGATGCCGCCGTTCATGGGCGGCGGCGAGATGATCCACGAGGTCTTCCACGACCACTCCACGTTCAAGGCCGCGCCCCACAAGTTCGAAGCGGGCACGATGCAGATCGCCCAGCAGGTCGGGCTCGGTGCCGCGGTGGCCTACCTCGAAGGGCTGGGCATGGACGCGGTGCGCGCGCACGAAGAGGAGATCACGCGGTACGCCTTGGACCGGTTGATCGATGCCGGCGCCACCGTCTACGGCCCGAAGGACGCGTCGGCGCGCGGGGGAGCGGTGAGCTTCTGGTTCAAGGACGTGCACCCGCACGACCTGGCCACCATCGTCAACGAGCAGGGCATCGCGATCCGTGCCGGTCACCACTGCGCGCAGCTGGTGATGCGGCGCTACGACGTGGCCGCCACCGCGCGTGCCTCGTTCTACGTCTACAACACCAAGGAAGAAGTGGACCTGCTGGCCGACGCGCTCGACCACGCGCAGTCCATCTTCAGCTGAGCCGAAAGAGAGAAGCCGTGGCGCTCGACGACATCTACAAGGAAGTCATCCTCGATCACTACAAGAGCCCGCGGAACAAGCGCGAGCTGCCCGGGGCCGAACTGCAGTGCCATGCGAACAACCCCCTGTGCGGTGACGACATCACCGTGTACGCCCACGTCGAGGGCGACACCGTCGCCGAGGTGACCTTCCAGGGTGCGGGCTGCTCGATCAGCCAGTCGAGCGCCTCGATGATGACGGAGGCCGTGACCGGCAAGCCGGTGGCCTCGGCGTTGGATCTGGCGTCGGAGTTCCGCGGCATGATGGCCGGCGACGTCGATCCGTCCGAGGACGAGTTCGGCGACCTGGTGGCCCTGAAGGGCGTCGTGAAGTACCCGATCCGCATCAAGTGCGCCGTGCTGGCCTGGGACGTGCTGCAGGACGCCCTCGTCGACGGCAGCGCCAGCGGCACCCAGCCGCACACCGTCGGCTGATCGTTCCCGCCGGGCTCACACCCACCCGGCCCGTCGCACCGTAGGCTTCGCGGCGTGAAGCGCTCCATGAAGCCGTCGTTGGACTGGCTGCTGGTCCTGGTGCCGGTCGCGATCGTCCTCGAGATCGCGAGCGGTCCCGACCTCGCGATCTTCCTGACCGCGGCGCTCGCGATCCTGCCGCTCGCGGGTCTGATCGGCCGCTCCACCGAACAGCTCGCGCTCCACACCGGGCCGAGGGTCGGCGGACTGATCAACGCCACGTTCGGCAACGTGACCGAGCTGATCATCGCGATCTTCCTGCTGATGGACGACAAGGTCGAGATCGTGAAGGCGTCCCTGACCGGATCGATCCTCGGCAACCTCCTGCTGGTCATGGGGCTGTCGCTGTTCCTGGGCGGGGTCAAGCATTCGGTGCAGTCCTTCAACGCGCGCGCGGCCTCGGTGCACGCCACCTCGTTGGCCTTGGCCGTGACCGGCCTGCTGATGCCGGCGTTGTTCGCCCTGGGGGGTCGCGAATCGTTCCTGCAGCGAGAGGTGGTGAGCGGCACGGTGGCGGCCGTGCTCATCGCGCTCTACCTCGCCGCGCTGGCGTTCACCCTGATCACCCATCAGCACCTCTTCCGCGCCCCCGAGGAAGGGGAGGTGGCGGCGTGGACGAAGAACCGGGCGATCGCCTCGCTGCTGGGTGCCACCGCCCTGGTGGCGTTGATGTCGGAGTTCCTGGTCGGCTCGCTCGAACCGGCGCTCGCCAAGCTGGGGTTGTCCGAGCTCTTCGTCGGCCTGATCGTGATCCCGATCATCGGCAACGCCGCGGAGCATTCGTCGGCGGTGATGTTCGCGCTGCGGAACAAGCTCGACGTGACGCTGGAGATCGCGATCGGGTCGAGCACGCAGATCGCCTTGTTCGTGGCTCCGGCCCTGGTGTTCATCTCGCTCCTGATCGGGCACCCGATGGACTTCGTGTTCAGTACCTTCGAGGTGGCCGCGGTGGCCATGTCGACGTTGCTGATCGCGTTGATCTCACTGGACGGGGAGAGCAATTGGCTCGAGGGAGCTCAGCTGTGCGGCGCCTACGTGATCATGGCCATCTCGTTCTTCTTCGTGGAACATCTGCATCCATGAGACGGATGATCGCGGTCCTCATCGTCGCCACCGGCGCGCTGCTCGCCACCTCGGGCGTCGCCCGCGCCCAGTTCACCGAGCAGATCGACGGCTACGACGTCGCGATCGAGCTGCGGACCGACGGATCCCTGCGCATCACCGAGGTCATCGACTACGACTTCGGGGTCACCGAACACCACGGGATCTTCCGTGACGTCCCCACGCGGGTGCACTACGACGACACGTACGACCGGGTCTATCCGCTCACCGTGGAGTCGGTGAGCGCGACGGGAGGCGCCTCGGCCGACTACACCACCGAGCGCGACGGATCCTTGACGCGGATCAAGATCGGCGACCCCGAGGAGACCGTCTCGGGCGATCACCGGTACACGATCGTGTACACCGTCGAGGGCGCCACGAACGGGTTCACTGACCACGACGAGCTGTACTGGAACGCGATCGGCGACGAGTGGCCGGTGTCGATCGACGACGTCACGGTCCAGGTCGAGGCGCCCGGTGACATCACCGACTCCCTGTGCTTCCAGGGTCCGGAGCGTTCCACGTTGCCGTGCGACGGGCAGAAGGTCCGGGGCGCCAGCGCGACGTTCCGCCAGCAGCATCTCGATCCCTACAGCGGTGTCACGATCGTGCTGGCCTTCCCGAAAGGGGTGCTGGACGCACCGGCGCCGATCCTGGAGGAACGCTGGTCGGTCTCCAGCGCCTTCCGCCTCACGCCGGTGACCGGCGGGGTCTCGGGTGCGCTCCTCCTGCTGATCGTGGGCGGCGCCGCGGTGACGCTGTGGCGCACCGGGCGTGACCGCCGGTATCAGGGTTCGCCCATCGATCAGGTGATGGGCAATCCCACCGGCGACGACGAGGCCGTGCCGATCTTCGATGCGGACACCGAGGCGCCGGTGGAGTTCGCGCCCCCGGGCGACATGCGGCCCGGGCAGATGGGCACCTTGGTGGATGAGCAGGCCAACACCCTCGACGTCTCGGCGACCATCGTGGACCTCGCGGTGCGCGGGTTCCTGATGATCCAGGAGATCCCGAAGGAGGGGTGGTTCGGCAAGCCCGACTGGACGCTGATCAAGCTCGAGGAATCGGAGGCGGGGCTGCTCACGTACGAGCGCCGCCTGTTGAACGCGCTGTTCCGCGACGGCACCGAGGTCACGATCTCGGATCTGCGGAACACGTTCGCGGCTCGGTTGGAGGGCGTCGAGGAATCGCTGTACGTCGACGTCGTGAACCGGGGCTGGTTCCGGTCGCGTCCCGACAAGGTCCGTTCCACGTGGCAGGCGCGCGGGGTGGTGGTGCTGATCCTGGGGGCCGCGCTGACGTTCGTCCTGGCGCGCTGGACGCACTGGGGGCTGCTCGGCATCCCGTTGATCCTCGGCGGGCTGCTGCTGGTGATCTTCGCGAAGCGGATGCCGGCGAGGACCGCGAGCGGCACCGCCATGCTCCGGCGGGTCCGGGGGTTCCGCCGCGTGATCGAGACGGCGGAGACCCACATGTCGCAGTGGGCGGAGAAGGAGATGATCTTCACCACGTTCCTGCCGTACGCCGTGGTCTTCGGGTGTACGGACAAGTGGGCGAAGGCGTTCGCGGCCCTGGGGGTGCAGCCGGACACCAGCTGGTACGTGTCCCCGCGTCCGTTCGTGTACACCGAGTTCGCGCAGTCGATGGATGGGTTCGCGGTGACCACCGGGGGCACGATCGCCTCGACGCCCTCGGGCTCGGGATCGTCCGGGTTCGGCGGCGGTGGGTTCTCCGGCGGCGGCGGCGGCGGTGGTGGCGGCGGTTCGTGGTGAGGTGACAGCACCGTCATCCCACGCGGGGTTGCCGGATGGCGGAACCGGCGCTACCGTCCAAGCCGACAACGACAGGCGATCTGGCAGCGATCGTTCGGCGGCCGGGACTTCCACCCTCGTGTGGATCCGGCCGATCCCCCCGGACCATGGCTCAAGGGCGGGCCGGAGGTTGGAACGATGAGCACGAGGGCGTGGCGTTCGCGGGTGGGATCCACCGTGGTCTGTGTGTGGGTCCTCGTCATGACGTTGGTGACCGGTGTCGGCACGGCCGAGGCGGCATCGGCGTGCGGCACGTCATCGAGTCTGTCGCTCTGCCTGTCCGTCCCCGACGGAGTCCTGTCGGGCGACGTCCCGGTGACGATCACCTTCTCCGGCTCGTCGGCGGACGTGGCCGAGCTGCACGTGAGCTGGGGGACCAGCTCCACGACGTCGACGTCCCTGCACAACGAGTACGAGGCGCCGTGGACGTTCACCTGGCCGACGGATCGCTACCGGGACGCGAGCCAGTACCTGAACGTCCGGGTCCGGCGCAAGGGCGCCTCCGCGTTCGGTTCGCCCGTGTGGCTCACGACCACGATCGAGAACGGCAACGACACGTCGGTGCCGCCCACGCCGGCCGACTGGGCCACGAACTTCGTGCCCCGGCCGGCCACCGGCGATCCCGTGATCGCCGCCGTGGGGGACGGAGGGAACGGCACGTCGGCGGGCGATGCGGTCGTGGCGTCCATCACCTCGTCGTCCGGCCTCGATGCTCCTGTACCTGGGTGACATCTACGAGGAAGGCACGCCCACCGAGTGGGAGAACAACTACGGGCACGCCTCGTTCGACCCCAGCGGCCCGGCTACGAGGTGGGGCACGATGGCGTCCTGGACCCGGCCCACGATGGGCAACCACGAGGGCGGGAACATCCCCGCCTACCGGGACTACTGGCACCAGGTGCCCGACTTCGACACCTTCACGTTCGGCGGGGTGCGCTACCTGCAACTCAACAGCGAGTGCGCTCGCATCCCCGGTGGATGCGGCGCGGGGAGTCCGCAGTACGTCTTCGTGCAGCAGACGCTGGCGAGCTCCGCCCAGGCGTGCATCGTGGCGTTCTGGCACCGGCCCGTGTTGAGCCTGAACGACGACAACCAGCCGATGCGGCCGATCTGGAAGCTGCTGGCCGACGGCGGCGGCGACCTCGTCCTCAACGGCCACGCGCACACGATGGAGGCCTATCGACCGATGAACGGCGCGCTCGAGACCGGGAAGTCCGACTCCCACATGGTGGAGCTGATCTCCGGCAACGGCGGCCACTTCGGGGCGACGGGATCGGACAGCGACACGCGAGCGGCGTGGATCCGCAACGGTGTCCCCGGCGCCGCCTACATCACGGCGGTGGGCGGCGGCACGGGTCAGCCCACGTCGCTGGCGTGGGCGTTCCGCGACACCGCGGGCGCGCAGGTGTCGGCCAACGGCGTGCCCGGCGCCGGCTCGGTCCAGTGCGGGGCCGACCTGCAGGCGCCGGATGCGCCCGGGAAGCCGACAGGGGTCAGCTCCGCTCCCGGCACGATCGACCTGACATGGGCCGCGTCGCACGACGACCAGGCGAGCACCCTGACCTACCGGATCTACCGTGACGGCGCGGTCACGCCCACGGCGACGATCTCGAGCGCCTCGACGGGGACCGTGACCTGGCGCGATTCCGGACTCACCGGGGGGACCCAGCACTCCTACGCCGTGGAGGCGTTCGACGGGGTCAACACCGGGCCTCGGAGTCCGACGTCCGAGCTCATCACGGTGATGGCCGGCGCGAGCGAGATCCTCAGCGACCGGTTCGACGCCGGCCTCGGCGGATGGACCGTGGCGATGAACGTCGCGATCGACTCGTCGCAAGGGGGAGCGGCGCCACCGAGCGCCCGGATCTCCGTGAACGGCGTGAAGGGATTCATGTGGCGTGACTTCGGCGCTGGGTACCCCCAGGTGTGCGTGAGCATGAGGATCAACCTCCAGTCGCAGACCAGCACCCCGGTCACGCTGATCAAGCTCCGCACGTCGTCCGACGCCCCGATCGGTGGCCTCCAGGTCACCCGGAGCCGCGTGCTCCAGGTCGTCTCCGACGTGTCCGGGTCGACGTTCCCGTCGGCGACCCTGCCGACGGGATGGCACACCGTGAAGCTGTGCGGGAGCACGGGCGGATCGGGGACCTGGCAGCTGTCGGTGGACGGTGGTGCGGTGTCATCGTGGACCACGAACAACGGGACGACGCCGTTCGCCCGCGTCCAGTTCGGCGACAAGGGCACGAAGACCATCACCCTGAACCTCGACGACGTCGTGGTCACCCAGAGCTGAAACGCCCGCCGAGCGCTCTCGGCCCGTAGCATGGGCGCCGATGCGGATCACCTTCTCCGAGGACGGGCGTGATTTCCACCGGCGCGGATGGGCCGAGCTCGTCGACGCCGACCCTGCCGGCACGGTGTTCCACACGCCGGCGTACCTGAAGCTCTACTGGGAGGAGTTCGGCGAAACGCCAGATCATCTCCTGCTGGCGTTCGCGGAAGAGGACGACGGCGCCCAGGTGGGAGCCGTCGCCTTCGAACGGATCGGGCAGACCCTGCGGTTCCTGGGTGGCACCGAGGTCACCGACTACATGGGACCGGTGGGCGTGCCCGAACGGCAGGACGCGATCGCGAAGGAGCTCTGGACCGCGCTGCTCACCCGGGAGGACTGGGCCGACGCCGATCTGCGTGGCCTCCCCGAGGACCAGCCGTGGCTGGGGCTCCTGCGGGACGCCGCCGCCGGCCTGGGGCTCACCGTCGAGGAGACCGACGACCAGAACGGTGTCGCCCCGTTCCTGCCGTTGCCGGGAACGTGGGAGGCCTACCTGGAAGAGCTGCCGTCGAAGCTGCGGCACGAGATCAAGCGGAAGGCCCGCAAGCTCACCGAGGAAGCGGGCGAGTACACGATCGTGCCGGCCACCGATGAGACCTTGGAGCCGTTGCTCGATCGCTTCGTGGAGCTCCACCGCATGTCCGAGGGGCCCAAAGGCGTCTTCATGGTTCCGGGGATGGAGATCTTCTTCCGTCGGCTCGGGGAGGCGTTCTGCGCCGAAGGGATCTTCCGGCTGACGTTCATCGAGGTGGCTGGGCAGCTGGCGGCGGGCACGATCGGATTCGAGTTCGGGGGCACGTCGTTCCTGTACAACTCGGCGTTCGATCGCACCTGGGGGAACCTGGCTCCGGGCATGGTGCTGGTGGGCGAAGACATCAAGCTCGCGATCGAGCATGGATGTACCGCGTTCGATCTGCTGAAGGGCGACTACCAGTACAAGTACCGATTCGGGGCTTCCCCGCGCGCGATCAAACGGCTGATCGTCACGCGCTGACGGCGGACGTCACAGCTCACCGATCTCGCCGGCAGCAAGGGGTTGGCCGTCGGGACCGGTGAGCGTGACGCGATCGAACGACGCGAGGTCGACCGACGTGACGAGCCAGCCGGCGCCGTCGCCGTCGCGATCGATCTCCACGGGCCAGGTGTCGATCGTGGATCCGTCGGCGGCATGCAGCGTCGCGACCGCCTCGCCGGTGAGTCCCGACGTGCGGACGAACACCACGACCCACGATTGATCGACGTGGGAGTCGTAGATCACGATGCTGCCCTCCACCGGGTGGGCACCCGCCGCATGGAGCTCGCCGGCGCGGAACTCCTCGCCGCCGAGGATGTGCAGGAGTTGCTCGTAGCTGTTCGCGCTGTCGGCGACCGACGCTGCCCTGCTCGCGTGGAACACGCCGAACCCCACCGAGAGCACCACGATCGCCACCACGGCCGCGACGGCCAGCCAGGACAGGGTCCGCCGGCGGGTCGGTTCCGCCTCCGCCTCAGCACGCCACTCTTCGTCGAGGACGGCCAGGACACGGTCCTCGAGTTCCTCGGGAGGCGGCTGGTCGTGCGCGGCTCGCGCGAACGACGCCATCCCCTCGCCCAGCGCCGACATCTCGGCCCGGCATCCGGCGCATCCACGCAGGTGGCGGCGGACGGCCGCGTCGTCCTGTTCGTCCAGGGTGCCGAGGACGTGCTCGGGGAGGCGCTCACGGACGCGCTCACACGTCGTCATGGGGCACCCTCCGCCATCGACTCCCGAAGCCTGAGCAGGGCCGTGCGGATCCGCGTCTTCGCCGTGCCGACGGGGATCCCTTCCAGCTCGGCGACCTCGGTGCTGGTCTTGCCGCCGAAGTAGGCCAGTTCCAACGCGGCGCGCTGCTCACCCGAGAGCTGCTCCATGGCGCGGCGGGCCCTCGCCACCATGTCGCCGGTCTCGGCGATCTCCTCGGGGCCGGCGCCGGGGTCGGCCTCACGAGGCCGTCCGGTGGCCTCGAGCGATCGCACCTCCAGCACCCGCCGCCGCAGCGAGTCGATGGCGGTGGACCTGGCGACCAGCAGCACCCAGGTCTCGAGCTTGCCGCGGGTGGTGTCGTACCGATCGGCGTTGCGCCACAGCTTGACGAAGGTGTCCTGGACCAGATCCTGGGCCGCCGCGTCGCTGCCGAGCATCACGATCCCCAATCCGTAGATCCTGGAGGCGAACCGCGCGTAGAGGGTGTCGGCCGCGTTCCGGTCGCGCGAAGCGAACGCACGCATCAGGGCGGCGTCGTTGTCCGGCTCGCGGGTGGTTCTCACGGTTCGCACGGTACTCGCAGGGAGTACGGACGAGCCAGGGCGATGGTTCGTTTCCCGGCGGGCCGGATCGAGCGCTACGGGTAGGCGCGCAGGTTGCGGAGCACCAGGTCGGCGACCTCGCGATCGCCACCGAGCACCACGGCGCCGCTCAACAGGGCGTCGTCGGGCTTGAGGCGTTGGCCCGCAACGAGCGCCAGTTGGGGGGCGCGTCCCCTGATCGTGGCATCGGGCTTCTTGCGGCCCGCAGGGACCTCACCGGAGCCCAGGCCCCAGTGCCAGGAGCCCTCGCCGGCACCCTCGACGTCGACCTTCACGGACAGCCCCGACAGGTCGTGCCCGGCCCGGCCCAGCGACCACGGGAGCATCCGCACCGCGAGATCGATCGTGAGGTTGACGGGCTGGTGCTGGTACTGCGGTCCGAGGCCGTTCGTGGCGCGCATGTCCTCGCCGTGCAGGAACCATTCGACCACCCGGGTCTGCACCAGGTAGCGAGCCGCGATCGGCCCGGCCACGTACTCGAACCGTCGCTCGGCCCAATCCTCGTCGGACAGGCTCGCGGCGTGCGAGAGGAACGATTCGGCCGCCAGCCCCCAGGTGGTGAGGATCTCGCGGGTCTCGGCGCCGGAGCGACGGTTCACGGTCCAGGCGTTGAACGCGTCGATGTCGAAGGACGAACCCTCGTGATCGCGGTTGAACTCCTCGAGCTCGGTGGCGGGTTCGCCGGCGACGAGCTGGGCGGCGAGGGTGTCCCCGGCGGCCAGGTGGGCCATGACGTCGCGGTTCCACCAGCCGTCGGCGGCGCTGGGCTGGTCCCACGTGGCGGGCTCGGCGTACTGGATCATGCGACCCAGGCGCTGGCGCTCGGCGTACGCGACGCCGAGCAGCTGCTCTCGGTCCAGGCTCACCGGTCGCTCGTCCTTTCCTCGTCAGACGTCTCGGTCGGTTTCATGGGGCGTCGGCGCGGATTGTACATTCGCGGGGTGCGCATCCTGGTGGCTCCCGACAAGTTCAAGGGGACGTTGACCGCTCAGCAGGCCGCCGAGGCCGTGGCATGGGGGTGGTCCCGCGTTCGCCCCGACGACGTGATCGAGGTCGTGCCCATGGCCGACGGGGGCGAGGGCACGATGGACGCGGTGGTCGGCGCGATGGGCGGACGGGTCCGGCCGGCCACGGTCGGCGGCCCGTTGGGTGACCCCGTCGAGGCCGCCTACGGGCTGGTTCGTGACGGGCAGGGGACCGGCGCGGTCGTCGAGATGGCGTTGGCCTCCGGCCTGGGATTGCTGGCCGAGGCCCGCCGCCGGCCGGGCCGGACGTCGACCCGGGGGACCGGCGAACTCATGGTGCGGGCCATGGAGGAGGGCGCCTCGCGGGTGCTGGTGTGCCTGGGTGGGAGTGCCACGAACGACGGCGGGACGGGCATGGCGCGGGCGTTCGGATATCGCTTCCTCGACGGCAACGGCGACGAGGTTGCCCCTGGCGGCGCCGCGTTGCTGGACCTCCAACGGATCGACGCCACCGACCTGCACCCCGGGCTCGCGGCGCTGTCGGTGACCGGGGCGTGTGACGTGGACAATCCCTTGACCGGCCCTTCGGGAGCGAGCGCCGTGTACGGCCCCCAGAAAGGGGCCTCGCCCGAGGATGTGCTCCTCCTCGACCGCGCGCTGGGCCATCTCGCAGCCGTCGTGCACCGTGACCTCGGGATCTCGCTGCACGAGCAACCCGGCGCCGGCGCCGCGGGTGGGCTGGGGTTCGGTCTCCTGGCGTTCTGCAGTGCGCGGCTGCGGCCGGGGATCGAGGTGGTCATGGATGCCCTGGGGCTCGCGCCCAGGATCGCTCGATCCGATCTGGTGATCACCGGGGAAGGGTCGCTCGACGCCCAGTCCCTCCACGGCAAGACGCCGGCGGGGGTCCTGTCGGCGTGCGAGCTCGCGGGCGTTCCGGCCATCATCGTGTGCGGGCGGGCCGAGATCGCGCCCGAGGGCGTGGTGGTGGCCTCGCTGAGCGACCGTGTCGGCTCCGAAGCGGCACTGGCGGACGCCCGGTCCTCGTTGACCCTGGTGGCGGAGGAACTGGCTGCCCGGGCCGACGAGTTGGCGGGAGCGACACGATGAGTGGAGCGATCGACCGGTTCACCGAGGCCGCCCGTGCAGCAGGACTGACGCCCGACGTTCGGCGGTTCCCCGAAGGGACGAAGACGGCGCAGGACGCCGCCACGGCGATCGGCGTCCAGGTGGGCCAGATCGTGAAGTCGCTGATCTTCATGGGCGAGGACCCACGCGGCGACCGGCCCGTGCTGGCGCTGACCTCCGGAGCCAACCGGGTCGACGAAGCCGTGCTGGCGGGCCTCGTGGGGGTCGAGCGGCTCCGACGGGCCACGCCTGAGGAAGCGCGAACGGCGACCGGGTTCGCCGTAGGTGGTACGCCGCCGTTCGGCCATCCGGGTCCGTTGACGTCGTTCTGCGACGAGGACCTGCTCGGCTACGAGGAGATCTGGGCTGCCGCCGGCACGCCCGACGCGGTGTTCCCCCTGACCCCGGCCGAACTCCTGCGGGTCAGTGGCGCTGAAGTTGCCCGATTCCGCGCCGATGTCTCGTAGACTGGAAGGGTACGAAGTCCCGCGAACCGCGAACCGGAGGAAGCATGATCACGCTGACCGAGAACGCTGCCGGCAAGGTCAAGGAGCTCTTGGCCGAGGAAGGCCGCAACGACATCGCCCTGCGCGTCGCCGTGCAGCCCGGTGGATGCTCGGGCCTGCGCTACGCCATGTACCTCGACGACCAGGTCTCCGAGAAGGACCAGGCCGAGGAGCAGTTCGGCGTTCGGCTCGTGATGGACAAGATGAGCGTGCCCTACCTCTCGCAGGCCACGATCGACTTCGTCGACACGCTGGAGCAGTCCGGCTTCACGATCGACAACCCGGCCGCCTCCGGTGGCTGCGCCTGCGGCAACAGCTTCCACTGATCGCTGACCCGCTGACGCGGACTCGGCTAGCGCGCGGCGACGGCGTCCAGCCCTGCCCGGAACGCCTCGGCCATCTCGGCGATGCCCTCGTCGTCGATGACGAGCGGCGGCGACACGGCGAGCGCCCCGCCCACCAGGGGACGGATCAGCATCCCCGCCTCGCGGCACGCGCCTCCCACCTTCGCGGGCAATGAGGCGTCCTCGGCCACGAGGTCCTGGCGGAGGTTGACGGCCGCCAGCACTCCCACGCCACCGCGGACCTCCTCGACCATGTCGTGGTCGGCCAGCGGCGCGAGCGCGTCGAACAGCGCCGACTCCAACTTCAGGGCGCGGCCGCAGAGGTCCTCGCGTTCCATGATGTCCAGGTTGGCGAGCGCGGCCGCCGCCACCGAGGCGTGACCGCTGTAGGTGTAGCCGTGGCGCCAGAGACCGGCGCCGGGTGTGAAGAACGGCTCGGCCACGGCCGGCGAGGCGATCACCGCGCCCATCGGCAGGTAGCCGCTGGTGATGCCCTTGGCGCACGTGATGATGTCGGGATCGAGGCCGAAGCGGTTCGAGGCGAACCAGTCGCCCGTTCGCCCGAACCCGGTGATGACCTCGTCGGCGATGAACAGCACGTCCATCTCGCGACACACCTCGCGCGCGGCCTGGAGGTAGCCCGGCGGGGGAGGGAACACGCCGCCGGCGCCGATCACCGGTTCGCAGAAGAACGCCGCCACCCGCTCGGGGTCGTCGCGCTCGATCGCCGCGCGGAGGGCCTCGGCGTCGTTCCACGGCACCTCGGTGACGTCTTCGATCAGCTCCCCGTGACCGGTCGCGTTCGCGGGGATGCCGGCCAGGGATGTCCCGGCGGTGTGCATGCCGTGGTAGGCCTTCTCGCGCCGGATCAAGATCGCGCGCTGCGGCTCATCGCGGAGCTGCCAGTAGCGCCGCGCCATCTTCGTGGCGGTGTCGATCGAGTCGGAGCCACCGCTGGTGAGGAACACCTTCGAACCCGCCACGGGGGCCATGTGGGCCACCCGGGTGGCGAGGGCCTCGGCCGGAGGGTTCGTGAGGTCGCCGAACGTCGAGTAGGCGGGGAGCTCGCGCATCTGGCGGGCCGCCGCCTCGGCGATCTCGTCCCGGCCCCAGCCCACGTTGCAGTACCAGAGCGAGGCGGTGGCATCGAGGTAGCGCCGGCCGGCGTCGTCGAAGACGTAGGCGCCCTCGCCGCGCACGAGCGAGAGCGCGCCTCGCTCCTCGACCTGCGCCATGTCCGCGAAGGGATGCCAGAAGTCCGTCATGGCCATCGAGGCTAGCAGCGTGTCCTTGCCGATCCGTGCGCCGCCGCGGCCAAGCGCTGGTGCTCGGTCAGGCCGGGCAGGCGGAGTCGCGCACGCTCAATCGGGTTCGTACGCGAGGTTCTCGCGGAGCCACCGTTCGGTCTCCGCAAGGCTCTGGCCCTTGCGCCGCGCGTAGTCCTCGACCTGATCCTTGCCGAGCCGCCCCACGTTGAAGTAGCGAGCCTGCGGGTGGGCGAGGTAGATCCCCGCCACCGTCGCGCCGGGCGTCATCGCGCAACTCGTCGTGAGGTCCATGCCGTGGTCGCGCGCCCCCAGCAGGTCGAACAACGTGCGCTTCTCGGTGTGATCGGGGCAGGCGGGGTAGCCGAACGCCGGCCTGATGCCCCGGTACTGCTCCTGGATGAGCTCCGTGTCCGGCAGGTCTTCGTCGGGCGCGTACCAGGAGCGTCGGACCGAGCGGTGGAGCCATTCGGCGAACGCCTCGGCGAGACGGTCGGCGAGCGCCTTGACCATGATCGCGCGGTAGTCGTCGAGGTCGGCTTCGAAGGTCTTGGCGAGCTCGTCCGCGCCCAGTCCGGCCGTGACCGCGAAGCCACCCAGGTGGTCGGCGAGCCCGCTCTCGGGCGGAGCGATGTAGTCGGCGAGCGACCGGTTCGGCCGGTCGTCGTCGGCGCCGTGATCCACCTGCTGGCGCAGCATCGGGAAGACCGAACCATCGGCGAGCACGATGTCGTCACCTTCGGCCTGGGCGGGCCAGAACCCGTACACGCCCCTGGCCTGGATGGAGCCGTCGGCGATGATGGCGTCGAGCAGCTCGTTGCCGTTCTCGAACAGTTCGCGCGCCGCCTCCCCTTGCTGGGGGTGGTCCAGGATCTGGGGGTAGCGGCCCTTCAGCTCCCACGCCGTGAAGAAGAACGTCCAGTCGATCAGCGGTCGCAGGTCGGTGAGCGCAGGTTCCACCACCTGGGCACCGAGGAACGGTGGGGGAGCCACGTCGTCGGTCCGCCACTCGATCGGGCTGCGGTTCGCGAGCGCCTTGCGGTAGGGCAGGAGCGGCGTCTTCTCCTTCTCGGCGTGCAGGGCCCGGAGCCGGTCCTGATCGACGCGGTTCTCGGCGTCCAAGCGTCTCCTTGCGTCCCGGGTCGAGCAGGTTGGAGACCACCCCGACCACGCGGGAGGCGTCGATGACGTGCACGACCGGCTGCTCGTAGGCCGGCGCGATCTTCACCGCCGTGTGCTGTCGCGAGGTGGTGGCGCCGCCGATCAGCAGGGGCAGGTTCATGCCGCGGCGCTGCATCTCGGTGGCGACGTTCACCATCTCGGTGAGCGACGGTGTGATGAGCCCGGACAACCCCACGATGTCGGCCTTCTCCTTGATCGCGGTGTCCAGGATCAGTTCGGCCGGGGCCATCACCCCGAGGTCGATCACCCGGTAGTTGTTGCAGCCGAGCACGACGCCGACGATGTTCTTGCCGATGTCGTGGACGTCGCCCTTGACCGTGGCGGTGACCAGGGTGCCCTGGGCGCTGTCGGCGATCGAGAGACCGGCGTCGGCCTTCTCCTGCTCCATGAACGGCTCCAGGTAGGCGACCGCCTTCTTCATGGCGCGCGCCGACTTCACCACCTGCGGGCAGGAACATCTTGCCGCTGCCGAACAGGTCGCCGACGATCTTCATGCCGTCCATCAGCGGGCCCTCGATCACCTCGAGCGGGCGGTCGTAGGCCTGGCGGGCCTCCTCGGTGTCGTCCTCGATGTAGTCGACGATGCCGTGCACCAGCGCGTGCGAGAGGCGATCCTGCACCGAGGCCTCCCGCCAGGTGAGGTCGTCCTGGCGCTCGAGCCCTCCGCCCTTGATCGTCTCGGCGAAGATCACCATGCGCTCGGTGGCGTCCGGGCGCCGGTTGAAGATGATGTCCTCGACGTGCTCGAGCATGTCCTTGGGGATGTCCGCGTAGACCTCGAGCTGCCCGGCGTTCACGATGGCCATGTCCAGGCCCGCGGCGATCGCGTGGTACAGGAACGCGGAGTGGATCGCGCGCCGCACGGGCTCGTTCCCGCGGAAGGAGAAGCTCAGGTTGGACACGCCGCCGCTCACGTGGACGCCCGGACAGCGGCGCTTGATCTCACGGGTGGCTTCGATGAACGCCTTGGCGTAGTCGTCGTGCTCCTCGAGCCCGGTGGCGATCGCCAGGATGTTGGGGTCGATGATGATGTCGCTGGGGTCGAAGCCGGCTTCGGTGGTGAGCAGGTCGAACCGCGCGCTCGGCGATCTCGATCTTGCGCTCGACCGTGCCGGCCTGGCCCTCCTCGTCGAAGCACATCACGACCACGGCCGCGCCGTAGTGACGGACCTTCCGGGCCTTGGCGAGGAAGTCCTCCTCGCCCTCCTTCAGGCTGATCGAGTTGACGACGCCCTTGCCCTGGATGCACTTCAGGCCGGCCTCGAGGGTGTCCCAGCTGGAGCTGTCGACCATGATCGGCACCCGGGCGATCTCGGGCTCGGTGGCGATCAGGTTGAGGAACCGGGTCATGGCCTCCTCGGCGTCGAGGAGGTCGGCGTCCATGTTGACGTCGAGCATGTTGGCGCCGCTGCGCACCTGGTCGAGCGCCACGTCGACGGCGGCCTCGAAGTCACCCGATTCGATCAACCGCCGGAACTTCGCGCTGCCGGTGACGTTCTGGCGCTCGCCGATCATCACGAACCCGGTGTCCGTGCGGATCTGGAACGGCTCGAGGCCGCTGAACGTGGGCACGCGGTCGTCGAAGGTGGGGATCTCCCGCCGGGCCACGTCCTTGACCGCCGCCGCGATCATCGCGGTGTGCTCGGGCGTGGTGCCGCAGCAGCCGCCCACCAGGTTCACCAGGCCGGCCCGCGCGAACTCCTCGAGCAGCGCGCTCGTGGTCTCGGGCGTCTCGTCGTAGCCGCCGAACGCGTTCGGGAGCCCGGCGTTGGGGTAACAGGCGACCGGCACCGGGGCGATGCGCGAGAACGCCTCGACGTAGGGCCGCATCTCGCTCGCACCCAGCGAGCAGTTGATCCCGACCAGGATCGGCTCGGCATGCTCCACCGATGCCCAGAACGCCTCGACGGTCTGACCGGACAGGGTCCGGCCGCTGCGGTCGACGATCGTCACCGAGATCCAGCGGGGGAGCTCGGGCGCCACGTCGATCGCGGCGGCGATCGCGGCCTTCGAGTTCAGGGTGTCGAAGATCGTCTCGATCAGCAGCAGGTCGACGCCGCCGTCCCGCAGGCCCCGGATCTGCTCCGCGTAGGACTCGTACACCCCGTCGAAGTCGACGGTCCGGAACGCCGGGTCGTCGACCTTCGGGGACAGCGACAGCGTGACGTTCAGGGGGCCCACCGAGCCCGCGACGAAGCGGTTCTCGAACGCGTCCGCGGCCGTGCGGGCGAGCCGGGCGCCCTCGACGTTCATGTCGTAGACGGCGTCCTGCAGCCCGTAGTCGCCCTGGCCGATCGAGGTGGCGGTGAACGTGTTGGTGGTGGTGATGTCGGCGCCGGCCTCGAGGTACTCGCGGTGGATCGAGGCGACGATGTCGGGCTGCGTGAGGTTCAGCAGATCGGGGTCGCCCTTGACGTCCTTGGGGTGATCGGCGAACCGGTCCCCGCGGAACTCCTCTTCGGTGAGGCCCCGGCCCTGCAGCAACACGCCCCAGGCGCCGTCCAGCACGACGATGCGTTCGTCGAGCAACGCGCGCAGTCGGGCGGCAGCATCCATGGGTCCACCCTAGCGGCCGTTCGAAGGGTGCGACCAGCGAAGACACCCGAGGTTGGCGCCCGAAAGCCGGGGCAGGGTAGGCTCGCGCCATGAGCCAGAGCCTGCCGGACATGGTGCGTCGCGGAGTCCGGTCGCCAGATGGGTGACCGGCAGCCCGAGCAGGCGCCTCGACGAACCAAACGGCAGACCGCGACAGCGCTGGCGGGCGTGCCGATGTTCGCCGGCTTCTCGAAGCGCCATCTGCACCGCCTCGCGGCCGACACCGACGTCCTCGCGTTCGGGACGGGCGAATCGATCGTTCGCGAGGGCGACCCGGGGGAGACGCTCTTCGTCGTCCTGTCCGGTCAGGGCAAGGTCGTGCGCGGCAAGAAGCGGGTCGGGTCGGTGATGCCGGGCGACTTCTTCGGGGAGCTCTCCGCGATCGACGGTGGGCCGAGGACGGCCTCGGTGATCGCCGAAACGCCGATGCAGGTGCTCCGGTTGTTCCGCCGGACGCTCATGGCGCTGATCAAGGACGAGCCGCAGGTGAGCCTGAAGCTGCTGGACGGCATCACCCGGCGGGTGCGCCAGGTCGATCGCCTGCAGTGAACCTGGCACGCTAGCTCAGCAGGGCATCGACCTCGGCCAGCGTGGCGTCGTCGAGCTTCACGTCGCCGGCCTCGGCGTTCGCCCGCACGTGATCGGGGTTGCGGCTGCCCGCGATCGCGCTGGTGACGCCGGGCTGGTTCACGTTCCAGGCCAGGGCCAGCTGCGAGAGGGTGATCCCGAGCCGGTCGGCGACCGGACGGAGGCGTTCGACGGTGGCCAGCGCCTGCGGCAGGGTGTCGGGGTCGAACAGGTCGACGTCGTCCTCGTCGGGATCGTCCTCTTCGTCCTCGCTGCCTCGCCAGTCGCCCTCGGGGAACACGGTGTCCTGGGTGATGGCCCCGGTGAGCAGCCCGAACGCCAGCGGCCCGTAGGAGACGACGCCCACCCCCTGCTCACCGCACCAGCGGATCAGCTCCGCGTTGCGGCGGTTCAGCGTGGAGAACTCCGGCTGCAGCGAGTCCACGTGATGGATCGCGAGGCACCGCTCGATGAGGTCCTGGGAGAAGTTCGAGACGCCGATCCACCGGACGCGCCCCGCTTCCTGCAGTTCCACCATGGCGCCCCAGGTGTCCTCGATCGGGGTGTCCTGGTCGTCGGGCCAGTGCAGCTGATAGAGGTCGATCACGTCGATGTCGAGGCGGGCCAACGATGCCTCGCAGGCCCGATGGACCTGTTCGGGGCGGAAGCCGGAGCCCTCGGGCTGCGGGCGCCACCTTCGAGGCGATCACCACCTCGTCGCGGCGTCCGGCGACGGCCCGGCCCACGAGCGACTCCGAGACCCCCTTGCCGTACACCTCGGCCGTGTCGATCCAGTTGATGCCGGCGTCGATCGCGGCGCGCATGGCGGCGATCACGGCATCGTCGGACTCGTTGGGACCCCAGTTGGTGCCGCCGGCCTCCCACGCGCCGTAGCCGATCACCGACAGGTCGGGGCCGTTCGATCCGAGCTGATTCGTCTGCATGGGGAGAATCTACCGCTGGTGCGCGGCGCTCGCTGCCCGGCGCAGTACGCTAGGTGAGTAACCCCCGACCGAGGAGTCTCCAGCTGTTGAGCAGGTCCCCACGATGAGCAAGGCCGTTCTCGAGAAGGAACGGATCGTCGTCCGCTTCGCCGGGGACTCCGGCGATGGGATGCAGCTCACCGGCGATCGGTTCACCTCGGCCACGGCCGTGCTCGGCAACGACCTCGCGACCCTTCCGGACTTCCCGGCGGAGATCCGCGCCCCGGCCGGCACCGTCCACGGGGTCTCGGCCTTCCAGATCCAGTTCGCCTCCACCGACATCACCACGCCGGGCGACCACGCCGACGTGCTGATCGCCATGAACCCCGCCGCCCTCAAGGCGGACCTGCACACCGTGGAGCGCGGCGGCACGGTGATCCTCAACGAGGACGCCTTCACCACGCGCAACATCGAGAAGGCGGGGTATGCCGCCGATCCGCGTCAGGACGGCACCCTCGAAGGCTTCCAGCTGTTCGAGGTGCCCATGACCTCGATCACGGTGCGGGCCACCGAGGAGATCGGCATCAGCAAGAAGGAAGCCGAACGCGCCAAGAACATGTTCGCGCTGGGCCTGGTCTCGTGGATGTTCGGGCGCCCCACCGAAACCACGCTGAACTGGCTCGAGCGCAAGTTCGGCAGCAAGCAGGAGATCTTCGAGGCGAACGTCGCGGCGTTCAAGGCCGGCTACAACTTCGGCGAGACCACGGAGCTGTTCGCGCAGTCCTACCAGGTGGCTGCCGCCCCGGTCGAAGCCGGGACCTATCGCAACGTCGCGGGGTCGACGGCGCTGTCCTGGGGTCTGGTGGCGGCCGCCGAGCGCAGCGGACTCACGTTGTTCTACGCCAGCTACCCGATCACCCCGGCCTCGGAGCTGCTGCACGAGCTCAGCCGGCACAAGAACTTCGGCGTCATCACGTTGCAGGCCGAGGACGAGATCGCGGCCGCGAACATGGCGCTGGGCGCGGCCTTCGCCGGCGACCTCGCGGTGACCGGCACCAGCGGCCCCGGCATGGACCTCAAGGCCGAGACGCTGGGCCTGGCCGTGATCATGGAACTGCCGATGGTCATCGTGGACGTCCAGCGCGGCGGCCCGTCCACCGGCCTGCCCACCAAGACCGAACAGGCCGACCTGCTGCTGGCGATGTTCGGCCGCCACGGCGAGTCGCCCATGCCGATCGTGGCGGCGTCCTCGCCGTCGGACTGCTTCGCCGTCGCCATGGAGGCTGCGCGGATCGCGGTGCGCTACCGCACCCCGGTGATCGTGCTGTCCGACACGTTCCTGTCGAACTCCTCGGAACCGTGGAAGGTGCCCGAGGTCGACGACCTGCCGCTGATCGAGCCGAACTTCGCCACGGCCAACGGTGAGTTCCTGCCGTACGTGCGCGACGAGCAACTGGCGCGCCCCTGGGCCAAGCCCGGCACCGAGGGCCTCGTGCACCGGGTCGGTGGCCTCGAGCGCGAGGACGGCACCGGCAACATCAGCTACGACCCGGAGAACCACGAGCGCATGACGCACCTGCGCCAGGCCAAGGTCGACGGCATCGCGGCCGACATCCCGGCGCTCGAGGTCGACGACCCCGACGGCGACGCCGAGCTCCTGATCCTGGGATGGGGTTCGTCGCTGGGCACGATCCGGGCCTCGTCGCGACGGGTGCGGTTGGCCGGGCGCAAGGTCGCCACGGCGCACCTGCGTCACCTCAATCCGTTCCCGGCCAACACCGGCGACGTGGTCAAGGCCTATCCCAAGGTGCTGATCCCCGAGATGAACATGGGCCAGCTGTCCATGCTGATCCGGGCGAAGTTCCTGGTGGATGCCATCAGCTTCACCAAGGTCCAGGGGCTCCCGATCTTCGCGGACGACCTGGAGCAGGAGATCCTGCGGGTGCTCGATGAGTGATCAGACGATCGACGACGGCAACGGCGGCGTCGCCACGCTGAACAAGAAGGACTTCACCTCCGACCAGGAGGTGCGCTGGTGTCCGGGCTGCGGCGACTACGCGATCCTGTCCGCGGTCCAGGGCTTCATGCCCGAGCTCGGCATCGAGCCGCACAAGACCGTGTTCGTGAGCGGCATCGGCTGCAGCGGCCGGTTCACCTACTACATGGACACCTACGGGGTGCACGGGATCCACGGGCGCGCGCCGGCGATCGCCACCGGCATCGCCACGGCGAACCCCGACCTGTCGGTGTGGGTGGTCACCGGAGACGGTGACGGGCTCTCGATCGGCGGCAACCACCTGATCCACGCGCTCCGGCGCAACGTGAACATCAAGATCCTGCTGTTCAACAACCAGATCTACGGCCTCACGAAGGGCCAGTACTCGCCGACGAGCGAGGAAGGGAAGGTCACGAAGTCGACGCCGTTCGGCTCGGTGGACCACCCGTTCAACCCGATCGCGGTGGCGCTGGGCGCCGAGGCGTCGTTCGTGGCGCGCACGATCGACAACGACCGTCAGCACCTCACCGAGGTGTTGCGGCAGGCCGCCGCGCACCGGGGGACCGCGTTCGTCGAGATCTATCAGAACTGCAACGTGTTCAACGACGGCGCGTTCGACCTGCTGCGCGAGAAGTCGCAGGGCGTGCACCACCAGATCCGATTGGTCGACGGCGAGCCGATCATCTTCGACGAGGGCAACAAGTGCGTGATCGTCGGCGACAACGGCCGGCTGCAGGTCAAGCCCACCCCCGAGGTCGATCCCGACCGCATCGTGGTGCACCAGGCGGGCGGTCGCCCGTCACTGCCGTTCGGACTCGCCCACCTGTCGCTGGGGCCGCACGAGGCGACCTGCTTCGGCGTGTTCCGCAACTTCGATCGGCCGGTGTACGGCGAGGCGATGCACGCGCAGCTGCAGAGCGTCGAGGAGCGCATGGGCAAGGGCGACCTCGGCAAGCTGCTGCACGGCGGCGACACCTGGACCGTGAGCTAGCTCAACCGCTCGGAGGTCGGAACCGGGCGAGCGCTTCGGTGCTGACCGCTTCGACCTGACGCAGTTCCTCGACCACGTCCGGAAGGATCGCCAACAGCGCGTCGACGTCCTCGCGGGTGCTCGCCCTGCCGAGGCCGATGCGGAACGCACTCGTGCCCGGCAGGCCGATCCGCTCCAGCACAGGCGAGGCGTCCTCGGGACGGCCGCTGCAGAGGGACCCGGCGGCCAGGCGGAACCCGCGGTCGTCCAACGCCATCATGAGGACCGCGGGGTCCAGCCCGTCCACGCTGAAGCACACCAGGTGCGGGGTCCGGTGCGTGGGATGGCCGTGCACGCGCGCGCCCGGCACCGTGGCCTCGATGCGCTCGCGCAGGTGCGCGGTGAGCGACCACTGCGCGGCCGCGACATCGCCCATGGTGGCCAGGGATGCGGTGAGCGCCGCCGCCATCGAGGCGATCCCGGGGGTGTTCTCCATGCCCGAGCGGCGCTTGCGCTCGCGATCGTCGCCGCACGGATAGGCGGTCACCCCGACGCCGCGTCGCACGTACAGCGCGCCCACGCCGGGCGGGCCGCCGAACTTGTGGGCCGACAGCGACAGCAGGTCGACGCCCAGCGTCGCGACGTCGACGGGAAGGCGCCCGACGGTCTGGCAGGCGTCGGTGTGGAACCGGACCTTCGCCTCGCGGGCCAGGCGAGCGGCCTCGCCGATCTGCTGCATCGTGCCGAGCTCGTGGTTGGCGTGCTGCACGCTGGCGAGCAGCGTCCCGGGAACGCGGATCTCGGCGACGTAGCGGTCCAGGTCGATCCGGCCGTACTCGTCGGCGGGGATCTCGATCATCTCGAACCCGTCGCTCTGCAGCGCGTTGCCGACCCCGCCCACGGCCGGATGCTCCACCGCGCCCACCACCACCCGCGTGCCGAGCTCGCGCATGGCGCGGACGCCGCCCCAGATCGCCAGTGCCACCGACTCGGTGCCACCGGAGGTGAAGACGACCTCGTCGGGCTGCGCACCGATCGCCTCGGCCACGATGGCGCGTCCCTCGTCCAGGAGCGAACGCGCAGCGCGGCCCGAGGCGTGGATGTTGAGCGGATCGCCGTACGTGTCGAGGGCTGCGACGAACGCCTCGCGAGCTTCGGGGAGCAGGGGGGTGGCGCTCGCCCCGTCGAGGTAGATGTCGGCGCTCATCCTGCAGAGCCTAGCGTCGAGATCGGTGAACGCACGACGGCCGGCGGAGTGATCCGCCGGCCGTCGTGTGACGCGTTGCGGTGGGTCAGGGGGTGGCGGGTTCCGCGTCCTTCAGGAAGGCCGCCCAGTACAGCACCCCGGCGATGATGCCGCCCGCGATCGGTCCCACGATCCACACGTACCAGTTGGACCAGTCGCTCGTGGCCAGCGCCGGTCCGAGCCAGCGCGCGGGGTTCATCGCCGCGCCGGTGTAGGGCGCGAACGCCATGATGTCGAACGCGATCACCAGGCCGATCGTGAGGCCGGCGGTCTTGGCGAACGGGCCACGTTCGTCCACCGCGGTGCCGAACACCGCGAACACCAGGAAGAACGTGCACACGGCCTCGATCAGGATGCCCTTGCCGATCGCGATCTCCGGCGCCAGGGCGGGGATGCCGCCGTTCCCCTGTTCGAACACCACGGCCGGCACCAGGAACTTCAACAGGAAGGCGCCCGCGATCGCCCCGAGGAGTTCGGCGATGATGAGGATCAACGCGCGCTGGGACGGCACCTTGCCGGTGACCCACAGCGAGATCGCAACGGCCGGGTTCACGAAGCCCCCCGAGACGTGTGCGGTGACGGACACCATGATGAACAGGACCAGGCCGTGCGCGAGCGCGACGCCGGTCAGGTCGAGTCGGTCGGCCGAATACAGCAACACCGCTCCCGCTCCGATGAAGATCAGCGCGAACGTCGCCACGAACTCCGCGATCGCCGCCTTGCCGGTGCTCTCCAAAGCCCCTCCTCGTGGTTGCGTGGCCGCGAGCCTAGTCCAGGCGACCTCGCCCGGGCAAAGACCGCAAGTCCGGCCGAACCCGCGTAGTAGCATGCCTGCCGTGGAAGCCCTCCTGGTCTCGCCCGACCCTGCGTCGCGTGAGCTCATGGCCTTGACGGTGCGGAGCATCGAGCGCTCGCTGGGCGTCGAGCTCCGGTTCCGGGCCGCCGCCAACGGCGAGCTCGGTATCCGGGCTGCGCTCCGCGACCGTCCCGAGATCGTGGTGGCCGACGAGATCGCCTCGCGGGCCGGCGCGTTCGCCCTTGCCAAGGCCCTGCGCGACGACAACGAACCGTTCACCGGGGCCGTGGTCATCTTGCTCGAACGCAAGCACGACGCATGGCTCGCCGAGTGGTCGGGGGCCGACGCGTGGTACGTGAAGCCGGTCGATCCGTTCGAGTTGGCGGACCGGCTGTTGGAACTGGTGCATCAGAAGGAGAGCGCGTGAAGATCACAGGCTTCGACAAACGGAACGAGCGCGAGTTCATGGTGGAGCAGGTCATCGACAACGGCGGTGCCTCTCCATGGGACGGACAGCCGTTCAACGCGGACTACGCGATCACCTTGGTCAACGCGCTGAAGGAGGCCGAGGACGCCGGCAGCAGGCTGGAGTTCGCGCTGCAGACGATCGCCGACCTCCAGCCGGACTTCACGCTCGATGACGCCTCGGTCATCGGGCCGTTGAAGACCTCCCTCGACCGCCTCCGGCAGAACCTGGTGAAGCAGGGCTGAGCACGTGGCGATGACCCTGGGCGAGAACGGCTACGGCGTGCAGATCCGCGAGGCCGACCACGGCTGGCACGTGGAGATCGTCGATGAAGCCGGCGCCGTCGTGAGCGAGCGTTCCTGCCGCGACGGTTCCGAAGCGCGGACCTTCGCCTCGACCGTGCGCCAACACCTCTATTGGCTCTCCGCCGAGCGGTTCCGCCAGTACTACCGGATCTGAAGAAGGCGACACGTCATGGGGTTCAACTACCAGCAGCCGGGCAAGGTCAAGAAGATCGACCTCATCATCTTCGGGGTGGCGCTCGCGGTCATCGTGGCGCTGGTCCTGTGGGCGATCCTCTGACGATCCGATGACCTCCGATCTGGCGTCTCTGGACTTCTGTTACCTCACCACCACGGGGCGGATCTCCGGCAACCCGCACCGCATCGAGATCTGGTTCGCGCTGTTCGAAGAGACCGTCTACCTGATGGCGGGGGACCGCGATCGGAGCGATTGGATCCGCAACCTCCAGGCCGATCCCGAGGTGACGCTGGAGATCGGCGACCGCAAGCGCACCACCACCGCGCGGGTCGTGGCCGCCGAGACCGAGGAGGATGCGCTGGCGCGGCGGTTGCTGCTCGAGAAGTACGGGACGCGGCCGGGGTCGGGCGACCTCACGACCTGGGGACAGCGCGCGCTGCCGGTCGCCATCGCATGGCCCAGCGGCACCAGCTACACCTCGTTGATCTGACGCGCGGGCGCCGGTCGATCAGCTCTCGTCGAACCCGATCGAGAAGAGCCGTTCGAGGTCGTGCTTGGAATAGACCTGGAAGCTGATGAGCGTCTCGGTGCGTTCGACACCCTCCACCTTGGCGATCCCGCCGGGGATGACGGTCGCGAGGTCGCCGTGGTCGGCGACCCGGACGATGGCGATCAGATCGAACTCGCCGGCCACGGAATACACCTCGCTCACGCCGTCGAGATCGGCGATGGCCTGCGCGGCTTCGGAGATCTCGTCGACCTCACACTGGATCAGCACGACGGCGTGAACGGCGCTCATTCGGCTCCTTCCCGCGCCGCTCAGGCGCGCTCCAGGACGACGGCCAGTCCCTGGCCGCCGGAGATGCAGAGGGTCGCCAGCCCCAGGGACAGGTCGCGGCGTCGCAGTTCGTAGGCGAGCGACAGGATGACCCGGGCCCCGCTCATGCCGATCGGGTGGCCCAGCGAGATGCCGCCGCCTTTGGTGTTGACGCGGTCGCGATCGAACTTCAGGTCGCGTTCGCAGGCGATCACCTGCGCGGCGAAGGCCTCGTTGATCTCGATCGCCTCGAAGTCGTCGATCGTGCAGCCCAAGCGGTCCATGACCTTCTTCGTGGCGGGCACCGGCCCGATCCCCATGATCTCGGGGGGAACGCCGGCCCACGACATCGCGGTGATCGCGGCGATGGGCTCGCGTCCTTCGGCCTTGGCGCGCGACTCGCTCATCAACACCATGGCCGCTCCGCCGTCGGTGATGCCGCTGGAGTTGCCCGCGGTGACGCTGCCGCCCTCACGGAAGACCGGTGCCAGCTTGCCCAGGGTCTCCAGGGTGGTGTCGGGGCGCACGTGTTCGTCGTCGGTGACGCTGACGGTCTCGCGGCCCTTCGTGACCTCGACGGGCACGATCTCGGCTGCCCTGGCCTCGGCACCTTCGACGGCCTTTTGCTGCGAGGCCACGGCGAACTCGTCCTGCTCGGTGCGCGAGATGCCGTACAGGTCGACGAGGTTCTCGGCGGTCTCGCCCATGATCAGGCCGCACAGCGGATCGAGCAGACCGTCGCGGTACATCGCGTCGACGGCCTCGGTGTTGCCCAAGCGGTAGCCCAGGCGCATGTTCGGCAGCAGGAACGGCACGCGGGTCATGTTCTCCATGCCGCCCACGAGCACGACGTCGGCTTCGCCGAGCATGATCTGCTGGGCGCCGAGCTGCGTGGCCTTCATGCCCGAGCCACAGGCGATGTTGACGTTGAAGGCGCTGACCTCTTCCGGGACACCGGCGCGGATGCTGACCTGGCGCCCGGTGTTGGGACCGTTCCCGGCCTGGCGTGCGTGGCCCATGATCGTCTGGTCGACCTGGTCGGCCTCGACGTTCGCGCGCCGCATCGCCTCGACCGCCGCGATGCGGCCGAGTTCGACCGCGGGGGTCTCGGCGAACGAGCCCAGGAACTTCCCGATGGGCGTTCGCGCGCCCTCGACGATGACCGCTCGTTCCATGCAGCCAGTCTAGCGGCCGGTCTGCGCAGCCTCTCGGGTCGCGGTGCGTCCGGGCCGGGCCAGCGGCGGAAGATCGGCGTCGCGCATCTGCGCGCGGATCCTCGCGATGGCGGCGCCGCCGGCGACGGGTTCGCACGGCGCCACGTCGGCGGCGCCGACACGCACCGGGTGCCGCGCCAGCCACGAACGGACGGCGGCGAGCTCGTCGGCGCGCTCACGGGGGCAGGGGAGGCCGAGGGGGTCAGCAGACGGCGCACCCCCTGCCCGCGTCAACGCACCGTGCTCGAACCGCAGGCGCTCCCCGCCGGCGAGATGGACGACCAGCGTGCCGGCGCCGACGAGCCACGCGTCCTGTCGGGCTCGCCACAGCGCGTCGGCGAGCGCGCGGAGCCGGTCTCGCACCGAGGCGGCTTCCTCGAACCGTTCCTGCTGGGCGAGGGCGGCCATCCGCGTCTCGAGCGTTGCGAGGAGCCCGTCCGGGCAGGTGCTCAGGGAGGAGACGAGACTCCGGACGAGCTCTCCGTAACGCTCGGGATCGGTCCGGCCGTCGCAGGGCGCGAGGCAGCGACCCATGTCGGCGAGTGCGCAGGCGGCGAATCGAGTCTTCGCCCGCATGGCCTTCGTGCATCGGCGGATGGGCACGCAGTCCTCGAGCGCCTCTTTCACGAGCCGGGCGCGCAGGGAGGTCGGGAACGGTCCGAGGTAGACGCTGGCATCGTCGCCAGGGGCCGATCGCACGATCTTGAACCGGGGGTAGGCCTCGGTCGGATCGAGCTTGAGGTAGGCGCTGCGCCGCCACGTCTTGCCCTGGCGGTTGTACTTCGGCTCGTGCCGGCGGATCAGGCGGGCCTCGGTGACGAGCGCCTCGAGTTCGCCGGCGCATCCGATGCCCTCGACCGAGTGCACCTCGGCCAGCAGGTTCTCGATCTTCTTGCGCGAGTCGCCGTAGAAGTAGGACTTCACCCTGGCGCGCAGGTCGTTGGACTTGCCCACGTACAGCACCTGTCCCTCGCGCCCGCGGAACAGGTAGACGCCGGGCGCATGGGGGAGGGCGTCGGCGAGCCGGATCTTGCCGTAGTGCGGTCGGCCCCGGGCGCGGACCGCCTCCTGGAGGTCGCCGAGCGTCAGGATGCCCAGGCGTCCGCCCAGGTCCAGCAAGCCGTGCAGCACCTCGGCGCAGGCCTCGGCGTCGGCGAGCGCGCGGTGGGTGGGCTGCGTGCGCGTCCGGAAGTACTGGGCGAGCGTGCGGAGCTTCACGTTCGGCACGTCGGGCCACACCACGCGGCGCGCGAGCTTCGCCGTGCACACCGGCGGTCCGGGCAGCGGAGGATAGTCCAGCCGCCGCAGGTGCTCGTTGAGGAAGGAGAAGTCGAACGAGGCGTTGTGGGCCACGATCACGGCGCCGCGAGCGAACTCGCAGAACCCCGGGAGGATCTGTTCGATCGGCGGCTCGGCGGACACCAGCCGGTCGTCGATGCCGGTGAGGTGGGCGACGTACGGCGGGATCGGCTGGCCCGGGTTCACCAGCGACTGGAAGCGTGCCGAGGCGTTCGCCGCCGCGATAGATCACCGCGCCGATCTCGGTGATGGAGTCCTCGCGCGGCGACCCTCCCGTGGTCTCGAGGTCGACCGCACAGAACGTGACCTCGGACAGCGGCACGCCAAGCTCGAGCGTGGTTTGGATCGGTTCGGCCAGCACCGCCTATCGCCTCCGTCGGTGGGGCCGAACGGAGCCGAACAGTACCGAACAGGTGTTCGGATTGTCAAGACCCGGACGCCGGGTCGGAGATCAGGTTCGAGGGTAGAGGGCGTCTTCGACGAGGGAGGCGAGCAGCTGCTCGATCGCCAGGTGGCATTCCTGGATGTGGGCGGTCACGGTGGACGGCACGCGGATCGCGACGTCGGCGGCGGGCGCGAGATCGCCGCCGGTCTCGCCGGTGAGGGCGATCACCCGCAGTTCCTGCGCGTGCGCCTGTTCGGCGGCGCGGATCACGTTGCGCGAGTTGCCGCTGGTCGAGATCCCCATCAGCACGTCGCCGGCGCGCCCGTGCGATTCCACCTGCCGCGCGAACATCCCCTCGACGCCGAAGTCGTTCGCGATCGCGGTGAGCAGCGACGAGTCCGTGGTCAACGCCATCGCCGGGATCGACGGGCGAGGGTTGTCGATCGTGAAGGTGCTGACGAACTCGGTGGCCAGGTGCTGGGCGTCGGCGGCGCTGCCACCGTTGCCGCAGATCAGCAGCTTGGCGCCGGCACGGAACGAGGTGGTGAGCAGATCGGCCGCTGCCACCACGTCGTCGAGGCATCGATCGAGGGTGGCCTGCATCGTGCTCGCGGCTTCGTGCAGGTAGGCGTCGGCGGCGCGGCGGAACCCTTCGTCGCTCACGTGGTGCCCTCTCGAGGTCGGTGGGTGGCAGGCTCGCCGGTGACGAGCCCCGCGATGATATCCACGGCGGCGGCGAGGTCGGGGACGACGTGGTCGGCGTCCTCGCGAGCGCGCTCGACCTCCGCGGGGCCGTGGCCCGTCATGACGAGGAACGTGGTGGCCCCGATCGCCCGGCCCATGCCCACGTCGCCGGCGTGATCGCCCACGACGAACGCCTCCGCGGGATCGAACCCGAACCGTTCGGCTGCCTCGAGGGCCATGCCCGGTCGCGGCTTGCGACACGCGCAGTCGTCCTCGGGGGCATGCGGGCACACGAGGATCGCATCGACCGTGGCGCCCTCGGCGCCGAGCATCGAGCGGAGACGCTCGTGGATCGCATCGAGCTGCCCGGTCGAGAGCAGGCCGCGACCGACGTTCGCCTGGTTCGTGACGACGACGATCCCGAGCCCCAGGTCCTCTCGCAGCCTTCGGATGGCCGCGGCCGAGCCGGGGATCAGCACCAGTTCGTCGGGATCGGACAGGTGGTCGACCTCGGTGTTGATCGTCCCGTCGCGGTCGAGCAGCGCGAACCGGCGGGCCTCGCTCACGTGGCGGTGGGCGTCCAGACCCGGTCGCCCCGCATCGCGCGCACGCCGTCGCGGTCGAAGTCGAACGGAGCGAACTGGCCGCCCATGGACTCCAGCGCCGAGCGCACGGCGGCCCGAACGTCCGGCGTGCACGCGATCAGCAGGTAGCCGCCGCCCCCGGCGCCGCAGATCTTGCCGCCCGAGGCTCCCGCGTCGCGGGCCGCATCCAGCATCGCCTCGATCGGGGTGTGGTCGGCGATGTGCGGGTTCATCCGCTTCTTCGCCTCGAAGGCGTCGTGGAGCATCTGGCCGAGCCGCTCGACGTCGCCGGCCTCGATCACCCCGCGCATCGCGTAGGCCATCTCCACCAGCTGCTTCATGCCGAGCAGCGTCTCTTCGCGCCCGCTGCGGAACAGCTCGATCTGCGTGTCGATCAGGCCGACGTTGCGCCGGACCTTCCCCGTGTAGCACAGCAAGAGGTTGCGGCGCAGGTCTTCCAGGCGGGCGGGCTCGCTCGCCACCGGTGTCACCTGGACGCCGGTCGAGCGGAACTCGATCAGGTTGCAGCCGCCGAAGGCCGCCGCGTACTGGTCCTGCCATCCGCCGCTGATGCCGAGGTCGTCGCGTTCGATCGCGTAGGCCATCTCCGCAAGCTCGGTCCGCGTCATCGCGCGCTCCTGCAGCATGGCGAGCGCCGCGACCACCGCGGTGACCAGGGCTGAGGATCCGCCCAAGCCGCTGCCGGGGGGCGCTTCGGATTCGATGTCCACCTGCACGCCGCCGGGCACGCCGATCCGGTCGATCGCGGCCTTCGCCAGGTCCATCACGCCGTCGTACTCGGGGCCCTCGTCCAAGCCGTATTCGACGAGATGGCCGAGGTCGAGCGAGCGGACCCGGACCTGTCGATCCTCGCGCGGCTCCACCGTGACCCGCACGAAATGGTCGATCGTGGCCGACAGCACGGCGCCGCCGTGTTCGTCGTACCAGTGCGGGAAATCGGTCCCGCCGCCCACGAAACTGATCCGCAGCGGCGCCACGGCATGGATCGGCGTCAGATCGGCGGCCGTGGGCACGCCGTCAGTCTAGGGGTGGCTCAGGCGACCTGGCGCTGCAGACGCCGGCGTTGCTGCTCGGTGAGCCCGCCCCACACGCCGTAGCGTTCGCCGTTCTTCAGCGCCCACGACAGGCACTCTTCGCGGATCCTGCAGGAGCCGCAGAAGGCCAGCGCCGGCCCGGCTTCCTCCTCGGAGATGGGGAAGAACAGGTCTGGGTCGACACCGAAGCACGCCGCTCGGTCCTGCCAGAAGTCTGGCGGCGTGGGATTCATGGGCAACAGGTCCATGTCCACGTCCGGGTACCGATCGATCCTCACCGCGACGTACCTCCCCCCTCGAACCTCCGCGATGGGCGGGCACCGACCGCGGAGGACGATTCATAACAGAGGGGAGTCACCCAGCGGAAGGGGTCGAACGCACGCAATCCCTCCTTCCCCGGTAGAGGGACAGGAAATGACACGAATGGGCTAGTCCAACGAGCCGACGGTGACCAGATCGACGCCGTCGGCGGTGCGCAGATCGGCGGCTGCCGACGACCACCGGACGCGGACGATCGCGGCCGTGCCGGCGCCGTCGCCGGCCACCGCGGCGCTCGTGATGACGCCGGCCTCCGGTGCGCCGTCGGCCACCACGACCGTGCCCGCAGCGACGGCCGACGGTGCGGCGACCCGCCGCAAGACGCTGGGGGGGTGGCCGAGGTTGCGGACCTTGGCCACCGATTCCTGGCCGAGGAAGCAGCCCTTGGTGGCATCGATCGTGGCATCGAGACCCGCTTCGGACGGCAGGGAACCCTCGTCGAAGTCCGGTCCCATCCGGGGCTGCCCATGGCGGATCCGCCACACCTCGCGGGCATCCCAGCCGACCTCGACGAGATCGGAGGCCACCAGGCGCTCGCGTTCCCTGGCGGCGGGCTTCCCGCTCGCCACGACGATGTCCTCGCCCTCACCCAGGATCGAAGGCTCCAGGCCGGCACGGGCCGCCACGACCGCGGCGTGGCCCACCAGCCCGAAGACCGAGAGCTGCTGGGTGCGGTCGCGCAGGGTCACGTCCGACGACAGCACGTAGGGGAGCAGCAGGTCGCCGATGGATCCGGCCTGTTCGGGATGCTGCAGCAGCAGGAACCCCTCCTCGTCGCGTCCCACCATGAAGTCGGCCCGGATCCTTCCGGTGGGGGTCAGCAGCAGGGAACGTCGTGCCTGCCCATGGGCGAGGGATGCCACGTCCGTGGTCACCAGGTCGTGGAGCCAGTCTTGCGCGTCGTTCCCGGTGACCCGGATCTTCCGCAGCGCCGACAGGTCGACGAACGCGCGCCCCGCTTCCAGGGCGGCGAGCTGTTCCGGCGGCGCGTCGAGTGGACCCATCGACTGGGATTATCTCGCCGTGGACGTTCCTCGCACCCTGCTCGTCACCAACGACTACCCGCCGCGCGTGGGTGGGATCCAGCGCACCCTCGAGGCGCTGGTCAAGGAACTCCCGCCCGAACGCGTCTCGGTGTTCTGCCCCGACTGGGACGAGGCCGATGCGTTCGATCGATCGGTGCCCTACGAGGTGCTCCGCCAGCCCGAGCGGTTCCTGTGGCCCACGCCCGACGTGGGGCGCCGGGTCCAGGCAGCCGTGGAGGCCACCGGCGCCGAGGTCGTGCTGTTCGGCGCCACCTATCCCTTGGCCATGCTGGGTCCCGGCCTCGCGGCCCGCGGCACCCCCTACCTCGCGGCCGCCCATGGCTTCGAGTACTGGCTCTCGGTGGCGCCGGGCTCCCACGCGCTGATGCGCTACGCCACGTCGAAGGCCTCCCGCGTGCCCGTGATGTGCAGCGCGTTCATCGCGCGTACGGTGCGGACCGCCGTGCCCAAACGGGTACCGGTCTCCGTGTTGTACCCGGGGGCCGACGTCGAGGTCTTCCGGCCCGATCTGCCCACCGCCGACCTCCGGGAGCGCCACGGGATCGGCGACCGTCCGCTGGTGGTGTGCGTGAGCCGTCTGGTGGCGCGGAAGGGGCAGGACGTGCTGATCCGCGGGATGGAGCGCCTTCGACGACGCGTGCCGGACGCCACCCTGCTGGTCGTGGGCGGCGGGCCGTACGAGGAGCGCCTCCGCGAGCTCGCCGCCGAGGCGCCCGCCGACGCCGTCGTCTTCTCCGGACAGGTGAGCGAAGCCGACCTGCCGCGCTACTACGCGGTGGGGGACGTGTTCGCGATGCCGTGCCGAACCCGCCTGGCCGGCATGGAGGTCGAGGGCTGGGGCAACGTGTTCATCGAGGCCGCGGCGTGCGCGAAGCCGGTGGTGGTGGGGGATTCCGGCGGCGCGAGGGAGGCGCTGATCGACGGGGAGACCGGCCTGCTGGTCGACGGCGCGAACGTGGATGCCGTCGCCGACGCCGTCGGGGACCTGTTGAGCGACCCCGACCGGGCCCGGGCCATGGGCGAGGCCGGACGCGCCCGCGTCCTGCGCAACCACCACTGGCCCGACATCGCGCGCACCCTCACCCTCTGGCTCCAACAGGCCGCCGCCGGCTGAGGCTCGAGGAAGCCGCCGCCGGCTGAGGCTCGACGGCAGCCGCCGCTCGCTTGCGAGGTTCGCGCCTCCGTGGGCGGTACCCTGGGCCGATGGAGCCGCCCGCCTCGACGAGCGACGCCAAGCGGTGCCCGGACTGCGATGCCTTGGTGAGCCCGGATGCCGAATGGTGCGGCCAGTGCTTCCGGTCGTTGAAGGAGACACCCCAGGAGCCGGAGCCGGTCGCGGTCGCCATGCCCACGATGACCGACCCGTTGCCGGCGGTGCCCCCCATGCCGGTGGCGGCCACCGATGACGCGGAGGCCGACCTCCGGGATGGAGAGCAGCCGGCCATCCCCGAGGCTCCGGGCAAGGCCCCCACGTGGCCGTGCCCCGCGTGCGGGAACGCCAACCCGATCGAACTCGACACCTGCGCCCTGTGCGGCACGTCCTTCGCCGCCCTGATGCGCCAGGACGAGGCTCCCCCCGAGGTCGACCCCAAGGACGCGCTCGGGTGGTCCTTGATCTATCCGGGCCTCGGCCATCGCAAGTTGGGCAGAGGTCTGGATGGGCTCGCCCGCGGCGGTGTTGTTCACGATGCTGGCCGCCATGGTGTTGGTCATCGTGGTCTCCGGGGTCACCACGGCCGGGCTGCTCGGCGTGCTGGCGCTGTACCTGCTGATGGCGCTCATCGTCTACCTGGGCTCCGCCTATGAGGCGTACCGGATCGCGGAGGGCGGCCAGCCACTGGTGACCGCACGGGCACTGCTGTGGGCGACCGTGGGGATCATCATGCTGTCGGTGGTGCTGCTGGCGCTCACCGTCGCCTCGGTGGCCAGCCGCTAGGATTCCCGAGCCATGGAGCATGCCGAGGGTTCGATCGTCATCGAGGCACCGCTCGAAGACGTGATGGAGGTCATCGAGGACTACGAGTCCTACCCCGAGTGGGCCGACGTCCGCACGGTGGACGTCCGCCAGCGCGGCGAGGGGAACCGGGCCACCGAGGTGGCCTTCGAGGTGGACGTGCCCGTGCTGGGCAAGGCGGCCTACACGTTGTCCTACCAGTACGCGCCGGGCGACACCGGGCTCTCCTGGTTCACGACCGAGGCCCGTGGGGCCATCCGCGACATCCGTGGCGAGTACCTGCTCGATGAGCTCAGCGAGTCCGAAACCAAGGTCACCTACCGGCTCGGCGTCGAGATCGGCGTCCTCGTTCCGGGGTTCCTGCGCACCGAAGGAGCCAAGCGGGTGATCGAGAACGCCCTTGAGAAATTGAAGCGCCGCGTCGAGATGGGGTAGGTGACCTCCATCCCGCGACCCGCGGTTCCGCCTCGTCCCGACGGGGCGGTGGCGGAGCACGTGGTCGGCGCGTTCGCCCGGCCGTGGCCCACGGCCACCTGGTCGCTGCCCGACACGATCGCCGTCTCGTTCATGCCGTTCGGCATCGTCCTGTTCCTGTCGATCGTGGTCGGGCCGTTCCTCGGATGGACCGGGCCCGGTGGCGGCCTGCTCCTGACCTTCCTGCAGCAGGTCGCGATGCTGGTGCCGGTCGTGTGGTGGGTGAAGGCGACGGACCACGGTGGCTGGGAGACGCTGGGGCTGGGGCGAGGCCGGTGGGATCGGGCCGACGTGTTCTCCGGGCTCGGGCTGGGGCTGCTGGCCATGGTCTCGGGGTCGGTGGTCCTGTACATCACCTACGAGATCGCTCGCGCCGTCCTGGGCCGTGATCCGCAGGTGTTCGGGAACGGGCCGGAGCTGGAGGGGGCGTGGCTCTACGGCTTCGCGATCCTGGCGATCTGCTTCGCGCCGATCTGCGAGGAGGTCCTGTTCCGCGGCTTCCTGTTCAACGGCCTGCGCAGGAGCCTGTCGTTCCGGTGGGCCGTGGTCATCTCGGCATTCGCGTTCGCGCTGCTGCACGCCGAGCCGATCCGGCTGCCGTCGCTGTTCGTGGTGGGGATCATCCTGGCTTCGGGCGTGGAACGACGCAGGATCCTCGTCGTGTCGGTGATCGCCCACGCCACGGTCAACGTGGCGGCGATCCTGGCCGAGTTCGCGGCGCGCTGAGCGGGCCTCCCACGCAGATCCACCGGCCAGGGTTCGGTCCCACGGCGAGCGACTAAGCTGCCTGCATGCGCGTGCTGTTGTTCACCGGGAAGGGCGGGGTCGGCAAGACCACCGTGGCCGCGGCGACCGCGGTGCGGTCCGCCCGTGCGGGGCGCCGCACGCTGATCATGTCGACCGACCCGGCGCACTCGCTCGGCGACTCGTTCGAGGTCGAGATCGGGTCCCAGCCCACCGAGATCACCCCGAACCTGTGGGCCACGCAGATCGACGCACAGGAACGCCTCGAGGACAACTGGCGCGAGATCCAGGACTACTTCATCCAGCTGATGAACTGGGCCGGCACCGAGACCATCCAAGCCGAGGAGCTCACGGTGATCCCGGGCCTGGACGAGATCTTCGCGTTGATCGATGTGAAGACCCACGTGGAGTCGGGCGCCTACGACATGCTCGTGGTCGACTGCGCGCCCACCGCCGAGACCCTGCGGCTGCTGAGCCTGCCCGAGATCATGAACTGGTACATCGAGCGCATCTTCCCGGTGGAGCGCAAGGTGGTGAAGGCCGTCCGTCCCATCGTGTCGAAGATGACCACGCTGCCGATCGCGGGCGACAAGGTGTTCGCGGCGGTCGAGCGCCTGCACCGCAACCTCGACGACGTGAAGACGATCCTCACCGACGAAGCGGTGTCGTCGGTGCGGCTGGTCGTGAACCCCGAGAAGATGGTGATCTCCGAGGCGCGGCGCACCTACACCTACCTCGGGCTGTTCGGCTACCGCGTCGACGCCGTCGTGGTGAACCGGATCATCCCGCAGGAGGTCGAGGACCCCTACTTCGGCAAGTGGAAGGACATCCAGGCCGAGCACCTCGCCACCGTCCGCGAGTCGTTCGAGCCCGTGCCGATCCTCGAGGCCCGCTTGTTCGATCGCGAGATGGTCGGCGTGCCGCTGCTCGAGGAGATGGCGGCCGAGGTCTACGGCGACCTCGACGCCACCGCGATCCTGTTCCACGACGACCCGATCCGGGTGCGCAAGCACGCCGACGGCTACGTGCTGTCGATGCGCCTGCCGTTCGTCTCCCGCGACGACATGGACATCCACCGACGCGGCGACGAGCTGTTCGTGCGGGTGGGCTCGTACAAGCGGAACCTGATCCTGCCGCAGACGCTCAAGCGCTTGGTGGTCAAGGAAGCGAACTTCGCGGGCGACCACCTGGAGATCACCTTCGGCCGTCCGCCGTCGACCGACGACCTGGCGTGAGCGCGGTGGGGTCCTCGCCGGGCGCACACGCGGTCGGCATCGACGTCGGTGGCACGAAGATCGCTTCGTTCCTGGTCGATCGCAGCGGCGCGATCCTCGACCGGGATGTTCGCCCGACGCCCGCGCACGACCAGGAAGCCACGCTCCAGGCGATGGAGGACTCGGCACGGGCGGTGGTCACGCCCGAGGTCGCCGCGATCGGGATCTCGGCCGCCGGCCTGGTGGAAGCGGGCACGGGCATCATGCGCTACGCACCGAACCTGTCGTGGCGCGACGCGCCGCTGGTGGAGCGGATCGGCGGCACGTTCGGCGTTCCCACCGTCGCCGACAACGACAACAACGCGGCGGCGTGGGGTGAGTACCGGTTCGGCGTGGGGCGGGGCCATGCGAACATCCTGTTCGTGGGGGTCGGTACCGGGATCGGCGGCGGGATCATCGCCGACGGCGCGCTGCTCCGAGGGGCGCACGGGTTCGCCGCGGAGATCGGCCACATCATCGTGGAGCCCGGACGGGCCGCTGTGCGGGTGCGGCAACCACGGGTGCTGGGAGCAGGTCGCGAGCGGTTCCGCGATCATGCGTGATGCCCGTGCCGCCGTGTCGCGGCATCCGCATTCGTTGCTGGTGGAGCTCAGCGGAGGCGATCCCGCGCGCGTGACGGGCTCGATGGTGACCGAGGCCGCCCGGCAGGGCGATACGGTCTCCCGGGGCATCCTCAACGAGGTCGGGCACCGGTTGGGCCAGGGCATCGCCGGCCTGGTGAACGTCCTCGACCCCGAGCTGGTGATCGTGGGCGGCGGCGTCTCCGAGGCCGGTGACCTGCTGCTCGCCCCGGCGCGCACCGCCTACTCGCGCTCGGTGGAGGGCGCGGCCTACAGGCCCGAGGTGCCGATCGTCGCCGCCTCGCTCGTGAACGACGCCGGCGGCATCGGTGCCGCGACGATGGCGTTCGCACTGCTCGACCGCACGCGGGAGCCCGCATCGTGAAGCTGGGAGTGTCACTGCCCGTCTTCACCGCCGACACGGCCAGACCGCTCGCCGTGGCCGCTCGGGCGCACGAACTGGGCGTCGACGGCGTGTTCTCACCCGACCACTTCTTCCCGCCGATCTTCTACCCGCCCTCGGGTCCGGACCGGCCCGCGCTGGAGGCGTTCTCGGTGCTCTCGGCGGTGGCGGCGCGTCACCCGGGGATGCACGTCGGGACCATGGTGGCCCGCGTCACGCTTCGTCCCCCGGGGATCCTCGCCAAGCAGGCCGCGGCGCTCGACGCGATGTCGGGCGGTCACGCGATCCTGGCCCTGGGCACCGGCGACCGCGCCTCCCTGCCCGAACACGAGCGCTACGGCATCCCCTTCCCGCCGGTCGCCGACCGCCTCGCGCTGCTGGAACAGACCGTCGAGGCGCTTCGCGACCTCTTCGCCGGCCGAAGCTATCCGGGCGGTTCCCACGTCCCGGCGATGGCAGGGCCGCTCCTGCCGCCGGGCGCTCCGGCGGTCTGGGTCGGAGGTCTGTCCGACCCGGTGGTGGCGATCGCGGGCCGGGTGGCCGATGCGTGGAACGGGTGGGGGCTCGACGTCGAAGGGTTCCGGAGCAAGGTCGAACGGTTGCGCGAGGCGGCCGACGGGCGTCCGGTGGAAGCCACGTGGGGCGGCATCGCCCTGGTGGGGGAGGATCAGGCCGACATCGATCGCTTGCTGGCTGCGCGCGCCGAGAAGGGGCTGCCGGTCGAGGGCGTGTGGACAGGGACGGCCGACGAGCTCCGAGCCTTCGTCTCGTCCTTGGAGGCGGCCGGCGCGACGTGGTTCGTGGTCCTGCCCGCCGGGCCGGCCGACCGCCTCGATGTGATCGCGGCGGCGCTGGCCTCACGGTGATGTCCGCCGATCCGATGACCAGCGCCGGGCTCAAGAAGGCCAAGCGCGAGGTGCGCCGCCGGGTGCTCGAGGCGCGAGATGCGATCCCACCGGCGGAGCGCGATCGCCTGGCCGCGGAGGTGACCCGCCGGTTCCTCGCGCTGCCCGAGGTCGAGGGCGCCGGCACCGTGATGGCCTTCTGGACGTTCGGCTCGGAGCTGTCCACGATGCCGCTGATCGAAGCGCTCCACGCTGCGGGTGTGCGGGTGGCCCTGCCGCGCATCGTCGAGGGCGACATCGAACCGGTGACCTACGAACCGGGCGATGCCACCACGGAGACGGCGTTCGGTGCCCTGGAGCCTTCGGGCGGCGAGGTGCTCGCCCCCACGGACATCGACGTGGTCGCGACGCCGGCGGTGGTGTTCGATCGGCGTGGTGCCCGGGTGGGCTACGGCGGCGGCTTCTACGACCGCTTCTTCACGAAGGTGCGACCCGACACCGCGCGGATCGGCATCGGGTTCGGCGTGCAGCTCCTGCCCGAAGGCGAGTGGCTGCCGGGAGGCCACTTCGACCTGCCCGTGGACGCGGTGGTGACCGAGTCCGAGACGGTTCGGTGCTCGCGCGATCGATGATGCCGCGCGGCCCGGCCAGGCCGATCGCGCCGCTCGTGGCGTGAGGCCCCGTACGCGGCGCTCGACTTCGAGACGACGGGGTTGGACTTCCGTCGCGATGCGGTCGTCTCGATCGGTGTCATCCCGGTGCTGGGTGGACGGGTCGTGATGCGCGAGGCGATCCACCAACTGGTGGCTCCCGCGGTCGCGCCCTCACCCCGGTCGCAGACGATCCACGAGCTGCGCCCGCAGGACCTGATGGACGCACCCTCGCTCGACGAGGCGCGCCCCATCCTGGCCGAGGCGATCGAGGGGCGCCACCTCCTGGTGTGGTTCGCCGATGTCGAGGTCCACTTCCTCGCGCAGATCTTCGGGGGTTCGCCGCGCTCGTGGCGGCGGCGCACGATCGACGTGCGCAACCTGGCGATCGCGGCCGAGGGCCAGCCACGGGAGCGACGGCGCCGCCCCGGGTTCCCGCTCACCGGCATGGCGGAGCAGTACGGGGTGCCGGTCGCCGAGCCGCACCAGGCCTTCGACGACGCGTTGGTCACCGCGCAGCTGTTCCTGGTGCTCACGTCGCACCTGGGCCGGCGCGAACCCACCGTCCGCGACGTGGTCCGGGTCGGGAGGCCGTAGGGGATGCTGCCCTCCGTTCACCCATCGGCGCAGGTCAGCGACCGTGCGGGGGCCTGGACTTGAACAACCGTTCAATCTCGCGGTATAACCGCGGGAAGCGGCCGTGACGTCGTCCGCGCCGCCGAGCCCGGGAGGAGCCTGGTTGAGCCAGAGCAGGGAAACCGCGTTCCATGCCATCACCTCGAAGTCGGCCGTCGGCTTCGACGAAGAGGCCGGCTGGCTCTGGGTCACCACGTTCGGCGATCCCGCGGCCGAGTACCGCGCCGTGCGCGAGGACGTCGGCATGTGGGACCTCTCGCCCCTCAACAAGTGGGACGTGCGCGGCATCGACGCCGTCGAAGCCGTGCAGCGCGTCAACACGAACGACATCGTCGGCATGCGGGTCGGCCAGGTCCGCTACGGCGCCTTCGTGGACGAGGACGGCCTGCTGGTCGATGACGGCACCGTCTACAAGCACGCCGACGACCACCTGTGGATGTGCACCAACGGCGACGAGCGCGCGGACTACTTCGCCGACGCCACGAAAGGGCTCGAGGTCTCGATCGAGTACATCGCACCCGAGCTCCCCAGCATGCAGATCCAGGGGCCGCGTTCGCGCGAGCTGATGCGCACCATCACCGACGCGCCGATCGACGAGCTGGCCTACTTCACGTTCTTCCCCGAGCAGATCCAGATCGGCGGCATCCCGGCCTGGGTGTCGCGAACCGGGTTCTCCGGCGAGCTGGGCTACGAGGTGTTCCTGCGGCCCGAGCACGCCGAGGCGCTCTGGGAAGCGGTCGAGTCGGCCGGCGCCAGGCCCTACGGCGTGGAGATCATCGAAGCGATCCGGGTCGAGACCGGCATGATCGTCACGGGCTACGACTACGACGAACACGAACGCTCCCCGTACGACCTGGGATTGGACCGGATGGTGGCGCTCGACGGGGCGGGCGAGTTCATGGGCAAGGACGAGCTCCGCACGATCGCCGCCGACCCACCGAACCGCTTCAAGACGATCAAGCTCGAGCAGGACACCCTGCCCGAGTACGGCGCCGCCCTGACCAAGGACGGCGAGGACGTCGGGGTGCTCACCAGCCCGGCGCTCAGCCCCATCCTGGGACCCCTGGGCCTCGCGATCATCCGCACCGACGTCGCGGTCGACGGCACCCAGGTCGACGTCGCGATGCCCGACGGCTCCACGCAGGCGGGCACGATCGACGTGCTCGCGCTCTACGACCCGAAGAAGACCCGGCCTCGCGCCTGACGCGAGGCTCCGAACCCGTCGCACAGGAGGACACGATGACCGACGAACACCGCTCACCGCTGCACGAGTGGCACGAGGCGCACGGCGCCGACACGCTCGTGGAGGACGGCTGGCCCTGGCCGATGCACGAGGGCACCGACCCCATGGTCGAGTACGAGGCCGTCCGCACCGGCACCGGGATCTGGGACCTGTTCTCCACCAGCAAGTACGAGGTGACCGGGCCCGACGCCGGCCGGCTGATCCAGCGCCGGTTCACGAACTCGCTCGCCGGCATGCAGGACGGCCAGGTGCGCTACGGCGCGTTCGTCAACGCCGACGGGAAGATGATCGACGACGGCAACGTGTACAAGCACGCCGACGACAAGTACTGGGTCATGATCAACACCCCCGACATCCAGGACTGGTTCACCGAGACCGCCGACGGTCTCGACGCGCAGGTGGCCCACCGCACCGAGGACTTCGGGATGATCGCGGTCCAGGGCCCCACCGCGCACGACACCCTGCAGGGCCTCACCGACCGCGACCTGGGCGAGCTGAAGTACTTCCGCTTCTGGCCCGAGCCCACGAAGGTGGCGGGCAAGGACGCATGGGTGCTCCGCACCGGGTTCAGCGGTGAGAAGGGGTACGAGGTCGTCACGGCGCCCGAGGACTCGCAGGCGGTCTGGGACGCGCTGATCGCGGCCGGCGGCGTGCCGTTCGGTCTCACCGCGATCGACCTGGCTCGCACCGAGGTCGGGTTGATCATCATCGCCGTCGACTACAACCCCAACGAGATCTCGCCGTGGGACCTGTCGATGGACAAGTTCATCAAGACCGACACCGAGAACGTGGGCGCCGAGGCGCTCGCCAGCTACGGCGCGACCCCGCCGAAGCGGTTCAAGACCCTGAAGATCGAGGGCGACGCGATGCCGGACTACGGCGCCGCGGTCACGAAGGACGGCCAGCAGGTCGGGCGTCGTGACGTCGCCGGCGGTCAGCCCGCGCCTGGGCACGATCGGGCTGGCGATCCTCGACGCCGGTGTCGCCACCGACGGCGAGAAGGTCGAGGTCGCGATCGAGGGTGGCACCGCGCCCGCCACGGTCGAGGTGCTGTCGCTGCTCGATCCCGCGAAGGAGAAGCCGCGCGCCTGACGCACGGCTGGTACGAACCTCGAAGGGGCGGGCCGGACAGGCCCGCCCCTTTGCCTATGCTGGGGTGATGACCGACGGTGAGCTCTACGGCGTGGTGCCGAACTTCAGCGAAGGCCGGCGCACGGACGTGATCGAGGCGATCGTCGAGGCGCTGCACGTGCCCGGCGCTCGCGTCGTCTACGCCGAGGCCGACCCCGACCACAACCGGCTCGACACCACGGTGCTCGGCGATGCCGACGCCGTCCGGCGCAGTGCGCTGGCCGGAGCGGCAGCGGCCGTCGAGCGGATCGACATGACCCAGCACGAAGGCGGACACCCGCGCATGGGCGCCGCCGACGTGATCCCGTTCATGCCGGTGCGCGGCGTGGGCATGGATGCGTGCGTCGAGCTCGCTCGGGCCTTCGGACGCGAGCTCGCCGAGACGCTCGACGTTCCGGTCTACCTCTACGACCGGGCTGCGCTCATGCCCGAGCGGGCCTCGCTGGCCGACGTCCGACGCGGCCAGTTCGAAGGGCTGCGGGACGCGGTCGCGACGGGCGAACGGCTCCCGGACTTCGGTCCGAACGACGATCGGGCGGGCCGGCGCCACCGCGGTGGGCGCCCGCAAGCCGTTGGTCGCGTTCAACGTCTACCTGGACTCCACCGACGAGGCCGGCGCCAAGGCCATCGCGTCGGCGTTGCGGGAGTCCAACGGCGGACTGACCGCGGTGCGGGCGATCGGGTTCGCGGTGCCCGAACGCGGTGGCATCGTCACGGTGTCGATGAACCTGGTCGACCACGAGGTGACGGGCCTGCGCGTCGCGTTCGACGAGGTGACGCGACTCGCCACCGACCACGGCATGGCCGTCACGGATTCGGAGATCGTGGGTCTGGTGCCGGCATCGGCGCTCGGCCCGGATGACATCGACCACCTGAAGCTGGCCGGGTTCGACCCGGACCGCCAGGTGCTGGAGCGGCTCGTGGACGCCGCGGAGGAGGGAACGCAAGCGTGAGCGATCTCGAACTGGGTGCGCTGACCGTCGAAGGGTTCTGCGATGTGCTGGCGTCCGATTCGCCGACCCCCGGCGGGGGAGCGGTCGGCGCGATCGAAGGCGCCGCCGCCGCGGCGTTGATCGGCATGGTGGGCCGGCTCACGATCGGCAAGGCGGGGTTCGAGGACCTCGAGCAGCGCATGAAGGACATGGTGGCTTCAGCCGATGCCGCCCGTGCCGAGTTCCTCGTGCTGGCCGACCGCGACGCCCACGCCTTCGACTCGGTGATGGTGGGGTTCAAGATGCCGAAGGAGACCGACGAGGAGAAGGCCGCGAGGTCGGCCGCGATCCAGGCCGGGTACCTCGCCGCCGCGTCGGTGCCCCAGGAGGTCGCGCGGAAAGCCGTCGACCTGATGGAACTGGCGGAAGACGCCACGGCGATGGGGAACCCGCAAGCGGCCTCCGACGGGCTGTCGTCGGCTGCTTCGCTGTACTCGGCCGCCCTCTGTGCCATCGCGAACGTCGAGATCAACGCGGCGTCGTTGAAGGACGAGGGCGTCCGGACCGAGATGCTCGAGGAACTCATCACCCTCAAGGCCCGTGCCGACGAACTCCTGGAGGAAGCCCAGACCGCGTTCAAGCTGCGCCTCGCGTCCTAGCCGGTCTTGCGGGCCGCCCCGGCGTGGGGCAAGGTCAGGGCATGAGGATCGACGCGATCGTCTTCGATTGCCTCGACGCCGCGCCGCTGGCTCGCTTCTGGGCGGAGGCGCTCGGCTGGCGCGTCGCCGCCTACGACCAGGCCGAGCTCGACCGGCTCGCCGACAAGGGCATCCACGACCCCGAGGACGATCCCTCCGTCATGGTGGAACCGCCGGAGGACGAGATGCCGGGCCTGCCCGTGCTGTTCTTCACCGAGGTCCCCGAGGACAAGGCCGGCAAGAACCGTGTGCACATCGATGTGGTGGCGCAGGAGACCGTGGACGAGGACGTGATCCGTCTCGAAGCCATGGGCGCCACCCTCCGCAACTGGGCGGAAGAGGAGGGCACCGTCTGGGCCGTGATGCTCGATCCCGAAGGCAACGAGTTCTGCGTCATGCCCCCGGAGGAATGAACGGGCGAGCTCAGAACAGGCCGACGGTGCGGCCGTCCTCGTCGATGTCGACCTGCTGGAAGGCCGGCGTCTTGCCCAGGCCGGGCATGCGCTGCATGTCGCCGCAGAGCACCACGACGAACCCCGCCCCGGCGCTGGGGACCACGCTGCGCACCGGGAGCCGGAAACCCGTCGGCCGGTTCAGCATGAGCGGGTCGTGGCTGAGCGAGAGGTGGGTCTTCGCCATGCACACCGGTACCTGGCCGAAGCCGAGTTCCTCCATCCGCGCGATGTCCTTCTCGGCCTGCGGCAGGTAGTCGACGCCGTCGGCCCCGTACAACCGGGTGGCGATCGCTTCGATCTGCTCCTTCAGCCCGGCACCGGTCGGCGTCAGGAAGTCGAACGTGTTCGGCCGCTCGCACGCCTCGACCACGGCGTTCGCGAGGTCGATCGCGCCCTTGCCGCCTTCGGCGAACGCCCGGTTGACCACGACCGTCTCGGCGCCGGCGCCCACCGCCAGTTCCTCGATCAGGGCGATCTCGGCGTCGGTGTCGGTGGGGAAGTTGTTGATCGACACGACGCACGGCAGGCCGTAGGCGCGAACGATCTCGATGTGGGCGCTGAGGTTGTCGATCCCGCCGGCGCAGCGCGTCGAGGTCTTCGTTCTGGAGGTCGTTGAAGGCCATGCCGCCATGGGACTTCGTGGCCCGCACGGTCGTCACCAGCACCGCGGCGCTGGGAGCGAACCCGCCGGCGCGGCACACGATGTCGCAGAACTTCTGGAAGCCGAGATCGGAGGCGAACCCCGCCTCGGTGACGACGTAGTCGGCCAGCTTCAGCGCCACGCGATCTTCGATGATCGAGTTGTTGGCGTGCGCGATGTTGCCGAATGGCCCGGCGTGGGCGAGCACGGGCTGGCCCTCCAGGGTCTGGACCAGGTTCGGCTTGATGGCGTCCTTCATGATCACCGTCATCGCGCCGCCCGCTTTGAGGTCGTCGGCCGTCACCGGGTCGCCGTCGTAGGTCGAGGCCACCACGATGCGGCCGAGCCGGGTGCGCAGATCCTTCAGGTCGCTCGCGAGCGCGAACACCGCCATGATCTCGGAGGCCGCGGCGATCACGAAGCCGTCCTGCCGGGGAACCCCGTGCGCCTTGCCGCCCAGGCCCGCCACGATGTTGCGCAGCTCGCGGTCGTTCATGTCCATGGTGCGCGGCCAGGTGATCGACAGCGGGTCGATGTTCAGGACGTTGCCGTGGTAGATCGAGGCGTCGAGCGCCGCCGCGAGCAGGTTGTGGGCGGCCGCCACCGCGTGGAAGTCGCCGTTGAAATGGAGGTTGAACTCCTCCATGGGCACCACCTGGGCGTAGCCGCCGCCGTTGCCGCCACCCTTGATGCCCCAGACCGGGCCCATCGACGGTTCGCGCAGGCACAGCATGACGTCCTTGCCGATCTCGCCCAGGCCCTGGGTCAGGGACACGCTGGTCGTCGTCTTGCCCTCGCCGGCCTTCGTGGGGGTGATCGCGGTCGTGATGATCAGCTTGCCGTCGGGTCGGTCGGCGAGCCGGTCCAGGATCGAGAGGTCGATCTTGGCGCGGTAGCGGCCGTACTGCTCCAGTTCATCGTCCTGGATGCCTGCGGCCGCGGCGATCTCGGCGATGGGCTTCAGCGCGGCTTCCTGGGCGATCTCGAGACCTGACTTCATGGCGGTTGGGCGTCCTTCCATCGGTGTGGCCTGGCGTTTGATCGAGCGTTCAATCCCCGACGATACGACCCGGCGGGGCCCGGGACCAAACCGTCGTTGCGCCCTGGGCGACCCCCAAGGTGAGCAGTGAGAGGTCAGTGACCGTTCGACGGCGGACGGCGATACTGGCTGGGATGGCCACCACCGAACCGATCCGCCGCAGCGCCACGCCGGTGCGTCTCACCGCGCTCCGCAACGGGGTGCGTTCGGAACGACCGGACCAGCTCGCCACCGAGGAGCCGCTCGAGATCCGCGTCGGCGGACCCGGGCAGGAGGCCTCGCAGGTGGCCGTCACGATGCGGACCCCCGGCGGAGACTTCGAGCTGGCGGTCGGCTTCCTGTTCACCGAAGGGCTGATCGGTCCGGCCGATGTGCAACGGGTGGCCTACTGCGACGACGTCGACGACGAGACCCAGCGCTACAACGTGGTGACCGTCACGCCTCCAGCGCCCGTTCGACGCCGAGTCGGTGCGCCGGAACTTCTACGCGACATCCTCGTGCGGGGTCTGCGGGAAGGCGGCCCTGGACGACATCGAGGTGCGGTGCGCGCCCGTCGCCACCGGGACGCGGGTGGACGCCGAGGTGCTGGTGTCGCTGCCCGACCGCCTGCGCGAGAAGCAGCGCGTCTTCGACCGGACCGGTGGGCTCCACGCCGCCGGGCTGTTCGACGTCGAGGGCCGGCTCGTCTCGCTGCGCGAGGACGTCGGGCGGCACAACGCGGTCGACAAGGTGGTGGGGGAGCAGCTCCTGGCGGGCGCGATCCCGCTCGCCGACCACGTGTTGCAGGTGAGCGGGCGCGCCAGCTTCGAGATCGTGCAGAAGGCCGCGGTGGCCGGGATCCCCGTGGTGAGCGCCGTCAGCGCGCCGTCGTCGCTCTCGGTCGAGGCCGCGGAACGCTTCGGGATGACGCTGGTGGGGTTCGTCCGCGACGGGGGCTGCAACGTGTACAGCCACCCCGAGCGCGTCGTCTAGGACCGCTCGGTCGCCTCCGGCACGCGCGCCTGCCAGTCGTAGATCACCGAGGTCCGGAAGATCAGGTCCTGCACCGAGGCGTTGCGCTTGCTCACGCGCCGACCAGAACAGGCCGAGCGGGAACACGACGCACGTGATGGCCCGCAGGAGCGCGACCGTGAATCCGAGCGTGCTGCCGGAGCGGCCGACGATGCGCAAGCCCATGATCCGCATCCCCGGCGGTGCGTCCGACCCCGGCCCAGCCGATCGCGAGGGCGATCGCGGCCAGGATCAGCGCAGCGGTGATGAACTGCGTCGAGGAGATGACCGGCCACGTGAAGTCCCTGGGGTTGCGGAGGAACCGGAACGCGGAATAGCCCAGGTAGGCCGCCGCCGACCAGCACGGCGACGTACGCGGTGTCGATCACCATGGCCGCGGTCCGGGACACGACGCCGGCCCGCAACCCCTGCTGCTCGCCGGCGCCCGACGGGGTAGACGTGCGTCGGTCTGATGGGTCGCCGTGTCCGCCACGTCAGTCCGTCCTTCGGCTCGCCGGGAGCATCGAGCTCGCGATGCTCGCGCCGCAGCATCCGGTCGACGATCTTGGACACCAGGCGGTCGGCGATCCATGCCCCGGACCCGGACGGTCTGCACCGTCTCGCTGGCCATCGCGCCCGAGGACTCGCGGATGATCGCCGGCAGGTCGATCTCGTCCATCACGTCCTGCGTGATCTCGGCCAGGTCGAGGCGATCGATGACCCCGCGGATGTCGACCCGTTCGACGATCTCGTTGACGTCGACGCGGTCCACGACCTTCTCGATCGGCAGGTCCTCGACGATCTGCTCCATGTCGACGCGCTGCACCACGGCGTTCACATCGACACGATCGACGATGGCGGCGATGTCGAGCCGGTCGACGATGCGATCCATGTCGACGTCTTCGACGATCGCGTTGATGTCGACCCGTTCCTTCACGATCTGCGTGAGGTCGACCTGATCCAGGATGGCCTTGGTGATCTCGGGGATCAGCACCGTGAGGAACGCGGTGGCCGCCTGGGCGGTTTCGGCCTGCGTGGCCTTCCACTGCCCGTCGAGGAGCCGGGCGGCTCCGGCGGCGGTTTCCGACGCCCCTTGCAGCGCGGCCGGGTTCGTGACCCAGGACATGATCGGTCCCACGGCCTCGGCGGCCGACTTCGCCGCGGAGGCGGCAGCTTCGGCCGCGGTGATGGCGGCGCCCAGACCTGCGCCGGCCATGGTCGCCGCGGGGTCTTCACCCTCTTCGTCGGCCGACTCGGGCATCGTGGTCCGCAGGGCGTCGGCCACCGCGGAGGCTCCGGCCGAGACCATGCCGGCGCCCACCCGCATGCCCTGTTCCAGCAACGTCGCCATACCGGCGCCGGGGACGACGGGCGGCGGGTCCTCGGGCACGTCGGCCTCGGCGTCGGCCGCCACGGCCTCTTCCCAGCTCATCTCCGGTCCGTCGTCCGCGGCCGTCATCGCCGATCTCGGGCGATCCGCCCACCGGGATGCCGACCACCTCGTCGGATGCCTGGACGGAGGGCAGGCGCACCACGTTGTCGTGCTCGCCGTCGTCGGGGTCGGGCGGCGTACCGCCGATCGGGATGCGATCCATGGCCCCATCATGGACCCGCGGAGCGGATCCGTGCCCACCCCGACCTCGGGTCAGGATGCCGTCGTCCCGCGTTCACGCCTGTCGCCGGGCCCGACGTACCATAGGAACGCACAACCGGTGAAAGGAGCCGCTCGATGAAGAACGGGCTCACGCGACTCACCGAGCCGATGGTCCGCGACAACGGCGAACTGCGCGTCGCCACCTGGGATGAGGCCCTCGATCGGGCCGCTCAGGGACTGCGCAGCGCCACGGAGCGGAACGGCGGCAACGGGGTCGGCCTGTTCAGCTGCAGCAAGGCCACGAACGAGATGAACTTCGTCGCACAGAAGTTCGCGCGTCAGGTCCTGCTGAGCAACAACATCGACTCATGTAACCGCACCTGACACGCTCCTTCTGTGGTCGGTCTGGCCACGGTGTTCGGAGCAGGTGGCGGTACGAGTTCATACGAGGAGATCGAGCACACCGATCTGATCCTCCTGTGGGGATCGAATGCGCGAGCGGCGCATCCGATCTTCTTCCACCACGCCCTCAAGGGCATCCACAACGGTGCCCAGATGGTGGTGGTCGATCCCCGGCGCACCGAGTCGGCCGAGTGGGGCGACCTGTGGCTGGGCATCGACGTCGGCTCCGACATCGGGCTGAGCAACACGATCGCGCGCGAGATCATCGTCAACGACCTCCAGCACCACGCCTTCATCGAAGGGGCGACGCTCGGGTTCGACGGAGTACAAGGATTCGGTCATGGACTGGACCCTGGAGCGCGGTGAGCAGGTCACGGGCGTTCCGGGCGAGATCATCCGCGAGGTCGCGCACGCCTACGCCAAGGCCGATCGCGCCATGATCTGTTGGACGCTGGGCATCACCGAGCACCACAACGCCGTGGACAACGTGGTGTCGCTGATCAATCTCGCGCTGCTCACCGGCCACGTGGGGGTCTACGGCAGCGGCGTGAACCCCCTCCGCGGCCAGAACAACGTGCAGGGGGGCGGCGACATGGGCGCCATCCCGAACAAGCTCCCCGGCTTCCAGGACATCGAACAGGACGCCGAGGCGCGCGCGCGATTCGAGGCCGCCTGGGGCGTGCCGATCACCCCGAAGTACGGCTGGACCCTCACCCAGATGTTCGAGGCGATGGAGCGCAAGGAACTCACGGCCGCCTACGTCATCGGCGAGAACCCGGCATCGAGCGAGGCCGACAAGACCCACACCGAGGAACTGCTCACCGGGCTGGACTGCCTGATCGTGCAGGACCTGTTCATGACCAGGACCGCCGAGCTCGCCGACGTGGTGTTCCCGGCCTCCAACGCGGCCTTCGAGTCCGACGGCACCGTGACCAACAGCGAGCGACGCGTGCAGCGGGTGCGCAAGGCCCTGGATCCGCCCGGCAGCGCGCGCGACGACATCTGGATCATCGGCCAGCTCGCCGACCGGCTCGGCGCCGGCTGGGGCGACGTCACCCCGCACGAAGCGTGGGAGGAGCTCCGCACCCTGAGCCCGATGCACGCCGGCATGAGCTGGCAGCGCATCGAGGAACTGGGTGGCCTCCAGTGGCCCTGCCCGGACGAGGAACACCCGGGCACGCTGTACCTGCACTCCCGCCTCTGGGAGTTCGACGACCCCGCGGCCCAGGGCGCGAAGGCGCCGTTCTCGATCGTGATCGACGAGCCTCCCGTGGACGAGTTGTCCGAGGACTTCCCGCTGCGGCTCACCACCGGGCGCCGGCTGGACTCCTACAACACCGGCGTGCAGACCGGCGGCTACACCTCGCCGCTGCGACGCGGCGAGACGATCGACGTCTCGCCCGAGGACGCCGAACGGATGGGGCTGGCCGAGGAGGAATGCGTGCTGGTCTCGAGCCGTCGCGGCACGGTGGAGGTGCCGGTGCACGTCGACCACGCGCTGCGGCCGGGGCTCGTGTTCATGACGTTCCACTTCCCCGACCAGGTCGACACGAACGTGCTCACGATCGAAGCCACCGACCCCCGATCGGGCACGGCGGAGTTCAAGGCGGCGGCGGTGCGGATCGACAAGATGCCCGACGCCGTTCCGGTCTCGGGCGGGGCCGGGGAGTAGCATCCCGGCCGTGACGCCCCTCGCCGTGCACATCGACGCTTCGCCGGCATCCCTCGCGGCCTCGCCGGCGACCTCGAAGGTGGTGCCGTGGACCTGCACCTGATGCTCGCCTCGCCCTCGGAGGACGAGCGCGCAGCGGTCGACGATCTCCTGGGCGAACCCACCAGCGGTTGGCACGGCGCCGAGCGCGACGAGGTCACGCACCGCGTGGCCCGGGGAGGCCGCGCGGCCCGCGAGCAGCGCGACCTGTTGCTGCCCGCCCTGCACGCCCTGCAGTCCCGGGTGGGATGGATCAGCCAGGGTGGCCTCAACTACGTCAGTGAACGACTCACGGTGCCGCCCGCCGAGGCCTACGGCGTCGCCACCTTCTACGCGATGTTCAGCGTCGAGCCCCGAGCCAAGATCGTGGTCCACGCCTGCGACGACCTGGCGTGCCGCATGAGCGGCGGGCGAGCTGGTCTGCGACGCGCTGCAGGCCACGTTCGGTGAACCGGGTGCCGCCGAGGGCGAGGTCACCTGGGTGCGCAGCCCGTGTCTCGGCATGTGCGAACGCGCGCCCGTCGCGCTGGTGCAGACGTCGGGCGAGGGCGCGCAGGACGCGACGTTCGGCCAGGTCGATCCGCGGCAGGTGCAGCACCTGGTGACCAAGACGCTGGCGGGACAGGAGTTCTCGCGTCCCACCGACCCACAGGTGTCGTCGGCGCCGCAGACGTGGGACGCCGATGGACGGGCGGCGCTCCGGCTGCTGCGTCGCGTCGGGGCCGTCGACCCGGCCTCGATCGACGACTACCGGGCCCACCACGGGTACGAGGCGCTGAGGCGGGCGATGGAGCTGGGACCGGAGGAGACCCTCCGAGAGATCACCGACGCGAAGCTGCTGGGTCGCGGCGGCGCCGCGTTCCCCACCGGGGTCAAGTGGAAGGCCGTGGCCGAGCAGCTCGAGCACCCGCACTACTTCATCTGCAACGCCGACGAGTCCGAACCGGGGACGTTCAAGGACCGCGTCGTGATGGAATCCGACCCGTACGCGGTCATCGAGGCGCTCACGATCGCCGGGGTCACCACCGGGTGTGCGCAGGGGTACGTGTACATCCGCGGCGAGTACCCCCTCGCGACCTCGCGCCTGGAGCACGCCCTGACGGAAGCTCGGCGCCACGGGTTCCTGGGCGCCGACATCATGGGCCACGGCATCGACTTCGACATCGAGGTGCGGCGGGGCGCGGGCGCCTACATCTGCGGCGAGGAGACGGCGCTGTTCAACTCGCTCGAGGGCAAACGCGGGGAGCCGAGGAACAAGCCGCCGTTCCCGGTGCAGCGCGGGCTCTTCGGCAAGCCCACGGGGATCAACAACGTCGAGACCCTGATCAACGTGCTCGAGGTCCTGCGCATCGGCAGCCAGGCCTACGCCGAGCTGGGCAGCGAAGGCTCGACCGGCACGCGGTTGTTCTGTGTGGCGGGTTCGGTGGCGAGCCCCGGGGTCTACGAAGCCGAACACGGCATCACGCTGGGCGAGGTGCTCGCGCTGGCGGGCGGGGTGGACGGCAACCTCAAGGCGGTGCTGTTGGGCGGCGCGGCGGGCGGCTTCGTGGGTCCGGACCGTCTCGACATCCCGCTCACGTTCGAGGACGCGCGCGCCGGCGGGTACACGCTGGGCTCGGGCGTGGTGCTGGCGATGAACCAGGCGGTCGACCTGGTCGACGTCTGCCTGCGGATCGCGCGGTTCTTCCGCGACGAGTCGTGCGGCCAATGCGTGCCGTGCCGGGTGGGGACCGTCCGCCAGGAGGAGGCGCTGCACCGGCTCGCGAACGACCGTACGATCGGTTCGCACGCCGACGAGATGGCCTTGCTCGCCGACGTCGCCCAGGTGATGCGCGACGCCTCGATCTGCGGGCTCGGCCAGACGGCGGCCAACGCCGTGCAGTCCGCGATCGAAGGGCTCGGCGTGTTCGGCGCCGCGACGGCCACCGCCGCCGATGGCGACGTCCCCACGCCCACCGAGGAACAGGAGTCATGACGATGGGACCGGAGCGATGAGCCAGGCCGTGCCGCTCGAGCCGCCCCGCCGCCTGCTCTCGATCGAGGTCGACGGCGACGAGGTCCGCGTGCCCGAAGGCGCCACGATCCTCGACGCCTGCCGTTCCCAGGGCGTGGACACGCCCACCCTGTGCTTCGCCGACAACCTCACGCCCGTGAACGCCTGCCGTGTGTGTGTCGTCGAGGTCGAGGGCGCCCGCACGCTGGTTCCCGCCTGCAGCCGCACGGCGGAGGACGGGATGAAGGTCAAGACCGACACCGAGCGCGTGGAGCGTTCGCGCAAGCTGGTGCTGGAGCTGCTGGCCTCCAGCGTCGAGATGGATCTGACCAGCCCCGACGTCCACCGCTGGATGCAGGAGTACGAGACGGATCCGGACCGGTTCGGAGCCACGATGCCCGAGCTCCCCGCGGGCGAGCGCGACGCCCGCGAACCGGGCCATCACCACGACCCCGTCGACCCCATGGTGGCCGAAGGTGTCGCCCAGCCCATCAAGATCGACAACGAGCTCTACGTGCGCGACTACTCGCGCTGCATCCTCTGCTACAAGTGCGTGGAGGCCTGCGGCGTCGACGCACAGAACACGTTCGCGATCGCGGTGGCCGGGCGCGGGTTCGACGCTCGGATCTCGACGGAGTATTCGGTCGGCCTCGACGAGAGCGCGTGCGTCTACTGCGGGAACTGCATCGGGGTGTGTCCCACCGGCGCGCTGATGTTCACCTCCGAACACGAGATGCGCGAAGCCGGCACGTGGGACGAAGACGAGCAGACCGTCACCAGCACGATCTGTCCGTACTGCGGGGTCGGCTGCCAGCTGGACCTGCATGTCCAGGACAACGAGATCGTGAAGGTGACGAGCCCGGCGGACAACTCCGTGACGAACGGCCACCTGTGCATCAAGGGTCGGTTCGGCTTCCAGTACGTGCAGGCGCGCAAGGGCGACGATCCCGCGGCCCGCAAGCGTCGCCAGCGTCGCGAGGCGCGTGACTGAACCGGCAGGGTCGCTCGGTGCCACCGGTGTGGTGCTGGCCGGTGGGCGCTCCACACGGTTCGGCTCGGACAAGCTCGCGGCCACCTATCGAGGCATGCCGCTGCTGCACCACGCGGTCCTGCGACTGGTCGAGGTGACGCACGACGTCGTGGTGGTGCTGCCCCCCGACGCCGAACCTCCCGCGTTGCCGCCGGGCGTGCCCGTTCGCTACGTGCACGACGCGGTCGAGGGGCAGGGGCCGCTGGAAGGGGCGCTCAGCGGGCTCTCGAGCGTCCGGACCGAGTTCGCGGTGCTGGTGGGCGGCGACATGCCCGAGCTCTCCACCGCGGTCGTGATCGAGATGCTGCGGGTGGCCGCCGCCTCGGGGGCCGACGCCGTGGCCCTGCAGGACGGCGAGCGAGCCCGTCCGTTGCCGCTCGTGGTGCGCGCCGAGCCCGCTCGCGAGGTCGCGCACGCGCTCCGTCACGCGGGCGAGCACCGCCTCCGCTCGTTGCAGCAGGGGCTGCGCACCGCCGTGATCGACGAGGCCACCTGGCACGCTCTGGATCCGAACCGCGGGTCCCTCCGGGACATCGACGAGCCTGCCGATATCGAGCACCCCTCGACATAGACTCGCCGCCATGAGCCACGTCGAGCCGTTCCGCGTGGGCGACGTCGAGATCGCCGTCCTGTGCCAGGGATGGGCGCCGCTGCCGCTGGCCGACGAATCGCCGGGGCACGACGTGGACTGGGCCGAGGAGCGGCGGGCCTTCCCCTGGGCGTTCGACGGTGACGCCCACTGGCAGTGGCATGTCCAGGCGTTCATCGTCCGCACGCCGAGCGGCCTCACCATGGTGGACACGGGCCTGGGAGGGAACCGTCCGGTCGCCCCGTGGGCGCCGGGGGAGGGCCTGACCGCAGAGCAGGCGTACGAGGATGCGGGCGTCGATCCCTCGGAGGTCTCCACGGTCGTGCTGACCCACATGCACCCCGACCATTCGGGCGGGATCCGAGGGAGCGACGGCGAGCCGCGCTTCGCCAACGCCCGCCACGTCCTGCACCCGGCGGACTGGGCGTTCCTGGCCGGGGAACTGTCCGAGTTCTCCGCGCTGGCACGGCCGGGTCTGCACCGCGTGCACGAACTGGGGATGCTGGACCTGGACGAAGAGGAACCGCGAGGTGGCCCCCGGGATCGAGGTCCGACACACGCCCGGCCATACCCCGGGCCATCGCAGCGTGCTGGTCCACGGTGGCGACGAGGTCATCCTGCTCACCGGCGATCTCCTGTTCCTGCCGATCCAGTTCGCGAACCCGTCCTGGGGATCGAGCCACGACGAGGATCCCGACGCCGGTGCGCGATCACGGACCGCGATCGTGTCGGCCGCCGCCGACGGCGGCTGGGTCGTGGGCGTGCCGCATTTCGCGGAGCCGTTCGGCACGGTGACCGACGAGGGCTGGAGCTCCCGGTGGAACGGGTAGTCGTGGCGCTGGGCGGCAACGCCCTGCTCCGCCAAGGCGCCGAGGACACGTTCGAGGAGATGTACCGCGCCAGTCGCGAGGCGGCCGAGCGCATCGCCGACATCGCCGCCGAGGGCTGGGAGGTGGTCGTCACCCACGGGAACGGCCCACAGGTGGGCCGGATCCTCCTGCAGCAGGAAGCGGCGCGGGAGGTCGTGCACCCGATGCCGCTCGACGTGTGCGGCGCCGAGAGCCAGGGCCAGATCGGCTACCTCCTGCAGGTGACGATCGGCGACGTGTTCTTCGAGCGGGGCATGGAGCGACCGGTGGCCACCGTGCTCACGCTCACCCGGGTCCGCCCCGACGATCCCGCGTTCACCGATCCCACGAAGTTCGTCGGTCCCTTCTACGAACCGGAGGAAGCGCGGGCGTTGGAATCCGAACGCGGCTACGTGATGAAGGCCGATCCTCACGGGGGCTGGCGCCGGGTCGTGCCCAGCCCGTCGCCGTACTCGATCGTGGAGACGCCGGTGATCCGCCAGCTGGTGGCCGCCGGCACGATCGTGATCGCGAGCGGCGGGGGAGGCGTGCCCGTGATCGAGGACGGCCCGCGGCTGATCGGCAAGGAAGGGGTGGTCGACAAGGATCGGGCGGCCGCGATCCTGGCGAAGGAGGTCGAGGCCTCGACCCTGTTGATCCTCACGGACGTCAAGAAGGTGCAGCGGGGCTACGGCTCGTTCATGCCCGAGGACATCGATCGCATGACGGTGCGGGAAGCCACCCAGCTCCTGAGGAAGGGCGAGTTCGGCGCCGGATCGATGGGTCCGAAGGTGGAGGCCGCGGCGACGTTCGCGCGCGGCGGAGGACGGTCCGTGATCGCGGATCTGGCGGATGCGACCGCGGCGTTGGCCGGTTCGGCCGGGACCCAGATCGTGAAGGACTAGGGCCGGGATCCGCGCCGAGCGGGATTGCGGAACTGCTGCAGGAACACGTATCCCGCGAACACGGTGACCAGGGCCACCAGCAGCAGGAGCAGCCCCACGAAGAAGTATTCGAGGAAGCCCCAGTTGCTGACGTCGGGGAACAGCCCTGCCATCACCATGGCCCCAATCCTATCGGCTCGTTCGATGGCCGGACCGTGCCGCGCGCGCGTTACCCGACGTTCGGTATCAAGCGTTCCGCCTGTCGGCCCGATGACCGATGGGTCTACGAGAAGGACGACGCAGGAGCGGATATGTCGCTGGGTGACAAGCAGGCAACCGATCGATCCACCGACGACCACCTCGGCTTCGGGGGCTCGGCGAAGGCCACCGACGAAGCTGCCGGGCAGGATGTCCAGACGGAGGACGACGAAGCGTCCTACGTCGACAGCTGGTACCAGGTCCTCAAGGCCCAGGCTGCCGACGAGGCGTAACGGACACGTTCGCCTCCCTCGGCGCCTTCCAGGGGCGTCGTAGGCTTGGCGCATGCGTCTGGGCATCATCACGGGGGGCGGTGACTGCCCCGGTCTCAACGCCGTCATCCGCGCCGCGGTCCGCAAGGGCGTCGGGGTCCACGGCCACACCTTCATGGGGTTCCGCGACGGCTGGAAGGGCGTCGTGGAGGACGACTCGCTCGGGCTCGGCATCCCGCAGATCACCGGCATCCTCCATCGCGGCGGCACGATCCTCGGCAGTTCCGGCATGAACCCCTTCCGCGTCGACGGCGGGGCGGAGGCGGTCGAGGCCACCTTCGAGCGCCGGGGCCTCGACGGTCTGATCGCCATCGGCGGTGAAGGCACCTTGGGCGCGGCGGCGGGGTTCGCCGACCGGGGCCTTCCGGTGGTCGGGGTGCCGAAGACGATCGACAACGACCTCGCGGGCACCGACATCACCGTGGGGTTCCACACGGCGGTGCAGGTGGCCACCGATGCGATCGACCGCCTGCACAGCACCGCCGAGAGCCATGACCGCGTGATGCTGGTCGAGGTGATGGGCCGCCACGCCGGATGGATCGCGATCTACGCCGGGATCGCGGGTGGCGCCGACGTGATCTTGATCCCGGAGCACCCGTTCGACATCGAGGACGTGTGCCGGCTGCTCCGCCACCGGCACATGCAACGGAGCTCGTTCTCGATCGTGGTGGTGGCCGAGGGGGCGATCCCGCAGGAGGGCACCCTCGACCTTCCCGAGCCCGAGCTGGACGAGAACGGGTTCCCGCGGCTGGGCGGTGTCGCCAATCACATCGCGCCCGAGATCGAGAAGCGGACGGGATTCCAGACCCGGGTGACCATCCTCGGCCACGTGCAGCGCGGTGGTTCGCCGGTGGCGTTCGACCGGGTGCTCGGAACCCGGATGGGCCTGGCGGCCGTGGACCTGGCGACCGCCGGCGGCTGGGGCCGCATGGTGGCCCGGCAGGCGCAGGAGATCGTCGACGTCCCGCTCCGCGACGCGGTCGACCATCGCAGCGTGGTGCCCCTGGATCTGTACCGGGACGCCGAGGTCTTCTTCGGCTGAGCCCTCCCGCGGCTCGCCGCTAGACTTCGGGCCATGGCTGCCTACCGCGTCGACCTGCGTTCCGACACCGTGACGAGTCCCTCTCCCGCGATGCGGGAGGCCATGGCCACCGCCGAGGTGGGCGATGCCTGGTACGGGGACGATCCCACCGCCAACCGCCTGCAGGAGCTGGCGGCCGAGCGCACCGGGATGGAGGCGGCGCTGTTCGTCCCCACCGGGACGATGGCCAACCAGATCGCGCTGGCGCTCCACGTGCACACGAACGGTCACCTCGTGGCCTGCTCAGCAGCCAACCACGTCGCCACGACGGAGGTCATGACCGCGGCGGCGCTGTCGGGGATCGCCTACCGCACGCTCGATCCGGGCCCCCGGGGGTGGATCGATGCCGCACAGGCCCGGACCCTCCTCGAGCCCGACAGCTACTACGACGTCGAGATCGTCGACCTGCTCAGCGTCGAGAACACCGTGGGCGGAGCCGGCGGGCGGGTGATGCCGGTCGATGAGCTGGCGAAGGTGCGGGCCGTGGCCTCCGAGGCCGGCGTGCCGCTGCACCTGGACGGGGCTCGGATCTTCAACGCGGCCGCTGCCGCGGGCGTCGAGGTCTCCGCGTGGACCCGCCAGGTCGACACGATGATGTTCTGCGTCTCGAAGGGCCTGGGAGCGCCGATCGGGTCGTTGATCTGCGGACCCGCCGAGCTGATCCGTGAAGCCCGCCGCCTCAGCATCCTGTTCGGCGGCGCCTGGCGACAGGCGGGCATCATGGCGGCGGCGGGGATCGTCGCGCTCGAGCAGGGCCAGGCACGGCTCGTCGAGGACCACGCGCGAGCTCGCCGGCTCGCCGAGGGCGTCGCGGAGATGCTGCCCGGTTCGATCGATCTCGCGCAGGTCGAAACGAACATGGTCTTCGTCGACACGGCAGCGGTCGGGTTGCCGATGCTCGGGACCGTCGAGCGTCTGGCGGACCGTGGGGTGGGCGTGACCCACATCGGCACCGGGGTTCGCATGGTGACCCACGTCGATGTCGACGACGAGGGCATCGCCACGGCGCTCGACGCGTGGAAGGCGATCGCCGCGAAAGAGGACTGACCGGCCTCCCTACGGAACCAAGGGCTGCCAATCGGGATCGAACTCTGACTTCCGCGGGGTGTCAGTGACACGAGTGAGGCCGACACCTGAGGCAGACTTGAACCAGATGTCCGCAGCGTTGTACCGATCGCTGTAGAAGGCGATGAGCGTGCCGTCCGGAGACCAGGCGGGCGAGGTGTCTCTCCACGTGTTGGTGGTGAGCTGCACGACGTCAGAGCCGTCGGCATCCATCACGTAGATCTCCCGGTTCCGCACGAAGGCGATCTTCGTCCCATCAGGCGACCAACTTGGGCTCCCGCCCTGAAGTGGGCCCGGCGTCAGGTTCGTCGGGTCCGAGCCGTCGGGGTTGATGACCCACAGGTCCTGGCGATGATCGACCTCGCGGTTGAACGCGATCCTGGTGCCGTCCGGAGACCAGGCGGCGTGATAGTCCATCGCACGGTTGTGCGTCAGCTGCACTCGTCCCGTTCCGTCGGCATCCATCACGAAGATCTCGTCGTCGCCGTCCTGGTCTCGGTAGCTGGTGAAGGCGAGCTTCGACCCGTCCGGGGACCACGTCGACCACAGGTTGTCGGCTCGGCCAGACGAGAGCTGCTCTCGGTCGCTCCCGTCCGCGTTCATCGTGAAGATCTGGTAGGTGCCTTGGACGATGCGGTCGTAGGCGATCTTCGTTCCATCAGGCGACCACGCAGGCTCATAGTCGGACCTTGCCCCGGTGAGGCGATCGAGATCGGAGCCATCCACATCGACTGAATAGATGTCGAAGCCACCGTCGAACTGCACGAAGGCGATCTTGCCGTTCGCCTCCTGGGTAGGCCGCTGAGGCGAGGTCGCCGACCATCAGAACGAGGAGAGCGACGAGGGGAAGGATCAAGCGGAGGGTTCGCCGTGGCTGTCGGTTGCGGGTTCGAGGCGTCAATGACATGGCTCAGTCCTCGTTTCGAGTCGAGACGGGAAACGCAGCGAATGTCACCACAGAGGCTCCCATGCTCGAACGATGCATCAAGAGAGGACACCGTTGCAGCTCACTTGAGACGAGTTCAAGACTCGTTGCAGGAGGCGAGCCAGGCGTCAGACTTCCACCATGCCCACGCCCAACCAGGATCGAACGCCATCCCACGCGCGTCCCGTTGCCAGTGCGTGCGCCTGGCTCTCGCTTCTGGGTGCCCTCGCAGGGGCAGCGTTGCTCGTCGCGATGGAGGTAGTGGAGCGCAGACGAGTCTCGGACAGTTGCACCGTCCTTCTGGACCGGCTGATGTGGGCGACGCTTGCCGTCTCGAGCCTTGCGCTGATCTTCGGCCTCGTCGGCATCTGGGGGCGTGGCGCTCGACCGAAATGGTTGTCGATGGCCGGCATCATCATCGCGGTCGTCGTTGCTGGACTCATCCTCATCCCACGCGCCCCAGGCGCACTGGATGACATCGGCAGCTACGTGTGTGGATCGTCAACTCCGTAGCATCAGGTCGTTCCTCAGAAAGACCCGCTCGAGATGCAACGTACTCCACCTCATCGCGTTCATGGCTCGACGTGATGGCGGATCCCGGCCAACAAACCGGCGGGATGGGCGAAGGAGAGAACGACATGAGGGATGGCTCTGTACGTGCGTTCGCAGTAGCCGTGCTGCTGACGATCCTGACGGGATGCACCGATGCGGCGACCGGTGAATCCCAGGCCTCGACGCCGTCGGTGACAGCCGCCGACGGACTGGATGCGACGACATCGCCGTTCGACGATACGGCCAAGCCGGTCGCGGTCGAGCCGGGCACCTACCGGATCCCCAGTTCCGAGTGGTCCGCCGTGGACTACACCGTCACGTTCCCGGAGGGCTGGACGGTGCAGTACGGCCACCTCTTCCTCAAGGACTCGGATAACGCTGACGGATTCGGGTTCGATGCCGTCGATCCCGACGAGATCTATGCCGACGCATGTGAGGGCAGCAACGGTCAGGTCGAGGAGGTCGGTCCCGGCGTCGATGACCTCGCGACGGCGCTGCTCCAGCAGTCGGGACCGAAGGCGAGGGGCCCGATCGACACCACGCTGGGCGGCTATCCGGCGACCCGGATCGACCTCGCCGTTCCGAAGCGGTTCGATCTGAAGCCGTGCAACGTCAAGGATGTCGGGCTCCAGATCTGGTACAGCGTCCCCGCGGACAAGTACTTCGTGCTCCTGCCCGACGGCATCATGAGTGTGTACATCGTCGACGTCGACGGTACGCGCCAGACCTTCGTGACCGGCCCCAGTGGACCGGCGACGTCAGACAAGGACGCGCGCGAGTTGCAAGCGATCCTCGACTCGATCCGCATCGAGCCCTAAAAGGAAGAGAATCCTCTCGTGACGCAACGGATCGGCCCCCGGTCGCGTTCAGGGTTCGACGTGATGGAACCATCAGACGTGTTGGAGCCAGCGGTTGAGTCTTCGGAGGCGGTGAGTGTCACCGCGGTAACGCCCCCTCGCTTCGAAGACTTCTTCTACGCCGAGCATGTTCGCCTGTCCCGCGCCCTGTACCTCCTGACCGGGAGCGATGCTGAGGCCGACGACCTGACGCAGGAGGCCATGGTGCGCGTGTTCGAGCGGTGGGATCGGGTCCAGCACATGGACTCCCCGCAGGGATACCTGTTCCGGACCGCGCTGAACCTGCACCGAAGTCGCCTCCGGCGGATGGCCACCAGGGCGCGTCACATCGTCGCACCGACACCGTCGCCCGACCCCGCCGAGGTGGCAGAGGACCGGGACAGCCTCGCCAGGGCGCTCGGATCGCTCCCCACCGGCCAGCGCGAGGCGCTGGTGCTGGTCGAGTGGTTGGGGATGGATCAGCAGGAGGCCGCGGCAACCCTGAGGATCAGGCCGGGATCGGTCCGAGCTCGGTTGTCCAGGGCCAAGGCGGATCTCCGACGCATGCTGGAGGATGAGGATGCCTGAGCTTCACGACCGCCTCGATCGACGGGCCTCCGGCCACGAGCCGCCTCCGGATCTGTTCGAACGGGTGCTCGATCGCCACCGTCGGCGGGACCGCAACCGACGGATCGGAAGCGCCCTGGTGGCCTTGACCGTGATGGCGGTGGTGATCGGAGGGCTGCTGTGGAGCGTGACGTCGGACAGGGTCCCTGCCAGTGGTGGCGTGACCGGTGAGCGGAGCACTGCGACCGATGCCACGATGCCACCGTTCGACGTGACCACTGAGGCGGTGGCGTTCGAGGCCGGCACGTACCGGATCCCCCGTTCCACGGTGTCGGTCGCAGACGTCGTGGTCACCTTCCCGGAGGGCTGGACGGTGCAGCACGGTGACACCTTCGTCAAGCACCCCGACACGGATGATGCGCTCGGCTTCAACATGTTCGTGGTCGACGCGATCTTCGCCGATGCGTGTGAGGGCAGCGAAGGCGAGCTCGCGGACGTCGGTCCCAGCGTCGATGACCTCGCGACGGCGCTGCTCCAGCAGCCGGGGCCGGAGGCGAGCGGTCCGGTCGCGACCTCGCTGGCCGGCTATCCGGCGACCCGGATCGACCTCACCGCCCCGGGGGGGTTCGCGCTGAAGAAATGCAACCTGGGCAATGTGCTGCAGATCTGGTTCAGCCCGCCTGACCACTACTTCGTGCTCCCGGCCGACGACACGGCCAGCGTGTACATCGTCGACATCGAAGGTCAGCGCCAGGTGTTCGTGACCCAGGTCGGGTCCAAGGCCTCGGATGAGGACGTGCAGGAACTGCAGGCGATCCTCGACTCGGTCCGCATCGAGCCGTAGGTCCTCACGGGCGGCGAGCCTTCACGATCCAGGCGCGCGAGTCGAACCAGACGCCGTCCTCCCGAGCGTGCGCGACGAGCGTCTCGCGCAGGCGTTCGAGCGCGAGCTCACGGCTCGCGGGATCGAGACCATCCACCACCTCCTTGGTGGAGGCGAAGCCACCGATCCACCCGAACGCGTCGGCAACGTCCTGACCGAAGTACATGGGCCGGCGCACGTCGGTGAGCGTGACGTCGGTGAAGCCAGCCGCGTCCAGGACCCGCCGAACCGTCGCCGGATCGGCCAGTGAGAAGTGATCGAGTCCTTCTGGAGTCGGAACCGGCGATCCGCCGGTGCCCGACAGAGCCCTCTGGATAGCCACGGACCACTCGTTCCGTTCGTGCCCTTGCCACACCATGATCAGCAGGCGCCCGTCACGGCGTAGCCCAGTTCCGATGTTGGTGAAGGCGGCGACGGGATCGCGGAAGAACATCGTGCCGAACCTGCTGATGGCCAGATCGAATCGCTCGGACGGGAAGCGGTGGTCCTGCGCGTCGGCGTGTTCGAACGTGACGTTGTGGAGCCCCTCAGCGTCGGCGAGCCGCTGGGCCCGTTCGATCATCTCCTTCGAGATGTCGACCCCGAGCGCCCACCCGTCGCTGGCGAGGCGGGCTGCATCGCGCGTCGTTTGTCCCGCCCCGCAGCCGATGTCCAGCACTCGATCTTCGGGACCGATCTCGTAGGCCTGTCGCAGCGCGTCGTTGAGCAGACGAAGCTCGGTGTCATAGTCGACGGGGCCGAGGTCATGGTCGCTCATGTGACCATCTTGCTACCGGGGGATCCGATGCGCTGTCCGTCGCGTCGTTTTCTGGCGAAAGTTGGTCCAACCCCTATAGGTTTGGCCCCGGATGCGTCCCTTACGCGGTGTGGCATCGGACATCACGTTGACGACTCGCCCTGGCGAGATCGAACACCTCTACCGAGAGCAGGGCGACAGGATGTGGCGCGCCTTGCTCGCCTACGCGGGCAATCCGGATGTCGCGAGTGATGCGCTGGCCGAAGCCTTCGCGCAGGCGATCGCGAGGGGCGAAGGGTTGCGCGACCCCGCGTCGTGGATATGGACGGCTTCATTCCGTATCGCTGCCGGTGAGCTGAAGCGACGTGGCCATGTCGTCGCGCTCACCGACCTCGACATCCCGTACGAGATCGCCGACCCCGTTCCCCACCTGATCGAAGCCCTCGCGGCGATCTCGCCCAACCAGCGATTGGCGATCGTGATGCACGACTATGCCGACCGCCCTACCGATGAGATCGCTCGTGTCCTTGGGGTGACACGACCCACGGTCCACGTCCACCTGAGCCAGGGCCGCAAGCGGCTACGAGACCTTCTGGAGCCGACCGATGACTGAGACCAAGCACGCCTTCCGCGTCCTCGACGACGTCGGGACTCCCGACCTCTGGGAACGCATCGAGTCCGGAACACCACGGGGAGACGATCCTGAGCCCGCTCGACCGATGTGGAGGCGAGTGGCTCCGGTGGCCATCGCGGCAGTGATCACGGCAGCCATCGTCTTCGTGCTGTCCTCGGCGTTCCGAGCCGACGACACCGTGACGCCGGCCGTCCCGGCTTCGCCGGCGATCGGAGCAGTGCAGGACGTGGCCCTGGGCGCACCCGTTGTCCTGCCGGTCGCTCAGGAGGGTGGCTTCACCTCGGCCCGGGAAGCCTTCGGGAGCCTCTGGACGGTCGAGATCCTGTCAGGGGTGGAGCAGCTCCAGCGTCGGAACATCGAGTCCGGAGCGATGGAGACGACGTTCTCGCATCCCCGTTTCCGGCGGCGGCGAGTGGGGTGGAGACGGCATCGAGGTAGGAGCCGGCAGCGTTTGGGTCAGGGGCCGGAACAGCGCGACGGTCTACGCGATCGATCCAGCGACAGATGCAGTGGAGCAGTTCCCTCTCGACGGCCAGGTTGTGTCCGACATCGCGATCGACGAGCAGGGTCTGGTGTGGGCATCCGTATCCGTACGGGGAGGTGGCGTCGAGATCGTCCGACTCGACCCCGCGTCTGGACAGGTGACCCCCGTTGAGCGCTTCGAGCCGGAGTGGTCGGCTGGCTTGTACGTCATCGACGGCACGGTCTGGACACTCGAACGGCGGGTCGAAGACGAGACCTTCATGGGCGGAACGCTCACACAGATCGTCCCCGGCACCGCTGCCTCGGTTGACGTGGGTGGTTCCTTCGCATTGCCCGTGACCGACGGGGCGTCCTTGTGGACGCCGTTCTTCGGAGATGAGATGGCGATGAACCTCTCCTCGGGGATCGCGCGGATCGATCCGGCGACCGGCGACGTCCTGGATGCGTGGAAGACCGGTCCCGTCGGCTACGACCTCACCGTTGGCCCTGACGGAGGGATCTGGTTCCTGGCTGATCGACGCCTTCAGCGTCTGAACCCCGCGACCGGCGAGATCGACGTCAAGGCGACCGTCGAAGGCACGCCGATCTTCGTCACTCCTGCCGTCGACGGGATCTGGGTCGAGACCGCCGAGGGCGACATGGTGTTCTTCCCGTTCACGGGTCGATCTGAGGAGGATGGTCGTCCCTGACCTCATCGGGCTGACATCCAACCAAGCTCTCCAGGCGCTCGATGCCGCAGGCCTGAAGTGGGTCGTTGCGTACCGCGAGATCGACGGGGTTGAGATCGGCAACGTTGCGAGTACCGATCCCGTTGCCGGCACGTCCGTGGATGTGGGCTCGACGGTGCGCGTGGTGGTAGCCACACGGATCACGCCGCTCCCCGACCAGGCGGTCGCATCGCTGGCGTGCGGAGTGACGGAAGTCGTCGCCTTCGGAGGACCTCGCCAGGTGCTCTTGCCGGCGGGAGAGACCTTCATCAGGGCGAACGTGCCGGGCATCGAACGATCCGACAAGGTGGTCCGCGCCACGGAACGCGACATCGATGGGGGGCTGTGGAACATCGTCCGGGATGGCGCGATCATCGCCGTCATCGACTACGGGACGCTGGACGGCGCGGCCTGCCAAGGTTCGGGTGTCGCAGCGGCGTGAGATCGGTGACGGGCTCCGACGCCGACCCCCGATCCGATCGCGCTTCGGCCATCGATGGACCCTCTTGAGAACACGGTAGTAGCCTTTCGAGATGGGCCTGTTCACGAAGAACTACCCGCCCGAGATCGCCGCGCGCGTGCCGCCGGGTCAGCGTCTCGTGAAGTCGTGGCCGGTGCTGCACTTCGGGTCGATCCCACGGTTCGACGGCGAGCACTGGGACCTGGAGGTCTCCGGCCTGGTCGAGGAGCCGTTCACGCTCACGTATCAGGAGCTGCTGGACCTGCCCCGCGTGACGGTCGATGCGGACATGCATTGCGTCACGGGCTGGACCACGCTGGACAACACCTGGGAGGGCGTCTCGTTCCGCACGATCGTCGAACGGGCCAAGCCCACCGACGAGGCGAAGTGGGTCATCGCGCACGGGGCGGGCGGCTACACCTCGAACCTGTCCTTCGAGGCGATGGACGACGACGACGTGCTGCTGGCCTGGCGCAACCACGGCGAGGACCTCACGGCGGAGCACGGCTGGCCGCTCCGACTGGTGGTGCCGAAGCGCTACGCCTGGAAGAGCGCGAAATGGCTCACCGGCCTGGAGTTCACCGCGAAGAACAGCCGGGGGTTCTGGGAGGTCCGGGGCTACCACATCCACGCCGAGCCCTTCGCGGAGGAGCGCTACAGCTACCAGGAAGGCGCGCGGGCGGAGATGCAGCCCTAGCGCGGCTGAGCGCAGCTCAGGCCAGGTACAGCGTGATCGTGTCGCCGTAGGTCACGGTCGAACCCGCTCCAGGGCTCTGGGAGATCACGGTGGCGCCCTGCGTGTTCGGGATGATGAAGAACGAGACCTTCAGGCCGTAGTCGGCGGCCTTCGACTCGGCTCCGGACTTCGACAGGCCGGAGAAGCTGGGCACCGCGAACTGTTCCGGCCCCTGCGAGACGGTGATCGTGACGGTGGAGCCGTACGCGGCCACCGTGCCGGACTTCGGGGACGCGTTGATGATCGCTCCGCGATCGATCGTGTTCGAGAAGTCGGTCTCGACGGCCACGACGAATCCCGCGTCCTGCAGCGCGGCCGTCGCCTCGTCCTCGGTCATGCCGGCCACGCTGGGAACGGGCAGGGGCGCCGGGCCCTTGCTCACGATCACGTCCACCGCGCTGCCCTTGGGGATCTGGCCGTTCTGCGCGGTCGCGATGATCGAACCCTCCGGCACCGAGTCGTCGTGTCGCAGGGTCTGCTCGCCCAGGGTGAGCCCGGCCTTCTGGAGCAGATGCCTCGCCTGCTCCAGGGTCTTGCCCTCGATCGAGGGGATCGCGACGGGCGGCGGCCCCAGGGAGGGGACCAGGGTGACGGTCTCGCCCAGCTCCAGGCTGGTGCCCGGGGACGGCTGCACGCGCAGGACGTGATCGACGGCGATCTTCTCGGAGTACTGACCGTCGGCGATCCGCACCGCGAACCCGAGCTCGTCCAACTGCGACTGGGCGGCCGCGACGGAGTCGCCCGCCAGCGCGGGGATGTCGGCGTGATGGGGGATCACGTAGGTCCAGATGCCCCAGGCGCTCGCCGCCAGGGCCGCCACCAGGGCGAGCACGCCGAAGCGCCGGCGCCAGCGGTGCTCGCGCTTCGAGCGGGGGATCGTCTGGGTGTTGAGCCCGGCCTCACCGGTGGGCAGGTCGGGAACATTGACCACGCCGGTCGGGGCCACGTCCTCGCCGGGTTCGACGGGCGTGGCGTCGACGATGCTCTCGAGCCGCTTCGCCGCCGGGAGTTCCGGCGCGAGGGCCTCGAGGTCCTGGCGCATCACGGTGGCGGACTCGGGCCGGAGCTCGCGGTCTCGGTCGGTGGCGCTCACCACGAACCCGTCCAGGTCGGCGGGGATCGTGGGCACCACGGCGCTGGGCCGGGGCACCCTGCCGGACAGGTGCTTGTAGGCGATGGACATGGCGGTCTCGCCGGTGAACGGGAGCTTCCCGGTGAGGAGCTCGTAGGTCACGATGCCCAGCGAGTACAGGTCGCTCCGAGGGTCGGCGGGTTCGCCGCGGATCTGCTCGGGGGCCAGGTACTGCACCGTGCCGGTCACCGTGCCGGCCTGGGTCTGACGTCCGTCGGCGTAGGCGCGGGCGAGCCCGAAGTCGGCCACCTTCACCACGCCCTCGGTCGTCACGAGCACGTTCTCGGGCTTGATGTCGCGGTGCACGATGCCCTGGCGGTGCGCGTGCTCCAGGCCCAGCAGGGTCTGGCGCACGACGTCGACGGCCTGGGCGGGTTCCAGTCGGCCGTACTGGTTCAGGAGCGCGCGGGCGGCCCGGCCGCGCACGTACTCCATGACCATGTAGTAGATGCCGTCGACCGAGCCCCAGTCGAAGACGGCCACGATGTTGGGGTGGGACAGGCCAGCCGCGGCGCGCGCTTCCCGGCGGAACCGGTCGACGAACGCCTGGTCGCCCGCGAGCGACCGGTGCAGCACCTTGATCGCCACCTCACGGTCCAGGACCGTGTCGCGCGCGAGGAAGACTTCGCCCATGCCGCCCGACGCGACGCGCTCCACCACGTGGTAGCGCCCGTCGAGGGTGACGAATGCATGGCCTCCGGAACCCTCCGGAGGCGCCGGTTGGGTGATACTTCGGGCCGTGGTGCTCTCCTCCTGTTGGGGGAAGCGCTCGGAGGGAGAGCGCGTTCCGGCGCCGATGATAGGGCCGAGAAGGGGTTGAACCGTGGAGGTTCGAGAAACTGCACCGGACGATCTGGGGTCCGATCTGGACCGGATCGAGGCCGCCGTTGCGGCCGGGAGCACCGATCTGCGGGGATTGGGCTTCTGGCGCGTGGTGGCCACGGTCAAGCCCGATCGGCTGTTGGTCGGCCGATATGCCGACCAGATCGGCCGGATCGACACCGCTGCCTTCCGTGCCGGGGTGAAGCTCAGGGTTCCCGTGTGGGTGGGCAACCTGCTGTTGCTCCTGGGTGTGGCGGTGGGCGGGCTCGCGGTCTGGGCCGCGTACGCCTGGACCACACCGCTGTGGAAAGGCCTCGCCCTGATCGCGGCGGGCGCGATCTGGGCCCTGGCGGTGCATTCGCCGACCCACTGGCTGGTGGGCTACCTGGTCGGGATCCGGTGGACCGACTACTTCCTGGGCGGACCGCCTCCGCCCCGGCCCGGTCTGAAGTCCGACTACGGCACCTACCTGCGGGCCGACCCCGATTCGCGTGCCTGGATGCACGCCAGCGGGGCGATCGCCACCAAGCTCGCGCCGTTCGTGGCGTTGGCCTTCTGGCCCGATTCGGGCGCTCCCGGGTGGGCGGCGGCCGTGCTGATCGGCCTCGGGGTGCTGCAGATCGTCACCGACCTCACGCTCAGCAGGAAGAGCAGCGACTGGAAGAAGTTCGCTCGCGAGAAGGGCGTCGCGCGTGCCCGGCGGCGCGCCACCGAGCCCGTCCCGGTCGTGGGCGGGGCCTGAGCGCGGCGCAGTCCACCGGTAGGGTGTGCGCCGTGGACCTGGTGTGCGTGGGCGACGTCATGCTCGACATCCGTGTCGACGCCGATGCCCTGAAACGCGGCGGAGACGTGCACGGACGGGTGCTGCTGCAACCGGGAGGCACGTCGTCCAACGCGGCCGTCTGGGGGGCGTGGGCGGGGGCCTCGTGTCGGGTGCACGGCCGCATCGGCGACGACCTCCCGGGCAGGACGATCCGCGCGGCTCTCGCCGACCACGGGGTGGACGCCGCCGTCACGATCGATCCTGCCGCGCCCACCGGCACGATGCTCGTGCTCCACGAACCGGGGGACCGTTCGATGGTCGCCGACCGGGGGGCGAACGCCCGCCTGGCGCCCGGCGATCTGCCTCAACGGATCGAGGCGGGCGCTGTCCTGGTGTCCGGCTACCTCCTGCTGCATCCCGAGGGCCATGACGCCGCGATGGCGGCCCTGGAGCGGGCCGAGGCATCCTGGGTCGGCGTCGAGGCGGCGTCCTGGCCGCTGGTGGAGGCATTCGGCGTGGAACGGTTCTTCGAGGCCACCGCCTCGGCGAACGCGGTGTTCGCCAACGACCAGGAGGCGCGCACGCTCACGGGATCGGACGGGGCGGATGCGGCCCAGCGGCTGGGGGAGCGATACCGGCTGGCGGCGGTGAAGCTGGGCGACCGTGGCGCCGTGCTCGTCGTCGACGGCGTGCGCTACGACAGCGAGGCCACGCCGATCACCGAACTCGACCCCACCGGAGCGGGAGACGCGTTCGACGGCGTGGTGCTGGCGTCGTTGGCACGCGGCGCCGATCCCGCCGAGGCGCTCGCGCTCGGGTGCCGGGCCGGCGCCATGGTCGCGGCCAGCCTCGATGCCTGGCCCGCAGGAGACGCGTGATGGCTGCGTCGTTCGTCGTGGCGCCCGAGGTCCACGCCGCGCTGCGGGAGGGCCGCGGCGTCGTGGCGCTCGAGACCAGCGTGATCGGCCAGGGCCTGCCGGTCCCTCGGAACCGGGAGTGCATCGAGCGGATGAGCGAGGCGGTCCGGTCCGCCGGCGCCGAACCGGCCTGGATCGGCGTGGTGGACGGCGCGGTGGTGGTCGGACTCGGCGCCGACGACCTGGGGCGGTTCGCCGAACCCGGAACGGCGACGAAGGTGGCTCGCCGCGACATCCCGGTCGCGGTGGCCCGGGGCGTCGCGGGAGCCACCACCGTGAGCGCCACGATCTGGGCCGCCGCGAAGGCGGGCATCACCGTGGGGGCCACCGGCGGCATCGGCGGCGTCCATCCCGGCAGCGATCCCGATGTGAGCGCCGACCTGCTGGAGCTCGCGCGGACGCCGGGGATGCTGGTGTGCTCGGGGCCGAAGTCGATCATCGATCCGGTCGCCACCACGGAGAAGCTCGAGGAACTGGGGGTGGCGCTGGTCGGGTTCGGGGTGGATCGGCTGCCGTTCTTCCTGGCGCGGGAGGCGCCGGTGACGCTGGAGCACCGGGTGGATTCGGCCGCCGACGCCGCCGCGATCCTGCGCAGCTCGATCGCGCTCGAGACCGACTCGACCGTGCTGCTGTGCAACCCGGTGCCCGCCTCGATGGCGATGGACGCCGCCGAGGTGGCCGACGCCGCCCGCGAGGCCGAGACCCAGGCCGACGCCGCCGGCATCGACGGCAAGGCCCGCACCCCGTTCCTGCTGGCGACGCTCGCCGAGCTCACCGGCGGCCGCAGCCTGGAGTCCAACCTCGCGCTCCTGGAGGCGAACGCCCGGCTGGCCGGCGAGGTCGCCGTGGAAGCGGCGCGGTCGTGACCTCAGCAGGAGCCGCGCACATCCGACGCGCCGCATGGGGCGGCATCGCCGGGCCGGTGGGGTTCCTGGCGCTCTCGTTCCTGATGGCGGCGCTGCGGCCCGAGATCATCCGAGCGCAGGGATGGGCGAGCTGGCCCAGCAGCATGGCGCTGGGCGGGCCGCCGGTGGCGCTCGTGCAGATCGGCACGTTCCTGTGGCTCACGCTCTGCTACACGGTGTTCGCGCTGGGCGCCCTGCGGCCGTTGTTCGGGTGGACCGCCGCGGCGGTCGGCTACCTGGTGATCGCGGTCGGTGACGGCTTGTTGGCGTTCCCCACCGACGGACCCGGCGCGGGCACGTCCTGGCACGGGACGCTGCACCTCGCCGGCGTGATCGTCGTGACGGTCGCGACCCTGGTGGCGGTGGCCGGGGTCACGATCGCGACGCGGGACCGGCCGTGGTGGAAGCCCTGGCGGACGGTGGCCTGGATCCCGTTCGCGGCCACGCTGGTCGGCATGGCGGCAGGCTTCGATCACGGGTGGGCCAAGGTGACCTACGTGGTGGGGATCACGGCGCCGGGCGCGGTCGCGGGGTGGCTCGCGCACCGTGAGCCCGCGCGGCACGTGGAACCCGCCGCCGTCTGAGACGTCGGCGTGGCTATCGGAGCCAGGTCTTGCCGATCGCCTTGGAGAAGTTCCAGGCGTAGCGCACGGTCTTCGGCTTCTTCGACTCGCCGCCGCGGCGGGTGAGGAACGTCACCGGCACCTCGACGATGCGCGCGTGCTGGCGCAACGCCTCGATCGTGACCTCGGAGGTCCAGAACTGGTCCTGGACCAGGATCAGCTTGCGCAGGGTGTCGGCCCGCGTCGCGCGGTAGCCGCTGGAGATATCGGTGATGCGCTGGCCCGTGAGCATCGTCACGACGCGCGAGAAGAAGTGCACGCCGGCCGACCGGACCGAGTGGCCGCCTTCGTAGTCGCCCAGCATGCGCGAGCCGTTCACGTGGTCGGCGCGATCCTCGATGATCGGCGCCACCAGGATGGGGATCTCCTCGGGCAGGTGCTGGCCGTCGGCGTCGAGCGTGACGACGATGTCGGCGCCCAGCTTCAAGCGCGATGTCGTAGCCCACGCGGAGCGCGAGGCCACCGCCGCGGCGGATCGGCAGGCGGGCGGCCAGCGCTCCGGCCGCACGCGCCGCCTCGTCGGTGCCGTCGTCGGAGCAGTCGTCCACCACGATCGGGATCACCGCGGTAGCCCGCGACCTCCTTGGGCATCGCCTCGATCACCGCGCCGACGTTCTCGGCCTCGTTGAAGGCCGGCGAGATCGTGACGATCTTCGGCCCCCCGGCCACGCGGGTGGCGGCTTCGTCCCAATCGAACCGTTCGACGCCCAGCGCCTCCACCAGTTGCCGGATCGCGCGCTCGCTCTGGTCGGAATGGCCCTGCAGGCGGAACAGCATCAGGAACAGCACCACGACCGCCGCCACCAGGACGGCGATGATCCGCCGGTTGTTGCCGGGCGCGAAGTTGAACGTGTCGAACACCGGGTCGAACAGGTCGGGCAGGGCGGCCAGCAGGACCACCACCACGGTGGCGACGAACGCGGTGATCAGGCTGAGGCGGCTGAGGTTGCGGTGCTGATAGGCGCGAACGGCCGCCAGGAAGAACGCCACGGCGGCGAGGCCGACGATGAGCCGCAGCGCCCACATGGGCTCAGGCGTTCGTGGTGGCGCTCGGCTGCCAGCGATCGCGCGGCAGGATGTGCTCGGTGATCACCCGGTCCTGGTAGCGCTGGATCGTCGAGAACATCGACTCGATCAGCGTCTCCGACAGCATGTGCGGCTTGAGCCCCAGGTCCAACAGCTTGGTGTGCACCGGGTTGTAGTAGTGCTCCTCGAGCTCGAAGCGGGGGTTGTCGATCGACTCCACCTGCACGTCCAGCCCCACCTCGGCGCCCGCCTTCTGCACCAGCTGGGCCAGCTCCAGGATCGAGAACGACTCGGTGAACTGGTTGTACACCCGCATCTCGCCGCGCTCGGCGGGGTTCGTGACGGCGAGCTCGACGCACTGCAGGGTGTCGAGGATGTTGAGGTAGCCGCGCGTCTGGCCGCCCTTGCCGTACACCGTGAGGGGATGGCCGATCACCGCCTGCAGGCAGAACCGGTTCAACGCCGTGCCGAACACGTCGTCGTAGTCGAACCGGGTCATCAGCCGGTCGTCGAGCACCGTCTCGTCGGTCTGGATGCCGTAGACGACGCCCTGGTTGAGGTCGGTGGCGCGCATGCCCCACACGCGGCAGGCGAAATGGATGTTGTGGGAGTCGTGCACCTTCGACAGGTGGTACATCGAGCCCGGCAGCTTCGGGAACGGCAGGGTGTCGGTGCGGCCGTTGTGGTCGATCTCGAGGTAGCCCTCTTCGATGTCGATGTTCGGCGTGCCGTACTCGCCCATCGTGCCGAGCTTCACGAGGTGGGCGTCGGGTGTGATGTCGCGCATCGCGTAGATCACGTTCAGCGTGTTGACGACGTTGTTCGTCTGCGTGAAGACGGCGTGCTCGCGGTCCTTCATCGAGTAGGGCGCGCTGGGCATCTCGCCGTAGTGCACGACCGCTTCGGGCTGGAACTCGCGGAACAGTCGCTCGGTGACGTCCCACTCGGTGAGGTCGCCCTCGGTGAACCCGATCTCCTGGCCGGTGACGTCCTTCCAGGCGGCGACGCGGTCGGGCAGCCCGGCGGCGATCGGCGTGAGGGAGTCCGTGCCGGCTTCCTGGTGCGCGCGGCGACGCAGGTAGTTGTCGACGACGTGGACCTCGTGGCCGCCTTGGGAGAACCGCATCGCGGTCGGCCATCCGAGGTATCCGTCGCCGCCCAGGATCAGGATGCGCATGGGTGGTCCTTTCGCTGTGTTCGGGCGGGAAGACGCCACATCCTACCGGCTGGTCTCACGCCAGGTCGGCCAGGGCCTCGAGGACCCGATCGACCTCGTCCGAGCGTGTGGTAGTGGCAGAAGCCGATCCGGACGGCGCCGCCGGTCTCCAGGATGTCCAGCCGCTCGAACAGCTCCATCGCGTAGTAGTGCCCGTCCCAGGTGAAGATCCCGCGCTCCGCGAGCGCCTTCGACGTGTCCCGAGGATGCTGGTCGCCCAGCCGTACCGCGAACGTGGAGGTCCGCTCGGCCAGCCGGTCGGTGCCGGGAACGCCGTACAGCCGCGCCTGCGGGATCGACGCCAGGCCCTCCAGGAACCGGGTGGCCAGCGTCCGTTCGTGCTCGCCGATCGCGTCGAACGCCGCGGTGACCTGGTCGGCGCGCGCGGTCCCGCCGGCGGCGCCGGTGTCCCGACCGAGCGCCGCCAGGTAGTCGACGGCCGCGACGAACCCGGCGAACCCTTCGTGGTTCTGGGTGCCGGTCTCCCAGCGTTCGGGGGAGGGGTAGTGCGTCGGCGGGCCGGACGCGGTAGGCGTCCCACGCGTCGAGGATCTCGGGCTTCGCCGCCACCATGCCCAGGTGCGGTCCGAACACCTTGTACGGCGAGACGGTCACCATGTCGGCGCCCAGGTCCCGGAAGCCGATCGAACGGTGCTGCGCGAAGTGGACGCCGTCGACGGCGACGAGGGCGCCCGCGGACTTCGCACGCGCCACCAGATCGGCGGCCGGGGTCACGGTGCCCACGCCGTTGGACGCGAGCGTGAACGCCACCAGGGCGGGCCCCTCGGTGAGGGCGTCATCGAACGACTCCAGATCGAGCGTGGCGTCCTCGGGGTGCAGGTCGACCCAGCGCACGGTGGCGCCGGCATCGCGGGCGGCCAGGACCCACGGCCGCACGTTCGCGTCGTGGTCCAGCCTCGTCACGACCACGGTGTCGCCCGGTCCGATCGTGCGCGCGAACGACCGAGACAGGTGGAGCAGCAGCGAGGTCGAGTTGGCGCCGAACACGATCTGATCCGGCTCGGCGCCCACGAGGTCGGCGCCGGCCCGCCGGGCCGCGGCGGCGAGTTCCTCGGTCTCCTCGCTCACGACGAACGCGCCGTCCATGTTGCTGATCCCGTCGCGGTAGCGCTGACTCACCGCCTCGATCACCGTGTCGGGGACCTGGGAGCCGCCCGGCGCATCGGCGAACACCACGGGGCGTCCGTCCTGGACGCGGGACAGGGCCGGGAACCGGCTGCGAACGGCGGCGAGATCGAGTGCGCTCATGCGACATACACTCCCGCGGCGACGGCGCTCCGGCAAATCGCTGAGCGCACCATGCACCCGAACGGGGAGGTCAGGATGCGGTTCGGTCTGGACATCGCGCAGCACCAGCTCACCTGGGACGAGATCGTGCACCGTGCCCGCCTGGCCGAAGACGCCGGCCTGGACGGTGTGTGGGCGTTCGACCATTTCAAGGCGCTCTACGCCGATCCGATGGGGCCGTCGTCTGGAGGCCTGGACCCTGCTGGCCGGTCTGGCGCGCGAGACCACCTCGATCCGGCTGGGCACGCTGGTGACCGGCATGACCCACCGTCATCCGTCCGTGCTGGCCGCGCGAGGTCGTCACCGTCGATCACCTGTCGAACGGCCGCGTCGAGTGTGCGATCGGCGCCGCGTGGAACGAGCCGGAGCACCACGAACTGGGGATCCCGTTCCCGCCGGTCGCCGAGCGGATGGACCGGCTCGAAGAAGGCGTGCAGGTGATGCGGAAGTTGTTCACCGAGGATCACGTGACGTTCGAGGGGCGCTACCTCCGGTTGGAGGACGCCACGTACCGGCCCCGGCCGGTCCAACAGCCGCACCCGCCGATCTGGATCGGTGGGACGGGGCCGCGGCGCACGCTGCCGATCGCGGGCCGCTACGCCGACGTGTGGCACGGGTGGGCCGACGACGCGACGGCCTACCGCGAGATGCGCGACATCATCGACCGGTCCGCCGAAGCAGCCGGCCGGGACCCCTCGACGATCCTGCGGGCCTCGAGCCTGTCGATCAGCGAGGACTGGGACGAGGTGCGGACCGCCTTCGACTGGATGGCGGCCGAAGGGATCGGCTACCTGGTGATCGAGTGGCCGGGCGAGGGAGAGGGCCGGGTTCGGACCTTCCTCGACGAGGTGCTGCCCACGCTGGGCTGAGTCGTCGGCCGAGGCATCTGTGGGTCGGGGGCGGCCTCCAGGGCCCACCACGACTCGAGCGTGCCGGTTTCATCCAGCACGTCCTCCATCGAGTGGAGCCGTGGACGGACGGCGAGCACGTAGTTGATGAGGCCGAGCACCAGGGCGATGCCGAAGCACACTGCGGTCGTCTTCACGATCGATCCCCTTCCCCGCGGCCGGGAACGCACGTCGGAACGCACGAAAGGCCGCGACACGAAGCACGGTCGCGGCCTCCAGGGATCTGGTCAGCCCCACGAGCCTCCGGTCAGGCCGGTCGGCTCAGGCCTCATGCTACGGCATCGGCGTGGGGCCCGTCGCCCGCAGCTCCGCGCGGAGCGAATCCTTCGTGATGCCGCCCGCCTTCACCCGCAGGTTCACGTAGAGCAGCACCAGCACCAGGGACACGAACGGCAACGTGATCACCTGCAAGCGAGGTTCGCGATCACGGACATCGCGTCGCCCGCGGTTCCGACCACGCCGGCCGCGATCGAGCCCGCGACGAGCACGAGGAACGTCAGCGCCAGCGTTCCCAGCGAATGCCCGAACGCCGACATGATCAGCGCCCAGGACCGGGACAATGCCTCGCTCCCGCGCTTGTTCTCGATCACCAGCGCGGGGATCGACATCGACAGCGTCAACCCGAGGAACAACGCACCGAGGATCACGAAGAAGAGCAGGAACGGTGCATGCAGCGCCCCGGCGAACAGCGAGCCGACGAGGATCTCGACGAAGAGGATCGCGAACAACAGCAGCCCCACGACGAGGATCGACCCCAGATGGCGGAGGCCGTACCGGAGGCTCTCGGCGACACCGCCGGGGGCTCCGGCCACCTCGGACGCCACGAGGCGGGTGAGGGCCCCGGTCATGGCCATCCACACGATGAAGTACAGCCCGGTCCCCACCAGCACCACGATCGTGGCCCTGGTGTCCGGATCGGCGCCCGTGTCGCCCGCCGCCAGGCCGATCAGCAACCCTGCGACGAACGAGATCGCGGTGAACACGGCGCTGATCCCGAGCAGCGGCTTCCAGTGCTCGCCCAGGGTGGAGAACGCCCGGCCGATGATCGACCCGGGGGTGAGGGGAGCGAGGGGCAAGGCGCCACCGCCCTGACTGCCCGGGTTCGGCGGTGGAGGCGGTGGTGGGATGGCGGCCATTCGCGGTTCACCTCTTCGTGCGAAGGGCGCCCCGCGGGGCGCCCTTCGTCATGCGGATATGCCCTGAGATCACGTGGGGTTCGTTGCCAGTTCCCCACGGAGCTGATCGGCGGTGAGGGCCTCGGTTCGGGCTCGCAGGTCCACGTACAGCAGCACCGCGACGAGCGCCGAGAACGGCGCCACGATGATCTGGCCGATCGCCTGGAAGACCCAGGTGACGAACCAGTTGTCGCTGATCGCGGTGCCGATGCCGTTGATGATCCCGCTGACCACCCCGGCGATGATGGCCGCGACCAAGATCACCACCACGACGTGCCAGAAGTGTCCCTTCACCAGGTTCCAGGATCGCCCCATGGCTTCGGTGCCCTTGCGGTTCTCGACCACGAGGGCGGGGATGGCCACGGCGAACATCACGATCAGGATGAGACCGGGGATGATGAACAGGATCAGTCCGCCGAGGACCGCGAGGCCCACCAGGATCGAGATCAGCAGCACGCTGCCGAACCGAGCGAACCCCCACTTGTACGAGGCATCGATGTCGACCGCATCCCCGATGCTGGCCTGGGCGGCGCCTCGGATCAGGGCCGCCTGCAGCACCGCGGAGATGATCACCGCGATCACGACGCCGATCAGCGCCGCGAAGATCCCGACGGTGGCGCTCCGGGTGGTCACCTCGACCGTCTGGCCGAAGATGGTCTCGGTGTGCGTGTCGGGCGCGAAGACCACGCCGCCGAGGAACGCGCTGATGAACGTCAGCGGCACCACCACGATCGCGACGATCATGAGCAGGCCGGACGCGTTCGCCTTGTAGATCTCGAAGGCGGCGCTGAGGATGTCGCCGAGCCCTCGCGGGGCCAGGCCACCACCCGCGCCACCTCCTGCACCGCCCGGAGGCGGTGGCGGTGGCGGCGTCGTGAACCCGCCGGAATCGTCCATGAGGAACTCCCTTCGGAACAGGTAGGGGAACGCCCGGATGGTACGCCCCGGGCCCGATCAGGTGTGGGAGCCGCGAGGATCCATCCCCACCGCCTCGTTCCAGCGTTCCGCCAGCGTGGGCGGGGTCCAGGCGGGATCGGGACGCCAATCCTCCCAGTCCAGGTCGAACGGGGGTTCCCGGAGCAGGAGGTGTTCGATGGCGCGCTCCCCGGCCCAGCGGATGCCCATCGCCTCGTCCGAGGTGATCAGTCCGCGTTCGATCGCCTCGGCCAGCTCGTCCTCGTCCTTCCAGGCGTAGGTCGACCGATCGATCGGGATCCGCACGTCCAGGAACCAGTCCACGTAGTCGAACCCGCCGTCCCATCGCTGGAGCGGCGACTGGATGTTGACGTAGTAGCCGGTGAACCGGCCCTCGTCATCGGTGTTCATCAAGATCCCGTACGCCGAGTCCGGGAACGCGAACGACAGCACCCCGCGTTCGCGCACCAAGGGCTCGAGCTCCCAGGCTCCATCGAGGAAGCGGACCTCGCCGTCGTGGCGAGGGTCGTTCATCCAGTGGGTGCCGGGGACGAACCAGAACGCGCGGTGCCGGTCGGGCAGGTCTTCGACGATCCGCAGCGGACGTGCCGCCACGACGCGACCGTGCCACACCTCGCGAAGCGTGACGGCCTCGCCGGGCTCGAGGGAAGGTTCCGGCTCGGCGGGGGTCAGGCCACTCGCTCGCGCAGCGCTTCCAGGATCCGCTCCGTCGCCCAGTCCAGGTCCTCCTGCGTCACGCACAGCGGGGGCGCCAGGCGCACGGTGGTCTCGTGCGTGTCCTTCGCCAGGACGCCCATGTCGAGGAGCCGTTCGCACACCTCGCGGGCCGGCGCCGCCTCGGGGGTGAGCTCGATGCCGATCCACAGGCCCTTGCCGCGGACCTCGCTCACGGCTTCCCGCGGAGCTTCGGCGCGGAGCCGTTCGATCAGCGCGGTGCCCAGCTCGTCGGCCCGCTGCTGGAACTCCCCGGTCCGCAGCAGCCGCAGGACCTCGAGGCCCACCGCGCAGGCCAGCGGGTTCCCGCCGAACGTCGACCCGTGTTCGCCGGGCCGGAACACGCCCAGCACCTCGCGGGTGGACACCACGGCGCTGATCGCGACGATGCCGCCGCCCAGCGCCTTGCCCAGGATGTAGACGTCGGGTTGCACGCCCTCGTGTTCGCACGCGAACGTGCGGCCGGTGCGGCCCAGCCCGGATTGGATCTCGTCGGCGAGGAGCAGCACGTTGCGCTCGGTGCACAGCTCACGGGCGCGCCGCAGGTACCCGTCGGGCGGCACCACGACCCCGGCCTCGCCCTGGATCGGTTCGACCAGGAACCCCACGACGTCGGGATCGGCGAGCGCGGCATCCAGCGCGTCGATGTCGCCGTAGGGCACGGTCTCGAACCCCGGCGTGAACGGGCCGAAGCCACCGCGCGCGTCCGGGTCGGTCGAGAAGCTCACGATCGCGATCGTGCGACCGTGGAAGTTGCCGCTGCACGTGACGATCTTCGCGCGGTCCTCCGGCACGCCCTTGACGTCGTAGCCCCATCGACGCGCGGTCTTCAGCGCGGTCTCGACGGCCTCGGCGCCGGTGTTCATGGGCAGCACCATCTCCATGCCGCAGAGCTCGGCGAGCTCCTTGCAGAACGGACCGAGCTTGTCGTTGTGGAACGCGCGCGAGGTGAGCGTGACGTGGTCGAGCTGCTCGCGCGCGGCGGCCACCAGGTCGGGGTGACGGTGCCCGAAGTTCAGCGCCGAATACGCGGCCAGCATGTCGAGGTAACGCTTGCCCTCGACGTCGGTGACCCAGGCGCCCTCGCCGTCGGCCACCACCACGGGAAGCGGGTGATAGTTGTGCGCCGAATACCGCTCCATCAGCTCGATCTGGGCCTCGGAGCTCGTGGCGGAAGCGGGGGACAGCTGCTCGTTCGGATCGGCCACCGTCGTCATGGCCAGCATGATACGGCCCGCGACCGAAGCGTTGGGCGGCGCAAGGGTTCGCGAACCCGGCCTCGACGACGACGGTCGTTCGGCGCGTCTTGACGGATGTCGGAGCCCGGGCGTACATTCATCCTCCGCTCGAACATATGTTCGAGTTCATGTCTGTGAGGTCGATCACATCGAGGCCACGGTGACGAAGCGGTTCGACGAGGAGATCAGGGTCGAGCGAGACACCGGGATGCCGTGCGCGTTCGAGTGGCGAGGCAGGCGCTACGACGTCATCGACGTGATCGGCAAGTGGCGGATCGAAGGCCGCTGGTGGTCGGACGGGCGCGACCGCGAGTACTGGCGGGTCGAGGCGCGCGGCGGCGCGGTATGGGATCTGTACTTCGACCGCGGCAAGGACCGCTGGCACATGGAACGGCTCTGGGACTAGTCTGGAATGGACTAGTGGCCGCTCCGACGACGCGCGTCCCCGGCTCGTTCGTGCACCTGGACGTGCGGTCGTGCTTCTCGCTGAAGGAGGGCGCGTTCACGCCGGAGCAGTTGGCCGCGCGCGCCGCCGAACTGGACATGCCGGCGGTGGCCATGACCGACCGCGACGGGCTCTACGGTGCTGCCCGGTTCGTCCGCGCGTGTGCCAACGAAGGCGTGAAGCCCATCCTGGGCGCCTCGATCACGGTTCGGGCGACGCAACCGGGTGGGCGGGGAAGCGAACGAGACGCCCATGTCGTCCTGCTCGCTCTCGACGACACGGGCTACGCCAACCTGTGCCACCTGCTCACCGACGCGCACATGCTGGGTGAGCGCGGCGACCCCTGGGTCGATGCCACGCAGATCTGCGCGCACGCGGCCGGGCTCGTCGCGATCGCCGGGCCACGGTCGCACCCCGGGCGCGCCGCGATCGCGGGACGGGTCGATGCCGCCGCGCGCCTGCTCGATCCGTTCCGCGAGGCGTTCGGTCCCGAGCGGTTGTTCGTGGGCGTGGAACACCGGGTGGAGCGCGGATCCGGGGATGAGGCCCGCGCGCTGCTGCGCCTGGCCAACCGGGTGGGCGTGCGGGCGGTGGCCACCAACCCGGTTCGCTACCTGGAGCCCGGCGATGCGTTCGTGGCCGACGCGCTCGAGTGCATGCGTCGCATCGTGCCGGTGGCCGACACCAACGTCTCCCGCCGCAACGCCGAGGGCTGGCTGAAGCCGTCTCCGGCGATGCGCGCGCTGTTCGACGAACGGTCCGACCTGGCCGACATGACGCTCGAGATCGCCGAGATGAGCGCGTTCGACCTGGGGCTGGACCGGATCTACTTCCCCGACTTCCCGACGCCCGAAGGCCGCAGCGCCGATGCCCTGCTGGCCGAACGCACCTGGCGCGGCGTCCACGAACGCGGCATGCACGAGGACGAAGCGCTCCGTGACCGGCTGCACCACGAGCTCTCGATGATCCGGCGCATGGGGTTCGCGGCCTACTTCCTGACCGTGGCCGACATCGTCGCCGACGTGAAGGCCATGGGCATCCGGGCCGCGTGCCGGGGCAGCGCCGCCGGCTCGCTCGTGTGCTACCTCACCGGCATCTCCGACGTCGACGCGCTGCGTCACGACCTGTCGTTCGAACGGTTCATGAACCCGATGCGCAAGGACCTGCCCGACATCGACATCGACGTCGAGTCCGCCCGGCGCGAAGACGTCTACGACATGATCCTGTCCCGTCACGGCACCGAGCGGGCGGGATGCGTCGCGATGATCGACACCTACCGCGCGCGCTCGGCGATCCGCGAGGTGGGCAAGGCGCTCGGTCTGCCCGAGGTCGAGCTGGGCATGATCGCGAAGTCGTTCCCGCACATCTCGGCGAGCCACCTGCGCGAGGCGATCGACCGCCTGCCCGAACTCCAGGGGATCAACCTGCGGTTCGAGCAGATGGAACTGCTGTTCTCGGTGGCCGAGCGGATCTCCGGGTTCCCTCGCCACATCGCGATGCACCCGTGCGGCATCGTGCTGGCGAGCCACGACCTGGTCGAACGCGTGCCGCTGGAACGCAGCGCCAACGGCCACCGCATGATCCAGGCCGACAAGGACGACGTCGAGCTGCTGGGCTACCTCAAGCTCGACATCCTGGGCGTGCGCATGCTCAGCTCGATGCGCCACGCGCTCGACGAGATCGCGCGCACCACCGGGCACAAGGTCGACCTGGACGCGATCGCGCTCGACGACGAGCCCACGTTCGAGCTGATCCGCCGCTCCGACACCCTGGGCTGCTTCCAGATCGAATCGCCCGGCCAGCGCGAGTTGCTGCAGAAGCTCCAGCCCTCACGCTGGGAGGACCTGATCGTCGACATCTCGTTGTTCCGTCCCGGGCCGGTGAAGTCGGACATGATCGCGCCCTACCTGCGCCGGCGCGCGGCGATGGAGGCCCCGGTCTACGTCCATCCCGATCTGCGTCCGGCGCTGCAGGAGACGCACGGGGTGATCGTCTACCACGAGCAGGTGATCAGGACGCTGGCCGCCGTCGCGGGCTACACCGAGACCTACGCCGACCACATCCGGCGCCATCTCGATCACGAGGAGATGCTGCCCGGCTTCCGCGAGGAGTTCCTCCGCAAGGCCACCGAACGCGGGGTGGACGAGGAGGCCGCCGAGAAGATCTGGTACGCCGTGGCCCAGTTCGCCAGCTTCGGGTTCTGCAAGGCCCATGCCGCCGCGTTCGCGGTGCCCACCTACCAGAGCGCCTGGCTCAAAGCGCACTACCCGGCCCATCTGATCGCCGGCCTCCTGACCCACGATCCCGGCATGTACCCCAGGCGCCTGATCCTGCAGGACGCTCGCCGGCACGACATCCCGATCCTGCCGCTCGACGTGAACCGGAGCGAGCCCGAATACGTGGTCGAGCAGGTCGAGGATGGATTCGGGATCCGGCTGGGGCTGCAGGACGTGCACGGGATCAGCGACGCCGAGATCCGGTCGGTGCTGCGGGCGCGTGCCGACCGGCCGTTCCGAGACGTGGGGGACTTCATGCGGCGCACCACGGTGAGCCGCCCGGTCACCGAAGCCCTCGCCCACGCCGGCGCTTTCGAGGCTGTTGGCTCGGCTGTTGGCTCGGGGGGGTCTGGGGGGCTCAAGGAGCGAGCGTCAGCGAGCGTAGCCCCCCAGCAGAAAGCCCCCCAGGAAGGAAGCAGGAGACGTCAGCTGTTACACAGCGATGACCGACCGAGGTGGAGCGGGAAGGGGATCAGATGGCGCTGGGGTTCGACGGGGATCCGGCGGACGGGCACACGTTCAAGGATTACTCCGATGCCGAGGTGGTGCGGGCCGAGCTCGAGGTGATGGGGATGGATGCCTCGCGCCACATCGTGAGCTTCTTCGAACCGGTGCTGGCCGACCTGGGGGTGACCCGGGCTCGCGATCTGCGATCGGTCCGGGCGGGCACGAAGGTCATGGTGGCCGGGGTGAAGGTGGCCTCGCAGACGCCGGCGATCCGCAGCGGCCAGCGGATCATCTTCCTGACGCTCGACGATGCCACCGGGCCGGTGGAGGTGGTGGTGTTCGAGTCGGTGCAGCCGAAGGTGGCCACCACCGTGTTCCACGGGTACGCCCTGGCGATCACGGGCGAGTTGCGGCGCACGGGCGTGGCGGGGCTCAGCGTGATCGCCGAGGACGTCTGGGACCTGTCGGCGTTGCATCGGGCGCGGGCCCAGGGCCGGCTGCGCGAAGCGGTCGGCCACCACGAACCCGGCCCGGTGCCGGGGGAGGGTCCCAGGGCGCTCTGGCACGCCAGTCCCGGCTCCGCGGGATGATGGGCGCCATGAGGCGTCCGCCGCGATGACCGTGTTCCGACCTCCCGAGCCCATGCTGCACGTGGACCTGGACGCGTTCTATGCCTCCGTCGAATCGCTGAAGGACCCCTCGCTGAAGGGCAAACCGGTGATCGTGGGTGGGGTGGGCGGTCGCGGGGTCGTCTCCAGCGCCTCCTACGAAGCGCGGGTGTTCGGGGTGCGTTCGGCGATGCCCACGGTCCGCGCCCGGCGTCTGTGTCCCGACGGGGTGTTCGTCCCGCCCGACTTCACCGCCTACCAGGCGCACTCGAACCGCTTCCGCGAGGTGTTGCTGTCGTTCACGCCCCTGGTGGAACCGATCTCGCTCGACGAGGCGTTCCTGGACGTGGCCGGCGCCGAGCGGTTGTTCGGCCCGCCCGAGACGATCGCGGCCAGGATCCGCGCGGACGTGGAGCGCGAGGTGGGGGTCACGTGCTCGGTGGGGGTCGCGCCCACCAAGTTCGTGGCCAAGCTCGCCTCCGACGGATGCAAGCCCGACGGCATGCTCGTCGTCCCCGCCGAGGGCGTGCTCGACTACCTCGAGCCGCTCCCGGTCGGCCGGTTGTGGGGCGTGGGGGAGAAGACCGGCGACACCCTGGGTCGCATGGGCATCCGCACGATCGGCGACCTGAGCCGGACCCCGCAGGCCATCCTGGCCCGGCTGCTGGGGGAGCAGTCGGCGACCCACCTGTGGCAGCTCTCCCACGGCATCGACGATCGCGACGTCGTGCCGTACGAGCCGCCGAAGTCGGTGGGCCACGAGGAGACCTTCGAGCACGACCTGGATGACGACGAGGAGATCCTGCGCGAGCTGCTGGCGCTCACCGGACGCGTGGCCTCACGCCTGCGCGCCGACGGCTACCGGGCCCGCACGGTGACCCTGAAGGCACGCCTGGCCACCTTCACCACGCTCACCCGGTCCAAGACGATGGCCGACCCCACCGACGTCGGCGCCGACCTCTATCAGACCGTCGCCGCGCTCTACCGCGCCTTGCCGGGGGAGCGGCGGCGCATCCGGTTGCTGGGCGTGCAGGCCACCGGGCTCCTGTCGGCCGGCGCCGAACAGCTGGCGCTGTTGCACGGCGAGCGATGGTCCGACGTGGAGCGCACGATCGACCGCATCGAGGAGCGGTTCGGACGCGGTGCGGCCCAACCGGCTTCGCTCTTGGACCGTGACCGGCGTCACTGACAGTCACACCGGCGCGAAGGTTGCATCGCGGGTGGAGTTCTCCTTGCACCGAGCGCTCCTTATAATCAACTCAACGACCCCCGACCGCCCGGACCGAGGGGCGGGCGAAGAGTGAGAACGCGGATGCCGCTCAGCGATCACGAGCAACGGATCCTCGAGGAGATCGAACGACGTCTCGCCGAGGACGATCCCAAGCTCGACGAACAGGTCGGGCGCACCGATCTCTACACGCACCTGGCTCGCCGCATCCGACTGGCGTGCGTCGGGTTCGTGGTGGGGTGCCTCCTCCTCCTGCTGTTCGTCGTGAGTCCCTGGGTCGCCGCGCTCGGCTTCGTCGTCATGGTGCTCTCGGCGCTGCTGCTCTATCGGTACCTCGGTCAGCTCGGCCGCGATCAGATCCGCGCGATGCAGCAAGGCGGCCCACTGTCGATGACGGGGTTGATCGGGCGGCTCGCGGCGCGCTTCCGTCCGCCGCCACCGCCGCCGTCGGACGAGTGAGCCGGCAGACTCGTAGCCCGTTCGGGTGATTTGTTCCCTGTCGTGACCTCACGGCTTGCCGCTCTTCCGCGCGCTGGTGTACAACCAGAACCCCTTCCCCTGGGCGCGTCACCGTCGAGCAGAGGTCGACCCTTCGGCGAGGGCAGTGCCGGTGTGGAACCGTGAAGACACGAAGGGGGATCGCGTCCGGATGGAGGGATTCACTACCCACCAGGCCTGTAAGTTCACCGGCTGCACGTCACGTCAGCTCAGGTACTGGGACCAGATCGGGTTGGTGAGACCCACCGTCCAGGGAACCGGCGGCCGCCCCGGCGTTCCGCGTCTGTATTCCTTCCGCGACCTCGTGGCGCTGCGCGTCGTGAAGTCGCTCCTCGACGGCGGCATGAGTCTGCAGCGCGTCCGACGATCGTGGGACTTCCTGAACAAGAAGGCGGGCATGGACCGTCATCTGTCCGAGGTGCGGCTCGTCACCGACGGGCAGAGCATCTTCAAGATCTGCCGGCGCGACGGCGAGGTCATGGACGCGCTCCGCGAAGGGCAGATGGCGTTCTTCGTGGCGATCGACGACATCGCGACCGGCGTCGAGACCAACGTCCGCCAGTTCGAAGAGGACCGCGAGAAGTTCGTGCGGGCCCTTCGCGAAGCGGCGGCGCACACCGCCACCGGCAGCTAGCCCGGCGACGAGCCCGGCTCCTTCGGGGTCAGGTCCGCCGGTACAGGCCGCCCACGCGCTGGCCGAACCCGGTGCGCTTCCGGAGCTCCTTCAGCGCCGAATCCGCGGCCTGCGTGGCTTCCCGCGCCTGGTCGGGCTGGGGATCACGGGGCGCGTAGGCGGCATCGGCGGTCAGCCGGGTGAGCCGATCCAGGTCCCCGCCCGACAGCGGCTGGGAGGCAAGGATCCGTGCCCGATACTCCTCGACCGTCTGACCGGGCTCACGCGGGAAGCCCAACTCGCCCGCCCGCTCCGTGAACACGTCGTAGGTGGCCAGGATGAGGCCCCGGGGCTCGTCGGATGCCCGGCGGAGCCGGCGGCGCCGGCGCCACGCCCGCACCACCGGGATCATCGCGAGCACGATCAGCCCCAGCAGCAGCGCCACGAGTGCCGCCTGCCGCACGGTGATGCGGCGTGCGGGCTCGGGCACGGTGATGTCGGGATCGACGGCACCCCGGCCCGCTTCGGCAGGAACCTGCTTCGGTCGGACATCCTCCCGGCCCTCGGCGGTGATCGCGGCGGGCCCTTCGGCTGTCCCCTTCCCTCCCTTCACCTCGCCCCCTGGCTTTCCCGCAGCGATGCAGTCGCCGTTCTTGTCCAGCGTGCATTCGCCGAACGTGGGGTCGGTGTACGGGTAGGCGGCGACGTCCTGGCGGCCAGGCGTGGGTTCGAAGGTGAGCCAGCCGTAGCCGGGGAACAGCACCTCGACCCAGGCGTGGGCGTTCTCGGTCGTGACGCGCAGGCTGTCGGTGGCGTCGTCGAAGGTCCCGGCGGTGAACCCCACGGCCACCCGGGCCGGGATGCCGATCGATCGCAGCATCACGGCCATCGACGCCGCGAACTGCTGGCAGAACCCCTTCTTGGTGTTCACGAGGAAGTCGAGCAGCGCGCTGGAGTCGTTGCGCGGCTCCACGGTCTGGTCGTATTTGAATTCGCTGTCTACGCCGTTGAACCGCTGCTGGATCGCGATGACCTCGTCGTAGGGGGTGAGCGCATCGGCGGTCCACGCCTGCGCGAGGTCCGTGATCTCCTGCGGGAAGTCCGAGGGGAGCTGGGTGTAGCGGGCCGTCTCGGGTGATGTGTCGATCTCTTCCTCACGCAGGGCGTCCGGGGTGGGGCGGACCAGCTGTGCGTCGACGGTGTACGAGGTGGCCGAATCGATGGGCTCGCTCAGCAGCAGCGAGCCGCCCTCCGGGTCCCATCGGAGGTCGTCGGCGAGCACGTTGGTCGAGACCGGGAGGTAGGGCACCGGGAGCCACGGCAGCGCCAGGTCGCTCGCGGTGCGGAACGAGACCGGGACCGTCTGGGGGTCGCCGACGAGCGCCGGGTTCGGCCGGGCGTTCGTGACCAGCGGCGTGTCGGGCCCCACGTCGATCGCCACCGGGTCCTCCTCGGGCTTCCAGCTCGTGCCGTCGAACGTGGGCAGCGCCACCATGCGCCAGTAGACGGGCTCCTGGGTGTTCACCTCGAAGACCTCGATCGGCTCGTCGCGATCGAGCTGGGACTGCACCGAGACGAGGGGATCGATCCGCACCTGGTCCTCGTTCCGGCTGCTGAAGTCCAAGATCGCCTTGGACCCGAACCCCGGGATCAGCAGGGGCGAGACCATCGCGACGGCCACCGTGGCGGCGGCCACCCTCCGAGCCCCTTTGCCGGCCGTGGACGTGAGCCGCGCCGCGCGGCCCGGAGAGGCCCACACCGGCCCCCAGCCCTGGACCCGGCGCAGGCTGTCGGCGAACACCACCGCGGTGGCGGCGACCAGGAACGCGACGCCGTACACGGGCCGCACGACATCTTCGAGCACCGTGTCGGCGAAGGCCACGAGGGCGACCGGCGGCAACAGGGCCAGCAGCGGGCTGCCGGCCCGGAACGCCAGCGCATGGGCGGAGAAGATGGCGGCCCACGTGCCGGTGAGGGCGGCCAGGAGCAGGGGCGGCAGCGGCGCGGTGGGCGCCACCTGGATCCTCGCCTGTTCGCCGATCAGCCCCGCGGCCCGCACCGCTGCCGAGATCGTCTCCAGGGTGGGCAGCCCGAACCAGGTCGTCTCCGGGAAGACGAAGATCCCGATCGCGATCAGCATGCCCAACGCACTCACCGCGGTGGCCAGCAGCAGGTTCCGCCGCTCCATCGCACAGGCGAGCAGCGCGGAAGCCAGCGCCACCACCACCATCTCGTAGGTGGACGCCGTGCCGATGAACACGCGACCGATCGCCAGCGCCGACGTCAGTGCCAGCAGGCACATCGCGACGACGGTGATCAGACGCTGCGTGCGAGCGGACGTTCCCTGGGTACGTGCCATCGTTCCTTCAGCTTCATGGACGGGGGCAGGACGATCGCGTCCCACCCCGCTCGGGTGAGCGCGAGGACGGCCTGGGTGGCTCGGCCTTCCAGTTGGGCCCGGCGCTCGGGCGGCAGCGACGAGGGCTCGACGGGGTAGATCAGGACGGCCAGCTTCGGACCGAACCCGGCGCCGCTGCGGATCAACGTTGCGAGCTCGCCGGGAGCGGGCGGCGAGGAGACGAACACGAGCGTGGTCTCGGCCGAGGCGGCCGCGCGCAGGTGGGACAGGGCCGGCCCGATCGAACGGGCTTGCGCGTGCGAGATGCCCGCCAGCGCGTCGAGGAACCGGTCCTCGGTGACGGCGGCGGCCGGCGCTTCGGCGGTCCCCAGGCGCAGGGAGAAGCCGCGCCGAGCCATCATGACCCCGAGCGTGGCGCCCACCGAGACCGCCCGTTCGAACGCCTGGCTGTGCGATTGGCCCAGCGCCTGCGCACGGGTGTCGATGAAGACGAGGCCGCTCGCGCGCTTGGAGGACTCGTCCTGGCGGATCATGAGGGCGCCGGTGCGTGCCACCGATGGCCAGTGGATCCGCCGGAGGTCGTCGCCCTCCTGGTAGCCGCGCATCGTGTAGTACTCCTCGCCCGTGCGGAACAGCTGGCGGGCGCGGGAGGCGCCGAAGCTCTGACCGACGGCGCCGTCGGATCCGCCCAGGAGGTCCTCGATCTCCGGGGTCACCAAGAGCTCGTCGCGCTCATCGAACTCGAGCCGCTGGCGGGTCAGCGCGAACGGGTCCGTGATGTCGACGCTGAGCGGGCCCAGGCGGTACCGGCCCCGGGTCTGGGGGAGCACGGTGTAGGAGACGCGTTGCGAGCCCCGTGGTGGGACCCCCGAGACCACCAGTCGCGCCGAGCGCCCCAGCGTCGGTGGTTGACGGTCCTCCACCAGCAGGAAGCTCGTGGGCGCCGCGGAACGGTTCTCGACCTCGAGCTGCACGGTGACCCGGGTGCCCGGAGGGACGCGGACATCGTCGAGCCGGCGGTGCACGTCGATGCGGGTTCGGCCCCACCAGACGAACGCGCCGGCCAGGAAGGGGAGGACGGCCAGGCCGATCCCCACGACCTCCATGCCGGGGGAACCGATGATGCGGGCGGTGAGCCAGAGCGCGATGCCCGCGCCGAGCACGGCGATGCCCCGGCCCGAGGGCATCTAGGGGCCCTCCGCGACCGGAACCGCCACCTCCGAGAGGATCTCGCGCAGAACCACCTCTGCGGTCCGTCCGCTCATCACCGAGTCGGCGGTGACGATGATCCGGTGGGCAAGGGCGGGGACGGCGAGCGCCTTGACGTCGTCCGGGATCACGAAGTCGCGTTCCTCGGCGGCGGCCATGGCACGAGCGGCGCGCATGATCATGAGCCCCGCACGAGGGCTGGCGCCCAGGTAGATGTCGCCGTGGCGGCGGGTCGCCTCGCCCACGTCGACGATGTAGCGACGGATCGCGGGCGCGACGTGCACCTCGCGCGCCTGCTCGATCATCCCGGCCACGCCGGGAGCGTCGGTGACCGGGCCGATGTCGGCGAGGGGCTCGCCGCTGGTGTGGCTCGCCAGGATCTCGCTTTCGATCTCGGCCGACGGGTAGCCGATCGAGAGCCGCAGCATGAACCGGTCCAGCTGCGCCTCGGGGAGGGGATAGGTGCCCTCGTGCTCGATCGGGTTCTGCGTGGCGATCACCATGAACGGCGTGCCGAGCGGATGGGTCTGGGTGTCGATCGTGACCTGGCGCTCCTCCATGCACTCGAGCAGCGCCGACTGCGTCTTGGGGGAGGCGCGGTTGATCTCGTCCCCCAGCACGATGTTGGCGAAGATCGCGCCCGGCCGGAACTCGAAGTCGCGCTGCTCCTGGTTGAAGACGTTGACCCCGGTGACATCGGTGGGCAGCAGGTCGGGCGTGAACTGCAGTCGGCGGAACGAACAGTCGATCGAACGCGCGATCGCCTTGGCCAGCATGGTCTTGCCGACGCCGGGCACGTCCTCGATCAGGAGGTGGCCTTCGGCGATCAAGGCGACCAGGGCCAGCCGGATCTCACCGTGCTTGCCCCGCACGACCTTCTCGACGTTGGTCTCGATCTCCCGGAACTGGGCCGCGAACCGCTGCCAGTCCTGGGGACGCTCGCGAACCTCCACCCGGTCACCCCTTCACGTGCGACCGGCCCACGAGGGCCGGCACGGATCCACTGCGCAAACGACCCGGTCATCGTACGCCACATCCACGTGAGCGAAACCCCTGCAGGCACCGTGGTCCTGCAGCTCAGCAAGGGTGTAGAGGCGGCGGTGGCAAGTTCCCGCAATCACGCCGGCCGTCGGAGCCGCGGAGGCATGGAGTGAGGGCGGCGGTCCGGCCTTCAACGCGGACGCCCCGCGCGGCCCCTATTCGCAACTCCAGGCATCACGCTCGGCCGGTCCGCCGCCGCTCGCCGAGCAGATTACACCCTTGTGATTCCTTCGCCCCGGAAGGCGCCCGGTGACTGGATGAATTCGCGACCGCTCCCGCTAGACTTCGTGCATGGGACGTGCGCTCGTCCTCAACGCGACGGATTCGCCGCTGGCGGTGGTGCCAGCGCGGCGAGCGGTCGTGCTCGTCATCAAGGACAAGGCCGAGGTCGTCCTGAGCAACGGCATGGTGTTCCACTCCGAGCGGATCGTGATGGAGGCCCCCTCGGTGGTGCGTCTGCGTCGGTTCGTGCGCGTGCCCTATCGCCCCCACGCTCCGCTCACCCGCCGGGCGGTGTTCGCCCGTGACGGCTGGCACTGCCAGTACTGCGGCGCCAACGCCGAGAACCTCGACCACGTGGTCCCACGCTCGCGGGGGGGTCAGCACACCTGGGAGAACGTCGTGGCGGCGTGCCGGCGCTGCAACACCAAGAAGGAAGACCGCACGCCCGCCGAGGCCGGCTTCCATCTGGCGCGCCAGCCGTTCGCACCCCGGGACGGGTTCCACCTGACGCTCGGGCGGCTCGAGCCCGGCTGGGAGCACTACCTCCTCTAGGCCCTGGGCCGGCCGGCACCACCCACCTCGCCCTCACCGATCCTCGGCTGCTGACGGTCGTATCCACTGTGCCCGAACAACAGTTCGGGCACGTTTCCTGTTGACGAAGTGGAGGACTGGTGGCATAAACGTGTAGCTCAGTGGAGGAAAGGGGAGGAGGCGTGGCCGAACTGCTCGGCACGCACAGCTACCAGCTCGACCCCAAAGGCAGGGTGTCGTTGCCGGCCAGGTTCCGCGCCGCGTTCGTCGACGGGGCGTGGCTCACCGTTGGCCAGGACCGATGCCTCTACTGCTTCCCCAGGGCCGAATGGGAGCGACGCGCCGACGAGGTCGCCGCCTTCCCCCTTTCCGACAACGACGGCCGCGCGTACTCGCGCCTGTTCTTCGGAGCTTCCGAGGAAGTGAAGCTGGACGGGCAGGGTCGCGTGACGATCCCGCAGCGTCTGCGCGAGGTCGTCGGGATCGACAAAGAAGTCGTGGTGCTCGGCGTTCGGGACCGGATGGAGATCTGGGACCGGGAGGTCTACGACGCCTACGCCGCCGGATTCGCGGATGCGTACCAGACCGGTGCGCTCGACCCCAGGAGGTAACGACGTGGCAGCACCGCTCGGCCCCAAGCTCGGCACGGAGGTTCGACAGAGCCTCTCGCTCATCGGCATGACCGCGCTCACCCTGCTCGCCTCGATCGGCCTGGGCATCCTCGCGGGACACATCGGCTGAGGTGGTGGATGCGCTCCCGCCGAACGAGGACGCACCGCACGTCCCGGTCATGGTGGCCGAGGTGACCGGGTTCCTTCGGGACCGGGGCACCGTGGTCGACATGACGCTGGGCGCCGGCGGGCACGCACGTGCGCTGCTGGAATCCGGCGTGGAGCGCGTCATCGGCATCGATCGGGACCGGAGCGCCATCACCATGGCCACGGAGCGGCTGGCGCCGTACGGATCGCGCTTCCGCGCCGTGGAGACGACCTTCTCCGGCGTGGACCACGAGCTCACCGACGGCGCGGTCGACGGGATCCTGTTCGACCTCGGGGTCAGCTCGATGCAGCTGGACACCGCCGAGCGCGGGTTCGGCTATCGCAAGGACGGGCCCTTGGACATGCGGATGGGCGGGGACGGCCCCTCCGCAGCCGACCTGGTCAACGAGCTCTCCGAGCCCGAGCTCGCGGACCTGATCTATGAGTACGGCGGCGAGCATCGCTCCCGTCGGATCGCCCGCGCCATCGTGCGGAAGCGGCCGATCACGACGACCGATCAGCTCGCCGGCGTCATCGCGGGTGCGCTCGGGAAGCGGCCGGGGGGCCCCCACCCCGCGCGTCGCACCTTCCAAGCGCTCCGTATCGCGGTCAACCGGGAGCTCGATGAGCTCGCCGCTTCCCTGCCTCGAGCGGTCGAACTCCTCGCTCCCGGTGGCCGCGTGGTCGTGATCGCCTACCACTCCCTGGAGGACCGCATCGTCAAGCGATGCTTCCGTGAGCACGAGCAGGTCCTGATCCTCACGAAGAAGCCGCTGCGGGCCTCCGAGGACGAGGTGGCGGCCAACCCCCGCGCGCGCAGCGCCATGTTGCGCGCCGCCGAGCGCGTGGAGGTGGCGGCGTGAGCCAGCCGGCCCGTCAGCTGCCCGCCCCGCGCGAGCCTCGTCGTTCACCCACCCCGTCACGTGTCGCGCCTCCCGCGCGCACACCCGCGGCGCGCCCGACCCCCTCCACCCCTCCCCGGGTTCGGGCGCGTCGCGGGTCCCACCCCGCCTTCTGGTTGTTCTCGGCGATCCTGGTGGCCGGCCTGGTCCTGGGTGTCGTGGCCTTGAACGCCCTCGTGGTGAACACCACCTACCGGCTCGAAGCCGTGGAGCAACGCCAACGCGCGGCGGCGGAGTCGGGTGCGGCGCTCGAGGTCCAGGTGGCACACCAGTCCTCGCCGTCCCGCATCTCCCGGTGGGCGGGCGCCCACGGGATGGTGCTCCCCGACTCCGATGCGGTCGTGCCGCTCCAGGTGGCGGGGCCGCGCGTCGGGGACGCCGGATGACGGCTCGGGGTCCGAAGAACCCTCCGGTCCACCGCCTGGTGGCGATGCTGGCCGTGATGCTGTTGGCCCTCGGGGCGATCGTCGTGCGTCTGGCGTTCCTCCAGGTGGGCGACAACGGCCAGTTCGCCGAGATGGGGTTGCAGCAACGCGTTCGCACGGTGGACCTGCCCGCGCATCGCGGCGAGATCCTCGACCGGTTCGGCATGCCGCTGGCCCTCACGCGGGCGGCCAAGGACATCTACGTCAACCCCACCCTGGTGGAGGACCCCGAGGGCGAGGCCGCCACGATCGCGGACATCCTGTCCATGAAGCAGAAGGACGTCGAGCAGGCGCTCGAGTCCGACGGGACCTTCGTCTACCTCCAGCGCCAGGTCGACATGGACATCGCCGACGAACTCGAAGCCCAACAGCTCCCCGGGATCGGGTTCCTCGAGGTGCCCCAGCGGTACTACCCGGCGGGCTCGCTGGCGCCACAGGTGCTGGGGCTCGTCGACGTGGACGGCAAGGGCATCTCCGGGCTCGAGACCCAGTACCAGACCCAGCTCGCGGGCACGCCGGGGGAGCGGACCGCCGAGCTGTCGGCCGACGGCCTGCCGATCTCCAGCGGGCTCGACACCCTGACCGAACCGGTGCCCGGGACCACCGTGGTCACCACGATCGACCGCCAGATGCAGTTCATGGCCCAGACCGCCCTCGAACGCGCGGTGCAGGCCAACGGCGCCCTCGGCGGCACGGTGGTCGTGATGGATCCGCACACCGGCGACGTCTACGCCATGGCCACCTACCCGTGGTTCGACCCGAACGATTTCTCGGGGGCCTCGCAGGACGCGATGCGCAACCGCGCCGTCACCGACTCCTTCGAGCCCGGATCGGTCAACAAGATCATCACCGCGGCGGCCGCGCTGGAGACCGGCTCGGTGAGCCTGGACCAACGGTTCCGGGTGCCGTCATCGATGCAGGTGGGACCGTTCACGATCTACGACTCGCACGTGCACCCGATCGAGACGATGACCCTGGGCGACATCATCGCCGAGTCCAGCAACATCGGCGCGGCCCTCGTCGCCAACGAGGTCGGCAACGACCAGCTGGGTGCCTACATGCAGCGCTTCGGGTACGGACAGCCGACGGGGATCGGGTTCCCCGGTGAGGCCTCGGGCGTCCTTCTCCCGGCATCGCAGTGGGACGAGGTGATCCGCGCCACGGTCTCCTACGGCCAGGGCATCTCGGTGACGCCGATGCAGATGGCCGACGTCTACGCCACGATCGCCAACGGCGGCCGCTGGGTCCAGCCGCGACTGGTGCGGGGGTTCGAAGGTCCGGACGGCACGTTCAGCGATGCGCCGGAGCAGCGCACCCGGCGCGTCGTGAGCCCCACCACGGCCGATCTGCTGACCCGGATGCTCGCCTACGTGGTGGAGGACGGGACCGGCGCCGAAGCCCAGATCCCGGGCTACCAGGTGGCGGGCAAGACCGGGACCTCGCGCAAGCTCGACGACAGCGGGCACTACGTCCAGCGGTACATGGCCTCGTTCGTGGGGTTCCTGCCGGCATCGGACCCGAGGGTGGTGATCGCCGTCTCGATCGATGAACCCCGCACGGTCTACGGCGGACTGGCCGCCGCACCCCTGTTCCAGGAGATCGCCCGGTACGCGATCCAGCGGCTGTCGATCCCGGCCTCACCCCCGGTGGCCCTGCCGCCGCACGCCCAAGAACTTCCATGAAACGTTGCACGGCCAGGGGCGAGGGCACGGGTACGCTACGACCCGGTGCCACCGTCCTTCCCCCAACGCTTGTTCGCTGACGTCCTCGGAGCCGTTCCCGAGGCCGAGGTTCGAGGCGACGCCATCATCGGCGACGTGGCCTTCGATTCCCGCGACGTGACGCCGGGGGCGCTCTTCTTCTGCGTCCCTGGGGCAACGGTCGACGGCCACGATTTCGCGATGGCGGCGATCGAGGCCGGTGCCGCCGCGCTGGTCGTCGAGCGATGGCTCGACGTGGACGTGCCCCAGGCGAAGGTTCCGTCGGTCCGCCGCGCGATGGGTCCGGTCTCGGCCCGTGCGTTCGGCGACCCCGCCTCGGCCATGACCATGCTCGGGGTCACCGGCACGAACGGCAAGACGACGACGACCTACCTGGTGGAGGGGATCGTGCGGGCGGCCGGGTTCCGGGCGGGCGTGATCGGCACCACCGGCGCGCGCGCCGACGGACAACCGGTGCCGCTGGTGCGCACCACGCCGGAGGCCCCGGACCTGCACCGGCTCCTGGCGAGGATGCGCGACGCCGGGGTCGAGGTCGTGGCCATGGAGGTGTCGTCGCACGCCCTGGATCAGGACCGGGTGGGCGGCGTGCGGTTCGACGCCGTCGCCTTCACGAACCTGTCGCAGGACCACCTCGACTACCACCCCTCGATGGCGGCCTACTTCGCGGCGAAGGCTTCGGTGTTCACGCCGGAGCATGCGGTGCGGGGGGCGGTGAACGCCGACGACCCATGGGGGCGTCGCCTCCTCGAGGAGCCGGCCATCCCGCTGGCGACGTTCGCGATCGATCGCGACGCCGATCTGCGCGCCACCGACGTGGTGGTCACCCGCGAGGGCCTCGAGTTCCGGCTCGGCGACCTCACGATCCGCTCGGATCTGCGCGGGCGGTTCAACGTGTCGAACGTGTTGGCGGCGATGTCGCTCGCACGGGCGGCGAACATCCCCGACGCGGTCGCCGCCGGAGGCGTGGAGACGGTCTCGGAGGTGCCCGGCCGGGTCGAGGTCGTGGACGCCGGACAGCGATCGCTGGTGGTAGTGGACTACGCACACACGCCGGATAGCATCCTGCACGTGCTGCAGGCGGCGCGCCCGTTGACCACGGGCAGGCTCATCGTCGTGTTCGGTTGCGGGGGTGACCGCGACCGCGCCAAGCGTCCCCTGATGGGGCAGGCAGCCACCGCCAACGCGGATCTGACGATCATCACCAGCGACAATCCGCGCAGCGAGGACCCCCGCACGATCATCGCCGAGATCGAACCGGGAGCGGTCCTGGGTGGCGGCGAGTTCCGCGTGGAACCCGACCGGCGCGCGGCGATCCGTGCGGCGGTCCGCGAGGCGGGCGAGGGCGACACGGTGGTGATCGCCGGCAAGGGCCACGAGGACTACCAGGAACTGGCCGGCGGCACGGTCCATTTCGACGATCGCGAGGTCGCGCGCGAGGAGCTCATGGCGATCCGGGAGGATGCATGAAGCCCCGCCGGATGTCCCAGGTCGCGCGCGCCGTCGACGGTCTGCACACGGGCGCCGACGTCGAGGTCAGTTCGGTGGTGACCGACTCACGCGCCGCGGGGCCGGGGGCGCTGTTCGTGGCGTTGCCCGGCGAGCACACCGACGGCGGTCTGTTCGTGCCGGAGGCGTTCGACAACGGGGCGGCGGGAGCGCTGCTCCGCGACGGTCTCTCCGCGCCAGGGCCGGCGGTGTTCGTGCGTTCGCCGGGCGATGCGTTCCTGCAGCTCGCCGCCGACGAGCGACGGACGATGTCGGCCCGGGTCGTGGGCATCACGGGGGCCAACGGCAAGACCTCGACCAAGGACATGGCGGCGGCGGTGTGCGCGAGGCGGTTGCGGACCCACGCCAGTCCGGAGTCGTTCAACAACGAGGTGGGCCTGCCGGTGACGCTGCTCGGGGCGGCGGCCGACGCCGAGGTCGTGGTCGCCGAGATGGGGGCGCGGCGCAAGGGTGACGTCACGTTGCTGTGCGAGATCGCGCGTCCCGACATCGTGGTGGTCACGAACGTCGGGGTCGCACACCTGGAGATCTTCGGGTCGTGGGAGGCGATCGTGGAGGCCTCCGCCGAGCCGGTCGATGCGATCGGAGCCGACGGCGTCGCGGTGCTCAACGCCGACGATCCGGTGGTGGCCGGGTTCGCGGGACGGTCCGCGGGCCGGGTGGTGACCTTCGGCACGACGGCGAACGCCGATGTGCGCGCGGAGGACGTCACGCTCGACCCCGACGGCCTCGCCTCGTTCACGCTCGTTCATGGCCAGGACCGGGTGGCGGTCCGGCTCGCGGTCGCCGGTGCGCACATGGTCTCGAACGCGCTCGCGGCCGCGGCGGTCGGCCTGCAGGTGGGCGTGTCGTTGCAGGAGGCGGCGGTCGCCCTGGCGGACGCCCGCGTGTCGCACTGGCGCATGGAGACCTTCACCACCGCCGAGGGGATCCGCGTCGTGAACGACGCCTACAACGCCAACCCCGAGTCGGTGACCGCCGCGCTCAAGACGGCACGGTGGATGGCCGGCGACGGGCACCTGATCGCCGTCCTCGGCACCATGGCCGAACTCGGCCCGATCACCGACGAGGCGCACGAGCACGTCGGCGAACTCGCGGCCCGGCTCCGCGTCGACCGGTTGATCACCGTGGGCGGGGCCGCGTCGGCCATCGTGACGGCGGGCATCCGCGAAGGGGTGGAGCCCGGGCAGGCGGCCGCCTACGACGACCCCGCCGAGGCGCTCGCCGACATCCGCGAGCACGCGCGCCCCGGCGACGTCGTGCTGTTCAAGGCCTCCCGCGTCGCCGGCCTGGAAGCCCTGGCGGAGGCGCTGCGGTGAAATCGATCCTCGTGGCCGCCGCCGTCGGTCTCGCCGTGACGTTGCTGGGCACGCCCATCGCGATCCGCGCCTTCCGCGTCTGGGGATGGGGCCAGCGCATCCGCGAGGACGGTCCGCACACCCACTTCGAGAAGATGGGCACGCCCACGATGGGCGGCATCGTGATGTTGATCGCCCTGGCGGTCAGCTACGCCGCCACCCGGTTCACGTCGGGACGGCCCACCGCGAGCGGGCTCGCGCTGGTGTTCGCCGCCGCCGGGTTCGGGCTGGTGGGGTTCGCCGACGACTTCACGAAGGTGCGTCGCCGCCGGTCGCTGGGGCTGTCGAAGTCGCAGAAGTTCCTGGGCACCGCGGTCGTCTCGGTGTTGTTCGGCGTGATCGTGGCGCACTACTCCGATTCGAGCGGCACCACCACGAACCTGTCGTTCGTGCGCGACACCGGCCTGCACCTCGGGGTCTTCTTCCTGCTGTGGTGCTTCCTGATGCTGACGGCGTCCTCGAACGCCGTGAACCTCACCGACGGTCTCGACGGGTTGGCGGCGGGCTCGACGACGCTCGTGCTCTCGGCGTACGTCTTCATCGCGTTCTGGCAGTTCCGTCATCCGTGCGGCGGCGTGGGGGTGTCCGACCTGGGCTGTTACGCGGTGAACGCCCGGGCCATGCTGGATACCGCGGTGGTCGCCGCCGGGATGATGGGCGCGGTGGCCGGGTTCCTGTGGTGGAACGCCGCCCCTGCGCGCATCTTCATGGGCGACACGGGCTCCCTGGCGATCGGTGGGTTGCTCGGGGCGCTCGCGATCACCACGAACACGCAGCTGCTGCTGGTCATCCTGGGCGGGCTGTTCGTGATCGAGACGATGTCGGTGATCCTGCAGGTGATCTCCTTCCGCGGGTTCCACCGCCGGATCTTCCGGATGTCGCCGATCCACCACCACTTCGAGCTGGCGGGCTGGCCCGAGTTCACGGTGATCGTGCGGTTCTGGATCATCGCGGGGTTGTGCGTCGCCGTGGGGCTCGGCCTGTACTACGCCGACTTCATCGCGCGTGGAGGCCTCGATTGAGCGAGCGTTTCGACGGCGCGCGCGTGCTCGTGGTCGGGGCCGGGGTGGCGGGGCTGGCGGCCGCCACCGCCCTGCAGCGCCAGGGCGCCGATGTCCGCGTCACCGAGTCACGCCCGGCCGAGGAGATCGCGAACCGGGGCGAACTGCGCGCCATGGGGGTCCAGGTGCTGGCCGGCGGCCATGAACCCGCGCACCTGGAAGGCGCCACGCTCGTCGTCACGGGGCCGGGCATCCCCGAGCACGCGCCGGTGCTCGAGTGGGCGCGGGATCGCGGCATCCCCGTCTGGGGCGAGATGGAACTCGGTGCCCGGCTGTGCGACGTGCCCTACGTCGCCGTCACCGGCACGAACGGCAAGACGACCGTGACGGGCATGGTCGCCTCGTGCCTCCGCGCCGCGGGCCTGGACGCCGTGGCGTGCGGCAACATCGGCCACGCGTTCCCGCTCGCGGCGCTCGAGCAGCACGACGCGCTCGTGGTGGAGTGTTCGTCGTTCCAGCTCCGGCTGCAGACGTCGCTGCATCCGAAGGTGAGCGTGCTCCTGAACCTGGCACCCGACCACCTGGACTGGCACGGTTCGTTCGAGGGCTACGCCGCCTCGAAGGCGTCGATCTACGCGAACCAGGGAGCGGACGACGTCCACGTCGGCTCCCTCGACGATCCGCGCGCGGCCGCGATCTCGTCGGCGGCGCCGTGTCCGGTGGTGTGGACCAGCACCCGGGGTCCGGACGAGGGAGAGGTCGGCATCGTCGACGGTGTCGTCGTCTCCAGGGTCGTCGGATCCGAGGGCTCGGTGGGCCCGGTCGACGCCGACCGAGCGGGGTTCGCGGCCGATGCCGCGGCGGCTGCGGCGGCGGCGCTGTCGTTCGGGGTCGATGCCGACGCGGTGCGCGCCGGGCTCGCGTCCTTCCAACCGCAGGCGCACCGGGGAGAGGTGGTCGCCACCGTCGACGGCGTGCCGTTCATCGACAACTCCAAGGCCACGAACGTGCACGCGGCGATGGCGGCGATCGAACGGGTCCGGCACGCCGTGCTGATCGCCGGCGGGCGCGCGAAGGGCGTGGACCTCTCACCGCTCGCCGAGGCGGCCCCGAACCTGTCGGCGGTCGTCGCGATCGGCGAGGCCGCCCCCGAGCTGCTCGCGCTCTTCGAGGGCATCGTGCCGGCATCGGGAGCCGACTCGATCGAAGCCGCGACGGCGAGGGCCTTCGACCTCGCCCGGACCCATGGGGGTCCGGTGCTGCTCGCGCCGGCCTGTGCCAGCTGGGATCAGTTCACCGGCTACGCCGAGCGCGGCGATCGGTTCGCGGCCGCGGCGCGTTCGCTGCAGGAGGTGGCGGCCCGTGGGGGAGCGTGAGGCGGCCAGGGCCAAGCGGGCGCCGGCGAAACGCGCGCCGGTCAAGCGCGCTCCGGCCAAGCGGGCCCAACGCAAGCGCGCCACGACGAGCCGAACGACGAAAGGCTCGGCGGCCCATCTCGAGCTGATCCGAGCACCCGATCCGGAGGCCACGCGGGCCGCCGAAGCGAAGGCGCGTCGCACGAGCATCATCATGTTGCTGATCCCCACCGCGGTGCTCACCGTGCTCGGGCTGATCATGATCCTCAGCGCCGGTTCGATCTCGGCGGTGGAGGGCTACGGGACCAGCTTCTGGTACTTCAACCGGCAGCTCTTCTACGCGGTGGCCGGATTGGTCGCGATGGCGGTGGCGTGGCGCCTGCCGTACACCGCGTGGCAGAAGCTGTGCGTGCCGATGCTGATCGCGATCCTCCCGCTGATGCTGATCGCCCTGCATCCTTCTCAGGGGACCGCCCTGTACGGCGCGTCACGCTGGATCGACCTCGGGCCGGTCACGATCCAGCCCGCGGAGTTCCTGAAGCTGGGACTGGTGGCCTTCGCGGCCACGGTGCTCGCCAACAAGTGGCGCAAGATGGACGACCTCAAGCACCTGGTCATGCCGCTCGCGCCGGTGCTCGGGTTCTTCGCGTTGCTGGTCATCATGCAGCGCGACCTGGGCACCACGATCGTGATCTGCGGGTCGGTGTTCGCGTTGATGTTCGTCGCCGGCGTGCGGATGCGCTACCTGGCCTGGACCGGGTTCGGCAGCCTGTTGGTCGTGGGCTACCTGGTGTTCGGCGAGGCCTACCGCCGCACGCGCTTCGTGGATTCGTTCCTGAACCCGTGGAACGACCCCAAGGGCTCGGGGTTCCAGCTGATCCAGGGGCTGATCGCGCTGGGCTCGGGCGGTTGGACGGGCGTCGGCCTGGGTGCCAGCCGCCAGAAGTGGGACTACCTGCCCAACGCCCACTCCGACTTCATCTTCGCGATCATCGGCGAGGAGCTGGGACTCCTCGGGGCGTTCTTCGTCCTGGTGATGTTCGGACTGCTGCTGTTCGCCGGGATCCGCATCGCGGTGCGCGCACCCGACACGTTCGGGCGGTTCCTCGCCGCCGGGGTCACGGCGTGGATCGGCCTGCAGACGATCGTGAACCTCGGCGCCGTCACGGGGGTCCTGCCCATCACCGGCGTGCCGCTGCCACTCGTGTCGTTCGGCGGAACGGCGCTCGTCGTCACGTTGGCCGGCATCGGCGTCCTCGCGAGCGTCGCGCGCTCCGGCGCGCGCAAGGAGACAGGCGCGCTCCGGCGCGCGCAAGAAGACGGCGCGTTCGGGCGCGCGCACGAAGACGAAGAGCGCCGCCTCCAAGCGGAAGGCGCGCACGAGCACGCGTGCCGGTACCGGCCGACAGGCCGGACGCGCGAAGGGCGCGCGATGAACGTGGTGATCGCCGGGGGAGGGACCGCCGGGCATGTCTTCCCCGCGGTGGCGCTCGCCGACCGGCTCGCGGCCTCCGGGGACGCCGTGTCGTTCATCGGCTCACCGCAAGGCCAGGAGGCGACGCTCGTTCCCGCCGCGGGCTACCCGTTCCACGCGGTGGCCGCGACGCCGATGAAGCGGGAGGTCTCCGTCGCCACGGCGAAGGCGCCCTTCGTGGCCGCCGGGTCCGTCCGCTCGTGCATGCCGCTGGTGCGACCCGCTGACGTGGTGGTGGGCGTGGGTGGCTACGTCAGCGTGCCCGCGGTGATGGCCGCGCGCTGGGCGCACCGCCCGATCGTGCTGCACGAACAGAACGCCATCCCGAGCCTGTCCAACCGGGCCTTGGCGAGGTTCGCCTCGGCGGTGGGGGTCTCGTTCGGATCGTCACGGGCGGCGTTCGGGGCCAGGGTCCGCACCGTGATGACCGGCAACCCCGTGCGCACCCAGATCGCGACCGCGCGCGAGCGACGGGTCGAACTCGCCGAGGAGGCGCGTGCCACGTTCGACCTCGAGGCCGGACGCACGCACCGTCGCGGTGTTCGGCGGGAGCCTGGGTGCGCTGCATCTCGACCAGGTGGTGGCGGGCTCGCTGCAGCATCTGCGGCATCGCGACGACCTGCAGTTGATCGTGCTGACCGGCCGGGACCATCTCGACGTCGTCGCGTCGGCGGCGACGGACGTCGCGCCGCTGCTCGTGCGCCCGATCGCCTTCCTCGATCGCATCGAGTTGGCGCTCGCGGTCGCCGACCTCGCGGTGGCCCGAGCGGGCGCCGGGCACATCGCCGAGCTCACCGACTGCGGGGTCCCGTCGATCCTCGTGCCCTACCCGCACGCCACCGAGAACCATCAGGAGGCCAACGCCCGTGAACTCGTCTCGGTGGGGGCCGCCGAGCTCGCGCTGGACGCCGACCTGTCGTCGGAACCGCTCGCGCGCCGCATCCTGGCTCTGGTGGATGACGACGAACGACGAACGACGATGGCCGCGGCGGCGCTGGCATGGGCCACGCCCGATGCCGACCAGCGCCTCGCCGACCTCGTGCACGAGGTGGGGCGATGATCCGCTACGCCCCGCCCCCGGGAAGCATCCCCACCCTCGGCGTTCCGTCGCTCGAGCAGGTGCGGGCCGTGCATCTCATCGGCATCGGCGGGGCCGGCATGCGGAACCTCGCGCGGCTGTTCCTCGCCGATGGCCTCGAGGTCACGGGTTCGGACATGAAGGACTCCAAAGGCCTCCGGGAACTCCGGTCGCTCGGCGCCGACGTCTGGGTCGGACACGACCCTGCGCGCCTCGCCTCGCCGGACGTGGTGATCGTCTCCAGCGCGATCGGGGGGTCCAACCCCGAGCTGGTGGCCGCGCGGGCGCGGGGGATCGAGGTGTGGGCGCGGCAGCAGGCGCTGGCGGCGCTGGCGTCCTCGCGCCGGGCCATCGCGATCGCCGGCACGCACGGCAAGACGACCACCACGTCGATGGTGGCCGTCGTGCTGGAACGCGCCGGGCTGGACCCCAGCTATCTCGTGGGCGGCGACCTCAACGAGAGTGGCAGTGGCGCGCGCTCGGGCGATGGGGACCTGTTCGTGTTCGAAGCCGACGAGAGCGACGGGTCGTTCCTGTTGGCGAGTCCCTCGATCGGCGTCATCACGAACGTCGACGTCGACCACGTGGACTTCTATCCCGGGGGCCGTGACGAGATCGAGCGCGCGTTCGCGGCGTTCGCGGCGCGATGCGGACACGTGGTCGCCTGCGGGGACGACGCGGGCGTCCGGCGGGCCCTCGAGCTCGCGGATGCCGAGGCGACCACCTACGGGCTCGGGCCGGACAACGATCTGATCCTCGCCGTCGATGAGCTCGGCCCGGCGGGCTCGCGAGGCACCGTCCGCGAACGAACGAGCGGTCGCACGACCAGCGTGAGCCTGCAGGTCGATGGCGAGCACAACCTCCTCGATGCCACCGCCGCCTTGATCGTGGGCGAACTGGTCGGTGTCGATCCCGAGGCGGGGGCGGGGTCCCTCGCCACCTTCGCCGGGGTGCACCGCCGCTTCGAGCATCGTGGCTCGGCGCGTGGCGCGGAGTTCTTCGACGACTACGGGCACACGCCCACGGAGATGGAGGTGACGGTGGCGACGGCCCGACGGCGAAACCCCCGGCGCCTCATCGCGCTGGTGCAGCCGCATCGGTACACCCGCGTGCAGGCGCTGTGGCGAGAACTGGGCCGCAGCGTGGCCGGCGCCGACCTCGTGCTGATCACCGACGTGTACGGCGCCGCCCAGGAACCGATCCCGGGCGTCACCGGCCAGCTCGTCGTCGACGGGGTGCTCCTCGCCGATCCCTCCACCCCGGTCGTCTACCTGCCGCACCGCCGTGACGTGGTGGACTACCTCGACCGCGAGGTGCGGACCGGCGACCTCGTCGTCACGATGGGGTGCGGCGACGTGTGGATGCTGGGCGACGCGGCGATCGAGCGCATCGAAGGATCCGGCCGATGAATGAGGCGCTCGCTCGCGCGGAGATCGTCCTTCGGGCCGCGTGCGGACCACGGCTGCGCACCCAGGTCTCGATGGCGCCGCTCACCACCTTCCGCATCGGGGGCCCCGCCGCGCTCTACCTCGAACCCGAGTCCGACGCCGACCTCGCCGCCGTGTCGGCGGCGCTCGCCCAGGCCGACATCCCGGTCGTGATCCTGGGCAAGGGCTCGAACGTGCTGGTCTCCGACCAGGGCTTCCCCGGGCTGGTCCTGCGGCTCGGACGTGGCTACCGGTGGGCCGCGAGGGACGGCGACGAGATGACCGCCGGTGGCGCCATGCCGCTGCCGGCCTTGGCGGGCATCGCCCTGCGCCACCACCTCACCGGTCTCGAGTTCGGTGTCGCGATCCCCGCCACGCTCGGGGGGGCCGTCACGATGAACGCGGGCGCCCATGCGCGGGCCATGGCCGACGTCGTGCGAAGCGTCGAGGTCTTCCGGCTGGCGTCGGGACGGGCCGAGTCGGTCCCGGCCGCCGAGGCGGGATTCACCTACCGGCGCTCATCGCTCGGTGACCGCACCGTCGTGATCGGCGCGCGCCTCGGTCTCGGCCCCGGGGAGCCGGTGGCCATCCGGGCGCTCATGGACGAGGCGCGCGAGTGGCGCCGCGCCACGCAGCCGCTCGCCGAGCCGAACTGCGGCAGCGTCTTCAAGAACCCCCCGGACGACCACGCCGCACGGCTCGTCGAGGCGGCGGGGCTCAAGGGGACCCGCCTGGGCAGCGTGCAGGTCTCGACGAAGCACGCGAACTTCATCGTGGCCGACCCCGGCGGGCGGGCCGACGATGTGCGCCGGCTGATCGCGCAGATCCAACAGACGGTCGAGGATCGAACGGGGATCCGTCTCGAGCCCGAGGTCCAGCTGATCGGAGCGTTCGACGATGTCGCGCATTGACGAAGAGGCGATCACGACGTCGGAGGGGGCTCCAGGCGCTCCGTCTGCACCGGAGCCCCCGGAGCGCAAGAAGCCGATCCTCCGCGTCGACGAGGCTCGTCGACGCTCGCTCCGTCCCTGGGCGATCGCGGGAGGGTGCCCTCATCTGCGTGGCCATCGCGGGCGCCGGTTTGACCTCCACCCCGTTGTTCCACGCGAAGTCGATCGGCGTCGAAGGGGAGCGGCATCTCAGCGAGCGTCAGGTGCTGCGGATCGCGGGCATCGACCACGACACCAACGTGTTCCGCCTCGACGAGGGGGCGGTCCGGCGCCGCCTGGAGCGCGACCCATGGATCGCCAACGCCATCGTGTCCGCGGATCTGCCGTCCAGCGTCTCGATCACGGTGTTGGAGCGGGTGCCGGTCGCGGTGGCGCTCACCGAGGAGGACGGCCGCCAACTGATCGCTGGAGACGGCACGCCCCTGGGCGTCGCCGCCGCGGGGAGCGCCCTGCCGGAGGTGCGCCTCGTGGGCGAACCCGGGCAGCCCGGCCCGGCGTTCGATGCCGTCGCCGCGGGGGCGGGCGTCGCCGCCGGGATGCCGCCGGCGATCCGGTTGCAGGTCGAGCTCGTCGTCATCGGGTCCGACGGCACCATCACCCTGCATCTCACCGATGGGGTGACCGTGACCTATGGAGGACCTGACGAGTTCGAGGCGAAGGCTGAAGCGATCGCCGCGATCCTGGCCTACGCCGAGGACCAGGGGAGAGCGCTGATGTCGATCGACGTCACCGCCCCTGCCGCACCCACCGCCCGCTTCGTGGGGTCGACCGTCCCGGTGTCGCCAGCGGTGGCGACACCTTCGGAGAGCCCTTCACCCACGCCGTCGGCGAGCGCGGACCCCGGCGCCGACGCCACACCGTGAGCCTGCGCCGGAACTGTCATCGCCAAGCACAATGAGGTCGAGCGATAGACTTGACGGACCTGGGGTTTCTTAGTAACTTGCCGGACTCTACGTTAGGTAGATATAACAATAACCGTGCAGTTGACGGTTAGGTTTGGCAGTCACCACACGGTGTTTCCCCAGGTAGATCGGATCCGTTCGCGGGTCCGATGGTCGGAGGAAGGCGAAGAGATGGACGCTCCCCAGAACTACCTCGCCGTCATCAAGGTCGTCGGCGTCGGCGGAGGCGGGGTGAACGCGGTGAACCGGATGATCGAGGCAGGCCTCCGGGGCGTCGAGTTCATCGCCGTCAACACGGACGCCCAGACGCTGTTGATGTCCGATGCGGAGGTCAAGCTCGACATCGGCCGTGAGACCACCCGCGGGTTGGGGGCCGGCTCCGATCCGGAGGTCGGCAAGGGCGCCGCCAGCGAGCATTCCGACGAGATCGAAGAGATCCTCAAGGGCGCCGACATGGTGTTCATCACCGCCGGCGAAGGTGGCGGCACCGGCACCGGCGGCGCGCCCATCATCGCCGAGGTGGCCCGCGGGCTGGGCGCCCTCACGATCGGCGTCGTCACCCGTCCGTTCGGCTTCGAGGGGCGCAAGCGTGCGACCCAGGCCGACCTCGGGATCACCGAACTGAAGAAGGCCGTCGACACGCTCATCGTCGTGCCGAACGATCGTCTGCTCCAGGTCGCCGATCCATCGATGCCGATGGTCGAGGCCTTCCGCATGGCCGACCAGGTGCTGTTCCAGGGCGTCGACGGCATCACGTCGTTGATCACCACGCCCGGCCTGATCAACCTGGACTTCGCCGACGTGAAGTCGGTGATGTCGGGTGCCGGTTCGGCGCTGATGGGCATCGGGCTCGGGTCCGGCGCCGACCGCGCCGCCGAAGCGTCCAAGGCGGCCATCAGCTCCCCGCTGCTCGAGTCCTCGATCGATGGGGCCAAGGGCGTGCTGCTCTCGATCGCCGGCCCCACCGACCTGACGCTGCACGAGGTGAACCAGGCGGCCGACGCCATCACCAAGGTGGCCCACCCCGACGCCAACATCATCTTCGGTGCCGTCGTCGACGACGCGCTCGGCGAAGAGGTGCGCGTCACCGTCGTGGCCGCCGGGTTCGACAAGGTGGCGCCCACCGGCCAGACCTCGAACCAGTTCGAGTCGCGGCTGTCGCGGCTGCTCGAGGAGCCCGAACGCACCGAGACCTCGGAGCGCGAGCCCCTGCCGTCGATCCTGATCGAAGACGCCGAGGAGGAGACCGACATCTTCACGTCCGACGCCGAACCCTCGCCGTCGGTCTCGTTCGATGCCGAAGAGGACCTGGACATCCCCGACTTCCTGAAGAGCTGATCGGGCACGCATCACCCCGCGCGGCCCTGCGCGAACCGTAGGGGCGGGGAGGATCAACAGCGAGGAGGCGCCCTTCCCCCGCCTCTTGGCCGAGAGCGATCCTCCCCGCCCCTCTTCCATGTCCGCACGCCGCCGGCGCGCGATCCCCGAGGAGCGCGGCGGGTACCGTGACGCGATGCCGCTCGATCGCGACCACGTCCTGGCCAACCTCGCCACGATCCGATCCGGGATCGAGGCGGCGTGTGACCGTGCGGGCCGGGACCCGGCCGATGTGCTGCTCGTGGCGGCCGCCAAGCGCGTGCCCGCCGAGGCGGTGCGATGGGTGGCCGAGGCCGGCGTGACCGCGATCGGTGAGAACTACGTCAACGAGCTCCGCGAGATCCACGACGAGGTTCCGGGGGTTCGCTGGCACTACATCGGTGCGTTGCAGACCAACACCGCCCATCACGTGGCGGCCCTCGCCGACGTCGTGGAGACGCTCTCGGGGGAGCGGGCGACCGCCCGCCTTGCCCGGCGAGCCGCCGACGACGGCCGGCGCCTCGACGCCCTGATCGAGGTCGACCTGACCGGGGACCGGTCGGGGGTCGGACCCGACGAGGTCGGTGCCTTCGCGGACCGGGTGGCGTCCCTCGAGGGGCTCCGGCTGCGCGGATTGATGACGTTGCCGCCGCTCACCGAGACCGCCGAGGAGGCCCGGCCGTGGTTCCGGCAGCTCCGCGAGCTGCGGGATCGCGTGCGTGAGAAGCACCCGGACGTGGTGGACTTGTCCATGGGGATGTCGTTGGATTACCAGGCTGCAGTAGAGGAAGGCGCTACCATGGTGCGGATCGGGACGGCGTTGTTCGGTCCGAGAACGCCGTGAGGTCTGGTCGATGACCGGGAGGAAGTGATGGCCGGCGTGTGGAAGAAGACCCTGAACTACCTCGGGCTCGTCGAGGAAGACGAGGATTTCGTCGACGAGATGCCCGAGGCCGACACGGCGCCGGTTCGTCGTATGCGTCCCCAGGCTGTGCGTGAGGTGCCCGCCGAGGCGGAGGGCGTGGTGCGCACGATCGCCTCGCCGCGTCCCGCGGTGGCGGCCACGGGCGCGATCCACAAGTCCGAGCCGAAGCGGTTCAACGAGGCCCGCGAGGTCGCCGACCATTTCAAGGAAGGCACCGCGGTCATCATGAACCTGCAGTCGACCGACGATTCGATCGCACGGCGACTGGTGGACTTCGCCTCCGGGCTCGTCTACGGGCTCGACGGCAAGATCGAACTGGTGGCCAACCGCGTCTATCTGCTCACCCCGGCGGACGTCGAGGTCTCGGCCGAAGAGCGCGAGCGGCTGGCAGGCGGCGGCTTCTACAACCAGTTCTGACCGCCTCCTCGATCGGCCTCGGCTGTTAGCCTTCGGCCCGATGATCGCGGTTTCCCCCGTCGAAACGACGCTCTGCGTCGCCCTCACGGTCTTCAACCTCGTGTTGCTGGCCAGGGTCATCGTGAGCTGGATCGCGCTGGCGGGGGCTCGTCCTCCGGCCACCGGACCGCTCCGCTCGGCCTATGAGCTGTTGTTCGACGTCACCGAGCCGGTCCTGCGCCCGTTGCGCCGGATCGTGCCGCCAGCAGGTATGTTCGACCTGTCCGTCGTGATCGCGTTCGTCATCATCTTCGTGCTGCGGACCGCGATCTGCGGCTAGATCAGGCCAAGGGCCAGGGGGGCTCGACGATGGGGAAGAAGGACAAGGCCACACAGGACCAATCGTTCGCCGCGCCGGCGCCGGCCACCGCGTCGAGCGCATCGAGCATCTTGGGACCGCTCGACGTGCAACAGAAGGAGTTCCGCGTCTCCCGCTTCGGCGGGTACAAGATGCGTGACGTCGATGAGTTCCTCGACCGGATCACCGACTCCATGTCGGCGCTGACGGTGGAGAACGAGCGCCTCCGCAAGGGAGCGCCGCCATCGATCGTGGGTACGCCCGACCTCGCCGATGTCTCCCGCCAGGCGGACGAGATCATCGAGCGGGCCCGCGCCGAAGCGGCTCGCATCGTCGCCGAGGCCAAGGCGACCGGCGCCCAGCCCGCGGGAGGTCAGCCGGGAGCGGCGGCCTCACCCCAGGAGCGCGCCGCGGTCACCGCCTTCCTGACGCGGGAGCGCGAGTTCCTGCAGAGCCTGGCGGGCCTGGTCCAAGAACACGCGGAGCAGGTGCGCGGCATGGCCAAGACCGCCAAGCGTGCCCCGGCGCCCACGGACACCCCGCCCGCGGCACCCAGGGCCGAGGCACCCACCCCCAAGGCGGAAGCGGCACCCACCCCGCCCGCGCCTGCGGCCACGACCTCACCGGCGTCGCCGACGCCTCCGGCCGCTGCGCCCGCCGCCCCGAAGCCGAAGCCGGCCGAGGACCGCCCGGCCGCGCCCGAGCCCACGGTCAGGATCGAAGATCCCGAGCCCGCATCGGTGGGCCGTTCGGAGTCCGAAGGCGACGCGCCCGCGGAATCCGACCGTTCCCTGCGCGACCTGTTCTGGGGCGAAGACTGACCGAGCGGATCTAGGCGGGCGAGGCGAACGCCGCCTTCTGCACGCTGACGGTCACCGGTTCGCCGTCGATCTCGGCTGCCCGCGTCGGGCCGTCGAGCTCGCCCAGGATCAGATCCACGGCCAGGGTTTCGCCGACCACCGTGTCCCGGTGTGCCGCGATCGCCGCCATCACCGTGGGACCGGCCTCGACGCCCAGCTGGATCCGATCGCTGACGTCGAGGCCGGCATCCTTCCTCGCGTCCTGGATCACGCGCACCAGTTCGCGCGCGACGCCTTCGCGACGCAGGTCCTCGTCCAGATCCAGGTCGAGCGCCACGGTGAGACCGCCGTCGCTGGCCACGCCCCAGCCCTCGCGCACGTCCTGGGCCAGATCGACGTCGTCGCTCCCGAGGTCGACGTCGCCGCTCGGCAGCGACACGGTGACGCGCTCGCCACGAGCGAGCGCTCCGGCGAGCGTTCCGTCGTCGTCGGCCAGCGCGGTCGCCACCTCCTTGACCCTTGGCCCCAGCGTCGGGCCGAGCGCCTTGAAGTTGGGCTTGGCCCGCCAGCCACCCAGCTCCTCGGCGGACTCCGCGAACGCCACCCGCTTGACGTTGAGCTCGTCGGCGACGACGTCGAGCAGCGGTGTCATCGCCGCGTGGTCGCCGGCGTAGTGCACGACCGCTTCGGCGAGCGGCTGGCGAACCCGCGTCTTGGTCTCCACGCGGACGGTCCGTCCCAGGCCCACGATCGCGCGCGCCGCCGCCATGGCGTCGTCCAGGCCCGCATCGCGCGCGGCCTCGTCGGGGTGCGGGTAGTCGGCCAGGTGCACCGAGTCCGGCCGCCCGTCGCGGCCGGCGGCCAGGTTCTGCCACAGCGCCTCACTGACGAACGGGGTGAACGGCGCCAGCAGCGTCGCGACCGTCACGAGGCACTCGTAGAGGGTGTGGAAGGCGGCGTCGGAGTCGGGTCCGCCGGAGCCGGCCGGGTTCCAGAACCGGCGGCGGGATCGGCGCACGTACCAGTTGGACAGGTCGTCGACGAACGCCTCGATCGCGCGGCCCGCGCCGGTGGCGTCGTAGGCATCGAGGCCGTCGCGGGCCACGGCGACGGTGTGCGCGAGCCGCGACAGCACCCAGCGGTCGAGCAGCGGACGGTCGCGCACCGGCGGCGCCTCGCCGGCGGGATCGAAGTCCTCGGCATCGGCGTAGGTGACGAAGAACGAGTACACGTTCCACAGCGTCAGCAGGAACCGGCGCAGCACGTCGTCCAAGACCTCGTGGCCGATCCGGCGCGATCCCCACGGCGAGCCGTTCGTGAGCATGAACCAGCGCAGGGCGTCGGCCCCCTGACGGTCGAGCGCTTCCCACGGGTCGAACATGTTGCCGAGGGACTTCGACATCTTCTTGCCGTCCTCGGCGATCAGGTGGCCGAGGCACACGACGTTGCGGTAGGCCGACTCGTCGAAGTGCAGCACGCCTTCGGCCATCAGCGTGTAGAACCACCCGCGCGTCTGGTCGATCGCCTCGGAGATGAAGTCGGCGGGGAAGTGCGCGGCGAACTCGGCTTCGCCCCGGCCGAGCTCGGGCTGGTAGCCCCACTGCGCGAACGGCATCGCGCCCGAGTCGTACCAGGTGTCGATCACCTCGGGGACCCGGGTCGCGGTCTCGCCGCACTCCACGCACGGGAAGGTCACCGCGTCGATCGCGGGGCGGTGCGGGTCCACGTCGGACACGTCGCGGCCGGCGAGCTCGCCGAGTTCGGCGAGGGAGCCGATGGCCTTCACGTGGCCGTTCGGCGCAACGCCAGATCGGCAACGGCGTGCCCCAGTAGCGCTCGCGCGAGAGCGCCCAGTCCACGTTGTTCTCGAGCCAGTTCCCGTAGCGGCCGTGCTTGATGTGGTCGGGGAACCAGTTGACGTGTTCGTTGACCTCGAGCAGCCGGTCCTTCACGGCGGTGGTGCGGGCGTACCACGACGTCCGCGCGTAGTAGAGGAGCGGCGTCTGGCATCGCCAACAGAACGGGTAGTTGTGTTCGTAGGTCTCCTCGCGGAACAGCACGCCGCGTTCGCGCAGGTTCTCGACGATCTTCGGGTCGGCGTCCTTGACGAACGAGCCGCGCACGAACTCGGGTGCCTGGTCGGTGAACCGGCCGTCGTCGCCCACGGGCTTGTAGACCGGCCACCCCTGCGCCCTGCCCACCTCGAGGTCCGGGGCCCCGAACGCGGGCGCCAGGTGCACGATGCCGGTGCCGTCCTCCATCGAGACGAACTCGGCCGCCACCACCACGTGCGCGTCCTCGACGTTGGGGAACGGCGGCTCGTACCGCGCGCCCACCAGATCCGAGCCGGGGAGCGTGCGGACGACCTCGCCCTCCTCGCCGATCGCCGGCTCGCGCAGGGCCGCGGCGACGATCAGCCGCTCTCCGTCCACCTCGACCACGACGTACTCGGCGTCGGCGGCGACCGCGGCGCCGGTGTTCGACGGCAGCGTCCACGGCGTCGTGGTCCACACCACCAACGATGCGCCGACCAGGGTGGGGTCGGGCGCCTCGACGAGCGGGAACCGCAGGAACACGCTCGGGTCGTCCACGGTTCGGTAGCCGAGCGCCACCTCGGCGTCGGACAGCGCGGTGCCGCACCGGGGGCAGTAGGCGGTGACCTTGTCGGCCTCGACCAGCAGGCCGCGTTCGTGCAGTCGCTTCAATGACCACCAGACGCTCTCGATGTAGTCGGCGGACATCGTCCAGTACGCGTCGGAGAGGTCGATCCAGAAGCCGATCCGCTCGGTGAGCCGCTCCCACTCACCGACGTACCGCTGGACCGAGACCCGGCAGCGCTCGTTGAACTCGGCGATCCCGAAGGCCTCGATGTCCCGCTTGCCCTTGGTGCCGATCTCCTTCTCCACCTCGATCTCGACCGGCAGGCCGTGGCAGTCCCATCCACCCTTCCGCGGCACCCGATACCCGGTCATCGTCTTGTACCGCGGGTAGACGTCCTTGAAGGTTCGCGGCTCCACGTGGTGGACGCCCGGCTTGCCGTTGGCCGTGGGTGGTCCCTCGTAGAAGATCCAGGCGGGGGCGCCCTCGCGTTGGGCGAGCGAGCGCGCGAACACGTCCCGGTCCTTCCAGAACCCCAGGATGCCGCGCTCGAGCTCCGGGAAGCTCACCTTGGCGTCCACCGACTCGAACCGCTTCGTCATCTCGTCCCTTCCTCAACCGCGTCCGGGCATGGAAAACGCCCCGTCCCATCCGATGCCGGGACGAGGCGTGGGCCCCGCGGTACCACCCCGCTTGCCGCCGGCCTCGCGACCGGTGACCGCTCTGGGACCGCCTGCACGGTCCTCCGCGATGACGGGCGGAACCCGCCTGCGTCTACTCCGGTGCGCCGGCCGTCGGCGCCCGTTTCGGGCAGGGGCTCGGGGAGGATGATCGCGGGGTGCTGGCCACCGGGCTCCCACCGTCCCCGGTTCGCTCTGCGGCGCCACGGTCCCCACGACCGCGTTCCCGTCACTGCCTGTGACCGGCATGCTACACCGGCCGATCCGGGGCCCGAGGGAGGGGGTGGCGGTCGCCAGGGCGTGGACCGCGGAACAGGCCCTCTGACCTGCGGTGATGCGCTTCTGAGAGCCCCATCTGCTACCCTTCGCCGACCATGGCCGAGACCAAGCTGACGAAGAAGGAGATCACCGATCTCCAGGCCCGCCTCGTCGAGGAGCGGGGCGAGTTGCAGACCCAGCTCGCCACCCTCGAAGAGGACACCTTCGCCACCACCCAGTCCGAGATGTCCGGTGACGTCGGCCTGGACGACGAGTCCGCCGACGCCGGAACGGCCACCTTCGAACGCGAGAAGGACCTGTCGATCGAGCAGAACGTCCGCGACCTCCTCGACAAGATCGAACGTGCGCTCAAGCGCATCGACGACGGCACCTACGGGGTCTGCGAGCGGTGTGGCAAGTCCATCGAGAAGGCTCGTATCAAGGCGCTGCCGTACGTCGACCTCTGCATCAAGGACGCTCAGGCGCAGTCGCGCCGATAGCGCCGTGGACCGCGTACAGCGGCGCGGCGCCACCCTCCTGTTCGCCTTCGCCGGGTTCGCCTATCTGCTGGACCGCCTCACGAAGCTCTGGGCGGAGCGAACCCTGCAGGACGCGCCCGCCGACCTGATCCCCGGGGTGCTCACGCTGCGGTTCACGACGAACTCGGGCGGTGCGTTCAGCATCGGCGGCAGCGCCCCGTGGTTGTTCGCCGGCGCCACGATCATCGTCTCGGTGCTCATCGTCGCCACCGCGTTCCGCCACCGGAACATGCTGACCGCGGTCGCGCTCGGGCTGATCCTGGGCGGCGCGCTCGGCAACCTCACCGACCGGGTGGTGCGTGGGTCCGGGTTGCACGGTCGCGTCATCGACTTCATCGACTTCCACATCTGGCCCATCTTCAACCTCGCCGATTCCGCGATCGTCGTGGGCGCGGTGCTGCTGGCGATCGCCTCGATGCGCCCGGACGAGGTCAGCGAGGCCGACGTTGACGCGTGAGGCGCACGTCGCCACGCCGGGACGCCTCGACGCCGTGCTGGCGGAGCTGACCGGGCTGCCTCGCGCCGACATCCAACGGGCGATCACGGCCGGGCGCGTCACGGTCGACGGCGAACCCCGCGCGAAATCGTTCCGCCTGGCCGGGGGAGAGGCGCTCGTGATCGAGGTCCCGGACGACGCCGAGCTCGAGCCCGAGGGCCCGGCGGTCCCCGTCCGCTACCGCGACGAGGACCTGCTGGTGATCGCCAAGCCGCCGGGCCTGGTCACGCACCCGACCGAGAACCGGCGCAGCGGCACGTTGGTGAACCGGCTGCTGGGCATGGGTGAGCCGCTCTCGACGACGGGGGGTCCGCTGCGCCCCGGCATCGTGCACCGGCTCGATGCCGGCACCTCGGGGCTCATGGTGATCGCGCGCACCGACCGTGCCCACGAGGCGCTCGCCGAGATGCTGAAGGATCATGCGATCGAACGCCGATACCTGGCGCTGGTGCGCGGCGAGGTGGAGCACGAGGCGTTCGCCATCGACGCACCGCTGGGTCGGCGGGCCGACAAGGTGGTCGTCGATCACACCGAGGGCCGGCCGGCCGAAACGGCCTTCGAGGTCCGTGAGCGCTTCGACGGCCTCACGCTCCTCGAGGCGATCCCGAAGACCGGCCGCACCCACCAGATCCGCGTGCATCTGCAGGCGATCGGGCACCCGATCGTGGGGGACAAGGCCTACGGGGGCGGGGGCGATGCCGCGAAGCGGCTCGGCCTGCAGCGCCCCTTCCTGCACTCGTGGAAGATCGCGTTCGACCAGCCGCATCACGGGGAGCGGATCGAGCTCGAGGAACCCCTTCCCGACGATCTCGAGACCGCGTTGCGGCTCGCCCGGGCGCAGACGATCGAGCGAGCGTGAGGCTCCCCGAGGCTCCCGGCCGAGGCTCCCGACCTGCACCCTTGACGATGGTCCGAGCCGGGCGTACGTTCAACCTCCGGCGAATCACACGGATGTAAGTTATCCCCAGTGTGGATAACCCGAGTGGGTTCGCCTCGCGGGGGGCCTGAGCAGCGGCGATGAGCGAACGATCCACCGACGGCTTCGTCCACCTGCACGTGCACTCGGAGTACTCGTTGCTCGACGGAGCCGCGCGCATCCAGTCGCCGAAGTCCAACCCCGGCGCCCCCACGATCTTCACCGAGGCCCAGCGCCTGGGCATGCCGGCGGTGGCCATCACCGACCACGGATCGATGTTCGGCGCGTTGCCGTTCTTCGAGGCCGGGCGGGCCTCGGGCGTCAAGCCGATCCTGGGCGTGGAGGCCTACGTGGCTCCGGGCTCACGGTTCGATCGCAACCCCGGCGAGAGCGAGGAGAAGTACTACCACCTCACCCTGCTGGCCGAGAACGAGACCGGGTACCGCAACCTGCTGAAGCTGGTGAGCTACGCCCACCTCGAGGGCTTCTACCACCGGCCGCGCATGGACAAGCAGCTCATGGCCGAATACGCCGAGGGCGTCATCTGTCTCTCGGGCTGCCTGGGTTCGGAGCTCGCGCAGCAACTGCTGAACGGCCAGGACGACCGCGCGCGCCAGACCGCCGCCGAGTACCGCGACATCTTCGGGCCCGACAACTACTTCATCGAGCTCCAGGACCACGGGATCGGTGAGCAGCAGAAGATCCTGCGCCGTCAGATCGACCTGGGCCACGAGCTGGACATCCCCATCGTCGGCACGAACGACCTGCACTACACGTTGAAGGAGGACGCGAAGCCGCACGACGTCCTGCTGTGCATCCAGCAGCAGAAGGTGCAGACCGACATGAAGCGCCTCCGGTTCGAGACCGAGGAGTTCTACCTCAAGAGCGCCGAGGAGATGCGCGAGGTCTTCCGTGAGCTCCCCGAGGCGTGCGACAACACCCTGGCGATCGCCGAACGCGTCGAGCTCGACCTCGTCTACGGCGATCGCGCGCCGGCCGACCAGCGCTACCACCTGCCCAGGTTCGAGACCCCCGGCGGCCTCGACCGCGACACCTACCTGCGTCAGCTGGTCGACGACGGCGCGGCGCAGCGCTACCCCGAGATCACCACGGAGGTGCGAGACCGCATCGACCACGAGCTCGGGGTCATCACGTCGATGGGGTTCGGCGGCTACTTCCTGATCGTGTGGGACCTGATCCGCTACGCGCGCGAGCACGGCATCCGCGTGGGGCCCGGCCGCGGCAGCGCGGCCGGCTCGGTGGTGTCGTACTGCCTGCGCATCACCGACCTCGATCCGTTGCGCTACGGCCTGCTGTTCGAGCGCTTCCTCAATCCCGAGCGCATCCAGATGCCCGACATCGACATGGACTTCGACGAGCGTCGTCGCGACGAGGTGATCCGCTACGCCACCGAGAAGTACGGCTCGGACCACGTCGCCCAGATCGTCACGTTCCAGACGATCAAGGGCAAGCAGGGCATCCGCGACGCCGCGCGCGTGCTGGGCTTCCCGCCGGTGGTGGGCGACCGCCTCTGCAAGATGTATCCGCCGGCGGTGATGGGCCGGGACTACCCGATCGAAGACGCGCTGAAGCTCTCGCCCGACCTGGCGGCGGCCTACGAGAAGGAGCCCGAGGCCAAGGAGATCATCGAGACCGCCCGTGCGCTCGAGGGTCTGCGCCGCGAGGACTCGGTCCACGCCGCCGGCGTGGTGATCGGCGATGCCCCGCTCGTGAACTACCTGCCGCTGAAGCTGTCGAAGGACTCGCGCGACGACTCGAAGAAGGTCGTGACCCAGTTCGACATGAACGGGGTCGAGGCGCTCGGCCTGTTGAAGATGGACTTCCTGGGGCTGCGGAACCTCTCGGTGATCGAAGACACGCTCCGGCACCTGCGCACGCGCGGGGTCGAGCTCGACATCGATCACGTGGAGCTCGACGACGCCGACACCTACGCGATGCTCCAGCGCGCCGACACCACCGGGGTCTTCCAGATGGAATCGGCCGGCATGCGCAACCTGATCAAGGTGCTGCAGCCCGACCGGTTCGAAGACCTCATGGCCTTGGTGGCGCTGTACCGCCCGGGCCCGCTGAACAGCGGCCTGCACACCGAGTACGCCGAGCGCAAGCACGGCCGGCGCAAGGTGTCCTACCCGCACGACGATCTCGAGCCGATCCTCAAGGACACCTACGGCGTGATGATCTACCAGGAGCAGGTCATGCAGGTGGCGGTGACGCTGGCCGGCTTCTCCATGGGCGAGGCCGACACGCTTCGCAAGGCCATGGGCAAGAAGAAGCTCGACGTGCTGATGCCGTTCAAGGAGAAGTTCATCGCCGGCGCGGTCGAGAAGGGCTACACGCAGAAGCTCGCCGACGACATGTTCGACATGATCGTGCCGTTCGCCGACTACGGGTTCAACGCCTCGCACGCGTGCGCCTACGGGCTCGTCGCCTACCAGACGGCCTACCTGATGGCGCACCATCGCGTGGAGTACATGGCCTCGATCCTCACGTCGGTCAAGGACGACAAGGACCGCAAGCCGTTCTACCTGTACGCGTGCCGCGGCATGGACATCGAGGTGCTGCCGCCCGACGTCAACGAGTCCGAACTCGACTTCGCGCCGGCGCCCGGCGAGGCGCCGGCCATCCGCTACGGCCTGTCGGCGGTGCGCAACGTCGGCGAGGGCGCGGTGCAGAAGATCATCGAGGCCCGTCGTTCCGAGGGCGGGTTCGTCTCGTTCGCCGACTTCTGCCGCAAGGTCGATCCCTCGGTGCTCACGAAGCGTGTGCTCGAGGCCCTGGTCCAGGCCGGTGCGTTCGACTCGTTGGGCTACACCCGCGCCGGACTGCTCGAGCACCAGGACAAGGTCTCGGCGCCCATCCTGGCCGAGCGCAAGGCCGAGGCCGCCGGGCAGTTCTCCCTGTTCGGCGGCGGTGAAGAGGGTCAGGCCGCCGACATCGACGAATCCGTGCTCGAGGGCGAGGAGTTCGACCAGCGCACGCTGCTCCGGCTGGAGAAGGAGATGCTGGGCCAGTTCGTCACCGACCATCCGTTGCTGGGGGTCAAGGACATCCTCGCTCGGCAGTGCTCGCACGAGATGGCCGACCTCGAGATGCTGGGCGACGGCGACCTCGTCACGATCGGCGGCATCATCGGCGCGGTCTCGCGCAAGTACACGAAGCGCGGCGAACCCTACGCCCAGTTCCGGCTGGAGGGGCTCGCGGCCGGCGCCAACATCGTCGCGTTCCCCAGCGTCTACGAGGCGGTGCCCGGGCTGATCGAGACCGACCGCATCGTGCTCGCGGTGGGCCGCATCGACCTGCGGGGCCGCGAGATGCAGATCCGCGCCAACGAGATCCGCGAGCCCAACCTCGGCGCGGTCAACGCGCCGCCTCCGGTGGCTCGGTCGCTGGTCGTCGACCTCGCCGCGGCGGCGTGCACGCCCGCGGTGCTCACCAAGCTGAAGGAAGAGTTCGAGGCGAACCCCGGCGGCACGCCGGTGGTGGTGCGGTTCCTGTCGTCGGCCGGCGTCACGCCACTCGAGGTGGGCTCGTTCCGGGTCAACACGCAGGGTCAGCTCCTCGGCGAGCTCCGGTCCCTGCTGGGCACGGGCGCCGCCCGGCTCGAAGAGGAACCGTCACCGGTCTAGTCATCACTGACCTGTTGGCACCGAACGCGTCGGCACGGACTAGTTGGGGTTCACGTCGAGGTCGGTGCCGCCCACGCCCGCTCCCAGAGGCCCGCAGGAGCGCCGCCTCGCGCCGGAAGGTCTCGCGAACGATCCGCAGCCGCTCGCCGGCGCCGGGCACCTCGAGCAACGCCTGGCGCTGGGGGAGCAGTCCGGGCGTGGCCGCCGCCAGGGTGAAGCTGGCGGAGACCGGTTCGCGGCGGAACGAAGGCCGGACGTCTTCCTCACCGGAGGCGCGGAGATAGCCGAGCAGGGCCTCGAACGCCGCCTCGACGTCGTCGGTGCCCGCGCCGCCTTCGTCGGGGAACGGTTCGACCTCCCAGGCGGGGTAGGGCTCCGACCGCGAAGCGGCGATCAACGCGACCCGGTCGCGGCCGAGGATGCGGAGCCGGTACGTGCCATCGGCGTCGAACTCGTAGTCCTCCACGTCCACGGTGACGCCGACGCGGTTCGCCTCGTAGGGGCCGCCCACCTCCTGACCCTTGCGGATCGCCACGACGACGAACGGCCCCGCGGGCAGCACATCCTCCATCATCAGCAGGTAGCGCTCCTCGAACACCCGCAGCGCCATCCGCTGTCCGGGGAAGAGCACCGTGTGCAGCGCGAAGACGGGAAGGTCCATCGCCCCAGCCTAGATTCCCTTCGTGCGAAGCGTCCTGGGCCATCCCCGGAGCCCTCCGCGAACGTATCGAGGGCAAGTGATACGGACGGGTGATTGGCCTCGGCCTCGTGGATGTGATACCAACCGTCCGACGTTCGAACGCAAAGCAAGGGGAGAGGGGGCACCATGAAGCAACGCAAACTGCTCACGATGCTGGCCATCGTGGGCTCGCTCGCACTGGTAGCGAGCTCGTGTTCCAATGACGACGACGGCGGGGGTGGCGGCGACGAGACCGGGGCCACCGGCTCGGAGGTCGACTGCGCCACGGTCGAGTTCGGTTGCGTCGAGGTGGCATCAGGTGAGCCGATCACGATCGGCACGCTGCTGTCCATCACGCGGTGACACGAAGAACCTGGGTCTGGACAGCCAGTACGGCGTCGAGTTGGCGGCGGACTACCTCGACGGAACCTTCGACGGCACCAATGGTCAGATCGCCGGCCACGACATCGCGTTCGTGAACGAGGACGACGGGTGTTCGGCCGAAGGCGGACAGAGCCGGTGCCACGACCTTGGCAGCCGATCCGCAGATCGTCGGCGTGCTCGGGACCAGCTGCTCGAGCGCCTCGCTCGGTGTCGCGGACACGATCCTCACCGAGAAGGGGATCGTCGCTGATCTCCCCGTCGGCGACGAACCCCGCGCTGACCACGGCGGGACGCACCAGCGTGGCTACTTCCGTACCGCGCACAACGACCGCATCCAGGCGGCCGTGGTGTCCGACTTCGTCACCGAGGAGAAGGGCGCGAAGACGGCCGTGACGATCCACGACGAGAGCCCGTACACGCAGGGCCTCACGGACGGCTTCAAGGCCAACTTCGAGGCCAACGGCGGCACCGTGAACGCCGAGGAAGCGATCAACAGCCGGACAAGGACTTCAAGCCGCTGCTGACCCAGATCGCGCAGAACGCGCCCGACGTGATCTACGCCCCGGACTTCAACCCGGCGTGCGCCCTGATCGCGAAGCAGAAGGCCACGACGAGCGGCCTCGAGGACACGATCCTGCCGGTTCCGACGGTTGCTCGGACGCGACCTACACCGAGATCGCGGGCACCTCCGCAGACGGCGTGTTCCTGTCCGGTCCGGACCTGACCGCCTTCTCGGGCGGCGCGTTCTACAAGGACGAGTTCGTGCCCGCCTACGAAGAGGCCTACGGGTCCAGGCCCGACTGTCGGTCTTCCACGCCCACGCGTTCGACGCGATGAACATCCTCGTGAAGTCGATCGAGGAGGTCGGCGATCGAGAACGACGACGGTTCGCTGACGATCCCCGGGATGCGCTGATCGACGCGTGGAGAGCACGGAGAACTACGAAGGGGTCATCGGCACGATCACCTGCACGACCGGACGGTGACTGCGCAACATCGGTCACGATCGGTGTCTACGAGGTGCCGGACGTCGGGTTCCTGGACCCGGCGGCGAAGCCGGTCTTCACCGAGACGAAGACCCTGGACGAAGTCGCCTGATCGGCGAAGTCCAGACGAAGCGTGCGGGCGGGGGTCGCGGGCCCGCCCGCAGCCTCCGCGTCCGCGCCGGGTGGAGGGACCATGGCGCAACGATGTCGGAGCCGGAGGTACCCACGGCCGCCGCACCGCGTGCGGATGAGCAGCTCGGCTGTCCTCGACCGGATCCCGGTCCGCTCGATCGTCCTCACCGTCCTCCACGGCGCGATCTTCGTCGTGGTCGGTGGTGGCATCTACAAGACCCTCACGCTGCCCGCCGGCGAGCGCCTGGATTGGGCGTTCTGGGCGAACCTGTTCGTGATCGGCGCTGGCGCTCGGGGCCGTCTACGCGCTGATCGCGCTCGGCTACAGCCTGGTCTACGGCATCCTGCGCATGATCAACTTCGCCCACGGTGAGGTGTTCATGTTCGGGGCCTTCGACCTCGTTCTTCTTCGCCGCGCGCGTACGCGCGCGAGCGGCTTCATGAGCGGCCAGCCGATCGCTCTCGCTCGCGATGCTGTTCCTGTCGGGCATCGCGGTCTCGGTCGGGGTCGCGGTGCTGCTGGAACGCGTCTGCTATCGGCCGCTGCGCAACGCGCCGCGGCTCGTGCCCTTGATCACCGCGATCGGCGCCTCGCTGCTTCCTGCAGAACTCCGCGCAGGGGTTCTTCGGCTCCCAGACCCGCGGGTATCCGCGCCCCGGCGTTCCTCGAGGGGACGTGGACGATCGCTGGGCGTGAGCTTCGACAAGATCGATCCGGTCGTCTGATCGTCACGTCGATCATCGTGATGGTGGTCGCTGCGATCTGTTCGTGCAAGCGCACGCGGACCGGGCAGTCGATGCGCGCGGTCGCCCAGGATCGCGAGATCGCGAGCCTGATGGGGATCGACGTGGACCGGGTGATCGTGATGACGTTCATCATCGGCGGCATGCTGGCAGGCATCGCCGGCGTGCTGTACGCGCTGACGTTCGGCCGGTGGGCGCGACGATGGGCTTCCTGCCCGGCATCGCCGCCTTCACCGCGGCCGTGCTCGGCGGCATCGGCAGCATCCCGGGGGCGGCGATCGGAGGCTGTTGATCCTGGGCATCCCGGAGTCGGTGGGGCCGTTCCTGCTGCTCCGCGGCTTCAACGTGCCCGTCGCCGTTCGAGCTGCGAGGCGTCATCACGTTCTCGATCCTGGTGCTGGTCTTGATCTTCCGGCCCGGCGGCATCCTGGGGACAGGGCGAAGCGGAGAAGGTCTGATGAACGGCGCCGTGATGAAGCGCGCTGTGCGGATCGGGCGTGGTCGCGGGCATCGCCGTGGTCTGGTCTGCGCTGGTCGGCATGGTCGGGCTCATCGAGCGACTGGCCGACCTGTCGATCATCGGGCTCGCTCACGCATGGACCAGATCCTCGATCTTCCTGCCGGCGGCGCTGGCGGGCTGGGTCGCCGTGCGGCCCTCGCGTGATCTCCGGGGCCTTGCAGACGCCGCGGGCCGTGATCGTCGACGGCTGTGGCCTCGCGGCTGGGCTCGCCGCCGGGCGGCGGTCGCTGTCGGTCTCTGATCGTGAACATGATCGGTGTCGAGATCGGTGCGGACCGTCTTCGTCGCCGTGTCCCGGACTCTGATGGAACCAGCTGTACCTCGGGCTCGAGCCGCGTCGTGGGCACGATCGTCCGCTCGTCGTCGGCATGGTCCTCGCCGTGGTGGGTGCCGGGGCGTCCGTCTGCCTGCCGGCGGTGATCCGCGGGCCGATCGTGGCGGGCCTCGCCGGCGTGGTGGCGATGGCGCTGCTCGAGCGCGTGGTGGCCCCCGCCTTCGACCAGACGGGGATCGAGAAGGACTGGCTCTACGATCGCACGAAGCGGCGGGCTCGAGCGATCGGGGCGATCGTCGTGTTCATGATCGTGGCCGCTCGCCGTCGCTGCGCGTGGGGCAGCGGTTGCACGACATCCTGTTGCCGATCGCCGATCGGAGCCGACCACGGCGACCATGGCGCCGTCCACCGAACCGCAGGGCGAGATGCAGGCGGAGCGCGAGCTCGGAGGCGACGGAGTCCCATCCGCTCGGCCGGCGTCCGAGCGCCCGCTCGATCCAGATCGTGGCGTGGCTCGTCGATCGCCGGTGCTGCTCGCGGTCCTGCCGTACCTCGTGGGTCCGGTGGTGTCCACGATCCTCGGGTCGGTCGGCATCTTCCTGCTGCTCGGGCTCGGACTGAACATCGTGGTGGGCTACGCGGGGCTGCTTGACCTCGGCTACGTGGCGTTCTTCGCGGTGGGTGCCTATTTCACCGCGATCCTCACGGGGGACAGCGGGTGACCTTCGCGGGGTTCCGTCCGCCGGCGTTCGGTATGGACTTGTCGTTCTATGTCGCGCTGCCCGATCGTGGTGCTCATCGCGGCGTTCATCGGCGTCTTGATCGGCAGCCCCGTCGCTGCGGCTGCGGGGCGACTACCTCGCGATCGTGACGTTGGGCTTCGGTGAGATCGCCCGGGTCATCTTCGGTTCGACCTGGGCCGAAGGGGCTGTTCGGCGGGGCGCTCGGCATGAGCCGGATCACGCCGGCGCCGATCCCGGGACCACGTTCGATTTCCAGAGCGATCCCGCAGCACTTCTACTACCTGGTCCTCGCGTTCTGCTTACTCGCGATCTTCGTGTCATGGCGCCTGCAGGCGTCCAGGATCGGACGTGCGTGGAACGCGATGCGTGAGGACGAGCAGGTCGCCGACGCGATGGGCATCTCGACGACGCGCTACAAGCTGCTGGCCTTCGCGATGGGTGGTGCGATCGGGTCCCTGGGCGGCGCGCTGTTCGCCGTCAGCCTCGGATCGCTCACGATCGCGAGCTTCCGGATCCTCGTCTCGATCACCGCGCTCGCGATCGTCATCCTCGGTGGCCTGGGCTCCATCCCGCGGCGTGATCGTCGGTGCGTTGGTGCTGATCGGATTGCCCGGATTGTTGACCCAGTTCGAGGACTACCGGCTGCTGATCTACGGCGCCACGCTGATCGCCGTGATGCTCCTGCGGCCGCAGGGGCTGATCCCGAACGTGCGCCGTAGCCGCGAGCTGCAGGAGGACGAACGATCGCAGGACCAGTGGGCCAAGCACCTGCTCGAGGCCGATGCGGCAGCCGACGCGGCGCCAGCCGACGGGAGGCGCGATCTCGTGAGCGAGCCCCTGCTCGAGGTCGTCCAGGCGTGGCCAAGCACTTCGGTGGCCTCTACGCCCTCAACGGCCTCGACCTGCACGTGGACGAGCACGAGATCGTCTCGGTGATCGGACCCAACGGCGCCGGCAAGAGCACGCTGTTCAACGTGATCACCGGGCTGTACACGCCCGACGCCGGCGACGTGGTGTTCCAGGGCGAGTCGCATCCTGGGTCGCCTGCCCAGCCAGGTCACGAAGCTCGGCATCGCGCGCACCTTCCAGAACGTGCGGCTCTTCCCGAACATGACCGTGCTCGAGAACGCGATGGTCGGCCAGCACTGCCGGACGAAGACGGGTGTCTTCGGGGCGCTCATCCGGACGCCGTCCGCGCGCCGAGAGGAAGTGGCGATCCGCGAACGCGCTGAAGGGGCGCCTCGGGCTTCTTCGGCTCCCGGCTCGTCGGGCTACCGGCAGGACCAACTCGCCAACGTCCTGTCCTACGCGAACCGCCGCCGGCTGGAGATGGCCCGAGCCATGGCCACCGACCCCACCCTGCTCCTGCTCGACGAGCCGACGGCGGGGATGAACCCTCGGGAGACCCTGGAGCTGCGGGACCACATCGTGCGCATGCGCGATGAACGGGGCATCACGATCCTGGTGATCGAACACGACATGCGGGTCGTGAAGGGGGTCTCCGACCGCGTCGTCGCCCTCGACTACGGCCAGAAGATCGCCGAAGGCACGTACGACGAGGTGGCTCACGACGAGCACGTGATCGAGGCCTATCTGGGGACCAAGGCGGCGGGATGAGCGGGCCCGAAGCCGTCTCCGACGACCGCACTCCGGTCCTGGAGCTGCGGAACGTCAGCACCCACTACGGGCTGGTGTCCGTGCTCCGCGACGTCGACATGGAGATCTATGCCGGCGAGATGGTGTGCCTGCTCGGCGGCAACGCCAGCGGCAAGACCACCACGCTGAAGACGATCCTGGGCTACGTCGTGCCCTCCGAGGGCGACGTCGTCGTGGACGGCGAAGTCGTGAGCGGGTCTGTCCACGACCGAGATCGTGCGACGCGGCGTCTCGATGGTGCCTGAGAACCGGCGCCTGTTCTCCGACATGACCGTGGCCGAGAACCTCGAGCTGGGCGCGTTCCTGCGCACCGACGCAGATGGCGTGCACCGCGACCGGGAGCAGGTCCTGGAGATGTTCCCCCGGGTCCGTGAGCGGCTCAAGCAGAAGGCGGGCACCCTCTCGGGAGGCGAGCAGCAGATGGTGGCGATGGGCCGTGCGCTCATGGCCGACCCCAAGGTCCTGTTGATGGACGAACCCTCGATGGGCCTCTCGCCCGTGCTGGTCGACCAGGTCTTCGAGATCATCAAGTCGATCCGAGCCTTGGGACGAACGGTCTTCGTGGTGGAGCAGAACGCCAACATGGCGCTGTCGATCGCCGATCGCGGGTACGTGATCCAGACCGGCCAGGTGGTCCTGGCCGACACCGCCGAGAACCTCCTGGCGAACCCGCTCATGCGCGAGGCCTACCTGGGTGAGCTCTGACCGCGAGGCGGCATCCGGGTCCGCCGGCGTGCGGGTCTTCACCGCCGACGACGTCCACCGGCTGCTGACCTACCCGTCGGCGATCCACGCCCTCGAGAGCGGCGTTCGCCACGCTCGAGGTGACCGCGCCGCCACGCTCGTCGGTGTCCACGGACCGGGGCACCGTCCTGCTGATGCCGGCGTTCGGCGAGGAGGCCCTCGGCGTCAAACTCGTCACCCTCACCCCGGAGAATCCGGAGGCCGGGCTGCCGTTCGTCCAGGCGACGTACGTCCTGTTCGACGCGGCGACACAGTCGCTGCGTGCGGTGATCGACGGATCGTCGCTCACGGCGATCCGCACCGCGGCGGTCTCGGCGCTCGCGACGCGCTTCCTCGCCGCTCCCGATGCCCATCGGCTGGTGATCTTCGGCGCGGGCGTGCAGGCGAACTCGCACCTGGACGCGATGCGCGCGGTGCGGCCGATCGACGAACTCGTCGTGGTCTCCAGGATCCGCGGAAGCCGCCGAGGCCCTGGTGGACCGAGCCTCCGCGGAGGGGCTCCGACGCGTCGGTGGGCGGGCCGGAGGCGGTCGCCGGTGCCGACATCGTGTGCACCTGCACCACGAGCCCGGAGCCGGTCTTCGACGGCTCGCTGCTCGCCGAGGGCGCGCACGTCAACGCCGTGGGGGCGTACACGCTCGAGACCCGGGAGCTCGACGAGGCGGCCGTGCGGGACGCCGCGATCGTCGTCGAGACGCGCGAGGTCGCGCTGGCCGAAGCCGGTGACCTGGCACTCGCGTTCGGCCCGGCGACGGCGGATCGCATCGACGCCGACCTGCACGAGGTGGTGACGGGAGCCAAGCCCACCGGCCATCACAGCGTCTTCGTGTCGGTGGGGGTGGCCTTCGAGGATCTCGCGGTGGCCGCCGCCCTCGAGGCGAACGCCGACGCCGGGTAGGGTTCGCGCATGTTCTCGGTCCTGCCGGCGATCGATCTCACGCACGGGCGGCTCGGCGCCTATTCGCCCGAGGGACCGGTTCCCGTCGAGGCGTTCGGCGGCGATCCCGTGGCGGCGGCGCGCTCGTTCGTCGAGGCGGGCGCCCGCTGGTTGCACGTGGTCGACATGGACCTGGCCTTCGAGGGAACGGTGGGCAACGCCGAGACCCTCGTCGCGATCCGCGATGCGTTCCCCGACGTGGCGATCCAGGCGAGCGGCGGCATCCGCACGCCGGCGGAGGCCGCGGCGTTCCTGTCGGCCGGCGCCGCCCGCGTGGTGATCGGTTCGGCGGCGCTGGGGGACGAGCGGGGGTTCGCGGAGGTGGCCGCCGCGACCGGCGGGCGCTACCTCGTCGGGATCGAGGTCGCCGACGGCCGGATCCGTTCGCGGGGCAGGGAGCCGGTGGACCTGGATCTCATGGCGACCCTGGGATGGCTCACGGCGACCGGGGCACCGGGCTTCGTGGTGACCGCCGTCGCCAAGGTCGGCTCGGCCTCCGGTCCCGACGATGCGACCGTCAAGCGCGTGGTGCGATCGGGCAAACCCACGCTGGCCGCAGGGGGCATCGCCTCCGTCGACGATCTGGTCGCGGTGCACCGGGCGGGCGCGGTGGGTGCGGTGGTGGGGCGCGGCGCGCTCGAAGGGTCGCTCCCACTGCCCGAAGCCCTCGCCTGGGCCGCCGAACACTAGACTTGGCGCCCCCATGGGCTTCCTCACCGACCTGGTGGACGACCTCCGCCGAGCGCTCGACCGCCAGCCGCTCGACGACGCGGCGCTGCTCGCACGCGCGCGATCGCGCCCGCCCGCCCGCGGGTTCGAGGAGGCGCTGCGGGCGCACACGCCGGCGGTCATCGCGGAGGTGAAGCGGGCCTCGCCGTCGGCCGGCGCGATCGCGGAGGACGCCGACCCCATCCAGCAGGCGCAGGCCTACCGTGACGGCGGGGCCGCGGCGATCTCGGTCCTGACCGAACCCACGCACTTCCACGGCTCGCTCACCGACCTCGACGCCGTCCGGGCCGGCGTCGACATCCCGGTGCTGCGCAAGGACTTCCTGGTGATCCCCTCGCAGTTGATCGAGGCGCGCGCCCACGGCGCCGACGCCGCGCTGCTGATCACCTCGTGTCTCCGCGACGACGAGCTCGCCGCGATGCTGGCCACCGCCGCAGACCTGGACCTGGGGATCTTGCTGGAGACCCACTCGGACGAGGATCTCGATCGGGCGCTCGCCACCGATGCGCCGGTGATCGGCGTGAACGCACGAGACCTGGAGACCCTGGAGGTCGACCCCGGCCGTGCGAGGAGCCGGCTGGGCCGGATCCCTGCCGACCGGATCGCGGTGATGGAGAGCGGGATCGCCTCGCGGGCCGATGTCGAGGCCGCCGTGGCTGCCGGCGCGTCTGCCATCCTGGTGGGCGAGGCCCTGATGCGAGCGGGCGATCCGCGCGCCGCGGTGCGCGCGTTGACGGGAGAGGAGTCGATGACATGACCGTGGCCACCCGAGCCGGCAGCACGCCGGCCGCGGCGGTGCCCGACGCGCGAGGGCGTTTCGGCACCTACGGCGGCCGGTACGTCCCGGAGGTGCTGATCCCCGCCCTGGACGAGCTGGCCGACGCGTGGTCGACGCTGCGCACCGACCCGGGGTTCGTCGCCGAACTCGGCACCCTCTCGCGCGAGTTCGTCGGCCGGCCGACGCCGATCACGCCGGCCAAGCGCCTGTCGGCCGAACTCGGCTACGACATCTGGCTCAAGCGGGAGGACCTGGCGCACACCGGGGCGCACAAGATCAACAACGCCCTCGGCCAGGCGTTGATCGCCAAGCGCCTGGGCAAGGAGCGCATCATCGCCGAGACCGGCGCCGGCCAGCACGGCGTGGCCAGCGCCACCGCATGCGCCCTCCTCGGCCTTCCGTGCGTGGTGTACATGGGCGAGGAAGACATCCGCCGGCAGGCTCCCAACGTGGCACGCATGAAGCTGCTGGGCACCGAGGTCGTGCCGGTCACCGCCGGGACGAAGACGCTGAAGGAAGCCGTGAACGAAGCGCTGCGCGACTGGGCCGCCACCGTGCAGAACACGCACTACATCCTCGGTTCGGTCGTCGGCCCGCACCCGTTCCCGGTGATGGTCCGCGATCTCCAGCGGGTGATCGGCGACGAGGCCAGGCGCCAATACACCGAAGCCACCACGGTCGATCCCGAGTACGTCCTGGCGTGCGTGGGAGGCGGCAGCAATGCGATCGGGATGTTCACCGCCTTCGTCGGTACGCCCGGCGTCGAGTTGATCGGGGTGGAAGCGGGCGGCCGCGGCTTCGGCCTGGGGGAGCACTGCTCATCGATCACGCAGGGCCAGCCGGGCGTGTTGCACGGCGCGTTGTCCTACCTGCTGCAGGATGCCGACGGCCAGGTGGTCGAGACCCATTCGATCTCGGCCGGGCTGGACTACCCCGGAGTGGGGCCCGAGCACGCCTACCTCAACGACGCGGGGCTTGCCCGCTACGTATCGGCCACCGACGAGGACGCCCTGGAGGGCTTCCAGGCGCTGGCCCGCACCGAGGGCATCCTGCCGGCCCTCGAGCCCAGCCACGTGATCGGGTGGCTCCTGCAGCGGCCGCTCCCGGAGGGTTCCCGCATCTTGGTCTGCCTGTCGGGCCGCGGTGACAAGGACCTCGACACCGTGCTGGCGGCGCTGGGCGAGCGAGGCCTCCACTGATGGGAGCCCTCGAGAAGGCGCTGCGCGCCCGCAGGGAAGCGGGCGGCGGCGCGTTCGCCCCGTACGTGACCGGAGGGTTCCCCGGCGTGGACGCCGCGCTGCTGCGCGGGCTCCAGGATGCCGGCGCCGACACGATCGAGGTGGGGCTGCCGTTCTCCGATCCGGTGATGGACGGAGGCGTGATCCAGGAGGCGTCTCGCCGTTCGCTGGAGGCCGGTACGACCCCTTCGGATGTGCTGGCGCTGATCGAGGACGCCTCGCTCACGATCCCGATCGCGGTCATGACGTACGTGAACCCGGTCCTGCGCATCGGGGCTGATGCGTTCTTCGATCGCGCGCGCGACGCCGGCGTCGACGGGATCATCGTGCCCGACGTGCCGGTCGACGAGATCGACGAGCTGCGCGCATCGGCCGATGCCCGTGACATCGACACCGTGCTCTTGGCCGCACCGGGGACCGCTCCGGAGCGCCTGTCGCGGATCGCCTCGACGGCGCGCGGGTTCGTGTACTGCGTCGCGACCTACGGTGTGACCGGCGCGCGCGACTCGCTGTCGAGCACCGCCGAGGAGTTGGTGGCGGCGCTCCGTCCGATGACCGACCTGCCGCTGTTGGTCGGGGTCGGGATCGCCACCCCCGAGCACGCCGCCCAGGCCGTTCGGTTCGCCGACGGGGTGGCGGTGGGCAGCGCGCTGATGGCTCGTCTCCTCGAGGGCGACCGTGACGGCACCCTCGCCCTGGCCGCGGACTTCCGCCGAGCCTTGGACTGAGACGGCATGCCGCACAAGGGCGTCTTGGCGGGTCGTGGTGGTGGTTGCCATCGTGGCGAGCCTGCCCGCCTGCTTCGGCGGCGACCCGAGTGAGCCCAGCGATCCGCCCGCCTCGACGGTGGCCGACCGGTTCGGCTCGCTGACGATCGCCCCCGGCGACCCCATCACGATCGGGACGCTGCTGACGCCCGCCGACGGGACGCCGTCGTGGGTGGGGCGCGACGCCGAGCGCGGCGTGCAACTGGCGGTCGACTTCCTCGACGGCACCCTCGACGGCGTGCCCGGGGAGTTCCTCGGTCACCCCGTTGAGGTGGTGGGTGCATCGGAGGGGTGCAGCGATGACGCCGCGAACGAGGACCAGCCCTTCGGCGCGGACACGGATGACCTGGTGGGGGTCATCGGTCCCGGCTGTGCGGCCTCGGTGCTCCAGGGCCCGGGCGTCGCCCTCGCGGACGACGGCATCGTGATGATCTCGCCCACCGCGACGGACGCGGCGCTCACCGGCCAGGGGCGACGGTCCCCGTTCTTCTTCCGGACCGCCTACGACGACCGGCTCGAAGGGGTCGCGGTGGCGGGGTTCGCGATCGACGAACTCGAGGCCGACCGGGCGGGCATCGCCTACGACGATGCGGACACCTCGGGGGCCGCCACCGCGTTCCGGACCGCGTTCGAGGAGGACGACGGCATCGTGTCGGCCTCGGGTTCGCTCGCCGACCCGGCGGTCTCACCCGAGCGCGTGATGCGTGCGCTCGGCGAGGTGGCACCCACGGTGGTCTACCTCGATGCCGCCGACCCGGTGTGCGCGCAGGCCGCTCGTCAGGCCGGGGTGGTGGACGGCCTCCAAGGCGTGCCACTGGTGGGAGGCAGCGGGTGCTTCGACCCGTCCTTCCTGCCGGCCGTGCGAGGCGGGGCCTACCTGGCGGGGCCCGATTCGACGATGCTGATGGCCGACGACTTCTACCGGATGGAGTTCTTGCCGGCGTACGAGGAGCAATTCGGCACCGCGCCGCCGGCGATGTTCCACACCCAGGCGTTCGACGCCACCATCATGCTGCTCGACGCCGTCGAACGGGTCGCAGAGCGCGATGAGGACGGCACCCTGACCGTTGGACGTGGCGACCTGCGAGACGCCGTGGCCGCCACGAGCGGGGTCTCGGGCCTCTCGGGCACGATCACCTGCGGGGAGACCGGGGATTGCGCGCAAGAGGTGTCGATCGCGATCTACCGCGTCCCTGCGGTGCCGATCGACGGCGGGACCGCCGATCCCGAACCGGTCTACACCCAGACCGTCTCCCTGGACGACCTGTTGCCGTGAGCGCCTGCGGCGCGTGCCGGTCAACGGGGTGCCGGGACAGAGGGGTCGAACCACGCGTGAGGACAAGGCGAAGCGGGATATGCTTGTCGTCGATGCGTTGGATGAAGTCGCTCGGCGAGCAGATTCTGGGGTTGGCTTTCAACGCGACCCTTCCGACGATGATCCCGATGCCCCCAAGCACGACCCCTCGTACTACGAGAACCCGCACGGCGGCGGGGATGGGCGCTAACCCCAGCGTTGGCTGTACGCCATCCCAAAGTCGCGAGCCGATGCCGTCATCCAGCCGTGTAGCTCTGCGCTCGCAGTCGACCGACTACAGCGTGAGCGACCGCAGGTCGAGGCGGTGCCGGGAGAGGGGGTCGAACCCTCACGAGCCGAAGCTCACGGGATTTTGAGTCCCGCGCGTCTGCCAGTTCCGCCATCCCGGCCGGAGCGTCCATAGAGTATCGGCCGCGGCAACGCACACGACATCATGCGAACCCCTCACCGAACCCTCGCCCGATCGATGGTCGCGGTGGTCGTGTTCGGCCTCGCGGCCTCGGCGTGTTGGTCCTCCGAACCGGACCGAGCGCGCCACGCCGCTGGTGCGGATCGCCTTCTTCCAGGACCTCTCGATCGGCGTCCCACGTGGATCTGGTTTCCCCGTCGTTCCTCGCCTTCGATCGGGCCGTCCACGACGGGATCGGCGGGCATGGACCTCGACGTGCAGGTGGTGCAGTTCGACACCGGCGGCGACCCCGGCACGGCGAGCACGTTCGCCCGGCAGGTGGTCCTGGACCCCACGTTCGTCCTCGCCGTGCTGGCGCCGTTCTGGGAGGAGCCTGAGGACGTGGGCGAGACCCTGGCCAAGGGCGGAGTGCCGACCTTCAGCCTCTCGCCGGAGAGCGCTTCGATCTGGGCGAGCGGACCCGGCGGCGGCCTCGTAGCCCCTGAGGCTCCCGGGGCGCCCGAGGAGCTGTGGCGCCGGTTCGTGCCGGATCAGGGGCTCCAGGCGGAACGGCTCGCCGGCGATCATCGAGGACGCTGTGCCCGAGACCTCGGCCGGCCCCGCATGCCTGTTCGCCGAGGACACGGTGTACGCGCGGGAACTGCGGGACGCTGTCGAGGCCGATCTTCCCGTGCTGGTCCCGACCGAGTCGCCGGCCGCCGGTGACACGGACGCCGCCGTCGAGGCCGTCCGGGCCGGCTGTGCAGTCACCGTGTGGATCGGAAGCCCAGAGGGCGCGGACGCCCTCACCGGCGCCCTCGCGGACGCCGGCCTGGACCCCACGATCGACCTTGCCTCTGACGCCATGAAGACCGTCATGCCCATCCCGGGACCCGACGGGACCCCCATGGTCGGCGAGCTCACATGCCCGTGCCGGGACGTGAACCTGACCAACAGCGACGCCGCGCGGCGGTTCATCAACGCCTACCAGTCCGCCACCGGCCTTGCGCCCGGCGTCTACGCCGCGGAGGCCTGGGACGCGGGGACGCTGACCGCGCAAGCCTTCCACGACGGCGTTCGCGACCGGCAGCAGATGCGCGACTACGTCGGCAGTCTGGACTCCTACGACGGCACCGGGGGACCGGTCCGATTCGATGAGGGCGGTGAACTCGTGGATCCGCAGGTCGCGGTCTTCACCCCATCGGGCACCCGCTGGATCCCCTCGCCCGAGGCCGCCTGAAGCCGGAACGGCGCCGATTCTCGTAGTCCTACCGGGGGGTTGTGCACGATATCGCGTTGCCCGCACCATCCCCTCGGCCTATAGTCCGGCCGTTGGACGGGGAACGCCCGCGTTCCCCCCTGGGAGGAGGCAGGATGCGGAAGTTCAAGCTTCGTTCGTTCGTCGCGTTGCTGGCGGTGCTCGCCTTGACCGCTGCAGCGTGTGGAGGGGATGACGACGAACCGTCGGGTGACACCGGCAGCACCGGTGCCAGCGCGACGGGCGCATGCGCCACGGCAGACACGAGCGCGGGCGACCTGCTCGCGAAGATCTGCGAAGAGGGCGTCATCAGGGTTTCGACCGACCCGGCCTACCCGCCGCAGTCGTCGCTGAACCCGGAGACGAACGAGTACGAGGGGTTCGACATCGACGTTGCCACCGCGATCGCCGACAAGCTCGGCGTCGAGATCGAGTGGGAGACGCCGAAGTGGGAGGCCATCACCGCCGGCAACTGGCAGGACCGCTGGGACATGAGCGTGGGTTCGATGACGGTGACCGAGGAGCGGACCGAGGTCCTGGACTTCTCGCCCGCCTACTACTACACGCCGGCCTCGATCGCGGTGCAGGAAGACAGCGACGTCACCACGATCGACCAGCTCAACGGCCAGACGATCGGCGTGTGTGCAGGGTGCACCTACGACTTCTTCCTGCAGGGCACCTTGGACATCCCCGGGTACACGTTCGAGTCCCCGATCGATGTTGACATCAAGGGTTACGACACCGACTCGACGGCGATCCAGGCCTTGGTGTCCGGCCAGGTCGATGGCACGATGTCGGCAACGCCCACGCTGGAGGCGGCCATCAAGAAGGGACAGCCGATCCGGCTCGTCGGCGACCCGCTCTTCTACGAGCCGCTTTCGGTCGCGTTCGACAAGGAGTCGGAACTGGACCAGGCTTCGTTGGTGGCAGCGGTGTCTGACATCGTCGACGAGATGCACGCCGACGGATCGCTCACCGACCTGTCGATGCAGTGGTACGACACCGACCTGACGGTCAGCAACGAGGCATAAACCAGCGAACGGGGGACGCGTGGCGACGTACGAAGGGGGGGCCGGGGGAACCCGGCCCCCCGCCCAACGGCCGACCAACCGCATGGAGGGCATGGCCCAGGCCAGCGCCCGCGTTCCGTTCCGTCTGAAGGTCGCGATCGTTTGGGCCGTGATCTTCCTGCTCCTGGGGTTCCTCTTCAACGCGGCTGACTTCAATACGGAGTTCATGCGCGACCGCGCCGACTACGTGGTCAAGGGCCTCGTCTACACCCTCACGATCGCCTTCTTCGCGATCATCCTGGCGATCATCCTGGCGTTGATCGGAGCGCTGGGGCGGCTGTCGCGGAATCCGATCGCCTACGGGGTCTCAGGGTTCTACACGTCGTTCTTCCGGGGGACACCCCTCATCGTGCAACTGTTCCTGATCGCGTTCGCGCTCCCGATCGTCGTCGGCAACCTGGGCCTGCCGGAGTGGCTCGAAGACCTCCTCACGTTGGATTCGCTGGTGGCGGGGATCCTGGCGTTGGGGCTCAACTACGGCGCGTACATGACGGAGATCTTCCGCGCAGGCATCCAGTCGGTCAGCCACGGCCAGTCCGAGGCCGCGGAGGCGCTCGGCATGACCTACCGACAGAAGATGAAGCGCGTCGTGCTACCGCAGGCCTTCCGGGTGATCATCCCTCCGACCGGGAACGAGTTCATCGCGATGATGAAGGACACGGCCCTGGTGAGCTTCATCGGGGCGACGGTCGGCCAAGAGGAGATCTTCCGGCGAGCGCAACTCGTGGGAACCCGAGACTTCCTGCCGCTGGAGGCCTATCTGCTCGCCGCCGGGATGTACTGGGCGTTGACGGCCATCTTCACGTTCTTCCAATCGCGACTGGAGCGCCGGATCGGCAAGGGGTACGTCCGGGGGGACACGGGCAAGAAGTCCAAGATCGTCAGCCACACCCGGTCAGGGCGGCGAAGGGGGAGCCGTGGCCGCCATCATCGACGAGCCGTCGGGTGGACCCGAACTCCCGGGACAGGGGCATTGAGATGACCTCGGGGAACGGGAACGCCGTCGTCAGGGTGGAGAACCTCCACAAGTCCTTCGGCAACCTCGAGGTGCTCAAAGGGATCGACATGGAGGTCGACCAGGGCGAGGTCGTGGTCATCTTCGGCAGGTCGGGGTCGGGGAAGAGCACGCTCCTTCGATGCGTGAACTTCCTGGAAGACCCCACCTCCGGCATGATCGAGGTCGCGGGGGTCCGACTCGAAGGCGGTCACCGCACGAAGGGCAAGCGCGAGCAGGTCCGTCAGCTGCGGATCAAGGCGGGCATGGTCTTCCAGCAGTTCAACCTGTTCCCCAACATGACCGTGATCGAGCAACGTGATCGAGGGCCCCGTGACCGTCAAGGGGATCCCGGAGGCGCAGGCGAAGGCCCACGGGCTGGAGCTGCTCGCCAAGGTGGGGCTCTCCGACAAGGCCGACGAGTACCCGATCCGCCTCTCCGGCGGTCAGCAGCAGCGCGTGGCCATCGCCCGGGCGCTGGCCATGGAGCCCGAGGTCATGCTCTTCGACGAGCCCACCTCGGCGCTGGACCCCGAGCTGATCGGTGAGGTGCTGACGGTGATGAAGTCCCTCGCCATGGACATGCACATGACGATGATGGTGGTGACCCACGAGATGGGGTTCGCTCGCGAGGTCGCCAACCGGCTGTGCTTCTTCCACGAGGGCGTGATCCTGGAGCAGGGGACGCCCGACGAGCTCTTCAACCACACGCAGAACCCCGAGACGCGCCAGTTCCTCGAAGCGGTGCTCTAGGGCGTCTCGATCGCTCCTGAGCCCTGGTGAGCCCCGCTGAGGACTCCAGCGTTCCTTCAGGGTGCCGGATCCGTCAACGAACCCTCGACCTGTGCTTTCGACCGTCGGGTCGCAACGACCCCGGAAACAGATGACGGGCCGCGCCGCCCCTCGGGTTCGATCACGCCTTCCCCATACGCGATCGTTCCCTGTCGAGCGTCGCGGCCCGTCAAGCCGCGGTCCCGTGCGACCTCTTCCGGTCCGGTTTCCCGGTCCATCCGCGGTCTCGCGGGACCGGAGCGAACGATAAACGCGAGGTTGAGACCTGTCAACTCCTCGACCGGAGCGCCGGGCGAACCGTTTCCCCTGAAGCAGCAGGTCAGGCCTGTTGCGCGGTGGCGGAGAAAAGAGTGACAGGTCTGCCCGGCGCGAACCCGGTCAGCCTCGGGTCGGCGGACTACTCCACCGTGAGGTCGGCGTGCATGCCCTGGCCGTAGTGCCCGGGCAGGTTGCACACGACCGCGTACGTCCCAGCCGGCAGGTTCACGGTGAGGTTGGCACCGGTGCCGGGGGCGATGTCCTCGACCTCGTCCACGATCTCCCCGTCACCGAAGTCGGCGACGTCGTCGGTGACCTCGAAGTCCCCGGCCGGGGTGTCGGTCTTCACGATCTCGAACTCGTGGATCTCGGCGCCCTGGTTCGAGGCGTCGAACGTCACCTCGCCGGCCGGGATCGTCGCCGGGTCCAGCGTGACGGTGAAGTCCTGGAGGGTCACGCCGACGGTGTCGTCGGCCGCGGGGTCTGCGTCATCGCCGCTGCAGGCGCCTGCGGCGACCATGAGCGCGACGGCTCCAAGTGCGATGAGGGTGGTCCGGCGGCCGAGCGACATGAACCCCTCCTTGAGGTCGTGGGCAGATGGTCTGGGAGGCCGGGACGATGGCCCTCAGGCGGTGGTGGTGGCGGGAGCGGCCACCGGTTCGGTCCTGCGACCGGATCGCTGAGGCCACAGGACGTAGGCGCCCATGGGGATGGCGTAGAGGAGCCAGGCGAACATCTCGGCGGTGGTGGGCACCGGCTGCAGGCCCAGCATGCCGGTGAGGAGGGCGGCCCGGACGCTGCCCGGGGCCACCAGCCAGGTGAGGTCGAAGGCCGACGACTGCAGCTGCGTCACCACGCCCGCCTCCGAGAGCGAGTGCACGGCGCTGGCCAGCAAGCCGGCGGCCACCAGGACCAGGACGAAGCCGGTGATCCGGAAGAACCGGCTGAGGTTGATGCGCACCCCGCCCTTGTAGATCGCATAGCCGAGGGCCACGGCCACCACCACGCCGATCACGGCGCCCAGGCCGGTCGCCATCGGGTCGGTGGAGTTCTGGAACGCCGCGAGCATGAAGATGGCCGTCTCGAGCCCTTCGCGGATCACCGCGAAGAACGCCATGCCGATCAGTGCCAGGGATGAGCCGGCCACCAGCGCGGCGGCGGCGTTCTCCTCGAGGACCCCCTTGAGCCCGCGGGAATGGCGGCGCATCCAGATGATCATGTAGGTGACGCCGGCCACGGCGATGAGGGCCAACACGCCCTCCATGATCTCCCGCTGCTTGAAGGGGAGGTTCTCGCCGATCACGCTCAGGACGACCGCGACGCCGATGCACAGGGCGATCGCGATGGCGACACCGAGCCACATCGAACGGATCGCTTTGCGCTCGCCTCGTTGGATCAGGAAGGCGGCGATGATGCCGACGATCAGGGCGGCCTCGACGCCTTCGCGGAGACCGATCACGAACGTGGGCAGCATGCCGGTGGTTCCCCTTCCCCTCAGCCGCGGACGCGGGCCGGACGGTGTCTCGGATGTTCAGGGTGCCGAACATGCATCATTCGGACAGACGAAATCCTATCGAGACGGTGGGATTCACGTCAAGGTGATTCGCCCACGAACGATGACGCCGAAGGGCGTCAGGCCGGGTCGACCCAGAGGTTGTCGGCGAGCTGCGCGCCCAGCGCGACGGGCTTGCGTTCCACGGTGAGCCCCATGGTGCCGTCGGGGCCCACGCCGTCCACGCGGAAGGTGGCGCCCGGCATCAGCCCCGACTCTTCCAGGAACCGCATCACGTCCAGTTCCAGCTCGAGGTCTTCGGTGAGCCGGCGCAACGTGACGCGGGAACCGGGCGCCACGTCCTTGAGCACCACCAGGGTCGAGACGTCGGTCTCGTGCGAGGAACCGGGGATCGGGTTGCCGTGGGGACAGGCCCCGGGGTCGTCGAGGATCACGACCAGGCGGGCTTCCACCTCGGCGGAGATCACGCGTTCCCAGCGTTCGGCCTCCTGGTGGGCCTTGTGCCACGGCAGTCCGATGATGTCGATCAGCAGGTGCTCGGCGAGGCGGTGGCGGCGCACCAGGCTGATCGCCATGTCGCGACCGGCGTCGGTGAATCGGAGCGTCCGTCCGTCGACCTCGAGGAGCCCGTCGGCCATCAGCCGCTTGACGTGCTCGGAGACCGAGGCCCGGCTGACGCCCATCCATCGCGAGACCTCGGCCTGCACGGTGGGGAAGCCCTCCTCCTCGAGTTCGTAGAGCGCTTCGAGGTAGTCCGCACCGGGGTGCCGCGCATCGGAGGCTGGGGCGTCGGTCGTCATGGGCGCACACTACGATACGGGCGGATGACCCCTCCCTCGAAGCGCGACCAGCAGGACGCCCCCCGGCGACTGTTCCTGCTCGACGGACACTCGCTGGCCTACCGGGCGTTCTTCGCGCTCCCGCCCACCCTCGCCACCTCCAGCGGAACGGTCACGAACGCGGTCTACGGGTTCACCAGCATGCTGATCAAGCTGCTGGCCGAGGAGCGACCCGACCTGATCGCGGTGTTCTTCGACTCGGGCGCGCCCACGGTGCGCCTGGCCAAGGACGCCGAGTACAAGGCGGGCCGGGCCGAGACCCCGGGCGACTTCCGGCCACAGCTGGGGTTGATCGAGGAGGTGCTGGAGGCGCTGAAGATCCCCGTGTTGCGGATCGCCGACGGCAACGAGGCCGACGACGCGATCGGCACCCTGGCCATGCGGGCCGCCGAACAGGGGATCGACGCCACGATCGTCACCGCCGACCGCGACTTCTTCCAGCTGGTGAGCCCGCTGATCACGGTGATGTTCAACCGCAAGGGCATCAGCGACATCGTCCGCTACGACGAAGCCGCGGTGACCGAGCGGTTCGGCATCACGCCCAGCCAGTACCTCGACTTCGTGGCGCTGAAGGGCGACACCAGCGACAACATCCCGGGCGTTCCGGGGGTGGGGGACAAGACCGCCGCGAAGCTGATCAACCAGTTCGGCACCGTGGAGGAGCTCCTGGCCAACACCGATCAGCTGAAGGGCAAGCAGAAGGAGAACGTCGAGGCGAGCGCCGAGCGCCTGCCGCTCAACAAGGAGCTCGCGCAGATCGTCACCGACGTCCCGCTGCCCGTGACGCCCGACGACTGCGTGATGGGGGACTGGGACGCCGAGGAGGTCCGGCGGCTGTTCACCTCGCTGGAGTTCCGGAGCCTGTTCGACCGGCTGCAGGACGTGGGCCACGCCGCCAAGCCCAAGGTCGAGGTGGCCGAACTCGACCTGCGCGAGGTCACCGCCGACGAGCTCCCCACCACGTGGTCGGGCGGGAGCCCCGTGGGCGTGCGTCTCGACGTCGACGGCATCCAGGTCCGAGGGATGGCGGCGTCCGCCGGGGGAGCGCAGGCGGCCTACGCGCCGCTGCCCTCGCTGACACCGGTCGCAGGGTTCGTCGCCGACGACGGCGCTCCCAAGTGGATCCACGACGCCAAGGCGTTCGAGCGGGTGGTGCGATCGCAGGATGCGCGCGTGGGCGGGGTGGCGTTCGACACGATGCTCGCGGGCTACCTCCTCGACCCGGCCGCCGCCACCTACCCCCTGGACGCGTTGTGCGAGGCCTACCTCGGCGCCGACGTGCTGGGCTCGGTGGCGGACGAGGACGAAGGGCAGCTGTTCTCCGAGGCGGGCTGGCGCGTCCCCGCGGCCGAAGCCGCCGCCGTGGCCCTCCTGGCGCCCGTGATGGAGGAGAAGATCGACCAACAGGGCCTGCGCGGGCTGCTCGAAGACGTCGAGCTCCCGCTGGCCTCGGTGCTCGCGGGCATGGAGGCCCGTGGCGTGCGGCTCGACGTCGACTACCTGGGATCCATGGGCGAGGGCGTCCGCGAACGGATGGCCGCGCTCAAGGCCCAGGTCTACGAGGAGGCGGCCGAGGAGTTCAACCTCAACTCGCCGCCCCAGCTGCGCGCGATCCTGTACGACCGGCTCGGCCTCCAACCCGGCAAGAAGACCCCCAAGGGCGAACTGTCGACCGACGCCAGCGTGCTGGAGAAGCTCCGCGAGGAGAACCCCATCGTCGACGCGCTGCTCCAGTGGCGCGAGCTCGACAAGCTCAACTCCACCTACCTCGAAGCGCTGCCGAAGCTGGTCGACCCACGGGACGGCCGCATCCACACCACGTTCAACCAGGCCGTGGCGGCCACCGGGCGGCTCAGCTCCTCCAACCCCAACCTGCAGAACATCCCGGTGCGCAGCGACCTCGGCCGCCAGATCCGCCAGGCGTTCATCCCCGGGGAGCCCGGCCAGGTGCTGCTGGTCTTGGACTACTCCCAGATCGAGCTGCGGATCCTGGCGCACCTGTCGGGCGACGCAGGGTTGCGTGAGGCGTTCGCCAGCGGGCACGACATCCACACCGAGACCGCCGCGCGCGTGTTCGACCTGCCGCTCGACGCCGTCGACCCGCTCTCGCGCAGCCGCGCCAAGATGGTCAACTACGGGCTCGCCTACGGGATGAACGCCTGGGGCCTCGCGCAGCGGCTCGACATCCCACCCGATGAGGCCGGCGAGATCATGGACGCCTATTTCGCCTCGTTCCCCGCGATCCGCGAGTACCTGGACCGCCAGGTGGGTCACGCCACGGTCGAGGGCTTCACGGAGACGATCCTGGGCCGGCGCCGCTACATCCCCGAGCTCCAGGCCGCGAACCCGCGGCTGCGCGACCTGGGCCGGCGTCAGGCGCTGAACGCGCCGATCCAGGGCAGCGCGAGCGATGTGTTCAAGGTGGCGATGATCGCGGTGGCGAACGTGCTCGAAGAGCACCCGGAGCTCGACGCGCACATGCTCCTCACCGTTCACGACGAGCTGGTGTTCGAGGTGCCGGAGTCCACCGTCGAGGCCGCCGCCGAGCTGGTGCAGGACCGGATGGAGCACGCGGTCGACCTGGAGGTCGCCGTTGCAGGCCGATGTCGGCTGGGGCCCGAACTGGGCCGACGCCGTCCCGGCCGGCCACTGACGCGGGCGCTCAGCGACGGCGGACCGGGAGGCCGCAAACCGGATCCTGCGAGCCGTTTCGTTTGACGACGTTTCTCCCGGACACCTACGCTGTTCGACGGCCGCGGGTCCGGATCCTCGGGTAGCTCGTGTGCCACTCGCAAAATCCCAAGCCGCGAGTGGTGAGCGCCGCGCGCCGGAAGGAGATCCATCACCATGAGTGACGAGACGACGGTTGCCCCTGAGGCGACCGAGACCGAAGCGGCCCCTGAGGCCTCCACCCCGGAGGTTCCCGCCGCTGCCACGGAAGCGCCGCCGGCTGCTGAAGCCGCTCCGGCTGCTCCCGCCGCCCCGGCCGAGCCGGAGCGGGACCTGACGCCGGAAGAGCTGATCGAAGCGCTGGAGGCGTCGTTCAAGGACTTCAACGACGGCGACATCGTCGACGGCGAGGTCGTGAAGATCGACCGCGACGAGGTCCTGCTGGACATCGGCTACAAGTCCGAGGGCGTGATCCCGTCCAAGGAACTGTCGATCCGCCACGACGTCGACCCGAACGAGGTCGTCAAGGTCGGCGACCAGATCGAGGCCTTGGTCCTGCAGAAGGAGGACAAGGAAGGCCGCCTGATCCTGTCCAAGAAGCGCGCGCAGTACGAGCGCGCCTGGGGCCGGATCGAGGAGGTCATGACGTCGGGCGAGACGATCAAGGGCCCGGTGATCGAGGTCGTCAAGGGCGGCCTGATCCTGGACATCGGCCTGCGAGGGTTCCTGCCCGCGTCGCTGGTGGACCTGCGGCGCGTGCGCGACCTGCACCCGTTCGTCGGCACCGAGCTCGAGGCCAAGATCATCGAGCTCGACCGCAACCGCAACAACGTCGTGCTTTCCCGTCGCGCGTTCCTGGAGGAGTCGCAGTCCGAGGGTCGCAAGACCTTCCTGCAGTCCCTGCAGAAGGGCGAGCGCCGCAAGGGCACCGTGAGCTCCATCGTGAACTTCGGTGCCTTCGTCGACCTGGGCGGTGTGGACGGGCTCGTCCACGTCTCCGAGCTCAGCTGGAAGCACGTCGACCACCCCCAGGAGGTCGTCACGGTGGGCCAGGAGGTCGAGGTCGAGGTGCTCGACGTCGACCTGGAGCGCGAGCGCGTGTCGCTCTCGCTCAAGGCCACCCAGGAAGACCCCTGGAAGGAGTTCGAGCGCACGTCCACCGCGGGCTCGATCATCGACGGACAGGTCACCAAGCTCGTGCCCTTCGGCGCGTTCGTGCGCGTCGCTCCCGGCATCGAGGGCCTGGTGCACATCTCCGAGATCAGCCACGAGCACGTCGACTCCCCGGAGTCGGTGCTCTCGGTGGGCGACGAGGTGAAGGCCAAGGTGATCGACGTCGATGTGTCGCGTCGACGCGTGAGCCTGTCGATGCGCCAGGTCACGGACGCGCCGCCGCGCGAGCCCGAGATCAAGGCCGAACCCGAGCAGCGGCGTGAGCCGCAGCCCGAGATGGTCGCCACGATCCAGATCCCCGACGACATCCTCGCCGCCGTGGCCCAGGCCGACGCCGCCCGCGCGACCGACCCCGAGCCGGCGGTCGCCGAGGCCCGCGCGGTCGAGCCGGTCGAGGAGCCGACGCGGTGGAAAAGCCGCGCCGAGGAAGCCGTGGTCGAGGCCGTCGAAGAGGCCGCCGTGGAAGAGGCCGTCGAGGAGGCGGTCACCGAGGCCGTGGTCGAAGAGGCGATCGAGGAGGCCCAGGTCGAAGAGGCCGTGGCCGTCGTGGTCGCCGAGGAAGCCGTCGACGACGCGATCGTGGCCGAGGAGGCCGGCGACGCCGAGACGGCCGTCGAAGCCGAGGCCGTGGCGGAAGCCGCCGTCGAGGAAGCCGAGGAGGCCGCGGACGACGAGGTCTCGCTCGAGGCCATCCTCGAGGACCTGAAGCGCCGCGAAGGCCGGAACGACTGACGGAGGAAGGCTGCCGGCTCCCACGGGCGCCGGCAGCCGACTCCACGAGACATGCGGTTCATCGGGCTCACCGGCGGGATCGGTTCGGGAAAGTCCACCGTGGCTCGCATGCTCGCCGACCGTGGTGCCGTGATCCTGGACTCCGACGTGCTCGCCCGTGAGGTGGTCGAACCGGGAACGCCCGGCTTCGAGGCCGTGGTGGCGCGGTTCGGTCCCGAGATCGTGACGCCCGACGGTGGCGTGGACCGTCCGGCGCTCGCCCGTGTGGTGTTCGCCGACGACGACGCCCGCAGGGACCTCGAGGCGATCGTCCACCCGTTGGTCCGGCGTCGCGTGGCCGAGGAAGTGGCGGCCCGTGTCGGCACCAACGACGTGGTGGTGCTCGACTCGCCGCTGCTGATCGAAACCGGGACCTACCGCGACTGCCAGCAGGTGCTCGTGGTCTCGGCGCTGCCCGAGACGCAGATCCGCCGGCTCGTGGCGCGCGGCATGGACGAGGCGGACGCCCGCGCCCGGTTGGCGGCCCAGATGCCGCTGGAGGACAAGGTGGTGTTCGCCGACGTGGTGTTCGACAACGAGGGGACGCTCGAAGAACTCGAGGCGCAGGTCGACCGGTTCTGGAGGTCGCTGTCGTGACGATCCGCGCCGTGCTCTTCGACGTCGGGGAGACCCTGGTCCACCCGGCGCCCTCGTTCCCCGCGTTGTTCTCCCAGGTGCTCGAACGCGAGGGACATACCCGCGACGAAGCCGATGTGCTGGCGGCGTCGGCGGTCGTGCTCGAACGGTTCAGCGAAGCGTCCCGTGAACGCGTGGCCTGGACCCTGAGCCCGGAGGCCTCTCGCGCGTTCTGGATCGACGTCTATCAGCGCATGCTGGTCTCCCTCGAGCTGCCGTCGGCGAACGGCCTCCGCGAGACCCTGTACGCGGCGTTCACCGATCTGGAGAACTACGCGCTGTTCGACGACGTCCACCCGGTGCTGGCATCCCTCCGCGAGCAGGGGATCACCGCGGGGATCGTGTCGAACTTCGAAGCGTGGTTGGACCAGCTGCTGGTGCATCTGGAGGTGCGGGACGAGTTCCCGGTCCGGGTGATCAGCGGCCTGGAAGGGATGGAGAAGCCCGACCTCGAGATCTATGCCTTGGCGCTGGAGCGTCTCGGGCTGCCGGCGGAGCAGGTGGCGTTCGTGGGGGACAACCCCGAGTTCGACATCGTTCCACCGATGGCGCTGGGGATGACCGCCGTGCTGATCGATCGCCGTGAACGCCACCCCGATCACGACGGGATCCGCATCACCGACCTCCGCGATCTTCCCCGGAGCCTCGAGGAGGCATCGTGACCGAGCGGCGTTTCACGGTGGAGGAGGCCGATGCCGAACTGGCCGATCTCCGGGAGCGGCTACCCCGGTTGCGGCAAGCTCGCCGGGATCTGATCGCCGCGAGCGAACGGATCACCGAGCGGGTCGCCGCCGACGGCGGAGGGGTGTCGGAGGCCGGCTGGTTCACGTATCAGCAGACGTTGAAGGACGACCTGGCCTCCCTCGCCGACCGGGGCATCCTGCTGCGGGATCCGGAGATGGGCCTGGTCGATTTCCCGACCGAACGCGACGGTGAGCGCGTGATGTTGTGCTGGAAGCTGGGGGAGGAACGCGTCGCCCACTTCCACACCGAACGCGCCGGGATGAGGGGACGGCGACCGCTGTGACCACCGACCGTCCAGTGGCACTCGTGCTGGGAGCCGCTGCCGAGGCCCCGCCGCCCGGCATCGAGGCGGCCGCCGACCTCTTCGACCTCCGATACGCGCCGACGCCGAGTCGCTTCGTGCCGCGCTGCCGGGCGCACAGGCCTTGTTCTTCTGGCATGGCGAACGGGAGGAGCTCGAGACGGCGTGGCCGGCCGCGGGCGACCTGCGATGGATCCAGACCGCCTCGGCGGGGGTCGACGGACTGCTGTTCCCCGACCTCGTCGACAGCGACGTCGTGGTCACGAACGCGCGCGGCGTGTTCGACGAGCCGATCGCGGAATGGGTGATCGGCGCCATGCTGGCGTTCGCGACGGGCCTGCACCGTTCGATCGTCGATCAGCAGGCAGGCGTCTGGGGCCAGGATCGAAGCACCGAGCGGCTCGAGGGCAAGCACCTCACCGTCGTGGGGCCGGGTCCGATCGGCCGCGCCACGGCCAGCCGCGCACTCGCCCTCGGGATGACCGTGACCCTGGTGGGCCGGAGCGCTCGCCACGACGAGGCGTTCGGCACGGTGATCGGGCCCGAGGGCTTCGCCGAGGCGCTCGGCGCCGCCGACTACGTGCTCGACGCCCTGCCGTTCACGCCTGACAACGCCGAGCTGTTCGATGCGGCCGCCTTCGCGGCGATGCGACCGTCCGCACGGTTCATCAACGTGGGTCGGGGGACGACGGTGGACGAACCCGCGCTGATCGACGCCCTGCGGAGCGGCACGATCGCCGGGGCGGCGCTCGATGTGTTCGCGGAGGAACCGCTCCCGGCCGACAGCCCCTTGTGGGCCATGCCCCAGGTGATCGTCTCGCCGCATGTGAGCGGCGATGTCGAGGGGTGGGAGCGTGCCGTCGTGCAGGTGTTCACCGACAACGCCGCTCGGTGGGTGCGTGGCGAGCCATTGGTCAACCTGATCGACAAGCGCGCGGGCCACGGCACGTCCTGATCCCGAGGAGCCGCCGGTCGCGCTTGTCGCTCGCGACGCCCCGACCTAGCCTGACGCCGTGAGCGATCGGGTGATCGATGTCGAGGGCCTGCACAAGTCCTACGGAGACGTCGAAGCGGTCAAGGGGGTCGACCTGCACGTCGACCGCGGCGAGATCTTCGCCTTGCTCGGACCGAACGGCGCGGGCAAGACCACCACCGTGGAGATCCTCGAAGGCTTCCGGACGGCGACCGCCGGCCGCGCGCGAGGTGCTCGGCCACGATCCCGGCCGGCACGAGCAGGCCCTGACCGAACGGATCGGCATCGTCCTGCAGTCGACCGGGGTCGACCCGTACCTGACGGTGCAGCGAGACGGTGGAGCTCTACAGCGGCTACTACCCGAACCCACGCCCGCGCGGCGAGGTCATCGAGCTGGTCGGGCTGGGTTCGAAGGCGGACACCCGGGTGCTCAAGCTCTCCGGCGGGCAGCAGCGTCGCCTGGACGTCGCGATCGCGCTGGCCGGCGACCCGGAGCTGCTGTTCCTCGACGAGCCGACGACCGGGTTCGATCCCAAGCGCACGCCACGCCGCGTGGGACATCATCAAGAGCCTCACCGAACTGGGCAAGACGGTGTTCCTCACGACGCACTTCATGGACGAGGCGCAGTTCCTCGCCGACCGGCTCGCCGTGCTGGCCCGGGGCGAGATCGTCGCCGAGGGCACGCCGGCCACGATCGCTGGGCGCGACCGGATGCTGGCGCAGGATCCAGTTCCGGGTCGACGGCGACGCAGCGCCGATCTCCCGTCGCTGGGGCAGGAACGCGACGAGCGACGGCACGTGGACGATCCGAGCCGAGGATCCGACCCGTCCGCTGCACGAGCTCACCGGCTGGGCGATCGAGCACGGCGTCACGTTCGACGCGCTCGAGGTCACGCGGCCGAGCCTCGAGGACGTCTACCTCGAGATCACCGGCGGGGAGGTGGTCGAGGTTGAGTGACGCCGTCCCTGGTGCTCCGCCAGGTGCGGTACACGAACAAGGCCTTCTGGCGGAACCCGGCCTCGGCGTTCTTCACGTTCGCGTTCCCGCTGATGTTCCTGGTGATCTTCACGTCGCTGCTCGGCGACGGTGCAGATCACGATCCGGGGGTCAGGAGATCGACCTCGTCGACCTACTACGTGATGGCCGAGGCGGCCTTCGGCGTCATCAGCGCGTGCTACACGAACATCGCGATCAGCGTCAGCTTCCAGCGCGACCAGGGGATCCTGAAGCGGACCCGAGGCACGCCGCTGCCGGGGTGGGCGTACATGTCCGCCCGGGTCGTCCACGCGATGGTGATCGCGTTCGTCCTGGTGGCCATCACCGTCGCGTTCGGCGTGATCTTCTACTCGGCGTCGGTGCCCACCGGGCGTGCCGTTGCTGCAGTTCGTGCTCACGTTGCTGGTGGGCGGCTTGAGCTTCGCGGCGCTGGCGCTGGCGCTCACGGCCGCGATCCCCAACGCGGACGCGTCGCCGCCGATCGTGAACGCGTCGATCCTGCCGCTGCTGTTCCTGTCGGGCATCTTCTTCCCGATCGGTGACGACGCGCCGACGTGGATCAAGGCCGTCAGCAACATCTTCCCGGTGCGGCACTTCTTCGAGGCCATGGTGAACGCGTTCCTGGGCAACTCACGGTGCCGTCGCCGGAGGGCCGGTGCGAGCGTTCCCGTTCGACTGGTGGGACCTCGCCGTCGTGGCGGCGTGGGGGATCGTCGGACTGGTGCTGGCGGTCCGCTTCTTCAGCTGGGAACCGCGCAAGTAGCGGCCTTCGTCGGTTCCTCGTCGCCAGAATCACTCTGTTAGGCTCCGGTCGCGAGCGGGCGTTCATCGCGCGTTCACACTCGACCCGTCCACGCAGCAACAGGGGGTATGCACGATGCGGAAGCTCATGGTCGGCCTGGCGGCCTTCGCGATCATCGCCGCCGCATGTGCCCCCGAGGACGACACACCCGCCGCGTCCGATACCACCGGCGAGGCTCCGGCCACCGCCGAGGAGTGCGTGCAGGGCGCCGACATCCCGCTCACCACCGAGGGCGCCCTCACGATCGGCACGGGCAACCCGGCCTACGCGCCCGTGGTACGGCGGCAAGAGCGTCGACGGTTCCGAGTGGGAGTCGAGCTCCTTCACGGGCGATCCGCACAGCGGTGAGGGCTACGAGAGTGCGTTCGCCTACGCCCTGGCCGGCACGATGGGCTTCGAGGACGACGCGGTCGAGTGGGTGGGCATCCCGTTCGCCAAGTCGTTCGCGCCGGGACCACGGGACTTCGACTTCGCGATGCAGCAGATCTCCTACTCCGAGAAGCGCGCCGAAGCGGTGGACTTCAGCGACGGCTACTTCGACGTCAACCAGGCGCTGATCGCGAACAACGGCTCGCCGGCGATCGGCGTCACCACGCTGGACGGCCTCAAGGACCTGAAGCTCGGCGCCCCGATCGGCACCACGAGCCTGCAGGCGATCGAGGAGCTCGTGCAGCCGAACGTCGAGCCCAGCGTCTACGACGACCTCGACCTCGCGCTGAAGGACCTCAAGAACGGCCAGATCGACGGCGTGGTGGTCGACTACCCGACGGCCTTCTACGGGTACGCCGACGTGGTCGTGGGCCAGTTCCCGCCGGTGGGCGGCGAGCAGGAGTACTTCGGGGTGACGTTCGAGAAGGGCAACCCGCTGGTGGAGTGCGTCAACATCGGGATCGCGGAGCTGGAGGACGACGGCACGCTCCAGGACCTCCAGGACAAGTGGCTCACCACCGACGTCGACGTCCCGGTCTTCTCCTAGCCACCGACCACCGAGGAACGGGGATCGCCCGTGTCGTACGGAGGGGCAGGCGTTCCCGAGATCGAACCTGACCTCGGGCCCTCCCGAGGGCAGTCGCGCGTCTCGGATCCTGGGCGGCGGCGACGGCGGCCGGAGCGTCTGGGTCGCGGTCGCCAGCACGATCGTGTTCTTCGCGATCGTCGCGATCGTGGTCGTGAATTCCCCGGGGTGGTCGGCGCCGGGCGGGGTGAAGGACGCGTTCTTCAACAAGGAGATCTTCCTCGACTCCTTGCCCAAGATCCTGCGACGGCTTCTGGCTCAACGTGAAGATCTTCCTGACCGCCGAGGTCTTGGTGCTGATGTTCGCGCCTCGTGCTGGCGATCATGCGCAGCCTCCCGGGCCCGGTGTTCGCGCCGCTCCGGTTGCTGGCCGTGTCGTACTCGATCCTGTTCCGCGGCGTGCCGACGATCCTGGTGATCTTCATCCTCGGGTTCGGGATGCCGGCGCTCGAACTGCAAGGCGTGCCGAACAGCGACGTCTTCTGGGCCATCATCGCCCTCACGCTCGTCTACACCGCGTACGTGGCAGAGGTCTACAAGGCGGGCATCGAGTCGGTGCATCCGAGCCAGACGGCAGCGGCCCGGTCCCTGGGCCTCAAGCGGAGCCAGGCCCTGCGATTCGTCGTGCTGCCGCAGGCAGTCCGGCGGGTGCTGCCGCCGCTGCTGAACGACTTCATCGGCCTGCAGAAGGACTCGGCGCTGGTGGCCGTCGCTTGGCGTGACCGAGGGATTGCGGCAGGCGCAGATCACGCAGGCGACGCTTCTTCAACTTCACGCCGTACGTATCGCTCGCGTTGGTGTTCGTGGTCTTCACGATCCCGCAGGTCTTGTTCGTGGACTGGCTGATCAAGCGCGACAAGCGTCGGCGCCAGGCCGGTGGTGTCGCATGAGCGAGCTGCTGCGTGTGCATGGGCTGCACAAGTCGTTCGACGATCTCGAGGTGCTGCGCGGCATCGACCTGGAGGTCGACACGCACGAGGTCGTCGGGTTGATCGGCGCGTCCGGCTCGGGCAAGTCGACGTTGATCCGGTGCCTGAACCTGCTCGAGCCGATCGACGCGGGCACGATCGTGATCGACGGCATCGACGTCACCGCGCCGGGCGTGGACAAGGACGCTATCCGCCGGCGCGTCGGCATCGTGTTCCAGTCCTTCAACCTGTTCCCGCACATGACCGTGCTGGCCAACGTCACGCTGGCGCCCGTCAAGGTGCTGGGGCTGTCCAGGGACGAGGCGAACGACCGCGCCCGCGAACTGCTCACGCGGTTCGGGCTGGACGACAAGGCGGACGAATACCCGGACCGGCTCTCCGGCGGACAGCAGCAACGCGTGGCGATCGTGCGCGCACTCGCGATGCAGCCCGATCTGATGCTGCTCGACGAGGTCACGAGCGCGCTCGACCCCGTGCTGGTGGCCGAGGTGCTCGACGTGATCCGTGAACTCGCCGCCACGGGCATGACCATGGTGATCGCGACCCATGAGATGGGGTTCGCGCGCGACGTCGCCAACCGCGTGTGTTTCCTGCACGAGGGCGCGATCGTGGAACAGGGGCCACCGGCCCAGATGTTCTCCGAGCCCGAGCGGGAGGAGACCCGCCGGTTCCTGGATCGGATCATCGCCGCCGGGCGGATGTAGCGCGCAGGCTCAGGCGCCGGCGTCGCGTTCTGCCCGGTCCACCTCGTCGAGCCAGGGCTTGGCGCCGAGCGCCTCGAAGGTGGACCGCGCATCCCGGAACCAACCGGTCGCCTCGACCGTGTGCCCCAGCGCCGCGTGCACCCGTCCTGCGCCCAACCCGCACCGCGCGGTCTCCACGGGGAAGCCGTACCGATCCCAACGCCGCGCGACGTCCTCGTAGAGCGTGAGCGCCTCGTCCCAGCGTTCCTCGGCTTCGCGCACCACCGCGCGCGAGGTCATCAGCGACAAGCTCAAGCGTTCGTTCGTGGCGACCTCGTCCAGATCCTCGGTGACGAACGTGGCGGCGCGCTCCACCTCGCCCACGCCCACCAACAACCGCGTCAGCAGCGGCGCGGCCCCCAGGCGGAAGGTGGGCTGGTCCTCCGAGGCGACGAGGAACGACTCGAGCGCCTCCCGCACCGTGTCGTCGTCGCCCCGCGCGGCGGCGACCTCGCCCCGGAGCATCAGCGCCGGGGTGAGGTACTCGGCGGTCCCGAGATGACCGGCATGGGTCGTGAGGGCTTCCGCGCACCCGGACGCGACCTCGAGCTCGCCCCGGCGCAGGGACACCCAACCCTGGAACGACAGGGCGACGGCTCCGGGGATCGTCCACCCGCCGTGGTCGACGTCCCATGTCCGGAGCTCGGCCGAGATCGAGAGCACCCGGTCCCACGCGCCGACGTCGAAGAGCGGTTCGACGATCCCGCTCCGGGCCCAGGCGAGCGAGGTCTCGAGGCCCCGTTCGCGGCAGAAGGCCTCCATCTCCTCCCAGGCCTCGATCGAGGCCCACGACCCGCGGTGGAACCAGAGTTCGTAGGCGTAGTTGTTGTAGGCGATCGAGGTCTCCTCGCCGAGTCCGCGATCGCGCCCCGTGCGCAGCGCCTCCTCGAGGTCGGCGAGCCCTTCGGTGTCGCCCATCTTGCTGCGACTGGCTCCCCGGTATTGCAGGGCGAGCACCTGCTCCCGCGGCAGGTTGAGGTCGCGTGCGAGTTCCAGGGCACGGTCGGACCAGCGGATGCATCGCGGATAGTCGCCCACCACCCACAGGTGTCCCGCTACCCGCGTGGCGGCGTGGGCGAACTCGGGCCCCGGCGGCAGGGTCTCGAGCTCACGTACGGCTTGGGTGAGCAGGGGAGCGACGGCGTCGATCTCTCCACGTTCGAAGGCGGAGCGAGCCAGCAGCACCTTGACGTCCGCGGCGCCCGCGACGTCGCCGGCGGCCGCGAACAGCTCCATGGCCTCGGTCAGGTCGGCCTGGGCGTCGGCGAACGCGCCCACCGACTGCGCCGACACGCCCGCACCGCGCAGGGCGCGAGCCCGGTCGGGATGATCGGGCCCCATCAGGCTCAGGGCACGCCGGTACTGCGACAGCGCGCTGGGCGCATCGAGCCGCGCGGTGCGGGTGGCGGCCGACAGCAGCTGCTCGACCGCGGGGCCGGCCGCCTGCGATGCGAGCGCCTGTTCTCCCGCGGCGGTCGCCAGGGTATGCGCCTCGGCGTAGTGGATGGCGAGCCGCTCAGCCCGGTCGGCGGCACGAGGGTCCAGCGTCGCCTCCAGCCACGACGCCACCGCCAGGTGCTTGCGAGCGCGCTCGCCCCTGGGGATGGAGCCGTAGGCCACCTCGCGCACCAGGACATGGCGGAAGACGAACTCGGCCTGGCCTTCCACCGCGCTCGCGGTCGCACGGCGGACCACCTGGCGGTCGGCGAGGGTCTCCAGGTCGCGCATGGCCTCGGCTTCCGTGCGGCCGGTCACCGCGGCGAGCGCGCCCGGCCACACGACCATGCCGACCACGGCGGCGTCGCGCGCGGCGCCCTTCAGCTCCGCCGGCATGGCGTCCAGGCGGGACGCCAACAGGCCTTGGATCGTGGGCGGCACCGCGATCTCCCCGCCGAGGTCGTCCGCGTCTCCGCGCTCGTTCAGCATCCGCACGAACTCCTCGGCGTAGAGGGGGTTGCCCCCCGCGCGTTCGACCACGATGCGGGCGAGCCCCGGATCGAGCGGCCGATCGAGCGGCAGGGATCGCACCAGCGTCCCGGTGAGCTCGGCGTCGAGCGGCTCGACCACGATCGTCACCCAACGGGATCGCCGGCCCCATCCGGGGCGCAGATCGAACAGCTCGGGACGGGCGGCCACCACGATCAGCAGGGCGGACGCCCGCTCGGCGTCGAGCAGCGACTCGACGAACGCCAGCGAGGGTTCGCTCGCCGCGTGCATGTCCTCGAACACGATGACCGTGGGGTTCTCGGCGCCGAGCCGGTCCAGGAACCGGCCCCAGGCCGCGAAGGCTTCGTCGCGCGAGGTGTCGCCCTCGGAGACCTCCCCGGCGACCAGGGCGATGAGATGCGGCGCCAGGCGGCCACGCTCGTCGGGGTCCTCGATCATGCGCCCGAGCACGGCATGCACACGTTCCTCGGCGGCCTCGGGGGCGTCGGAGTTCAGGATGCCCGCCTCGCTGCGCACGACGTCCGCGAGGGCCGCGAACGTCGAGGTGTCGCCGTAGGGTGCGGGCCGGCCGACGCGCCAGCGGATCATGTCGGGGAGCTCGTCGGTGATCCGGGAGAGCTCGGCGATCAAGCGCGACTTGCCCACGCCCGCCTCGCCGATGATCGACACGCCGTGGGTCGAACCGGTCCGCAGCACCAGCTCGAACTGCGCCCGCAGCGCCGCGAGCTCATCGAGCCGCCCGATGAAGGGCGCCCCTGCGGCGTCGGGAGGCTCCACCCCCACCCGGGCGAACGGTTCGATCGGCGCCCACACCCGGATGGGCTCGGCCTTCCCCTTCACCGTCACGGGAGGCAGTGCGGTCCACCGGAACTGGGTCTCGGTGGCGAGGTAGGTGGACTCGCCCACGACGATCGAATCCGGCGCCGCGGTCGACTGCAGGCGTGAGGCCGTGTTCACGATGTCGCCGGTGACCCGTTCGCCGACGCGAGGGCCCTGACCCACCGCGACCATCGCCTCGCCGCTGGCGATGCCGATCCGGGTTCCCAGCGATCTCGCGGCTTCGCCTTCGCTCTGCGCATGCACCCAGTCGCGGATCTTCAACGAGGCCCGGATCGCGCGTTCGGGGTCGTCCTCGTGGGCGACCGGCGCCCCGAACACGCCGAACACGACGTCGCCGGCGAACTTGTCCACGGTGCCGCCGAAGCTCTCGATCTCCTGCTTGAGCCGGGCGTGGAACGGCCGCAGGGCGGCGCTGATGTCCTCGGGATCGGCACGGTCGAACCGCGCCGAGAACCCCGCGATGTCGGCGAACAGCACCGTGACGAAGCGCCGTTCCTCGCCCGATCCGGTCCCCACCAGGGCGGATCCGCAGGCCATGCAGAACCGAGCGCGCTCAGGGTTCTCCGTGCCGCAGCTCGGGCAGATCTGCATCGCCCGAGTCTACGGGCGGCGGTGTCGGAGACGGGTCCTACACTGGAGGGCCATGCCCCCGTTCGAGATCAAGTCGGAGTTCCGTCCTGCCGGTGACCAACCGGTGGCGATCGAGCAGCTCGTGTCGGCCGTCAAGGGCGGCGACCCGCACACCACGTTGCTGGGCGCCACCGGCACGGGCAAGACGTTCACGATCGCGCACGTCGTGGAGGCGTTGCAGCGGCCCACCCTGGTGATCGCGCCCAACAAGTCGCTGGGCGCGCAGTTGGCCAACGAGTTCCGCGAGGTGTTCCCCGACAACGCGGTCGAGTACTTCGTCAGCTACTACGACTACTACCAACCCGAGGCCTACGTCCCGTCCACCGACACCTACATCGAGAAGGACAGCTCGGTGAACGAGGAGATCGAGCGGCTGCGCCACTCGGCCACCGCCGCCCTCCTCGGGCGGCGCGACGTGATCATCGTCGCCAGCGTCTCGTGCATCTACGGCCTGGGCTCGCCCGAGGAGTACGAGGGGCAGATCCTGCGGCCCTACCGGGGCACCGACATCCCGCTCGAGTTCGCGATGCAGCGCCTGGTCGACATCCAGTACCAGCGCAACAACATGAGCCGCGCGCGCGGCACGTTCCGCGTGCAGGGCGACACCCTCGAGGTGTTCCCGCCGTACGACACCACCGGCTACCGGATCGAGTGGTGGGGCGACACGATCGAGAAGATCTCGAAGTTCGACCCGGTCACCGGCGAGCTGATCAAGGACGACATCATCGACCTCACGGTGTTCCCGGCCTCCCACTACGTGGCCGGGCGAGGAACGGATGAAGCGCGCCGTCGTCTCGATCGAGGACGAGCTGGAGGAGCGCCTCGCCTTGCTCGAGGGTCAGGGCAAGCTGCTCGAAGCCGAACGGCTCCGCATGCGCACCCGCTACGACCTGGAGATGATGCGCGAGGTCGGGTTCTGCAGCGGGATCGAGAACTACTCGCGGCACATCGACGGGCGCACCGCCGGCACCGCGCCGTACACGCTGCTCGACTACTTCCCCGACGACTACCTGGTGGTCCTCGACGAGAGCCACGTCACCGTGCCGCAGCTGGGTGCCATGTACGAAGGCGACCTGTCGCGCAAGTCCACCCTGGTCGAACACGGCTTCCGTCTGCCCAGCGCCATCGACAACCGCCCGCTGAAGTTCGAGGAGTTCACCGAGCGCGTGCACCAGACCGTGTACATGTCGGCGACGCCCAGCGCCTACGAGATCCGTCACTCGAAGATCGTCGTCGAGCAGATCGTGCGACCCACCGGCCTGGTCGACCCCGAGGTGCAGATCCGGCCCACGAAGGGACAGGTCGACGACCTGATCGGGGAGATCCGAACGCGAGCCGAGCACGAGCAACGCGTCCTGGTCACCACCCTCACGAAGAAGATGGCCGAAGACCTCACCGACTACCTGGTCGAGATGGGCATCCGGGTCCGCTACCTGCACTCCGAGGTCGACACCCTGCAGCGCATCGAGATCGTGCGCGACCTGCGGCTCGGTGAGTTCGACGTCCTGGTCGGCATCAACCTGCTCCGTGAAGGGCTCGACATCCCCGAGGTGTCGCTGGTGGCCATCCTCGACGCCGACAAGGAAGGCTTCCTGCGGTCGGAGACCTCGCTGGTCCAGACGATCGGGCGAGCCGCGCGCAACGTCGACGGCACGGTGCTGATGTACGCCGACGCCATCACCGATTCCATGAAGCGCGCCATCAGCGAGACCCAGCGCCGCCGCCAGATCCAGCTCCGATACAACGAGGAGCACGGCATCGACCCCACCACGATCCGCCGCAAGATCACCGACATCCTGCAGCAGCTCCGCGGCGGCGACGATCCGGCCGCCACCCATCCCAAGAAGGAGCGCCGTCGGAAGGCCGCGTCCCACGCCGAGATGCCCACCGAAGAGCTGGAGCGCCTGATCGAGAGCCTCGAAGGCGAGATGCACGATGCCGCGAAGGACCTCCGGTTCGAGTACGCCGCGCGGCTCCGCGACGAGGTGCACGACCTGCGCAAGGAACTCCGAGCCATGCGAGAGGCGGGCGTCGGCGCCGGGTAGTGTCGGCGCCATGACCCTGGTCGTCCGCACGCCGCTCGCCTGGCTCGGTCCGGGCCGCATCACGCCCGACGTCCAGATCACCTGCGAGGGCGACACCATCACCGAGGTCGGGCCGGTGCGTCCGGTGCCGGACGAAGCGCGGGTGATCGCGATCGAGGGGTTCTGCATGCCGGCGGGCGCCGACCGCCACGTGCACGCCGAACTGGGCGACACCGTGGTCATGCTGCGGCGGGGCGTGACGGCCGTGCGCGACCTCGCGTGGCCGCCCGACCGCATCTTCCCGCTCGCGGAGGCGTCGGAGCTGCCGGGGTTCCACGGCCCCCTGATCCGGGCGGTCGGGCCCATGCTCACCGCGCCCGGGGGCTACCCGACGAAGGCCACATGGGCGCCCGCGGGCACGGGGCTCGAGGTCGCCGATGCCGACGATGCGGCCGGTGCGGTCGCGGCACTGGGGCAGCGCGGCGCCACCGCGATCAAGGTCTCGCTCAACGCGCAGGCGGGACCCACGCCGAGCGACGCCGTGCTGATGGCCGTGTGTGACGCCGCGCACGGCCTCGAGCTCCCCGTCACGGCACACGCGGAGGGTCCCGGCCAGGTGGCGCGGGCGCTGGGCGCGGGCATCGATGAACTCGCCCACACGCCGTGGACCGAGCGTCTCTCCGACGACGTGATCGCGGCGGCCGCCGCGAGGATGCGATGGATCTCGACGCTCGACATCCACGGGTTCGGCCGCGACAGCGAGGCGCTGCGCGTCGCCACGGACAACCTGGCGCGGTTCCATCGAGCCGGCGGGTCCGTCCACTACGGCACGGACCTCGGGAACGGTGCGATCCCCTCCGGGATCCACACCCGCGAACTCCGACTCATGCACGAGGCCGGCATGGCCATCGAGCAGGTGCTCGCGTCGTTGGTCCGGGCTCCCCTCGAACCGGGGGCGCCCGCCGACCTCCTGGTGCTGGGGGACAGCGCCCTGGGCGACCTGGGGGCCTTCGACGACATCCGTCTCGTCGTCAAGGGCGGAGCGGTCGTCGCAGGCACCGACCACTAGTCTGCGGTGGACTACCCCGGGTCGGTGGGCCGCTGCTCGTCGGCGATCGCGTCGATGAGCCCGACGGGATCCTCGACCGTGACGGTGAGACCGGGATGCTTCACCAGCCCCAGCGTCTCCCGGCCCGGCACGGGCTCGTGGAACAGCAGGCACACGCCGCCCCGGGTCGTCGAGCCGAACGACAACCCCTGGTCGGCCATCGAGATGTGCGGTCCGATCGCCCGAAGCGCCTGATACGGCCCGGTCTCCTCCGCGCACCGGATGTTGCTCACGTCGGTCTGCACGCGCCACGGCCCGAACCGCACCCGCAACGATCCGTCACCGATCTCGACGCCCGAACGAGCCGGGGTGACGCTCAACAGCCACAGGATGCGCCGGTAGCGGGGTTCGAACTCGAACGGGAACCGTCGGATGGCCACGACGTCCAATGTACGCGCGAGGTGCGTGGAGCCCGGCCACGGGCCTGAAGTGCGGAGGTTCCTACGACGCCGCCAGGATCGGCCCGAGCGCGTCGAAGCACGCGTCGATCTCGTCCTCGGTGGTGAAGAAGTGCGGGCTGATCCGGATCCCGTCGCCGCGGAAGTCGGTGCAGATGTCCTGGGCCAGCAGCGCATGGCAGATGCGCTCCGCCTCGGGACCCACCTGCACGTTCACGACGCCGCCGCGGTCGGCACGCGCTCGCGGCGTCCGCACGACCAGCCCGGCCTCGTCGCTCCGCGCGATGACGTGGTCGGTCAGCACACCCTGCCGCGCGCGGACCCGATCCACGCCCACCTCGCTGATGATGTCGAGGCCGCCCTGCGCGATGAAGAACACCGGCGCCGGCGGGGTGCCGTGCTCCAACCGCCTGGCGGTGGGGTGGTAGTCCAGGTGCTGGTTGTCGAACGAGAAGGGTTCCTCGGTGGCGAACCACCCGGTCACCGCCGGCTCCAGGGTGGGCAGCAGTTCCCGGCGTGCGTAGAGGAACGCCATGCCGGGTCCGCCGCACAGCCACTTGAGCGTGCCCGCCGTGTAGAGATCACACCCCAGGTCGTGCAGGTCCAGCGGCACGATCCCGATCCCGTGGTAGTCGTCGACGAACGACAGGGCCCCGCGTTCCCGCGCCATCGCGCAGACCGCCTTGGCATCCACGATCGCGCTCGAGCGGTAGAGCACGCGGTTCACCATGACGACGGCGGTGCGTTCGTCGATCGCCTCGTCGTAGGCCTCGAGCGGGATCGTGAGGCCGTCGGCCGAGCGCAGCCAGACGATCTCGGCGCCGGTCTTCGCCGCCCAGGCCAGCCACACGTGTCCGTCGGTGGGGAAGTCCAGCTCCGACAGGATCACCCGGTTCCGTTCGCCGCGCAGGTCGAGCGCCGAGGCCACGGTCGCCAGCGCGATCGAGATGTTCGTGGTGATGGCCAGTTCGTCGGTGTCGCATCCCGTGAGCGCCGCGAACGTGCGCTTCAGCGAGGCCATCTGCGGGAAGATGTCCTCCATCCACACGTGGTCGGGGGCGCCTTTGGACGCCCAGGCATCCATGTAGCGGTCGAGGCCCTCCCGGGAACGGGTCGACACCGGGCCGAGCGAGGCGCTGATCAGGTAGCGCTTGCGGGAGAGCACCGGGAACTCGTCCCGGTAGGCGAGGAGTTCGCGCTCAGTCGTCGGATCCGTCCCAGTCGGCGTCGTGCTCGAGGAGATAGTCCACGTACATCGGACGAAGGGCTTCGCCCAAGGCACCTTCGTCGGTGTCGCGCACCAGATCGTTGAGCAGCGCGAGCGGGCGCATGATGTCCACCTTGCTGCGCTGGTCGTCGCCGGCCACCTCCTCCGCCACGGGGAGGGCCTTCACCAGGTCCCACAGGAACCCCACGTCGAGCCGGTGCCGGGCCACCTTCATGGTCCGGTCGTGCAGTTGGTCGATCGGCATGGCCTCGAGTGCTTCGCGGGTCGTCATGGCGACAGAGCCTATCGGCCCGGAGGCATGAACCGTTCGAACCAGCCGACGGACCGGGCCACGAAGTCGATCAGCGCCGGGAAGTTCCTGACCCCGTGGCCCTCCTGCGGATACCGCACCACCTCGGCCGGCACGCCGCGTCCGCGCAGCGCCCGGTAGAACTCGGTGGCCTGGCCCACGGGGGTCGCGCGGTCGTGCAGGCCCGCGGTGAGGAGGGTGGGCGTGGTGAGGTCCTTCGCGAGCACCGGGCTCTGCCGGACGTAGGCCTCGGGCACGTCGAGCGGTTCCCCGCCGACGTAATCGGCGGCCCACGATCCCAGCGTGCTGTCGAATCGCTCCGAGTACCAGTCGGTGACCGGCGAGGCGCTGACGGCCGCTTGGAAGCGGCCGTCCACCGTGGGCAGCCACGCCGCCATGAACCCCCCGTAGCTGCCGCCCATGACGCCGATGCGGTCGGGGTCGGCGAGGCCACGCTCGACCAGGTGGTCGAGTCCACTCAGGATGTCCCGGGCGTCGCCGCCTCCCATGTCGCCGATCACCCGCGCCGCGAACTCGCGACCGCGGCCCGACGACCCGCGAGGGTTCGGCTGGAAGATCGCGTACCCGCGATCGAGGAGCGCGCCCGACCAGGCACCGACCGGGTGGTCGGTGGTGGCGCTGATCGGGACCGCCGTGGACCTGGGCGATCGTGGGGTAGGGAGCGGTGCCCGTCGCCGGGAGCGTGATGAACCCCTCGATCTCCAGGCCGTCGGGCGCCGTCCAGGTCACCCGCTCCCGCGCGGCGATCGCCGACCACATGCGCTCGTTCCCGGCGTGGGCGATCGTCGCCAATGGTTGGTCCGCGCCCGCCTCGACCCTGGTCAGGGTCGTGGGTCGCGTGGCCCCGCCGACCACGGCCGCGAACGCATCGCCGGTGCCGATCGGCGAGGCGAACGGCGAGAAGTCCCCGCAGCCTTCGGCCCATACCCAGGTCTCACGAACGTCGCCGGATGCGGTGTCCACCTCCAACGCCACGGTGTCGAGTCCGCGCAGTCCGATCGCGAACAACCGGCCGGGCCCTCGCCATTCGCTCCAGCTGACGTCGACGCCGGCGGTGTCGATCGGCCGTCGCGCGCCGGAGGCCGGATCCACGAGGAGGAGCTGGCCCGCCACGACGTACCGGTCGCTGCAGACCGCCTCGATCACGGCGACCTCGCGGCCGTCGGGCGAACCCTGGGCCCACCCCAGCTGCACGTCGCTCGATGTCAGGACCCGGTCGGCCCCGGTCGTGGGGTCGATCCTGACGAGAGGCGCGTCGTACCAGGCCCCTTCGTCGGTGCCCGTGCCGGCGACGGCCACGATCAGGTCGGTGCCGCACCAGGAGGCTTCCCAGATGTTGAGGTCCTGCCTGCCGATCGACCGCGCCTCGCCGGTGCCGGCATCCACGAGCCACAGCGCTCGCCGTTCATCGACGTCATCGGAGGACTCCACCTCGGGGAGCCAGGGCGGCGCCGGAGCCGCCCCGGGGTCCTGACCGCCCAGGGTGCCCGAGCCCAGCGCGTCGGCCTGCTCGGCGCTGGTCCCGGCCACCACCATCAGGATCGTCGAACCATCGGGCGACCACTGGTGGTGCTCCACCACGCCGTCCACGGTGGTGACGAGCCGGGCCTCGCCGAGCACGTCGGTCTCCAGGGCGTAGAGCTGGAACCGGCCCGCCGCCGCGCGGTCGCTGAGGAACGTGAGCGTCGAGCCGTCCGGCGACCACTGCGGGCCGGCGTCGTCGTTCGGGCCGCCGGTGAGTTGGCGGAGCCCCGAACCGTCGGCCGGCGCCACGCAGACCCTGGCATGACCGAGGCTGGGACCTTGGAGCGCATCCAGGCGAGCTCCGGTGCATGCGACCAGCGTTCCGTCGGGGGAGACACGGGGGCCGCTCAGGTAGCTCACCGTGCCGAATGCGGGTTCCAGCAGCTCCTTGAAGAACGTCTCGACGTCTCGGTATACAGGGGTCTGGCGCAGGTCCCGGTCCATGCCCGAAGGATAGGGCGGAGGTCGTGTCGGCGCTCGCCTCTACACTGGCTCCCGTATGGGCACCGAGCGGCTCGTCATCCATGGTGCTCGTGAGCACAACCTCAAGAACGTCACGCTGGACCTCCCGCGCGACGAGCTGATCGTGTTCACGGGCTTGTCCGGCTCCGGGAAATCCTCGCTCGCCTTCGACACGATCTACGCCGAGGGCCAGCGGCGGTACGTGGAGTCGTTGTCGTCGTACGCCCGGCAGTTCCTGGGCCAGATGGAGAAGCCCGACGTCGACTTCATCGAAGGGCTCTCGCCGGCCATCTCCATCGACCAGAAGTCCACCAGCAGGAACCCGCGCTCCACCGTCGGCACGATCACCGAGGTCTACGACTACCTGCGCGTGCTGTACGCCCGGGTGGGCCACCCGCACTGTCCCAACTGCGGGCGTCCCATCGGCCGCCAGACGCCCGAGCAGATCGTCGACCAGGTGCTCGAGCTGCCCGAGGGCACCCGGTTCCAGGTGCTGGCGCCCATCGTCCGGGGCCGCAAGGGCGAGTACGGCAAGCTGCTCGCCGAGCTCGCGCGCAAGGGCTTCCCGCGGGCGCGCATCGACGGCGAGGTCCGCGACCTGGCCGAACCCATCCGGCTGCCCAAGACCTACAAGCACACGATCGAGGTCGTGGTCGACCGCCTGGTCGCCAAGCCCGACATCCGCCGGCGGGTCGCCGATTCGGTCGAGACCGCGCTCGAGCTGGCCGAAGGCATCGCCTCCATCGCGGTCCAGACCCACGACGGCGGCGAGGAGCTCCAGACCTTCAGCCAGAAGCTCGCCTGCACCTACGACGGCATCTCCTTCGACGAACTCGCGCCCCGCAACTTCTCGTTCAACTCCCCGTACGGGGCGTGTCCCACGTGCGACGGGCTCGGCACGCGGCTCGAGGTCGACCCCGAGCTCGTCGTCCCCAACCAGGACCTGTCGATCCACGAAGGAGCGCTCGCGCCCTGGGCCAGCGCCACGCTCGAATACTGGAACCGCGTGCTCGACGCGGTGGGCGAGACGCACGACATCGATCTCGACACCCCGTTCAAGCGGCTGCCCAAGGCGCAGCGCGAGATCCTGCTGTACGGCTCCGACCAGAAGATCCACGTCCGCTACAAGAACCGCTACGGACGACAGCGCTCCTACCACACCACCTACGAGGGCGTGGTCCCCAACGTCGAGCGTCGTCACCAGGAGACCGAATCCGACACCCAGCGCGACAAGCTCGAGCAGTTCATGCGCGAGATCCCGTGCCGAACCTGCAAGGGCGCCCGCCTCAAGCCCGAGACGCTCGCGGTCACGATCGACGGGCTCAACATCGCCCAGCTCACCGATCTGTCGATCCGCGACACCCGCACCTTCATCGACACCCTGGAGCTGTCCGAACGCGAGCAGATGATCGCCGAGCGGCTCCTCAAGGAGATCCGCGAGCGCCTGCGGTTCCTGGTCGACGTGGGGCTCGACTACCTGTCGTTGGCCCGGCCCGCCGGAACCCTGGCCGGGGGCGAGGCCCAGCGGATCAGGCTCGCCACCCAGATCGGCTCCGGGCTGGTGGGGGTGCTCTACATCCTCGACGAACCCTCGATCGGCCTGCACCAGCGCGACAACAAGCGCCTGATCGACACGCTCATCCGGCTGCGCGACCTCGGCAACACGCTCATCGTGGTCGAGCACGACGAGGCCACGATCCTGGAGGCCGACCACATCGTCGACATCGGCCCGCTGGCGGGGGAGCACGGCGGCGAGATCGTCTACTCCGGCGACCTCAAGGGCCTGCTCGAGTGCGAACGGTCGATCACCGGTCAGTTCCTCGCGGGCCGCCGGCAGATCCCCACGCCCGAGCGTCGCCGCAAGCCCACCAGGCGCCGCCTGCGCATCGAAGGGGTCCGCGAGCACAACCTGAAGAACGTCACGGTCGACATCCCGCTGGGCACGTTCGTCTGCGTCACCGGCGTGTCCGGCAGCGGCAAGTCCACCCTGGTCCAGGACGTCCTGCTCCGCGCGCTGATGCAGAAGGTGTACCGGTCGCGGCTCCAGCCCGGTCGCTACAAGAAGCTCGTCGGCTGGGAGCAGATCGACAAGATCGTCGACATCGACCAGTCGCCCATCGGGCGCACGCCGCGGTCGAACCCGGCCACCTACACCGGCGTGTTCGACCACGTGCGCAAGCTGTTCGCGCAGGTGCCCGAAGCCCGGCTGCGCGGCTACCAGCCGGGGCGGTTCAGCTTCAACGTGCGAGGCGGCCGGTGCGAGAACTGCGCGGGCGACGGCCAGATCAAGATCGAGATGCACTTCCTGCCCGACGTCTACGTCACCTGCGAGGTGTGCAAGGGGCGGCGCTACAACCGCGAGACCCTCGAGGTGAAGTACAAGGGCCGCTCGATCAGCGACGTCCTCGAGATGAGCATCGAAGAGGCGCTCGAGTTCTTCCAGAACATCCCGGTCATCAAGCGGCACATGCAGACCCTGTCCGACGTGGGGCTGGGCTACGTGAAGCTCGGCCAGCCGGCGCCCACCCTGTCCGGCGGCGAGGCCCAGCGGATCAAGCTCAGCTCCGAACTGCACAAGCGCGCCACCGGCAACACGCTCTACGTCCTCGACGAACCCACCACGGGCCTCCACTTCGAGGACGTGCGCAAGCTCCTGGGCGTGCTCCAGCGGCTCGTCGACACCGGCAACACCGTCCTGGTGATCGAGCACAACCTCGACGTCATCAAGACCGCCGACCACCTGATCGACATGGGGCCCGAGGGCGGAGACAAGGGCGGCAGCATCGTCGCCGTCGGCTCGCCCGAGCAGGTCGCCGCCGACCCGGCTTCGCACACGGGCCGGTTCCTGGCCGAGGTCCTGGAACGCCCCACCCTCCCGCTCGAGGATGACGCCGAGCTCGTGCCGCTGACCGGCGCTCAGGCAGCCGAGCGATAGCACGCTTGCGAGCTTGACGATGCTTGCTAGGATTCCCGCCGACGTGTCCAAGCGACTGTTCACCACCCTGTGCGCCGTGGCCCTGCTGACGGCCGCGTGCAGCGAGGTCCCCGAGGGTGAGGTCGTGGCAGGGGAGGGCACCCGCTTCGTGCCGGCCGTCGCCGACTTCATCGACGACGTGGGCCTCGGCAACGCCGTCACCGTCGATGCCGACGGCGTGCCCTACTACTCCTACTGGATCTTCCCGGCCGAGCTCGCCGAAGGCGAGATCCCCGCCGCCCGTCCCATCGGCGCTCCCTACATCCAGACCGAGTCCACCGCGGACGAGCCCGGCGACTTCGGCGCCGCCGTCGGCGTCGGCAGCGTCAGCTCCGACGGCATCTTCACCCGAGGTGCCGCCGCCCAGGTTCGCGACACGCCCACCGGCATCACGGTGCCCTACGGGCCGGCCACCGTCGACCAGCTGGTCGGCGCGACGTCGGAGAACACGAACGGCACCGACATCGCGATCGACGAGCAGGGCGGCAAGCACGTGGTCTGGACCGGTCCCGACGGGGTCTGGTACGCCGGCGGCGCCGACAGCTTCACGGCCGACCAGGTCTTCGACTACGGCGTCCCCATCCGCAAGGCGGGTCCCGATCGGGCGTCCCGCCGTGACGGCCGACGCCGACGGCAACGCCTGGGTCGCCTACACGGTGAACGCCATCGGCCAGCGGGTCGAGGTGGCGACGCAGACCGACGCCGGATGGGATACCCAGACGGTGGCGGACATCCCCTTGTGCGACGGATGCCCCCAGCCCAAGGGCACGGAGATCGGGATCACCGGCGCCGGTCCCACGGTGGCCTACGTGGACACCTCGAAGAACGCGGTGATGGCGGCCACCCTCGACGGCACGAAGTGGACGAGCACCGTGGTGGCCACGGGCGTGAGCGGCGACGGGCTCGACATGGCCGTCGACGCCGACGGCGTGGCCCATCTCACCTTCTACGACGGCCAGGGCGGCGTGAAGCTCGCCACCCAGGGTGACCTCGGATGGGACGTGACCGACATCGCCGAGACCGACGTTCCGGCCATGGGTCCCGAGGAGCTCCCGATCATGGAGCCCACCACCGGCGTCGCCGTCGACGGGGAAGGCGTGCTGTACGTCACCTACACCGATCAGGGCTCCGTGCAGCTGGTCTCGTCGACCGACGGCGGGGACTTCGCGCCGGTCGATACGGTCGACACGCGGCAGGGGGAGTTCCCGTCGGTCGCGGTCTCGCCCGACGGAGCCAACGTGTACCTCGCGTGGTACGGCACGGTCGGCCAGGACCTGCGGCTCGGCGTCTGGGGCGATGTCCAGGACCTGCAGGTCGCCGCCCCGAGCCCCACCCCGGAGGTCGACGTGGCGCCACCGCACCGGCGGAGGGATGTGGCGACAGCGGCGAGGTCTCGCTCGACATCGTCGGGGTCGGCATCGCCTTCGACACCGATTGCCTCGTGGCGCCGGCGGAGTGAGAAGTTCACGATCAACTTCGACAACCAGGACGACGGCATCCCGCACAACATCGACGTCTTCACCGAACAGGGCGGCGAGTCCATCAACTCGACCGACCTCGCAGCCGGGCCCGTCGAGGAGACGCTCGACATGGATCCCCTGGACGTCGGGTTCGTACTACTTCCAGTGCGACGCGCACCCCACCACGATGTTCGGCGCTCTCGCGGTGGTGAAGGGCGCCAAGTAGGGCTCGCGTCTTCCCCGACCTGTCGGGGAGCGAACGTAGGATGGACGGGTGAGCGTTCCGCGTCCGGCTTCGTCCAGCATCCCGGATCAGCCGGGCTGCTACCTGTTCCGCGACGGCGACGGCCGGGTGATCTACGTGGGCAAGGCCACCTCGCTCCGCAAGCGCCTGGCCAACTACTGGAGCCGGCCGCTGCACCCGCGCACCGAGGCCATGACCCAGTCGGCCGAGAGCGTCGAGTGGATGCTGGCCTCGGGCGAGGTCGACGCCCTGATGCTCGAGTACAACCTGATCCAGACCCACCGGCCGCGCTTCAACATCCGCTACCGCGACGACAAGTCCTACCCGTACCTGGCCCTCACCGTGGGGGAGACCTGGCCGCGGGCGCAGGTGCTCCGGGGTGCCAAGCGCAAGAAGGTGCGCTACTTCGGTCCCTACGCGCACGCCTGGGCCATCCGCGACACCCTCGATGCGCTCACCCGGGTGTTCCCGGTCCGCACCTGTTCCAACGCGTTCTTCGATCAACGGGCGCGCGCGAAGCGGCCGTGCCTGTACTTCGACATCGGCCGCTGCGCGGGGCCGTGCGTGCCCGAGGTCTCGGGGGTCACCGAGGAGTCCTACCGCGAGCACGTCGACGCCATGGCCGACTTCCTGGCGGGCAATCCGAAACAGGTGCTCCGCCGGCTCGAGGCCGAGATGGACGCGGCGGCCGCGCGTCAGGAGTACGAACAGGCCGCCAAGCTGCGCGACCAGTTGAGCGCCGCACGCCGGGCCATGGAGTCCCAGGAGATGGTGCTCACCCAGCCCGAGGACCTCGACATCATCGGGCTGGCCGAGGACGACCTCGAGGCGGCGTTCCAGGTGTTCATCGTCCGGGGCGGCCGGGTGCTGGGGCGCAAGGGCTGGGTCGCCGATCGCGTGGAGGAACTCAGCCGGGCCGAGCTGCTCGGCTCGATCGTCCGCCAGCTCTACATGGAGCGCGACGACATCCCGCCCCGTGTGCTCGTCCCCGGCATCCCCGACGGCCAACAGGTGCTGGAGCAGTGGCTCAGCCAGCGCCGGGGCTCGCGTGTGAGGATCGGCGTGCCGGAACGGGGCGCCAAACGGAAGCTGCTCGAGGTGGTCACCCGCAACGCCGACGAGGCCTTCCACCGGCACAAGCTGCGCCGGGCCTCGGACTTCGGGGCTCGATCCCGCGCCCTCGCCGACCTCTCGAAGCACCTCGGCCTGGAACAGGCCCCGCTGCGGATCGAGTGCTACGACATCTCGAACCTGGGCGCCACCGACAAGGTCGGCTCCATGGTGGTGTTCGAGGACGGCCTGCCGAAACGCTCGGACTATCGCCGGTTCCAGATCAAGGGAGTGGCCGGACAGGACGATTTCGCTTCCATGGAGGAGATGCTGCGCCGCCGGTTCACGCGCCTGCTGAAGGAGCAGGAGGAAGGCCCCAGCCCGGGGCGACGATTCTCCTACCCACCCGCGCTCGTCGTGGTGGACGGGGGTCGCGGCCAGCTGTCGATGGCGTCGAAGGTCTTGGCCGACCTGGGCTTGCAGATCCCGCACATCGGGCTCGCCAAGCGCCTCGAGGAGGTCTACTTCCCCGACACGCCCGAGCCGCTCCTCATCCCGCGAGGCTCCGAAGCGTTGTTCGTGCTGCAGCACCTGCGCGATGAAGCCCACCGGTTCGCGATCACCTACCACCGCCAGAAGCGGGAGAAGCGCGCGCTGGCCTCACCGCTCGACGACATCCCCGGCGTGGGTCCCGGGCGCAAGAAGGCGCTGCTCAAGCGGTTCGGTTCGTTGACCCGGCTGCGCGCCGCCGAGGTCGAAGAGATCGCCGCCACCCCGGGCATCGGCCCCGAGGTGGCTCGCGCGGTCTACGACGGCCTGCACACGGCGCCGTCGCGAGAGGGCCTGGCGGGCATGCCCGCCGGCGTCCTGGCCGCCAGCAAGGAGAGCGCCTGACATGCCCGACGCGACGATCCTGCCGATGCCGCCGGGCGAGGGCCCTCGCCCCGCCACCGGCTTCACCCTGATCACCGGACTGTCCGGGGCGGGGCGGTCCGAGGCGGCCCACTCCCTGGAGGATCTCGGGTTCTTCGTGGTCGACAACCTGCCGCCGGCGCTGCTCGGCAAGATGGCCGAGCTGGTGTCCCGGCCCGGTGGCCCCACCCGGGTCGCCATCGTGGTGGATGCCCGCGGCGGCGTGTTCTTCGGCGAACTCTCCAAGGCGCTCGAGGAGCTGAAGCAGGAACACGTCGACTACCGCATCGTCTTCCTCGAGGCCGCCGACGACGACCTGGTCAACCGGTACGAGGCCACGCGCCGGCGTCATCCCCTGGCGCCCGCCGATCGCGTGGTCGAGGGCATCCGCAAGGAACGCCTCATGATGGAGAGCCTGCGCGGTGACGCCGATCTGATCATCGACACCAGCGGCCTCACCCCGCACGGGCTGCGCGACCGCATCCGCGAGGCGTTCGCCGACGCGCCGCCAGAATCCGGGCTCCAGGTCAGCATCCAGTCCTTCGGGTTCAAGTACGGATCGCCGCGGGATGCCGACCTCGTGTTCGACGTCCGGTTCCTGCCCAACCCGCATTGGGTGGAAGAGCTGCGACCGCTCCCCGGCACCGAGCAACCGGTTCGCGACTACGTGCAAGGCCAGCCGCAATACGAGGCGTTCATGGAGCGGCTCGAGGCGTTGCTCGACGTCGTGGTCCCGGGCTACGTCGCCGAGGGCAAGTCCTACCTCACCGTCGCGGTGGGCTGCACCGGCGGCCGGCACCGTTCCGTGGTGGTGGCCGAAGAGCTCGGGGCGTTCCTGTCCGGGCGAGGCATGCCGGTCAGCGTCACGCACCGCGACCTGCGCCGTCCCTGAGGCCGCCGGGGACGACCCCGCGGTCCGCTCGTTAGTATCGGGGCTCGACCCCCTGCCAAGGAGCGATCCAGCGATGAGCGTGAAGATCGGCATCAACGGGTTCGGCCGCATCGGTCGCAACTTCTTCCGAGCCGCCAAGCAAGCGCAACTTCGATTTCGACTTCGTGGGCGTGAACGACCTGGGCGACGCCGCCACCATGGCGCACCTGCTGAAGTACGACTCGGTGCACGGCCGCTATCCGGGCGAGGTGACCGTCGGCGGCCAGGGCCTGATCGTCGACGGTGACGAGCTCCGGTTCTTCGCCGAGCGCGACCCCGCCAACCTGCCGTGGAAAGAGGTGGGCGCCGAGATCGTCATCGAATCGACCGGCATCTTCACCACCCGGGAGAAGGCGGCCGCTCACCTCGAGGCCGGCGCGCAGAAGGTCATCATCAGCGCCCCCGCCACCGGCGAGGACCTCACCGTCGTGCTGGGCGTGAACGACGACGCCTACGACCCCGCCAACCACCACGTGATCTCCAACGCCTCCTGCACCACGAACTGCGTGGCCCCCATGGCGAAGGTGATCGACGACGCCTTCGGCATCGAGCAGGGCTTCATGACCACCGTGCACGCCTACACGAACGATCAGTCGATCCTGGACCTGCCCCACAAGGATCTCCGCCGCGCACGTGCCGCCGCCGTCAACATCATCCCCACCTCCACCGGCGCCGCGAAGGCCACCGGCCTGGTGCTGCCGCACCTGCAGGGCAAGCTCGACGGGATGTCGATGCGGGTGCCCGTGCCCGACGGTTCGGTGACCGACCTGGTCGCCACCGTGAGCCGGGACGTCACGGTCGATGAGGTCAAGGCCGCGTTCAAGGCGGCGGCCGACGAGGGGAGCCTGGCCGGCAAGCTGGTCTACACCGAGGACCCCATCGTCTCCACCGACATCGTGGGGTCGCAGGCCTCGTGCACGTTCGACGCCAGCGCCACCATGGTGATCGGCAACGTGGTCAAGGCGATCGGGTGGTACGACAACGAATGGGGCTACTCGAGCCGCCTGGTCGATCTGGCCGCCCTGGTCGCCTCGAAGCTGTGACCCTTCGCACCCTCGACGATCTCGGCGAGATCGCCGGGTCGCGTGTCTTCGTGCGCGCCGACTTCAACGTCCCGTTGCAGGACGGTGCGGTGGCCGACGATGCGCGGATCCGCGCCACCCTGCCCACCCTCACCGAACTCCGGGAGCGCGGGGCGAGCCTGGTGCTCGGTTCGCATCTCGGCCGGCCCAAGGGTGCGGTCGACGAAGGACTGCGCCTGGCGCCCGTGGGGGAGCGGCTCGCCGAACTCCTGGGCGAGCCCGTGGTCGCGTTGCGGGATCCCGCGCCCGGCGAGCTCCCCGACGCCCCGGTCGTCCTGCTCGAGAACCTGCGGTTCGATGCGGGCGAGGAGGCCGACGACCCCGCGTTCGCGGGCCGGCTCGCCGAACTCGCCGACGCCTACGTCGATGACGCGTTCGGGGCGATCCATCGCGCGCACGCCAGCGTGGATGCGCTGCCCGACCTGATGCGCTCGAGCGGCCGCGCCGCCGTCGCCGGCCGGCTGGTCGAGCGCGAGGTCGAGGTGCTGTCGACGCTCCTGCACGAGCCCGACCGTCCCTACGTGGCCATCCTCGGTGGCGCGAAGGTGTCCGACAAGCTCGCGGTGATCGACTCCCTGATCGACCGCGTCGACGCCTTGCTGATCGGCGGCGCCATGGCGTTCACGCTGATCGCCGCCGACGGGGGAGAGGTCGCCAACAGCCTCGTCGAACGCGATCGCTTCGACGATGTGCGCGCGGCCCGCGCCCGTGCCGCCGAGCGCGGCGTGCTGATCGAGGTGCCGCAGGACGTGGTGGCGGCCGAAGCGATCTCCTTGGAGTCGAAGGCCCAGACCGTGCCCGCCACCGAGATCCCGCGAGGCCTCATGGGCCTGGACATCGGGCCGAAGACCGTCGCGCACTACGCGGAGATCATCGCCGACGCCAAGACCGTGTTGTGGAACGGCCCGATGGGGGTCTTCGAACTCGAACCCTTCAGCGCGGGAACGCGCGGCGTGGCGACGGCGATCGCGAACGCGCAAGCCTTCAGCGTGGTGGGCGGCGGGGATTCCCTGCTGGCCGTCAAGCGTGCCGAGCTCACCGACGGCTTCGATCACCTCTCGACCGGGGGCGGCGCTTCATTGGAGTTCCTGGAGGGTCGGGAACTGCCCGGACTCACGATCCTGGAGGACCGTCCATGACCGAACGACGACCGATCATCGCCGCCAACTGGAAGATGCACAAGACGCACCTCGAGGCCATCCAGGCGGTCCAGAAGCTCAGCTACCTCCTGCACAAGGACGAAGCGGAGAAGACCGAGGTGGTGATCTGTCCGCCGTTCACGGCCCTGCGCTCGGTCGAGACGTTGCTGGACTCCGACAAACTTCCGTACGGGCTCGGCGCCCAGAACGTCTATCCCGAGGACAAGGGCGCCTTCACGGGGGAGGTGTCGCCGGTCATGCTCGCCGCACTGCGGGTCCGCTACGTGATCGTCGGGCACTCCGAGCGCCGGCAGCTCTTCGGCGAGGACGACGCCTTCGTGAACAAGAAGGTCCGCGCCGTCTTCAAGCACGAGATGACCCCGATCCTCTGCGTCGGCGAGACGCTCGAGGAACGCGAGGCCGACGGCACGGAAAGCAAAGTGGCGCAACAGATCAGGCGAGGGTTCGACAGCGTGAGCGCCGAGCAGGCGGCGACGGCCGTCGTCGCGTACGAGCCCATCTGGGCGATCGGCACGGGGCGCAACGCCGAACCCGCCGACGCCGGCCGCGTCGTCGAGGTGATCCGCGCCACCCTGGCCGACCGCTACGACGACGGCGTGGCTCAGGCCGTCCGCGTGCAGTACGGGGGAAGCGTCAAGCCCGGGAACATCCGAGAGTTCATGGCGCATCCGGAGATCGACGGCGCGCTCGTGGGTGGTGCCAGCCTCGATCCGGAGGACCTCGCCCTGATCATCAAGTACCGCTAGCCCGCCACGTACCGCCAACCGAAGGAGGGTCCGCGTGCACAAGCTCCTCTACGTCTGCCTCGACGGCCTGGGTGACGACCCGATCCCCGCCTTCGATGGACGCACGCCGCTCGAAGCGGCCGAGACCCCCAACCTCGACGCGCTCGCTCGACGGGGACGGACGGGCAGGGTGATCACGGTGGGACCCGGCATCGCCCCCGAGTCCGACATCGGCGTGTTCGGGATCCTGGGCTACGACCCCAAGGAGGAACATCCCGGCCGCGGCGTGCTGGAGGCGATGGGCATCGGCATGGACTTCCGCGACGGTGACCTGGCCTACCGCATCAACTTCGCCACGGCCGACTGGCCGGAGATCGTCGATCGTCGCGTCGGACGCGACCTCACGTCCGAGGAGTCGAAGGCGCTCGCCGACGAGGTCAACGAGACGCTGCAGTTGCCGGGAGCGACCTTCGACCTGCGAGCGACGATCGAGCACCGTGGCGCCCTGGTGATCCGTACCGACGACGGACAGGCGCTCGTCTCCGAGGTCACCAACACGGATCCCGCGTACCTGCGACAGGGCCACCTGGGCGTCGCCCTGGAGACGTTCGAACCCGTCGTCGTCACGGCGACGGCGCTCGAGGACTCCGACGCGGCCCGGCACGCCGCGGACCTCACCAACGCGTTCGTCGAAGGGTCGGCGCGCATCCTGAACGCCTCCGAGGTGAACGAGCGACGTCGCGCCGACGGCCGGCTCCCCGCCAACCTGATCCTCACGAGGGACGGCGGCGATCATCGCCCGGCGCTCCAGCCGATCGCGGATCGCTTCGGCATGCCGTGGGGGTGCTTCGTCGAGATGCCGGTCGAGCGGGGCATCGCCCTGGCGCTCGGGATGGACCCCGTCGACGTGCCCCGCCTCGATGCCGTCGGATTCGGCAGCCAGGCCGAAGAGCGCTACGCCGCGTGGGCGGAGCTGGCGGGCTCGGCCCTCGATGCGTATCAGGCGCTGTACATCCACATCAAGGGGCCGGACGTCCCCGCGCACGACGGTCGCGCCGAGGACAAGCGCGACGTCATCACCGCGATCGACCGGGCGTTCTTCGGTGTGGTGCTCCCTTCCTTGGGCCCCGACACGGTGGTGGCCGTCACCGCAGACCACGCCACGTCATGCGTGCGGAAGGCGCACACGGCCGATCCCGTTCCCGTTCGTGGTCAGCGGCGCCTCCATCACGTCGGACGGCTCCGAGTCCTACGGCGAACGAGCCTGCGAACACGGTTCCCTCGGCACGCGGCTGGGACCCCAGGTCCTGCCCGAACTCACCGCCTCGCTCCGCGGCTGAGCCCCCGGATGGCCGAAGTTTCGGTTTCCTGCCTCGGAATCCGCGAGTCGTTGCGCTCCGGAAGGCCCCCGGGGGCCAAACATGCGTTGCGGACTCCGGAGAACGCGCCTAATATCCAGCGCCGGTGAGCGACAAGCGAGATCCAGACGTATCGACGGAGCGAGAGAACACCCTCCTCGCTCCAGGCGCGGGCCTCATCAACTACGCCGAAGAGGGCGTCGACGTCGAGCACGTCGTCGAAGAAGATCCGTCCAGACCGCCGCCAGAAGTTCCGAAACAAGACATCGGGCGTTCGCCGTGGCAGATCTTCTGGCGGCAGTTCCGTCGGGACCGGTGGGCGATCGCCGGCCTCGTCATGATCTTCCTCATCGTGATGCTGGCGGTCTTGGCCCCGGTGTTCGCGAGTTGGAGCGGTCACGACCCCAACGACGTGAACCTCGACGCCCTCGACGCCTTCGGGCTCCCGGGCGCCCCGGGGTGGTGGCCGTGCCCCGAGAACGCCGGCGACAGCTGTCACCACCGAGACGGGTGAAGTCACGATCGTGAACGGGTGCCAGGCCATCCCCGGATATCTCCTGGGGGTCGACTCCACCGGCCGCGACCTGTTCGTGCGGATCGCTTACGGCGCTCGCACCTCGCTGTTCATCGCGCTCGCGGCCACGGGGCTCGCCTTGGTGATCGGTGTGGTCCTCGGCATCATCTCGGGATTCTTCCGGGGCAAGGTCGACACGTTCATCTCGCGCATGACCGACGTCGTCCTGTCGCTGCCGATCCTGCTCCTGGCGTTGGGGCTGGCCTCTGCGTGTGGCGCCAACAAGGAAGGCTGCCTCGGCGGGCTGATCAAACCTGGCCTCATCATGGTGGCGGTCATCATCGGCCTGTTCAGCTGGCCGTACATCGCGCGCATCATCCGCGGCCAGGTGCTGTCCCTGCGCGAGAAGGAGTTCGTGGAGGCGTCACGATCGCTGGGTTCGTCGAACTGGCGGATCATGGCGAGGGAGATCCTGCCCAACGTGGCCGCCCCGCTGATCGTCTACACCACGCTCATCATCCCCGCCAACATCCTGTTCGAAGCCGGCCTGTCGTTCCTGGGGGTCGGCGTTCCAGACACCACGCCGTCGTGGGGGGCCATGCTGTCGGAGTCGGCAGCCGCCTTCCAATACGCGCCGTGGTTGATGTTGTTCCCCGGTATCGCGCTGTTCGCGACGACCCTCGCATTCAACCTCGTCGGCGATGGACTTCGCGATGCCCTCGATCCTCGGACCTCGGCGTGACCGTACTGGGTATCGGAAGGGACGGTTTCGCCCCGGAAGGAGGGCCCGTATCAACGAGCACGGGAACGACGCACCACCGCATGAAGGGTTCGCACGTACAACGAGAGAGGGGGTCCCATTGAAACGGATGCTCAAAGTGGTTGCCCTCGTGGCGGTCCTGGCCATCGTCGCTGCAGCATGTAACAGCGACAGTGGCGACAGCAGACGCCTCGGGGTCGGCTTCGGCGTCCGGTGACCTGAGTGGCGGCACGCTGAAGATGGCGATGCTGGCCGATGTCACCGCGGCGTTCGACCCGCAGAAGGAGTACTACTCGGTCACCTGGGAGTACTACCGGTGCTGCCTGCTCCGCACGCTCATGAGCTACAAGGGCGTACCGACGGCGCAGGGTGGCGCGGATATCTTCCCGGACCTGGCTGCCGCCGAACCTGAAGTCTCGGCTGACGGCCTCACCTGGACGTTCACGATCAAGCCAGGCGTGAACTACGCCCCGCCGTTCCAGGACACCGAGATCACCGCCAACGACTTCATCACCGCGATGAAGCGCACGGCCAACCCGAAGGCCAACGTGGGCGGCTACTCGTTCTACTACTCGGTGATCAAGGGCTTCGACGACTTCACCGACGGCAAGTCGGACACGATCGAGGGCATGACGGCGGTCGACGACCACACCCTGCAGATCGAGCTCACCGAGCCGACGGGTGACCTGGGGTACCGCTTCGCCATGGCGACGTCGGCCCCGATCCCGCCACTCAACGACGGGGAGTACGGTGCAGCCACCGGTCACGACAAGGACTACGGTCGTTACCTCGTCGCATCCGGCCCGTACATGTTCAAGGGCTCGGAGGACATGGACTTCAACGCTCCGATCAAGGACCAGGATCCGGCTCCGGGCTACATCCCCGGTCGCTCGATCGAATTGGTTCGCAACCCGACCTGGAGCGCGGACACCGACGACCTGCGCAAGGCCTACCCGGATGAGATCACCGTCTCGATCGGCGGCGACAACGACGACCTGTACAACAAGGTCCAGGCGGGCGAGATCGACTTCGGTCGTCGACGGCATCGTGCCGCCGGACAAGATCAAGCAGTACCAGACCGATCCTGCGCTCGAGGACCGCTTGAACGTGTACCCGTCCGACGCGATGCGCTACGTGTCCTTCAACCTGGCACTGGCGCCGTTCGATGACATCCACGTCCGCAAGGCCGTCAACTGGGCCTTCGACAAGGAAGGGTTCCGTCAGCTCCGAGGCGGCCCGACCACGGGTGAACTGGCTGGGCACATCTTCGTGAACAGCCTGCAGAACGACATCCTGAAGGACTACGACCCGTACCCGACGCCCAACGGTGCCGGCGACCTGGAGAAGGCCAAGGAAGAGATGGCCCAATCCAAGTACGACAGCGACGGCGACGGTGTCTGTGACGACCCGTCCTGCGAGGGCATCCTCACGATCACCGACCGCGAGGACCCGTACGGGAAGCAGGCAGCGCTGCTGGCGCAGTTCCTCGAGCCGCTCGGTATGACGCTCGACGTCAAGGAGCTGGAGCGGGGCGTCATGTACAACAAGTGCGACGACGCGAACGCCCAGACGACGTTCTGCGCCGGTCCCGCATGGGGCAAGGACTACGCCGACGGCTACACGTTCGGTGGTCCGCTGTTCGACTCCAGCGGTCTCTGGGAGAGCTGCTGCAACTACAACCTGCTCGGAGCGACTGCCGAGCAGTTGAAGGGTTGGGGCTACGACGTCACCGAGGTGCCGAGCGTCGACGACAAGGTCGCCGAGTGCTCGGCGGCCATCGATGACGCTCGCTTCCAGTGCTGGGCGGACCTCGACAAGCAGCTGATGGAAGATGTCGTGCCGTTCGTGCCCTACCTGTTCGACAACAACGTCGACGTCCTGTCCCCGAACGTGACGAACTACTCGTTCGACCAGTTCGCGGGACTCGCGGCCTTCGATCAGATGGCCGTCAGTGGATCCGGCAACGTGGGTTGATCGACCAGCGGCAGTAGCAAGCGGGAGAGAGGAGGGGGCTGTGAGAGCGGCCCCCTCCTCGACCCGACGATGAAGGAGGCGACACGATGGGCAGGTACCTGATCAGGCGGGTGCTCTTCCTGATCCTGGTCCTGTTCGTGGTGTCGCTGCTCACGTTCCTGATCTTCGTGAAACTGCCGGCCGGAGACCCGGCGCGCCGCGCGGTGGGTCGCACGACGACCCCCGAGCAGATCCAAGCGGCGCGCGAGGCGTTCGGCCTGGACAAGCCGCTCTACATCCAGTACGCCCGGTTCGCCAAGGGGCTCGTGCCCTGGCCGGGATGGTTCCTCACCGAGGACGTGTACTACTCCTACGGCAACTTCGTGGCCGTGAAGGAAGAGATCTGGCGGCGGCTCCCCGTCACGATCACGCTCGCCGTGGGCGCGGCGGTGATCTGGCTCGCGCTCGGCATCCCGATCGGCATCGTCTCGGGGGTCAAACGAGGGTCCTTCTGGGATCGGGCGGGCATGTTATTCGCCCTCATCGGGGTATCGATGCCGGTGTTCTGGCTGGGCCAGCTGCTCTTATACATCTTCTGGTTCAAGTTCAATGAATGGTTCGGGTGGGGTGCGCCCTCATCCGGCCTGGCGATCGGTGCGTCGATCTGGCAATCGATCGCGGAGGGCAAGTTCATCCTGCCGTGGATCACGCTGGCGTTCACCTCGGCGGCCTTCTACGCGAGGATGGTGCGCGGCAACCTGATCGAGACGATGGGCGAGGACTACATCCGGACGGCTCGTGCGAAGGGCCTGCCGGAACGCCGCGTGATCTATCGCCACGGTCTGCGCGGCGCCCTCACGCCGGTCGTCACGATGCTCGGCCTCGACATCGGACTGCTGCTCGGCGGCGCGTTCATCACCGAGACGCTGTTCGCCCTTCCGGGGATCGGACAGCTCGCGGTGACGTCCATCTCCACGAACGACTTCCCGATGGTCATGGGCGTGACGGTGCTCGGCGCGTTGTTCATCGCGATCGCCAACCTGGTGGTTGACGTGGCGTACGCGTTCCTCGATCCGAGAGTGAGGTACACGTAGTGGCCGAGCCCCTGCTCGAGGTCAAGGACCTGAAGGTCCATTTCCGCACCGACGACGGCGTCGTCAAAGCCGTCGATGGTGTGAGCTATTCGATCGCGCCCGGCGAGACCCTGGGGATCGTGGGGGAGTCGGGCTCGGGCAAGAGCGTGACTTCCCTGACCGTGATGGGCCTGACGAATTCGCCGCAGGCCGAGATCTCCGGCGAGGTGATCTTCCAGGGCCAGGACCTGTTGAAGCTGCCGCCGGACGAGATGCGCACGATCCGCGGGGACAAGATCTCGATGATCTTCCAGGACCCGATGACGTCGCTGCATCCCTTCTACAAGGTGGGCGATCAGATCGCCGAGGCGATCCTGCAGCATCAGAACGTCTCCAAGAAGGAGGCCTTCCAAGGCGCGGTCGACATGCTGGCCAAGGTCAACATCCCGCGTCCGGACGAACGGGCCAAGCAGTTCCCGCACGAGTTCTCCGGGGGCATGCGGCAGCGGGCCATGATCGCCATGGCGCTGGCGCTGAACCCGGACCTGCTGATCGCGGACGAGCCCACCACCGCGCTCGACGTGACGGTGCAGGCCCAGATCCTCGACCTGATCGACCGTCTGAAGGACGAGTTCAACGCCGCGGTCATCATCATCACCCACGACCTGGGAGTGGTGGCCGAGCACTGCGACAACATCCAGGTGATGTACGCCGGCAAGGCCGTCGAGTTCGGCAACACCGACGACATCTACTACAGCCCGCACCACCCGTACACGTGGGGCCTGCTGAGCTCCATCCCGCGGCTCGATGACGACCTCGATCGCCTGGTGCCGATCCAGGGGTTGCCGCCGTCGTTGATCAACGTGCCGCCGGGCTGCGCGTTCCACCCCCGATGCCCGTACCGGTTCGAACCCTGCGACAAGGAGGTCCCGGCGCTGATCCCGTCCGACGGGCACCACGCGGCGGCCTGTCACCTCTCGCTGGCGGACAAGGAACGGATCGTGCGCGAGGAGGTGCTCGTCCACCGATGAGCGTCGAGGTCACCGAGGCACCGCGCCCAGCGCGCCCGGACGGTCAGGTTCCGCTGATCAAGGTCACGGGCCTCAAGAAGTACTTCCCGATCACCCAAGGCATCCTGTTCCAGCGCCACGTCGGTGACGTGCACGCGGTCGACGGCGTCGACCTCGAGGTCTACCCCGGCGAGACGTTCGGCCTGGTGGGGGAGACCGGGTGCGGCAAGTCCACGCTGGCCCGCGTCGTGATGCGCTTGTTCGAAGCCACCGAGGGCACGATCGAGTTCGAGGGCCGCGACATCACGAAGCTGCAGGGCGGGGACCTCCGCGATCTTCGGCGCGACATGCAGATGATCTTCCAGGACCCCTACGCGTCGCTGAACCCGCGCAAGACGGTCGGCACGATCATCGGGGCGCCGTACCGCCTGCACAAGACGGTGCCCGGCGACAAGGTCAAGAGCGAAGTCCAACAGCTCATGGAACTCGTGGGGCTGAACCCGGAGCACTACAACCGCTACCCGCACGAATTCTCCGGCGGTCAGCGCCAGCGGATCGGCGTGGCACGCGCGCTCGCGCTGCGGCCCAAGCTGATCGTCTGCGACGAGCCCGTGTCCGCCCTCGACGTCTCGATCCAGGCCCAGATCCTCAACCTGCTCGACGACCTCCAGACCGAGTTCAACCTGACGTACCTGTTCATCGCGCACGACCTGTCCGTGGTGAAGCACGTGTCGGACCGCGTTGCCGTGATGTACCTGGGCAGGATCGTGGAGGTGGCCGAAGGCGACGCGTTGTACAAGACGCCGAAGCACCCCTACACGGGAGCGCTGCTCTCGGCCGTGCCGGTGGCCGACCCGAGGCAGGCCAAGGCGAAGCAGCGGATCATCCTGGAAGGCGACGTGCCCTCGCCGATCGACCCTCCGTCGGGATGCCGGTTCCACCCGAGGTGTCCGAAGGCGCAGTTCCCGAAGTGCAAGGAAGACGACCCGGTGCTGGAGCGGCAGAACACCGGCCAGCTGGCAGCGTGTCATTTCCCGCTCGAGGACCCTATCATCGTCGCACCCGGCGAATAGATCCCACGGAGTCCAGGCATGCTCAACACGGTCATCATCGTCATCGACGTCATCGCGGCGTTGTTCCTGATCCTCACGATCCTGCTGCACTCAGGACGGGGGAGCGGCCTGTCCGACATGTTCGGCGGCACGTCGTCGCTGGCCGGCGGCACCGCCCTGGAGCGGACGCTCGACAAGCTGACCGTCGTCTCCGGCGTGATCTTCGGCGTCTGCACCTTCTGGCTGTCCTGGAAGTGGGACCCGTAGGTCGCCACCACGCCGTTGGTAGAATCGCCCGGCCTCGTCGGAGTGGCGGAATTAGGTAGACGCGCTAGGTTGAGGGCCTAGTCCCCAGCGATGGGGGTGGGGGTTCAAGTCCCCCCTCCGACACCACTTGACCAGCGGAAACGCGGTGGAGCCCGGACGCCGTATCGGCCTCCGGGCTCGTTCATTCCCCAGGATTCCCTCCGCGAGTGGGCCCGCGAACCACGTTCCATCGTCCTGGCAGCGGGTTCTGCCACCTCGGACACTGGCTCGTTGGCACATGACACTGCCCTAGACGTGGCCCCGGGTTGCCGCGTCAGAGGTGCCAAGTCGAATCACCGACTGGGGTGCGGTTTGCTCGAGGATCGGGTATGGCGAAGCCAGTGGAAGGACGAGGCAGGAAGGAGGCTTCATGGTTTCGATGGCGAAGGGTCTACTGGCGTTGGTGGCCTTGGTCGGGTCGCTCGTCTTGCCGGCCGCTGACGTGCCGAGGGCGACGTCCGTTGTCATCACCGCAGCCGGAGATATCTGTGGCAAGAACGCTCCGACGTCCTGCGCTGGGACTGCCAACCGGGTCCTAGCCATCGACCCTCTCGTGGCTCTCACGCTGGGGGACAACCAGTATTACGAGGGCTCCTTGTCCCAGTACCAGAACGCCTACGACAAGACCTGGGGCACGTTCAAGGCCCGCACACGTCCGAGCCCCGGGAACCACGAGTACCTGACCGCGGGAGCCCAGGGGTACCGGAGCTACTTCGGCATCTCGGGAAGGACGTGGTACTCGTTCAACGTCGGAGACTGGCACCTGGTGAGTCTCGATTCGAACTGCAGCCGCATCGGTGGGTGTGGACCAGGTTCGAACCAGTACCGGTGGCTGGCCTCAGACCTGGCTTCCGACACGCACCGGTGCACGCTGGCGTACTGGCACCACCCTCGCTTCTCGTCAGGCACCGACCACGGTGGGACGACCGCTGTCCAACCGTTCTGGAGCCTCCTCGCCGCTGACCATGCCGAACTCGTGCTGACTGGCCACGAGCACAACTACGAGCGCTTTTCCAAGCAGAACGGCATCACCGAGTTCGTCATCGGAACCGGTGGGGTGGCCGAACCGGGCTACCCGTTCGGATCGCCCGAGCCGAACAGCGTCAAGCGCATCAGGGGCATCAAGGCGGTCGGGAAGTTCACGCTCAACACAGGTGGCTGGTCGATGCAACTGGTCACGGCCCTCGGCGACGTGAAGGATTCCGCTTCGGGCTCTTGCTCGTAACACTGCGACAACGCTCGTCGCGAAGGCCGACGGATCGGGACCGGGATCAGCCTCGACCCGGTCTGGTTCCCGTGCGATGCTCACGTCCGTGCTCGAAGCGGTCGCCCTCGTCGTTGCGCTCGTGGCGCTCTGGTTGAGCGCAGAGGTGACGGCTCGTCTCTGTCAGGGCTTGGAACAGCTGATCTCGATGCGACTCGCAGACCGTCGCTCGCGAAGGTCGAACCCCTGAGCGACCCGATAGCGAGGACCGGCCCGAGTTCCTCGACCCGTGCAGTAGGACGCCGGATATCCCCCGGGCGATGCGCAACCCGAGACCTTTGGCCGACCTCTGCGATGTGACTAGCGCGATTCCTCCATGCCGGACCCGTGGGGGTCCTGTGGAGGACGGAGACCTTGCTCGACCGGTTCAACGAAGAAGACGGCATGGCCCTGATCGTGTCGCTCATGGTCGCGTTCGTCATCCTGATGCTGTCGAGCGTCATCGTCGCGCAGTCCATCCACTCGCTCAACGCGAGCGGGTACGACCGGCAGCGCCTGACCTCCTACAACGCGGCCGAAGCCGGCGTGAACGCCTGGTGGGAGGACCTCCAGACGACGACCCTGGCCTCGCTGACCTGTACCGACAAGGCGGGCGGTGATGAACACCGCCCCGAACGAGGCCCAGTACTCCGCCGCGGCCACCTTCTACGCCGCGGACGCCACGACGACGATGACCTGTCCGTTCACCAGCGCGAACCCGCCCTCGTTCGTTCGGATCCTCTCCACGGGCTCGTCCGAGGGAGAGGCGGCTCGTGAGGTCGAAGCCTTCGGGCAGCTGACCCCCGTGCGCACCGGGTTCGGCGCCGCGATCATGGCCGTGAACGGCACCACGTTCAACAACAGCTTCACCGTGTACGGGAGCAGCGGCAACAACGGCGACATCTACATCCTGAACGGGAACCTGAGCATCTCGAACTCGCCGACGGTCTACGGCAACGTCTACGTGCCGACGGGGACGGCCACGCTCACCGGGAACAACTCGGAGATCAAGGGCGACGTGTGGGCCAACGGCACCGTCACGGTGAACAACCCGGCGGTGGTGAGCGGGAACGCGAAGTCCACCGCGGGGAACATCTCGGGGAGCGGCACGGTCACGGGCGACGCCACCGCGCTGGGGACCACCACGATCAGCACGGTCGGTGGTTCGCGCTACCCGGGCACGAACCCGGGACCGGTGCCAACGCAGACCTTCCCGCAGATCACGAACTCCACGACGGCGTGGACGAACGCGGGATACACCCTGGTGGGACCGTTCACCGGCGGCGTCGGCCTGCACGAACGCGTACAACTACATCCACAACACCGGGAGTGGGACGTGGGCCACGAGCGGGCTCACCAACATCGTGGTCCAGATCAGTGCCACGTGCACGTTCCAGAACAGCAACAACGACACGAACACGATCCGAGGCAACCTCGCGGTGATCAGCGACGGCGGGTTCACGTTCAGCCAGATGTCCAACTGGAACGGCATGTCGGCTCCGGTCAAGAACGTGTACTTCATCAGTGGATACACGGCGGCCGCCTGCACCGGCACGAAGAACATCACCGTGGGCAACAACACGAACTTCGACGCGTTCACGAACGTGTTCTTCTACACACCGTGCACCGCGAACATGAACAACACCAACAACTTCAACGGTCAGGTGCTCGCGGCGAACGTCACGATCGGCAACCAGTTCACGATGACGTTCCAGCCGGTGCTGGTACCCGCCCAGGGAACGGTGACGGGGTTCACCCAGGACATCGCGTACATCCGCGAGGTCTGACGCCCACGCCGTTCAGTCGGGCGGCTCCGTCACGCTGACGTCGTCGTCCGGGTTGCCGATCATCCGAAGCAGTCGACGGGCCTCTGCGGACACCGACGCGACCGTCCGCTTCGGAAGCCGGCCGGTCGGCGTGACATGCAGGGCGGCCCTCCCGTCCTTGCCCGGGCCTTCGAGTGCCACGACGCGCGGAGCCACCCGTCGATCAACACCGAGCCGCGGAACGGGGCGCTCGCGAGCTGCATCCAGCGACCATCGTCCTCCGTGAGCACGCGCGACCGGTCGTCGTGAGCGAGCCAGAGGTTGTCGTATTCCGGCAGGAAGCGGATCGGCGCCGGCACGCCGGGATCGGGCCGGGGCGCCTCAGGGAGGTCGAAGAGCTCCCGACCGCGCTCGCTGCGGAACACACGGAGTCGGGGGCGCAGCCGTTCGACCACCTCGGCCATCCCTCGGAGCCGGCACCACGCCGAGATGTCGCTCGTGGTCGCAGGTCCGAACGCGCCGAGGTAGCGCAGCACCACCTCGTCGATGGACGGCTGCGACTCGACCGGCCGCCCGAGGAACGCCTCGACCGTCATCAGCCGGACCTGTGAGGAGCGCCCCCATTCGCCTCGCGGCGGCACCTGGACCAAGGCGAGACCGCTCCGGCAGGCGAACGCGAGCGCCCCGGCATCGAGATCAGGGAACCGGTCCTGCATCGCGGCGCGGAGTTCCGTACCGCTCGATGCACGCTCCGACAGCACCTCGCGGCCGAACGCGATCACCGGCTCGAGGTCGACGCCCTCGAGGAGCGGGGCGAAGTCGCGATGGTGCCGTCGTTCGTCGTCCAGCACGGGTTGCACGAGTGGCCGCAGCAGCAGGCAGTCGTCCGCCGTGACGAGATGCAGCGTCCCGCGCATCACCGTGAGTCGCACGAGCGCGCGATCGCGGACCAGCGCCGATACCGACATCGGGTCGAAGCCGGCGAGCCGCGACCACAGGCCGATGTACGGGTTGTTCGGGATCTGCGCCTGCAGACCCACGAGGTGGTGCACGGCCTCGATCGGGGAGACGGTGCGCGCGTTCCAGCAGCAGTTGCCGAGCGAGCGTGGCCCGGTTCAGCGCGCGCACCGAGAGCACGTCCGGGGTCACGGTGTCACCGCCACCGCGGTCCAGGCGGCATCGGGGAGGGCGATCGGTGTCCCGGGTATCTCGGTGACACCCGCACTCCTGCTCACGACCACGACCCGGCGCCCGTCGGCGGCCTCGAGGACGCGGTCGATCGTGGTCGATCCGAGATCGGTCAGGTCCCTCCCGGCGCAGCCCTGCCGCGAACGCCACCTGCGCGAAGTCGTCCGTGCTCGCGACCACGCATCCCTGTTCGCCGACGGCGTCACCGACTGCGGATCCCACGGCCTCAGGGACCTGACGCTCGTCACGTGCCAGGGCCTCCAGCCGGTCGAAGGTGCCGACCTGCCAGAGGAGCCAACCCGCGAGGATCATCGCAACCACCACGCATGCCTTCGTTCCGAGGTGCCCTTGACCGCGGAGCGCCTCCAGGCCTCCGCCGGCCGAAACGGAAAGCACCGCGAGCGCGGGCAACAGGAACCGCGGCGCGAGGCCGGCGACGAGGAACAGATACTCCGCCGCGAGGGCGACCCCCACGACGGCAGCCACGCGCACCCCCACCGTTCGCCGGCGATCCGCGCCGGGCCGAAGCGCCCACGCGCTGAGACCGACCAGCACCACCCACCACAGGACGCCCACCCAGGGGAGCGCGCCACCCGGCTCGGGGCCGAGCAGCGGGCCGTCGGTGAGCCGCAGGTGTTCGGCGACGCCGGAGAACGCGCCGCCCGCGTGGGACACCGTGCGCGCGGCCTCGATGGCTTCGCGAGGCCCGCCGTATCGAACGCTCATCTCGACCAACCAGGGGAGCGTGCCGACCGACACCCCCACGATCACGGCCACGATCGACCGCACCGATCCGCGCATCGCCAGGACCACGACCGAGACTGCCACCGCGAGGACCACGGCATCCGGTGGTCGCATGAGCGCCATGGCCGCGGCCATGAGTCCGATGCCCGCCAGATCCCAAGGTCGGACATCCGGGCCGGTCGCACACCGGCCGACGAAGGCCAGCGCTCCCACCGCGAACAGTGCCGCCCACAGGTTCGGCATCACCTCGGACCCGTAGAACAGGGCCGGCCACGACCCCATGAACAGCACCATCCCCATGGGGGCGCCCCATCCCACGATCGGGACCCAGAGGCGGAAGACCAGGGCCGCCAGGAGCGAGCTTCCGAGGACGAGGGCCAAACGCATGAGCCACAGCGGAGCGCCCAAGGAGGCGAGCGGGGCCACCAGGACGGTGATCCCTCGCGCTCGCGAAGCCACGAACGGCAGCGCCGCAGCTCCGCGGGTGACCTGGGAGAGGTAGATCGCTTCGTCCCACGACGGAGCGCGATGCAGCGACCCGACGACGAGCTGGACGGCCGCCGACGCTCCGGCGATCACCCACACGCTTCGGCTGGCCCGCGATCCCTGCACGGGCGCTACCTTCCCATGGCGGCATGCGTTGCTACACTCGTCGTCACATGAGCTAGTGCGGACTCCTCGTAGCACGGCCACCGCGACACCGCGGGCCGTGTCGGCGTACCCGCCACCCACCCGAGGAGGTCCCACCGCATGTCCCGGCACCACGCACCCACACCCGCCCCGCCATCCGTTCGGCCACGCCCAGGAGCATCGCGATGAGCACGCTCGAGGTACACGATCTCGAGGTCGAAGCCGGCGGCAAGACCGTCGTCGAGCACCTCACGTTCAGCCTGCGCGCCGGCGACAAGATGGGCGTCGTCGGCCGCAACGGTGCGGGCAAGACCAGCACCCTCAAGGTCCTCGCGGGCGAGGCGCCTGCTGGTGGCGGGACCGCGATCCACCGTGGAGCGCTGGGGTACCTCCGGCAGGACCCCCGCCAGCATCGCGAGGACGACCTCATCAAGGGTCTGGAGTACATCCTCGCCGCGCGTGACCTCGTGGAGATGGCCCGCCGCGTGGAGAAGGCTCGCATCGCGCTCGAGGAATCCCATGACGACCGCAACGTCGCCCGATTCGCGCGCGCCGAGGAGGCGTATCGCGACACCGGTGGCTACCAGGCCGAATCCGAAGCCCGAACGATCACGGCGGGGCTGGGCCTGGCGAACGACCGCCTGGCCCTGCCCGTAGGAGCGCTGTCGGGTGGAGAGCGACGCCGGCTCGAGTTGGCCCGCATCCTGTTCGGCGGCTCGGACCTGCTGATGCTGGACGAACCCACGAACCACCTCGACGCCGACGCGAAGTTCTGGCTGATGAAGTTCCTGGCGTCCTACAAGGGGGCGCTCATGGTGGTGAGCCATGACATCGGGCTGCTCGACACGTCGATCACGCGGATCCTGCACCTCGATCGGGACGGTGTCGTCGAGTACAAGGGCACGTATTCGCAGTACCGCGAGGCCCGCCGTCAGGACGAGGAACGCCTCACGGCGCTCGCTTCGCGGCAGGAAGCGGAGATCAAGCGGCTGAAGACGCTCGCCGACTCGATGCGCGGCCAGACGGCCAAGCGCGCGCGGAAGGCCAAGACGCTCGACACGCGGGCCGCCAAGCTCGCCGAGCGCAAGGTCGAAGGCCCGACGAAGGAACGCACGGTGAAGTTCCGGTTCCCCGAGCCGCCACATTGCGGCAAGACGGTGCTCACGACGGAGGGCCTCGCCAAATCCTATGGGGGGCCGCCGGTGTTCGAGGACGTCACGTTCTCCGTGGCGCGCGGCGACCGCCTGCTGATCATGGGACTCAACGGCGCGGGCAAGACCAGCTTGCTGCGGATCCTCACGGAGCAGACGGACGCCGACGCGGGGACGTTCCGGTTCGGGCACGGGGTGGTGCCGGGCTACTACGCCCAGGAACACGAAGGCATCACCGACGGGGTCGACGTGCTGACCCACATGCGCGCGGAGTCACCGGCCGAGGACCAGCAGCTGCGATCGCTGCTGGGGATGTTCGGCCTGAGCGGGGCGATCGCGTTCCAGGACGCCGGCACCCTCAGCGGGGGAGAGAAGACCAAGCTGGCGCTGGCCCAGCTGGTGGCGGGCCGCAAGAACCTGCTCCTGCTCGACGAGCCGACGAACAACCTCGATCCGCCCAGTCGAACCGCCATCGCCGAGGCGCTCCAGGACTGGCCCGGGGCCATGGTGATCGTGAGCCACGACACCGAGTTCGTCGAAGCGCTTGCACCGGAACGGGTCCTGCTGATGCCCGACGGCACGCTGGACTACTGGGACGAGGACCTGCTCGACCTAGTCGCTTTGGCCTAGACGGGCGGCATCGGTCCGTGGTGGAGCATCCCCCGAAGGGGATATGCTTTGCGCCCCCGTAGGTCAGGAGGCCTGGTCCATGAGTCCTACCGCGTCGGCAGACACCGTGCTGGTGAACGGCGCCGTGTACACGGTCGATGCCGCGCGCAGCTGGGCGCAGGCCGTCGCGATCACGGACGGGCGGATCGCGATCGTGGGCACGGACGATGACGTCCGGCAGGCTGTCGGACCGGGCACGGAGGTCGTCGATCTGGCCGGACGCATGCTGGTGCCGGGGTTCCAGGACGCGCACGTCCATCCCGTGAGCGGCGGCTTGGACATGCTCCAGTGCAACCTGCACGACCTGTCGACGGCCGATGAATACCTCGCCGCGATCCGGGCCTACGCCGACACCCACCCCGAGGTGCCGTGGATCCTGGGCGGCGGGTGGTCCATGGACGCGTTCGAAGGCGGCACCCCGACCGCGGCGGCGCTCGATCGCATCGTGCCCGACCGCCCCGTCTACCTGCCCAACCGGGACGGCCACGGCGCCTGGGTGAACTCCCTCGCGCTCAAGATCGGCGGGGTGACCAGGGATACGCCCGATCCTGCCGACGGCCGGATCGAGCGCGACGCGCAGGGTGAGCCCTCGGGGACCCTGCACGAGGGCGCCGGCGACCTGGTGAACGTCCACGCGCCGGAGCCCTCCGCGGACGAACTCGCCGAAGGCCTTCGCAAGGGCCAGGAGTATCTCCATTCCCTCGGCATCACGGCCTGGCAGGACGCCATCGTGGGCACGATCAGCTGGTCCAACAACCTCGACACGTACATGCGTGCGGCGACGTCCGGCGAGCTCACCGCCAGGGTGGTGGGCGCGCTCTGGTGGGACCGCCACCAGGGCCTGGAACAGATCGATGCCCTGATCGACCAGCGAGCCGGCGGCGTGGCGGGGCGCTTCGCCGCCACCAGCGTCAAGATCATGCAGGACGGCGTCTGCGAGAACTTCACGGCGGCGGTGCTGAGTCCGTACCTCGACGCCCACGGCGCCGAGACGGACAACCGCGGCATCTCCTTCGTCGACCCGCAGTTGCTGCGCGAGGCCGTCACGCGGCTCGACGCGGAGGGCTTCCAGGTGCATTTCCATGCGCTCGCCGAGCGCGCGGTCCGGGAGTCGCTCGACGCGATCGAAGCGGCGCTGCAGACGAACGGGCCGTCGGACGGGCGTCACCACCTCGCACATCTCCAGGTCGTGCATCCCGACGACATCCCGCGGTTCCGCCAGCTCGGCGCCGTCGCCAACGCCCAGCCGCTGTGGGCGGCGCACGAATCGCAGATGGACGACCTGACGATCCCGTTCCTGGGCGAGCCTCGCTGGCGTTGGCAGTACCCGTTCGGCAGCCTCGTCCGCTCGGGCGCCTCGTTGGCGATGGGGAGTGACTGGAGCGTCTCCAGCCCCGACCCGCTGGAAGAGATCCACGTGGCCGTCAACCGCCAGATGCCGGCCGACTACCCGCACAAGGTCGAGAACCGTGAGGTGTTCCTGCCCGAGGAGCGCCTCGACCTCGCGACCGCCCTCGCGGGCTTCACCATGGGCTCGGCCTACGTGAACCACCTCGACTCGACCACCGGGTCGATCGAGGTCGGCAAGTTCGCCGACCTGGCGGTGATCGACCGGAACCTGTTCGAACACCCGGTCGAGGAGATCGCCTCGGCCACCGTGCACCAGACGTACGTCGAAGGGGAGCGCGTCTTCGCGGCTTCCCACGCTTAGGGGGAGAGAGAGGTAGGGACCACATGCACCGAAGGAACACGATGGTGGCACGGCTCGTCGCCGTGTCCGCTCTCACCCTGACGCTCCTCGTTCCGTCGCTGTCGGCGGGTGCCGTCCAGGAACGGGGAGGCCTGTATCAATGCCGCATGGCAGCGACCCCCTTCCCGGACCGGATCACGGTGCGGTTCCGGCTCACCACCAGCGTCGCGCACCACGCGTGGCGGATCCGCATCTGGGACAACGGGACGCGGGTGTTCTCGGCCGATCCGCCGGACGAACGGGGCCGGCGACCTCAAAGTCATGAAGGCGATCGAGAACCTCCATGGCCGCGACGAGCTGCTCAGCAAGGCTCGGGACATCAGCTCCGGCTCGGTCTGCGACGTCGCGTTCAAGGTCTGAGCGACCGAGCGTCGACCGACGCGATCCGCCGCCTTGACCTGGAGTCAACCGGGCCGTTCGGCCCGGTTCGACCCCGGTGCTAGCATGATGCCCTGAGTTTGAACGGTCGTTCAAACTCCTCACGATCACCACGTGGAGGAACATCCGAGCATGGCCGCCCAGAGTCCCATCGCCGCCGAGCTGCTCCGTCCGGTGCTGGCCCCCACGCTGGGCACCGCGCGCACGCTGCCGGCCGAGGCCTACACGTCGCAAGCGGTGTTCGATTGGGAGGTCGAGCACTACTTCGAAGGCGGCTGGGTGTGCATCGGTCGCACGGACGAGCTCGCCGACGCCGGTGACCAGAAGGCCTTCCGGATCGGCAAGGAGGGCATCCTCGTCGTCCGCGACATGGACGGGAACCTCCGGGGCTTCTACAACACGTGTCGGCACCGTGGACACGAGCTGCTGGCGCCCGGCACCTCGCGGAACCTCCGCGCCATCAAGTGCCCGTACCACGCGTGGGTCTATCAGCTCGACGGATCGCTCGGAGCCGCGCCGCGGTTCGGCGATCTCGAAGGGTTCGACAAGCACGAGTACCCCTTGGTGGCTGCCCGCATCCAGGAATGGCAGGGCTGGATCTTCGTCAACCCCGACGGCTCGGCCCCGGACTTCACCGAGTACGTCGGCAACCTCGACGGGCTGATCGGTGCCTGGGAGTCCGAGCGCCTGTACGTGGCCGCCACCCACGAGTACGTGATCGACGCCAACTGGAAGACGATCACGGAGAACTACCACGAGTGCTACCACTGCCCGTCGATCCACCCGGAGCTGTGCGTGGTGACCCCTCCCGACTCCGGCGAGAACTACCCGCATGACGGCTTGTGGGTGGGTGGCTCCATGGTGCTGAAGGACTTCGCGGAGACGATGTCGCTGACGGGGGAGTCGGGTGGGGTGCGGATCCGCGGCCTCGATGACAAGCAGGCCCGCGAGGTCTACTACTTCGGATTGTTCCCGAACCTGCTGCTGAGCCTGCATCCCGACTACGTCATGACCCACCGGTTCGAGCCGCTCGGGCCGGGCCAGAGCAAGGTCGAGTGCCAGTGGCTGTTCCCGCCCGAGGCCAAGGAGCGCCCGGACTTCTCGCCCGACTACGCCAGCGAGTTCTGGGACATCACGAACAAGGAGGACTGGCTCGCCTGCGAGTCCGTCTACCGGGGGCTGCAGTCCGAGGGGTTCCGCCAGGGGCCGTACGCCTGGAGCGAGGACGAGGTCCACATCTTCATGGCGATGGTGGCCCAGGGCTACCTCGACGGGTACGCGCAGAAGCCCCCGCAGGTGCACGAACCCGACGCCGCCAAGGCCTGATCGGCGCGCGGCCTCGATGCGTTGACCGCTAGTCAACACGTACGGTTGCGCAGGTCAGCCGCCTCTTCCACGATACGCCGGACATCCGGACAACCACCGAGGAGGAGTCGCATGGCCGAGTTCGACATGAGCCTCGTACAGCGGGGGGCGCGGAACCGTCGCACCCCCTACTACGAGGCCACGCAGAAGTACTCGCCGCTGGGCTACACCGTCTACAACCACATGTACTTCCCGATCCGTTTCGATTCGTTCGAGAACGAGTTCCAGGCGCTCCTGAACGACGTGACGGTCTGGGACGTCTCGGTGGAGCGCTGCCTGGAGATCAGCGGGCCCGACGGCTTCGCGTTCGCCCAGCTCCTCACGCCCCGCGATCTGTCGAAGTGCGCGGTGGGCCAGGCCAAGTACGTGCTGATCTGCGACAGCGACGGCGGCATCATCAACGACCCGGTGCTGACCCGGATGGATGAGAACACCTTCTGGTTCGCGCTCGCCTCCTCCGACGCCCTGCTCTTCGCCCGCGGGCTGAAGAACGCCTACCCGGACATGGACGTCACGATCAAGGAAGCCGACGTCGCGCCCATGCAGGTGCAGGGGCCCAAGTCCAAGGACCTCATGGTCAAGCTGCTCGGCGAGAGCATCCTGGACCTCAAGTACTACTTCTGGACGCACGCCGAGATCGCCGGCGCGCCCGTGGTGGTCACCCGCACCGGCTGGACCTCCGAGGTCGGCTACGAGATCTACCTCACGGAGTCCAGCAAGGGCACCGAGGTCTACGAGGCGGTCATGAAGGCGGGCGAAGAGTTCAACATCAAGCCCACCGGCCCGAGCGACATCCGTCGCATCGAGGGCGCCATCTTCAACTGGGGCGCCGACATGACCTACGAGAACAACCCGATCGAGATGGGGCTCGACCGCCTGGTCGACTGGGACTCGCTGAGCGACGACCGGTGCATCTCGCTCGCCGCCTTGAAGAAGATCCGCGACGCCGGCGTCGGTCGCAAGATCGTGGGCGTCGAGATGGACGGTGCGCCGTTCGAGGCGCTCAACAACGTGAAGTGGGCCGTCACGGCCGACGGCAGCGAGGTGGGCAAGGTCACCTCGGCGATCTACTCGCCGCGCCTGGAGAAGAACATCGGCTATGCGTGGGTCCCCACCCAGTACGCGAACCTTGGAACGTCGCTGGGGGTCTCGAGCGAGTGGGGGGAGCGCAACGGCGTCGTCGTGGAGATGCCGTTCGTGGACCCGAAGAAGGAGATCCCCGTCTCCTGAGTTCGTCGCATCATCGCTGCGCTGGAAGGGCCGCCCGATCGGGCGGCCCTTCTTGGTCAGGCGTTCAGCGTTCCGTCGCTGTTCAGGGGCTATCGGAGGATTTGCGTTCCGGCCTCGGGTTGAACCATGATTCAATCCGAACGACCGGGCGGTGGGCCCGGCAAGACAAGGAGGAACGATGGCCAACGAGCGACAGGAGATGCTCGAGAAGAGCGCAACGCTCTACTTCGGTCCCTGGTACCGCAAGTCGCCGATGTTCGAGGCGACGCGCCGCGCCGGCTGCACCGCCTACGACATCTACAACCACATGTACCTGCCCGGCTACTACGACGATCCGGAAGTCGAGTACTTCGCGCTGAACAACGACGTCACCCTGTGGGACGTCGGCGTCGAGCGGACCGTCGAGGTGAGCGGCCCGGACGCCGACAAGCTGATCGACTCGATCACGTGCCGAGACCTCACGAAATGCCAGGTGGGCCAGGGCAAGTACATGCTCGTCACGGCGCCCGACGGCAGCATCGTCAACGACCCGGTCCTGCTGCACATCGAGAAGGACAAGTGGTGGATGCAGCTCGCCGACTCCGACGCGGGCCTGTACGCCCTCGGGGCGCTGGCCAACTCGGGGCTCGACGCCGAGGTGACCCTTCCTGACGTGCATCCCGTCCAGGTGCAGGGACCGAAGGCCGTCAAGACCCTGCAGAAGCTGGTGGGCGACGAGATCCTGGACCTCAAGTACTACTGGTGCGGGTACTACGACATCCAGGGGATCCGGGTCGCGATCAGCCGCACCGGCTGGACGGCGATCCCGGGCTTCGAGGTCAACCTGCTGGACTACAGCCAGGGCGACGCCCTGTGGGACGCGATCATGAAGGCGGGCGAGGAGTTCAACATCCGTCCGATCGCCCCGTGCGAGGCCCGTCGCATCGAGGCCGGCATCTTCAACTACGGCTCGGACATCCGCCTGGGCGACACCCCCTTCCACGTGATGGGACTCGAGCGCCTGGTCGAGGAGCAGCCGCAGGACTACATCGGCAAGGCCGCGCTCGAGGAGCTCCGCACCAAGGGTGTCGACCGCAAGCTGGTGGGCATCATCCTCGACGGCGACGAGCTGCGCGCCGAGATGAGCGAGTACTGGCCCGTCCACAAGGACGGCAAGGAAGTCGGACACATGACCGATGCGGTGTGGAGCCCTGGGCTCAAGCAGAACATCGGCTACGTCTGGGTGCCGATCGAGCTCGCGGAGCCGGGCACCACGCTCGACATCGAGTCCGAGAACGGCGCGATCACCGGCAAGACCGCGGCGATCCCGTTCGTCGACCCCAAGAAGGAAGTGCCCGCGGGCGCGCTCGCCTGACCTTCCTGCACGCGGTTACGCACACGACGGGCGCCCTCCGGGGCGCCCGTCGCGCGTCGTCGGCACAGGTTCGACACATCTCGGCACGTTCGAGCGCGAACCCGGTACGGTCGGTGTGACGAAAGGACCATGTAGCTCCCCGATCCGTCGAAGGAAGGTCTGTACATGCGCCGTCTCCTCGTCCCTCTCGTCCTGCTGGCGGTCCTCGCGTCGGCGTGTTCCGTCAAGCTCGGCGACCAAGCCGACTCCGCCACCACCCGCGGCGCGGAGACCTTGTCCTCGCCGATCCCGCCCTCCAAAGAGCCGGTCGCCGCGGTCGTGAACCGCGTCCTGCCCGCCACCGTGAACGTCACCACCGACATCTTCTCCGCCGACGAGTTCGGCAACCCCCAGGAAGGCCAGGGCGTCGGCACCGGGTTCATCGTTCGGTCCGACGGCGTCATCGTGACGAACTGCCACGTGGTCGAAGGCGCATCCAAGATCACCGTGTTCAGCTCCGATGCCGATCCGGCCGAGTACGACGCCCGTCTGATCGGTGCCGACTGCCTCCACGACCTCGCCGTGCTGAAGATCGACGAGACCGGACTTCCCACCGTGGCCCTGGGCAACTCGGGCGACCTCGCGCTCGGTCAGCGTGTCGTGGCGATCGGCTACGCCCTCGCGCTCGACGGCGGCCCCACGGTCACCACCGGCATCGTGTCCTCGCTCGATCGCACGATCCAGGCCCAGGACCTCGGTTGCGAGACCTGTCCCACGAAGGGCGACCCGCCCGTGCCCGTGCGCACCTACAGCGACGTGATCCAGACCGACGCCGCGATCAACCACGGCAACTCCGGCGGCCCGCTGGTCGACATGCAGGGCCGTGTGGTCGGCATCAACTCCGCCGGCGACGACCAGGCCGAGAACATCGGATTCGCGATCGCGATCGACTCGGCGAAGGACACGATCGCCAAGGCGCAGCAGTCCCCGCTGGCGCCCACGGCGTACCTGGGCGTGTCGACGCAGCCCGTCACCGCGGACCTCGCCGTCCAACTCGACCTCTCCGTCGACCAGGGCGCGTACGTCAGCGCCACCACCAACGACGGGCCCGCCGCCGCCGCCGGGATCGGCGAGGGCGACGTGATCGTCGCCGTCGACGGTCGCGAGGTCAGGACCGCGGAAGACCTGGGCTCGATCCTCGATTCGATCCGGCCGGACACGACCGTGCCGGTGGAGATCGTCGGTCCGTCGGGCGAGCAGCGCACGATCCAGGTCACGCTGGCCGAGCGCCCGCTCCCGGTCAACATCCCGTAAGGCGGCCGCGGGACGGCGTGCGCTAGCCTGCACCGGTGAGCGACACGCCGTTCCAGCCGGGTGAGAAGGTGCTGCTGATCGACCAGCGGGACCGCACGTACCTGCTCACCTTGCAGGCGGGAGCCACCTACCACACCCACAGCGGCACCCTGGCGCACGACGACATCCTGGGGAAGCGCCGAGGGCATCACCGTCGGCACGTCGAAGGGGATGGTGCTCGTCGCCTTCCGGCCGCGGTTCGCCGACTTCGTGATGAAGATGCCGCGCGGCGCTCAGGTCGTCTACCCGAAGGACCTTGGCCCGATCGTGACCTCCGCCGATGTCTTCCCCGGCGCGCGGGTGGTGGAAGCCGGCACCGGATCGGGGGCGCTCACGATCGCGCTCTGCCGCGCGGCCGGCACCGACGGGCGCGTGGTGTCGTACGAGCGGCGGGACGAACACCAGGCCCAGGCCGTCGCCAACATCGAGACGTTCTTCGGCAAGGTCCCTCCGTCGCTCGAACTCCGGACGGGAGACCTCGAAGAGGTGGCCGAGGGTACCGAGCGCTTCGACCGCGCCGTCCTGGACCTGCCCGAACCCTGGGCGCCGTTGGAGGCGCTGGCTCGCGTCCTGGAGCCCGGAGGCGTCCTCGTGGCCTATCTGCCCACGGTGATGCAGGTGCAGCAGCTGGTGCTCGCGCTGCCCGAGCACGGCTTCCACCACGTGGAGACCTTCGAGACGCTGAAGCGTGGCTGGCACGTCACCTCACGGAGCGTTCGACCCGATCACCGCATGGTGGGCCACACCGGGTTCCTTTCCGTAGCACGCCGCCTGGCCTGACGGGTTCGAACCGACCCAGAACAGGCCGTCAGGGGCGATGCGTAGGCTCGTGTCGGAACCCAAGGTCAGAACTACCTTGGAATGGGCATTACTCAATCCGCGAGAAGTTCCGTATGTAGGGAAGAGATAAGGGTAGAGCTCCGAGGAGTCGCGGGGGGCCAGGGGTACGATGCTGACCCACCGGCGGAGGTGAAACCGATGGCGGACCAGCACGATCAGGTCGAGCGCTACGACAAGCAGGTGCACGAGCTCCAGACCCAGGTGAAATACCTGGAGGAAGAGGTCGGCCTCCTGCGTCGCCGCCTCACGAACGCGCCGCGCCAAGTCACCATCCTGGAAGAGAAGCTGGTCGAGACCCGCGAGTCCCTCACCAAGGCGGTCGGCCAGAACCAGAAGCTCGCCGACGCCTTGCGCGCCGAGCGCGAGAAGATCGAGGCGCTCGCCGAAGAGGTGGAGAAGCTCTCACAGCCGCCGGCATCGTTCGGCGTCTACCTCGCCACCAACGACGACGGTTCGATCGACGTGTTCACCGCCGGCCGCAAGATGCGCGTGATGCCGGCCCCCGAGATCGACCAACAGAGCTTCCGCCCCGGCGCCCAGGTCGTGTTGAACGAGTCCCTGAACGTGGTCGAGGTGCTCGAGCCCGATCGCGCCGGTGAGGTCGCCAAGGTCAAGGATCGCCTCGGTGAGGACCGCGTCATCGTGGTCGGCCGCGGCGACGAGGAGCACGTGGCGCACCTGGCCGGTTCGCTGTTGCAGGGACCGCCGCGCGCCGGCGACAACGTCCTGTTCGACCCACGCTCCAGCGTGGCCACCGAGCTCCTGCCCAAGGAAGAGGTGGAGGAGCTCGTCCTCGAGGAGATCCCCGACGTCAGCTACGAAGACATCGGCGGCCTCGAAGGCCAGATCGATTCGATCCGCGACGCCGTGGAGCTCCCGTTCCTGTACGCCGAGCTGTTCGCCGAGCACGAGCTGGAGGCCCCCAAGGGTGTCCTGCTCTACGGACCTCCCGGATGCGGCAAGACGCTGATCGCGAAGGCGGTCGCGAAGTCGCTGGCCGAGAAGGTGGCCGAACGCACCGGCCGCAGCGACGCGCGCAGCTACTTCCTGAACGTCAAGGGGCCGGAGCTGCTCAACAAGTACGTCGGCGAGACCGAGCGCCAGATCCGCGAGATCTTCATCCGGGCCAAGGAGCGCAGCGAGGAGGGCCTGCCGGTCATCGTGTTCTTCGACGAGATGGACTCGATCTTCCGCACGCGAGGCTCGGGCATCTCGAGCGACGTCGAGTCCACGATCGTGCCGCAGCTGCTCAGCGAGCTCGACGGCGTCGAGACCCTGAAGAACGTGATCGTGATCGGCGCCTCGAACCGCGAGGACCTGATCGACCCCGCCATCCTGCGGCCGGGCCGGCTCGACGTGAAGATCAAGATCGAGCGGCCCACGCAGGATCAGGCCGGCGACATCATGGCCAAGTACCTGCACCCGGTCGTGCCGATCCACCCCGACGAGGTCGGCCGCTACGGCGGCGATGCCCAGCAGGCCTGCTACCGCATGATCGAGAAGACGGTCGAGCAGATGTACGAGCCCACCGACCGCAACCGCTTCCTCGAGGTGACGTACGCCTCGGGCGACAAGGAGATCCTCTACTTCAAGGACTTCAACTCGGGCGCCATGATCGAGAACATCGTGCGCCGCGCCAAGAAGGACGCGATCAAGCGCTTCCTGTCCAAGGGCGAGAAGGGCATCAAGACCGAGGACCTGCTCACCGCCATCCGGGACGAGTTCAAGGAGAACGAGGACCTGCCGAACACGACGAATCCCGACGACTGGGCGCGCATCTCGGGCAAGAAGGGCGAGCGCATCGTCTACGTCCGCACGCTGCTCGGCCACGACGGTGACGGCCGCCAGGTCGAACGCGTGAACGCGGGTCAGTACCTGTAAGGTGGCCCGATGGCCATCCCGAAGGTCTTCGGCACCGAGACGGAGTACGGGATCGCGGCCGCTGGTGCCCCCGATTTCAACCCGGTCCTGTCCTCGTCCCTGCTGATCTCCACGTACGCGGGATCGCTGCGTCGCATCCGCTGGGACTACGAACAGGAGTCGCCGTTGCGCGACGCTCGCGGCTTCGAGCCGGTGCCGGCGCGCGAGGGTTCGGACGAGGACCTCGGACTGGCGAACGTGATCCTGCCCAACGGCGCCCGCTACTACGTCGACCACGCGCACCCGGAGTACTCCACCCCTGAATGCATCACGCCTCGCGCGTTGGTGATCCACGACAAGGCGGGGGAGCGGATCCTGGAGCGATCGCTGGACGAGGTGCTCACGTCCATGCCCAGCGCGCCGCCGCTGTCGATCTACAAGAACAACTCCGACGGCAAGGGCAACTCCTACGGCACGCACGAGAACTACCTGATGGACCGCTCGCTGCCGTTCGGCGACATCGTGCGCGATCTCACGCCGTTCTTCGTCACCCGGATCGTGTTCACGGGCGCCGGCAAGGTGGGAGCCGAGGCGCCGTGGGACGAACGAGGGCATTCGATCTACCAACTGACCCAGCGCGCCGACTTCTTCGAGACCGAGGTCGGGCTCGAGACCACGCTGAAGCGACCCATCATCAACACGCGCGACGAACCGCACGCCGATCCCGAGTCCTACCGGCGGCTCCACGTGATCGTGGGCGACGCGAACATGTGCGAGGTCTCCACGTTCCTCAAGATCGGCACCACGGCGATCGTGCTCAAGATGATCGAGGACCACGCGCTGCCGGACCTGTCGATCGTGAACCCGGTCCAGGCGCTGCACGAGGTCTCCCGCGACGTCACCTGCACCCGCGAGGTCACGTTGACGGACGGCCGCCAGGTCTCCGCCGTGCAGCTGCAGTGGGAGTACCTCGAGCACGCGAAGAAGTACGTCGAGCGCGAGGACGACACGCCCGAGAACCGTGAGGTCGTCGAGCTCTGGGAGTCCACCCTCGGCGCACTCGAATCCGACCCGCTCACGCTGCACCGCCAGCTGGACTGGGTGGCGAAGTATCGCCTGCTCCAGGCCTACCGGGACCGGGACGACCTCGAATGGTCCGACCCGAAGCTCCGGGCCATCGATCTGCAGTACCACGACGTGCGCCGCAACAAGGGCCTGTACTACCGGCTGGAAGCCTCGGGCAAGGTCGACCGCATCACGTCGGACGCCGAGGTGGAGCGCGCGGTCATGGAGCCCCCGGAGGACACGCGCGCCTACTTCCGCGGCCGGTGCATCTCGAAGTATCCGGACGCGATCGCCGCGGCCTCATGGGATTCCCTGATCGTCGACACAGGCGCAGATGCCTTGCAGCGCATCCCGATGCGTGAACCGCTCCGGGGAACGAAACAGCACGTCGACGGCCTGCTGGCGCAAGCGGACACCGCCGCTCAGCTCGTCGAACTCCTCCAGTCCTGACCGGTTCTCGCCGAGGACGCAAGTAGGATACGTCGCACGGAAAGGAGCCATCCCGTGCCGCAGGAACAGGAGCAGAAGAAGGTCCAGAAGAAGGGCGGAGGCGATGAGTCCGACGCCGACGCGGGGCAGGTCCAGTCCTCGACCAAGGCCGCTGAGCTGAAGGAAGAGATGGACGACATCCTCGACGAGATCGACTCCGTGCTGGAGGAGAACGCCGAGGAGTTCGTGAAGTCCTACGTCCAGAAGGGCGGAGAGTGACCGACCCCGTCGGCCTGCCTTCCTCGGGTCCTTCGTTCGGTACGAACCCGAGTTTCGTCGACCTGCTCCGACGTGAGCACCCGGACTCCCTGGCACGGCTCACGCAGCCGCTGTCGGCGGAGGCGGCCGCGCAGGTGCCGCACGGCACCACCGTCCTCGGCCTGAAGTACGCCGACGGCATCGTGATGGCGGGCGACCGTCGCGCGACCGCCGGCTACACGATCGCCGACGACAAGATGCGCAAGGTGTTCGCCGCCGACGACTATTCCGCCATCGCGATCGCCGGCGCCGCGGGCATGGCGGTCGACATGGTGAAGCTCTTCCAACTGGAACTGGAGCACTACGAGAAGCTCACCGGGAGACCGGCTCTCGCTCGAGGGCAAGGCCAACCGGCTGGCGCAGATGATCCGCTCCAACTTCCCGCTCGCGATGCAGGGCCTCGTGGTGGTGCCGCTCTTCGGTGGCTACGACGAGCGCCGCGCCGAGGGCAGGCTCTTCTACTACGACGCCACGGGCGGTCGCTGGGAAGAGGACGACTACCAGTCCACCGGTTCGGGCAGCCAACCGGCGAAGAACTCCCTGAAGAAGCGCTGGCGGCCGGGCCTCGACCGTGCAGCGGCCCTCCGGGCCGCCGTCGAAGCCCTGCTGGACGCGTCGGAGGACGACGTCGCCACCGGCGGGCCGAACCCGGTTCGCCACATCTATCCGATCGTGCTCACCGTCACCGCATCGGGAGCCGACGAGATGGACGAGTCCGAGGTCGCCGCGGCGGTCGACCTGGTCCTCGAGGAGCGTCGCTGATGTCGTTCATGCCGTACGTCGCTCCCGAGCAGATGATGAAAGACCGCTCGGAGTACGCCCACAAGGGCATCGCGCGCGGACGCTCCGTGATCGGCCTCGAGATCGCCGACGGGTTGTTGTTCATCGCCGAGAACCCTTCGGCCACCCTGCACAAGATCAGCGAGATCTACGACAAGATCGCGTTCGCCGGCGTGGGCAAGTACAGCGAGTTCGAGGACCTCCGGATCGCGGGGCTGCGGCATGCGGACATGCGCGGGTATTCCTACGGGCGCGAGGACGTCAAGGCCCGCGATCTCGCGAACGCCTACTCCCAGGCCCTGTCCACGATCTTCACCCAGCAGATGAAGCCGTACGAGGTCGAGATCCTGGTGGGCGAGGTCGACGGGGACTCCGAAGGCACGGTGCTGTACCACATCCTGTTCGACGGATCGGTGACCGATGAGCACGGCTTCGTCGCCATCGGCGGCCATGCGGAGGACCTCACCGACACGCTGAAGGACCGCTATCGCGAAGGCTGGGATCTGGGCACCGCGGTGAAGCAGGCCGTCGAGGTGCTCGCCTCGCCCGACAGCCGCACGATCGACGTCGACACGATCGAGGCCGGCGTCCTGGACCGGTCGCGTCCGCAGCGCCGCAAGTTCCGGCGCCTCGCCGACGAGGAGATCGCCGGCTTCCTCTCGGCCTGATCGCCGGCCTGACGCTCGAGGTTCGCTTCAAGGAACGCGCACGTTCGGCCGACCTTCCCTGCAGAGCCCGCGTCGAAGGTCGAGGGAGGCACCGCTCGTGCGTCATGCTCGTGGGATCGTCGCTCCGTTGCTGTGCGCCCTGGCGCTGGGCGCCTGTGGAGGTGGCGCAACAGCCGACGACGCTCCCGCGCCGGTCGAGCAGCCCCAAGGCACGGTCGAAGCGCCCACCGCTGCAGCCGATCTCACCGAGCGCCACTTCACGACATGGTTCGAGCACGGTGGACAGGACGAGGCACTCACGGCGTGGGTGCGTGGGGAGTTCGGGCCGGGATCGGTGCCGCGGGAGATCCACGGCGGCGCCACCGTCGCCCAGCGTCACGACGCCTTCGCCACCTGGTTCTCCGAACCCGCGCATCGATCGGCGGTGGTCCGGGCCTGGCTCCGGGAAGAGCGGGGGAGTGCCCAGGCCCGGCTCCGCGAAGCCCTCGCCGCATCCCGTGTCTACGCCGCCGCGCACGCCGAGACCTTCGACGGCCTGAGCATCGGAGCGCTGAAACGGATCGAGCCGGACCTGCGGTACGGGGTCGGACCGGGCCGGTTCGGCGTCGTCACGCTGCGAGAGAGCACCCCCGCCTCGATCGTGCTCGTGACGCGCATGCCCGACGGCGCGCCCGTCTGCATCTCCTTGAACAACGGCGGTGATGTCGGCTACGGATGGGTCGACCCGCAGACCTACTGCCGAGTGCGTCGAGGAGGCCTGGTGAGATCCCGCGCCGGTGTGGCTCCCGGGCTTCGCCCGGTTCGGCCGTAGGCTTTCGCATATGGAACGGCGGATCTTCGGCCTGGAGAACGAGTACGGCGTGACCTGCACCTTCCGCGGGCAGCGCCGCCTCTCGCCCGACGAGGTCGCCCGATACCTGTTCCGCCGGGTCGTGCACTGGGGCCGGTCCTCGAACGTGTTCCTGGAGAACGGTGCTCGTCTGTACCTCGATGTGGGCTCCCACCCCGAGTACGCCACGCCCGAGTGCGACTCGATCAAGGAACTCGTCGCCCACGACAAGGCGGGCGAGCGGATCCTGGAAGCGCTGCTCGGCGCCGCCGAGATGCGGCTGCACGAAGAGGGCATCAGCGGCGAGGTCTACCTGTTCAAGAACAACACCGATTCGGCCGGCAACTCCTACGGCTGCCACGAGAACTACCTGGTGGGCCGCCACGGAGAGTTCGCGCGCATGGCCGACGTCTTGATCCCGTTCTTCGTCACGCGGCAGATCTGGTGCGGGGCCGGCAAGGTGCTGCACGGCCCCCGAGGCGCGCAGTTCTGCATCTCCCAACGTGCCGAGCACATCTGGGAAGGCGTCTCCAGCGCGACGACCCGGTCACGCCCGATCATCAACACGCGTGATGAACCGCACGCCGACGCGGAGCGCTTCCGCCGGCTCCACGTGATCGTCGGCGATTCGAACATGAGCGAATGGACCACCTTCATGAAGGTGGGCATCACCGACCTGGTGTTGCGGATGGTCGAGGGCAACACCGTGATGCGCGATCTCTCGCTCGAGAACCCGATCCGCGCGATCCGCGAGATCAGCCATGACACGGGATGCACGCGCACGGTGAAGCTCGCGAACGGACGAGAACTCTCGGCGATCGAGATGCAGACCGAGTACCTGGAGAAGACCGAGCGCTTCATCGAGCGACGTGGGGCCGACGAGACGTCGAAGGTGCTGCTGCGCGAATGGCGCGAGGCGCTGGACGCCCTGCGCGACGGCGAACCCGAGCGCCTGGTGCGGAAGGTGGATTGGGTCACCAAACGCAACCTGATCGAACGCTACATGGTCAAGCACGATCTCGCGCTCGCCTCACCCCGCATCGCCCTGCTGGACCTGGCCTACCACGACGTGAACCGGGGCCGCGGGCTCTACTACCTCCTGGAGAAGGCCGGCAAGGTGGAGCGAGCGGTCACCGACGCCCAGGTCAACCGGGCGATGCGCGAGCCACCGCAGACCACCAGGGCCAAGCTCCGTGGTGACTTCATCCGCCAGGCCAAGGCGAAGCGTCGCGACTACACCGTGGACTGGGTCCATCTCAAGCTGAACGACCAGGCCCAACGCACGGTCCTGTGCAAGGACCCGTTCCGCAGCGTCGACGAACGGGTGGACCAACTCATCGCCCACATGTGACGCTCGCCGCCACCCGACGCCCCGCGGGCTCAGCGGTCGAAGATGATGATCGCCACGGTGGCCAGGCCGAGCACGATCGTCAGGAGCCCCAGCAACACGGCGGCTCGTTCGTCGAGCGGTCCGAACTCGCCGCGCTCCAGGGCCTTGGTCACCTGCCGCATCCGCTGGATGCCCACCACCATCATCAGGATGCCCAGCAGGCAGAATCCCGCACCGAGCGCGACGTAGGGCCATGTGGTCCCCGCATCGGCGAGATCGGGCAGGAACTTGGCGACGCCGAGTCCGACGGCCACGGCCGTGAGCCCCGACCGCAACCACGCCAGGTACGTGCGCTCGTTCGCGAGGTGGGTGCGCCGGAAGGCGTCGATGCGGCGTTCAGGCTTGGGTTCGTCGGGCCGCTCATCGGCATCCATGCGCGCATCCTGCCACACCGAGATGAGCGAAGGTCAGTCGTCCAGTTGCGCGTTCCACCGGCGGTTGCCGGCCACCATACGTCCGGCCAGGACCCCGGCCGCTCCGGCCGCCAACAGACCCACGAGATCACCCTCGACGGCGGTGCCTCGAGCGCTGAGTTCGTCCAGGGCCGGATGACCGTCGACGTCCACGAGGTGGTGTCGCTCGTCCAGCCCTGCATCGCGCAGTGACTGCCAGAGGCGCCACCGTTCGTCGTCGTCGTCGATCGAGGGGACCGGGACGTTCAGGGCCTCCGGCAGTTCGCCGAGCAACGTGAGCGAGGCAGGGGTCACCCCGACACCCAGGGCTGCCTCGAGCGCGGGAACGGTCCTCGCGCCCTGTGCCTGGAGCCGGCGCACGCTCCCGGCCATGCCGGGGAACGCCGTCGTGAGGATCACCACCGCCTCCGTGTCGGTACCGCGCTCCACCAGCGACGCGAGTTCCACGGTGGTGGCGACCATCGCGATCGTCGGAGCTCTGCCCGCGCGAGCGAGGCCCGCGAGCACGGGCTCGAGCATCCAGGCGGCGGGGACCAGGACGACCGGCATCATCCGAAGGCGCGCCGGATCGGGTGGTGACACTTCGGGCTCTGATGCGGGGTCGGGAAGCACGTCACCGATATGATGCCGCACGTGGCGGGCCAGGACAGGATGGAACCTCTCGAGCGGCTGTTGAACCTCGTCGGCCTGCTGCTGGAGACGACGACGCCCCTGTCCTTCGAGCAGATCCGGGAGATCCTCGAGCCGTACCGCCAGCAGAACGTCGATTCGGCCAAGCGGATGTTCGAGCGCGACAAGGACCAGCTCCGCGAGTTCGGCGTGCCGTTGCAGTTGGTCGACACCGATGCCTGGGGAACGGAGCAGGGGTACCTGATCCCCAAGGACGAGTACTACCTCCCCGAGATCGCGTTCGCCCCCGAGGAGCTCGCTGCGCTCCTGGTGGCGGCTCAGAGCGGTGGGGAGGGCACGCCGGCCGAGATCGGTGCCCGCAAGCTCCTCTACGGGGCCGAGGGGGGCGTACTGGCGAGCCTGGCGGGCGGACCCCTGGCCTCCGGATCGGACGCTCGCAGCGACCTGGTCCTGTCGGCCACCGACGCTGCGCAAGGGCGGCGAGCCGTGACCTTCGGATACCGGACCTCCCAGGGCAAGGTGGGGGAGCGCACCGTGGACGCGTTCGCCATGGTCTTCCGGCGCGGGCACTGGTACCTCGTGGGCCATGACCGTGACCGCGCCGAGCTGCGCGCGTTCCGGTTGTCCCGGTTCACGACCGAGATCACCGATGTCGGCGAAGGACAGGAGCCGCCCGACGGGTTCAAGGCCACCGATCACGTCGAGGCCGGCCCGTGGGCGGCAGCGGGGGAGGACACCGCCGTCGTGACGTTCTCGCCGGCGGTGGCGTGGTGGGCGACCGGGTCCTTCGCCGGTGCGGAGCCCGACGGCGAGGATGCCGACGGGTGGGTCCGCGTCCGCGTGCCCGTCGCCGACGAGGACAGCCTGGCCGGCATCGTGCTGCAGTTCGGTCCCGACGCCCTCGTGCACGAGCCGGCGAGCCTCCGCGACGAGGTCATCCGACGCCTGGAGGCGCTGGGTGCCTGAACGGCGCCGTGCCGCGCCCACGACCGCCGAGCGACTCGGGCGGATGCTCGTGGTCGTTCCGTACCTCGTGCAGCACCCCGGCTCGAACCTGGACGAGGTCGCCTCCTTGTTCGGAGCCCAGGCCGATCAGCTGCGCCGCGACCTCGACCTGCTGTTCATGTCGGGATTGCCGCCGTACGGGCCGGGCGATCTGATCGACGTGGACGTCGACGAGGACGACCGCATCTGGATCACGATGGCCGACCACTTCGCCCGCCCGCTGCGGCTCACCCGCAACGAGGCATTGGCCCTGCTCCTGCGAGGCACCGAGCTCTCGGCGATCCCCGGCGTTCCCGACGCTCCCGCCCTCGACTCGGCACTCGACAAGCTCCGCGGATCCCTCGGCCCCGAGGTCGTGGGCGCCTACGAAGGGGCGGTGGAGGCCGCGACGAGCGGCCAGGCGCCCGCCCACCTCGAGCTGCTCCGCGAGGCCGCACGGGACCATGCACGCCTGGAGATCGAGTACTTCGCCGCCTCCACCCGTGACTGGACCACGCGACGTGTCGATCCCGAAGCCGTGTTCGCCGACCTGGGGAACTGGTACGTCGCCGCGTGGGACGTCGATGCGGACGCCGAACGGCTCTTCCGTGCCGATCGCATCCGAGCGGCAACGCGCACCGGCGACACGTTCGAGCCTCGGGACCTGGAGGGGGCCGGACGCGCGCTCTACACGCCCTCGCCGTCGGATGTCCCCGTCCGGCTGCGGCTCCGTCCCGCGGCGCGATGGGTGGCCGAGTACTACGTCACCTCCGACCACGTCGAGCTCGATGACGGTTCGCTCGAGGTGACGATGCCCGCCGGCGACGTGGAGACGGTCGCGCGGATCCTGCTCCGCGTGGGCTCGGATGCCGAAGCCCTGGACCCTCCGGAGCTCGCGGAGACCGTCCGAGAGCTCGCATCCGTCACCCTTGCTCGGTATCGCTGAGTACCCATTCTCAGGGGTCTTTTTCGCCGTTCCGAGCCTCCCGCGAACGGACCTCGGTTGACTGGCCCAGCTTGGGTAGTCCTCATCGCCGGGAGGGCACTCAAGCCTCACCAGAGCAGGGCCGATAGCTCGGGTGAGATGACAACCATCCGCACAACGTGCCCCCGATGTGGCGAAGTGGACATGGGTCCCGAAGCCATCCTCCTGTCCGTTCGGCAGAACGGGAAGGAAGGCAGCTACCGGTTCACCTGCCCCAACTGCGCCGACGACGTCGAGAAGCGAGCCGACCGCAAGATCGTGGCGCTCCTGGTCTCGGCGGGGGTCGACATCGATCAGGGCGCGGGCGAGATCGACGGCGGACAGCTGCTGTTCGACGAGGACGACGCCGAGGATCCTCGGGGTCCGCTCCCGCAGGGCCCGCCGTTCTCGATCGACGATGTCATCGAGTTCCACTACCTGCTGGAGGACGATCGGTACATCGCCGAATTCGTCGCCTCCAGCGGCGGCAACTGAGCACCACCCGCCGCTTCCTGCGCCCCGTTCCGCCCTCCGGCCTCGTGTAGCATCGCGACGTGACCGATTGGCTGACGTGGTGGTTCATCCTTGGCGGCGCCGTCGCGGTGGTGCTGGTGGCGTTCCTCGTCGCGTTGATCCGACAGGTGTTCCTGCTCGGCCGGACGGCTCGGCGGATGCAGGAGGAACTCGCTCCCATCACGCGGGACATCTCCTCCCAGGCGGCGCGGGCGAGTTCGCGAGCAGGGTCGCTGAAGCCTCCGTCACGATCCGGACGTACGTCCTGACCTGCAAGGACGCCTTCGTCGGGGCACCGCGACGGTAGGATAAGAGCCCTGACCCCGAGGATCCGACGCCCATGCTGAACATCGGTCCGCCTGAGCTCCTGCTCATCATCGTCATCGCCTTGGTCGTCGTGGGCCCGCAGCGCCTGCCCGACCTCGGGCGAACGATCGGGCGGGGCCTCCGGGAGTTCCGCAAGGTCCAGGACGAGGTCCGCGACATGGTCGACACGGGCATGGGCGATGACTTCAAACAGACCACAGCCGAGCTGCGCAAGACCGCGGCCGAGTCTGCGTGGCGCCACCGACGTGACCTCGGCGTTCCGCAACACGCCCCACAAGGCCCGACAGCGCGCCGCCGAGGCCGTGCGCGCCGCCACCACGCCCGACGACGACGAGCCCGCTGCGGAGCCGGCCTCCGAGGCACCGCAGAGCCCTGATCCGGCGCCGCCGACCTCCGCCTCGGTCGCACCCGAGATCGAACCTTCGGAAGAGCCCAGCTCCAACGGATCCTCAACCGCCTCCGGAGCCTGAGGCCTGATGCGCGTGGTCTCCAGGTTCCGACGCCGCTCCGAGGAGGAGCGGGCGGGCAGCATGACCGTGATGGAGCACCTCGAAGAACTCCGTCATCGGATCATCGTGTGCGTCATCGCCGTCGGGGTGTGTGGGATCGCGGCTTGGTTCCTGTACGAGCCCGTGAAGGAACTCCTGAGGGATCCGTTCTGTCAGTACATCACCGACAACCCTCAGGTCCGGCCGCCCGCGGGTTGCGACCTGGTATTCAGCGGCCCGATCGACGGATTCTTGGTGAAGCTGAAGATGGTGGGCTTCCTGGCGCTCGCCATCGCTCTGCCGATCGTGCTCTACCAGCTCTGGGCGTTCATCATGCCCGGGCTCACCGCCAAGGAGAAGAAGTGGTCGATGCCGTTCGTCGTGTCGGCCATGCGTCTTGTTCGCCTTGGGCGCGGTGTTCGCCTATGTCACCTTGCCCAAGGCTCTGGACTTCCTTCTGGGGTTCGCCGGAGAGGGCGTGGTGCCGCTCGATCACGTTCGACCGATACATGGGGTTCGTCGATGCTGGTCACCCTCGCGTTCGGGCTCTCGTTCCTGTTCCCGGTGCTGCTGGTGTTCCTCGAGGCGGTCGGCGTCCTGTCGACCCGCAAGCTGCGTGAATGGCGGCGATGGGCGATCCTCGGGATCGCCATCTTCGCGGCCGTGATCACTCCTTCCGGTGACCCCTACACGATGTTCGCGATGATGATCCCGATGTATCTGTTCTACGAGGGCTCTATCATCATCGGTCGCATGATGAAGCGCTGAGCCGACGAAGGAGCGTCCGTGGCGATCAAGGGCAAGGGCAGGTCCAAGAGCAAGCCGGCAGCACGCGCACCGAAGCGCGCCCCGGTACCGGTGCCCATCCCCTTCACGCAACGCCGATGGGTGCAGCGAACGGCGTTCTTCATCCTCGGCGTGCTGGTCGTCAGCGGGTTCGTGTGGCTGATGAACGGCCTGCGGAAGAACGACGCGGAGTCGGAGGCGACCAACGTGGCGTCCTCCAAGCGAACGGCCGCCCAGGCCTACAAGTCCGCCGTGGAGGACGCGGTGGGCACGGTCGCCGTGGTGAGCCCCGGGGTCCCGCCGGCGGCATTCGCCGAGATGGGTGACACCCTGCAGCAGATGAAACAGGGCACCACGCCCGATGACGCCGCCGACGTCTTCGCCACGGCCTCGAAGGACGCCGCGGCCGCGGCGGCCGCGATCACCAAGTACAACGTCGGCACGAAGATCGACGACAAGGGCTTCGTCGCCACCGAGACGATCGCCTTCACCGACTCGAGCCAGCAGATCGTGCAAGCGCTCCGGCTCTATCAGCACGCGGCAGACGTGGGGAAGGTGGCGGCCGAGTCATCGGGGCCCGAGGCCGCCCAACTCACCGACGTCGCGCAGGGCCTCTTCGACGACGCGCAGACGATGATGACCCAGGGGTGGTCGTCGTTCCTGTCCGCGCTCTCGGCCGGTGGGGTCGTGGATCCGCCGGCGAACGCCGGGATCCCGGGCCTCCCGACCGGCAGCTAGCCGGAGGTCGCGTGGAGATCAGCGCTCCCGTCGTGGTGGTGGCCAACCCCACCGCGGGGCGGGGCAAGGCGGGCAAGCTCATCGGCAAGGCGGACGCGACGCTGCGGCAGCTCCGGGTGGAGCATCAGGTCCTGGTCACGGAATCGCCCGCCGACATGGAGGCCACCTGCCGGCGCGTCGCGGGCGAGGGCGCCGGGATCGTCGCCGTGATCGGCGGGGACGGCACCGTCTCATGCGCCGCCAACGGCCTGATCGGGACCGACGCCGCCCTCGCCGTCCTGCCGGCCGGGACCGGTGACGACTTCGCCAAGACGATCGGCGCCGGCACCTTCGATGCGGCGGTTCGGCTGCTCGCCGCCCCGAAGCCCGTGCGGATCGATGCCATCCGTGTCACCACGGACGGCGGGAGCCGGCACTTCGTCAACGTCGCTGGGGCAGGGTTCGACTCGGAGGTCAACGAGACCGCGAACGCCATGACGGTCAACCTCGGCGGGACGGGCACCTACGTCGCGGCGCTGATGAAGACCCTGTCGAGGTTCAGCCCCGCCAGCTACGCGCTGACGCTGGACGACGAACCGCTGGACCTGGACGCGATGCTGGTGGTGGTCGGCAACGGCATCTCCTACGGTGGTGGGATGAAGGTGCTGCCCGACGCCTCGCTCGTGGATGGCCGCCTCGACGTCTGCATCGTCGAAGCGCTGTCGAAAGCCGCCTTCCTGCGAGCGTTCCCGAAGGTGTTCACCGGGTCGCACGGGTCCCACCCCAAGGTCCGCCTGAGGACCGCGACCTCCGTCACCGTGCGAGCCAACCGTTCGATGCAGGTGTATGCCGACGGGGAACACGTCGGCCCGCTGCCGGCCACGTTCGAGATCGTTCCCGGCGCCCTCACCGTGGTGGCCGGGCCTCAAGCGAAAGGGATCCGATGACCGAATCTGCCGATGGTGTGCTGTTGATCCACGCGTTCCCGTTGGATGCAGGCATGTGGGAGCGACAGGTGAGGACCCTCGGGGACGCTGGATGGCCGGTGGTGGCGCCGTCGCTGCCCGGGTTCGGCGACACCGACGGCGTCGGGCCCACGATGACGATGGGCGCCGCCGCCGACCGTTGCCTGCAGGCCGCCGACGCCGCGGGGATCGAGCGGTTCGTGGCGTGTGGACTGTCGATGGGCGGCTACGTGGCGTTCGAACTCTGGCGGATGGCGCGCCAGCGGATCGCCGGGTTGGTGCTCGCGAACACGCGATCGGGCGCCGACGCGCCGGAGGCCGCGCAAGGCCGACGCGCGCTGGCCGACCGCCTGGACACCGAGGGGAACGGCTTCCTGGTGGAGCAACCGCCGCCGCTCCTCAGCGACCAGGCCCCCGCCGAGTTGTGGGAGCAGGTCCGAGGCGCGATCCGGGCGCAGCCCGCGGCCTCGATCGGGGCCGCCGCGCGCGGCATGGCCGAGCGGATCGACTCGACGCCCGACCTCGGAGCGGTCGACGTTCCCATGCTGATCGTGACCTCCTCGCTCGACACCTTGATCCCGGCCGCGGTCTCGGCCGAGATGCGCGACCATCACCGCGATGCCGGCCTGGTGGAGATCCCCGGTGCCGGGCATCTGTCCAACCTGGAAGCCCCGGAGGCCTTCGACCGAACGCTCCTGGCGTTCCTCGCGACCTTCGATCGCGCCTGAGGATCTCGCGCGCAGCGCCGGGGCGGGAACCGGTCGCCCGTAGACTGACCGGGTGACCACCCCCCAGGCGTTCGCCGCCCAGTTCCCGTTCGCGCTGGATACGTTCCAGTTGGAGGCCGCAGCAGCGGTCCATGAAGGGTTGTCCGTGTTGGTGGCGGCCCCCACGGGGAGCGGCAAGACCGTGGTGGCCGAGTTCGCGATCGAACGGGCGCTCGCCCTCGGCGGCAAGTGCTTCTACACGACGCCCCTGAAGGCTCTGTCCAACCAGAAGTTCGGCGACCTGGTGGCCAAGCACGGCGCGCAGACGGTCGGGCTCCTGACCGGCGACAACACCGTCAATCCGGACGCGCCGGTGGTGGTGATGACCACCGAGGTGCTGCGCAACATGCTCTACGAGCGCAGCGACTCCCTCTCGTCGCTGGTGAGCGTCGTGATGGACGAGGTGCACTACCTGCAGGACCCCTACCGCGGCGCGGTGTGGGAGGAGGTGCTGATCCACCTCCCGCTGTCGGTCAACGTGGTGTGCCTGTCGGCCACGATCTCGAACGCGGAGGAGTTCGGCGAGTGGATCGGCACGCTGCGCGGTGAGACCCGCGTCATCATCGAGGAGCAGCGTCCCGTGCCGCTGGAGCATCACTACCTGGTCGGGCACGGCATGCATCCCATGCACGTGGAACAGGACGGCGTGCCGTTGCCCAACCCCTACGTCGTCTCGCTCGATCAGCGTGAGCTGCGCACGAAGACCTACTACCGGCGGGGGAGCGGCACGCCGCAGCAGCAGCGGATCTCCCGGCCGCGCGAGGGTCACCGACGGGTGTACGTCCCCAAGCGCGAGGAGGTCGTCGAGGTCCTCGACGAGGAAGGCATGCTGCCGGCGATCTACTTCGTGTTCAGTCGCGCCGGCTGCGACAAGAGCGTGCGGTGGCTCCGCGAGTCGGGCATCTCGCTCACGAGCCGCGCAGAGGCCGATCACATCAGGGAGCGGGCGGAGACCCGCGCGGCCTGGGTCGACGAGGCCGATCTGGTCACGCTGGGGTTCTACGAGTTCCTCGACGGTCTGATGGCGGGGATCGCGGCCCACCACGCCGGCATGCTCCCGGTCTTCAAGGAGACGGTGGAGGAGCTGTTCGAGGCCGGGCTTGGTGAAGGTGGTGTTCGCCACCGAGACGCTGTCGTTGGGCATCAACATGCCGGCCAAGACGGTGGTGATCGAGGACCTGTGGAAGTTCCAAGGGGAGCGACACGAGCTGCTGACCCCGGGGGAGTACACGCAGCTCACCGGGCGGGCGGGCCGGCGAGGCATCGACGAGGTGGGCCATGCCGTGGTCGTCTACCAGCGCCAGGTGCCGTTCGAACGCGTCGCCACCCTCGCGTCGACCCGGACCTACAACCTGACGTCGTCGTTCCGTCCGTCCTACAACATGGCGGTGAACCTGGTCCGCAACTACACGCCGGAGCAGGCTCACCATCTGTTGAACTCCTCGTTCGCGCAATTCCTGGCCGACCGTGGGGTCGTGGCGCTCGAGCGCACGCGGCAACAGGACCACGAGGCGATCGAGGGCTACCGGCGCAACATGGCATGTCACCTCGGTGACTTCGACGAGTACTGGGGCCTGCTCGCCCAGGCGAACGAACTCCGCGAGCAGGACCGGCTGGGCCGGGACAAGTCCCGGAAGGACGCGATCAAGGGCGCGGTGGCCTCGTTGCGACCAGGCGAGGTCATCCAGGTTCCATCCTCCAAGCGAGGTGGCCTGGCGGTCGTCGTCTCCTCACGGGACGGCAAGCCGAGCGTGCTGGGTCAGGACCGCCGTTCGTTCCGGTTGCAGGTCAGCGACTTCCGCGAGCCTCCGCAGGTGTTGACGAGGATCGCCTTGCCGCGGTCGGGGAGCACGCGCAGTGCTCGCTACCGTCGCGACGTCGCGGCCTCCCTCGTGTCCCTCCGGGTCAAGCCCTCCAAGGACTCCTCCCGGAGGCCGGATCCGAAGGTCGAACGCGAGGCCGCTCGGCTGGAAGCGCTCGCCGCCGAGCATCCATGCGCGTCGTGCCCTGAGCGGGCCAAGCACGAACGGTGGGCGGCGCGGGTCGATGAGAAGCGCCGCTCGCTCCGGGGGGTCGAGCGCAGGATCCGCGTGCGCACCGAGACGCTGGCCCGCCAGTTCGACCGCGTGCTCGAGGTGCTGCGGACGCTCGGCTTCGTGGAGGACTGGCGGGTGACGGACAAGGGGCGAACGCTGGCCAGGATCTACGGCGAGGCCGACATCCTGATCGGCGAAGCGCTGTCCAAGGGCGTGTTCGACGACCTCGCCCCGGCCGAGGTGGCCGCGCTGCTGTCGTCGGCGGTCTACGAGGGCCGCGAACGCGTGCCGTTGTCCGGGGAGATGCCGACCGAGGCCACCGCGGAACGATACGAGCGGTTCCAACGCCTGTGGCGGCAGATCCGCCGCACGGAGGACGAGCACCAGGTGCAGCTGTGCCGCGAGCTCGAGCAGGGGTTCGCCACGCCGATCTACCACTGGGCACAGGGCCTGCCCTTGGAGGCGGTCCTGGCGGAGACCGAGATGGCGCCGGGGGACTTCGTCCGGAACTGCAAGCAACTCCTCGACCTGCTGCGACAGGTGGAGGACGTGGCGCAGCCGGACGTCGCCGCGCTGTTCGCCGCGGCGCGCACGGCGGTCCTGCGTGGCGTCGTCGCCTACACGGGCGTCTAGCTACGATGCCCGGCGACGTGACCAGCCCCTTCGGAACCCTCGCCGTGATCGCCGACCCCGCCGACGATGACGGACGTGTCGCCGCCGAACTCCCCGCCCTGGAGCGTGCGCTGGGGGAAGGGGATCTGGACTACCGGCTCACCCTCGCGGATCCGGGCCGAGGGCTCGGATCATCTCGCGTCGGCGGCGCTCGACGACGGTGCGCGGTTCGTGGTGGCGGTCGGGAGCGACGCCACCGTCCAAGACGTCGTGAACGGCATGTTCCGCGACGGCCGGCCGATCGTGGACGAAGCGGTGCTCGGTGTCGTGGCGGCGAACACGGGCAACCAACTGGTCCGGAGCTTCGGGCTGCCCGGCGACACCGAAGGCGGTGTGCGGCGGCTGGCCGGTGCGGACACCTACCCGTTCGACGTCATGAAGGTGACCTGCGCCGGCCCCGAGGGACCCGTGACCCGCTACGCCACGAACCTGGCCATGATGGGCCTGGCAGCACGGGTCGAACTGCGGCGCCAACGGATGCCCGGATGGCTCGGCGAGCGCGGGCGGGCGTTCGCGAGCTTCTGGCGCGGCTACATCGGCGCCCACCGCCAGCAGGTCTCGATCGCCTACGACACGAAGCGCTGGGACGGCGAGACCTTCCAGATCATCGTGGGCAACGCGCAGTACGGACCCGACGGGTTGCGCCTCTCTCCCCGGTCGTGGCCCGGCGACGGTGTGCTCGATGCATTGGTCTTCACCGGACAGAAGTCCGACGCCTACACGATGATGCCCAGGATCATGCGGCACGGTGACCACATCCCCGACCCCAACATCCACGAGCTGCGAGCGAAGATCCGGTTCGCGGTCGACGCCGAGCGCCCCATGACGGTGGTGGCGGACGGGCGCGAGTTCGGCACCACGCCCGCCACCTTCCAGGTGGTCGCCCACCAGTTGCTGTTCAAGTTGTGAGGGGATGCAGCGACGTGACGAACGAGGAAGGCCCATGAACGAACGGCTGAACGACCGGTTGCGACGGGCCACGGCCGAGGCGACCGCACAAGGCTACGCCGCGATGATCGTGGCGCCCTCACCCGACCTGGCCTACCTCACCGGCTACGAGCCGATGCCGATGGAGCGCCCCACCCTGCTCGTGCTCCGGGACGATCGCGACCCCGTGATGCTGGTGCCCGAGCTCGAGCGGCCGCTCGCCGCAGCATCGTCGGCCGGAGCGGTCGTGGAACTGGTCGGTTGGACCGACGGCGACGACCCCTACACCGCCGCGGCCGATCTGCTCGAACCACGGGGCCGGGTCGCGGTGGGCGACCGCCTGTGGGCCTCGCACGTCCTCGGGCTGCAAGGCGTGCTGCCGGACCTGACGTTCGAACCCGCCTCGCCCGTGATCGGCCGGCTGCGCGCCGTGAAGGACGACGACGAGCTCGCGGCACTGCGCCGGGCCGCCCGTGGCGCCGACGAGACCTTCCGACAGATCTGTTCCTCGACCTTCCTGGGCCGTCGCGAGGAGGAGATCGCCGCCGACCTCGCCGACCTCCTCGTCCAGCACGGCCACGCCTACGCCGATTTCACCATCGTGGCGAGCGGACCGAACTCCGCCTCACCGCACCACGAGCCCAGCGGCCGCACGATCCTGCCCCGGGACGTCGTGGTGATGGACTTCGGCGGAGAACTGGGCGGCTACTTCAGCGACACCACGAGGACGGTGGTGGTGGGGGAGCCACCGAAGGCGTTCGAACGCGTCTACGACACCGTGCGTCGCGCTCAGGAGGCGGCCTGCGAGGCCGTGCGACCGGGGGTGTCCTGCCAGGACGTCGACCGCACGGCCCGGCGGATCATCGACGACGCGGGGTTCGGCGCGCGGTTCATCCATCGGACGGGGCACGGGATCGGCCGGGAGGTGCACGAGCCGCCGTACATCGTGGAGGGCAACGAGTGGGTGCTCGAGCCGGGCACCACGTTCTCGGTGGAGCCCGGCGTCTACCTCGAGGACTCCTTCGGGGTGCGGATCGAGGACATCGTGGCGGTGACCGACGACGGGGTCGAACGCCTGAATCGATCCACGCGGGAGCTGAAGGTCGTCAGCTAGCTCGACCGACCAGCGTCGTGAGATGTCAGTCGAGCGGTCGGACCTCGGTGCCGGCGGCGGTGTCCATGACCTCGACGCCCAGCGCGGCCAGTTCGTCGCGCAACCGATCGCTGGTGGCGTAGTCCTTCGCGGCCCTGGCGGCATCGCGCTGCGCCATGAGCTCGCGCATCGCCGCCGTGGGCTCCCAGGTGGTGCGGGCTTCGCGGCCCACGTCGATCCCGAGCACCTGGTCCCATGAGGCGAGCAGCGCCGCCTTCTCGGGGTCGGGGACGTCGGCCGAGGACGCCAGTTCGTTCACCACGGCGACGGCGCCGGGCATGTGCAGGTCGTTGGCGATCTCCTCGCGGAACCGCGCGTCGAAGCCCTTCGCGGCCTCGCCGAGTTCGGTCGCGGGTTCGCCCCATGCGGCGTACCGGCGCCGCAGGTGTCGCACGCGCTGGTCGGCGACCTCCATCGCATCCCACGAGAAGTCCATCTCCGACCGGTACTGCGTCTGGAAGGCCAGCCAGCGGAACGCGAGCGGATCGAACCCACGCTCGATCAGATCCGGCACACGGACCGTGTTCCCGGTGGACTTCGAGATCTTCTGTCCCGATTGCCGCAGGTGGCCCGCGTGCACCCAGATCGACACGACCTCGTGTCCCACCGCGCCTTCGCTCTGCGCGATCTCGTCCTCGTGGTGGGGGAACCGGAGGTCGTTGCCCCCGGTGTGGATGTCGAACCGGTCGCCCAGGTACTTCATGGACATCGCCGAGCACTCGATGTGCCAGCCCGGGAAACCTTCGCCCCACGGGGAGTCCCATTTCATGAGCCGTCCGGCACCCGCGGCCTTCCACAGCGCGAAGTCGGCGACGTTGCGCTTGGCCGGGTCGGTCTCCAGGTCGCGATGGCCCTCCCGGAGCTTGTCCAACGTGTTGCCGCTGAGCTTGCCGTAGCCCGGGAAGGAGGTGACGTCGTAGTAGACGCTGCCGGAGTCGACCACGTAGGCGTGGCCCCGATCGATCAGGACCTGCGTGAGATCGACCATCTCCTGGATGTGGTCGGTGGCCTTCGGGTAGCGATCGGCGGGCGCGATCCCCACGGCCTCGGCCTCCTCGAAGACGGCCGCGGTGTACTTCTCCGCGATCTCGAGCGGGCTGAGACCTTCGTCCTCGACGGCGAGCAGCATCTTGTCGACCGCTTCGGGCGAGGCTTCGTCCGTCATGTGCCCCACGTCGGTGATGTTCATGATCTGGGTGACGCGGAAGCCTTCGAACATCAGGGCACGGCGGATCAGGTCCGCCAGCATCTGGCTCCGCAGGTTCCCCAGGTGGGCGTACCGATACACCGTGGGGCCGCACGTGTACATCGTGACGTGGCCCTCTTCGATGGGCACGACCTCGTCGATCCGGCGGGTCAGCGTGTTGTACAGCCGCATGGGGCCAATATAGCTGCAGGGTTCGCCCAGCCCTGTCAGGTCCGGAGCGGGCGGCCCTCGAAGGGGATCGACAACGCGATCGTGGTGCGGGTGGCGACGTTGCCCTTCTCGCGCAGGCGCCGGATCAGATCCTCGAGGTCCGCGGTGGTGCGGGTCCGGACCTTCAGGACGTAGTTGGTCTCGCCCGCGACGCTGAAGCAGTCCTGGACCTCCGGGAACTCGGCCACCCGGTCCGGGAGATCGTCGGGCTGCGTGGGGTCGAGGGGCGAGGCGGCGATGATGGCCGTCACCAACAGACCGAGCGCCTGGGGATCGACCACCGCCGTGTAGCCCTGGATCACCTGCTGCTGCTCGAGTTTGCGGACGCGCTCGTGCACCGCGGAGGCCGACATGCCCACCTTCGCCGCGATATCGGCGTAGGTGGCCCGCGCGTCGTCCTGCAACGCGGCGATGATGTCGAGATCTCGCGCATCCAGCATGCGCCCATCATAGGTCCCCGCCCATCGGCCCCGGCCTGCGTCATCCGACCCGCCGGGGGATGGGCTCGGGGGACGGCGTTCGCGATCGCCGGCCGATTGCGCCGGTGGGCGGTCCTCGGTAGAACCGGTGCGACGGCGCCCTCCTCCCTCGGCGATCCGCACACGAACGATGGAGGACCGCTCGTATGACCACGCCCGCACGCTCGCGGTGGGTTCGACCCGCCCCCCTCGGCCCGCCGATCAGGATCGATCCGGTCCTCAAACCGGGTGGGGGAGTCCGCCACCTCGTCCACCTCGGCCCCGACGATGCTCGCCGCTACGTCGCCGCGGTTCGATCCGTCCTGCCGGTCGTGGAACGGGCATCGGGACCGTGGGCCATGGCGAACCGCGGCAGGATGACGCCCGAGGGCCTCGCCCTGGAGGACTGGCGCGCGGCCCGAGGTCGGTTCCGGGCCGCATCCCGATCGAACCTCGACGGCGCGGCGTCGGTCTTCTTGGGCGACGTCCAGGATTGCTACGGTTCGATGGGATGGGTCACCGTGATATCGGCCCTACGGCGGCTGGGCCTCGACCCCGCCGCCGCCGGCCGTGTCGGCGCCGTCCTGGCGGACCTGGAACGGCGAGGGGTTCGCGGACTCCCGGTCGGCCCCGATGCGTCGGCGATCCTGGCCAACGCGGTGCTCCTCCTGGTCGATCGAGCCTTCGCCAGCGAGGGATTGACCTTCCTCCGGTGGGTCGACGACGTGGCGGTCTTCGCCCCGAACCAGGCCGTCGCGATGCACGCCAACGATGTGTTCCGTCGGGCCCTCGCGCACCTCGGACTTCGGGTGAACGAAGCCAAGACGGTGGTCGTCGACCCCGTCGGGGCACGGGCTCGGTTGCTCGGTTCCTCGATCTCCCTCGCCACGGGGACCGCTCGTGACATGATTCGCCCGCCGTGAGGACCCTCTACCGTGCCCGCACGATCCACACCCAGAGCTACCCCGCGACGGGGGAGTGGATGCTCGTCGACGGCCGGCATGTCCAACGGGTGGGCACCGGCGAGGCACCCGAGGCAGACCGCGTGATCGACCTGCCCGGCGCCACGATCATCCCGGGGTTCATCGACACCCACGTGCATCTCACCGCCACCGGGATCGCGCTGGCCAACCGCGACGTCGAGACGGCCGACGGGGCGCGCGCGTTGCTGGCGATCGCCCGAGCGCGCGCGGCCCGGGAGGAGGGCCCCATCTTCCTGCAGGGCTACGACGAGACGCGCTGGGCCGATCCGAGGCTGCCCGATCTCGCTGAGCTCGGGACGGCGGCCGACCGCCCCTTGGTGATCCGGCGAGCCGACGGACACACGGCGCTCGCCAACACGGCCGCGATCGAGGCGGCGGGCCTGGAGGCCAACGAGGGGCTCGAGCGCGACGATCAGGGAGCCCCCACGGGGCGGCTGACCCGTGAGGCGAACGACGCGGCGGGTCGATGGGTCCTGGAGTCCCTGTCCGACCATCAGCTGCAGGACCTCCAACTGCAGGCGGCGGCGCTGGCGGCATCGCACGGCATCACCGCCGTGCACGAGATGGCGATGCCGCACTGGCACGGGGACCGAGAGTTGGACGTGTTCCTGCGGCACCGGGCGCGGCTCCCCGTGGATGCGACGCCCGTGGTGGCGACGATGGAACTGCCGTTCGCGATCGGTCTCAACCTGGCGGCGGTGGGAGGCGACCTCCCGGTCGATGGCTCGATCGGTGCGCGGACCGCCGCCGTGACGGTGCCCTACGTCGACGGCGACGGCACGGGCACCAGCTACACCACCGATGATGAACTCGCGGAGTTCTTCCACGGGGGCCACGTCGCCGGCCTGCAGGTCGGGGTCCACGCGATCGGCGACCGAGCGATCGACCAGGTGCTGGCGGCGTGGGAGCGGGTCTACGGGACGCTCGACTCGCGCGAGCGACGCCACTTCCGCGCCCGGCGCCACCGGATCGAGCACTTCGAGATGGCCTCACCGGCACACGTCGAGCGCGCCGCCATGTTGGGCCTGGCCGCCTCGGTCCAGCCGGCCTTCGATGCGTTGTGGGGTCAGCCGGGCGGCTTGTACGAGCAAGGGCTCGGCGCCGAGCGCGCGATGGCGATGAACCCGTTCCGCACGATGCTCGAGCGTGGGGTCGAGGTGGGCGTCGGCTCGGACTCACCGGTGACGCCGCTGGATCCGATGACGACCCTCCGGGCGCTGCAGGACCATCACGACCCGTCGCAGCGTCTTGATCGGGCCTCGGCGATCAGGCTGCACACCGTGGGGTCCGCGCGGATCGGCCATCAGGAGGAGAAGAAGGCAACCCTGGCGCCAGGGATGCATGCGGACTTCGCCGCCTACGACGCCGACCCGTTCCTGGCGGCGAGTTCGGACGATCTGCGGCCGGTCCTGACCGTCTCCCTTGGCCGCGAGGTCTTCGCGGGATGAGCCCGCCGCACTTGTCACACTTTCCGCCGGACGGAGGTTGACCGTCCTCGGCGGGCCGACGTACGTTTCGTTCGCGCCACCGCTTCGGCGGCGGCGCCAGCAGGACCCAAGAGGCTGAGTAGAGAACGCGGCGCCCCGGCGTCGCGGCCCCAAAGGTCTCTTGGGTCCTCATCTCGTTCCTCCACCCCGTGCGGGACCCTTCGGCCGGGAATGGAACGGCGCCCTCCTGCGTTCAGTCGGGCGCTGCGGTTGCATCTGCATCCCGCGGCAGTACAATCCGCGCGCATCGAGGCGCTGAGAACGCGAACGAGGATGTGAGATGACCGACACCATGGCCAACGCCGAAGAGCCCACCGAAGACGACGAGGTTGAAGAGGCCGAGGAAGCCGACCTCGACGAGGTCGAGCCCAGCGAGGCCGATCTGGCCGACGCCACCGTGCCGCCCGACCCCGCCACCGGCGCCGACGTCGAGTCGATCCAGGAGCTCATCGTCAAGCAGGAGGCCGCGGCCGAGAAGGCCGAGGCCGCGGATGACGACGAGGTCCTGCTGACCCTGACCAAGGACGACAAGCTGCCGGCCGATCCGGCCGATACGCGAGTGGTCCCGATCCAGGAGACGGAATTCGTCTGCAAGCGATGCTTCCTGGTGAAGCACCGCGGACAGCTGGCGGACAAGAAGAAGATGCTGTGCAGAGACTGCGCCTGAGGGCGCGTCCCCCGCTGACGATCTCGCTCCTGATCTCCCTGGTTTCGGGCCTGGCCCTGTCGTTGGCGTTCCCGCCGGCAGGCCTGTGGCCCATCGCGTTCGTGGCGATGGTGCCACTGCTCTGGCTCCTGGAGGGCTCCTCGGCACGCCGCGGCCTGCTCGTGGGGTTCGTCTTCGGTCTGGGCTTCTACGGCGCCACGATCTACTGGATCTTCCTGTTCGGTGCGTTGGCGTGGACCGGCCTGACGATCGTGCTGGCACTCGGGGTGGGGATCTTCGGCTTGCTCGTGCCCATCTGGCGCCGGCCCGGTCGGCCGTTCGTCAACGCGGTCGTGATCGCGGCGCTGTGGACCGTGATCGATTGGATCCGGTCGGCCTGGCCGCTGGGGGGCTTCGGATGGGGGAGCCTCGGGGTTTCGCAGGTGGACAACCGGTTCACGGTGCGTCTCGCCTCGGTGGCCGGGGTATGGGGCGTCACCTTCGTGGTCGTGCTGGTCAACGCCCTGATCGTGGAGCTGGCGGGCGGAGCCGGCGGTCGGCGGCGATGGCTCGTCGGCATCGTCGCGATCGTCGCGGTGGTGGCGGGCCCGGTGCTGATCCCGTTCGCCGGCGCCGACGGCGAGCCGCTGGACGTGGCGGTGGTCCAGGTGGACGTGCGCGAGGCGCGCGCTGCCACGGCGGGCCAGGAGGACGTCCGGGTCGCCGAGCTCAACATCGAGCAGCACGAACGCCTGATCGACGATCCGCCCGACCTGGTCGTGTGGGGGGAGGGCGCGCTCGATCCGGATGCCGCCGCCGACCCCGAGACCGTCGCCGCCGTGCAGGACGTGGTGCGCTCCGTGGGGTCCCCGACGATCGTCGGCGCCGTGCTGAACGATCCGGACCACAGCCAGCACACCAGCGCGCTGCTCCTGGACGGGAGCGGTCAGGTGGTGGACCGCTACGACAAGGTCCATCTCGTCCCGTTCGGCGAGTACGTCCCCTTCCGTTCGCGGCTCTCGTTCATCGATGCGATCGACCAGATCCCGGTGGACCGGGTGCCGGGGGAGGAGGTCCACCCATTGTCGGTCGAGGGCCTGCCGCCCATCGGCGTGCCGATCTGCTTCGAGAACTCCTTCCCGTCGATCCCCCGGGAGATGGTGCGCCAGGGCGCAGGGTTCCTGGTGGTGACGGTGAACAACGCCTCGTACGGGACGACGGCGGCCAGCGCTCAGCATCTGCAGTTCAGTCAGCTGCGGGCGATCGAAGTCGGGCGGTGGACGATCAACGGCGCGGTGTCCGGGATCAGTGCCTTCATCGACCCCACCGGCCGCGTGGTGGCCTCCGAGGGCCTGTTCGAGCCCGCTATCCTCAGGGACACCATCCGGTCCTCCACCCAGCGAACGTGGTACGTCCGGCTGGGGGACTGGGTCCCCTGGCTGCTGCTGGCGTTCCTGGTCATCGTGTTCGCGCTTCCCGCGGCGTCGCGCGTCGAAGCGCCCCGATCCCGAACCGCTGTCCGAGGGCTACCGAACGCTCGTCATCCTGCCCACCTACGAGGAGCGCGCCACGATCGAGCAGGTGTTGATCGGCGTCCGGAAGGCCCCGCAGGACGTCGACGTGTTCGTGGTCGACGACTCATCGCCCGACGGCACGGGGCAGGTGGTGGCCGAGATCGCCGCGTCCGATCCGCATGTCCGCCTCCTGGAGCGACCGGCCAAATCGGGGCTCGCCAGCGCCTACCTGGAAGGGTTCCGCGTCGGTCTGGCCGAGGGCTACGACGTCATCGTCGAGATGGACTCGGACCTGTCCCACGATCCCACGGAGCTCCCGCGGCTCCTGGAGGCCGCCGCGGCCGGCAAGGACCTGGTGGTCGGCAGCCGGTACATCCCCGGCGGTTCGGTGACCAACTGGAGCCGGCTCCGCGTGGCGTTGTCGCGCGCCGGCAACCTCTACGCGCGCATCATGCTGAGCCTGCCGGTCCACGACGCCACCAGTGGCTACCGTGCCTACCGCAGGCGCCTGCTCGAGGACCTGGTGGCCCAGCCGATCGCCTCCGATGGGTACGGGTTCCAGATCGAACTCGTGATGCGCTCCTGGGATCTCGGCTACGTCCTGGGCGAGGCGCCCATCACGTTCCGCGAACGCGAGCACGGACAGTCGAAGCTCTCCCGGCGGATCGTCGTCGAGGCCCTGTGGCTGGTCACGATCTGGGGCTTCCAGCGTCGCCTTCGCACGCCCGAAGTGACGCGAACCGACGCAGCACGGGCCGGACCGGCGGGGACGTTTGGCACGTCGGGCTCGACCTGGCACGATGCCTCGGATGACCAGGAACCCCGCCGCGGCGCAACACGATCCGGGCGTCCGCGATCGCGAGACCCGCACCGCGGACACCCTCGCGATGCTGACGACCCAGGGGATCGACGTCTGGGTGGCCACGGCGTCGGCCGCAGGAGCCCCGTACCTGGTCCCCGTATCGCTGGCCTGGGTGGACGATCGGGCGGTGATCGCGGTCGCGAAGTCCTCGCTCACCGCGACCAACCTGACGACCTCCGGCGTAGCTCGGCTCGCCGTGGGACCGACCCGTGACGTGGTGATGATCGACGCCGTGCTCGAGGAGGTCGTCGACGTCGGCGGCCGACGAGGCGCTCGGGTCGGCCTACATCGCGCAAGCCGACTGGGACCCTCGTGACGACACGGGATACGTGTTCCTCGTCCTGCGACCGGTGCGGGTACAGGCGTGGCGAGAGGCGAACGAGATCCCCGGGCGCACGCTCATGCGTGACGGCGCCTGGCTGACAGAGATGGAGGCATGATGAGCCCGGCGAAGAAGACCACACAGAAGTCGACCAAGAGCAAGAGCAAGGCCACGACCGCCAAGTCATCCGGGGCGTTCACGGCCGACGAACGTGCCGCGATGAAGGCTCGCGCCCAGGAGCAGAAGGCTGAAGCGCGTGCGAACAAGAACAGGGCGGACGGGGAACGTGCCCTGCTCGAGGCGATCGCCGGCATGAAGGGACGCGATCGAGCCATGGCGAAGCGGGTCCACGCGATCGTCACCGCGTCCGCCCCTGAGCTCTGGCCCAAGACCTGGTACGGCATGCCCGCGTACGCCAGGGACGGCAAGGTCGTCTGCTTCTTCCAGGACGCGGCGAAGTTCAACGCGAGGTACGCGACGTTCGGCTTCAATGACTCGGCGAACCTCGACGACGGCGCCATGTGGCCGGTCGCCTACGCACTCAAGGAGCTGACGGCCACCGAAGAGAAGAAGATCGCGGCGCTCGTGAAGAAGGCAGCGAGCTGAGCCCGTCGAAGAAGGCGTCGCCGAAGACGGCTGCGCCGAACGCGCGCCGACAGCCACGACCTGATCCGTGTGCAGGGCGCGCGGGTGAACAACCTCAAGGACATCAGCGTCGAGATCCCGAAGCGACGGCTGACGGTGTTCACCGGCATCTCGGGTTCGGGCAAGAGCTCACTGGTGTTCGGCACGATCGCCGCGGAGTCACAGCGGCTGATCAACGAGACCTACAGCACGTTCGTGCAAGGGTTCATGCCGACGCTGTCACGGCCTGAGGTCGACGTCCTCGACGGCCTGACGACGGCGATCATCGTCGACCAGGAGCGGATGGGCGCCAACGCCCGCTCCACCGTGGGCACCGCGACCGACGCCAACGCCATGCTGCGCATCCTGTTCAGCAGGCTCGGGGACGCCGCACATCGGCTCGCCCAACGCCTACTCGTTCAACGTCCCGTCGGTGAAGGCGAGCGGCGCCATCACCGTCGAGCGCGGCGCCGGCAAGACCCAGACCAAGAAGGCGACGTTCACGCGTCTCGGCGGCATGTGCCCACGCTGCGAGGGGATGGGTTCGGTCACCGACTTCGATCTGTCGGCCCTGTACGACGACCGCAAGTCGCTCAGCGAGGGCGCCCTCACGATCCCCGGCTACAGCATGGACGGCTGGTACGGCCGGATCTTCAGCGGCAGCGGGTACTTCGACATGGACAAGCCGATCGCGAAGTACACCAAGAAGGAACTGCACAACCTGCTCTACCGGGAGCCGACCAAGATCAAGGTCGAGGGCATCAACCTCACGTACGAAGGCGTGATCCCGAAGATCCAGAAGTCGATGCTCTCCAAGGACGTCGACACCCTGCAGCCGCACATCAGGGCGTTCGTCGAGCGGGCGGTGACGTTCACCACCTGTCCCGAGTGCGACGGCTCGCGGCTCAGCGAGGAAGCTCGGTCCTCCACGATCGACGGCAAGAACATCGCCGACGTCTGCTCGATGCAGATCAGCGACCTGGCCGACTGGGTCCGGGGCGATCGACGATCCATCGGTCGGCCCGCTCCTCGCCGGGCTGCAGCACCTCATCGACTCGTTCGCCGCGATCGGGTTGGGCTACCTCTCGCTCGACCGACCGTCGGGCACCTTGTCCGGGGGAGAGGCACAACGCACCAAGATGATCCGCCACCTCGGCTCGTCGCTGACCGACGTCACCTACGTGTTCGACGAGCCCACGATCGGCCTGCACCCCCATGACATCCAGCGGATGAACGACCTGTTGCGGCAGCTGCGCGACAAGGGCAACACCGTGCTGGTCGTCGAACACAAGCCGGAGGTGATCGACATCGCCGACCACGTCGTCGATCTCGGTCCCGGCGCCGGCACCGCGGGCGGGGACGTGGTGTTCGAGGGCGACGTCGGCGGGCTCCGGGCGAGCGACACGACGACCGGGCGTCATCTGGACGACCGGGCGTCCGTGAAGCCCTCGGTCCGGACCTCGTCGGGGGAGCTTGAGGTGCGCGGTGCCGACGCCAACAACCTGCAGGACGTCGACGTCGACATCCCGCTCGGCGTGCTGGTGGTGGTGACCGGCGTGGCCGGGTCGGGCAAGAGCTCGCTGATCGACGGTTCGGTGTCCGGGCGGGACGGTGTGGTGTCGGTCGACCAGGGCGCGATCGGGGGCTCGAGACGGAGCAACCCGGCCACGTACACCGGTCTGCTCGACCCGATCCGCAAGGCGTTCGCGAAAGCCAACGGCGTGAAGCCGGCCCTGTTCAGCGCCAACTCCGAGGGAGCCTGCCCCACCTGCAACGGGGCCGGGGTCATCTACACCGACCTGGGGTTCATGGCGACCGTCGAATCCACCTGCGAGGAGTGCGAGGGCAAGCGGTTCCAGGCCTCGGTGCTCGAGTACTCGCTGGGTGGCCGGAACATCGCCGAGGTCCTCGCGATGTCGGTGATCGAGGCGGGGGCGTTCTTCGACGATGGCGAGGCACGCACGCCGGCCGCCCACACCATCCTCGACCGCCTCGCGGATGTGGGGCTCGGCTACCTGAGCCTCGGCCAGCCCCTCACCACGCTGTCAGGTGGGGAACGCCAGCGCCTGAAGCTGGCCACCCAGATGGCCGGCAAGGGCGACGTCTACGTCCTCGACGAGCCGACCAGCGGCCTCCACCTCGCCGACGTCGAACGGCTCCTCGGCCTGCTCGACCGGCTCGTCGACTCCGGCAAGTCCGTCATCGTCATCGAACACCACCAGGCGGTCATGGCGCACGCCGACTGGATCATCGACCTGGGTCCCGGCGCCGGCCACGACGGCGGCCGGATCGTCTTCGAGGGCACGCCCGCCGATCTCGTCGCCGACGGCTCCACCCTCACCGGCGAGCACCTCGCGGCCTACGTCGGCGCCTGACCGAGGTTCGGGGAGGCTCTCGGGGTCTCCTCTCCTCGCTTCCCACCCCTAAGCCCCATAACGTTCATTATGTCACCTTGTCCAAGAAGGCCATCTCCCCCTCCCGGACGGGTGTATCCCGAGGGAGTCAGCCCTTCGGGCCGTCGGGGCGCTCGTTGCCACGCTTGAAGTTGCCGGTCACCCGGGCCAGGAGGTGCTGTGTGGCGTCCTCATCGGCGGTCTCCAGGGACGCGATGAGGCGCTCCGCGGCCTTCCCGGCCACCACGGTCACCTGCCGGCCCCGATAGGACACCAGGACGCGACGATCCTTCGTGACGCGGTGGGAGAACGGACGATCGTCGAGGCCTGCCGGCACGGGGCCCTCAGTCGGGTGGCTCGGCGGCCCAGGTGAGCTTCAGCCGGCGCGCCGCCCTCGCTTCGTCCAGGCGGCGGACGGGCGTGGTGACCGGCGCCGCATGCAGCAGGTCCGGGTCGGTCCGCGATTCGGCGGCGGCCTGCCGGAACGCCGTGGCGAGGCCGTCGAGCGTCTCCTTGGACTCGGTCTCCGTGGGCTCGACCATCATCGCCTCGTCCACCACCAGGGGGAAGTACACCGTGGACGGGTGATACCCGAGGTCGATCACGCGTTTGGCCACGTCCATCGCCCGGATGCCGGTCTCCTTCTCCAGAGGCGCGGCGGTGGCGACGAACTCGTGCATGGGCGGCATGTCCGGGTACGCCAGGGGGAAATCGGGGGCCAGCAACGCCGCGAGGTAGTTGGCGTTGAGCGCCGCGAGCTCGCTGACCTCCTCCAAGCCGTCGGCCCCGTGGAGGAAGACGTAGGCGTAGGCGCGAACCAGCACCCCCACGTTGCCGTGGAACCCGTGGAGACGCCCGATCGACTTCGGACGATCCCGATCCCATCGGAAGGTGCCGTCGTCGTCCCTGGCGACGATCGGCGCGGGCAGGTAGTCGGTGAGGCGCTGGGTCACGCCCACGGGGCCCGCACCAGGGCCTCCCCCGCCGTGCGGCGTCGCGAACGTCTTGTGGGTGTTGATGTGCACGATGTCGAAGCCCATGTCGCCGGGCCGGCACCGGCCGAGGATCGCGTTGAGGTTGGCGCCGTCGTAGTAGACGAGCGCGCCGACATCGTGGAGCATCCCGGTGATCTGCTCGATCCGCTCCTCGAACAGGCCCAGCGTGTTGGGGTTCGTGAGCATCAGGCCGGCGACCTGATCGTCGAGCAGGCCGGCGAGCGCGTCCACGTCGACGAGCCCTCGCTCGTCGGAGGGCACGCCCACCGCCTCGAACCCGGCGAGGCGGACGCTGGCCGGGTTCGTGCCGTGCGCGGCATCGGGGATCAGCACCTTGGTGCGCCCGCCGCCGTGATCCTGGTGGTAGGCGCGCATGATCAACAGGCCGGTCATCTCTCCGCACGCGCCCGCGGGCGGCTGCAGGGTGGCGCGAGCCATGCCGGTGATCTCACACAGCGCCTCTTCCAGGCGCCAGAGCATCTCCAGGGTTCCCTGCATCGTGGAGTCGGGCTGGAGCGGATGCGTCCGTTGGAACCCGGGCAGGGCCGCCACGGTCTCGGCGGCTTTGGGGTTGTACTTCATCGTGCACGAGCCCAGCGGGTAGGGGCCGGTGTCCACCCCGTAGTTCATGGCCGACAGCCGCGTGTAGTGCCGCACCAGGTCGATCTCGGCCACCTCGGGCAGGTCGGGCTCGGTGGCGCGCAGGTGCTCGGCGGGAAGCTCGACCGCCGGCACGTCGAGGGGCGCGAAGCTGAACGCGCGGCGCCCGGGCACCGACCGGTCCATGATCGTGCCGTCGGAGGCGGGAGGGCTCTGGGTCCGGATGGGGGCTCCCTCGGTCACGACGCCAGCACCTCCCCCATGGCCGAGACGAACCGGTCGATCTCCTCGCGGGACCGTCGCTCGGTGACGGCGACGGTCAACGCGTCCTGTCCCGCCTGCGGCATGGGGACCCCCGCGAGGAAGCCGTGGGCGATCATCGACTCCACCACCGCCACGGCCGGCTTCGGCAGCCGCACGGTGAACTCCTTGAAGAACGCCTGTCCGTCGAACGCCATCGACACGCCGGGAAGGTCGGTCAGCGCCGCCGCCGTGTACGCGGCCTTCGCGGCGCACTGACGTCCGAGCTCGACCAGCCCGTGCCGTCCGAGCCACCCCATGGCCACGGTCGCCGCGATCGCCATGAGCGTCTGGTTCGTGCAGATGTTGGAGTTGGCCTTCTCGCGCCGGATGTGCTGTTCACGGGCCTGCAGCGTCAGGACGTATCCGGTCCTTCCTTCGACGTCGACGGTCTCCCCGACGATGCGTCCGGGGAGCTTGCGAACGTCCGCGAGTCGCGCGGCGATGATGCCGAGGTAGGGCCCTCCGTAGTTCAGGTGGTTGCCGAGGCCCTGCCCCTCCCCCACGGCGATGTCGGCGCCGAGTTCCCCGGGGGGAGCCAGGACGCCGAGCGACAGCGGATCGAACACCTGGATCGCGCGCGCTCCCCCGTCGTGGGCGGCGGCGAAGAGCTCGCGGGCGGGTTCGAGCACACCGAAGACGTTCGGGTGCTGCACCACGACGGCCGCGACGTCCTCGGTCACGACCGGCGAGCCCTCGAACACCTCGGGGACGTACCCCGCTCCCCTGCCGGCCGTGGTCAACGCCTCGAGGGCCCGGGGATCGACGCCCGATGACACCAGGACCCGGCGCTTCGCGCCGGCGATCGTCATGTGGACGGCCTCCACCAACGCCGTGGCCCCGTCGTAGAGCGATGCGTTGGAGACCTCGAGGCCGGTGAGCTCACAGATCATCGACTGGTATTCGAACAACACCTGGAGCACGCCTTGGGAGAGCTCGGGCTGATACGGCGTGTACGAGGTGTAGAACTCCGAACGTCCCGCGAGCGCCCACACCACCGAGGGCACGTAGTGGTCGTAGGCTCCCCCGCCCGCGAAGCACACGAGTTCGTCGGCGTGCCGGTTCCTGGCGGCCAGGGCACGCATGTCGGCCACCAGCTCCATCTCCGAGACGCCGGCGGGGATCGCGAGCGGCTGGTCGAGCCGGACCCCGGCGGGGATCTGGGAGAAGAGGTCGTCGAGGGAGGACCGGTCGATCGTCGCGAGCATGTCGCGGATCTCGTCGTCGGTGTGTGGAGCGAACCTCACGTCAGCGAGTGTACGGACCGAACGGCGCTATGGCCGTTGGTCGTTTCGGGCATCGTGCAGGCCGTACTTGGTGACCAGGGAGAGGTAGTCGCGCTGGTAGAAGATCTTGCACGTGATCTCGGGGTAGCGCTCCCGCAGGCGCCGGACCTTCCGGTTCTTCTTCGTGACCAGCTTCTGGCTCAGCGTGGTGATCTCGATGTAGAGGTCGTACTCACGCAGGTAGAAGTCGGGCGTGAACCGTTGGGTGACGTGGCCCTCTTTGTCCCACTCGATGTCGAAGGAGGTGGGCTCGTAGTCCCAGTCGATCTCGTAGAAGTCGAGGAGCTCGGCGAACTGGCGCTCGGAGGCGTGGGCGAAGCGGATCGTGTGGCTCTTGGGGGCAGCGGCGGCGGACCAGGTGGGCTGGGCGCTCACGAGCCTCCGGCGGAACTTCGTCGCTTGCGGGCCGGCGCTTCGTTCACGCTGGCCTCCAGGTCGCTGTACACGGCGTCCAAGGAGATCGCGAACACCCCCTGGCCGTTCTTCAACAGGTCCACGACGGCCTCGGGTGAATGCGCCTCGTACACGCCGGCCCCGTCGGACATGAGCGTGACCCCGTGGGGCGACCGCTTCATCCCGCGGAGATGCTCCACGGCCTTGCGGACCCGTTGCAGCGAGACGCCGGTGTCGAGGAGCTTCTTGATCACCCGCAGCGTGGCCAGGTCCTGGAACGAGTACAGCCGCTGCGACCCCGATCCGTGCGCGTCCTTGACCGATGGGGTCACCAAGCCGGTGCGCGTCCAATAGTCGAGCTGGCGGTACGTGATGCCCGCGATCCGCTTGGCTTCGGGCGCGCGATATCCCTGTTCGCTCATCACAACTCCGTAATCACGCCGATGTGTTTCGGCAGCGTAGGGCCCATGTGGGGGCCTGTCAACGGCGTTGGTCCAGCTTCAACGGCCGGAAGGCTCAAGTTCCCTCGGGCGAGGACCGATGTGCGAGATAGCCCCAAGGGACTACCCCAGACCACGGAGAGACCGAGATGCAACGAACCAAGGCGTCGACCTCCAGAGCGGTGACCGTCCTCGCGGTGTTCCTCACGATCGCGATCCTGGCGCCCGCCGCCCATGCCGGTGAGCCGAACTACGCGTGGCAGCTGTTCCACGCCACCAACGACAGCCGCTCGAGCCACGGCATCAAGCAGCTCGACCGCGCGCACCGGATGTCGAAGGAGGCCGAGGCCCACAGCCGGGCCATGGCCCGCAGCAAGCGTCTGTGGCACACGGCCGGGCCGGTCCGCTACGGCGCGCACTGTTACGCATGGGGCGAGAACGTGGGTTGGACCACCGGGGACATCCCGGATCTGGAGAAGGCCTTCATGGCCAGCGCGGGCCACCGTGAGCACATCCTGGATCGCACGTTCCGCCGCGCCGCGGTGGGCGCCGTGAAGATCAAGGGCAAGCTCTGGGTCACCGTGTTCTTCTGCACGTAGCCTGTCGTCCCGCGGCAGGTTCCATGCGAGCCGGGCGGGCGAACGAGCGGTCGAGGGGGTCGCTCGGACGCCCGCCGCTCGCGTGTTCGGGCCCGGATCCGGGCCTGGGAGCCGGCTAGCTCTCGAAGTCCTCCGGGCTGACGTTGTCCAGGAACTCCCGGAACTTCTCGACCTCTTCCTCCTCGTCGCCGGGGATCAGGATCGAGGCTTCGTTGAGGACGTCTTCGCTGGCGAAGATGGGGACCGACATACGCACCGCGAGCGCGATCGCATCCGACGGGCGGGACGAGACCTCGAGCTCCTGACCCTGGCGGTCGAGTTCGATCGTCGCGAAGAACGTGGACTCGCGGAGCTCGGTCACCACGATGCGGCGCACCTGCACCGTGAGATCTTCGAGGATCGTCTTGAGCAGGTCGTGGGTCATGGGCCGGGGGGTGACCACCCCCTGCAGCGACAACGCGATCGCGGCTGCCTCGGCGGCACCGATCCAGATGGGCAGGTACCGCTCCCCTTCTCGCTCGCGCAGGAGCACGATCGGCTGATTGGTCGGTAGTTCGACGCGAACGCCGGTGAGCTCCATCTCGATCATCGTGGGTCGAGCGTAACCGGGGGGTGCAGGTCGGGCAACCGGAACCCTGCGCCCTGCCTCACACCGTCGCCAGCAGGGGCGCGAGCACGTCGGGATCGGCCTTGAGCGCCTCGAGGTCGTCGACCTGCAGGATGTCGGGCAGGTTCCGGTAGCGCTCGGCGAAGTCCAACCCGTACCCCACGACGAATCGGTCCGGGCACTCGAAGCCCGCGTACCGGGGCGTCAGGGGGACGATCCGTCGAACCGCCTTGTCGAGCAGGGTGCACACCTCGAGGGACGCCGGTCCACGAGCCCGCAGCGAACCCAGCAGGAACCGAAGCGTGAGCCCGGTGTCGACGATGTCTTCCACCAAGATCACGTCGCGATCGGCGAGGTCGGCGTCCACGTCGAGCAGGATCTGCACGCGCCCGAGCGACTCGGCGGCGTCGCCGTACCGGCTGATCGCCATGAAGTGGACCTCGACGGGCAGGTCGACCTCGCGCATCAGGTCCGCGAGGAACATCGCGCCGCCCCGGAGGACCGTGATGAACACGGGTGCCCGGCCCACGTAGTCCCCGGTGATCGCGCGGCCGAGTTCCCTCACCCGGCGACGGACGTCCTCGCGACCGAACAGGACGCTCGCGACCTCCGACATCGGGCGGAGCCTAGCAGGCTCCTCCCTCAGCCGAAGATGCCGCGGAACACGTCGCCGATCCCTTCGACGACGGCGCCGCTGGCTCTCGCCCACCACGGCCCGTCTCCAGCGGCCGGCGGCGCGGGGACGTCGCTCACCACGACGGGCACGGCACCGACGGTGACCCCGGGGATCGTCACCTTCAACGTGCCGATCCGCTCATCGGCCGCAGGCGGGAACACGGCCTCGGGCGAGACCACGATGCGACGTTTCGCCTGCCCGGCCTCGGCGGGGACCAGGCCCTCCAGCGCAGCGCCCGGCCTCCACCGGGACGACGCCGCCGCGGATCGCCACCGTGCCGAGGTCCTGGCCGGCCGTCACGAAGGTCCGCTCCTCGAAGGCCTCGAATCCGTAGTCGAAGAGGGTGGCGGCTTCGGAGAAGGGTTCGTTGCCCGAGCCCAGGACGACCGAGATCAGCCGCCGCCCGCCGCGCTCGGCGACGGCGACCACGCAGTAGCCCGCGCCGGCCGTCGACCCCGTCTTCACGCCGATCGCGCCCGGGTACAGCCAGAGCAGGGCGTTGCGGTTCTGGATCTTCCGCGGCTTGCCACCGGGCGGAGCCGGGATCGTGCGGAACTTCGTGGCGACGATCGGAGCGAACCCCGGTGTGTCGTAGGCCACCCGCACCAAGCGGGTGAGGTCGAGGGCGGTCGAGCGACCTCGGTCATCGAGGCCGTTGGGAGAGAAGAACACGGTGCCGTCCATCCCGAGGGTGGCCGCACGCCGGTTCATCAGGCGGACGAACGCCGCCTCGGAGCCCGCGACCTCGATGGCCAGCGCCACGGCGGCGTCGTTGGAGGACTGCAGCATCAGCGCGTACAGCAGGTCGCGGACGGTGAGCTTCTCCCCCGCGCGCAGTCCGAGGCTCGAGGACGCCCCGAAATCGTCTCGTCCGAAGACCGCCTCAGGGGTGATGGTGACGACGTCGTCCAGCGAGGTGCGCTCCAGCGTCAGCAACGCCGTCATGATCTTCGTGAGGCTGGCGATGGGCCGGCGGGCCATCGGCGCCTTGGCGAACATCGCCTGACCGTCGTCGAGGTCGGCGAGGTAGGCCACGGGCACGTCGAGATCGGGCCGAGCCGTCGCGTCCTGCGGTGTCTGGAGCGATTGCGGGAACGGCGAGGGGGACCCATTCGGAGGCACCGGCGTGGGTGGGGGGCCGGCGGGGCCGGCGACCGCCAGTCCGGTGACGAACGGCAGCCCGACCGCGATCACGGCCACCACGGCCACCGCGCCCCGTCGGGCGCGCGCGGGTCTCACGCGCTCTGCAGGTCGTTGCGCAGGTTCGTGCGGAGCAGCGCCTGCTTGAACTTGCGCGAGGTCACCGACAGGTCGGTGAGGGTCTGGGCGGCGGCCTTCCGCGCGTCGGGGTTCTTCTGACGCAGGGTGGGCGCCACGAGCGCTTCGAAGAACGACGTCTCGCGATCGGCGAAGTGCTTGTACATCGTGAGGTGTCTCGGTTCGATGCCGAACCGGAAGAAGTCCTTCACGATCGACAGGATGATGTAGTCGTCGCCGTCGTAGTACTTCGCGCCGTCGGGACCGTGCGAGCACACGATGCCGAAGGACTCGAGCTCCTTGATGCGATCGCGCTCGACCCCGGTGGCCGCCGACATCTCCTCGATCGACATCTGCAGGCCGGTGGGGGCATCGGCGATCTCGGCGGTGGCGTTGGCGGCGTCGGCTTCATCGTCGAGGTCGGCGTCGAGCTCCGTGCCCTCGAGGCCCTCCCCCGCAACGTCGGCGGCGTCCTGCGTGAGCAGGCGTTCCTTGATCACCTTCAGGGGGAGGTACTCGTCGCGCTGCATCCGAAGGATCGACTTCAACCGGTCGACATCATCGACGTAGAACTTGCGGTAGCCCGACGGCGTGCGCTCGGGTTCGATCAACCCTTCGGCTTCGAGGAACCGGATCTTGGAGATCGTGATGTCGGGGAACTCGGTCTTGACCGAGACCAAGACCTCGCCGATCGACTGGTAGTTGCGGGTGCCCGCCATCTGCTCCATCACTCCCCTGCCGCGAAGAACGTCAACTTGAATTTGCCGACCTGGACCTCGTCACCGGACGCGAGCTTCGTCTCGTCGACCTGCTCGCCGTTCACATACGTGCCGTTGAGGCTGCCGACGTCGCGGACGAACCACTCCGAGCCTTCTCGCCGTTCGAACGCCGCGTGCTTGCGCGAGACCGTGATGTCGTCGAGGAAGACCGCGGTCTCGGGATCGCGACCCACCGGGGTCACGTCGTCCTCGAGGAGGAACGTCGACCCCGCGTTGGGGCCACGCTTGACCAGAAGCAGACCCTGTCCGGGCCCCAGTTCATCGTGAGGGAAGGGGAACTCATCGTGCCCCTCATCCTCGGGCTCGACGGCGCTCAGCGAGAGCGTGGGGTCCCCTTGCAGTGGAGCACCACACTCGGCACAGAAGCGCGCGTCGTCTCGGTTGGGATGTCCACAGCGGGTACAGAACAACGTCAGGTCCTCGTCACGGTCGGTCTCTGCACGAGCGTCGGGGTCGAGGGTACAACCTGGACGGTCGACGGACACTGGACGTTATCGCAGGTGGGTTCGACCTTCAACCGTACGGGGGCTCAACCCTCGACCGGGCACCAGGGTCAGGCTCGACCCTCGCTGGACGGGGTGAAGTCTCGATGGAGCGCTACGAGCCCTGCTGGATGAACGCCTGGTAGGCGGCGGCATCCAGGAGCTGTTCGACCAGCGCCGGGTCGCCGACCTCGATCACGATCAGCCAACCGTCGCCGTACGGCTGCTCGTTGACCAGCTCCGGACGCTCGTCCAGCAGCGGGTTGCGCTCGACGATCGTGCCCGTGAGCGGGCTGAAGACGTCGGACACCGACTTGGTGGATTCCACCTCACCGAAGGCTTGGCTCGCCGTCACCTCGGCGCCCACCTCCGGCAGGTCGACGTAGACCACGTCCCCGAGGGCATCCTGGGCGAAGTCGGTGATGCCGATACGGACCCTCGTGCCATCGGCGCGCGCCCACTCGTGCTCCTTCGTGTACCGAAGGTCCTCGGGGAACTCCACGTCATCCTCCCTTTCATGCCGGCGGTCCGGTGCGGCGCCGTCGGCGGAACGATACTGCCTTTCACTCGTGCGTTCGCATCGCCCGTCGCAGGTCGGCAGCGTAGATGCCCGCGGCCAGGTAGTACTCGACGATGCCCGCCGTGTAGCAGATCCATCCGACGGCGAGCGCGGCGGCGGCCGGCCAGGTGCCCAGGTTCCCCCACGCGATCGCGGGGATCGACACCATCAAGGAGAAGGTGGCGACCTTGCCGATGAAGCGAACGTCCAGACGCGTATGGAACCGCCGGAGCGCGACGAGCCCGACCACCAGGACCGCGGCGTCGCGGACGAGGATCAGCAGGCCCGCCCAGATCGGGAACACGTCGCGGACCATGAGCGCGATCAAGCCGGCGGCGATCGCGAGTCGGTCGGCCACCGGGTCGAGGATCTTCCCCAGCTCCGACACCTGTCCGGTCCTGCGAGCGATCGTGCCGTCGACCCAGTCGGTGGCCACCACCAGCCCGAACAGCAGGACGCCGGCGAGCGTGGTGTCGGGGTCGACGATCAGGGCGACGAACACGGGGATGAGGGCGATCCGTGCTGCGGAGATCAGGTTCGGAACGGTGAGGACCGCGCTGGATCCACCGGTGGGCTCCGCCGTCCCTTTCATGCGTCGGGCCGGCCGGATTTGAACCGGCGACCTTCTGTCCCCCAGACAGACGCGCTAACCAAGCTGCGCCACGGCCCGAAGAGGTGATTGTACCGGTCGCACGGACGGCCGCCTCAGCGCTGCTTGCTGTGTCGCTTGCGGGGCCGGAACTTCAGGCGGATCGGAACACCATCGAGATCGAAGGTTCGGCGCAGGCGGTTCTCGAGGTAGCGCTGATAGGTGCCGTCCGGTTCGTTGGCGCCACCGAAGATCACGAACGACGGTGGTCCGGTGGCGACCTGCGTCGCGTAGTGGAGGGTGCCTGCGACGCGCGGGGTGGGTCGCTCGCGTTGCGCCTGCTGGATCACCTCGTTGATCTTCGAGGTCGAGATCCTCGACGTCCACCGCTCGTGGAGGTCGAGCAGGACCGGTGGCAGACGGTGCACGCCACGTCCGGTCTTGGCTGATGCTCGCATCACCGTCGCGTTCGCGAACGGCCTCACCGTCTCGGCGAGCTCCTGGTAACGAGCATCCTTCTCTTCGACGAGGTCCCACTTGTTGGCGACGAGCATGAACGCCCGACCCGCGTCCATCACCCGGTTCGCGATCTTCTTGTCTTCGACGGTGAAGCCTTCGACGGCATCGATCACCAGGATGACGACGTTCGCGCGATCGATCGCCTCGGTCGCGCGCACGAAGCTGAAGTACTCGACACCCTTGACCTTGACCTGACGCCGCATCCCCGCGGTGTCCACGAACCGCACGCGCCCGGTCGGCCACTCGATCACGTCGTCGACCGAGTCGCGCGTCGTGCCGGCCTCTTCGAACACGACGGAGCGCTCCCGGCCGAGGAGCCGGTTGAACAAGCTCGACTTCCCGACGTTCGGTCGGCCGACCAACGCGAACCTCGGCTCCAGGTCGTCGTCCTCGCGTACCTCCGGGGCGTCCGGGAGCAGTTCGACGATGCGGTCGAGCAGATCGCCGGTGGCGCGCCCGTGCATGCCGGACACCGCGACCGGTTCCCCCAGCCCCAGGGCATGGAACGCCGCGGCGTCGGATTCCTCCGCGGCACCGTCGACCTTGTTCGCGACGACCAGCACGGGAACGCTCGCGCGGCGGAGCCGACGGGCGAGCGCGGCATCGGCTTCCGTGATCCCCGCCTGCGCGTCGACGATGAGCAGGATGAGGTCGGCGTCCCGCATCGCGGTGTCGGCTTGCACGCGCGCGAGCTCTTCGACGCCGGTGGCATCCTGCACGTATCCGGCGGTGTCGACCAGACCGAACCGTTTGCCGCGCCAGACCGCTTCGAGTTCCACCCGGTCGCGCGTGACGCCGGGCATGTCGTGGGCGATCGCCTCTCGCCGGCCGAACAGGCGGTTGGCGAGCGTCGACTTCCCCACGTTCTGACGGCCGACCACCGCGATGCGTGGGGATGCGGCCGGCGCGCTCACGAGAGCAGCTCCGGCGCCAGGCGCGCGACGACATCGAGGGCGGCCAGGAGCGTCCGATCGATCGTGAGGTCGGTGGTATCGATGATGACGGCGTCATCGGCGGGGACGTGCGGCGTGGTGCGCGCATCCAGGGCATCGCGATCCGTGAGCGAGCGTTCGACCTGGGCCCGGCCCGCCCGGCGCTGGTCGGCGCGTCGCACGGCACGTTGATCGACGTCGGCGGACAGGTACAGCTTGACGGGTGCGTCGGCGAACACCACCGAGCCGATGTCTCGACCCTCCATCACCGCACCGTCTCGTTCACCGATCGCGCGTTGGGTCGCCCGCATCAGGGTCCGCACCCCGGGATGCCGCGCGACGGACGAGACGACGGCCTCGACCTCGAGGGTCATCAGACGGTTCGCAGGGAAGCCCTCGACCTCCAGTTCGGACGGGTCACCCTCGACGACCGTGAACGTCAAGCGGCGCGTCAGCTCGACCAGGGCTGCCTCGTCATCGGTGGCGACCTCGTGGTCGAGGGCAGAGGCCGCGAGCGCCCGGTACATCAAGCCCGTGTTGACGTATGGCAGCCCCAGGCCTCGAGCCAGGCCACGGGCGAGCGTGCTCTTGCCACTGCCGGCGACACCGTCGATCGCCACGACGCGCGGACGGGTCGCGTTCACGCGCTCACGACCTCGATCGATGCGCCGAGCCCGATCAACGTCGGCACGAAGCCCGGGAACGACACGTCGGCCGCTTCCATGCCATCGACCTCGACCGGACGCCGGGCCGCCAGGGCCGCGACCGCGAACGCCATCGCCATCCGATGATCGCCCTGCGCATCGCCGCGCCCGCCCTCGAGACCTCCGCCCGCCACCACGAGGTCGTCACCCTCGGCCGCCGCGTGTCCACCCAGGGCGAGGATGCCGTCGGCGACGCCCGCCAGGCGATCGGACTCCTTCACCCGCAGCTCGCTCGCGCCCAGGAACCAGCTGTCGCCCCGCGCGTGCGAGGCCACGAGGGCGAGGACCGGCACTTCGTCGATCACCAGCGGGAGTTCCCACGCCTCGATCCGCGTCGGGCGGATCCCGTCGCACGGGGCCACCCACAGCTCGCCGACGGGTTCGCCGACCTCGTCGTGGTCGACGCGGACCTCCGTGTGGATACCGAACCGCTCCATCACCTCGAGGTAGTGGATGCGGCTCGGGTTGAGGCCGACCCCGTCGATCGTGAGTTCGCTGCCGGTGAGCGCGGCGGCGGCCACCAGGAAGGCGGCCGATGAGGGATCGCCCGGCACGGTCCCCGCGAAGCCCTCCTGCTGGAAGCGCTCCACGCGCACGGTCGAACCCTCGACCTGGACCGGGCCACCGAGCGCGCGGATCGCTCGCTCGGTGTGGTCGCGGGTGGGGGCGGGTTCGGTGACCGTGGTGACGCCGTCGGCATCGAGTCCGGCCAGCAGCACCGCGCTCTTCACCTGGGCCGTGGGCACAGGCGTGTGATGGTCGATGCCCTGCAGGCCTCCCCCCACGATGGCGACCGGTGCATGGCCGTCCGTGGTCTCGACGGCAGCACCCATCGCTCGCAAGGGTGCGGCGACGCGTTCCATGGGGCGCGATCGAAGGCTGTCATCGCCGGTCAGCACGGTGCGGAAGGGTGATGCCGCCAGGAGTCCGGCGAGCAGCCGGGTCGAGGTCCCGGAGTTCCCGCAGTCGAGGTCGTGCGAAGGCTCGACGAGTCCCGGACGCCCCTCACCCTCGACCTCAAGTGGCGTTGCGACCGCTTCTCCAACCCTGACGTTCCACGTGGAACCGTGACCCTTTGCGTCGTCGGCATCGTTCGAAGCCCACGCTTGGAGTGCAGGTCGAGCCTTGGGACTGACCACCGCCAGGGCCGCAGCGGTCGAGCGGACGTCGAGAGAAGGCGGAACCTCGACCAGAGCGCTGGGCCCTCGAGCGGTGGCGGCGAGGATCAACCACCGATGCGCGATGGATTTGTCGCCGGGAACGCGAACCCGTCCTTCGAGGTGGCTGCCAGGAGTGATCCGCACGCGCATGATCGTCCTCAGGCCAGCCTGAGCGGGTCGAATCCGGCACCGGTCAGCACCTGGCCGGCCGACGACGCTGCCGCCGCCGCCACGGTGAGGTGCACCGTGCCTCGACCACCTTCCGGAGAGTGCACGATCTGCAGGTCCTCGATGTTGACCTCGCCTTCGCCGAGCGCCGCGGTGAGTTCGGCCAGCGCTCCGGGGCGGTCGGGGAGTTCGACCTGCAGCACGGCCACACCGGCGCGCACCTGTGGCTTGGTGGCGAGCCGGAGCCGCGCGGCCTTCGCCTGGTCGAAGGTGGCCTCGACGTCGTCGCCTCGCTCCCCCACGATGGCCTCCCGCAGCGCCAACAGCCGAGCGACGTAGAGGTCGAGCGCCGCCCCGATCGCCGCACGGTTGGACAGGAGGATGTCGCTCCACAGGGCAGGGTTGGAGGCGGCGAGCCGCGTGAGGTCGCGGAACCCCCCGGCGGCCAGGAGCAGGATCTCGGGTTCGTCGGCCTCCTCGGTGGCCGCGAGGCTCATCAGCGCCGTCGAGGCGACCTGAGGAAGGTGGCTGACGAACGCGACGAGACGGTCGTGACGAACGGGATCCATCCGCACGGGCCTGGCGCCGATCCGTGCGACCCAGCCTTCGAGCCCGTCGACCGCCCCGGGGTCGGACACCGTGGTCGGCGTCACCACCCAGACGATGCCGTCGACCACCGAGGCCGACGCATGGTCGGGACCTGATCGCTCGCTGCCACCCATCGGATGGCCGGGGACGTAGCGGGGCAGGTCGGCCTCCGCCGCCAAGGCACCCACGGCGGCCACCAACGGCATCTTCACGCTGCCGACGTCGGTGACGATGGCGCGGGGCGCGGCTGCGAGCACCTGCGCGACGGTGGCGGCGATCGCCGGGATCGGCGTCGCGACCACCACGATGTCGGCATCGTCCACCGCCTCCCCCATCGTCGGTGCCGAGGCGAACCCCCCACGGCCGGCCGCGAGGGCGGCCCGGTCGGTGTCCAGATCCCAGGTCGTGACGTGGCACCCCACCCGCGCCGCGGCCAGTGCGATCGAGGTCCCCATCAGGCCGGAACCGATCACCCCGACCCTCATCGGCGGGACCGCTCCCCCGGGGTCAGTGGTCGAGGTCATCGCGAAGGACCTCCGCACCGTCCAGGTACACGTGCAGCACCTCGTCGAGGGTTCGCTCGGAGTGGAAGTGCATCAGGACGCGGACCACCGAACCCATGGCACCCTCGACGTGGATCTCCCTGGCGCACATCAGCGGCACCGCGCCCATGCCCATCCGGCGCGCGGCCTCGGCCGGGAACACGGAGGTGAGGTCATCGGTGGCGGTGAACAGGATGCTGATCAGGTCGCCGGTCTCGACGGCGTTGCGGTCCAGCATCGCGGAGAGCAACCGTTGCGTGGCATCCAACACCTGCTCGGACGTGTCGGCGCCCACCACGATGGCCCCACGGGCCGCACGAACCCTCATCCGGTCCTCCTCGAGGTCGCCGGAGCGGGACGCCCCGGCGGCTTCAGGCTACCTGGACGGGGGCCGTGAAGCCTTGCGGGGCGGCGGACCGTCGGCGTCCTTCGCGAGGGCCTGGACCTCCTCGCGCGTGAGTTCTCGCCACTGCCCGGGCGCCAGCTGACCGAGCCGGACCGACCCCACACGCATCCGGATCAACCGGGTGACCGGGAGCCCGACCTCGGCGAGCATGCGTCGAACCTCGCGCTTGCGCCCTTCGGTCATCACCACGCGGACGGCCCCACGGTCGCCGGAGGCCGCCACCACGCGGGCCCGCTCGGCTTTCGCGAGTCCGTCCTCCAGCGACACGCCCGCGCGGACCTTCGCCATGTGCTTGGCCGTCGGCGCGGCACCCACCTCCGCGAGGTACTCCTTCTCCACCCCATGGCGCGGATGCATCAGCCGGTTCGCGAGGTCACCGTCGTTCGTGAGCAGGAGCAGCCCTTCGCTGTCGCGATCGAGACGGCCGACCGGGAACACCCGTGGGCCGTCGGGAGGCATCAAGGTGCGCATGTCGGGACGACCTTGAGGGTCGTGCATCGTGGTGACGACGCCGACCGGCTTGTGCAACGCGTAGTACCTGACGTTGGGGTCGAGGTTCACCGTGAGACGATCGACGGCCACCACCGCGGTCTCAGGGTCGACCTTGTCACCGAGCGTGGCCACCGTTCCGTCGATGGTGACCCGACCCTGGACGATCAGCTCCTCGCACGCTCGCCGGGAGCCGAACCCCGCGCGGGCCAAGGATCGCTGGACCCGTTCGAGCGGCATCGCGCTCAGGCCGGATCGTCGACGGCGGGCGCCGAGGCCTCGTCGTCGGTGAGATCCAGCTCCTCGGCGTCGGCCACGTCCTGCTCGGCCGGGGCCGGGGGCTGTTCGTCGGCGTCGTCGCCGACCGCTTCGGCCAGCGCCGCCTCCTCGTCCTCCACGGCATCGGGATCCAGCAGGGGGGCCAGCGAGGGCAGCGCGGCGAGCGACGGGAGTCCGAGACGCTCGAGGAAGCCCGGCGTGGTGGCGTAGAGCAACGGACGGCCGGGTGCCTCGTCTCGGCCCGCCTCCTCGATCAGGCCGCGGTCGACCAGGGCACGAAGCACGCCGTCGGAGTTGACCCCCCGGATGCCGCTCACCTGGTGGCGGGTGACCGGCTGCTTGTAGGCCACGATCGCGAGGGTCTCGAGGGCGGCCTTCGTGAGCCGGGCCTGGCGGGACGACAGGACGAACTGTTCGACCACGGGCGCGGTGTCGGGGTGGGTGTAGAGCCGCCATCCACCGGCGATGCTGCGCAGGACCAGGCCGGAGCCGCGATCCTCGAGCTCGCGCTGGAGGCGATCGCACAGCGATTCCACCGCTCGGCGGTCGAGGTCCAGCGCCTGCGCCAGCACCGAGGCCGTCAGGGGTTCGTCCGAGACGAAGAACAAGGCCTCGAGGGCTCGCGTGTCATGCACCTGCGCGTCGTCGGCCATCTTCTTGCTCACCCCGTCCATGCCACTTCGATGTCCCCGAAGGTCTGCGCCTGCGCGAGCTCGACCTTGCCTTCACGGTACAGCTCCAGGATCGCGAGGAACCGCACCACCACGTGGATCCGTTCCTCGCAGTCGGCGACCAGCTCCCGGAAGGTGGCTCCCTGGCCGATCGAGGTGATCCGGTCCTCCAGCGTCGTCATCGCCTCGGCCACGGTGTAGCGCACCGGCGTCACGTGGGAGAGGTCGAGCATCGGGGGCGGTCGCAGGAGCTGGGCCGCGAGCGTGGCGAGCATCTCGGGCTTGAGATGCGTCATCGGGTCCGGGTACAGGTGCGAGTACTCGGGGCCCGGTCCGACGTCGCGCGCGAAGTAGCCCGCCTCGTCCTCGAGGCGACGCGCGATCTCCACCGCCACCTTGCGGAAGGCCGCGAGCTCCAGCGACCGCGCGTAGGCGAGATCGGGCGATCCACCGAGGAGGTCGTCCTCGTCGAGCTCGGCGTGGGTGGGCATGAGCCGCCCCACCTTCAGTTCGAGCAGCACCGCGCAGATCGCCAGGAACCAGGTGGCTTCCTCGAGGTTCCACCCTTCCGCCTGTTTGGTGTGTTCCAGGTAGTGGTCGGTGACGTCGGCGACGCGGACGTCACAGACGTCGACCTTCTGCTCCAAGATCAGTTCGGCCAGCAATCGGAACGGTCCCGTGAAGACCGGGAGCGTCACGGCGAAGCTGCCGGCCTGCGCCGCGGCCGTGGGGACCCTCGCTCACGACGGCCCCCTCATGCGAAGTGCATCGCGGCGCGCACCGCGTCGAGGGTCCGGCGTGCGACGGGCCGGACACGCTCCGCGCCCGCGGCGAGCACCTGGTCGAGGTAGCCGGGATCGGCGGCGAGCTCGGCGCGCCGTTCCCGGAACGGGCCGAGCTCCTCGATCAGGTGGTCGGCCAGGATCGTCTTGCAGTCGACGCAGCCGAGGGCGCCGCTGCGGCAGTCGACCTCGATGCGATCGGCCTCCTCGGGTGAGAACCGGCGCTGCAGGGCGAAGATCGGGCAGATCTCCGGACGGCCGGGGTCGCCGCGGCGCACCTTCTGCGGATCGGTGATGAACGAGCGCACCTTCGCCCGGATCGCGTCGGGTTCGTCGCTGAGACCGACGGCGTTGTCGAGCGACTTCGACATCTTGCGGCCGTCCGAGCCCGGGATCAGCGGGGTCGAGGAGAGCAGGGCCTGGGGCTCGAGGAGCACGTCGCCGTAGAGCCGGTTGAACCGGCGGACGATCTCGCGGCTGATCTCGAGGTGGGAGACCTGGTCCTCGCCCACCGGCACGTAGCGTCCTTCGACGATCGTGATGTCGACCGTCTGGAGCACCGGGTAGGCCAGCAATCCGAGGTTCGAGATGTCGCGCTCGGCGAGGTCGCGCAGACGCTCCTTGTAGGTGGGCACGCGCTCGAGCCACCCCAAGGGCGTGAGCATCCCGAGCAGCAACGCCATCTCGGCCACCTCCGGCAGGTCGGACTGCCGGTAGATCACCGAGCGTTCCGGATCGATGCCCGCGGCGATCAGATCGGCGGCGAGCCCGCGGACACGATCGGGCAGCAGCTCGGTCCGGTCGTAGTCGGTGGTGAGCATGTGCCAGTCCGCCACGAAGTAGAAGCACTCGTAGCCTTCGTCCTGGAGGCGGACGGCGTTGCCGACGTTGCCCGCCCAGTGGCCGATGTGCAGCGGACCGGTGGGGCGGAAGCCCGTCAGGACGCGCCCCCGTTCGGCGGTGGAGGTGGTGGCGGTCTGGTCGGGAGCGGTCGCGGCGTCGATGGCCGGGATGATAGCGCGAGCCCGTGCGCTCCCCTAGCGACCTCGCGCCGTCAGAACAGGAGCGCCCGCTGGCAGTCCCCGCTCGCGGCCGCGTTGCACAGGGCCCCGGTGAGCGCCGTCAGGAAGCCCAGGACCAGCGTGCTGAACACGAAGAGCACCACCAGGACGAACAGCGGCAGGTACTTGTCGGCGTTGCGGTAGACCTCGCGGGCCGCCGGAGGCAACAGCAGGGCGACGATCCGGGCCCCGTCCAGCCCCGGGATCGGCAGCAGGTGGAAGACCACCAGGGCCATGCTCGTGTACGTCAGCACCAACGCGAACCGGAACACCTCGGCCGGCAGCGACGCGCCGCCGCGCACCACGAGGCCCGCGAGGATCCCCAGCACCAGGGTGGCGATCGGTCCCGGCCAGGGAGACCAGGACCGTGTCACGGGTGGTCTTGCGGAAGTAGCTGGGATCGACCGGCGCGGGCTTCGCGTACGCCGCCGGGATCACGTACACCCCCACCGCCCACAAGATCGCCAGCAACCCCGGCACCAGGCCGGAGCCGAACGGCTCGAACCACGCCTTCGGGTTGAGGGTGAGGCGGCCCCAGAGGCGCGGGGTGGGGTCGTGCAGGCGCGTGGCGGTCCAGGCGCGAGCGAACTCGCGGATGGACATGCCGATCGTGAGGGAGATCAGCATGTAGACGGCCTGCCGCACGCCGATCGCGGTGAAGTTCCCCACCGCCAGGAGCCCTGCCCTCATGTGCGCTTCCCCTGTCCGTTCACTCGAACCATCCGTGCACCAACGGTGGCACGTCCACCGGTCCTTCGGCGAACGTCAGCGCCGCCAAGATCGCGGCGGTGGCATGGTCGGCCGCGGCCGGGTCCGCGGCGTGGACCTCGCCGATCGACGAACCGTGATCGACGTGCTGACCCAGCTTCGCCCGCATCACGATACCCACGGAGGGGTCGATCGGGTCGCCCTTGCGCATCCGCCCGGCCCCCAGCACCACGCTGGCCTGCCCCAGGGCTTCGGCGTCGACCGTGGCCAACGTGCCCGCCCGATCGCTGAGCACGGGCTGCACCACGGCGGCGCGAGGCAGCACCGACCACGGGTCGTCCGCGACGCGCGGATCGCCGCCCTGCGCCTCCACCATCTGGCCGAACCGTTCGAGGGCCTCGCCCGAATCGATCGCGCGCTCGGCGCGGGCCGTGGCGTCGCCGAGCCCGACCCCCAACTCCACCTCGAGCGCCGTGGCGACGAAGGCGACGGCGAGTTGGCGCAGGCGACCGTGGTGCTCTCCGCGAAGGAGCGCCACCGCCTCGACCACGTCCAGCGCGTTGCCGATCGCGTCGCCGAGCGGTTGGGACATGTCGGTGACCGCAACACGCGCCGGGCGTCCCGCGCCGCGGGCCAAGGCTAGACACGCGTTCGCCAGATCGACGGCGTGTTCGGGCGTCTTCATGAACGCCCCCGAACCGGTCTTCACGTCGAGCAGGATCAGGTCGGTGGCGACGGCGAGCTTCTTGGACATGACGCTCGCCGCGATCAGCGGGATGGACGGCACGGTGGCGGTCGCATCGCGCAGGGCGTAGAGCGCGCCGTCGGCCGGGACGAGCGAGGGCGACTGTGCCGCCACCGCGCAGCCCACCCGCGCCACCTGTTCCTCCATCTCGGCGGGCGACAGGTCGGTTCGCAACCCAGGGATCGACTCGAGTTTGTCGAGGGTTCCCCCGGTGTGACCGAGCCCTCTGCCCGAGAGCTTGGCGACCGCCAGGCCCAGCGACGCCGCGATCGGCGCGAAGACCAAGGTGACGCCGTCCGCGACCCCGCCGGTGGAGTGCTTGTCCACGGTGGGCAACGTCAGTCCGGGGAACGTGACCGTCTCGCCCGAGGCGATCATCGCCCGGGTCATGGCCAGCGTTTCGTCCGCATCCAGACCGCGAAGCAGGCACGCCATCAGGAACGCCGCCGCCAACGGGTCGCCCACTTCACCCTCGAGGTAACCCTCGATGAAGGTCTCGATCTCACCGGCAGCCAGGGTGTGACCATCGCGCTTGGCCGCGACCGTGGGCCGGTGGTCCCTGGGCGTCATGCTGGCGTTCTCACCTTCGTGACCTGCGGGTTCTCCCTTCGGTGCCCTCGAGGTCGAGGGTCGGTGAGGGTGCCGGTCCTGCCGAACCCGCGTCGCACCCACGAGGGTCGTCCAACCCTCGAGCAGACCCTGCGGCCCGTGCTCACGCGTAGCCCAATCGATCGCTGAAGCTCGTGCCGGGAAGACCCTCAACCTCTACTCCAAGGAGCGTCGCCACGGTGGCGCCGAGGTCGGCGAACGTCTCCCGAGTCCCGATCTCGTGCGGTCCACCCCCGAGGCCGGCCGCCAGCAGTGGGGTTCGCTCCCGGGAGTGGTCGGTCGGGGGCGTGGTGGGGTCACATCCATGGTCTCCGGTGATCAGCATGACCCCGCCCCGAAGCGCCTCGATCAGCTGGGGCAACCGCACATCGAAGGCCTCGATCGCCGCCGCGTACCCGCGCGGATCGTTGCGGTGCCCGTACTTGGAATCGAAGTCGACGAGGTTCGTGAACACGAAGGCGGGACCCGGCCGGGACAGGTAGTCCAGCGTGATGTCCACCCCGTCGTCATTGGAGTCGGAGTAGCGGCCCTCACGTGATGCCCTGGCCGCTGAAGATGTCCTGGATCTTGCCGACGCCGAACACCGGGAGGCCTGCCCGGGTGATCGCATCGAGCACCGTAGGGCCCGGCGGCGGCACCGCGAGGTCCCGGCGTTCGGGACTGCGGACGAACGCGCCCTCGGGACCTTCGAACGGCCGCGCGATCACCCGGCCGACCAGATGTGGGCCGGTCAGCAACGACCGTGCGATCGCGCACCACTCGTAGAGCTGCTCCAAGGGCACGACGTCCTTGTGGCACGCGATCTGGAACACCGAGTCGCCGCTCGTGTAGACGATGGGCTCGCCCGTGCGCAGGTGTTCGGCGCCGAGCTCGGCGATGATCTCGGTCCCCGAGGCGGGGATGTTGCCCAGGACGTGGCGGCCGATCGCTCGCTCGAAGGGTTCGATGATCTCGGGCGGGAACCCGTGGGGATACAGCGGGAACGGTTCGCCGAGCTCGATCCCCATCATCTCCCAGTGCCCGGTGGTGGTGTCCTTGCCGGCCGAGACCTCCGTGGCTCGGCCGTGCGCGGTGCCGGCGGCCGCCCGCGGCGCCACGCCGTCGATCGGGGTCAGCAGGCCCAGGCCGAGCTCCTCGAGCGCCGGAACCCGCAATCCGCCCACCGCCGCCGCGGTGTGGGCCAGGGTGTTCGAGCCGTCGTCCCCGTAGGCGCGAGCGTCGGGCGCCTCACCGACACCCCAGGAGTCGCAGACGACGACCAGCACCTTCGGTACGAGCGGTTCGGCCACGGCGGTCGTCCTCCACGATCGGCTCAACGCGCCCGGGCGTTCCGCCGAGCGCGTGGATGCGAAGCGTAGTAGACCTCCCGCAGATGTTCGCGGGTGACCAGGGTGTAGATCTGGGTGGTGGCGACGCTCGCGTGCCCCAGGAGTTCCTGGACCACGCGGACGTCGGCGCCGCCTTCCAGCAGATGGGTGGCGAACGAGTGTCGCAGGGTGTGCAGGCTCACGCGGCGATCGATGTCGGCGGTGGCCACGTGCGCCGCCAACAGCCGGGCGCAGCTCTGACGCGTGAGGCGCCCCCCTCGCTGGTTGAGGAAGAGGGCTCCCCGGCTCTTGGCCGAGGCGAACTCCGGGCGCGTGCGCGTCACGTACGCCTCGACCGCCTCGCGGCCGTATCGGCCGAGCGGGACCTCGCGTTCCTTGCCCCCCTTGCCCAGGACCCGGACGGATCCGGGGTCCAGGTCGACATCGTCGACGTCCAGCCCCACGAGTTCGCTGATCCGCAATCCGGCGCCGTACAGCAACTCGAGGATCGCGCGATCACGGATCCCCACCGGCGTCGCCGGATCGGGGGCCTCGATCAGCCGAGTGACTTCCTCGACGGTGAGCGGGCGCGGCAGCGAGCGTGGCAACTTCGGCTGCGACACACCGCCCGCCGGGTCACGATCGGCGACCCCGTCGCGCACCATGAACCGATGGAACGAGCGCACCGACGACAGCGTGCGGGCCACCGACGACGCCCGATACGGCCGTTCGTCCTCGCCCTCGCCGTACGTCGCCGCGCTGAGCGATGCCACGAACGAGCGGATCGTCGCCTCCTCGACCTGTCCGGGCTCCGTGATGTCGCGCTTGGCCAGGAACTCGAGGTACCGGCGAAGATCCCGCCGATACGCCATCAGGGTGTGCTCGGACAGACCCCGCTCCACGGTGAGGTGGTCCAGGTACCGCTCGGCCTCGACCGTGATCGGCTCCCCCACCGCGATGCCCCCCAACTCAGGCCGTTCCGCCCGCCACGTCGTGCAACGGGACGAAGGCCAGACCGTGCGCCTGCGCGACCGGTTCGTTCGTGATGGCCCCGCCGTACACGTTCACGCCGAGCGCGAGCGCAGGGTCGCGGGCGATCGCCGCATCCAGGCCGAGGTCGGCGATCGACAACACGTACGGAAGCGTGACGTTCGTCAGCGCGTAGGTCGAGGTGCGCGGCACGGCCCCGGGCATGTTCCCGACGCAGTAGTGCACGACGCCGTCGACGATGTAGGTGGGGTCCGAGTGCGTGGTGACGTGCGAGGTTTCGAAACACCCACCCTGGTCGATCGAGATGTCGACGAGGACCGCGCCCGCCTGCATCCGCGAGACCAACGCGGCATCGACCAGGTGCGGAGCCTTCGCACCGGGAACGAGCACGGCGCCGACCACCAGATCGGCGGACAGCACCAGACGCTCGATCGCGAGGCCCGAGCTCATCACCGTCTGGATCCGGCCGTGCCACACGCGATCGATGTCGCGCAGGCGGTCGACGTTGCGATCCACCACGGTGACTTCGGCCTCCATGCCCGCGGCGATCTGGGCTGCGTTGGCTCCCGCCATCCCCGCTCCCAGGATCACGACGCGGGCCGGCGCCACGCCGGAGGCGCCGCCCATCAGGACACCGCGGCCGCCGTGCGGACGCTCCAACGCGGCGGCGCCCTCCTGCGGCGCCATCCGGCCGGCGATCTCCGACATCGGGGCGAGCAACGGCAGCCGGCCGTCGGGCGTCTGCACGGTCTCGTAGGCGACGCTCTGCACGCGGCGCTCGGCGAGGAACCGCGTGAGTCCCTCGTCGGCCGCGAGGTGGAGGTAGGTGAACAGCACCTGGCCCTCCCGGAACCGCGGGAACTCCTGGGGCTGCGGCTCCTTGACCTTCACGATCATGTCGGCCGCCGCGAAGACCTCATCGGCATCGGCGACGATCGATGCGCCGGCGGCGACGAAGTCCTCGTCACCGATCGCGGACCCGACGCCCGCGGCGGTCTCCACCACGACGTCGTGCCCATCGGCGACCAATTCGCGCACGCCCTCGGGCGTCGCCGCCACGCGGAACTCGTTGTCCTTGACTTCCTTCGGGATCCCGACCTTCACGCCCTGCCCTTCTCTCGAGCGTCACGCCTGCGCAAGCGTAGTCAACCGCGTGCGTCCGCGGGTGACGGAAGTGGCGGGCGGCCGGCGGCCATCAGCAGGGCGAGCGCCGTCATCGCGTCACGGACCTTGCCGCTGCGAGCCGCGGCCACCATGCGAGCGAACGGCTCGGTGGTGAGCTCGATGCCGGCTTCGACCGCGCCCACCGGTTCGGGCTCGACACGGGCCCAGAACAGATGCACGTACTGATCGGTCGAGCCGGCCGAGGAGTAGTAGCCCCCGAGGAACTCGATCGTGGTGTGCCGGTAGCCCGTTTCCTCCTCCAGTTCGCGCGCTGCCGCCGTGAGGGCATCCTCACCGTCGACATCGAGGATCCCGGCGGGGATCTCCGTGAGCACCTGCCGCACGGCCGGGCGGAACTGCTTGACCAACAGCACCCGATCGTCGGGCAGCAGCGGGAGCACCGCGGCGGCGTCGTGGAGCCGCACGATCTCCCACGGCTGGAGGTCGGGCCATTCCTCGACGTCGACCCGGACGAACGAACCCTCGTAGTCGATGCGGCTCGACCGGGGCTCCGGCACGGCTCAGCCGGTGGTCGACAGCTGGCGCTCCGCTTGCTGGCGGCGATAGACCTGGGCGGCGCCCACGAAATCGCGGAACAGCGGATGCGGCCGGGTGGGACGCGATCGCAACTCGGGATGGAACTGCCCCGCGATGAAGAACGGATGGTCGCGCAGCTCGATGATCTCGGCCAGGCGCCCCTTCTGCGACGAACCCGAGATGACCATGCCCGCCGAGGTGAGGGCCTCGTGGTAGGCGGGGTTGACCTCCCAGCGGTGGCGATGCCGTTCCTCGACGACCTCCTGGCCGTAGGCGGCGGCGGCGAGCGTGTCCGGCTCGATGTAGCAGGGCTGCGCACCGAGGCGCATCGTGGCTCCCAGGTCGGTGATGTCCTTCTGCTCGGGCAGCAGGTCGATGACGGCGTGGGGGGTGGCCGGATCGAACTCCGAGGAGTTGGCGCCCTCGAGGCCCACGACGGTGCGGGCGAACTCGATCACCGCGCATTGCAGACCGAGGCAGATCCCCAGGAACGGCACGTGACGTTCCCGCGCGTACCGCACGGCGGCCACCTTGCCCTCGACGCCACGGACCCCGAAGCCGCCGGGGATCAGGATGCCATCGACCCCGTCGAGCGCTTCGTCGGTGGCCTGGCCGCCGAGGTCGTCGGAGGCCACCCACCGGATCTGGACGTCGGCGCCGTGATGGAACCCCCCGTGATACAGCGCCTCCACCACGCTGAGGTAGGCATCGCGCATGTTGACGTACTTGCCGACCACCGCGATCGACACCGGTTCGCTCACCTCGTGGATGCGATCGACCAGGCCCGTCCACTCGGACAGGTCGGGTTCGCCTTCGATCCCGAGGTGGCGGGCCAGCTCGGTGTCGAGTCCCTCGTGATGCAGCACCAGCGGCACCTCGTAGATCGAGGGCGCGTCGGGCGCGCTGATCACACCGCTGATCGGCACGTCGCACAGCAGGGAGATCTTCTCCTTGAGGTTGCGGCCGATCGGGCGGTCGGAACGACACACGATGGCGTCGGGCTGGATACCGAGCGCGCGCAGCTCCTTCACCGAGTGCTGCGTGGGTTTGGTCTTCAGCTCGCCGGAGGGCCCGATGAACGGCATCAGGGACACGTGCACGAACGCGCAGTTGTCGCGGCCGATCTCGTTCCGCAGCTGGCGGATCGCCTCGAGGAAGGGCAGCGATTCGATGTCACCGACGGTGCCGCCGATCTCGACGAGCACCAGGTCGGCGGCTTCGGCCTCGGCGAGCGCGAGCACGCGCTCCTTGATCTCGTCGGTGATGTGCGGGATCACCTGCACGGTCTTGCCGAGGTAGTCACCCCGGCGTTCCTTCGCGATCACCGCGGAGTAGATGGCGCCGGTGGTGTGGTTGGACCCGCGATGCAGGTCGGTGTCGATGAACCGCTCGTAGTGACCGAGGTCGAGGTCGGTTTCGGCGCCGTCATCCAGCACGAAGACCTCGCCGTGCTCGAAGGGGTTCATCGTCCCGGGGTCGACGTTGATGTACGGGTCCAGCTTCTGGACGGCGACCTTGAGACCGCGGGATTTGAAGAGGCGTCCGAGGGAGGCGGAGGTGATGCCCTTCCCGAGTCCGGAGGCGACACCCCCCGTGACGAAGATGAACTTCGATCGCTCCCTCATCACGGGAAGCGACTCTATCAGAGGGTTCGGACACGTCGGGCGGGTTCGCTCAGAAGTCTCGTCGGATCGCGACCTTTTTCGTGTCGGACCGGCCTGCGTCCCGCGTCAGACGGCGGCCTTGACCCGCATCGCCTCGTCGAGCAGTTCCTGCGCGTGGGACACCGCGCCCGCGCTTTCGGCCATACCGGCGAGCATGCGTGAGAGTTCGGCGATGCGCTCTGCGTCGTCCAGCACGGCGACGGTGGCCACGCCCTCGTGCTTGGCCACGCTGAGGTGCCGGTCGGCGAAGCACGCGATCTGCGGCAGGTGCGTGACGACGAGCACCTGCCGGTCCTGCGCCAGCCGCGCCAGCCGCCGCCCCACGGCCAGTCCGGCCTGACCGCCGATCCCGGCATCGACCTCGTCGAACACCAGCGTGGGGATCGCATCGAGGTCGGCCAGCACGCTGCGGCACGCCAGCATCGTTCGCGACAGCTCGCCGCCCGACGCGGTCTTGGCCAGCGGGGCCGGACTCTGACCGGGACCGGCGGCGAACCGGAGCTCCACGCGTTCGAACCCGGCCGCACCCGGGGGCGTCTGCGGTTCGAGCGCCACCTGGACGACGGCCCCGGGCATGCCGAGTTCCTCCAGCTCCCGGCCGACCGCATCGGCGAGGTCACCCGAGGCGCGGGAGCGGCCGGCGGTGACCACCGCGCCCCGCTGCTCCACCTCGTCCTGACGGCGCTCCACCTCGGCCGCCAGCTCGGCGAGACGTTCATCGGCGCCGCTGAGCTGGGACAGCCGTTCGGACGCTTCGGCCAGGTAGGCGATGACATCCTCGTCCGTTTCGCCATACTTGCGCTGCAGGCCTTTCAGCTCGGCCGTGCGCTCCCGGATCTGCTGCAGCCGCTCGGGGTCGGCGGCGAGCGCTTCTCGATAGTCGCGGACGTCCCGGGCGAGCTCGGCCAGCTCCGCCGCCAGTCCGCGGGCCCGGGCAGCGACCTCTCCCGCGGCCGGATCCAACTCGGCGGCCTCCGTGAGCGCTTGCGCGGCCGCGGAGACGGCATCGCCGGCGGTGTCATCGTCGCCGGCGAGCGCGGACCCCGCCGTGGCGGTGTGCTCGATCAGCCGCTCGACGTGCGCGAGCCGGGTCTCCTCACCCGCGAGCGCCGCGCTCTCGCCCGCCTGGGGGGCGATCCCTTCGATCTCCCGCACCTGGTAGGCGAGCAGGTCGAGTTCGCGCTCGCGGTCGCGAGCGGCCTCGCGCAACCGGTCGTGCTCGTCCGCGGCCTGGCGGAGGGCGTCGAACGCCTCACGGTAGGCGGCCAGCGCCACGAGGTGTTCGTCGCCGGCGAACCGGTCGAGGAACGCCGTCTGGGTCACCGGCGACAACAGGCGCTGGGCCTGATGCTGACCGTGGACCTCGACGAGGTGTTCGCCGAGCGAGGCCAGCGTGGTCGCCGTGGCCAGTTGGCCGGAGATCCGCGCCGTGCTCTTGCCCTCGGCCGAGACGGTCCTGGCCAGGATGACCTCGCCGTCCTCGGCCCAGTCGTCCGCGTCATCGGGAGCATCGAACCGGGCCTGGACCCGGGCAGCCTTGGCTCCGTCGCGCACGAGCGAGGCGGCGGCACGAGCCCCGAGCGCGAGCGTGAGCCCGGTGGTCACCATGGTCTTGCCGGCACCGGTCTCTCCGGTGAGGACGTTCAGGCCGGGGTGCAGCGCCAGATCGAGATCGTCGATGACGCCCAGCCCCGCGATGTGGAGCTCGTGCAGCACGCGCGGATACTAGCCCGGTGAGCCGACATCGTCGGCCTCATCGTCATCGTCGTCACCCGGCAGACCGAACTTCTCCCGAACGAGCGAGAGGAAGCCGGGAGCGTCGTCCCGTCGCACCAACGCCGCCGGACGGCTCGAGGCGCGGATGCGCACCCGTGACCCCACCGGGAGCTCGACGCTCTCACGGCCGTCCGCGGACAGGATCCCGCTCTCCTCCCCCATGACCTCCAGGGACACCTCGCTCCCCGGGTCCAGCACGAACGAGCGATCGAACACCATGTGCGCCGCGATCGGCGTGAGGATCAACGATTCGACGTCCGGGGTCACGATCGGTCCGCGCGCGGAGAAGGAATACGCCGTCGAGCCCGTCGGCGAGGCCACGATCACCCCGTCCGCCGAGAAGGTCGTCACGTAGTCCCCGTCCACCTCGACCGCCAGGCGCACCAGGCGATGCCGCGCGTGCTTCTCGACCATCACCTCGTTCAGGCCCCACTGCGCGGGGAAGTCGGCGCCCTCGAGCGGTTCCACGGTGAGCGCCATCCGGCGTTCGATCCGAGCGGTGCCGGCCAGCACGGCGCTGATCAGCTCGGTGGCCCCGGAGGGTTCGACCTCCGTGAGGAAGCCCAGGCGGCCGACCTTCACGCCCAACACCGGGCATCCCAGGTCCGACGCCGCGTACGCGGCCCGCAGGAAGGTGCCGTCCCCACCGACCGAGACCACGAGGTCGACGTCCTGGGCGTCGGCCGGAAGGGAACCGTCGCCGGGGAGCACCACGGTATCGGCGCCCTGGGCCCGCAACCACGCCTGGAGCTCCTCGGCGGTCTCGACCGCCACCGATCGACCGGGATGGGTCACGAACCCGACCCGACTCATCCGCGGATCCCCTCGCCTTCGGCGACCACGGCGTCGATGTCCAGCGTCACGGGATCGGCGCCCCGTCGCCCATGGAGCAGGAACTCCACGTTGCCCGCCGGGCCGACGACCGGCGAGGCCATGAGCCCGAGCGGCGCGATGCCGTTCGTCGTCGACCGCGCCACGGTCTCGCGCAGCACCCGGCCCCATACCGCGGGGTCCCGGACGACGCCGCCACTGCCCACGTCCTTGGGTCCGGCTTCGAACTGGGGTTTGACCAACAGGACGAACCCGGCGTCCGGCGAGGCGAGGGAGGCCAAGGCCGGCAGCACGATGCTCAATGAGATGAACGACAGATCGGCCACCACCAGGGACGGCACGAACGGCAGGGACTGCGGCGGCACCTCCCGGACGTTCGTCCGTTCCATCACGGTGACCCGATCGTCGGTGCGAAGGGACCACGCCAGCTGTCCGTACCCGACGTCCACCGCGATCACGCGCGCGGCCCCCGCCTGGAGCAGGCAATCGGTGAAGCCCCCGGTCGATGCTCCGGCGTCGAGCGCCTCGAGGCCCGCCGGGTCCACCTCGAACCGGTCGAGGGCCGCTCGGAGCTTCTCGCCGCCCCGTGAGACGAACCGCCGGGCCACGCCACGGAGCGCGATCGGTGCGTCGTCGCCGACCATGGTCGCCACCTTGGTGGCCGGGGACCCCGAGACCAGGACCAGCCCGTTGCGGACCGCCTCCTGGGCTTCGGCGCGACTCGCCACCAAGCCGCGCCGGACGAGTTCGGTGTCGAGCCGGCGACGGGTCACGGTGGCGGATGCCGGGGTGATGACGGGCTACCCGTCCGTCGAAGGCCCGGCCGTTGTGGTCCCGGCCGTCGACGCCGGACCGGCCGAGGGCGTGTTCGGCCGTGCTCTTGGCCGTGCTCTTGGCCGTGCTCTTCTTCGCCGGGGACTTCCTCGCGGTGCGCTTCTTCGCGGTGGAGCGCTTCCGGGTCGTGGCCTTCTTGGCGCCGGACCGTCCGGAGGCGGTCATGCCGGCGGCACGCTCGAGTTCACGGACCCGCTTCTTCACCGAATCCAGGTCCGAGCGCGTCGCCACACCCATCGTCTGCATCTGGTTTTGGATCTCGTCCCGGACGTACGTGGCGAGCCGCTCCCGATTGCCCTGCGACCATTCGATGAGTTCGGCGGCCGTCTTGGCGATCTGATCCTTGGCCGCGCCCGGCTCCATCAGGCCTTTCGCCAGCTCCTGGGCCTTGGACGGACTGAGGTTGCTGAAGGTGGCCTCCAGGGTCTTGCGGATGTCGTCGAGCAGCATGATGGTCCTTTCCGACGGTGTGAACCGGTGTCGGTCGGTTCCGTGGGTGCCTTCTGGGTGCTCCGACCAGCATACCGTCCGGGGATGGGCCGCCCGGCCGAGTGCGCTCAGGCGAAACCGGGCTCCACCAGGCATGAGAGGTCCTGGCCGATGTAGGTGGGCGGATGCGGCGCTTCGAGGGCCCGGTCCCGGCCGTCGATCCCGGTCAGGACCAGGAGGGAATCCCAGCCCAGCCGGGCAGCCCCCTCGATATCGGTGTCGAGGCGGTCCCCGACCATCAAGGGGCGCCCTCCCCCGGCGCGACCGAGGGCCGCTTCGAAGATCGGTGCGTTCGGCTTGCCCACCACCTCCGCGGTGACCCCGGTGGTGGCCTGGATCGCCGCGAGCAGGGCGCCGGCCCCCGGCCAGCGATGGCCTCCGGGTGCGGGGAAGGAGGTGTCGGGGTTCGTGGCGATCAGTGCGGCTCCGGCATCGACCTGCAAGCACGCTGCCCGCAGGGCTGCGTAGTCCGCGGTGCGATCGAGCCCGACCACCACCGCCTCGGCCACCTCGGCGCCTTCGGTCACGTCCTTGGCATGGGTCGCCCGGATCCCCGCCGCCGCGAGGGCCTCCAGGAGCCCGGCTTCGCCGATCACCACGACGTGCTTGGTCCCGCGACGAGCCAGCAGGGCGGCGGTGGTCAGGGCGGAGGTCTCGACCTCGGTCGCCTGAGCCCCGATCCCCACCCGTTCCAACCGCCCGACCACGGCATCGGGGGTGGCACTGGCGTTGTTCGTCACGAACGCCACCCCTTTGCCGGCCGCCCGGATGGCCGCGATGGCCTCGGCGGCGGACGGGATCGCCTCATCGCCTCGGTAGAGCACCCCGTCCAGGTCGAACAAGAACGCGTCGTATCGCTCGAGCAGGATCACGCGGCTGTTATACAAGGTGCATGCCCCGCATCTCCCCGTTCCAGGCGCTCGTCTACGAGCCATCGGTGGCCGGTCCGTTGGATCGGGTCACCGCCCCGCCGTACGACGTCATCACCGATCGTCGCCGGCGAGACTACCTTTCGGCGAGTCCGTTCAGCGTCGTCCACCTCGACCTGGCGGAGGGCACCGACGACCCGGCCCACCCGGAGAGCCGCTACGCCCGCGCCGCCCAGCTGCTGGCCGACTGGGAGCGGACGGGGGCCGTGGTCCGGATGCCCGAACCGACCTACTTCGCCTACGAGATGCTCGTCACCCTGGAAGGGACCGAACGATCGATCCTGGGCCTGGTCTGCGCGATGGACCTGGAACCGTGGGGCGGCTCGGTGATCCCCCACGAGCACACGATGCCCGGACCGGTCCAGGATCGGCTGCGCCTGCTCCGCGCCACCGCGACCCACCTGTCGGCCGTGTACGGCACGATCGCGGGGCCGTGTCAGCCGCTGGCCTCGCTGCTCCATGCGACCGCCGCCACGGCGCCGATGTTCTCCACCGTGGACGAACAAGGCGTGGCCCACCGGCTGTGGGCGATCGAGGACGACGGGGAGATCGCCACCTGGCTGGCGGCCGAACCGCTCCTGATCGCCGACGGACACCACCGGTACACGACGGCCCTGCAGTACCGCGAAGAACGCCACGCCGCCGACGGCCCCGGACCGTGGGACCGCGTGCTGACCCTGATCGTGGACGCCGCGGCAGAGCATCTCCCCGTCCTGCCCTTCCATCGGATCCAGACCGCCGGCGATGCCGTCGGGACGAACGGTCCGGTGCTCGACGGACTGGAGACCGCGCTCGCCGCGTGCTCGGACGACGACGTGATCGCCGCGGTCGCGAGCCGCGAGGCCGGCGAGACGGTGTTCCGGTCGATCCAGCTGGCCGGCGAAGCGCCGGCCGTCCGAGCGTTGCACGAGGAGCTCCTGGACGGCGCCGTGCCCACCGACGGATTGCGGTTCGTGCACGATGCGCACGAGGCAGCGGACGCCGTGCGCCGCGGGGAGGCGGTCGCCGCGTACTTCCTTCCGCCCACCACGCCCGATCGCATCCGCACGGTGATCGAGCGAGGTGAGCGCCTGCCGCAGAAGTCGACCTACTTCTGGCCGAAGCCGCGCACCGGCATGGTCATGATGCCGCTCGGTCCGCCGTCGGCCCCGCCCCGGCCTCATCGACCTCGGCCGGCTCGGCCTCCAGCTTCTTGATGCCGGTGGCCACCACCTCGGTGAGGCTCCGCGCCCCGGCGCCGCTGCGGTAGAAGCGTCGCACCAGTTGCCCGTGGACGAGCACCTGGTCGCCCTTGGCCAGGTCGTCCAGGACGCCCGGGCCGACGGTGGCGTGCCAGGCGGCCACGGGCAGGGGAAGCAGCCGGCGTCCGGCCTCGGGCACCGACACGCGGAGTTCGGTCACCTCGTCGCCGGAAGGCAGACGGCGTTGGATCGGCTCGGCCGAGATGGTCCCTGCCAGGACCACGACGTTGACCGTCAGCATCGAAGGCTCCCTTCGTCATGGCGGTCCGGGAGGATGACCGCGGTGCTCGGAGAGGGAGGGAGATCAACCTACCCCGTGGCACCGACACACCTCATGAGGGCGGCGCTTCGCGCTCCCATCGCTTCCGCCAGTACCGGGACAACCCGGTCGCGTTCATGCGGATGCTCCCCAGCGCGTCGTAACGAGCGAGGTCGATCGGCGCACCGGCATCAGCCAGGAACTCCTCGGAGGCCTGGTCGGTGAGCACCGAGGTGACGAGGTCCGCGTCGGCGTCCGGATCCTCCTCGAGCACCCGCCGCACGGTCTCGGCCCAGGAACGGATGCGCTCGGCCCCGCGCCGGCACCCTTCCTCGGCGTCCGTCACGGGCCCGAAGTGCGAGGTCAGCAGCGCGGTGGGTGCCACGGAGCGGATGCGTTCGATGCTGGCGAGTGCCTGCTCGACATCGACCTCCGGCGGCGGGAGCGCCGGCCGGTAGGCGTCGGCCCACGGCAGGTGCGAGCCGATCGCCTCGCCGGTGAACACGGCCCCCGACGCCGAGTCGTGCAACGCCACGTGGTGGGACGCGTGGCCCGGGGTGTGGAGCACGGACAGGCTGCGGTCGCCCAGCCGGATCAGATCGCCGTCCACGACCGTGCGGATCCGGTCGGGGGCCACGGGCAGGGTCTCGCCGTAGAACGCCCGCATCCGTTCCTCGCCGTAGGTCCTGGCCGTGCTGGCCACCAACCGCGTGGGATCGACCAGGTGCGGAGCGCCCCGCTCATGCACCCACACCGTCGCCTGGGGGTAGCGCTGCGTCAGGGCGCCCGTCGCACCGGCGTGATCGACGTGGATGTGGGTCACGACGACGTGCGCGAGGTCGCCTGGGGCGAGGCCGACCCGGTCCAAGGCCTCGGTCACCACGGGCAGATCGGCGCCCGGGCCGGCTTCGACCAATGTGGGTTCGGAGCCGGTGAGGATGTAGACGGCGTTCAACTCACGCTGGCCCACCATGCCGGTGTCCACCCCGATGATGCCTGGGCCTGCCTCGAACAGGGTCGGCGTGCGGGACGCGGCATCCACGACGGCTCCCTGTGCCGCCTCGTCAGCCCAGCGCGGCGAGCCGTTCGGCCGTGTCGAACGCCGTGGCGTCGTGCCGCATGACCTTGCGGAACTCGGCGGCGGCCTCATCGTCACGACCGGCCTTGGCGAGGATGTCGCCACGCACGTACCAGAGCCGCAGGGTGTACGGCTCGGCCACGTTCGCCTTGGTCTTGGCCCTGCCGAGGAACGCGAGCGCCTCGGCGTAGCGGCCCTGATCGGCCAGCGCCGACGCGGCCACGATCACCGCTTCGGCCTTCGCCTCGTTCGGCACCTTGGCCCGGAGCTCCTCCTCGACCAGCGGCACGGCTTCTGCCGGCCGGCCCAGCGCACGGAAGCAGTCCGCGATGATGTGGTTCTGGTCGGCCCGCTCGCTCATCCGCCGGTAGGCCTTCAGCTCCGTGAGGGCTTCCTGCCAGCGTTCCTGACCGTAGAGCGAGAGACCGAGGACCTCGCGCACCGCCGCGGACCGTGGCGCGAGCTTCTTGGCCTTCACGGCTTCGGCGCTGGCCGCTCCCGTGTCTCCGCGCTCCAGCAGCTCCGTCGCCCTCGACAGGCGCGAGAGCGCGTCTCGCACCTCGGTGGGACGCGTGACGCGCTGGATCTCCTCGACGACGTCCCGGGGCAGGTCGGCCGGCACGGGAGCCGGTCGGCGGCCCTTGGGCGCGCCGCCGCGTCGTGGCGTGAAGGCTTTCGGCATGATCGACTCCTAGGGTAGCGGTGCCCGGGCGTCTCGCGACCGGTCTCGTGCGGACCCGGGACACAGAACGGGCCGCCTCAGGGGCGGCCCGTTCCAAAGATGTCCGGCGGCGACCTACTCTCCCACCAAGTCGCCCTGGCAGTACCATCGGCGCTGGAGGGCTTAACTTCCGGGTTCGAGATGGGACCGGGTGTTTCCCCTCCGCTATGGCCACCGAAACGGTGGTTCTCGACCGAGATCTGGATCGATCCCGATGGAGACGGATCTGAGGGTGCGTTCCCCGAGCGATCCCGGAGAACTGCGATAGCGAGCGCGAGCAAGAGTCAAGTCCTCGGCCTATTAGTACCGGTCAGCTCCGCACGTTGCCGTGCTTCCACTTCCGGCCTATCAACCTGGTGGTCTTCCAGGGGCCTTACCCGGTTGTCCCGGTGAGAGATCTCATCTCGAGGCAGGCTTCGCACTTAGATGCTTTCAGCGCTTATCCCTTCCGAACGTGGCCAACCAGCCGTGCCGCTGGCGCGACAACTGGCACACCAGAGGTTCGTCCACCCCGGTCCTCTCGTACTAGGGGTAGCTCCTCTCAGATCTCTTACGCCCACAGCGGATAGGGACCGAACTGTCTCACGACGTTCTAAACCCAGCTCGCGTGCCTCTTTAACGGGCGAACAGCCCGACCCTTGGGACCTGCTCCAGCCCCAGGATGAGACGAGCCGACATCGAGGTGCCAAACCCTGCCGTCGATATGGACTCTTGGGCAGGATCAGCCTGTTATCCCCGGGGTACCTTTTAGCCGTTTAGCGACGACCCTTCCACACGGAAGTCGTCGGATCACTAGGCCCAGCTTTCGCTCCTGCTCGACCCGTCGGTCTCACAGTCAAGCTCCCTTGTGCCCTTGCACTCAACGCCTGATTGCCAACCAGGCTGAGGGAACCTTTGGGCGCCTCCGTTACATTTTGGGAGGCAACCGCCCCAGTTAAACTGCCCATCAGACGCTGTCCCCGACCCGGATCACGGGCCTGGGTTAGAGTCCCAACAAGTGAAGGGTGGTATTTCAAGGTTGACTCCACGCGACCCGAAAGCCTCGCTTCAACGTCTCCCACCTATCCTACGCAACACATGCCAAAACCCAACATCAAACTGCAGTAAAGGTCCCGGGGTCTTTCCGTCCTGCTGCGGGTAACGAGCATCTTTACTCGTATTGCAATTTCGCCGAGTCCCTGGTTGAGACAGTGCCCAAGTCGTTACGCCATTCGTGCAGGTCGGAACTTACCCGACAAGGAATTTCGCTACCTTAGGACCGTTATAGTTACGGCCGCCGTTTACTGGCGCTTAGGTTCAGAGCTTCGATCCCGAAGGATCTAACCCCTCCCCTTGACGTTCCAGCACCGGGCAGGCGTCAGTCCGTATACGTCGTCTTGCGACTTTGCACGGACCTGTGTTTTTAGTAAACAGTCGCTTGGGCCTGGTTTGTGCCACCCCTTCGAGCTCAGGACGCGAAGTCCTTCACCCTAGCGGGGTCATCCTTATCCCGAAGTTACGGATGGAATTTGCCGAGTTCCTTAACCAGGGTTCTCTCGATCGCCTTCGTATTCTCTACGTGCCCACCTGTGTCGGTTTGGGGTACGGGCACCTCATCAGCTCGCTAGAGGATTTTCTCGGCAGCATGGGATCACTCGCTTCACCTTGAACGGTTCGGCATCGCGTCTCAGGGTTGATGATCTCCCGGATTTGCCTAGGAGATCCCCCTACTCGCTTGCCCCAGGAACAACCATCGCCTGGGTCGAGCTACCCTTCTGCGTCCCCCCTTCGCTGGCCTAGTACCGAGTGGGTCGGTAGCCCCCGAAGGGGTTCCCTTAGTACCTCGGATTCGGCCTGGGCGCGGATGAGGTGGTACTGGAATATCAACCAGTCGTCCATCGCCTACGTCTCTCGACCTCGGCTTAGGTCCCGACTAACCCTGGGCGGATGAACCTTCCCCAGGAACCCTTGGGCATTCGGCGGACGGGCTCCTCCCCCGTCTTTCGCTACTCATGCCGGCATTCTCACTTCAGACGCATCCACGGCTGGGTTACCCCGCCGCTTCACTCGCGTCAGAACGCTCCCCTACCGATCCTTCGACCTGGACCCAGGCGGCCTCCCGCCAGGGCCGAGTCATATGAAGGATCCCGCAGCTTCGGTGTCATGCTTGAGCCCCGTTACATCGTCGGCGCAGGAACACTTGACCAGTGAGCTATTACGCACTCTTTCAAGGGTGGCTGCTTCTAAGCCAACCTCCTGGTTGTCTATGCACTCCCACATCCTTACCCACTTAGCATGAACTTAGGGACCTTAGCTGGCGATCTGGGTTGTTTCCCTCTCGGACACGGAGCTTAGCCCCCGCGCCCTCACTCCCGGGCTCTGGTGTTACGGCATTCGGAGTTTGACTGAGGTCGGTAAGCTTGTAGGCCCCCTAGCCCAATCAGTGCTCTACCTCCGTAACAGAACGCCCGAGGCTGCCCCTAAAGGCATTTCGGGGAGAACCAGCTATCACCGAGTTTGATTGGCCTTTCACCCCTACCCACAGGTCATCCCCCAGGTTTTCAACCCTGGTGGGTTCGGTCCTCCACGAGGTCTTACCCTCGCTTCAACCTGCCCATGGGTAGATCACTCGGCTTCGGGTCTAGGGCATGCGACTCTTCGCCTTGTTCGGACTCGCTTTCGCTTCGGCTTCCCGAGAACGGTTAACCTTGCCGCATACCGCTAACTCGCCGGCTCATTCTTCAAAAGGCACGCCGTCACCCATACTGGTTGCCCAGCACAGGCTCCGACTGCTTGTAGGCTCACGGTTTCAGGTACTATTTCACTCCCCTCCCGGGGTGCTTTTCACCTTTCCCTCACGGTACTGGTTCACTATCGGTCGCCAGGGAGTGCTTAGCCTTAGGGGGTGGTCCCCCCAGATTCGTACGGGATTTCAGGGGTCCCGTACTACTCGGGATGTCTGCAAGGAGATCGGTCGGGTTTCGCCTACAGGGCTGTTACCTTCTGTGGCGGCCCTTTCCATGGCCTTCGACTACCTGCCGATTTTGTAACTCCTCGGATCCTCCGATGTGGATCCATGCAGATCCCACGACCCCGACCACGCAACGACATCGGTCTATGACACGTGATCGGTTTAGGCTGATCCCCGTTCGCTCGCCACTACTAGGGGAGTCGCGGTTGCTTTCTCTTCCTCGCCCTACTGAGATGTTTCACTTCGAGCGGTTCCCTCCACGTGCCCTATGTGTTCAGGCACGGGTGACTGGGCATGACCCCAGCCGGGTTTCCCCATTCGGACATCTGCGGATCAAAGCTATCTCGGCAGCTCCCCGCAGCTTTTCGCAGCCAGACGCGTCCTTCATCGGCTCCTGGCGCCTAGGCATCCACCGTAAGCCCTTCATAACTTGACTGTAGATGCTCGCGCTCGCTATCGAGTTCTCAAGGTGCTCGAGGATTCGCACCCTCAAAGCTGAACAGTGTGCCCGCCGGGTTGGTCCGGTGTTCCTCCGGTCGCGTTCCACTCCCCCAGCAACATGCACTGGAGGCGTACTAACGGGTGGAGGTTGCCGGCTTCCGCCGACGGGGGCCAGTGCTATCGACCTGGAGTCTCCCGGATGTCAGCACGAGGATCGGACGTCCTCATGCACCGGTTTGCCAAAGGCTCCTTAGAAAGGAGGTGATCCAGCCGCAGCTTCCGCTACGGCTACCTTGTTACGACTTCACCCCAATCGCGAGCCCCACCTTCGACGGCTCCCTCCTTACGGTTAGGCCACCGGCTTCGGGTGTTGCCCACTTTCGTGGTGTGACGGGCGGTGTGTACAAGGCCCGGGAACGTATTCACCGCAGCAATGCTGATCTGCGATTACTAGCGACTCCGACTTCACGAGGTCGGGTTGCAGACCTCGATCCGAACTGAGCGTGGCTTTTTGGGATTCGCTCCCCCTTGCGGGATCGCAGCCCTCTGTACCACGCATTGTAGCATGCGTGCAGCCCTGGGTATAAGGGGCATGCTGACTTGACGTCATCCCCACCTTCCTCCGGTTTGGCACCGGCAGTCTCCCTAGAGTTCCCGGCATGATCCGCTGGCAACTAAGGACAGGGGTTGCGCTCGTTGCGCCACTTAAGGCAACACCTCACGGCACGAGCTGACGACAGCCATGCACCACCTGTGCAGGCTCCGAAGAGCGCCGTCTTTCAACGGTTTCACCCTGCATGTCAAACCCAGGTAAGGTTCTTCGCGTTGCATCGAATTAAGCCGCATGCTCCGCCGCTTGTGCGGGCCCCCGTCAATTCCTTTGAGTTTTAGCCTTGCGGCCGTACTCCCCAGGCGGGGTGCTTAATGCGTTAGCTTCGGCACGGAAGGGGTCGATGTCCTCCCACACCTAGCACCCAACGTTTACGGCTAGGACTACCAGGGTATCTAATCCTGTTTGCTCCCCTAGCTTTCGCGCCTCAGCGTCAGGTAAGGCCCAGAGATCCGCCTTCGCCACCGGTGTTCCTCCTGATATCTGCGCATTTCACCGCTACACCAGGAATTCCGATCTCCCCTACCTACCTCTAGTCGGGCAGTATCGGATGCAGGCCAGAGGTTGAGCCTCTGGTTTTCACATCCGACTTACCAAACCGCCTACGCGCGCTTTACGCCCAATGAATCCGGACAACGCTCGTCCCCTACGTCTTACCGCGGCTGCTGGCACGTAGTTAGCCGGGACTTCTTCTGCAGGTACCGTCACTTGCGCTTCTTCCCTGCCGAAAGGGGTTTACAACCCGAAGGCATTCGTCCCCCACGCGGCGTCGCTGCATCAGGCTTTCGCCCATTGTGCAAGATTCCCCACTGCTGCCTCCCGTAGGAGTCTGGACCGTATCTCAGTTCCAGTGTGGCTGGTCGTCCTCTCAGACCAGCTACCCGTCGTCGCCTTGGTGAGCCGTTACCTCGCCAACAAGCTGATAGGCCGCGGGCCCATCCCAGACCGTCGGAGCTTTCCCGATCGAACCATGAGGTTCGACCGGAGTATCCGGTATTAGCCCCGGTTTCCCGGAGTTATCCCAGTGTCTGGGGCAGGTTGCCCACGTGTTACGCACCCGTTCGCCACTGATCCCCGGGCCGAAGCCCGGTTCACCGTTCGACTTGCATGTGTTAAGCACGCCGCCAGCGTTCGTCCTGAGCCAGGATCAAACTCTCCGTAGAGAAATGAAATCCTCTCGCCCGAAGGCTCGAGGGTTCGTTTCCGTGTTTGGAGTCGACCGACCGCTGAGCAGGCACTGCTCTTGGCCGGCCTTCTTGAGCTGATCCCGCCCGTAATGTGTCCGGACGGTTTCAGTACTACCGTCTCGAGGCGGGCACGGCGAACCGCACCCTCCCCTTGACGGGGTATAAAGCACTGGCTGTTACACACTGTTCAGTTCTCAAGGTGCGAGGTCGGCACGAAGCTCCCTGCGGGCGTGGTCAACAGACCTCACTGCAAGGGCTTGGCGCCGACCGCTTATGGTAGCAGTATCGGCTGAGCCGTCAACTCAGGGTCAGGTCAGGCGGACGAAGCGCCTGCGGCCCACCTGCAACACCTTCCCCAGCAACGCTTCCGGTGGGAATTCGGCGTCCGGGTCGGTCAGCACCTCGCCATCGAGTCGCACACCGCCCTGCGACACCGCTCGCCGGGCCTCCCCGTTCGATGCCGCCAACCCCACGCCGACGAGCAGCCGCGGCAACCACACCGCCCCGTCACGCACGGCGTCCTGGGGGATCGGCGCCTCCTCCAGGTCGTCGGGCACCTGGTGGTCACGATGGACGGCGTTGAAGGCCGCCTCGGCCCGCTCCCCCGCTCCCTCGCCGTGATACAGGTCGACCAGGATCCTGGCCATGCGCCGCTTCTCCTCGTTCGGACCGAGGGAGCCGTCGGCGAGACCGCGCTCCACCGCGTCGACCTCGGCCGGGTCGAGGGGCGCGCACAGTCGCAGGTACTTCGCGATGAGCTCGTCGGGGATCGACATCAGCTTGCCGAACTGCTCTTCCGCCGGCTCGGCGATGCCCACCCAGTTGTCGAGTGACTTCGACATCTTGCGCACGCCGTCCAACCCCTCGAGCAGCGGCATCGTCAACACCACCTGCGGATCCATGCCGTAGGCGCGCTGGACCTCCCGGCCCATCAGCAGGTTGAAGGTCTGGTCCGTGCCACCCAGCTCCACGTCGGCCTCGATGGCCACCGAGTCATGGCCCTGGAACAAGGGGTAGAGGAACTCGACGACGCTGATCGGCTGGCCACCCTGGTAGCGCCCGCGGAAGTCCTCCCGCTCCAGCATCTGCGCCACGGTGGCGACCGAGGCCAGCCGCAACAGCTCGCCCATCGACATGCCGGCGCTCCATGCGGCGTTGCCACGCACCTCGGCGTGCTCGACGTCGATCACCTTGCCGGCCTGCTCGAGGTAGGTCGCGGCGTTGGCCGCGACCTCCTCCTCGGTCAGCATGGGGCGGGTGTCCGAGCGTCCCGAGGGATCGCCGATCCGCGCCGTGAAATCCCCGATGATGAGGATCGCGGTGTGACCGGCGTCCTGGAACTGGCGGAGCTTGCGCAGCACCACCGTGTGGCCGAGCGTGAGGTCCGGCCGGCTGGGGTCGACCCCCAGCTTCACCCGCAGTGGGCGCCCGAGCTTCAGCTTCTCCTCGAGGCCGCCGTCCGGGACGAGCTCCACCGCCCCGTTGCGCAGCGCGACCAGGTCGTCGTGGCCCATGGAGCCGGATGCTACCAGCGCGTTCTCCGGCGCTTGCCTCGTGGCGGGCCCTCCCGATCCGGGCCGAACCCGGGGGTAGACTCGCTGGCGATGAAGACCCGCCGCCTCCTCCCCGCGGGCGTCGCGTTCATCGTGTTCGCCTCGCTGGCATCGGCCTGCAACCTGCCGGAGCTCGACGACTACAAGGCCCTGCCGTTGGCCCAGACGTCGTTCCTGTACGCCTCGGACGGGTCCCTGATCACCGAACTCCATGCCACCGAGGACCGGGTCGTGCTGCGCAAGGGCGACATGCCCGCCTACCTGCGCGATGCCGTGGTGGCGATCGAGGACCGCCGCTTCTACTACCACCATGGGGTGGACGGCAGGGCGATCGCCCGCGCCGCCTACATGAACGCCGCCGAGGGCTCGGTGGTGGAGGGCGGCTCCACGATCACCCAGCAACTCGTGAAGATCCTCTACGTGGGCTCGGCCGACACCCTCCGCCGCAAGATCGACGAAGCGGCGCTCGCCTGGCAACTCGAGGATCGCATGAACAAGGACCGCATCCTCACGAAGTACCTCAACACCGTCTACTTCGGCGAGGGGGCCTACGGCGTGCAAGCCGCGGCACAGACCTACTTCTCGGTGGACGCCGCCGACCTGACCGTGAGCCAGGCGGCCATCCTGGCGGGGCTCATCACCGCGCCCAACCATTTCGATCCGTTCCTGGAGCCGGAAGCTGCCTACGGCCGACGGAACGTCGTCCTGCGCCTGATGCGAGAGCTGGAGATGGTGGACGAGGTCGACTACCGGCAGGCGTTGCGCGAGCCCATCGTGCTGGATCGGAGCGAGCCGACCCAGCGCTATCCCTACCCCTACTTCGTCGACTACTTCAAGGAATGGTTCCTGTCCAACCCGGCGTTCGGCGAGACGCGCCAGGACCGATTCAAGCTCCTGTTCACGGGCGGCCTCCAGATCACCACCACGCTCGACCCCAAGCTCCAGGGCTTCGCGCAAACGGCGGTGCGCTCGGTCCTGGCCTATCCGGGTGACCCCGACGGCGCGATGACCGTGATCGACCCTCGCACCGGCTACGTGCGCGCCATGGTGGGCGGTGACGACGCCGACTACTGGAAGGACACCAACGGCGGTCGCGTGAACCTGGCGACGGGCAAGGGCGGGAAGTACGGCCGCCAGACCGGGAGCGCGTTCAAGCCGTTCGCGCTGGTGACGGCTCTGGAGAACGGACTGTCACCCAGCACCACGTTCTCGGCGCCGGCCACGATCGACATCCCGCTCGACAACGGCACGGTGTGGCACGTCACGAACGCCGAGGGCAGCGGCTACGGTTCGATGTCGCTGGAGAGCGCCACCGTCAACTCCGTCAACACGGTGTACGCGCAGCTGATGGAACAGCTCGGCCCCGAGAACGTGATCGAGACCGCCGAGCGCATGGGACTCCGGTGCTGCCCGCGGGTCTCAGAACCCAGTACGCCGCTGGAGCCGAACCTGTCGGCGGTGCTCGGCACCAACGGCACGAACACCCTGTCGATGGCGGCCGCCTACGACACCCTGGCGACCGGCGGCCAGCGCGTGAATCCCGTGCCCGTCGTCAGCGTCACCGACGCCCAGGGTCGCGTGATGTGGCAGGCCTCCCCGAAGCCCAAGCAGGTCGTGGATCCCGACGTGGTCTCGGTGGCGAACGACATCCTGCAGGAGGCCGTGTCGTACGGGACGGGGCGTTCGGCGATCATCGGTCGTCCCCAGATCGGCAAGACCGGCACCGGCGACACCCACACCAACGCCTGGTTCGTGGGGGCGATCCCGCAACTCACCGCCGCGGTCTGGGTCGGGTTCGGGGAGGGCTTGATCCCCATGGAACCCCCCCGCACCCGGATCACCGTCTTCGGCGGCACCTGGCCGGCACAGATCTGGCGCCTGTTCATGATCAAGGCGGCCGCGGGGCTGCCCGTTCGCGACTTCCCGACGCCGCAGGTCGGCTACGTGTCGGTCGCCGTCGACGTCACCCAGGACCCCACCTGCCTGCCGAACGCCTACACCTTGCCCCAGAACATCGACACCCTGGAGTTCATCTCCGGCACCGAGCCCACGAAGACGTGTTCCACGCCGAACAAGGTCCAGTCCGTCCCGGTGCCCTCCGTGATCGGCATGGATCAGGCCTCGGCAGAGGCCGCGCTCGAAGAAGCCGGGTTCTACGTGGAGGTCGAGGTCGCATCCTCGACCCAGCCCGGTGGCACGGTGATCTCCCAGACCCCGTCCGCCGGCACCTCGGCACAACAGACCAGCACCGTCACGATCACGGTCGCTCTGCGCGCGAGTCCGAGCGGCTGAGTGCTACGCCGTGGTTCGGCGACGTCGTGAGCCGCTCGGCGGACCCGGCTTCCCCTTCGACAGGAACACGCTCCCCCGCTCGACGAAGCGCCAGTCCTTGTCCAACCCGACGCTGACCCCGACCCGGATGCCGACCGCGACGTGGTCGGGGGCCACCGGGTCCCCGGCCTCGATCCACACCTCGTGCCCCCGCACCAGGTCGGTGCCGTCGAGGGACTTGTCCACGCCCAGCGCCTTCGTGAGCTTGCCGGGTCCGGAGCAGAGGTCGGTCACCAGCGAACGACCGCGGTTCGCCTCCATGATCGGGATGCCGTCGATCGGCTCGATCGCGCGCAACAGGACCGCGCTCGCGTCGCCGCGAGGCCGGGTCACCACGTTCATCATCCAGTGGTTGCCGTAGGTGAAGTACACGTACAGCCGCCCCGGTGGACCGAACATCGTGGCGTTGAAGTCGGTCATGCGGCGGTTGCCGTGGCTGGCCGCATCACCGGGCTCGTAGGCCTCGACCTCGACGATGCGTCCGGCGAGCCGGGAACCGTCGGGCAGGGCCCGGACGAGCGTCCGGCCCAGCAGGTCGGGCGCCACCTCCACCGACGAACGGGCGAAGAACGACCGTGGCAGCCGTCGCCGGCTCAGCGGGCGGCCGCCTTCGGTTCGCCCTTTGCGCAGGAACCGCTCGAGCTTGCCGATCGGCCACGCGTTGATCACATCGTCCTTCGAGAGCCATCCCCGTTGGGCGGTCGCCACACCGAACCGCATCACGTCGAGATGACCGACGGCGTGCGAGTCGGTGTCGATCGAGAACTTCACGCCGTGCCGGCGGGCCCACAACACGTGCTCGTCGCGCAGATCGAGACGGTCGGGGAAGGCGTTGATCTCCAGCGCCGTGCCGGTGCGGCCGGCGGCTTCGAACACCGCCTCCAGATCGAGGTCGACCGGGTCGCGGCGGCCGATCTTGCGGGTGGTGAGATGGCCGATGATGTTGACGGACGGGTTCTCGATCGCCCGGACCACGCGAGCGGTCATCTCATCGCGCGACTGGTTGAAGTGCGAGTGCACCGAGGCCACGGTGAGGTCGAAGCCCGACAGGAACTCCTCGTCCCAGTCCACCGAACCGTCGGGGCCGATGTTGAGCTCGGTGCCGTGGAGCAGGCGCATCTTCGGATAGCTGGACTGGAGCTTGGCGACCTGCACGCGCTGGGCCAGGATCTTCTCGTCGGTCATCCGCTGCATCGCGAGGTCGGGCGCATGGTCGGTGACCGCGTAGTAGGCGTACCGGTGCTCGGCGGCGGCCTCGAGCATGCGTTCCAGCGTCGCGAGCCCGTCGGTGAGGTTCGTGTGCGTGTGCAGGTCCCCGCGGATCTGCTGCACGGTGATCAGGTCCGGCAGCTCGCCGGCGAGCGCGGCCTCGACCTCGCCACGGTCCTCACGCAACGTGGGTTCGATGTACGGCAGGCCGAGCGCCTCGTAGACCTCCGCCTCGGTCTCGGCGGCGAGCAGGTCGCCGGAAGCCGCCTCGAACAGGCCGTACTCGTTGAGCTTCAGGCCCTTGCGCACCGCCATCTCGCGGATCCGGATGTTGTGGGCCTTGGAGCCGGTGAAGTAGATCATCGCGGCGCCCCAGGCCTCGAGGGGCACCACGCGGAGGTCGACCTGGAGGCCGTTCCGCGTCAGGATCGAGGTCTTCGTGTCGCCGCGAGCGATCACCCGGTCGACCACGTCGTAGCCCGCGAACGCCTCCATGACCGGTTCGTGGTCCGTCGAGGCCACCAACAGGTCGACGTCACCGATCGTCTCGGCCATCCGTCGCAGCGAGCCCGCATAGGCCACCCGGCGCACGCCGTCGATCGTCTGCAGGCGCTCGAGGAGATCCTCCGCGATCTCGAGCGCCGCGCTCACCAACACCCTGCCGCCGGACGAGCTCATGCGCTTGGCGCCCTGGAGCACGTTCTGCTCGGTCTTGGCCGAGAACCCCTTCAACGAGCGCAGCTCCCCCGCCTCTGCCGCGGCGACCAGCGCCGGCACCGAGTCGATGGCGAGCTCCTGGTAGACCACCATCGCCTTCTTGGGACCGAAGCCGGGGATGGCGGTCATCTCGCGCACGCCGGCCGGCACCTGGGCTCGGAGCTCCTCGAGCTCGGCGAACGTCCCGGTGTCGAGGTACTCCGTGATCTTGGCGGCGATGGACTTGCCGACGCTGGGGATCGCCAGGACGCCGGCGGCGTCGAGACCGCCCAGGTCGTCGGGATAGCCGCCCGACCGCCCTCGCCGCCTTCTCGTACGAACGCGGCTTGAACGGATCGTCCGAGACGATCGACAACAGGTCGGCGTATTCGAGGAGCATGCGCTCGACGTCGTCGTTCGTGCGCGGCACGGCGATGCCTCAGACGAGACCGAAGAGGTACAGGAGCAGGGCCTTCTGGGTGTGCAGGCGGTTCTCCGCCTCGTCCCAGACCGCGGCGTGGGGGCCGTCGATCACGTCGGCGGCGATCTCCTGGCCCCGGTGGGCCGGCAGGCAGTGGAGCACCACGACGTCCTCGGAGGCGAGGTCGACCAGCTTGCCGTCCAGTTGGTAGGCCGAGAACACCAGCGTGCGCTCGTCGGTCTCGGCTTCCTGGCCCATGCTGGCCCACACGTCCGTGTACAGCACGTCGGCGTCGGTGGCGGCCTTCGCGGCATCGTCGGTGATCAGGACGCTCCCGCCCGTCTCGGCGGCGATCGCCTCGGCTCGGTGCACCACCTGCGGGATCGGCTCGAACCCCACCGGCGAGGCGATCCGCACGTGCATCCCGGCCTTGGCGCCGGCCAGCAGGAGCGAGTGCGCCACGTTGTTGCCATCGCCGAGGTAGGTGAGGACGCGACCGTCCAGCGAACCGAGCCGCTCGCGCACGGTGAGGAGGTCGGCGAGCGCCTGGCATGGATGCTCGAAGTCGCTGAGGGAGTTCACCACGGGGACCGAGGCGGCCTTGGCCAGCAGCTCCAGCCGCTCCTGCTCGAAGGTGCGCAGCACGATCGCGTCGACGTAGCGTGACAGCACCCTGCCGGTGTCCTCGATCGTCTCGCCCCGGCCCAGTTGCAGGTCCGAGGACGACAGCACCACGGGATGGGCCCCCAACTGCGCCACCCCCACCTCGAACGACACCCGCGTTCGGGTGGAAGGTTTCTCGAAGATCAGCGCGATCGAGCGGCCGGCCAGGTGACGGGCGTAGGTCTCGGGATGCGCCTTGACGTCGGCGCGCCAGGTCCAGCACCTGGATGAACTCGGCGGGCGAAAGGTCATCGACGGAGAGGTAGTCACGTTCCACGGCGCGGAGTCTATCGGCAAGCCCGCTGGGCGTGCCAGCGCCGGACGCCAGCCGGACGGTGGGCGCCAGCAGGTGGCCTCAACCGGCTCGGAGCTGGGCTCCGAAGTCGCGGGTGAGCACGGCCACCACCCGTTCGACGAGCGGATCGGTCTCCTCGCCCGTCAGCGTGCGGTCGGGCGCGCGGAACTCCAGGGTGAACGCGAAGCTCTTGGTGCCCGCGGGCAGCGAGCCCCCTCGGAAGACGTCGAACAGTTCGCAGTTCGCCAGCAGTTCGCCGGCGGCGTCCTCCAGCGCGCGCTGGATCGGACCGGCGGCCACGTCCTCGGCCACCACGAACGCCAGGTCACGCCGAACGGGCGGGAACCTGGGCACGTCCCGGAACGTGAACTCCTTCGTCGTGGCGGCGAGCAGCGCACGCACCTCCAACTCGGCGACCGCCACGCGGCCCTCGAGCTCCAGGTCGGCGGCGACCCTGGGGTGGATCTCGCCCACGACGCCGGCGCGCTCCCCTCCCACGAGGACGGCGGCGGACCGACCCGGGTGGAACGGGCCGTTCACGGCCTCGCCCAGCGACCAGTCCGCGATCGCGAGCTCGTCCATGAGGGCCTCGAGGATGCCCGAGGCGTCGAGCACGTCGAAGTCCCGGCGGTCGCCGGACCATCCTTGGCTCGCCGGGCCGCACAGGGCCCACGCCACCTTCGGTCGCTCCTCCACGGGCTCCCCGAGCCGGAACACGATGCCCGTCTCGAAGAGCGCCACGGATCCCGCGCCGCGAGCCTGATCACGCGCCACCGTGCGGAGCAGTCCCGGCAACAGCCGCGTGCGCAGGAACGCGTCGTCGGCCTGAAGCGGATTGGCCACGGCGATCGGATCCGTGTCCCCGGTCAGCGCGAGATCGTCGGCCGAGGCGAACGGCAGCGGGCGGACGTCCCGCAGCCCCGCCCGGACCAACGCGTCGCGGATCCGCTCACGGAACCGGTAGCCCTCCGGCACGCCGCCGGCCTGGCCCGCCGAGATCACCGTCGACCCGATCCGGTCATACCCCTCGATCCGCGCCACCTCTTCGATGAGGTCGACCTCGCGGTCGATGTCCACGCGGTAGCCCGGCACTTCGACCTCGACGAGGTCGTCCTGTTCCCGGTGGGCGAGTCGGAGCCGGTCGAACACGGCGACGGCGTCGGCGGTGGGGACCTGGTAGTCGAGCAGCATCGAGGCGCGCGAGGGCCGCATCGAGACCCAGCGACGCTCGGGCACCGATCCCGCCTCGGCGAGACCCTGGGCGACGGCGCCGCCGGCCCACGCGGCGATCAACCCGGCGCATCGGGCCGCGGCGCGCTCGAGCCCCTCTGGGTCGGTTCCGCGTTCGAACCGATGCGCGGCTTCGCTGTGCAGGTCGAGCCTGCGGGCGCTGCGCAGGACCCCGGTGCGGGTGAAGTAGGCGCTCTCCAGCAGCACCTGGGTGGTGGTCTCGCTCACTTCGGAGGTGGCCCCGCCCATCACGCCGCCGATCGCGACGGGCTTCTCCAGATCGCAGATCAACAGGTCGTCGGGCGTCAGCGTGCGCTCGACATCGTCGAGCGTGGTGATCCGCTCGCCGTCGGTGGCATGACGGACCACGATGCCGGGCCCTGCGAGACGGTCCATGTCGAACCCGTGCAGCGGCTGACCGAGTTCGAGCATCGTGTAGTTCGTGGCATCGACCACGGCGGAGACCGGGCGCATCCCGCTCGCGGTGAGCCGCGCCTGGACCCGCAGCGGGGAAACGCCAGCCGCGTCGACCCCACGGATGATGCGGGCGACGTAGCGGGGACAGGCCTCGGCGGCCTCGATCAGCACGGTGGCGATCGATGACGCCTCCTCCTCGGTTTCCTGGAGATCGGTGACGGGCTCGATCAGCGGCACGCCCGTGGCAGCCGACACCTCGCGGGCCACGCCGAACACGCTCAGGAAGTCGGGCCGGTTCGGTTCCACCTCGATGTCGAGGACGGCGTCGTCCAGCCCGAACGCGGCCTTGAAATCCTGTCCCATCTCGACGGGTTCGTCGTTGAGCACGAGGATGCCCTCGTGGACGTCGGCGATGTTGAGCTCACGGGGTGAGCACAGCATCCCGTTGCTCATCACCCCGCGGAGCTTGCGCGGGGCCAGCGGCTCGGGCAGCACCGGCACCCTCGACCCGGGCTTGGCCCACGGGCACGAGGTCGCCGGCCACGAAGTTCCGCACGCCGGCACACACGATCTGCTCGCCCTGGCCGTCATCGACCCTGGCGACGCACAGCTTGTCGGAGTCGGGGTGGTCGCTCACCTCGAGCACCCGGGCCACGACCACGCCCTGCACGCCGTCCCAGGGACGTTCGATGCCTTCGACCTTGACGCCCTGGCGCGTGATCAGTTCGGCGAGCTCGTCGGCCTCCAGGTCGGTGGGAGCGAACTCCCGCAGCCATGACAGGACGACCTTCACGCGACCCCCTCGAACTGCGAGAGGAAGCGAACGTCGTTCTCGACCAGCATGCGCATGTCCGGGATCGCGTACTTCAGGAGCGCGACGCGCTCCACGCCCATCCCGAACGCGAAGCCGGTGTACCGCTCGCTGTCGTATCCGCAGTTCTCGAGCACCTGCGGGTGGACCATGCCGGATCCCAGCAGCTCGATCCATCCGTTCCCGCACACCCGGCAGCCCGCGCCGTCGCACTTGAAGCACGAGACGCCGACCTCGGCGCCTGGTTCCACGAACGGGAAGTACGCCGGTCCCAGCCGGATGCGGCGGCTCTGTCCGAACAGCGCCTTGGCCACGATCTCGAGCGTGCCCTTCAGGTGCGCGAACGTGATGCCTTCGTCCACGACCAGGCACTCCACCTGGTGGAACACGGGCAGGTGCGTGGCGTCGGAGGTCTCGCGCCGGTACACGCGGCCCGGGGAGACGATGTGCACGGGCGGCGGCTGTGACTGCATCGTGCGGATCTGCGCCGCGGAGGTCTCGGTCCGCAGCACCAGGTCGGCCCGCCCCGGGATCGCGGGGTAGATCGTGTCCTTCATCGTGCGCGCGGGGTGATCGGGCGGGATGTTGAGCGCCTGGAAGTTGTGCCAGTCGTCCTCGATCTCCGGACCCTCCACGACGCGGAAGCCCAGTCGGAGGAACACCTCGACGATCTCGCGCTCCACGATCGTGAGGGGATGCAACGAGCCCGTCCGTGGACGCCGGCCCGGCAGCGTGAGATCGATGCGATCGGCTTCCAGCAACGCGGCCTCGGCCACGAGCTGCAGGGCTTCCCGCCGCTCGTCGATGGCCCCTTGGATCGCCTGGCGTGCCTCGTTGGCGGCCTTGCCCGCCACGCGGCGGTCCTCGTCGGACAACCCTCCGAGCGACTTCTGCGCCGCGGAGAACGCCGACTTGCGGCCCATGACCTCGACCTGCGCGGCTTCGAGGTCATCGAGGGTGGCGGCGCCGGCCACCAGGGCCAGTCCGCGGTCGCGTTCGGCCTCGAAGATCCCCAGCAGTTCGGCGGCGTCCATCAGGGGCCGAGTCTAGCAACGGCCCTCTGGTCCCCAGCCGACACCTGGCTCGCCATCGGAGGTCGCCGTTCGCGTGCGGGAGCACCGCACGCACCCGGGGGTCGGTTCACGCGTTCAGGTACCGGATCAGGGAGAACTTGGTGTGTCGCGGCCCGCTGCACACCGTGCCACCCGCGACGACGATCTTCTCATCTGCCTGGATGGCGACCCCGGTCGCCCCTTGGAAGCAGGCGGCGTCCCAGACCACGGTCGTGACCTCGCCTCCTTGGCCGAAGGATGCATCGAGCGTTCCATCGTCGTCATAGCGTGCTGACGCGAAGGCGAACTCGACGTCACTCACGCCCTTGCATGCGGTGAGGCCGGTGGCGACGAGCTTCCCATCGGACTGGATCGCCATCGCCTCCAGGTCTGCCTGAGCGCACCCGAAGTCGGTGAAGTCCGAGACGGTGATGCCGCCATCGCCGAAGGTGTCGTCCAGGGACCCATCCGTCATGTACCCGGCCAGGGCGAACTCGTTGATGCACCCGGCTGATCCGGCGGCAACGATCCTGCCGTCGGACTGCACGGCGACCGCATGCGCTTCGGAGACGCAGTCGGACGGTCGTGTCGTGACCTTGCCGTCCCGGCCGAAGGTCGTGTCGAGGTGGCCGTTCGGTCGGTAGCGCACCAGGGCGAACCGTGCGGCATCCCGATCCTTCGCGGCGACACCGGCGGCCAGGATCGTGCCATCGGATTGGAGGGTGACGTCGTACGCGACGTCGGATCCTGGTGTGAGGTCGGTCGTCACCTTCCCGTCAGCGCCGAAGGTCGCGTCGAGCTTGCCGTTCGGAAGGTACCGAGCGAGAGCGAAGAACCGGGCGCCGCAACACAACCCTGCCGCGACGATCTTGCCGTCGGGCTGGATCACCACGGCGAACGACTCGGCGTAGCGCTTCCCGCTGCGGAACCTCGTGACGACCTTGCCGTCACCGCCGAAGGAGCGGTCGAGCTTGCCGTTGGGAAGGTAGCGAGCCAGGGCGAACGAGCCGCGGCAGCCCTGGATCCCTGCGGCGACGATCTTGCCGTCTGACTGGATGGCCACGGCATCCGCAACGACGCATCGCCGGGCGTCGAAGCTGGTCATCACGCGCCCGTCATGACCGAACGTGCCATCGAGATGACCGTCCACGTCGTACCGGACGATCGCGAACCGTTCCCGGTCGGAGCCCTGCGTCCCTCCGGCGGCCACGATCCTTCCATCGGCCTGGATCGCCACGGCCATGGCGCCGGACGTTTCTCGGGCGGCGACGCGCGTGGCCACGATCCCCCCGCCGCCGAAGGTGGGGTCGAGATCTCCGGGCGCTGCCCGTGCGGGACCCCACCACGTCGCCGTCATCGCGAGCGCCGCGAGGAAGATGAGGCAGCGCCTGCGCAAGCCCGTCTTCACGACCATCAGAACCCCACGGGGATCTCGGCGTGGAAGGCCAGGCGACCATCGGCGACCTCGCCCCAGGCCCGGCCTCCCTGCGACTCGGCGACGCCGCGCGCCACGAACAGCCCGATCTTGCTCCCCCCGCCCTGGCCGGGCCGGCGCGGGATGAACAACGACTCGGCGTCCTCGGTCGTGAGGTCGCTCGCTTCGCGCGAGACCCGCACGTGCAGGAACGTGTCTTCGAGCGAGGCTTCCACCAGGAGCGAGCCCTCGCGTCCCCACCAGACGAGCACCTCCATGAAGGCCAGGATCGTGGTCTTGAGCCGGGCCGGGTCGACGAACACGGTGACGGCCTCGCCGCTCCACTCCACCGCAGGGTGATCGGGGTCGCGACGCTGGTTCTCGGCGATCGCCAGCACGAGCTCGGCGACGTCGACCTGTTCGGGGAAGATCTCCAGGTTGCCTCCCACGACCCGGGCGGCATCGACCAGCTGGCGAAGGATCGTGTCCATGCGGTCGGCGTCGTGGACGATGCCCTGCAGCATCACGGCGCGTTGCTCCTCGGTCATCATGTCCCACCGCTTCTCGAGGGCGTAGCCGAAGCCCTTCATGGCGGTGAGCGGCGAGCGGATGTCGTGGGCCGCGGCGCCGATGATGTTCTCGAGCGCCTCCCCCTCGCGCAGCCGGCGGCGCTGCCACTCGAACAGGCACACGGTCGCTGCCGCGGCGAGGTTGAGCGATTCCGCTCGGCCTGCCTGCGGCACCCGCACGGTGTCGTCGGCGAGCGCCACGACGTCGGCGGGCAACCCGTGGGCTTCGTTGCCGAACACGAACGCCACCGGTCCGGACAGGTCGGACCGGTAGAGGTCGTCGGCCCCGCCGGTCGCCATGGCCAGCACGCGGAACCCCCGGTCCTTCACGGCGGCGATCGCCTCGGCCGTCTCGGCGTCCCGGACCACCGGCAGATGGAACAGCGACCCGGCCGACGAGCGCACGGTCTTGGGGTTGTAGACGTCGACCGAGCTGGCGGTGAACACCACGCCGCCGGCACCCGCCGCATCGGCCGACCGGAGCACGGTGCCGGCGTTCCCGGGGTCGCGCACCTCGTGCAGGATCGGGACGCACCCCTCGTCGGGGAGCGCATCGAGGCCTCGATCGAGATACGGAGCGACCCCCACCAGCGCCTGCGGCGTCACGGTGGAGGTCAGGGCACGGATCACCTCGTCACCCACCTGGTGGACCTCGACGCCCGCCTGACGGGCCTGCACCGCGAGCGGCGCGAGTTCGTCGTCGGTGAACAGCGTCTCGAGCGCGCCCGGCACGCCGAGCGCCTCGCTCACCGCCTGGGCGCCCTCGACCAGGAAGCGACGATCCTCGTCGCGGAAGGCGCGCTTCTTCAGCCGGGAGGCGGCGGTGACCTTCGGGTTCTTGGGGGACGTCAGCACGGAGCCCTCCCCCGGACGCGTGTCAGGCTGCGGCTTGTGCGGCCTTGGCCTCGTCGACCAGTTGCGCGAACGCCTTGGGGTCGTTGACGGCCATGTCGGCGAGGATCTTGCGATCGACCTCGATGCCGGCGGCCTTCAGCCCGTTGATGAACACGGAGTAGCTGATGCCGTAGGGGCGCACCGCGGCGTTGATGCGGGTGATCCACAGCCGGCGGAACTGCGCCTTGCGGTCGCGGCGATCGCGGTAGGCGTAGTTGCCCGAGTGCATGACCTGCTCTTTGGCGGCGCGGTAGCGCTTGCGCCTGGTGCCGGTGTAGCCCTTGGCCTTCTCGAGCACCTCACGGCGCTTCTTCTTCGCGTGGACGGAACGTTTGATTCGCGCCATGGTTCTAGGCCTTCCCCAGCAGTCGCTTGATCTTCGTCTTCTCCGCCGTGACCTCGGACATGCCCTCGACGCGCCGGCGCTGGCCGCCGCTCTTCTTCGTGAGCATGTGGTTGCCGGTGGCCTTGCGGTGCAGCACCTTGCCCTTGCGCGTCACGCGGAAGCGCTTGGTGGTGGCGCTGTGGCTCTTCATCTTCGGCATCGATCTATCCTTCGTTGTCGGATGCGGGGCTCTCCACGGCCACCGGCTGCGGCTCCGGTTCGGGCTCGGCCGGCGGTTCCGGCTGGGCTTCGGCTGGAGCGTCAGGCTCGGTGTCCGATGCTTCGGGTTCGGCGGTGTCGGTCGCGCCGTCGGCCTCTTCCTGTTCCTTGGCCAGCTTCGCGGCCGCCTTGGCCTGTGCCTCGACGTAGCGCTTGTTGGGCCCGATCACCATGATCATGTTCCGGCCTTCCTGCTTGGGGAAGGACTCCACCACGATGGCTTCCCCGAGATCGGCGACCAAGCGGTCCAGGATCTTGCGACCGAGGTCCGTGTGCGCCATCTCGCGCCCGCGGAACATGATCGTGATCTTGACCTTGTGCCCCCCGTTCAGGAACCGGACGACGTGGCCCTTCTTGGTGGCGTAGTCGTGCGGGTCGATCTTGGGGCGGAACTTGATCTCCTTCAGGCCGGTCCGCGACTGCTTCTTGCGGGCCTCCTTCTGCCGAACGTCGCGTTCGTACTTGAACTTGCCGTAGTCCATGATCCGGCACACGGGCGGATCGGCTTGCGGCGCGACTTCGACCAGGTCCAGATCCAGGTCACGGGCTTGGCGGAGCGCCTCGCGGGTGTCGACCACCCCGATCTGCTCGCCGTCTGCCCCCACCAGGCGAACCTGGGGAGACCGGATCCGGTCATTTATGCGCGGATCGGTCGAGACCCCGCATCACCTCCACAGATGAACGAGCACCGGGTGTTGTCGGCCCGGTGCATGGTGAACACACGTGCTTGCTCTTCTGGGCAAGGAGTATAGGGGTCGCGGCCGACGGCTGTCTCGCACGCCCGATACGGCTGGTCGGCTCACCAGTCCGCCTCGAGCGATCGGCCGTAGGCGTCTTCGAGGCGCTGCGTGTCGTCCTCGGTCGTGTAGCCGTACGCGATCTCCAGGATCCGGCCGCGCGTCGCTGCCGTGCAACGGATCCGATGGGTCTCCTCGGCCGGGATCATGAACTCTTCACCCGGCTGAGCCTCCACCACCTTGTTGCCGATCTCGATCGTGAGCCCCGCGTCCAGCACGACCCACATCTCGTCGCGCATGCGGTGGTAGTGCACGCTGGTCTCCTGCTCCGGTTCGACGGTGATGACCCGCACCGACGACGGCTGGTTCAGGGCGTAGGTCGCGACCTTGCCCCACGGCTTGTCCACCAACACCTCATCTCACCTCCGGGAGCGCATCCATGAGCCAGGCCATCTCGAGCGCGGCCTCGGCCGCCTCCCACCCCTTGTTGCCGTGCGCGCCACCGGCACGTGCCTCGGCCTGGGCGAGATCCTCGGTGGCGAGCACTTCGAAGATCACCGGGATGCCCGAATCCAACGCGACCTCGGCGATGCCACGTGCGGCTTCGTTGGCGACGAGCTCGAAGTGCGCGGTCTCCCCCCGGATCACCGCACCCAGGCAGATCAGCGCGTCGTAGCGCTCCGTCCTCGCCAGGCGCTTGGCCACCAACGGCAGCTCGAACGCACCCGGCACCCACGCCACGTCGATCCGCTCCTCGTCCACGCCGTGCTTCTTGAGGCCCTCGACGGCGCCCTCGACCAGCTTGCCCGTGACCACCTCGTTGAAGCGCGCCGCGATCACCCCGACGCGCATCCCCGAACCGTCGTGGACCCCGACGAACGTCCTCACCGCTGGACCTCGGGCGCCACGGGCTCAGGCGCCGCCTTGGTCATGTCGAGCAGATGACCCATCTTCTCCTGCTTGGTGCGCAGGTAGCCGATGTTCTCGGCGGTGGGTTCGATCTGCAGCGGGATGCGTTCCTCGATCGACAGGCCGTAGCCCTCGAGGCCGGCACGCTTGTCCGGGTTGTTCGTGAGCAGACGCATCGTCTTGACGCCGAGATCCACCAGGATCTGCGCGCCGATGCCGTACTCGCGCTGATCGGCGGGGAAGCCGAGTTCCAGGTTGGCCTCGACGGTGTCACGACCCTGGTCCTGCAGCTCGTAGGCGCGGAGCTTGTGCGTGAGCCCGATCGCGCGGCCCTCATGGCCGCGCACGTACAGGATCACCCCGCGGCCCTGCTCCCCCACCTGGGCCAGCGCGCTCTCGAGCTGCTGTCCGCAGTCGCAGCGCAGCGAGCCGAACACGTCGCCGGTGAGGCATTCGGAGTGCACCCGCGTGAGGACGCCGATGCCGTCGCCCATCTCGCCCCGGACCAGCGCGATGTGCGTGCGTCCGTCGACCAGGCTCTCGTACGCGTAGGAACGGAACTCGCCGTACGGCGTGGGGATCGTGGCCTCGGCCACCTTCGACACCAGCACCTCGCGGCGTCGCCGGTGGTCGATCAGGTCGGCGATCGAGATCAGCTTCAGGCCGTGCTCGCGCGCCACACGGATCAGCTCGGGCATGCGCGCCATCGTGCCGTCCTCGTTCATCACCTCGCAGATCACGCCCGCGGGGAAGAGGCCGGCCATCGTGGCGAGGTCGACCGCGGCTTCGGTGTGTCCCGCGCGGCGGAGCACGCCGCCGTCCTTGGCCCGCAACGGGAAGACGTGGCCCGGCTTCTGGAAGTCGCGCGGCGTGACCTCCGTGTTGGTGACGGCCTTCGCCGTGATCGCCCGGTCGTGCGCGCTGGTGCCCGTGGTGGTGCCCTGGCGATAGTCGATCGAGACCGTGAAGGCCGCCTCGTGCCCGCCCGTGGTGTCGGTGACCATCTGCGGGATGCCCAGCTCGTCGAGGCGCCACGCGGCGCACGGCAGGCACACGATGCCCCGGCCGTGGGTCACCATGAAGTTCACCGCCTCGGGCGTGGCGAAGTCCGCCGCCATGATGAAGTCGCCTTCGTTCTCCCGGTCGGCGTCGTCGACCACCAGGACGATCTTGCCGTCCCGGATGTCTTCGACGGCTTCGGGGATCGTCGCGAAGATCTCGCTGTCCAGGTCCTGCTCGTGGATCTCCAACTCGGTCATGCCGTCCGTCCTTCCATCAGGCGTTCGAGGTACTTCGCGATCATGTCGACCTCCAGGTTCACCGGGTCGCCGGGCGCGGCCTCACCCAGCGTGGTGACGGCCAGGGTGTGCGGGATCACCGCGACGCTGACACCGTCGGGATGCAGGGTCGCCACGGTCAAGCTGATGCCGTCGATCGAGATCGAGCCCTTCTCGATCACGTATCGCATCAGGTCATCGGGGACCTGGAACCGGATCACGGACCCGCCGTCCTCACCGGGCTCCACGCTCTGCACCTCGCCGACGCCGTCGACGTGGCCTTGCACGATGTGGCCGCCCAGGCGCGCCGCCAGGGTGACGGGACGCTCCAGGTTCACCGCGTGCCCTTCGGCGAGTCGCCGCAGGCTGGTGCGATCGATCGTCTCGTCCGACAGGTCGAACGCGAGCGACGCACCGTCGTTGCCCACCACCGTGAGGCAGACGCCGTTCACCGCGATCGATGCGCCGATGTCGCTGTCGGTGGGCACGACCCGGCATGCCACCGTGAGCCGGTGGCCGGCCATCGCGCGCACCTCGCCGCGCTCCTCAACGATCCCGGTGAACATGGGCCTCCAGCCGGATGTCGGGGCCGATCCGCTCGGCCGTGTCGAAGGTGAGCTCGAGGGCTTCGGCGATCGGCGCGAACCCGCCCCCGCCGACCACGCCCGGAGCGGCAGCACCCCCCAGGAGGATCGGCGCGACGTACAGCACGGCGTCGTCGATCAAGCGGTCCCGAACCAGACTCCACGCGAGGGTGGCGCCCCCTTCGACGAGCACCCCTTGGACGTCTCGCTTCCCGAGGTGATGCAGGAGTGCGGCCAGCGACACCGCGCCGGCGTCGTCGCGCTCCAGGACCGCCACGTCGGCTCCCGCAGCGTTCCACTCCGCGGATCCGAGCCTCAGGGGTGAGGTCGGACGTGGCGACCAGCGTCGGTGCCGACCCGTCGAACAGATGGCCGGTGGCCGGCACACGACCCGCGGTGTCGACCACGACCCGCATCGGCGCACGCGCGTCGGCGAAGCGCGCATCGCGCACGGTCAACGATGGGTCGTCGGCGATCGCCGTCCCCGCGCCCACGACGACGGCGTCGGCCCAGGCGCGGAGCCGTTGCACGTCGGCACGCGACGCCTCGCCGGTGATCCATCGGGAGGAACCGTCGGTCGCCGCGGTCTTGCCGTCGAGGCTCGACGCCATCTTCAGGGTGACGTACGGAAGACCGCTCGTGACGTGACGTTCGAACGCCCGGTTGAGGCGCCGCGACTCGGCGGCCATCACGCCGTGTTCGACCTCGATGCCGGCGTCGCGGAGCTCCACGAGGCCGGGCGTGTCCTCGCCCAGGTTCGGATCGGTCGTTGCCACCACCACGCGCGCCACCCCCGCGTCGATCAGGGCGCGGGTGCAGGGCGGGGTGCGACCGAAGTGGTTGCACGGCTCGAGCGTGCAGACCACGGTGGCCCCTCGCGAGCGGTCTCCGGCTGCGGCCAGCGCCATCACCTCGGCGTGCGCGGTGCCGGGCCCTTCGTGCCAGCCCTCGCCGAGCACCGAGCCGTCGCGATCGTCGACGACGAGGGCGCCCACCATGGGATTGGGAGACACGCGGCCCCAGCCGCGTTCGGCGAGCTCGAGCGCCCGCCGCATCTGGGTCTGTCGTGCTGTCTCCACGCGCCGCCTCGTTCGGTCCGGCCGAGGCGTGGAGGATGGCGAGCGTCAGGCGATGCGACTCGCGGCGTGCGCACAGCGCAGCCCGGTCGTCGCGTTCACCCGTTCCCTTCCATCCCGACTCTCACGGTCGGCCCCGGAATTCCACCGGGTCCACCCACCGCTGGCTGCGGCAGGGTCGCGGACTGTCACCGCCGGTGGGGAGTTGCACCCCGCCCCGGAAACGGTTGGTTGTCTGCCGGCCAGTATACGGAGCGAGGGAGCGATCCCGCTAGCGGGCGTGTCGCCGGACCTACGCGGTGCGTTGGTCGATGGCGAAGCTGCTGCCGCCGTCGCGCTTGGCGAACTGCTTCATCTCGGTGGCCACGGCCACCGCTTCGCCGTAGTGGGCGAACGCGCGGTTGGAGCTGCTGGCGATGCCGACGCTGATCGCCACCAGCGGGATGTCCTGCAACACGCCCTTGCGGTCCTCCATGCGCACGAACCCGCGCTCTCGGTCCTCGGGCTCGTAGAACTCCACCAACGCCTCGTCGAAGCGCTCGCAGATGCGCTGGGCGACGCCCTCGGCGGTGTCGGGGCTCACCACCGCCACGAAGTCGTCGCCGCCGACGTGGCCGACGAAGCCCTCGGGACCGTCCTTGTCCACGACGGCGTCCTGGATGATGCGTGCCGTGGTCTGGATCAGCCGGTCGCCACGCACGAAGCCCTTCTGGTCGTTGTAGGTCTTGAAGTTGTCGAGGTCGCAATAGAGGACGGCGAACGGTCGCGCCTCGCGCACCTGACGCTCGATCTCCTCCTGGATGCGGATGTTGCCGGGCAGGCCGGTGAGCGGCGAGAGGTTCCGCATCTCCTTGGCTCTGCGCAGCGTGCCCTTCACGCGCGCCAGCAGCTCGATCGGATCGAAGGGCTTGATGATGTAGTCGTCGGCGCCGGACTGCAGGCCGGTGACCTTGTCGGCGCTCAGCGCCTTGGCGGTGAGCATGATGATCGACGTGTTGGCGGTCTGGGGGTTCTTGCGGAGACGCTGCGCGACCTCGAAGCCGTCGATGCGCGGCATCATCACGTCGAGCAGCACCAGGTCGGGGCGGAGCTCGCCGGCACGTTCCAACGCTTCTTCCCCGTCGCCCGCGACCGCGACGTCGTAGCCGGCCGAGCGCAGGTTCACCTCGACGAAGCGTGCGATGTCCGGATCGTCGTCGACGACCAGGATCGTCTCGGGCATGGGTTAGGCCGCCTCCCCTCGCGCGATCGAGGCGAGCTCGGCCGCCGCGGCGACCGGGTCGTCGGCCTGGAAGATGCCGCTGGCGGCGATCAAGACCGAGGCGCCCGCGTCGACGGCAGCCCGGGCGTTGTCGACCTTGACGCCGCCGTCGATCTCGAGGTCGACGGACAAGCCCTGCCGGTCGATCTCGGCTCCGGATCGACTCCAGCCGAGGGTAGACCTCTGGATTCAGCGTTTGCCCGCTCCACCCCGGCCGGATGCTCATCAGCATCACGTCGTCCACCTGATCGAGCACCGGGAAGACCGCCTCGACGGGCGTCTCCATGTTGAGGGTGAGGCCCACCTTCAGGCCGGCGGCGCGGGCCTTCGCGATCGCGGGTTCGGGGTCGCCCACCGCCTCGTGGTGGAAGGACACGACGTCGAGCCCCGCATCGGCCAACTCCTCGAAGAACTGCTCGGGAGCGTCCACCATGAGGTGGCCGTGCAGGGTGCGTTGTGTGTAGGGCCGCAATGAATCCACCACGACCGTCCCCAGCGCGATCGGCGGTACGAAATGTCCATCCATGATGTCGATGTGGATGACTTCGGCATGCTGCTCGACCAGCTTGACCTGCTCGGCCAAACGGGCGAGGTCGGCCGAAAGGATGGATGCGGCGAGCCTTCCCACGAGGCCAATGGTACTCGGCGGGTTAGGCCTTCCTGGTGAAGGCGGCGACGAACATCCCATCGCTCCCGTGCCGATGGGGCCACAGTCGAACCCGGGCCGTTCGGCCGTCAGGGCCGTCGATCTCCAGGGGCTCCAGGTCGGCCCGATGGCGGATGATGGCATCGGCCGCCGCGTCGGTTTCGGCTCTCGGGAAGGTGCACACCGAGTAGACGAGTCGGCCTCCCGGCGTCAGCAGATCGGTGAGTGCAGCGGTGATCGCCACCTGGGTGCGCGCCAGTTTGCTGAGCTCATCCTTGCGATTGCGCCACAGCAGTTCCGGGCGCCGGCGCGCCGATCCCAGGCCCGAGCACGGTGCGTCGATCATGATCCGGTCGAAGGAGCCCTTCAGGGCCGGATGCTCGGCATCTTGGGCCATGACGAGCGCCCGCGCTCCGAGCCTCGTGGCTGCCTTGCGGATCAAGGGCACCCGTCCCGGATGGATGTCGGCGCCCACGACCAGACCGTCGTCACCCACGAGCTGCGCCGCGTAGATCGTCTTGCCGCCGGGTGCGGCGCACGCGTCGAGCACGCGGTCGCCCGGTTGCGGATCGAGCGCCTTCACCACGAACGCCGAGGCCTGGTCCTGGATCGCGAACCAGCCGTCGGAGAATCCGGGGAACGATGACGGGTCGCCGCCGTCCACCAGGAGGCACGAGGGGTCGAGCAGCGATGGTTGCGGATCGCGCCCGGCTTCCTTCAAGGCGTCGGTGAATCCCTCGACCGAGACCATGTCCGTATTGGTCCGCAGCGACAGCGGCGCCTGCCTGGCGAACGCCCGAGCGGCGGGTTCGACCTCATCGCCGGGGAGCAAGCGCCCCAGCTCCTCGATCGTCCACGGCGTCAGCCCGGTGCGCACCGCGATGTCGCTCGCGTCCGGGCCCTCGGGCCACGGGGTGGGCGCCGACGCGAGCTTGCGCAGCACGGCGTTGACGAACCCGCGTTCCCTGTCGCGCGCGAGGCCCACCGTCTCCCCGACGGCCGCATGCTGCGGCGTGTCGGTGAACAGCACCTGGTAGCCGCCGAGGCGCAGCACGTTGCGCGCGCCGGGGCTCATGCGCGACACCGGCCGGGTAGCGACGCGGTCGAGCGCCCAATCGATCGAGCGCAGGTGCCGGATCGTGCCGAACGCGAGATCGGTGGCATAGGCGCGGTCCCGTGCGTCCAGGCGCGACCGGCGAAGCGCCGCGGGCACGACGATCGTGGAGTAGGCATCCTCATCGAGGACGCGGCGGATCGCCTCGAGCGCCACGGTGCGTGAGGTCTGTCTCACCCGAGCTGCTCCCCCGGTTCGAAGCGGGCGCCGCGAGCCCAGTCGGAACCGGCCATCCGCGCCTTGCCCATGGGCACGACCTCGAGGAGCCGCACGGCGGTTCCTCCTCGGGTGTCGACCACGGGCGTCCCGTCTTGGGCCATATGCAATCGGCCGGGCCCCCGGATCGACGTGAACACGGCACCCCATGGTCCGGTCGCCTCGGCCTTCACGACCTTCAGCGGGGCCTCCCGGAAGGTGGTGATCGCACCGGGCGCGGGAGCCAGCGCTCGGATGCGCCGCACCGCTGCCTGTGCATCGACCGTCCAGTCGAGGTCGCGTTCCTCCGGAAGCATCTTGGGCGCGACCACGGCGGCAGCCGCATCCTGCGGAACCACATCGGCGGTTCCGCCTCGGAGCGACCGGAGCGCCTCGACCACGAGTGGCGCGCCGAGGCCGGCGAGCCGTTCGCCCAGGGAGCCGGTGTCGTCTGTCGCCCCGATGGGAACCTCTCGTTGCAGCACGATGGGCCCGGTGTCCAGGCCTTCGTCGAGCAGCATCACGCTCACCCCGGTGGTCGTGTCGCCTTCGAGGATCGCCCGCTGCACCGGCGCCGCGCCCCGCCATCGCGGCAACAAGGAGAAATGGAGGTTGAGGCTGCCGAGTTCGGGAACGTCCAGGATCGCGGCGGGCAGGAGCGCTCCGTAGGCGACGACCACGAGGGCATCGGGCGCGAGGTCCTCGATCGCCTGCGCTCCTTCGCCCGATCGAACGCCCTCGGCCTCGAGGAGCGGAAGACCCAGACGCCCGGCCGCGTCGGCCACCGGCGTCGGCCGCAAGCTCGACCCGCGCCCGGCCGGACGGGGCGGATTCGTGATGACGCGAACGATCTCGACGTCATCGGCCTCGGCGAGCGCTTCGAGGGTCGGGACCGACCATGCGTGATTGCCAAGGAACGCTACTTGGAGGCCGGTCATTGCCGGAGGATAGTCGCCACGCTCTCCCGCCAACCCGCAGGGCTCGGCGACCGGGTGACCTCAGGCTTCGCCGCGACGCAGGAGCCGGCGCTTCTTCGGCTCCGGGATCTCGAGTTCGAGACGGCGGAGGTCGGCCATCACGGCGCGGCGGCCCTCGTCGTCCAGGTGATCGATGTACAGGGTGCCGCCCAGGTGGTCGGTCTCGTGCTGGAAGATGCGCGCGAGGAGCCCTTCACCGGTCATCTCGTACGTCGCGCCTCGCATGTCCTGACCGCGACAGGTGATCGTCGAGAAGCGCGGCGTCGGATGGAACGGACCCGGGATCGACAAACAGCCTTCTTCCTCCATCGTCTGGCCGGCGCCGTCGAACAGCTCGGGGTTGGCCATGAGCATCGGGCCCGTCTCGCCGTCGTCGAAGACGAACAGCCGGATCGACAGACCCACCTGCGGGCCAGCCAGGCCCACACCGGGGGCGTCGTACATCGTCTCGAGCATGTCGTCGCACAGCTTCGCGAGCTTGGCGTCGAACTCGACGACGGGGTTGGAGGGCGTGCGCAGCACCGGATCACCGAGGGTTCTGATGGGCAGGATCACGTGGACTCCGTGGTCATGTCGGTCACAGGTGCGGTTCGGCCTCGACGCGGGTGACGACCTCTCGAGCGGCGAGCTCGCGGACCGCCCGCCCGAACGCCGGCACCCTCGCGGGGTCGAGCGCGAGCAAGCATACCGTCTGGTCCCCGACGGTTGAGGTCAGCATCGTCGTCGGTGCGAACGCGGCGAGCGCGCCTTCCAGCTCGGCGGAACCGGCGATGCGGAAGACCGCCGACCCCACCGGGAAGCCGGCCTCGGCCCGCCGTCGTGTCTCATCGGCATGGAAGCGGTCGGGGTTGCCGCGCACCAGCGCCTGCACGGCCGGATCGGAGGCGTGCGAGGACTGCACGATGGCGCGGCCGTCGGGACGAGCCCAGGCGATCGCCTCCATCCATGTCGTCACCGCGCGCTCACGAGCGGTGAGGCCCGGGCGACGCTCGGCGAGATCGGCGTCCAGGATCGCCACGAGGTCGAGCCCGCCCCGGCCGAAGTCGCGCACGTCGTCGGGCCCGCCCACGAGGATCTCGCCCTGCTTCGGCAAGCGCGGGACATCGTCCGGGCCGAGCCGCTTCACGGGGACCGAAGCCGCGCGGATCGCCCACTCCTCGACCCGCTCCCGGCCGCCGCGGCGAAGGCCGAAGTCTTGTGCACCGCAATGCTTGCAGCGCCCCTCGGCCTCGCATACGACGCATCGAACACGGCCTTCCTCCGCACGGAGCAGACCGCCACAGGCGGCGCACGCCGCCGGTTGCCCGCACGACCGGCAGACCGCGGCGATGCCGTAGCCCGGAAGCGGCGAGAACAGGAACGCGCGTTTCGCCTCGCCGAGTGCCCGCACGAGCCGAGGCGCCCGTCCTTCGAACCCGGGCTTCACGATCTCGACCGGGGGCCACCGGCGGCCGGTCGGCGTCACGGCGGCCAGGCGGAGCGCCGCCGTCTCCGTCGACGGGCTCATCGACGAGAGCACCACCGTGGCGCCGGCGATGCGACCACGCGCCAGGGCCACGTCCCGCGCGTGGTAGTACGGCGCCCGATCCTCGCGCAGCGCCGGATGGGACTCGCGCGAGATCACGATCAGGCCGAGCTGCGGCACCGGCGCGAACACCGAGGGGCGGGAACCCACCACGACGTCGAAGGCGCCCGCCTGTACGTCGAGCCACGTTCGGTACCGCCCCCGCTTCGAGCCGCCGAGCAGCGTCGCGCACCGCGCACCGAACGCCGCATCCAGCGCGCGCGCCACGCCGGGGATCGGTTTCGCCTCCGGCACGATCACGAGCGCGCGCCGGCCGGCGCGCAGGCACGCGTGCACCGCTTCCACCACCACGAGATCCTCGTCTTCGGGGGCGGGACGCAGCGTGAACGCGTCGAACCCGGGACCCGCGATCGACCGGAACAGGGCGTCGACGCCCCGGTAGCTCGACAGGGCCGACGTCGTCGAACCCGGTCCCGGCGTGCCGGGGATCGCCGGATCCTTCGCCTCCTCCGACGCGACGCGCGGGGGCGTCGCTCGTCCGAGCACGGCGGCCAGCGGGCGCAACGTAGCGTTCGCTCACCCAGCTCGCGAGCGCGAGGCCGTCGCGGTCGAACCATCGAACCGGTCCAACCGCCTTCTTGATCGGAAGCATCCGCTTCGGCAGGTCGTCGGTGGGTCCCAACACCCAGCCTCGGACCGCGCGCCCGTGGAACGACACCTGTACCAGGGAGCCGACACCGGCCTCGAGCGCGGCGTCGAGCCCATAGGTGAACGGTCGGTCGAGCGACAGGATCGGGCGGTCGATGCAGACCGACACCGGGCCGTCGAGGATCTCGGGCTGGTCGATCGCGGCGCTACCCGACGGCGGCGCGGAGGTCGTCGGCGCGGTCGGTCGCCTCCCAGGGGAACTCCTTGCGCCCGAAGTGCCCGTAGGCGGCCGTCTCCCGGTAGATCGGGCGGGCCAGGTCGAGGTCGCGGATGATGGCCGCCGGCCGGAAGTCGAACACCTCACGAAGCGTGGAGGCCAGCTTGGCGGGGTCGACCTGCTCCGTGCCGAACGTCTCGACCATGAGGCTCACCGGGTGTGCGGTGCCGATCGCGTACGCCACCTGGAGCTGGGCCTTGTCCGCCAGGCCCGCCGCCACGATCGTCTTGGCGACGTGGCGGGCCATGTAGGCGGCGGAACGGTCGACCTTCGTGGGGTCCTTGCCGCTGAAGGCGCCGCCGCCATGGGGCGCGTAGCCGCCGTAGGTGTCGACGATGATCTTGCGTCCGGTCAGCCCCGTGTCGGCCTTCGGTCCGCCGATCTCGAACCGGCCCGTGGGGTTGACGAGCACACGGACCTTCGAGGCATCGAGTTCGGGGAACTCCCGCAACACGGGGTCGATGACCTCGGCGGTGATGTCGGGTGCGAGCAGCGTCTCGACATCGACCTCTTCGCGGTGCTGGGCGCTGATCAACACGGTGTCGACAGCGACGGGGCGGCCGTCCTCGTATCGGATGGACACCTGGGACTTGCCATCGGGACGCAGATACGGAACGACGCCCGCTTTGCGGACGTCGGCGAGGCGCTTCGCGAGTCGGTGGGCCATGGCGATGGGGAGCGGCATCAGCTCCTCGGTCTCACGGCACGCGAAGCCGAACATCATGCCCTGGTCGCCGGCGCCCAGCTGATCGAGGTCGTCGGCGGAGTGCTCCTCGCGGTGCTCGAGGGCGTCGTCGACACCGCGCGCGATGTCGGGCGACTGCTCCTGGATCGCCGTCATCACCCCGCAGGTCTCGCCGTCCAGCCCGAACTTGGCGTCCGTGTAGCCGACGTCGGTGATCGTGTCGCGCACGATCTGCGGAACGTCGACCCAGCCCTTGTTCAAGCTGATCTCGCCGCTGACGAAGGCCAAGCCCGTGGTGACGAGCGTCTCGCAGGCGACGCGGCAGTTGGGGTCCTGTTCGAGCAGCGCGTCCAGGATCGAGTCGGAGATCTGGTCGGCCAGCTTGTCGGGATGGCCCTCGGTGACGGATTCGGACGAGAAGAGGTAGCTCGTGCTCATGATGGGCGGAGTCTAGCCGCCGACGTAGGCCTCGTCAGCGACCGGGGCCGTCGGCCCGCAGCGCCGCTTCGATCCGGTCGACGATGACCGAGGCCAGCTCGCGCTTGGTCCAGTCGCGCAGGGCGATGTCGTCACCGTTCACCGACACGACCGCGGCATGGTTGGTCTCCGAGCCGAAGCCGGTGCCCTCGCGGCCGACCTCGTTGGCGACCAGGAGATCCGCATGCTTGCGCGCGAGCTTGGCGCGACCGTGCGCCTCGACGTCGGACGTCTCGGCCGCGAACCCCACCAGGTAGGGACGCTGTGGGCGCTCACCCAGCTCGGCCAGGATGTCGGGCGTGGGTTCGAGCGTGACCTCGGGGGTGCCGTCGTCCTTCTTCAGCTTGCCGGTGGCGGCATCCTTCGGGACGGAAATCGGCGACCGCGGCGGCCATCACGATCGCGTCGGCGTCGTCGGCGTACCGCATCACGGCCTCACGCATCTGCTCGGCGGTGGTGATGCGCACCACCTGGGCGCCGGCGGGCGGAGCCACCGTGCCCGGTCCCAGGATCAGGTGCACCGTTGCGCCGCGTCGAGCGGCCTCCGCCGCCACCGCCACGCCCATCTTCCCGCTGGAATGGTTGCCGATGAACCGCACCGGGTCGATCGGCTCGTAGGTGGGCCCGGCGGTCACGACGACGGTGCGGCCGATCAGCGATCCGGCCACGGCACCGTCGAGCACCGCGAGCGCCTCGGCGGCGATGGTCTCCGGCTCGGCGAGCCGGCCGACGCCGCTGTCACCGTGGGCCAGCGCGCCCTCGACCGGACCGACGAACGTGACCCCGCGCCCCTCGAGCGTCTCGACGTTGCCGCGGGTCGCGGGGTGCTCCCACATCCCGGTGTGCATCGCCGGCGCGATCACCAACGGTCCCGCGTACTCCAGGAGCGTCGAGGTGAGGAGGTCATCGGCCAGCCCGTGCGCGAGCTTGGCCAGCAGGTTGGCGGTGGCCGGCGCCACGATCGCGAGGTCGGCCTCGTGCGCCAACCGGACGTGCAGCACCTCGCCCGGTCGCTCCCACAGCGACGTGTGGACAGGACGGCCCGTGAGGGCCGCGAAGGTGTCGGGGCCGACGAACCGGGTCGCCGACTCGGTCATCACGACCGTGACCTCGGCGCCGGCAGCGGTCAACAGACGCGCGAGGTGTGCCGACTTGTAGGCGGCGACACCGCCGGTGATCCCCAGCAGTACGCGCCGCGACACGGGTTAGTCGACCTCGGCGGGGTCCTCGGTGCGCTCGTACTCGATCTTGCCCTGGGCGATCTCCTCGAGCGCGATCGAGAGCGGCTTGTTGCTGAAGCCGGACTCCACGAGCGGCGGCACGAACTCGCCACGACCTTCGCCGAGCTGGTTGTAGTAGCTGTTGATCTCGCGGGCGCGCTTGGCGGCCAGGATCACCAACGAGTACTTGGAATCAACCGCAGCGAGCAGGTCATCGATCTTGGGTTCGATCATCGTAGGAAGGATCCTCCATGGGCTGGTCCGGATCGTCCGGGAAGCGGACTCTGGATGCCTCGATGATAGCAGCGACCTGCGACGATGCATGTTCCAGGTCGTCATTCACGACCACGTGATCGAACCAGCCGCGCTGGCCCATCTCCCAGTCGGCGGTCTCGAGCCGAAGGGCGATCCGCTCCTCCGATTCGGTTCCGCGGCCGCGGAGACGCCGCTCCAGCTCCTCCATCGACGGAGGCTCGAGGAAGATCAAGACGGCGTCGGGGACCAGCGTCCGGATCTGCTCGGCCCCCTTGACGTCGATCTCCAGGAGGACGTCGTTGCCCGCGCGTTGCTGCTGCTCGACGTAGCTCCTCGGCGTTCCCGACCGATGTCCCACGATCGGGGCCCACTCGAGGAGTTCGCCGTCGGCGATCATCCGATCGAACTCGTCCTCGTCCACGAAGAAGTAGTCGACACCCTCGACCTCCGACGGGCGTGGATCGCGGGTGGTGGCGCTGACGGACAGGACCAGCCGCTCATCGATGCGCGACAACACATCGCGAACGACCGTTCCCTTGCCGACCCCGGAGGGACCGGCGACGACGAAGAGCGTTCCCGCGCGCAGCGCTACTTCGCGAACTTGGCGTTCAGCTGCTCGCGCTGCTTGGCCCCCAGACCTCGCACGCGACGGCTCGCGCTGATGTCGAGCTCCTCCATGATCTTGGCGGCGCGAACCTTGCCGACGCCGGGGAGGGACTCGAGCACGACCGACACCTTCATCTTGCCCACGGTGTCGTCCTCACGCTTCAGCACCTGCTCGAGCGTGAGTTTCCCGGACTTCAGCTCGCCCTTCAGTTCGGCGCGAGCCTTGCGCGCGGCGGCGGCCTTCTTCAATGCGTCCGCGCGCTGTTCCGGGGTCAACTGCGGTAGAGCCATGTCGCGCTCCTTTGCGTCTTCGATCGTCAGGGGTGGGGAAGAACCCGGGGAGTATACGCACGGCCCAAGAAGGGCCACAAACCTCAGGAACCGCCCGCGACCTGCGGTTTTCGCAGCACGAGCACGAACGCCGGCGCGCTCAACGCGCGCCGAGCAGGATGCCGCGCGCCACCCCGACCGGATCGTCGGAGCCCGTGATCGGACGTCCGACGACGAGGTAGTCGGCGCCGGCGTCGAGCGCGGCCGACGGCGTGAGCACGCGCACCTGATCGTCGCCGTTGCCGCCGTGCGGGACGGATACCGGGCACCACGAGGCAGAACTCCTCGCCGCACACCTGGCGCACTTCTCCGACGTCGGCGCCCGACACGACGACGCCGTCGAGTCCCGCACGCTGTGCCTCGAAGGCGAGCGAGGACGGGCTCGCGAGGTCCTCGCCGGCGTGCGACGACAGCACGGTCACGGCGATGACGAGCGGTGTGGGATGACCGGCATCGGCCGCGCCTCGCTCGGCACCGTCGCGCGCGGCACGCATCATCGCCTCGCCGCCGAGCGCATGGACGTTGAGCATCGCCACCCCGAGTCGCGCGATGTTCGCCGTGGCCCGTTCCACCGTGTTCGGGATGTCGTGCAGCTTCGCATCCGCGAACACCGGCGCGTGAGACACGATGCGGCGCACCGCCTCCGGGCCGTGGGCCCAGAACAGTTCGAACCCCACCTTCAGCATGCCCACGTGCGGGCTCAGGTCCGTGGCGAGCCGCTCCGCCTCGTCGAGATCGGAGACATCGAGGGCGACCACGAGCGGGTTCTCCGGTCGAGGGATCACGCGTCGACCTCCTCGTCGTCCTCGACCGCCCCGAACCCGGTGGGCACCCTGAGCCGGCCCCGGACGTCGGCCGGCGAGGCCAGCCGCTTCTCCTTCAGGTAGCGCACGATCCCCTGCGCCACGGCAACGGGCGCGCCCGGGTCGACCAAGGTGGCCGTTCCCACCTGGACCGCCCACGCGCCCGCGAGCATCGCTTCGATCGCGTCGTCCCCCGACCGGATCCCGCCCACCGCGATCACGGGCGACTCCGGGACGGCGCGCGCCACCTCGAACACCGCGCGCAGCATCATCGGCTTGATCGCCGGTCCCGACAGGTACCCGGTGACCCCGCCGAGGGACGGGCCGGAGCTGCGTCGCCCGCACCGACATGGCGGGCGGCGGACCACCGACCGTGATCCCGGTGACGCCGGCGCGCACCACGGCGGCCGCGATCTCGCCGAGGTCCGGCGCGTTCATCGGCAGCTTCGCGAACACGGGCACCAACGACATGCGTGCCACCGCGCCCGCGATCTCGGCGGCGCGATCGACGTGCGCGCCGAGGATCTCCCGACCGAGCTCACCATCGGGGCCCGAGAGATAGACCTCGAGCGCCGAGACCTCGGGGCGGCCCTGCAGCGACCCGGTGAGGCGCACGTATTCCTCCAGCGTCGTGCCGGCGATCGAGACCACCACGTGTGAGCCGGTCCGGGCCAGTCGGGGCAGTTCTTGCTCGACGAACGCGTCGATGCCCGGGTTCTGCAGACCGGTCGACCACACGACCCCGGCGGCGGTCTCGGCGATCCGCGGCGTGGCCGAACCGCGATCGGCCTCGAGCGTGATGCTCCGGCTCACGACCGCGCCCACCTTGCGCAGGTCGACGAGGCCGCTGAGCTCGCGCCCGGTGCCGGAGCAGCCCGCGGCGATCATCACCGGCGTGGGCAGCACCAACCCCTGCAGATCGACCGAGAGGGTTCGCTTCACGCCGGCCACGGTCGCCCCCCTACCCCGGCCACGACTCTCGTCACCGGCAGGCCCTCGGGCGGTGTGGGCAGCAGGGTGGGGGCGTCCGACAGCCATCGGTCCCACAGCACGCGAGCAGGATTGAACACCGGACCGTCGATGCACGAACGCACGTGGTCGTAGCCGGTGCCATCCTTGCGGGCCACGGGCACGACGCACGTCTGGCACAGCCCGAACCCGCATCCCATCTGCTCTTCCACCGCGACCTGAGCGGGGATGTTCCGCTGACGACAGAACTCCGCGATCGCTCCCAAGGTGGGCGGCGGGGCGGCCGCGTAGATCACTTCGGTGGACGTGCGCTCCACCATGTCGGCCAAGGCGTCCATCACCACGCCCCGCTCGCCCAGCGTGCCGTCCTCGGTCATGATCGCGACCGACTGCGACAGGCGCTTGGCCTCGATCGGCTTGAACACCCGCTCCAGGGTCTCGGCGCCCACCACCATGTCGACGCGCTTCTGCCGCGCGTGCAGTTCCTGGGCCAGGAAGTACAGGGACGAGGCACCGTGGCCCTCGGCGATCAACAGACAGTTGGTGAGCTTCTTCGGATACGCGAACGCCTTGCCGAGCGGGCCGATGACCTCGAGGAACTCGTGCGCCTTCGCGGTGGTGAGCCACTCGGTGCCCGAGCCCGTGGGGTCGACGACGAACTCCAGCGTCCCGGCCCAGCCGCCGCGGCGCGAGGCCTGGTGGATCGCGAAGTGGCGCCGCAGGAGGAACTCACGGCCCTCGGGCATCTTGACCGCCAGGAACTGCCCGGGGCGGGCCTTCTCGGCGATCTCGGGCGCCACCAGGGTCAGGGAGTGGTAGGCACCCAGTTTGCGCGTGGACAGGATCTCGGCGCGAACCTGCTTCACGCGGGAGACTCCCCCGCGACCCCGGCCGCGGCGGCCTCCGAGAACGTCATCCGGGCCTGCATCGGCTCCTGCATCGCCTCGGCATGGTACTCCTGGATCGAACGCGGCTCCGTTGACCGCCCGCGTAGCGCCTCGATGCCCCGCACCGCCGCGAACACGCCCGGCAACGTGGTGACGCACGGCACGCCGGCCGAGGCCGAGGCCGTCCGGATGAAGTAGCCGTCCGTGCGCGCCCCCCGGCCGAACGGCGTGTTGATCACCAGATCGACCGAGCCACCCCGGATCAGCTCGGCGACGTTGTCGGCGTGCTCACTCACCTTGGCCACCCGCTCGACCGGGATCCCGGCGCGATGCAGCACGCCGGCGGTGCCGCCGGTGGCCAGCAACCGGAACCCCAGGTCGGCGAGGCGCTTGGCCGGGAACACGATCGCGCGCTTGTCCCGGTTCGCCACGCTCACGAACACGGTGCCCTCGCTCGGCAGCCCTGCCCCGGCGGCGGTGAACGCCTTCGCCAACGCCCAGCCGGAATCGGCGTCGATGCCCATGACCTCACCGGTCGACTTCATCTCCGGGCCGAGGACGGTGTCGACGCCCGGGAACCGTCCGAACGGCAGCACGGCCGCTTTCACGCTGGCGTACGGCAGGTGCCGGTAGTGGTGCGGATCGGCCGGCAGCACCCCGTCGGCACCCAGGTCGAGGAGCGTCCGGCCCGCGAGCACCAGCGTGGCGATCCTGGCGAGCGAGACCCCGATCACCTTCGAGACGAACGGGACGGTCCGCGACGCTCGCGGGTTCGCCTCGATCACCCAGATGCGCTCGTCCTTGACCGCGAGTTGGAGGTTGAGCAGCCCCACGACCCCGAGCCGGCGAGCCAGCCGGCGAGTGATGTCCTCGATCACGTCGAGCTCCTCGTCGGACAGCGTCGCGGGAGGGATCTGGCACGAGGAGTCACCCGAGTGCACGCCGGCTTCCTCGATGTGCTCCATGACCCCGCCGATGAACACGTCGCCGGTGGCATCGGCCACCGCGTCGACGTCGACCTCGATCGCGCCTTCCAGGAAGCGGTCGATCAGGACCGGGTGATCGGGCGAGGCGTCGGAAGCCGTCTGGACGAACGCCTCGAGGTCGTCGGCGTCGTACACGATCTCCATCGCTCGCCCGCCCAGCACGTACGACGGCCGGACCACCACGGGATAGCCGATCTGCTCGGCGATGGCGCGGGCCTCGGCCATGGTGCGGGCCTCCCCGTGGGGTGGCGCGGGGATCTCGAGCTCGGCGAGCACCCGCGCGAACTTGCCGCGGTCCTCGGCCAGGTCGATCGCGTCGGGCGACGTGCCCCAGATGGCGTAGCCCTCGTCCTGCAGGATGCGAGCCAAGCGCAACGGGGTCTGCCCCCCGAGCTGGGCGATCACCCCCACCGGCTGCTCTGCGCGACACACCGCCAGCACGTCCTCGGGCGACAACGGCTCGAAGTACAGACGGCTCGAGGTGTCGTAGTCGGTGGAGACGGTCTCCGGGTTGGAGTTCACCATCACCGATTCGAAGCCGGCCTCTTCCAGGGCGAAGGCGGCATGGACGCACGCGTAGTCGAACTCGATCCCCTGGCCGATCCGGTTCGGACCGGCGCCCAGGATCACCACCCGGGGTCGCGCCGCGGGCAGGACCTCGGATTCTTCCTCGTAGGTGGAGTAGTGGTAGGGCGTGCGCGCCGGGAACTCGCCACCGCACGTGTCGACGGTCTTGAACACCGGCGAGACCCCCAGCGCGTCGCGATGCCGGCGGACGGCCGCCTCGGTCGAGGACGTGAGCATCGCGAGATGGGCGTCGGACAGGCCGAGCCGCTTCGCGCTCCAGAGATCGCGGGCGCTCAACGTCGACAGCGCTCGGCCACGCAGGGTGGCGGCCTCTTCCACGATCTCGGCGATCTGGTCCACGAACCACGGGTCGATGGCGCTGGCCGCGGCGACCTCGTCCACGGTGCGGCCCGCTTCGAGGGCGGCCTGCACCAACTGCAGCCGGTGCTCGGTGCCGGCGGCGAGCGCCTCCATCGGCTCGGTCTCCTCGGCGAGCGTCGAGCCCAGGTCGAACCCGGTCTTCTCGATGCCGCGCCACGCCTTGCCCAGCGCCTCCTTGAAGGTCCGGCCGATCGCCATCACCTCGCCCACCGACTTCATCGTCGACGTGAGGTGCGGGTCGGCCTCGGGGAACTTCTCGAACGCGAACCGCGGGATCTTCACCACGACGTAGTCGAGCGTGGGCTCGAACGAGACGGGGGTCTCGCCGGTGATGTCGTTCGTGATCTCGTCCAGCCGGTAGCCCACGGCCAGGAGCGCCGCGATCTTCGCGATCGGGAACCCGGTGGCCTTCGACGCCAGCGCGCTGGAGCGTGAGACCCGCGGGTTCATCTCGATCAACACCTGACGGCCGGTGACCGGGTCGACCGCGAACTGGACGTTGGAGCCGCCGGTCTCGACGCCGATCACGCGGAGCACCTGGAGCGCGGTGTCGCGCATCTGTTGGTACTCACGATCGGTGAGCGTCTGCTGCGGCGCCACCGTGATCGAGTCGCCGGTGTGCACGCCCATCGGATCGACGTTCTCGATCGAGCAGACGATGACGCCGTTGTCGTCGCCGTCCCGCATCACCTCGAGCTCGAACTCCTTCCAGCCCGCGATGGATTCCTCGATCAGGATCTCCGAGACCGGGGAGATCTCGAGCGCACGCGTGGCGAGCGCGGCGAGCTCCTCATGGTTCGCGGCGAACCCGCTTCCCCCTCCGCCCATCGTGAACGAGGCGCGCACGATCAACGGGAACCCGAGTTCCTCGCCCAGCCCCTGGGCCTCCTCGAGGGTGTGGGCGATGCCCGCCCGCGGCACGTCGAGGCCGGCTTTCACCATGGCTTCCTTGAACCCGCTGCGGTCCTCCGCCCGGTGGATCGCCTCCAGGGACGCGCCGATCAGCTGCACGCCCAGCCGGTCGAGGTCGCCCGATTCGGCGAGCGCCACCGCCACGTTCAGCGCGGTCTGGCCACCGAGGGTGGGCAGCAGCGCGTCGGGGCGCTCGCGCTCCAGGATCGCCAGCACCGACGCCGGCGTGAGCGGTTCGATGTACGTCCGGTCGGCGAACTGGGGGTCGGTCATGATCGTGGCGGGGTTGGAGTTCACCAGCGCCACCTCGTACCCCTCGGCCCGCAGCACCTTGCACGCCTGCGTTCCCGAGTAGTCGAACTCGCACGCCTGGCCGATCACGATCGGCCCCGAGCCGACCACCATGATCTTGCGGATGTCTTCGCGCCTCGGCATCAGGTTCCCTGCCCCCGCCGCCCCCATCAGGGCGCGGAAGTCCTCGAACAGGTAGCGCGAATCGTGCGGGCCCGGCGCCGCCTCGGGGTGGTATTGGACGCTGAAGGCCGGCAGGTCGAGGCACCGCAGGCCTTCCAGCGTGCCGTCGTTGAGGTTCCAGTGGGTCAGGGCGGCGCGCCCCAGGTCGGTCGTGGCGACGCCGTCGGCATCGCGAACCCACCCGTCGGGATCGACGGCGAATCCGTGGTTGTGGCTGGTGATCTCCACGACGCCCGTCTGCAGGTTCTTCACCGGCTGGTTCACGCCCCGGTGGCCGAACTTCATCTTGAAGGTGCGGCCGCCGAGGGCATGGGCGAGCAGTTGGTGGCCCAGGCAGATCCCGAAGATCGGCACCTTGCCGAGCAGCGCGCGGGTGGCCCCGATGCCGTAGGCGGTGACCGACGGATCACCGGGGCCGTTGGACAGGAACACGCCGTCGTAGCCGCCGGCCGCCACCGCCGCGGCGGGCGTCTGGGCGGGGAACACGGTGGTCTCGATCCCGCTCGCCGCGAGCAGCCGCAGGATGTTCCGCTTGATCCCGAAGTCGTAGGCCGCCACGCGGAAGACCCGGCCGCGGTCGGTGTTGGCCGGTCCCGTGAGCGCCACCGCGTCGTAGGGCTCGGTGGCCGACACCGTCCTGGCGAGGTCGGCACCCGCCATGCCGGGCGCGGCCTGCACGCGCTCCGCGAGCGAGGACGGGTCGAGGTCGACGGTGGAGATCACCGCGCGCATCGCGCCACCATCGCGCAGGCGTCGCGTCAGCCGCCGGGTGTCGATGCCTTCGATGCCGGTGACGCCCGAACCGGCGAGCGCGTCACCCAGCGTGCCTTCCGATCGCCAGGACGAGGCGCGGCGTGCCACCTCGCGCACGGCGAACCCCGCGACCTGCACCCGCACCGATTCGGGATCGGCCTCGTTCATGCCGTAGTTGCCTTGATGCGGCGAGGTCATCGCCACGATCTGGCCCGCGTAGGACGGATCGGTCAGGACCTCCTGGTAGCCCGCCATGCCGGTGTTGAACACCGCTTCGCCGAACGTCTCGCCCTCGGCTCCGAAGCCGGTGCCCGCGAACACGCTCCCGTCCTCGAGGACCAGGAGCGCATCGGGGCCGCGCCGGCGGGCTTCAGGAGGCACCACCGCCATCTACCGCACCGCCTTGCCGTCGGCGACGGTGAGGTCGCCGTGCAGCACCGTGGCCACGACCGCGCCCGTGAGCTCGGCCCCCATGAACGCCGAGTTCCGCGCCTTCGAGGCGAACGGGGGCTCCACCGTCCATCGTGCCGCGGGATCGAACAGCACCAGGTTCGCGGGGCGCCCGGCCTCGATGGGACCGCCGTGGCCGGCGGCGCCCAGGATCCGGGCCGGGGTCGACGACATCGCGGCGAGCGCCCGCTCGAGCGAGACGATCCCGGGTTCGACCACGAACGTGATCACGGCGGCGAGGGCCGTCTCGAGCCCGATCGTGCCCGGCGGCGACAGGTCGAACTCCGATTCCTTCTCCTCCACGGCGTGCGGCGCGTGGTCGGTGGCGATCGCATCGATCGTGCCGTCGGCCACCCCGGCTCGCAACGCATCACGATCCTCCGCGCTGCGCAGCGGCGGATTCATCTTGAAGTTGGTGTCGTAGGTGAGGAGGTCCTCGTCGGTGAACACCAGGTGGTGCGGCGTGACCTCGGCGGTGACACGCACACCCTCAGCCTTGGCGGCTCGGACGAGGTCCACCGATCGCGCGCTGGACAGATGGCACAGGTGCAGCCGTCCCCCGGTCATCCGCGCCATCGCGATGTCGCGCGCCACGATCGTCTCCTCGGCCTCGGCCGGCCGTCCCGGCAAGCCCGAGCGAGTACGAGTGGACGCCTTCGTGCATGTGCCCGTCCTGGACCAGGGAAGGGTCCTCGCAGTGATCGGCGATGACGACGTCCACGGGGAATGCCTTCGCGTAGGTGAGCGCGTTGCGCAACGTGCGGGCGGTCGGCACGCAGTTCCCGTCATCGCTGAAGACCCGAACGCCCGCCTCGACCATCTCCCCCATCTCGGCGATCGACTCCCCGGCCAGCCCCTTCGTGATGGCGCCGACCGGGAACACGTCGGCCAGGCCCGCGGCGGCGGCCTTCTCCTTGACCTCGGCGACGATCGCGGCGTGGTCGGTGACCGGCTCGGTGTTGGCCATGGACGAGACGGCGGTGTAGCCGCCCATCGCCGCGGCCCGCGTGCCGGTCTCGATCGTCTCCTTGTGTTCGAACCCCGGTTCGCGCAGGTGCGTGTGCAGGTCGACGAGGCCCGGGGCGAGGATCAGGCCCTCACCGTCGATCGTCTCGGCGCCGGCGGCGTCCAGGGCGTTCCCGACGGCCTCGATCAGGCCGCCGGCCACCCGGACGTCGGTGACCTCGTCCATGCCGGTCGAGGGGTCGATCACCCGCGCGCCCGTGAACAGGAGGTCAGCCATCGAGGGCCCCCTCTCCGGCGCCGCCGAGCAAGAGGTAGAGCAGCGACATGCGGATCGCGATCCCGTTCGTGACCTGTTCCTCGATCAGCGCCTGGGGCAGGTCGGCGACGTCGGAGTCGATCTCGACGCCTCGGTTCATGGGGCCGGGGTGCATGATGACCGAGCCCTCGGGGAGCATGGCCGCCCGCTTCGAACTCAGCCCGAAGATCCGGTTGTACTCCCGCACGCTGGGGAAGTACTCGAGGCGCTGGCGCTCGCGCTGGACGCGGAGCATGTAGCAGACGTCCAACTTGGGCAGCACGCTCTCGATGTCGTAGCTCACCTGCACGCCCCAGGCGCCGGCGTCGGGCGGGATCAGCGTCGGCGGGCCGATCAGCGTGACCTCGGCGCCCATCTTCACCAACCCGAAGGAGAGCGAGCGCGCCACCCGCGAGTGCAGCACGTCACCCACGATCGCGACCCGCAGGCCCTCGAGGCGCCCCAGCTTCTCGCGCATCGTGTAGAGGTCGAGCAGCGCCTGCGTGGGGTGCTCGTGCGTGCCGTCGCCGGCGTTGATCACGTGGCCGTCCACCCACTTCGTGAGCTGCAGCGGCGAGCCGCTCGAGGAGTGCCGGATCACGATCGCGTCGGCACCCATCGCCTGCAGCGTCAGGGCGGTGTCCTTCAGGCTCTCGCCCTTGGAGACGCTCGACCCGCCGGCGCTGAAGTTGATCACGTCCGCCGACAACCGCTTGGCCGCCAGCTCGAAGCTGATCCGCGTGCGGGTGGAGTTCTCCAAGAAGAAGTTCACGACCGTGCGACCCCGCAGCGCGGGGACCTTCTTGATGACCCTGGAACCGACCTCTCGGAAGGACTCCGCCGTGTCGAGGATCCGGACGACATCGTCGGCGCTGACGTCGTGCATCGAGAGCAGATGTTCGTTCATGAGGCCTCCTCCACCACCACGGCGTCCTTGCCGTCCAGTTCGGTGATCAGCACCCGGACGTCGTCGTCGCGGTGCGTCGGCACGTTCTTGCCCACGAAGTCGGCCCGGATCGGCAGCTCGCGGTGGCCGCGGTCGACCAGCACGGCGAGGCGGATCCTGCGGGGCCGGCCGAAGTCCATCAGCGCGTCCATGGCCGCGCGGATCGTGCGGCCCGTGAACAGCACGTCGTCGACCAGGACGACGGTGCGCCCGGTGATGTCGAAGCCGATCCGCGTCTCGTGCACCTCCGGAGCCTCGGCCTTCATCCCGATGTCGTCGCGGTAGAAGGTGATGTCGAGCGCCCCCACCGGCACCGTGGTGCCCTCGATGCGCTCGATCTCGGCGGCGAGTCGGTTCGCGAGGTCGTCGCCGCGGTTCGCGATCCCCACGAGCACCACGCCGTCGGCACCCTTGTCACGCTCGATGATCTCGTGGGCGATGCGGGTGAGGGCGCGGCGAACGTCGTCGGCGTCGAGCAACGTGCCCGTCATCCGGATACCGGCGCGGCCGGGGAAACAGGAGCGCCCGCCCAGGGTGCTGGGCAGGCGCATGGGTTGTGCGTCATGTTCATGTTCCCTTCCCGGTCTCGCGGGACCGGACTTAAAGGGGGAAGCGCTGTCGCCTCCGAGCATAGCGGTCCCGTGTGTGTGGTCGCAACGAGCCCCGCTCGTCACATCCCCCGGCGCCTCCCTTCATGGCCGCAGACCATCGGCGGGCGTACACTGGCCGCAGAGCACCACGAAGACATCCCCGAAACCGAAAGGCGGCCACTGCCCATGGGTCCTCCCGAGCTGATCATCGTTGGGATCATCGCGATCGCCGTGATCTTCGGTGCCAAGAAGCTGCCCGAGATCGCGCACAACCTGGGTCGCTCCTCCAACGAGTTCAAGAAGGGCCTCAAGGAGGGTGGGGAAGAGGCAGACGCCCCCGCCGCCCAGGCGACCCCGCCCCCCGCTCAGCCGATCCCGCCCACGCAGTCCGTGGCCCCGACCGAGACCACGGATCAGCCCAAGCCCGAGGCTTAGGCCCCGGCTGGACCCGGGTCCGGCACGTCGATCGGTTCGGCGCTCGCCCCGGTCCCGGTCTCCTGCGCGATCCGGCCCAGCACGCCGTTCACGAACGAGCGTGACTCCTCGGCCGACAGTTCCGAGGCCGCTTCCACGGCTTCGCTGATCGCCACCGAAGGCGGCACGTCCCCCCGAAGCAACTCCTCCACCGCCACCCGCAGGATGGTTCGGTCCAGCGCCGTCATGCGCGAGACCGTCCAACCCTGGGCATGCTCCTCCAGCAGCAGATCGATCTCGGGACCGTGCTCCCCCACCCCGTCCACCAGCTCCTCGGTGAACGCCGGGATCGCACGATCGGCCTCACGCCAGCCCTTCAGCACGTCGGAGGGACCGCGATCGGTGATGTCGGCCTGGTACAGGACGTCGATCGCCAGGCGTCGCGCTTCGCGCCTGGTGGTCACGCTCAGGCCTTCACGCGTTCGATGTACTCGCCCGAACGCGTGTCGACCTTGATCTTCTCGCCCTCTTCGACGAACAACGGCACGTTGACGACCACGCCGGTCTCCAGGGTGGCCGGCTTGAGGGAACCCGTGCGCGTGTCGCCTTTCACCCCGGGGTCGGTCTGGGTGATCGTGAGCACCAGCGATGCAGGCAGGTCGACCGAGATCGGGACGCCGTCGTGCGTGGCGACCTGCGCCTCGGCCCCCTCCACCAGGAACTTCGACGCCTCGCCCATGAGGGTGCGCTGCACGTGGATCTGGTCGTAGGTCTGCAGGTCCATGAACACGAACTCGTCGCCGTCGGGATACAGGTACTGGAACCCGCGACGCTCCACGATCGCCTGATCCACCTTGACGCCGGCGTTGAACGTGCGCTCGATCACGGCACCGGTCTTCACGTTGCGCAGCTTCGTCCGCACGAACGCACCGCCCTTGCCGGGTTTCACGTGTTGGAACTCGATGATCTGGAACAGGGTGCCGTCCATGTCGATCGTCATGCCGTTCTTGAAGTCGTTGGTGGAAACGCTCACGCGGGGGTTCAGCTCCTCGGTCGTCGGAACGGTGGTCGTTACAGCTCGATCAGATCTCGATTGGCGGTGCCGAGCACGCGGCCGCCGTCGTCGGTGACCTCCACCATATCCTCGATGCGCACCCCGCCGAGGCCCGGGATGTAGATCCCCGGTTCCACGGTGACCACGGCCCCCGCCGGCAACACGTGCGAGGCGAACTCGCGACCGAGCCGCGGCCCCTCGTGGATGTCCAGGCCGACGCCGTGTCCGAGCCCGTGCGTGAAGTACTGGCCGTAGCCGGCGTCCTCGATCACGGTGCGGGCCGCGACATCGACGGCCTGGCCGGTGACCCCGGCCGCGACGGCGTCGATACCGGCCTGCTGGGCCTGCTTCACGACGTCGTGCACCTTCTTGAGCTCGGTGGCGGGTTCGCCGAACGCCACGGTCCGCGTCATGTCGGCGTGATAGCCGCCGTACAGCGCGCCGAAATCCAGCTTGATGACGTCGCCTTCGTCGAGCAGGCGGTGTCCGGGCTCGTGGTGCGGCTCGGCGGCGTTCTCGCCGAAGGCCACGATCGACTCGAAGCTGAGGCCGTCGGCGCCGTCACGATGCAGCAGGTTCTCCAGCTCACGGGCCACGGCCAGCTCGGTCATGCCGATCGCGAGGGTCTCGAGGATGTCCTCGAACGCCTGGTCGGTGACCGCCTGGGCCCGGCGAAGGTTCTCGAGCTCCTCGTCGTCCTTCACCCACCGCAGCCGTTCCACCTCGTCACCCAGCGCCACGAGCTCCACGCCGGCGAGCTTGGCCGAGAGCTGTTCGTGCGTGCGCACGGTGACCTGATGCGCCTCGAAGCCCAGCCGCTGGATGCCCATGGCCGCCAGCTGCGGTCCGAGCGCCTCGCCGAACCCGCCGAGGTAGGTGACGCGCTCGAGGTCGGGCACCTCGTGGCGTGATTGCTCGGTGTAGCGGCCGTCCGTGAAGAAGACACCGGCCCCGCCGGCCACGAGCACCTGCCCGTTGGACCCGGTGAAGCCGGTGAGGTAGCGGACGTTCGTCAACCCGGTGACCAGGAACGCATCGACCGCGAGGTCGGGCAGTCGCCCGGCCATCGCGGTCCTCCTCAAGTGGTGATCCACGGCATCGCCTCCAGTGCCAGATGATAGCCACCCGCTCCGAGGCCGGTGACGGTGGCCCGGCAGACCTCCGAGACCACCGAGTGGCGTCGGAACTCCTCGCGGGCGTAGATGTTGGACATGTGCACTTCCATCACCGGGAGCTCGCACGCCTCGACGGCGTCGCGCAGGGCGTAGGAATAGTGGGTCAATGCCCCCGGATTGATCACGACCGCGTCCTGGCCTTCGGACGACGCCGCCAGGAGCCAGCCCACGAGCTCACCTTCGTGATCGGACTGGCGCCAGGCGACCTCGTGCCCCAGCTCGACCCCACGTTCGGTGACCGACGCCATGATGTCCTCGAGGGTCTCGGACCCATAGGTCTGCGGATCGCGTCGGCCCAAGGCGCCGAGGTTCGGTCCGAACAGGTACAGCACCTTCATCCGCCCATCGCCTCCAGTACCTCACGGACCTGCGCCTCGGGGACGTCGTCCACGACCACGGCGTCGCCGACATCGCGCAGCAACACGAAGCGGACACCGCCGTGATACTTCTTGTCCAATCGGAACGCCGCCAGGATGTCATCGACCGGCGGGAGCGACCCATCGGTCTCCAGTCCCAGGCTCGAGAGCAGCCGCACCGTGCGCGAGGCGAGGCCCGGCCGTGCGAGGCCGCGCAGCTCCGCGAGCCGCGCGGCGAACACCATCCCGATCGCGATCGCCTCCCCGTGCGAGCGGCCCGCCGAACGCCTCGAGCCGTTCGAGCGCATGGCCCAGGGTGTGGCCGTAGTTGAGGATCAGGCGGGCGCCCGTGTCGCGTTCGTCCTCGGCCACCGCCTGCGCTTTCACCCGGACGCATCCGGCGACGAGGGTCTCGAGGGCATCGAGCTCACGTGCGAGCACCGGGGCGGGATCGGTCTCCAGCTGGTCGAGCAGCGTCGTATCGAGCGTGAGCCCGTATTTCGCCACCTCCGCCAGCCCGGAGCGGAAGTCCCGATCGGGCAAGGTGGCCAGGGTCGAGACGTCGGCGAGCACGGCGCGGGGCTGCGCGAACGTCCCCACCAGGTTCTTGCCTTCGGGCAGGTTCACGGCCGTCTTCCCACCGATGGCGGCATCCACCTGCGCCAGGAGCGTCGTCGGCACCTGCACGAAGGGCATGCCCCGCATGTAGGTCGAGGCGACGAACCCCGACAGGTCGCCGACCGATCCGCCACCCAGGGCCACGACGAGGTCGTCCCGATGCGCCTCCTGGGTCGCCAGCTGGTGCAGCAGGACACGGTAGACGTCGAGCGACTTCGCCTCCTCGCCGGCCGGCACGGTCAGCATCGTGCACGACCACCCGCGATCGGCCAGCCCGGCGGCCAGGCGATCGAACCACCGGTCGGCCACGTCGCGATCGGCCACGACGAAGGCGCTCTCGGCCTTCGGGAACTCCGGAAGGTGCGAGGCCGCCTCGTCGATCACGCCCTGGCCCACGACCACGTCGTAGGCACGCCCGGGAACCGGGACGTTCACGCGGACCAACGAAGCTCCTCGACGATCGCGTCGGCGACCTCACCGGGTTCCCCGCTGCCGTCCACCACGTGGGCGGCGAACTCCCGATAGAGCGGGCCGCGGGCCTCCAGCAGGCGCTCGAGGTCGCCGTCCTCGCGGATCAGGGGACGGTCGGCGCCGGGCCGCACGCGTTCGCGCAGCTGGTCGATCGGCACGTCCAGGTAGACCGCCGTGCCCGTGTTGCGCAGGGTGATGCGGTTCGCGGGCTCCAGCACGACGCCGCCGCCGCACGAGACCACGGCCGGGTCCGACGCGCTGGCCTTCACCAGCGCCGCCGCCTCCATGCCGCGGAAGGCGGCTTCGCCTTCGTCGGCGAAGATCTCCGACACCGGCTTGCCCTCATCCCGTTCGATCTCGGCGTCGAGATCGACGAACGGTACGCCGAGCTTGCCGGCCAGCTCACGACCGACCACCGTCTTGCCGGCGCCGGGCATGCCCACCAGGTACACGATCACGACTTCGCCTCCACCGTCAGCCCGTCGAGGTACCGGCCCAGGTTGTCCGCCGTCTCGCCGAGCGAATCGCCTCCGAACTTCTCCAGCACCGCGTTCGCGAGTTCGAACGCCGACGACGGCCTCGCCCACGACCCCGCCCGCCGGGACCGCACACACGTCGGTGCGCTGCTTGATGGCCACCGCGGGCTCGCCGGTCGCCAGGTCCACGGTCCGCAGCGGCTTCGGGACGGTGGAGAACGGCTTCATGGCCGCTCGGACCCGGATCGGCTCCCCGGTGCTCATGCCGCCTTCGATGCCTCCCGCGCGCGCCGTGGCGCGCGTGAGCCGGCCGTGCGCGGGCACGATCTCGTCGTGCGCCTTCGATCCCGGCTTCGCAGCCGTGGCGAACCCGTCTCCGACCTCCACGCCCTTCACCGACTGGATGCTCATCAGCGCCAGGGCCAGACGCGCGTCCAGCTTGCGGTCGTAGTGCACGTAGGAGCCCAAGCCCGGCGGTGCGCCGTAGGCCAACACCTCGAAGACCCCGCCGATCGTGTCGCGGTCCTTCCGCAGGCGGTCGATCTCGGCCACCATCTGCTTGGAGGCCTCAGGATCGAAGCATCGCACCGGCGACCGGTCGATCGCGGCGAGATCGTCGGGCGTCGGCAGTTGCCGGCGTTTCGAGATCTTCACCGTGCCGATCTGCACGACATGGGAGAGCAACGCCACGTTGAGCTCACCCAGGAACGCTCGGCAGAACGCGCCCACCGTGACCCTGGCGGCGGTCTCGCGCGCGCTGGCGCGCTCCAGCACGTTTCGCACGTCGTCGAACCCGTACTTCTGCGACCCCACCAGGTCGGCATGGCCGGGACGGGGGCGAGTGAGGCGCTTGGCCGGGTCCATCTCGCCTTCGACCCCCATCAGCTCGGCGTACTTCTGCTCGAACTCCAGGTTGGGGATCGTGACCGCGATCGGCGACCCCATGGTCCGGCCGTGCCGCACGCCCGTCAGGATCTCGAACCGGTCGGACTCGAACTTCTGACGACCTCCGCGGCCGTGGCCCTGGCGCCGCCGGGCCAATTGGTGCGCCAGTTCCTCCGTGCTCACCGGCACGCCCGCCGGCAAGCCCTCCAGCACGGCAACGAGCGCCTTCCCGTGCGATTCCCCGGCCGTGAGCATGCGCAGCATCCGCACATCATAGGGATGGTGCGGGGGCGGCCCCGTGGGAGCCGCCCCCGCGACCGGCGACCGCTCCCCCCGTGGGCGGACCGCCGGGACCGCTCGCGACCCCGCTACTTGGTGGAGTTCGCGCAGAGGGTGAAAGGCTCGTCGCCGTACAGGAACGTGGCGCAGTCGCCGTTGATCGACTGCAGCTCGAACGACCCACCACCGAACGTGTCACCGATGCCGACGTTGTAGACCGTGCCGTCCACCTCGAACTGGGCCCGGGTGCCCTGCTTGAAGGTGTCGAGCAGCACCACCGTCTTGCCACCGAGCACGATGCTGGAGTTCCCGCCCGGCGTGGACGGTGGGGTCGTCGTCGGGGTGGTCGAACCCGACTGCGAAGGGCTGGTCGTGACGCTGCCGCTCGGCGGAGACCGTGCTGCCGGTGTCCGTCGGGGCCACTGGCGACAGGGCCGGCGGGATCGAGAACGGATCGCGACCGGTGAAGACCGGCTGCGGGCTGATCCCGTTCGAGGGCGAGACCGTCGGGGTTTCGCTCGCCGCCACCGCCGCCACCGGGCGCGGTGGTGATCGGGGGCAAGGTCGGGATCGCGCCGTCGTCGCCGCCGCCGGACAGGTTGTTGAACAGGAAGAAGGCCACGAGCAGGAATCCGAGGATCCCTCCCCCGATCATCAACGTCCGGCGATCACGTGGGGTCAACGGCATGGGATCAACCCCCCTCCACCGGAGCTTCGCCGGCGCTGGTCGGTCCAGGCTCCGAGCCGGTGCCCGCGCTGACGTCGCTCGTGTACAGGACCACCGATGCGGTCATCTGCAGCTGGCCGGTGGTCGTCGTCGTCGTGGTGGTGGTGGCCTCGCCCCCGGTTCCCGGAGCGATGGCGACGTTCAGCACCTTGGTGGCGCGCGGCAGCGTCTCGAGGCTGTACAGGAACTCGGTCAGGCTGAAGTAGGTCCCCGAGGCCGTGATCGCGAGCGGCGCGACCGACAACCCCGTCAGGGGGTCGAGCGTCGGCGTGCCGGGGGTCAAGGTCGTCAGCCCAACCGACGACTGCGCCGCGGCGTTCTTGATCAGCAGCAGGTAGCCCGATTGATCCAACGTCGGCGGGATCTGTTCCTCGACCTCCTGGATCGTCGCCTTGTACTCGGGCGCGTTGAGTTCGGCTTGCTCGAGGGCGGCCAGCTGGGACTCCAGGGTGGAGGTCTCCGCCTCCGCCGCCGCAAGGTCCTCCCGGGCACCCGAGACCTGGCTCATCTTCGGCAGGACCAGGAAGAAGATGAGCAGGATCACGAGGGCGGCGAAGATCGCCCCGGCCACCAGCGGACCGCGCCTACCCTTGAACATCGGCGCCCTTCCCACGGGGGGTGACGACCTCGTCGGTGAGGTCGACGGCGTACGAGTAGATCCAGCCACCGGTCGTCCGAGTCGGCGCCGATCGTGTTGATGAAGGGGTTCACCCAGCCATTCACGGACTCGAGGCGCGTGAGGAACGTGGCCAGGGTGTCGATGCTCACGGCCTTCCCCCCGCCGGTGATGCTCCCGACCAGGCCGGTGGGCGTGGTGCCTTCAACCGCCGCCGCGGGGTCGGTGATCTGGAGCGACAGGGTGTCGAGGTAGGCGTCGGACGGGATCACCCGCGACGTGTCCATCAGGAGCGCGGAGAACGACACCTCACCCGCATACGCGAGCGAGAGCTTCTGTTCCTGCGCTGCGGCCTCGGCCTGGAGGGCGGCGTACTTCTGCTTCGAGGCGATCTGGGCGTTGATCGATTCGTTCGTCTGGTTCCGGTCCTCGATGTCGGCGTTCACGCTGCTCAGGGTGTTGACCTGCAGGAGGTAGAACCCGATCACCAACACCACGATCACGGTGCCGATCGCCGCGACCAACAACGTCAGCCGTCGCCACTTCTGCGCTTCGAGGATATCCGGGGGAAGGAGGTTGACCTGACTCACGAAACCCTCCCGGGGATCGCGAGGCCGATCGCGACCGCCAGCAGCGGCTCAGCCTCGGTGAGTGCCTCCGGCGACAGCGACAGTTGCGACCGCGCGCGCTGGAAGACCTGGCCGGGATCCACCTGGACCGGGATGCGTTGACGGAGCAGATCGAGGAATCCGTCGAGCTTGGATCCCCCGCCGGTGATGAGGACGCGCGCGATCCGCGCCCCTTGCGACTGCGCCGTATAGAACTCCAGGGAGGAACGGATCTCGTCCACGAAGCTCGAGGCTCGTTGCATCGCAAGTTCGCGCACGCGATCGGCGGCGGGGATCTCGATGCGCTCACCGTCGGCGTCCTCGGGCTGCTCGATCTCCTCGCCGCGCTTCAGACGCTCCGCCAGCGTCGTCCTCGATCCCCAGCCCCCGGGCGATCGCCAGCGTGATGTCGCGGCCACCCGACGGCAGGATGCGCACGAACCTCGTGGTCCCTCCCGCGTGCACCACGATGTTGGTGACGTGGGCGCCGACGTCGATGACGGCTTCATCGCCCTCGTCTTCGAGGTCCATGCCCACGCCGGTGGTGCCGACCGAGCGCACCATGGCGAACGGCACCAGGTCGAGACCCAGGGGTTCGAGCTTGGCGCTGGTGGCGCACGCCACGAGCATGTCGACCATGCCGCGCTGCGCGGCGACCAGCAGCATCCGCAGCATCCTGCGGTCTTCCTGCTCGAACTCACCGATCGGGTCGTAGTCGAGGACGGCCTCGTCGACGGCCATCGGGATGAACTCCTGCACCTGGAACCCGAGCGAGGCCCGCAGTTCCTTCTCGGGCAGGTACGGCAGGGCGATCTCGCGCACCACGACGCGTTGGTTCCCGACGCCCAGGTAGACACGTTTGGACTTGAAGCCTCCACGCTGCCAGAGCTCGCGGAGCGCTTCGGCGACCAGCTCGGGTTCGCGGACCTCGCCGTTCTCGACGGCCCCGGCGGGCAGCGGCACCTGGGCGGCGTGGACCACCGACGGCGGGTCGCCGCCGGTGACCTCCACGGCTCGCACCGCGGTGGATCCGATGTCGAGCCCGATCCGACCCTTCGCCACTAGCCTTCCTCCACACGGACGGAGCGGTCCTGGAGGAACCGCTCGAGATCCGCCTCACGGATGCGGTAGTTCTTGCCCACGCGCACCGCGCCCAGCTCACCGCTCTTGATCAACCGGTAGACCGTCATGTTGGACACGCGCATGGCAGCGGCCACCTCCGAGACGGTGAGCAGGGCCCCCGTCACGAACGGCTGCGCTTCGCCCGTCGCGTTCTCCCTCTTCCGTGTTCCGTGGTCGTGTTGGTGATGTTGTTCCGTGTGGCACATGCGTCACATGAGGCACATGTGTCACACCACACTCATCAGAGCACTTCTGTCCCCTAGAGCGTTGCCACGAAACACCAGGTGGGAGGGCAAGTCAAACACCCCGGGAGAACTGTTTCGTGGGCCCTGACCTGCAGTGGAGCCGCTTCGACGGCTCGGTGCGTGAGCTCAGGCGCCGGCGAACGTCCGCAGGTACCAGTCGGCGATCTGCTGGCCCCAGAAGGCGGCGATCACGGCGCCGGCCGCCATGTAGGGGCCGAAGGGGATGGCGCTCTTGCGATCACGGCCGATCAGCAGCGCGGCGATGCCGCCGATCCCCCCGAACAGGATGGCCCCGGCGACCGCGACCCCCACGTACCGGAGGCCGATCGCCCCGAACACCATGCCGATCACCACACCCAGCTTGGCGTCCCCCATGCCCATGCCGCGAGAGATGAAGGCCAGGATGAGGAGCGACCCTCCGTAGAGCAGCAGTCCCAGCCCGGCGCCGACCAGGTTGGTCCCCCCGTCGAAGAGGGTGGCCACCACGATGTAGACCGCGAATCCGATCGCGGCGGGGTAGGTGATCTTGTTCGGGATCAGCTTGTGCTGGATGTCGATGATGGAGATCGCGGGCATGATCGCCATCAGCGCGGCGACCATGATGCCCACCCAGACGCGCTCGTAGGTGTACATCGCGGCGCAGACCAGCAGGGCCGTGCCGAGTTCGGTGAGGGGGTAGGAGACGGAGATCCGCTCACCGCACCCACGGCAGCGCCCTCGCAGGAGCACCCACCCCAGCACGGGGATGTTGTCCCGGTTGCGGATCTCGGCGCCGCACCGCGGGCATCTCGACCGGGGATGCAGCACCGACTCCCCCGCCGGGACCCGGGCGATCACCACGGTCATGAAGCTGCCGATCGCCAGACCGAAGGGCAGCGCCACGAGCGCGCGGAGCCAGGCATCACTCACGTCGCGACCCTACCCCGCTCCTACCCGCCCACCCTGGAAGCTCAGACTTCGCGGATGTAGGCGATGTCCTGGGTGAACCCGCGTCACCGTTCCCTGGCCGGGCACCAGCACCGGCTGGAACGTCATCGTGAACTGGTTGCCGATCGTGACGTTCGCCGCCAGCACCTGGCCCGATGAAGTTGTTCTGGTGTTGTTCATGTTCGCGGTGCACGGGCGTGTAGAAGAACACGTTCGTGAACGCGTCGAAGTTCGTGTTGTTGCCCACGGTGATGTTCTTCGTGCCGGTGCAGGCGGCCGCCGTGTACCCGCTGATGAAGTACACGTTCTTCACCGGAGCCCGACGTGCCGTTCCAGTTCGACTGCTGGCTGAACGTGAACCCGCCGTCGCTGATCACCGCGAGGTTGCCTCGGATCGTGTTCGTGTCGTTGTTGCCGTTCTGGAACGTACACGTGGCGTTGATCTGGACCACGATGTTGGTGAGCCCGCTCGTGGCCCACGTCCCGCTGCCGGTGTTGTGGATGTAGTTGTAGGCGTTCGTGCATGCGGACGCACCCGTGTGAACGGTCCCACCAGCGTGTAGCCCGCGTTCGTCCACGCCGTCGTGGAGTTCGTGATCTGCGGGAAGGTCTGCGTTGGCACCGGTCCCGGGTTCGTGCCCGGGTAGCGCGTACCACCGACCGAGCTGACCGTGGTCGTGCCCAGCCGCGGTGGCGTCGCCCGTGACCGTGCCGCTCCCCGAGATGTTGCCCGTCGTGGACTTCGCGTTCCCAGCTCACCACGACCGGGTTGTTCACCGAGACGGTGCCGTTGGCCCAGACGTCGCCCTTGATCTCGCTGCTGTTGCTCATCGACAGCGGACCCGTTCGGCACGTAGACGTTGCCGTAGATCGTCGGTGAGTTCGAGATGGTCAGGTTCCCGTTCAGGATGTAGATGTCGCCGTCGTTGCCGCTGCTCCCGTACACGTGAAGTTGTTGCTGAACGTGGTGCCGTTGACCGCCATGATCGCGGCGCCGAACCCGGTGTAGCACCGGGGTCAGCTTCCCGAACGCCTCGACCTCCCGCGCCGCCTCGCCCTCGGAGGAGCCCGTGGAGAGGATCCGGACGTACGAGGGCGGGTTCGCGCTGGAGAACGGGCAGGTCATCGTCGTCGTGGCGTCCGCGGCGTAGAAGGTCGCCGCGGCGGAGTACTGGGCTTCGTTCGGGGCGGTGTTCATCACCGCCCGCCTTCGTCGAACAGCTGAGCGACGCCAGGGCGTCGTCTGCAGGTCCTCCCACCAGGCGTTCACGCCGGCTTCGGCCGCGTTGTAGGAGGTCAGGCGCTGCCGGTCGTAGCCGCTCGCGTTGAGCGAGTGGAGCGACTGGGCGACGATGACGGATCGAGAGCATCAAGATCACGAACGCCACCATGAGCGACACGATCAGGGCCATGCCCTGCTCCTCGCTGTGGAGGCGCTTCAGTTGACGAAGCATCATCGGTTGGTTCCTCCTGGCATGACGGTCTCACATGTCGCTCGGCAGGTCGGAGCACACGTCGTTCGGGTAGCCGAACGAGGTGTTGCGGCCCGTCAGGGACTCCGTGAACGTCTGGGTGGCGGTGGGGTCGTGCGCGTAGTCCGCGTTGGCCTTGATCGTCACGGTCACCGTTCGTCCCGTGGCATCGAGGACGAAGGCAGGCGTTCCGACGGATCCGATTGACCACGCCGTCCGCGACGACGCGCCAATCGGTGGCCGCGTCCGGATCGAGTGCGGGCCACCACCGGTACAGCAGCCGCTCCTCGTCGTCGATCGCCCAGAGGGAGCACCGGGGATCGTCCGAGTCGGCGAACTTCACCTGCGTGTACACCCGGAACATGTATCCGCTCGCGGCCACCCCGAACGGGTCGATCGTGCCCGTCTCGGAGCTCGGGTTGTACAGCAGGTTGCCCGAACGAACCTGCCGATCGATGTCGGCCAGGGCCAGCCTCGACTGGTCGTTGAGCTCCGTTCGTACGTCCTGAGCGACGACGGCGTTCTGCATGCTCGCGAGGACGGTCGTGAACACGAGGCTGACGATGCCGAGGAGGCTCGTGGCGATGATGACCTCGACCAAGGTCATGCCGTCCTCTCGCCGAGCGGAGCCGGCGAAGGCGCGTGATCGAGGGATCGGGATCGCATCATCATCATCCCGCCGAGGGTGGAGGGCCGTAGACGCCCTTGGCGACCAGGGTTCCCGGGTCGACCGTCGTGGTCAGCGACACCTCGGTGACGCTGTCGACGATCAGCTCGTACTTGAAGACGATCTTGATCGGCTGCACGTTGGCCTCGACGTCGAGGTGGACCTGGCTGTCGGTGGCACTGACCCGGTTCGTGTACGTGGGGACCGTCGCCGGGGTGATCCCGCCCGAGGACACCGTCACGCGCCACGTGACCGACTTGCCGCCGATGGTCTGGGTCTTCGTGCAGTTGAACGCCAAGGTGCTGAGCGACGAGCTGGTCGCGGCCAGGCTGCTGTAGCTGCTGGTCGAGCTGTTGTAGTAGAAGAAGGTGCCCCCGGTCACGCTGGCGGCCGGCCCCGTCGAGGTCCTCGCACCCGGCGTACACCCGCGCGGTGTCCGCGTAGCCGGTGAGGTACATGCAGTAGTTGGAGGCGTTGGTGTCGGTCGCCGACATCCCGGTCAGCGCCGTCATCCCCGACGTCGGGAACCCACCCAGGTAGACATCCGACAGGGTCCTCGTCGCCTGGACATCCATCAGTCCGTCGTAGCCGGAGACCGCGTCACGCTCGGCGATCGCGGTCGAATACGCGGACGGTCCGGTCACGCGGACGACGTTCGCCGTTCCCAGGGCGACCACGTGGCTGAAGGGGACGGCGGCCGTCATCGTGTTGACCTGCTTGACCTGCGCGCTCGAGCACAGGAGGGAATCGTTCTCCCGCGTGCCGCTCGGCGGGCAGGCATAGGTGTCGGTCGACTTGGCGGCCGTCGAGACGTTCGCGTTCCCGAGCTGGCCCGCGGGGATCGTGAGCTGCAACCCGATCTGCCCCGGCGTGTCGGTCTGGAGACGCTGGACCGCATCGCCGATGCCCGCGAGCGACGCCCCCGCGCTCGAGGTCGTGGACGATCCGGGGTCGGTGTCGGCGACCGCCTGCGCCGTCGTTCCCCCGCCTTCCTCCAGGCCGGCCGAGTCCTGCATCTCGATCCGCGACTCGGTGGCGTCGGCGGTCGTGGAGATGATCTGTTCCTGCTGCGAGAGCGCCCGCGCCTCGGGGAAGGTCAGGGCGCCCTTCTCCCAGTCCACGAACGAGTCGTGCAGCTGCCCGTTGAAGCTGATCGAGCCCTCCGGCACCTGCGCCAAGCCGTAGTAGAAGGGCTGGCACGGCGCCGCGAACGGGTGCGTCGATGAGCTCACGCAGCCTGAGGGCGACCAGAACTGACTCTGCAGCCGGACGGTGTTGTTGGGGCCGTTCGCGATCGCGCCGTTCCCCCACGTGACGATCACGGTGACGGTGTACGGGTTCGACGCGGTGTTGTCGTTCGTGACGTAGGTCGCCCAGTTGAGCTTGAGGTGGCCCACCGTCACCGCGGTCGAGCTCTTGTGCGGGATGATCCACGGCGCCGTGGTGCCGCCGCTCACCGTCGTCGACACGATCTTCGGCCCGCTGCAGCTCTCGAACCTCGTCGCCGTCGGCGACGTGCAGCTCACGATCTTGGCATCGCCGGTCAGATCGGAGGTGGACATCCCGCGGGTGATGACGCTGTACGCCTGCCCGCGGATCTCCTCCATGATCTTGTTGGCGTACGCGGTGGCCTGCTGCCGGTCACGTCCGTAGGAGATGTAGCGGAACCCGACCGTGGCGGTGTAGGCGAGCGCGGTCAACGAACCGAAGATCACCACCATGGCGATCATGGTCTCCACGATCGTGAAGCCTCGTTCACCGTTGGCGCGGGAACGGAGGCGACGGGCAAGCGTTCGTCGGGTCAACTGCCTACCTTCCGCTCATCGTTGAACTGCAGCCCTGGGCGAGGGCCTCTCCCGTTCGCATCGGCACGTTCACGAGCCCTGCTTGAGGCTGCTGGGTCGGCCATCTCCCCGACCCTGCCCTCCCCCGAAGTGAGGACGCCGGCGATCGTGCTGCGTCCGGTCCGAGACGCGAGAAGGGCGGCCCGAGGGCCGCCCTTCGACGCTTGCTGGACCTGTTCCGGCTTACGGGAACTCGGCCGCGGCAGCTGCAGCGGCAGCCGGTACCGGTGCAGGCGGCAGCGCGCCGTGTCGCCGTACTTCGTGCCGGTGCCGGCCGAGGTCGCGTCGTCCGTGATCCAGTAGCAGTCACCGGAATCGGACAGCGCGGCCGCGGACCAGACGCCCTGCGTTCGCGCCAGTGACCGCGACGCTGACCACGTTCGGTCCGGTCGAGGCCGTGCCAGCAGCGTTGTAGGTCAGCGACGGCTCGATGGCCTGGAGGCCCGTCGTCGGTCGCCGTGCTGTAGTCGCTCGTGTCGGTGTAGGCCGTCTTGGCCGCCACCAGCGCGTTGCGAAGGCTCGACTGAGCCGCTCGGTTCTGCGCCCGCTCACGGGCACCGAGGAAGGTCGGCAGCGCGATGGCGATCAGGATGCCGATGATCAGAACGACCACCATCAGCTCGATGAGGGTGAAACCTTGCTCCTCATCTGCGCGGTTCAAGAAGCGCTTGAGCATTGTGCTGTCAACTCCTTTCCATTGCTCGTGCACATCACGTCGATGTGCGTTCTGGAACGTTTTCGGTCCGGACGCCGCGCGACTGAAGCGGCAAAGGGAGGGAAGTTGAGAATCGCCCGAGGGGCCTACCAGGCAACAGGTACGTACTCCCTACCCCGCGATCGACGACCGCTGGATATCGGAAGCCCCGGCGCTCGCCAGGGCTTCCGATCGGGGCCTCTCGCGGAGCGAGAAGGCTCACTTGATCTGCTTGATGATCCCGAACATCGGCATGTACAGCGCAACGACCGCGGCGCCCACGCACCCACCGATGATGGCGATCAGGATGGGCTCGATCAGGGACGTGAGGGCGTCGACCGCCGCCTCGACCTCCTGGTCGTAGAACTGGGCGACCTTCTCGAGCATGGTGTCCACCTGCCCGGTCTCCTCACCGACGGCGATCATCTGCACCACCATGGGCGGGAACACCTCGTGCCGGCCGAGCGGCTTCGCGATCGATTCACCTTCACGGACGCTGGTTTGGACGTCGGTCACCGCTCGGGCGATCACCCGGTTGTTCACCGTGTCCACCACGATGTCCAGGGCCTGCAGGATCGGGACGCCGGCCCGGAGCAGCATGGCCAGCGTGCTCGAGAACCGCGACAGCGCGGTCTTGTGGAACAGCGATCCGAACACCGGGACCCTGAGCTTGAGCCGGTCGATCGCGTCGCGGCCCTTGTCGGTCGCCTTCCACCGACGGAAGAAGAACCGGAACGCGAACACGCCCGCGATGATCATCCACCAGAACTTCTTGGCCATCTGGGACGCGAAGAGCAAGGCGCGTGTCGGAAGCGGCAGCGTGCCGCCCAGCTGGCTGTAGATGCCCTCGAACTGCGGCACCACGAAGAACAGCATCGCGCTCATGATCAGCAGCACCAGCACGATCACGGCGATGGGATAGGTCATCGCCGACTTGATCTTGCCGCGCAGATGCACCTCGCGTTCGAGCATCGAGGCCAGCGAGAGCAACGTGGTGTCCAGCGAACCGCCGGTCTCACCGGACTTCACCATGGACACGTACAGCTCGTTGAACACCTTGGGGTGCTTCGCCATGGCCCCGGACAGGGAGGCGCCCTGTTCGACGTCCATCCGCGTCTCGTTCAGGGTCTCGCCCAGCAGCTTGTTCTCGGTCTGGTCGGCCAGGATCGAGAGCGCGCGCAGGATCGGCAGACCGGAGTTGATCATCGTGGCGAACTGCCGCGAGAACACCGCCAGGTCCTTGAGCTTGACCTTCGCCTTCTTGACGTTGATCTCGAGGTTCAGGCCGCGCTTCTCCTTGCCCACCTCGAGGGGCGTGTAGCCCATCTCGCGCAGGCGCTGGAGGACCAGCAGCTCGCTGTCGGCCACGAGGGTTCCCGTGACCATGTTCCCGGACTTGTCTCGGACCTTGTATTCGTAGGTGTCGGGCATCGTCAGCTCCCTACATGCCGCCCATGATCATGCCGCCGCCGCCCGTTGCGCCGCCGCCCATGTCGATCGAACCGCCGCCGTCGAACCCGGCGCTCGGACCGCCGAGGTTGTTGGCGCCGCCGACCAGCCGTGTGAGTTCCTCGGCGTCATGGCACCGCTCGAACGCCATCTGCTGGGTGATGCGGCCCGACTTCACGTGCTGGGCCAGGGACATGTCCATCGTCTGCATCCCGAACCGGCCACCCGCCTGCATCGACGAGTAGATCTGGTGGACCTTGCCCTCGCGGATCAGGTTCCGGATCGCCGGCGTGGTGATCAGCACCTCACACGCGACCGCGCGGCCTCGACCGTCGGCCGTCGGGATGAGTTGCTGGGTGACGACGCCCATCAGCGTCGTCGACAGCTGCACCCGCACCTGCTGTTGCTGGTGCGGGGGGAACACGTCGATGATGCGGTCGATCGTCTGCGGCGCGTCCTGGGTGTGCAGCGTCGCGAACACGAGGTGGCCGGTCTCGGCGGCGGTGATCGCCGTCGAGATCGTCTCGAGGTCACGCATCTCACCGACCAGGATGACGTCGGGGTCCTGGCGCAGGACGTGCTTGAGCGCGTTGCCGAACCCGTGCGTGTCGGCGCCCACCTCGCGCTGGTTCACGATGCACGTCTTGTGCTTGTGCAGGAACTCGATCGGGTCCTCGACGGTCATGATGTGACCCTGCCGTTCGGTGTTGACCACGTCGACCATCGAGGCCAGCGTGGTCGACTTGCCCGAACCCGTCGGACCGGTCACCACGACGAACCCGCGCTGGAACCTCGCGAGGTCGGCGACCGCGGCGGGAAGGCCGAGCTCGTCGATCGGCTTGATCTCGAAGGGGATCACGCGGAAGGCCGCCCCCACCGAATCGCGCTGCATGAAGACGTTGACACGGAACCGAGCCCGCCCCGGCAACGAGTACGACATGTCGAGTTCGAGCTCCTGCTCGAAGCGCTCGCGGAGCTTCTGGGGCAGGATCGCGTAGATCATGCCCTGCAGGGCCCTCGGTGAGAGCGCGGGGTATCCCTCCACGCGCTCCAGATCTCCGTGGACACGCACCACCGGCGGCGAGCCGGCGGTGAGGTGCAGGTCGGAACCTTCCATGTCCAGCAACGCGCCCAAGAGCTCCGGGATCGGGACCTGGACGTCGTCTTCGACTTGCACGCCTGTGCTCATGTCACTTCACCACCCTCGCAACTTCCTCGATGGACGTGATGCCCATCCGGACCTTCTCCAGACCGTCATCGCGGAGCGTGATCATGCCCTGCTGGATGGCGACCGTCTTGATGGATTCGGCAGATGCACGTTCGACCGTGAGTCGTTCGATCTCCTCGGTCATCGGCATCACCTCGTACAGCCCCATCCGGCCTCGGTAGCCGGTGTTGGAACATGCGGCGCAGCCCACCGGCCGGTGGATCTGCGTGATCTCGGGCCACAGCCACTCCGGGTAGCCCGCCTGCTGCAGCTCGAGCTCCTCGGGCGCATACGGCTCCTTGCAGCGCTCGCACAGCACCCGCGCGAGCCTCTGCGCCACGACCGCGTCGATCGCCGAGGCCACGAGGAACGTCTCGACGTCCATCTCGGTGAGTCGCGTGATCGCGCTGGGCGCATCGTTCGTGTGCAGCGAGGTCAGGACGAGGTGACCCGTGAGGGCCGCCTCGATCGCGATCGTGGCCGTCTCCTTGTCGCGGACCTCACCGATCAGGACGATGTCGGGGTCGGCGCGCAGGATCGAACGGAGGGCGGCGGCGAACGTCAGCCCCGCCTTCGGGTTCACCTGCATCTGGTTCACGCCGGCGAGCCGGTACTCGACCGGGTCCTCGACGGTGATGATGTTCTTGTCTTCCTCGTTGAGGATGTTGAGCGTGGAGTACATCGTGGTCGACTTCCCCGACCCCGTGGGGCCGGTGACCAGGATCGCGCCGTAGGGCTTCTTGAAGGACTTCGAGAACTGCTTGTAGGACTCCTCCAGGAAGCCGAGGTCCTCCAGGCGCAGCAGCGCGTTCGACTTGTCCAGGACTCGGATGACCACCTTCTCGCCGTGCACCGTCGGCAGGGTGGCGACACGCAGGTCGAGCTGCTTGCCGCCCACCTTCATGCTGATGCGACCGTCCTGGGGAACCCGCTTCTCGGCGATGTTCAGCTCGGCCATGACCTTGAGACGGCTGATCAGGCCGCCCTGGATGTTCTTGGGCGCGGGGGGCATCGGCTCGTGCAACACGCCGTCCACCCGGAAGCGGATCCGGACGTTCCGCTCGGCCGGTTCGATGTGGACGTCGGAGGCGCGGTCGCCGACGGCCTGGGTCATGATCGCGTTGACGAGCTTGACGATGGGGGCGTCCTCCAGCGCCGCCTCCATCTGCTCCTCTTCGCCTTCGATCGCATCGGCCGCGACGTTGGCGAGGGCTTCGACCTGGCCGTCCATGCCCGGCGAACTTCTGGATCGCGCGTTCGACGTCGCCGGCCGTCGCGACCAGCGGCTGGACGTCACGGTTCGTGATCGTGCGGATGTCGTCGAGCGCGTAGACGTTCGCGGGGTCGGACATCGCCACGAGGAGCTTGCCGTCGCGTTCGCCGATGGGGATCGCGCGGTACCGGCGGGCGAGCGCTTCGGGGAGCAGCGTCGTGGCGGTGGGATCGATCGGGTGTTCGGCGAGGTCGACGAATTCGAGGCCGACCTGTTCGGCGAGCGCCCGGACGAGGTCGCCCTCCTTGATCATGCCCATGTCGATCAGCACGCGGCCGATCGACTTGGGCGTGCGCCGGTGTTCCTCGAGCGCTTGCTCGAGCTGTTCCGGCGTGATCATGCCCAGCTCGATCAGGATCTGACCGAGCTGTTTCGACTTGCGCTTGACCGTGGTCATCGCCGTCCTCGAGGTCTGTTCAGGTGCGGGCGTCGGAGCCCGATGCTTGCGTTCGGTCTAGGTCATCAGGAACTTGCTTCGTCATCGTCCGAGTCCACCTGAAGCAATCCCGAGAACTCTTTGGCCAGCAGCACCCGGTCGACCTCCGCGTCGTCGTCGCCCCCGCCTTCGGCGCGCGGCCGAGACCAGCTTCTTGGGCTCTTTCGTGAGCGCCGAGGCCGCTGCGGCATCTGCCGCCTCACCCGATCCCCCGACGGGCGCGTCCGGCGGGAGCGAAGGCGCCTCGGACGCCGTGAGCGGTGGATCGGTGGCCGACGCATCGCCGCCGCTGTTCGCGAACGAAGGCTCGGACGCATCGGGTCCGCGGCGCCAGTGCCCATCGCCCGGCGGGGCCTCCATGAGCTCGTCGGCGGCCGGGATCGCCGCGACCACCTCTTCGGCCTGCGGCTTGCCGGCCGCGGGGTGCAGGGAGGTGCGCGGCTTGCCGGAAGGCGCCGATGCGGCGTCCGGCAGGCGGACCGCCTCACGCTTGGACCGGCCCTCTTCGGCCGCCAGGAGCACCTGCTCCATCTGGTCGACCAGGATGCCCGGTCGGGTGCCGGGCTCGGCCACGGAGAACGCCGCGTACGGGCCCCGTTTGACGAACGCCCACACCTGATCGGGGAACTCCACGAAGCTCTTGTCGGGCTCCCCCAGGGTGACGAACTTCAGCCAGGCCGACTTCGCCGGGCCCTCGTCGTTCTCGGGGAAGGAACCCAGCACCAAGCCGTCCCTGGACAGGATCAATGAGCCCCGCACACCGGACACGGTGACCCCGATCCGCTGTGCGAGCGCGGAATAGTCGTCCATCTCCCTGGCAGCATCGTCGGGCCGGTGGGGGTGCTTGAGGTTCACGTACCCGAGATCGGGGATTTCGGTGGTGATCAGGCCTGGTCGGCGGAGGCAGCACGCGCCGCGTCCGCCATGACGGCGAGCGGCGCCGGCCGTTCGGTCCATCGTTCGAACGACAGCGCCGCCTGATGCACGAGGAGGCCCAGCCCGGAGAACGAGGCGGCTCCCGTTCGTTCGGCCGAGGCGAGCAGGGGCGTCATCGAGCGGTACACCAGGTCGACCACGATCACCGTGGGACCCAGAGCCGGAGCGGGAAGCGTCCCGACCCCGTCGGCGCCTACGGGCGTGGCGTTGACGACCAGATCCGCCTCGGATCCGGTGGCCTCCTCGAGCGGGACCGCCCGAACCTCGACAGGGAACCCGTCGAGGAGTTCCACGATGGCCATGGCCGTGGCGGGTTCACGCGCCGCCACCGTGAGGGCGGCCACCCCGCTCCTGGCCAGCGCCAGGGCCACCGCCCGTGCGGCGCCACCGGCGCCGAAGAGCAACGCGCTCGCCCCACGGGCCTCGAACCCGGCGTCGGCCTGCAGGAACCGTTCGAACCCCGGGGCGTCGGTGTTGTCGCCCAGGATCGCCCCGTTCTGCACGGTGAGCGTGTTGGCCGCCCTCAGCAGGCGCGCGTCCTCGGTGAGCTCGTCGGCGAGGTCCGCGGCCTCGGTCTTGTGCGGCATCGTGACGTTCGCCCCCTCGAACCCCAACGCCACGAGCCCGGCGAGCGCCTGCGGCAGGGTGCCCGGCGCCACCGGCAACGGGAGGTAGACCCAGGGCAGACCCATCGAACGGAACGCCGCGTTGTGGATCGCGGGCGACAGGCTGTGCTCGACCGGCCAGCCGATCACGCCCAGGGTTCGCGTGCCCCCATGGATCGACCTGGCCCGGTCCTGCTCAGAGGCAGACATCGACGTTCTCGAGGAACGTGTCGTAGTCGATGCTGAAGCGGTGGCCGCCGTCGTCGCCGCAGGCCACGTAGTAGAAGTACCCGACGTCCGCGGGATCGAGGGCCGCCTTGATCGAAGCGAGGCTCGGACTCGCGATCGGCGTCGGCGGGAGCCCCGTATTCAGCCGGGTGTTGTACGGGCTGTCGATCTCGAAGTCGGGCGTGGTGAGACCGTCGCTGGGGTCGGGGTCGATGTAGCCCACCGTGGCGTCGATCCCCAGGGTCATGCCTTCACGCAGCCGGTTGTAGATCACGGCCGAGATCAACGGGCGGTCGGCGTCGATCATGGCTTCCTTCTCGATCATCGAGGCGATCACCATGACCTCGTACGGGGTGACGTCCAGGGACGCCGCACGATCCCACGGCAGGTCCTTCACCGCGTCCCCGAACTGGTCCAACCCGGTGGTGATGACGTCGTCGGCGGTGGTGCCCTTCGTGGGGAACCGGTTGGTTTCGGGCCAGATGAATCCCTCGACCGTCGGTGTTCCCGCGGGCAGATAGGGCTCGAGCGAGTACTCCCCGCTGTTGGCCGCGTCGAGGAACGCCTTCTCGGGGATCTTCAGCGTCTCCTGCAAGGTCGAGGCGATCTCGGTGAGGCGATAGCCGGGCGGGATCAGCACGCTGGTGGTGGGGATCTTCCTGGGGGCCGTGGTGAGGACCGTGACGATCTCATCGAGCGTCATGCCCGGGTTGAGCTGGTAGTCGCCCGCACGGATCTGGTCGGTCTTGCCGGTGCCCCGCATCAGGAGGTTGCCGACGAACCCGCTGCAGTTGATCAGGCCCTCGCTCGCGAGGGCGTCGACGACGTCGCCGGCCGACGCCCCGTCCGGCACCGTGAAGTTCACCGTCTCCTTCGAGGCCTCCGGCGCGGCCTTGCAGCCCGCGTAGTAGTTGCCGGCCCACACGATGGCGCCGACGAGCACGACGAACGCCACGAACAACACCAGCAGGGTGGTTCGGCGAGGGCGGAGGTCGTCGCGGCGGGGATCGCGGTCATGGCGGGCCGCTCGCCGCGGCGTGGTCTGTGTCTCCATCCACGAGGAGGATACCGGGCGGGGCCTTCAGGGGCAGACGCCTTGCGCTCAGACGGAACCCCGCGGCCCGGCATCCAGCCAGGCCTGCAGGATCACCGCGGCGGCGGTTCGATCCACCACGCGGCGTCGTTCCGGGCCCTTGATGCCGGCCTCCCGCAACGAACGCTCGGCTTCCACGGTGGAGAGGCGCTCGTCCTGCAGTTCGACGGGCACCGAAAGGATCGCGCGGAGGCCGTCGGCGAAGGCCTCCGCCTGCTGGGCACGGGCCCCGGACTCGCCCGACATGGACCGTGGGTGCCCCAGCACCACGACGGTGGCGTCGTGCTCGGCGACCAGGGCGGCGACCGCCTTCAGCTCGCCCGGCGGCTGGCCCACGTGGATCGTGCCGATGGGAACCGCGAGGCGTCGATCAGGGTCGGACACGGCGACGCCGATCCGCGCATCACCGAGATCGAGGCCGAGCGCCCTGCCGTGGGCGCCCCCGGTCTCACCGGGCTGGTGACCCATCGCTAGCGAGCTCCGAGGAGCTCCTCGAGGCGTGCCGGGATGCCGCCGAGCGCATCCGAGACCCGCTCGGGGTGCTTGCCTCCCGCGTTGGCCAGGATGTCCTTGCCGCCGGCCCCCCCGCCGATCACCGTGGCGGCGGTCGCCAGGATCGCGGGGGCGGTGACCCCTCGCTCGACGGCAGGCCCGGTGACCGCGGCCACCAACATCGCCTTGCCGCCCTCGCCGTTGCCCACGACGATCGCGGCCGCCCGATCCGACAGCTGGTCGCGGACCTTCTGCGCCAGGTCGCGCAACCCGCCGGGATCCTCCCCCGGGACCTCCGAGACCACGAGCGCCACGCCGTCGACCGGGACGGCGCCCTCCACCAGGGCGGTGATGACCGCGTCGCGGTCACCCGCGCGCAGGCGGCCGAGCTCGCCCTTGAGGCGCTTGTTCTCCTCGACGATCCGGCGTGCGTGCTCGGCGGCCGTGGCGGGGTCGTTCGACCCGACGGCCTCGACGAGGCCACGCAGCAGCGCGCGTTCGGCGTTGATCTCGAGCAGGGCGTCGGGTCCCACGAGCGCCTCGATGCGACGCATCCCGGACCCGATCGAACCCTCGTGCAGGATGCGCACCACCGCGACGTGGCCCGTGTGGTGCACGTGGGTGCCGCCGCACAGCTCCTTGGAATAGTCCCCGATCTCCACGACGCGGACCGTGTCCCCGTACTTCTCGCCGAACAGCGCCACGGCGCCGAGGCCCTTCGCCTCGTCCATGCTCATCTCGGTGGCACGGACCTCGTCGTCCATGGCCAGTCGCCGGTTGGCCTCGAGTTCGGCGCCCTCCAGGGTCTCGAGCGGGACGGCGTTCGGATGGCGGAAGTCGAACCGCAGCCGGCCGGGCGCCACCAGCGAACCGGCCTGACGGGCGTGCTCGCCGAGCACCTGCTTCAACGTCCAGTGCACGACGTGCGTGGAGGTGTGGGCGCGCGCGGTCGCCTCACGGCGGCCCACGTCGATCGCGGCGTGGGCGACCTGGCCCGGGCGGATCTCCCCGGACTCGACGGTCCCCACGTGCATCGTGGCATGCCCGCCGGCGGGCACGGTGTCGGTGACGCGAACCATGCCGGTGTCGGTGCGGATCAGGCCCTGGTCCCCCACCTGACCGCCGCCCTCGGCGTAGAACGGCGTGCGGTCGAGGAACACGCGCACGGCCTGGCCCTCTTCGGCGGCCTCGAGCTGTTCGGAGCCGTCGTCCAGGACCAACGCGATCGGCGTTTCGGCCTGGGTCTCGTGGTAGCCGACGAACTCGGTGGGCGGGACGGCGCCCGCTTCGAGACCGACCTCGACCTTCTTGCGTGCCGCACGCGCACGGTCGCGCTGTTCCTGGAGCAGTTCGGCGAACCGGTCGGTGTCGACCGTGAGTCCGGCCTCGGCCGCCCATTCCTGGATCTGTTCGCGCGGGATCCCGAACGTGTCCGACAGCGCGAACGCATCGTCGCCCGAGATCCGCGAACCCTCTGCCCGGCCCTTGGCGTCTTCGAAGAGCACGAGCCCTTTGCCCAGGGTGGCGGAGAACCGGTCCTCCTCGGAGTCGGCCACCTGGCGCACGAACGCCTCGTTCTCCCGGAGTTCCGGGTAGGCGTCGCCGAACCCGTCGATCACCGTGGTGATGATGGGATCGAGCACGCTGCCCTCGATCCCCAGCCGGCGACCGTGTGAGACCGCGCGCCGCAACATGCGGCGCAGGATGTATCCGCGCCCCTCGTTCGAGGGCTGCACCCCGTCGGCGATCAGGAACGTGGTGGCGCGGCCGTGTTCGGCCACGATCTTGAGGGACACGTCGTCGTTCGGGTCCTCGCCGTGACGCTTGCCGGAGCGCCGCTCGGCTTCCTCGAGGGTGGGGCTGAACAGGTCGGTCTCGAACACGTTGTCGACGCCCTGCAGGATCATCGCCACCCGTTCGAGCGAGGAACCGGTGTCGACGTTCTTGCCCGGCAGCGGCGCCACGACCTCGAGGTCGCCGTCGACCTGTTCCTGCATGAACACCAGGTTCCAGATCTCCATGAAGCGCTCTTCGTCGACATCGGGACCGCCGTCGGGACCGTAGCGAGGCCCGCGGTCCACGAAGATCTCCGAGCAGGGGCCGGCGGGGCCGGCGGCGTGGGTGTGCCAGTAGTTCGCGAGCTCGCCTTCCTCGTCGAGCTTGCCGCGACGCACGATCCGGTCGGGCGCGATACCCGCCAGGTCGACCCAGGCCGAGGCCGCCTCCTCGTCCTGGTCGTAGACCGTGACCCACAGCAGGTCGTGATCGATCCCGTACCCCTCGGTGATCAGCTCGTGCGCCCACGTGATCGCCTCGGCCTTGAAGTAGTCGGCGAACGAGAAGTTCCCGAGCATCTCGAAGAAGGTCTCGTGCCTGGCGTCGTGGCCCACGTTCTCGATGTCGTTCGTGCGCATCACCTTCTGCGAGGTGACGGCACGCGGATACGGCGCCGATGCCTGACCCAGGAAGTACGGGATGAACTGGTTCATGCCCGCGTTCGTCAGCAGCAGGCCCGACTCGGGCGGTGGGATCAGTGACGAGCTCTGGACGCGCTTGTGATCGCGTTCTTCGAAGAACGACAGGAACGACTCGCGGATCCGGTGGCCTTCCACGCCGGGGAGTCTACCGGTGGGTCAGGCGGCGGGCGGTTCGTCAGGTTCGCCGGTTGCGACCGGCAGATCGTTGTCGGCCCGCAGCTGGGCCTCGCGCTCGGCCATGGCCTGCTTGCCCTCTTGGATCGACTCGGAGACCAGCTTCGAGAAGTCGAGCAGACCGCCTTTGGCCTCGCGCGCCAGGGACTGCGGCGCGACGCGTTGCGCCTGCTTCTTGGTCCAGCGGCTGGCCATGATGGCGCCGGTGGCGCCGGCGCCGAGGCCCAACGCGACCCAGAACCCTCGCTTCACTGCTTGCGGCCACCCCGGGCCCGCGAGAAGCCCTTCTTCAGACCGGCACCCACGCTGATGATCTTCACGAGCGGGCTCGCGGCGGCCTGTTCGGCCAAGCCGGAGAGCTTCTCGACGCGGCCAACGACCTCGGTGGCCGAGACCAGCATCGTGTCGACCCGATCGAGCTCGCGGTTGGTCCGCTCCACCGTTCCCTGGACCTCGCGCAGGAGCGGCACGACCTCTTCGCGCATCGTGTCGATCGTCATCTTCGTGCTCTCGAGCACGCGGAAGGTGTTGAGCAGCACGACCAGCAGGCCCAGGACCAGCAGGGCCCAGAAGACGGCCACGATCGTGAGGGCCGTGTCGCCGGACATCGCCAGGAGTGTCATCGTTCCTCGAGCCTTTCGTCGGTCGCCTGCGGTTGGTCCGCGTAGCCTACCCGACGCCGCGGGGGACCCGGATGTCGCCGCTCACGCGTCCCGATCCTCGGTCTCCTCCTCGGCTTTCTGGCCCGTCCCGGGGATGCGGGCGACGTCACGCCCCTGGCCCGACGGCTCGTAGTAGCGCTTGCCCTGGAACGTGGTGGGGCGATACTCCTGGTCCACCGCATGACCCGGGAAATCGTGAGGGTAGCGATAGCCCTCACCGTGGCCGAGCTGCTTCGCTCCCCGGTAGCTGGCGTCGCGCAGGTGCAGCGGCACCGGCTCGGCGCCGGGCGCGTCCTCCATCGCTCGCGAGATGGCCGTGTAGACGCTGTTGGACTTCGGGGCCGTCGCCAGGTAGATCGTGGCGTGCGCCAGGTTGAGGCGCGCCTCGGGCAGCCCCACGTGCTCCACGGCTTGGGCCGCCGCGATCGCCACGACCAACGCCACGGAGTCGGCCAGGCCGATGTCCTCGCTGGCGTGGACGATCAGCCGGCGGGCGATGAACCTCGGGTCCTCACCGGCCTCGATCATCCGGGCGAGCCAGAAGAGCGCACCGTCGGGATCGGATCCACGGATCGACTTGATGAACGCGCTGATCACGTCGTAGTGCGCATCGCCCTGGCGGTCGTAGACGATCGCCTTCTTCTGCACGGCGTCGGCGGCGACATCGCGGGTGATCTCGGTGGTCCCGGCCTGCACCGCGGCGAGGGCAGCCGCGTCCAGCCCTGTGAGCCCCACCCGAGCGTCGCCGCCGGACACGGTCACCAGGTGTGCGAGGGCGTCATCGGCGATCGTGAGGTGGTGACGGCCGAGGCCACGGTCCTCGTCGGCGAGCGCGCGGCGCAGCAAGGTGGCGAGCTCCTCGTCGCCGAGCGGGTCGAGCCGCAGCAGGAGACAGCGCGAGAGCAGCGGGGTGTTCAACGAGAAGTAGGGGTTCTCGGTGGTGGCGCCGATCAGCGTGACGATGCCCTCTTCCACCGCCGGAAGCAGCACGTCCTGCTGCGCCTTCGACCAGCGGTGCACCTCGTCGACGAACAGCACCGTCCGGAACATCCCGCCCTTGGCGCCTTGCATCACCTTGCGCGCATCGGCCACGCCGGAAGAGACCGCCGAGAGCTGGATCAGATCGGCGCCCACCGCGTTGGCGAGCAGATGCGCCAGGGTGGTCTTGCCGGTGCCCGCCGGCCCCCACAGGATGATCGACGGGAGGTTGCCGCCGGCGAGCAATCGCGAGAGCGCGGTGCCCTCGCCCACCAGGTGGGCCTGCCCTTCGTACTCCTCGAACGTCCGAGGGCGCATGCGCGCGGCGAGCGGTTGATCGCTCACGGGCGTTCGAGCATCCCCGACGCGCTCCCTACGTCCAACCGAGGACGTGGTCGGGCCTGATCACCAGCAGGAGGCGCACCTGACCCTCGACCGGGGTCCACGCCTCCCCGTCGTAGGCGAGGGCGAGTTCCTGCATGTGCTCGGCGGCGCCCTCGGTGGTGATGTCGACGACGGTGCCGACGACGGCGATCGGCGGATGCGGGTGCTCCTTGTCGTGGATCGCCACCGACACGCGCGGATCGCGCCGCACGTTCTCGACCTTCACGCGGCCGTCGGCGGTGTTGAGCACGATCATGCCGTCGCGGGTGTCGGCCCACAGCGGCGACAGGTGCGGTGAACCGTCCTCGTTGATCGTGGCGAGGTAGGCCAGGTTGGGCGGACCGAAGACCGCGAGTTGTTCGGGCGTGAGCTCAGCCATCGACATCCTCCTTGGTCGTGGCGGGTTCGGCGGCCTTCGGCGGGTGCGCCAGACGGATGCCGAGCTCGCGAAGTTGGTCCTCGTCCACCGGGGCGGGAGCGCCGGTGAGCGGGTCGCCGCCCGACTGGGATTTCGGGAACGCGATGACGTCGCGGATCGCGTCCTTGCCCGCCATGATCATCACGAGGCGGTCGACCCCCATCGCGATCCCGCCGTGCGGCGGCGCGCCGAGCCGGAGCGCCCCGATCAGGTGACCGAACTCGTCGTCGATCTGTTCGGCGGTGAGTCCGAGGTTCTCGAAGATCCGTCGTTGGACGTCGGCCTGGTGGATCCGGATGCTGCCGCCGCCGATCTCGAACCCGTTCAGCACCAGGTCGTAGGCTCGAGCCTTCGCGGTCTCGGGCGTCAGGTCATCGCCGGCCGGGGAGGTGAACGGGTGATGCACCGACACCCAGCGGCCCTCCTCGTCGCTCCATTCGAACAGCGGCGGCTCGACCATCCAGCAGAACGTCCAGGCGTTCTCGGGGATGAGGTCGAGTCTGACGGCAAGGTCGCGCCGAAGGCCGTCGAGGGCCACGTTGGCCCGGTCGGTGCGGTCGGCAACGATGCACACCAGGTCGCCTTCAGCGGCCCCGGTCGCGGCCACGATGCCGGCGATCTCTTCAGGGCTCAGGAACTTCTCCACCGGCGACCGGACCGCGCCGTCGGCTTCGACGACGAGCCACACGAGGCCGGCGGCGCCACGGCCCTTGGCCTCTTCGATCAGCTTGTCGAGCTCCTTGCGCGAGAACGACCCCGCGCCCGGCGCCGCCAGGGCCTTGATCGCACCCCCGTCGGCCAGCACCTTCGCGAACGCGTTGAACCCCGTCCGGGCGAACACCGGCCCGAGATCCACCAGCTCCATGCCGTATCGGAGGTCAGGCTTGTCCGATCCGTACCGCTGCATCATCTCGGCGTAGGTCATGCGCGGGAACGGCACGGCCACCTCGACCCCCGCGATGTCCTGCACGATCCGCGCGTACAGCGGCTCGATCAGGGCGATCAGGTCCTCTTCGGTGACGAAGCTCATCTCCACGTCGAGTTGGGTGAACTCGAACCCGCGATCGGCGCGCGAGGCCTCGTCGCGGAGGCAACGCACGATCTGGTAGTACCGGTCCTGGCCGCCCACCATCAGCATCTGCTTCAGCTGTTGGGGCGACTGCGGCAGCGCGTAGAACGTGCCCGGCTGCAGGCGGCTCGGCACCAGGAAGTCGCGCGAACCCTCCGGGGTGCTGCGCGTCAGCAAGGGGGTCTCGATCTCGACGAACCCCAGCCCGTCCATGTGCTCCCGCATCAGCTGCACGATGCGGGCACGCATCGCCAGCACCTTCGTCATCTCGGGCCGGCGCAGGTCGAGGTAGCGGTAGGTGAGCCGGAGGTCCTCGCCCACCTCGATGCGGTCCTCGATCGGGAACGGCGGCGTCTCGGACGGGTTCAGCACCTCGAGCTCGGCCGCGACGACCTCGACCTCACCGGTGGCGAGTTCGGGGTTCTGCATGCCGTCGGGACGGGCGCGCACCGTGCCGGTCACCCGGACGACGTCCTCGCCCCCCAGTTTCTGGGCGCCGGTGTGCGCCTCGGGAGCGTCCTCGGGATGGAACACGACCTGCACCACGCCGTGGCGGTCGCGAAGGTCGATGAAGGTGACGCCGCCGTGATCGCGGCGGTGCGCCACCCAGCCGCACAGGGTCACCTCGGCCCCGGCGTCGGCGGCACGCAGTTCGCCGCAGGCGTGGGTTCGCATGGTGGTTCGCATCGTGGTCATCTCATCCGATCCAGTCGTCGAGTCGCGTGAGCCATCGGGACACCTCGCCGGCGGGGACCGTCTTCTGGATGCCGTCCGCGAGGCGTCGCAGGGTCACGACCCCCTCGGCGAGCTCGCGCTCCCCGATGATCGCGACGAACGCGGCGCCCGAGCGGTCGGCCTGCTTCAGCTGGGCCTTCAACGGACGTTCCTCGAACGCCCGCACCGCCGGCACCCCGGCATCCCGCAGGATCTCCACCAGGCGCCGACCTTCCGTCTGCGACCGGTCCCCGATCGCCACCACGAAACAGCGAGGGGTGCGAGCGGCCGGCACGGGGACCCCCTCGCCCTCCATGGCCAGGAGGACGCGATCCAGTCCCATGGCGAAGCCGACCCCGGGCGTGGGCTGGCCGCCGAGCTGCTCGGCGAGCCCGTCGTAGCGGCCGCCGGCGTTGATGGTGCCGGCCTTGTTCTCGGCGAGCACGCCCGAGATCCACTCGAACGCCGTGCGGGTGTAGTAGTCGAGGCCCCTCACCAATCGCGGGTCGAGCTCGTAGGGCACGCCGGCCTCGTCGAGCCCGGCGCGGACCGCCACGAAGTGCTGGGCGCAGGGCTCGCACAAGCGGTCGGCGATCGTGGGCGCCGCGAGCACGAAGTCCTTCTCTCCGTCGACCTTGCAGTCGAACACCCGCAGGGGGTTCTTCTCCAGGCGCTCGCGACAGTCGCGGTCGAGCTGATCGCGGAACGGCTCGAAGTAGGCGACGAGTTCCGCCCGGTAGGCGGGGCGGCACACCTCGTCTCCGATCGAGTTGAGGTGCAGCACCACGTCGCGCAGCCCCCGTTCGCGCAGGTAGCGGTCGCCCATCGTGATCACCTCGATGTCGGCGCCCGGGGCCTCGACGCCCAGGACCTCGACGTCGAACTGGCGGAACTCCCGCAGGCGACCGGCCTGGGGACGGCCATGGCGGAACTCGTTGGCGACCGCGTACGCTCGCCACGGGGCCCCCAGCGCCTGCGCGCGATCGAGCCAGGCTCGCACGACACCGGCCGTGCTCTCCGGACGGAGCGTCACCGAACGACCGCCCTTGTCCTCGAACGTGTACATCTCCTTGGTCACCACGTCGGAGGTGTCGCCGGACGTGCGCGCGAACACCTCGGTGTCCTCGAACGTCGGCGTCTCGACGTACCGGAAGCCGAAGAGCCGCGCCAGCTCGTGGGCGGCCTCGTACAGGCCGAGCATCGCGTCGGAGCGGTCCGGCAGCAGGTCCTGGGTGCCGCGGGGCGGCGCGAGGTCGGTGCCCATCAGACCAACTCCTGCAGGAACGGGTTGGAGGCGCGCTCCCGGCCCACGGTGGTGTCGGGTCCGTGCCCCGGCAGCACCGGCAGCGCATCGGGCAACGTGAGGAACCGTCGCAGGCTGGCCTGCATCGCGCCGGGATCGCTGTTCGGCAGATCCGACCGGCCGATCGAGCCGGCGAACACCAGGTCGCCGGCGAACAGCACGACGTCGCCGTCCACCCGGAAGGAACAGTGCCCGGGCGTGTGACCGGGCGTGTGCATGACCTCCAGGGAGCAGCCCGCGAACCGAAGCACGTCGCCATCGGCGATCGTCCGCAGGTCCTTCACCGGGGTGAGCGGGTTGTCGAAGCCTGCGTTCCAAGCGATCTCGTCGGTGAAGGCCACGGCGTCGGCCTCGTGCACGAAGACCGGGAGCTCACCGGCGAAGTCGCCGGCGGCCGCGGCGTGATCGACGTGCGCGTGGGTCGCCAGGATCGCGACCGGGGTCTTGCCGGCGGCTCGGAGCATCGCGTGCACGGCCTCCGGCTCGAACCCGGGGTCGACCACCACGGCGTCGTCACTGCCCTCGGCCGAGAGCAGCCAGCAGTTCGTCCCGTAGGGGTTCGCGTTGAAGACCTGGAGCCACATCAGGCGGTCATGCTAACGGACCACCTCGGGAGCCCATGGGTCAGAGCAGGTCCGCGTCCAGGATCAGCGTGAACGGACCGTCGTTGGTGAGCTCGACCTCCATGTCGGCGCCGAACACCCCACGCTCGACCGGTACCCCGTGCGCCTCGAGGGCCACGGCGAAGGCCTCGACCATGGCGGCCGCGCGTTCGGGATCCTCGGCCGGCGTCCACGACGGACGGCGGCCTTTCCGCACGTCGCCGTACAGGGTGAACTGCGACACCACGAGCGCGGCCCCGGCGACGTCGGCGATGGCCAGGTTGGTCTTGCCGTCGGCGTCGGCGAACACGCGCAGGGTCGCCACCTTGTCGGCCAGCCTGCCGGCGTGCTCGTCGGGATCGCCGCGGCCGACGCCCACCAGCAGGAGCAGTCCACGGCCGATCTCCCCCACGGCAGCGCCGTCCACGGACACGCGAGCGCGCGCGACACGCTGCAGCACGACGCGCATGGGACTAGCTGGGCACCACGCGGTAGGCGTCGTAGACGCTGTCGACGCGCTTGGCGGCCGCGAGCACGCTGGACAGGTGCGCGATGTCGGCCAGCTCGAACGTGAACCGCAGTCGCGTGATCCGGTCCTTCCCGGTGGAACTGGTGGCCGCCAGGATGTTGACGTGGTTGTCCGAGAGCACGGTGGCCACGTCGGACAGCAACCGCGTGCGGTCGAGCGCCTCCACCTGGATCGCCACGGTGAACGAGGTGGGCTTGCCCTCCGACCAGGTCACCTCGATCAGGCGCTCGGGCTGCTGGCGGAGCGACTTCACGTTCGGACAGTCGGTGCGATGCACGCTGACCCCTTGGCCCCGGGTGACGAACCCGAGGATCTCATCGCCCGGCACCGGCGTGCAGCACCGGCCCAGCCGCACCCACACGTCGCCGAGCCCGCGGACCACGACGCCCTTCGAGACGTCGGCCGGCCCCAGCCGGACGGGCCGTGCGAGGGGGACCTCGATCTCGTCCTCGTCGGTGGTGCCCGAGACCGAACGCGCCACCCGCGCCACCACCGATTGCGGCGACACGTGGCCCTCCCCCACCGCGACGTACAGCGCCTCGAGGTTCGGGTACTTCAGCTCGGTGGCGACCTGGGTGAGCGAGGCTTCGGTGGCGAGCCGCTTGATGGGCAGGCGCTCCTTGCGCATCAACCGTTGGACGGCGTCGCGCCCCTGCTCCAGAGCGTCCTCGCGGCGCCCTCGCGAGAACCACTGCCGGATCTTCGACCGTGCTCGCGGCGTCTTGACGAACTGCAACCAGTCCTGCGACGGCCCCTCGCCCTGGGCCTTGGAGGTCAGGACGTCGACGGCGTCGCCGGTCTGGAGCTCGTAGTCGAGCGGCACCAGCTTGCCCCCCACCTTGGCGCCGATCGTGCGGTGACCCACGTCGGTGTGGATGGCGTAGGCGAAGTCCACCGGCGTGGCACCGGCCGGCAGGTTCACCACGTCGCCCTTCGGCGTGAACACGAAGACCTGCCCCCCGTAGAGGTCGATCTTCAGGCCCTCCATGAACTCCCGAGGGTCGGCCATGTCCTTCAGCCACTCCATCATCTGCCCGAGCCAGACCATGTCGGCGGCGTCCTTCGCCTGCTTGCCGCCCTCCTTGTAGCGCCAGTGCGCCGCGATGCCGAACTTGGCCGTTCGGTGCATGTCGCGGGTTCGCAGCTGGATCTCCAGCGGCTTGCCGCCCGGACCCACCACCGTGGTGTGCAGCGACTGGTACATGTTGGACTTGGGCATCGCGATGTAGTCCTTGAAGCGCCCGGGGATGGGCTTCCACAGGGAGTGGATCGCGCCGAGCGCCGCGTAGCAGTCGCGCGGTGAGTCCACCAGGATGCGCACGCCCACGAGGTCGTAGATCTCGTTGAACTCCTTGCCCCGCAACACCATCTTCTCGTAGATGGAGTACAGGTGCTTGGGGCGGCCTTCGACCTCGGCCTTGACCCCGAGCTCTTTCAGCTTGGCGCGCGACTCGGTGGTGACCTGTTCGATCAACGCGGTGCGTTCGCCGCGGCGCGCATCGACCAGGCTCGCGATCTCGCGGTAGGGCCCGGGGTGCAGCGCCTTGAACGAGAGGTCCTCGAGCTCCCACTTCAGCTCCTGGACACCGAGGCGATGCGCGAGCGGCGCGTAGATCTCCAGGGTCTCGGTGGCGATGCGGCGCTGCTTGGCTTCGGGGAACACGCCCAGCGTGCGCATGTTGTGCAGGCGGTCGGCGAGCTTGATCAGCAACACGCGGATGTCGCCGGCCATCGCCACGATCATCTTGCGGACGTTCTCGGCCTGCTCCTGCTCGCGCGTGCGGAACTCGAACCGGTCGAGCTTCGTGAGGCCGTCGACGATGCGCGTGACCTCCTCGCCGAACTCCTCTTCGATCGCGACGAGCGTGACGTCGGTGTCCTCCACGGTGTCGTGGAGGAGCGCGGCCTCGAGGGTGGTGGTGTCCAGGCGCAGGTCCGCCAGGATCGCGGTGACGGCCACGGGATGTTCGATGAAGTCCTCGCCCGACTTGCGCTTCTGCCCCTCGTGCGAGTCCTGGGCGAACATGAACGCCCGCTGGATCTCCTTCAGGTCGGCCTTCGGGTTGTAGGAGCGGACCTTCTTCAGGACCGGATCGATCAGGCTCGGCGGCCCGGAGTCACCGCGACGCAGGCGCGGGCGCGGGATGTTCGGCAGGCGTCCACCCCGCCGCGGCTGAGCCGGCGGCGCCGGTGTCTCCTGCTCGTCGAGGGTGACTTCTTCCCTGCTGTCCACGTGCTGCCTCCCGTACGGCCAGTGTACGGGGGCGAAGCCGGGTGGAGCGGGACGCCGTGCGCGGTCAGTACGTGATCAGGGTGTGGAACTCGTGGTCCTTGATCTTCTCGCGACCCTTGAGGAACTCGAGTTCGATCATGCACGCGATGCCGCACACGTTGCCGCCCGCCTGCTCGACCAGGGACGCGGCAGCGGCCGCGGTGCCCCCGGTGGCCAGGACGTCGTCGACGATCAGGACGCGCTCCCCCGGCTTGATGCCGTCGCGATGCAGCTCGATCGTGGCGGTGCCGTACTCGAGCTCGTACTCCTCGGCGATCGTCTCGGACGGGAGCTTGCCCGCCTTGCGGATGGGCACGAAGCCGGCCCCGAAGTGGTAGGCAACCGGCGAGGCCAGGATGAACCCCCGCGCCTCGATGCCCACCACCTTGTCGACGTTGCCGCGGCCGAAGTGCACCACGATCAGGTCGGTGATCGTGGAGAACGCGATCGGGTCGGCCAGCACCGGGGTGATGTCCTTGAACACGATGCCCGGCTCCGGGAAGTCGGGCACGTCGCGGATCAGGGCCTTGATCTCCTCGATCTCCACCGGCTCACCTCCGCTTCCGCTTGGCCGGCGGACGCTTCTTGTTCTTCGGCCTGGGCTTCGACGACGCTCCGACCCGCGCGGTGGTGGCCTGCGCGGCAGCGTCGGACGTGCTCGCCGCGGCCACCGTGCTCGGGGCAGGCTCGGTGGTGGCCGTCCGGGTGCGCGCGGTGCGGCGGGCCTCGATCTGCTGGTAACGCTTGTCGCGCTTCTTCAGCATCGTGAGCACCGGGGCGGCGATGAAGATCGAGGAGTAGGCGCCGGTCGCCACCCCGATGAACATCGCGAACGCGAAGTCCTTCAGGGTGTCTCCGCCGAAGAGCAGCAGCGACAGGATCGGCAGCAGGACCACCAGCGAGGTGTTCACCGACCGCATGAAGGTCTGGTTCAGCGACAGGTCGACCACGCCGTCGTAGCCGAGCTTGGAGACCAGCGCGCTGGACTCGGTGTTCTCCCGGATCTTGTCGTAGATCACGACGGTGTCGTACAGCGAGAACCCGAGGATCGTGAGGATGGCGATGACGGTCTCGGGCGTGACCTCGCGGCCCACCAAGGCGTAGACGCCGATCGTGATCAATACGTCGTGGAGCAGCGCGATGATGGCGCCGACGGCCATCTTCCACTCGAACCGGAACGAGATGTAGATCATGATCGCGATCAGCACGACCACCAGCCCGAACAGCGCCTTGCGCGAGATCTCGGCGCCCCACGTGGGCCCGATGTCCTGGATGCTGACCTCGGTGACCGTGACCCCGGCCTGCTTCGCGAGGGCAGCTGATGAGCGCATCGGCTCTCGACAGCGCCGGCCAGGGTCTCGGTGCGGATCGAGACCGTGTCGCCGTTGACGATCTGCACCTCGGCGTCGGGCCGGCCGTTGTCGGCGAGGATGCCGCTGATGTCTTCCGCGGTGGCGTCCGACTGCAGCGGGTAGGAGATCTGCGCGCCGCCCTCGAAGTCGATCGACAGGTTCAAGCCCACCGCGGACGATGAAGCCCGCGATGCCCAGCAGGATGACGACGCCCGAGATCGTGAACCACAGCCGCTTGCGCTCGACGAACCGGAAGTGCGGGATCGTGTGGCCGCGATAGGTCTCGCTCAGGTGGTGGAGGTTCACGGCGTGCCTCCCGCCGGCGCGTCATCGGGGTCGGGATCGCCCGCGATGCCGCTGCGAAGTCCGAACCCGTGCATGTTCACGAGCCGCTCGTTCCGCGCGATCAGGAACACCGTGGGTCGCTTGAAGAAGTACACGACGAACAGGTCGAGCAGCGTCGCCACGCCCAGCGTGAGCGCGAACCCGCGCACGGAGCTCACCGCGGTGACGTAGAGCACCACCGCCGCGATCATCGTCACGAAGTCGGCCGCCACGATCGTCTTGTACGACCGCTTGAACGCCGGCTGCACCGCCGAACGCGCCGACTTGCCCGAGCGCACCTCGTCCTTCAGCCGTTCGAAGAACACGATGTAGGAGTCGGCGGTCACGCCCAGGGAGATCACGAGGCCCGCGACGCCGGCCAGGGTGAGCGCGTAGCCCACCTGCGCCCCGGCGATCGAGACGATGGCCAGCGCCAGGATCGCCCATGCCGACATGCCGAACCACGCCACGATGCCCAGCAGCCGGTAATAGAAGAGCAGGTACAGGAACAGCAGGATCAAGCCGGCGATCCCGGCCACGATGCCCTGCCGCAACGACTCCTCACCCAGCGTGGGGCTCACGGTCTGCACCGACTGCCGCGTCAGTTCCACCGGCAGCGCACCGGCGTTCAGCACGGTCGCCAGGTCCTTGGCTTCGGTCTCGTCGAAGCCGCCGCTGATCACGCCGCTGCCGTTCGTGATGGGGTCGTTCACCGTGGGATAGGAGATCACGCTGCGGTCGACGACGATCGCGATCGAGTTCTGCGGGGGCGGCTGGCTCACCGCCGTGGTGGTGGCCTCGGCGAACGCATCGACCGCGTCGCCTCCGAGTTCGAACGAGACCTGCCACTGGGTGACGCCGCTCCCGCCGAAGACAGCGGACGCGTTCGTGATGTCGCTGCCGCTGATCACGGTCGGTCCCAGCCGGAACTTGTTCTTCTGGGCGTCCATGTAGACGACCTCTTGCTGGTCCAGCGTGTCGAACGAGCAGGCGTCGGTGTCCGCCTCCTCGGCGGTGGGACAGGTCACCGCCAACGACGTGTACGTGGGGTCAGACGGCGGGACGATGGCGAGCACCGGGCGCTGCTCCAGCCGGGCGGTCTGTCCGATCACGCTCAACAGACGCTGCTGGCCCGTCGCGCGACGCTCCTGCTCGGCGGCGTCCCGGTCGATGAAGCAGCCCAGGTTCTTGGCGGCCGAGCTGATCACGCAGTACTGCACGGTCTGCTTGGACACCGCGATCGCATCGAGCGCATCCTGCGCGTCGGCTTTCGTCTCGAGCTCGCACGGGAGCGTCTCCGTCCCTTGCAGATCGAGGCCGGACACCCCGCTCGCGGACGGGCTGGCACTGGGTGAGGCCGACGCACTGGGCGACGGTGAGGCGGACTTCGAAGGGTCGGGTGTGGCCGACGGGGTGGGCGAGGCCTCCTCTTCGGTGGCGGTGGCGCCGCCGGTGACGCAGTAACTGCGTTTCGTCACCTCGACCGTCAGGCCGTCGGCCGCCTTCTGCGCTTCCTTCTTGGTGGTGGAACATCCGTACTGCTTGCCCGTGGGGTCGGTGAGGCAGAACCCACCCGTGTCGGGTTCGGACGACGGGCTCGCCGACGGCGATGCCGAACCGCTGGGCGAGGCCGAAGGACTCGCGGCCGTCTTGGGCGACACGGTGATGGACGACTGGAAGGCGGTGGCCTCCTGTTCGCTGGTGAAGCACTCGAGCTGGGTGCCATCCGCGTCCTCGACGCAGGCTTCCGAGGCCTGGCTGGTCACCTGCAGGTCATCGAGCGCCGCCTGCGCTTCGGCCTGGTCGGCGCCGCAGCCATAGTTCACGCCGGCGTCGTCGATCAGGCAGTACTGCTCCTTCTGACGCTCCTCGATCGTGCCGTTCGTCAGGCCGGGGATCTGCACCTCGATCGTGTTGCCCGACAGCACGATGTCGGGCTCCCCCACCCCGAACGCGTCGACGCGGTTCCGGATGTTCGTGAGCGCCTGGTCCATGACGTCGCGGGGCGTGCCTTCCGGCGCGGTGAGGATCACCGAGACGCCGCCCTCGAGGTCCAGGCCCAGGGTGGGCTGCAGGGCACCGGTGGCGAACCCGATCAGGGACCCCACGACGAGCAGCGCCACCATGGCGATCGACAGCCACAAGCCGCGGGTTCGCTTCACGCCAGCTCCGAGCCGTTCACGACCAGTCGGAACCGGGCGTCGAGCATCTCAGCCGCGCGACGGCACAGCTGCATCCTGCCCAGGAAGATCTCGAAGTACTCCATCACTTGGCTGATCTGGGTGTCGATGGTCAGCTCCAGGCTGACCGTTCGAGCGTCCGAGTCTACCCGCAGGAACGACTGCTCCACGGCATAGTTCACGCGGTCGTGGATGTCGTGATCGATGTGCCCGCTCTTGCGCACGCGGCTTCGATGCACGTCGCTCTTGTCGGCCAGGATCACCGCGGCCGACACCGGGGAGACCGCGGTCCCCTCGGTCTCTTCGTGGTTCGCGATCGCGGCCACGATCGGCATGAGGTCTGCCGGATTCACGGTGTCGTGCAGCGCTTGATAGACGATCACCGCACCGGTCTGGCCGTGGGCGTCCCGCGCCAGGGCGTTGCCGACGTCGTGCAGGTACCCGGCCACGCTCGCCAGCGTCGCCTCACGCTCGCCGTAGCCCAGCCGGTGCAGGACCTGGAACGAGATGCTGGACACCAGGTTCGCGTGGCGGAACCCGTGCTCGGTGAAGCCCATCGCCTCCATCACGCGGTCGGCCGAGGCGATGAAGGCCGCGAGCGGCTCGTGGTCCTGGATCATCTCCAGCGAGACCGACGGCGGGGCGTCCGAGCCGGGTGTCGGCGCCGGGTGTTCGGGCAACGCCTGATGCGGCACGAAGGGCGCGGGTTCATCGACCCGGCGAACGGGCTCGCGGGGAAGGTCGGCGTCACTCACAGCTGCTGGATGGGGCCCTGCTGCTCGTCGGACGTGTCGTGCTCCCCGCCCTCGTCGCCGTCCTCATCCTCGTCGTAGTCCTCGTCGTCGTAGTCCTCGTCGTCGGCCGTGAGCCGGCGACCCACGCCCGCGCGCAGGATCCGGACCTGCGTGCCGGGAGCGATCTCGACGGTCAGGGTGTCATCGTCCTCGTCGATCGCGACGATCGTGCCGATGATGCCCGAGGTCATCACGATCTCGTCGCCCTCTTCGACGCTGCGGATCAGGGCCTGCTGTTCCTTCGCCCGCCGCTGCTGCGGACGGATCAGGAGGAAATAGAAGACACCGAGGAGCAGCACCGGGATCAACAATCCGACGTAGGAGCCGCCGCCCGAGGACTGCGCGAGGAACTGGACCATGCGAGGAACCTCTTCTGTGTGAGGGGATGGAAAACGCGGGGCCGAGTCTACAAGCCCGTTGGCGCACCAACCCTCACAGCGGCAGCGTGCCCGGAGCGCTGATGCCCAACTGGCGGTAGGCGCGTTCGGTGGCCACCCGCCCACGAGGCGTGCGGTGCAAGAACCCTCGCTGCAGCAGGTAGGGCTCCACGACATCTTCGACCGTGTCGGGCTCCTCGCCGATGGCCGCCGCCAGGGTGGACAGGCCCACCGGTCCCCCGCCGAACCGCTCCACGATGGCGCGCAGGATCGCGTGATCGAGCCGGTCGAGGCCCTCGTCATCGACCTCGAAGACCTCGAGCCCGCCGCGAGCCACCGCGCCGTCGATCGCGCCGTCGTGACGTACCTCGGCGAAGTCGCGCACGCGCCGCAGCAGCCGGTTCGCGATCCGAGGCGTGCCTCGTGACCGGCCCGCGATCTCGACCGCGCCCTCCTCGTCGAGCCGAACCCCCAGGATGCCCGCGGACCGGCCCACGATCTTCGTGAGGTCTTCCACCGAGTAGTAGTCGAGCCGCGGCGAGAACCCGAAGCGTTCCCGCAGCGGCAGCGTGATGCGTCCCGGTCGCGTGGTGGCCGCCACCAGGGTGAACCGCGGGAGTTCCAGCCTGATCGACCGCGCCGTCGGGCCTTTGCCCAGCACCACATCGAGCACGAAGTCCTCCAGCGCCGGATACAGCACTTCCTCGACGGGGCGCGGCATGCGGTGGATCTCGTCGACGAACAACACGTCGCCGTCCCCGAGGTTGGTGAGGATGGCGGCGAGGTCGCTGGGACGATCCAGGGCCGGGCCGGACGTGGGGTTGAACCCCGCGGCCATCTCGGTGGCCACGATCTGGGCCAGCGTGGTCTTGCCCAGCCCCGGTGGACCGCTGAACAGCAGATGGTCGACGGGTTCGGAGCGGCGCCTCGCGCCGTCGATCAACAGCGCCAACTGTTCCTTCACCCGCTCCTGACCCACGAACTCGGTGAGCGAACGGGGGCGCAGTGCGACGTCGAACTCGCGATCCTCCGGGTCGACGACGGCGGCTTCGATCAAGCGGTCGTCGTCCACGTCAGCGGCCCGCCTTCTGCAGGGCTTCCCGCAACAGATCCTCGACCTCGCGGTCGTCGACCTGCACGGACGCCAGGGCCTCGCTCGCTTCGGCCGGGGTGAGACCCAACGACACCAACGCCTCGCGCACATCGGCGAGCGGGCCTTCGGCCACGAGTTCTCCCTCGCCGCCCAGCTTGTCGCGCAGGTCGAGCACCACGCGCTGGGCCACCTTCTTGCCCACCCCCGGGACGACCGTGAGGGCCTCGGCGTCGCCGGCCACCACGCTGCGCCGCAGCGCATCGGGCGCCAACGCCGACAGGAAGGACAGGGCCACCTTGGGACCGACGCCGCTCACGCCGGTCAGCAGGTCGAACAGTTCGCGCTCGTCGGTGGCGGAGAAGCCGTACAGGACCATGGCGTCGTCCCGCACGACCATGCGCGTGTGCACACGTGTGGTCTTGCCGGTGGGCGGGAGCTTGCTCACCACCGACGTGGGCACCAGCAGGTCGTAGCCGACCCCGCCGACGGCCAGCACGATCCGGTTCGCCCCCTTCTCGACCACCTCGCCCTCCAGGAACGAGATCATCGCGCTCCCACCGCTCGAGCGGCCGTGCGCAGCCGCTCGCCGGTCAGATGGGTGAGGGCCACCGCGATGGCGTCGGCCGCGTCGGGTTGGTCGGGCACCTCGCGCATCGCGTGGACGCGGATGAGGGCGGTGCGGACCTGGTCCTTGTCGGCGTTGCCGATGCCGGTGACCGCGCTCTTCACCTGGGTGGGGCTGTACTCGGCCACCGGCAGGCCCGCCTCGGCGGCCACCACCATCACCGCCCCGGTGACACGGGCGACGGTGAGCGCGCTGCTCCGGTTCCTGCTGAAGGCGACGCGCTCGATGGCCACGCAGGTGGGTGCGTGCTGCGCGATCGCCGTGCGCATCGCGGTCACCAGATGCAGGAGTCTGGCCGACTCGTCCTGGCTGGATGGCGTGCGGATCGTGTCTGCCCAGACCAGCGCGGGCTTGCGACCCTCACGACCGACGACGGCGAGGCCCAACCGGGCCACGCCAGGGTCCACGCCGAGCACACAGGTATCGAACATCCGTTCGCCCATCCTAGGGACCGGCGGCGGCCGGGGCAACGACCCACCCACGGCAACGGGGGCCGCCGATGGCGGCCCCCGTCGACCCGGACCTCCGCCGGCTACGGCGCCGAGATCTTGAACATCCCTCGCCCGTGGGTCACGGCGACGATCGCGCCGCCGGGCGTCGTGGTGAGGTCGTTCGGGATCGCGTTCGGCAAGCCCGAGCCGTACCGCTTCCACGTCCCCGGCGCGCCGGCGCTCGTGATGAACACGCCGACGTCGGTGGCGAGCACCAGCTTGGACCCGCTCATCACCAGGTCGTCGGCCGGGGCGTCCGGCAGGTTGCCGCTGATGTCGTTCCAGTTCGCGCCCCCGTCCGTCGACTCGAACACGTGCCCGACGCCCGCACCGGGGATCCACCGACGTGAGTACCCGCTGTAGATCGCGTAGACGTGTCCGTCATCCGCAGGATCGACCACCATGTTGAAGACGTAGCGCTGCGGCAGCGGGTCGCCGCCGTTGACGACGTCCGGCCCTGCCACCGTGTGCCAGGTCCCGCCGTAGTTCGTGTCGATCCCGGCGTAGAACAGGTCGCCGTCGGGGTTGCACCCGTTGCCGCAATACCCCACGTAGACCGTGTCGCCGTTGACGCCGATCCCGGTGATCTGACTCGCCTCACCGGTGTCGTGCGTGATCTTCCAATCGCACGCGGTATCGCTGCAGTGCGTGCGCCAGCCCTCGGTGGTCTCCCACACGTACCGCCCGCCGCTCACCCAGTGCTTGTTGGGCGCCTTCGGGTCGGCCTCGAACGGAGCGATGAACCGCGGCTGCGGGTCGCACGGATCGGGCGTGTAGGTGAACGCGCTGCACGCCGGGCTGATCTCACGCCATGCGGCCGTGCTCCCGTCGCTGCGGCCAGCGTTCGTGGTGAGCCACATGTCGTTCTCGGTGTACTCCGAGACGTTGCGCATCGCGTTGTTCGGATCGACGATCACGTCGCCGCCGTCACCGCCGAACGGCGAGACCATCGTGTCGGCCCCAGGCAGTTGGAGGGAGCCGCCGTTGTCCTGCAGGCCGCCCCAGTACGCCGTGCCGCCCGGCACCTTCCCGTGCCGCCGTAGTAGTACTGCAGCATCCGCAGGTCGGCGTTGTTGTTGATCCACTTCTTCGCCTTGGCCAGGCTGCGGCTGTAGATGCCGCCGTCGTTGGCCATCCACAGCTTGCCCTGGCCGAACGCGATGCCGTGCTGGTCGGGGTGCGTCGTCTTCGGGCAGTCGTCCAGGTCGTTCGCCCCGCACGGGAGCCCGAAGTTCCAGTACGGCCCGATCGTGGTCCACGCGCCACCCTGGTTGCGGGTCTCGTAGACCTCCTCCATGCCCACGAACACCCGGTTCGGGTTGTTCGGCGCCACGCCGAGCGCCTGGTTGTACCAAGCCTGGATCCCCGGCGAGTATCCGGAACCGAAGCCCAGCGCGGAGCCCGGCGAGTTCCCGAGCTGCTTCGAGGTGGCGATGCGATCCCACGGACCGGCAACATCGCCGGAGCGGGATTCGTAGACGCCCATCAACACCGTCTCCGGGTTGAAGAGGTACTTGTGGATCGACTCGACCAGCGAATACAGACGGCCGTCGCTGCCGAACGCGAAGCTCGACTTGCCGATGTCGGCGGCGTTGATGCCGTCGGTGTCGCACCATCGACCACGACGCTCCACCGTTCGTGGACTCGTAGAAGCCGTTGTAGTCGGTCGGACCGCCGCGCCAGGCGATGCTCGCCACCATGTGCATGCCGTCGGTGGGATCGACCTGGACGTCGTTCACGAACGTGAAGCCGTACGGCCCGGGCGTGCCGGGCTGTGCCACCACGGTCCACGGGTCGCCGAGCGGCGCGCTCAGCGAGCGACGCACGATCCCCAAGCTCGTCCCCACGACGATGTGACCGTGACCGTCGAAGACGATCCCGGACGTCATCTGACCGTCGAGTTCGTCACCGCCGACCTTGGACCAGGTCGCCGCGTGGTCGTCGGAGACGTAGACCCCGGTGCCGAGGTAGTTGTCGAACGCGGTGCTCGATTCCCCGGTGGCGTACCAGACGCTGTGGTCCTTCGGGTTCACGCCGATCGCGCCGGACGACGTGCTGTCGAGGCCGTCGGTCATCGCCTGCCAGGTGCTGCCGGCATCGCGGGAGCGCCAGAGCCCACCGTCGGCGCCGCCCGCGTAGACCCACGAACCGTCGACCGCCACCGCGGCGGCGCGGCCGGTCACGAAGCCCGATCCGCCTCCGGAGTTGGAGATGAACGGGTCGCGGTAGTTCGGATCGTCGGAGTCGTACGGCAGGTTCGTGACCTGCACCCAGGTGCCGGATGCCGCGGCGAGGGCCGCGGCGTCATCGCGAGCCGAGGTCAGCGCCCCGGGCGGCCCCGTGCGAGGCTCGGCGAACTGGGCAGCCGCCTCCTCGATCTCGAAGCGGCCCTCCTCGTCCCCTTCCTTCTGCGCCACGATCGACGCGAGCTGGTCCTCGGCCAAGCGTGACAGGCCCGAAGCGCGGGTGCGGCGGTTCGAGTGCCGAGCGGTTGGCTGCGGTGCCGGTGAGCCCGGTCATCGCGACCAGCGCGAACGCCGTGACGACGGCCGCCAGCGAGATCGCGCGGCGTGACGAATGTCGATGCATGTGTCCCTCCCCGGTGGGATGACGCCGAACCTTCCGACACTAGGCACGTTCCCCGCGTGCTCGCAATGGCTCGAAGGTCGGAAGGAATTGCGGAATCCTGCCCTGGGATGACGAGGACCGCTAGAGGGAGGCCATGACCTCTTCGGGGATGTCGAAGTTGGCGTAGACGTTCTGCACGTCGTCGAGTTCCTCGAGCGCCTCGATCAGGCCGAGCACCTGCTTCGCCTCGCCGCCCTCCACGGGGATCGTGTTCTGCGGGATCATCGTGATCTCCGCCGAGAACACCGGCACCCCCGCGCCTTCCAGCGCTTGCTGCACCACCTTGAACTGCCCGGGCTCGGTGACGATGTCCCAGGAGCTCTCGGAGTCGGACAGGTCCTCGGCGCCGGACTCCAACGCGAGCTCCAGGAGGCGTTCCTCGTCGGGCGCCACCGACTTCTCCACCACGATCAAGCCCTTGCGGGTGAACATCCAACCGGTACTGCCCTGCTCGCCCATGTTGCCGTTGTTCCGGGTGAAGGCGTGCCGAACCTCCTGGCCGGTTCGGTTGCGGTTGTCGGTGAGCGCCTCGATCAGGAGGGCGACGCCGCCGGGCGCATACCCCTCGTAGAGGAGCTCCTCGTATCGCGCGCCGTCCCCGAGGTCACCGGTACCCCGCTTGATCGCGCGATCGATGTTGTCGTTCGGGACGCTGAAGCTCTTGGCCTTCTCGACGGCGCTGGCGAGCGTCATGTTGCCCTCGACGTTGCCGCCGCCCTCGCGCGCCGCCACCTCCACGGCACGCAGGAGCTTCGCGTACATGTTCGACCGCTTCGCGTCGGTCGCTTCCTTCTTCCGTTTGATCGTCGCCCACTTGGAATGGCCCGACATGGTGTCCCCTCACATCTTCGAGAGCAGGTAGCGGTGCAGACCGGTCTCGCCGATCAGCTCCGGATGGAACGATGATACGAGCAGGTTCCCCTGCTCCAACACGACGGGGTCGCCCTCGTGACTGGCCAGGATCCGCACGTCCGCGCCCACGTCCGTGATCTTCGGCGCACGGATGAAGACCCCCCGCACCGCATGGTCGATGCCCTCGACGTCCACCTGATCCTCGAACGAATCGACCTGCCGGCCGTAGGCGTTGCGCTGCACGCCGATGTCCATCACCGCGAACAAGGGATCGCCGCCCTCGACGCGCCGGGCGAGCACGATCATGCCGGCGCACGTGCCGAAGATCGGCATGCCCTGGGCGGCACGCGCCCGGACGGGCTCGACCAGGTCGTAGGCGCGTGCGAGCTTGGCCATCGTGGTGGATTCGCCGCCGGGGATCACCAGGCAGCCGACCTCGGCGAGATCGTCGGCGTTCCGGACCTCGACCGGCGTGGCGCCCGCCTCGGCCAGCATGCGACCGTGCTCACGGAAGTCACCTTGCAGCGCGAGGACGCCCGCTTTCACGGTCGTCAACCTCCTTGACTACCAGCCGCGGTCTTGCAGGCGGGTCTCCAGCTTCGAGATCTCGAGCCCGGCCATCGGGTCGCCCAGGCCGTGGGAGAGCTTCGCCAGCACGTCGGGGTTCTCGAAGTTCGTGGTGGCCTCGACGACGGCACGCGCCATCGTGGCGGGGTCCTGGGACTTGAAGATGCCCGAGCCCACGAACACGCCGTCGACCCCCAGCTGCATCATCAACGCGGCGTCGGCAGGGGTGGCGATGCCACCGGCGGAGAAGTTCACGACGGGCAGCTTGCCCTGCTCGGCCACCATGCGGACCAGCTCGACCGGTGCGCCCAGCTCCTTGGCCTTCGTGACGTACTGCTCGGGCCGCAGCGTGGTGACCTCGGCGATGTCGCGCAGGATCTGGCGCTCGTGCCGGACCGCCTCGACGACGTTGCCCGTGCCGGCCTCGCCCTTCGTGCGGATCATCGCGGCGCCCTCGGCGATGCGACGAAGCGCCTCACCCAGGTTCCGCGCGCCGCAGACGAACGGCACGGTGAAGGCCCACTTGTCGATGTGGTACTCCTCGTCGGCCGGCGTCAGCACCTCGGATTCGTCGACGTAGTCGACCCCGAGCGCCTGGAGCACCTGGGCCTCGACGAAATGCCCGATGCGCGCCTTGGCCATGACGGGGATCGAGACGACCTGCTGGATCTCCTCGACCTTCGTGGCGTCGGCCATGCGGGCGACACCGCCGTCTCTGCGGATGTCGGCCGGAACACGCTCGAGGGCCATGACGGCGCAGGCGCCGGCATCCTCGGCGATCTTCGCCTGATCGGCCGTGGTGACGTCCATGATGACGCCGCCCTTGAGCATCTCGGCCAGGCCGGACTTCACGGTGAAGGTGCCGGTCTCGCGCTGCACGGGTATCGCCTCCTACGAAGGGAACGGTCTGCCTCCGAGTGTACCGGAGGCCACCTCGCAGCTCGGAGGCCGAACCGTCGCGCGCTAGGACCCGAAGGTCACCGGAGCGGTGAACATGCCGGTGGGCGCCAGCTCGACGAACGTGGTGCCGGGCTTGAGCTGGAACTCATCGCCCTTCTTCGTGTGGAAGACGGTGATGTCGCCCTCGGAGTTGCGTTCCCAGGTGCCGATGACGAGCTTGCCGTCGCGCAGCAACCACGCCTTGCCGGTGCCGGTGACCTCCACCTCGGGCGAGGGATAGCCCACCACGTCGACGATGTCGCTCTCGGAGGTCTTCACCTGCTGGATCAGGACGTTGTCGGTCTCGATCGCGTCGCCGTTCTCCAGCAGCATCTCCTCGCCGTTCTGGTAGCGGACCCAGCGGCCTCCCGGCCCAGCGCCACTCGACGTCGGTGAGCGGGAACGCGATCATCGCGGAGGTGGTCTTCTTGCTGGGCTTGTTCAGGTCGCCGTAGCTGAAGATCGCCTCGGGCACGGGCTCGTCCTTGGCGCGCTTCTGGCCGGCCACCCAGAGCTTGTTCGTGTTGGCGAACAGGTTGTGCGGCACCTCGCGCGCATCGTCGCGGGTGAACGGCGGCGCGGGGTCGCCCTCGGTCATGCCCACCACGCCCGACTCCTTGATGATCTTCACGACCCGGTTCGCGCCGCCCGAGTAGGCGAGCAGCGGATGGGGGCTGAACTGCAGCAGGATCTTGGGGTCGGTGGTGCGGGCGCTGCGCACCGGGCCGACACGCTCGGCGCTCGAACAGTTGAAGACCACGATGAACCGCGTGATGCCGCCTTCGACGACCTCTTCGTAGACGACGTCGGCCTTGTCCAGGCCCACGAGCGGCATCGCGTCGGGCGTGTTCTCCACCTTGACGGCGAGCGCGGGGCGGGCCGGCGGCTCCTTGTCCTCGCCGACCGGCTGGTTCGTGAGCGGGCACGGCGTGGGGGGCGTCTGATCGCCGGGAACGACGGGATCGACGCGCCTTGGCGACGGGGTTGTCGCCGGTCAGGGCGAGGGCGGCGACGCCTCCGCCGAGCACGGCCACGACCGCACCTCCGGCGATCAACGCCTTGCCGCGAGTGGTGAGTGCCACGGTGGGGGAACCTCCTGGGTACCGGTTGGTTTCGGTTCGGATGGCCCTGGTCGAAGGGCCGTTCATGAGGATGGGTCCCGATCGGGGACCCGGGTCGATGCTACCGGCGGTTCGGCGGACGCCTCAAACACCCGGGCCCACTTCGACATGAACGTCACATCTCCTCCAGCCGGCGGATCCGCTCGGCGAGCGGGGGGTGGGTCGAGAACAGCCGCTCCATCGTGGAGTTCTTCTCCCCCGGGATGCGCGATGGCTGGTTGAGCCACAGATGGGCGGTGGCGTTGTTGGCCGACCGCATCGCCGTCGGCGCGGTCTCGAGCTTCTGCAGCGCCGAGATCAATCCGGGCGGATACCGTGTGAGCAAGGCACCCTGAGCATCGGCGAGGTACTCGCGGTTGCGCGAGACCGACAGCTTGATCACCTGGCCGGCCAGTGGCGCGATCGCCATCAGCGCGAACCCCACCGCGAACATGATCAGGCCGAACCCGCCGCCGTTCGAATCGTTGCCACGGCGTCCGCCGATCCCGCCCCACCACCAGCTGCGCATGAAGAACTCCGAGAGCAGCACCGCGGCGCCCACCAGGGTGGCGACGATGGTGCCCAGCAGGATGTCTCGGTCGACGACGTGGGACATCTCGTGGGCGATCACGCCCTCGAGCTCCACGCGGTTCATCATGGCCAGCAGGCCTTCGGTCACGGCGATCGACGAATGCTCGGGGTCGCGCCCCGTGGCGTAGGCGTTGGGCGCCTGCTCGGGCACCACGTAGACCTTCGGCTTCGGCACACCCGCGGCGATCGCGAGGCCCTCGACGATGTTGTGCAGGCGCGGCTGTTCGTCGGGGGTCACGAGCTTGGCGCGCGTGGAGGCGAGGACCACCTTGTCGCCCGAGAAGTACGACCAGGTGGCCAGGAGGAACGCCACCACCAGGGCGATCACCAGGCCGAGCGGCCCCGTGCCGAAGAGGTAGCCGATCGCGAGGCCGATCACGCCCAGGAAGAGGAAGGCCCCGATGACGAGCAGGACCGACTTCCGTTTGTTCGACGCGATCTCTTCGTACATCTAGGTGCCCGGGGTGAGATCCACCCGCACCGGTCCTCGTTCCGGATCGTCGATGTCGAAGAAGTCGCGGGTGGTGAACCCGAACGCCTTGGCCACCAGGTTGGACGGGAACGAGCCCACCAGCGTGTTCAGCTTCATCACCTGGTCGTTGTAGAACTGCCGGGCGTAGGCGATCTTCGACTCCGTTCCCGTCAGCTCCTCCTGCAACGCGAGGAAGTTCTGGTTCGCCTTCAGCTCCGGATAGTTCTCGGCGACCGCGAACAACTGGCGCAGGCCGCCGGTGATCGCGTTCTCCGCCTGGGCCTGCTGGTCGACGCCATCGGCGGCCATGGCGCCCGCCCGGGCCTCGGTGACGTGTTCGAAGACCTCGCGTTCGTGGCTCGCGTAGCCCTTCACGGTCTCGACGAGGTTGGGGATCAGGTCGTAGCGGCGGCGGAGCTGGACGTCGATCTGCGACCAGCCGTTGTCGACCCGGGTGCGGAGCGCCACCAGGCGGTTGAACAGGTAGATGCCCGCCAGGAGCACGACGGCGAGCAGCCCGACCACGATCCAGAGCACCGGTGACATGCGCCTATCGTATCGACGGTGGCGACCCGGTGGCCGCCCGCTCGTAGATCGCCTCCAGCCGTGCGGTGACCACCGACCAGTCGTAGGTCGCCGCTCGTGCCCGGCCCGCTGCCGACAGGCGTTCGGCGAGTGCCGGCGTCATCGAGGACCCGCGCGGCCGCCGCCGCCAGCGCCCCCGCGTCGCTGGGCGGGACCAGCAGGCCGTCCACCCCGCCTCGGATCACCTCCCGGTAGCCGGCGATGTCGCTGGCGACCACCGGCAGCCCGGCGGCCATGGCCTCGACGAGCACGACACCGAAGCTCTCGCCCCCCACGGACGGCCCGAGGTAGAGGTCGCACGCGGCGTGGAACGGGGGCAGGTCGATGTTGGGAACCGGCCCGAGCATCGTGACGCGCGCGCGGACCGACGGCGCGAGGCGGTCGAGGGCCGCGCGGTCGGGACCATCGCCCGCCACGACCAGTCGCAGGTCCGGACGCTCGGCGGCGAGCGTCGCGAAGGCTTCGACCGCGGTGGGGAACCCCTTCCGTTCGTCGAGGCGTCCGACGAACAGGAGCTTCGTGCCCGCTCCGAGGTCGGCGGGCTCCGCGTCGGCGAACCGGGACACGTCCACGCCGTTGGGCACGATCTCGAACGCGCCGCCGATGCGCGAGCCCGCGAACGCGGCCGCGGCCTCCGACACCGCGACCCGGATCGAGATGCGACGCGCGATCCTGCGGAGCACCGGCGCGGTCACGTCGTAGAGACGGGACCGGCTGGCGCCCGAGTGGAAGGTCGCCACCACCGGAACCGGGGCGCCGAGCGTGGCCCACATCGACGTGCTCGGGGTGAGCGGCTCGTGGGCATGGACCACGTCGGGTCCGAAGCGCCGCAACAGTCTCTCGGACGCTGAGCCATGGACCACGGCCGCGGGTCGATGGGGGCGTTCGAGGCGTTGTACGGGATGTCGACGGGACGGCCCACCGGGCTCACCCACGGCTGGGCGGCTCCATCGCGAACCGGGGCGATCACGGTCACGGCATGGTCGCGGGCCAGGAGCGACTCGGCCAGCTCCCGGACGTGGGTCTGGACGCCTCCGGGGTCGTCCCACGCATACGGGCAGATCAGCGCGACGCGCATCGGCGGCCGAACTACTCCGGCCACCCGGGCTGGAACACGTGCCAGTCCGAAGGCGCCGCCGAGATCAACCGCTCGTACTCCGCTGCGAGGGCCTCGGTGAGCGCGACGACGTCCTTGCGACGGTCTCCCGCTCGGTTCCACCGTCAAGGGCGGGCGGAACACGAGCCGCCATCCCTCGGGCGTCTGGTAGGCGGCCGACGGCACCATCGGCGCTCCGGTCGTGATCGACAACAGCGCCGGGCCGGCGGGCAGCTTCCGGCCGCGTCCGAACATCGTGACCTCGACCCCGCGGCCGGTGAGGTCGCGGTCCGACGACCAGCGAGACCACGCGGTTGTCCGCCAGCGCCGTCGCGAGCTGGCGCCCCACCGTGGCGCCGGACAGACCGAGGATGTCCATGCCCAGCTGCGAGCGATGGTCGACGAAGAGCTCGAACAGGCGCCGGGGCTCGAGCTGTTCGGCCACCGACACGCACCGATGACCTTCCGCCAGGAGCCATCGCCCTGCCGCATCCCAGTCTCCGACGTGGGGCATGGCGATGATCACGCCGGTCCCGGCCTCGAGCGGATCGAACAGGTGGTGCGCGTCCACCGTGGTGAACCGCTCGATCATGGTCTCGTCGGTCTCGCCCACGACGTGGAACGAGTCGAACCAGTAGCGCGCGTAGAGGTCGAACGCCTCGCGGGTGGAGGCCCGCACCAGCGGGTCGCCCGGCGGCCGCCCCAGCACCTGAGCCTGGTTGAAGGCCACGGTGCGACGCACGCCGGGCATCAGATCGTGCGCCAGCAGCCCACCGAACCGGAACAGGCGCCGGCCGAACCTCTCAGGCAGCGTCCGGCCCAGCCACGCGACCGCCCGGTAGACGTGGAAGATCACCGTCTGCTTCGGGGTCTCCTCGGACCCCCTCATGCGCGCTCCTCCCGGGCCACCTGCGAGGTCCGCACCACGACGGCCAGCACGGACATCGCGGCGGCGACCCACAGCGTCCAGGTCAGCCATCCGAACGCGAGCCCGGCGCACACGAGCGCGTAGCGCATGCCTCTGGTGATGTGCGATTCCTCGACGCTGTAGGACAGCGATGCTCCCCGCGCGCGGACGTACGCCGACAGGAAGCTCGCGCACAGGGCCACCAACGCGGCCACCGCCGTGGTCGGCGTGGCGATGCGGGCCACCCAGGCGATCGTCCCCAGGATCACGCCGTCCCACGCACGGTCGAGCAGTTCGTCGAGCATGCGGTCGGTGGGTCCCCCGGCGCCGTGGTTCGCGCGGTGCCCTCCCACCAGGAGCAGGACGGAGGCGGCGGCGGCGAAGGCGGCGGCGACCTCGGGTTCCCGGGCCACCACGAACCACCCCGCGGCGACCACGACGAGCGCCCCCGCGACCAGCGTGCTCCGCGTGAGGGCCGTCCCGGGTGGTTGGCGTTCGAATCGAAGCATGAGGGTCCGCCGGAGCGTAGCAACTTGAGTAGGATGCCCCCTACCTCTCGGGCGAAGGAGTTGCGTTGAAGACCTACGACGCCAAGGACATCCGCAACGTCCTGCTGGTCGGCCACGGAGGGTCGGGCAAGACGACCCTGCTCGAGGCCATGCTCTTCACCTCGGGCGCGATCACGCGCATGGGCACGGTGGAGGACGGCAACACCGTCTCCGACCACGATCCCGACGAGCAGCGCAAGGGCATCTCGGTCTCGCTGGCGATGGCCCCGGTGGAGTGGAACGGGGTCAAGATCAACGTCCTCGACGCGCCCGGCTATGCCGACTTCATCGGCGACGTGCGCTCGGCGATCCGCGCGGTGGACGCCGTGATCGTCGTGGTCTCGGCCGTGGACGGTGTCGAGGTCCAGACCGAAGCCGCGTGGGAGCTGGCGGTCGAGGAGGGCCTGCCGCGCGCGATCTTCGTGAACAAGCTCGATCGCGAACGCGCCGACTTCCAGGCGACGCTCGACCAACTCGTGTCCTCGTTCGGCAACCAGGTGGCCCCCTTCGAACTCCCGATCGGTCAGGAGCACGAGTTCAAGGGCGTCGCCGATCTGCTGCACGAGAAGGCCGACCTGTATCCGAGCGGCCCGAAGGCCGAGGAGTCGGATTGGCCCGATGACCTGCACGCCATGGCCGACCCCGCCCGCGAGAAGCTGATCGAAGCGGTCGCCGAGTCCGACGACGCGCTGATCGAGGAGTACCTCGAGGTGGGAACCCTGCCGGAGGAGCACATCGTGTCCGGCGCCAAGGACGGCTTCGCCCGCGCGCGGCTGGCGCCGGTGATCGTCGGATCGGCCACGAAGGCCATGGGCATCGACCGGCTCCTGGACTTCATCGTGGAGGAGTTCCCCTCCCCGCTGGAGCGCGGTCCGATCACGGTGATCGGCAAGGACGGCACCGAGAGCGAGCGGCCGAGCGAGGCGAACGGGCCGACGACCGCGTTCGTGTTCAAGACGGTCTCGGACCCGTTCGTCGGCCACATCACGATGTTCCGGGTCTTCAGCGGGGCGATCCGGCCGGACACCTCGGTCCACAACAGCACGCAGGGCACCGACGAGCGCATCGGTCAGCTCTTCACGCAACGAGGCAAGGAGCACGAATCGGTCCCAGCGGTCTCGGCCGGGGACATCGGCGCCGTCGCGAAGCTGCAGCACGCCCACACCGGCGACACGTTCGCGACCAAGGACGCGCCGGTGCACCTGCGGCCGCTCGAGCTGCCCGAGCCCCTGCTCGCCTACGCGATCGCGCCCAAGGCCAAGGGCGAGGAGGACAAGCTCGCCACCGGACTCGCTCGACTCCGTGAAGAGGACCCCACCCTGCGCGTGAGCCGGAGCGAAGAGACGCACGAGACCGTGATGCACGGGATGGGCGAGGCCCATCTCGAGGTGATGATCGAGCGACTCAAGGGCAAGTTCGGCGTCGACGTCGTCACCAGTCCCGCGAAGATCGCCTTCCGGGAAACGATCCGCACCAAGGCCACCGCCACCGGCCGGCACGTCAAACAGAGCGGTGGTCACGGCCAGTACGCCGTCTGCGTGATCGACGTCGAGCCCCTCCCCCACGGTGAAGGGTTCGTCTACGAGAGCAAGATCTTCGGCGGCGCGATCCCGCAGCAGTTCATCCCGTCGATCGAGAAGGGCATCGTCAAGACGATGGTCGACGGCGTGGTGAGCGGGAACCCCATGGTCGACATCAAGGTGACCCTCACCGACGGCAAGTTCCACACGGTGGACTCCTCCGACATGGCCTTCCAGATCGCGGGGTCGATGGCGCTGAAGGAGGCGGTCGACCAGGCCGGGGTCGTGCTGCTGGAGCCGGTCGTGGATCTCGAGGTCGTCGTGCCGGAGGTCTACACCGGCGACGTCATGGGCGATCTCAACGCCAAGCGCGGCAAGATCGCGGGGATGGAGCAGATCGGTGGCGGCAAGCAGCGGATCAAGGCCCAGGTGCCGCAGGCCGAGGTGGCGCGCTACGTGATCGACCTCCGTTCGATGACCGGGGGCCGGGGGGCCTTCTCCATGACCTTCAGCCACTACGAGCAGCTTCCTCAGCACCTCGCCCAGAAGGTCATCGACGACTACCAGAAGAGCCGCGAGGAAGCCCACAAGAAGTAGGCGTCGCGAACGCGCTCAGAGCGCGTACTCGGCCAGGAAGGGCAGGACCGCGGCGTCGAACGCTTCGGGGTTGCGCACGTTGACGACGTGATCGGCATCGATCGTCACCAACCGGCCGTCCAGCACCTCGCGTCCGATCAACTCGTCGCAGCGCCGCATGAAGGGCGGATCGTGCTCGGCGACCAGGACCAGCGTCGGCACGTCGATCTCGCCCAGCCGCAGGGCGGCCGGGGGTTCGAGTTCTTCCTCGGCGCTCTCATCCATCGTCAGTTCGTGGATGTTGTCGAACGCGATCTCGCGGATGCGCCGGCCGGCGGCATCGTCCGTGCCCATCGGCGCCCAGACCTCGAGTCGCAGGTCCTCCGCTCGCTCCAGGTCACCGGCCTCGACCGCCGCTTCCACGGGATCCATCCGTGCCTCCCACCACGCGTTCTCTTCCTCGTTGGCTTCGAACCCCCCGAGCCCGGCGGCCGCAAGCACGAGGCTCACGACCTTGGTCGGTTCCACCAACACGAAGTCGACGGCGATCGCCCCACCCATCGAGCACCCCACGATGCTCGTCTGCTCGATGCCCACGTTCTCGAGCAACACCGCGAGGTCCCGCGCATGGGAGTAGGACGCTCCCGTGAGACGGCTGGACCGCCCGTACCCTCGGACGTCGTACCGGAGCACGCGGTACCGATCGGTCCAGGCGTCGAACTCCCGATCCCACGTGCGCCGGTCCCACAGTCCGGGGTGGATCATCGTGAGCATCGGCCCCTCGCCCGCCAGGTCGTAGGCGAGATGGCCGCCGTCGGGAAGCGCGACGGTGCCCTCCATCACGGTGCTCATGACGCGAACCTCGGCGCGAGCCGGCGAGCGGTGTCGGCGAGGAGTTCGGGCAGCACCCTCGTCTCGCCCACGACCGACATGAAGTTGGTGTCGCCGTTCCAGCGCGGCACGACGTGCCAGTGGACGTGTTCGGGGATGCCCGCGCCCGCGCCGGCGCCCAGGTTCAGTCCCACGTTGAACCCGTGCGGCTGATCGTCGCGCAGCGCCCGGACGGATCGCTGGATCAACATCTGCACCTCCAGGAGTTCATCGGAGCTCAGCTCCTCCAGATCGCCCACGTGCCGGAGGGGGACCACCAGGAGATGCCCGGGGTTGTAGGGGAACTTGTTCAACACGATGTAGGCCGTGGCGCCCGTCGCCAGCACGCGCTCGGGTTCACGATCCGGGATGACGCAGAAGACGCACGCACCGTCGGTGACACCACGTTCCTCGGAACCCGAACGGATGTACTCCATCCGCCACGGACTCCAGAGGTGATCCACTCAGGCGGCTCCGAAGTCGGTCTGCTCGAGCGCCCGGCTGTCGGCTTCGGCGAGCAGCGCGGTGACGAGATCGTCGAACGCCACACCCTGGTGCTCGGTGCCCGCGCGATCGCGAACGGTGTACAGGCCGGACTCGAGCTCCTGATCGCCGATCACCAGCGTGTACGGCGCCTTCATCAGTTGCGCCGCCCGGATCTTCTTGCCGACCGATTCCTTCGAATCGTCGACGAACGCCCGCAACCCGGCGTCCTTGGCCTTGGCGGCGAGCTCCTCGCAGTGCTCGACGTGACGGTCGGCCACCGCGACGAACCGCACCTGCTCGGGTGCGAGCCACAGCGGGAATGCGCCCGCGTAGTGCTCGGTGAGCACGCCGAAGAACCGCTCGACGGATCCGAACAACGCCCGGTGGATCATGATCGGCCGGTGCCGCTCGCCGTCGGGCCCGGCGTAGTGCAGGTCGAACCGCTGCGGGAACTGGAAGTCCACCTGGATCGTGGACATCTGCCACGTACGGCCGATCGCATCACGCGCCTGCACGCTGATCTTCGGCCCGTAGAACGCCCCGCCGCCCTCATCCATCACCAGCTCGAGATCCATCGCCTCGGCCGCCTGGCGCAGCACCTCCGTGGCCTCGGCCCAGTCCTCGTCCGAACCCACCGCCTTGTCTTCCGGCCGGGTCGACAGTTCCAGGTAGAAGTCGTCGAGCCCGTAGTCGCGCAACAGGTCGAGCACGAACACCAGCAGGGAGCGCAGCTCCTCGCCCATCTGCTCCTTGGTGGTGAAGATGTGCGCGTCGTCCATCGTGAGTCCGCGCACCCGCGTGAGCCCGTGGATCACACCGGACTTCTCGTACCGATAGACCGCCCCGAACTCGAACAACCGCAGCGGCAGTTCCCGGTAGCTCCGGGTGCGGCTGCGGTAGATCAGGATGTGCATCGGGCAGTTCATGGGCTTGAGGTAGTACTCCGTGCCGCCGTCGAGCTCCATCGGCGGGAACATGCCGTCGGCGAACCACTCCAGGTGCCCGCTGGTTTCGAACAACTCCCGCTTCGTGATGTGCGGCGTGTTCACGAACTCGTAGCCGGCCTCCTCGTGACGACGCCGCGAGTAGTCCTCCATCAGGCGCCGGATCAAGCCGCCCTTCGGATGGAACACCGCGAGCCCCGACCCGATCTCGTCGGGGAACGAGAACAGATCCAGCTCCAACCCGAGCTTGCGGTGATCGCGCCGCTCGGCTTCCTCCAAGCGGTGCAGGTGCGCCTCGAGATCGTCCTTGGTGGCCCAGGCGGTGCCGTAGATGCGGGTCAGCTGGGGGTTCTTCTCGTCCCCGCGCCAGTAGGCACCGGCGACGTTGGTGAGCTTGAAGGCGCCCAGCTTGCCGGTGTGCGGCACATGCGGACCCATGCAGAGGTCGGCCCACTCGCCGTTGCGATACAGGCTGACGGTCTCACCCTCGGAAGCCTCGGGATCGTCGTCGTTGTCGAGGCCGGCGATGATCTCCAGCTTGAACGGCTGATCCGCCAGCCGCTCGGCCGCTTCGGCGCGCGAGACCTCCTCGCGCACGAACGGCTGGTTCTGTTTCACGATCTGCCGCATGCGCCGGTCGATCTTCGCGAGCTCGGCGGTGCCGATCGTCTCGGGCAGGTCGAAGTCGTAGTAGAAGCCGTCGGTCACCGCGGGCCCGATCGCGTACTTCGTCCCCGGGTAGAGATCGCAGACGGCCTGGGCCAGCACATGGGCGGTGGAATGGCGCAGCACGTGCAATCCGTCCTCGGAGCCCGGAGCGATCGCCTCGACCGCGGCGTCGGCGGCGGGGACGAACGAGAGGTCGCGGAGCTCGCCGTCCACCCGTGCCGCGATCGTGCCCTTGGGCAGCGCGGATCCGATCGGCTCGCCTTCGGGGAGCTCGATCGCGGCGCCGTCGGGAAGGGTCAGGGTGGGCATGGCGGCCATGATAGCGACCGCCCGCCTGCCTACTCGTACGAGATCGCCTCGAGCACGTTGAGCTTGGCGGCTCGCCGGGCCGGGAGGAGCGCGACCACGACACCCGCCAGCGCCGCGAGGATGAGGAAGAACACCAACTGCCCCACCGGCAGCACGAACTCGGTGATGCCCTCGGGCGCCAGCGCCTGCTGCAGCGCCCAGCCGAAGAAGATGCCGATCGCGATGCCGAACAACGCCCCGAGGATCGCGATGATCACCGACTCCCATCGGATCATGCGCTTCACCTGCGTCCGACCCATGCCCACGGCGCGCAACAGCCCGAGCTCCCGGGTGCGTTCGAAGATCGACAGGCTCAGCGTGTTCGCGATCCCGAAGAGCGCGATCACGACCGCGAGGAACAGCATCGCGGTGACGAGACCCAGCAGCTGGTTCACGAAGCCGGCCTGCTGATCGCGGAAGGCTGCCTGGTCCTGTACCTCGATGTTGCCGAACTCGGCCGTGGCCTGCTCGACGTCGCCTCGGACGGCGGCGGTATCGGCTCCGTCCGCGACCTTCACGAACACGAACGTGTCGAGCTGGGCGCGGAAGAGCTCGTCGAACGTGTCGAGGGACACCACGTAGTCCCCCACCAACCGGTTGTCGTCGAAGGTCCCGCCGATCGTGAGCGGATCGTCGCCGATCGTGGCGAACGCCGATGGGAGCTCGTCGCCCACAGCCCATCCGTTGTCCTCCATCGTCTGGTCGTAGACCAGCACGTCACCGCCGTCGAGGGAGGCGATGGCTCCCTCGCTCGGTCCCAGGTTCGCCACGGTTTCGATCGTGGCCGGATCCACGCCGGTCATCGCGGCGTCGCTGTCGTTGACCTTGAACCCACCCTGCCGGAACGCCGAGACGGCCTCGACACCGTCGACGTCGGCGGTCCGAGCCGCCACTTCCTGGCTGAACGGGAGGAACGAGGACGACGTCAACACGAGGTCGGCACGCAGCGTGTCCTGCAGGGCCGCGTCGAACGAGGCCTTCAGCGACGCGGACAAGATCGAGACCATGGCGATCAGCCCCAGGCCGATCATCAGCGCCGACGACGTCGCCGCCGTCCGGCGTGGGTTGCGCATCGCGTTCTCGCGGCCCAACCGGGCCGCCATGCTCAAGCCGCGAACGGGGCGCCCGATCGCACCCGAGAGCGGACGGGCCGCGAGGGGCGACAGGATCGCGATCCCGATGAAGATCACGGCCGCCCCGCCGCCGATCAGGAGACCGGCGTTGTCCGGTTCCCCGAACAGCCCGTAGCCCAGGAACGCGAGCCCCAGCGCCGTCACGATCACGCCGATCACCGAGCGCCGCCCCAGGTGGTCGGCGCCGGCGTCCTGCGAGTCACGCAGCGCCTCGATCGGGGCCACGCGCGCGGCCCGACGGGCGGGAAGCACCGACGCCACGGTGGTCACGACCACCCCGATGATCAGGGAGACCACGATGGTCCGCGGCTCGAGCTGGAGCGAGGTGCTGGGCAGGTCGATGCCGAACCCGGACAGCAACGCCTTCAGGAGCACCGCGATCCCGACCCCGGCGACGATGCCGATGACCGCCGCCACCAGTCCGAGCACGAGGGCTTCGATGATCACGGAGGTGAGGACCTGGCGGCGGCTCGCGCCGACGGCGCGCAGAAGGGCCAGCTCCTTGGCCCGCTGAGCGACGATGATCGAAAAGGTGTTGAAGATCTGGAACGACCCCACGAACAGGGCGATGAACGCGAAGACCAGCAGGGCGATCCGGAAGAATCCGAGCCCTTCCTTGAGCTGGTCGGACTGCTCGTCGGCCACTGACGTGCTCGTGACCGCTTCGACCTTGGGCGGCAGCACGTCCTGGATCGCGGCCCGCAGCTGCCCGGGGTCCGTGCCCTCGTCCCCGAGCACCGAGATCGAATCGAATTCGCCCTCCTTGTCGAGCACCCGCTGGGCGGTGGGCAAGGTGAACGCGGCCAGCGTGGCACCACCCAGGTTGTCGGCGTCGCCGAACCCGAGGATCCCGGAGATCGTGAACTCCTCGGGAGGACCCTGGAAGAGGATCTTCACGTCCTGACCCACCGTGAGGTCGTAGCGGGTCGCCGTCGCGGCGTCGATCACGACGTCATCGGCGGCGCTGGGCGCCGCGCCCTCCCGGATCTGCACGGTCGGGTTCGTGTCGGTCCAGTTCGTTCCGATCGTCGGCGGACCGACGCCGCCGATCGGGTCGCCCGTTGCCGGGTCGACGACCTGCGCGCTTCCCGAGACGTCGCCGGAAGCCGACGCGACCCCGGGGACCGATTCGACCGTGGGCAACAACGTGTCCGGGACCGGATCGCGTTCCTCGATCGCGCCGCTCCCCGGTCCGGTCGCGCTCGGAGCGAATGCCTGCTCGGCCCGGACCACCACGTCCGAGCCCGCGGCCGCGTCGGTGAACAACTGGTCGAACGCCTTGTTCATCGTGTCGGTGAGCACGAACGTCCCAGCGACGAAGCCGACCCCGAGCACGATCGAGATGACCGTGAGCGCCAGACGGCGCTTGCGGGCGAGGAGCCCTTTCAGGGTGGCGCGAAGCATGAGGGTCAGCCTTCCAGCGACTTCAGTCTGTCCAGGACCGATGCTGCCGTCGGCTCACGCATCTCATCGACGATGAGCCCGTCGGCGAGGAACACGACCCGGTCGGCGTAGCCGGCGGCGCCGGCGTCATGGGTGACCATCACGATCGTCTGGCCGTATTCCTTCACGGCTTCGCGCAGGAACCCGAGCAACTCGGCACCCGACCGCGAGTCCAGGTTCCCCGTGGGTTCGTCGGCGAAGGCGATCTCGGGCCGGCTCACCAACGCGCGGGCACCGGCCACGCGCTGCTGCTGCCCGCCGGAGAGCTCGGACGGGCGATGCCCCAGCCGATCGCGGATGCCGATCGTGTCCACGACCTGATCGAACCACGCGCGGTCGACGTCCCGTCCCGCGATGTCCAGGGGAAGGGTGATGTTCTCCGAGGCGGTGAGCGTGGGGATGAGGTTGAACGCCTGGAACACGAACCCCACCTTGTCGCGCCGCAGCGTCGTCAGCGCCTTCTCCGACAGCGTCGTGAGGTCGACGTCACCGATCAGGACGTTGCCCGAGGTCGGCGTGTCGAGGCCCGCCATGCAGTGCAGCAGGGTCGACTTGCCCGACCCCGACGGCCCCATGATCGCGGTGAACTCGGCGGCGGCGAAGTCGACCGAGACCCCCCGCAGGGCCTGGACCGCGGCATCGCCCTGCCCGTAGATCTTCCGCAGGTCGACCGCGCGAGCGGCGACACCGGGCGTGGCTGGCGCGGGAACGGACATGCGGGTTTCCTCCTGCTCGGGTCGAACGGGCGAACGCTGCACACCCTACCGAACGGGGATGGAGACGCCGTCGCACACAAGCAGAACGAGCGGGACCCGTCGTCGTCGGATCGTCAGGCAGCGTGTCGCGTGCGACGGACTCGAGGGCGAGGTTGGCGCGGCCGAGGGGCAGCGTTCGACTCGATGTCCATCGTGGAGCCCCACGCAACGGTGATGACGAGGAGCGCGACGACTGCGATCACGAAGGCGATCACCATGTGCAAAATCGTTTCACAACGCCCGCGATGTTGCCAGCAACAGGACGGGCCATTTCGGTGTTAGGCCGAACGGGCGACCGGAGGCACGTTCGTGCGTGGGCAAGTGCCTAGTCCTTCGGTGGACGAGCGACCGAAGCGAGCCCCGCAGGGTCGATCCTCGTCCGAGTGGTGGGCGCGGCAGGTTTTGAACCTGCGACCTCTCGCGTGTGAGGCGAGCGCTCTCCCACTGAGCTACGCGCCCGGACGGCAGGAACGATAGCAAGTTCCGACGCGAACCTTCATGCGGGACCGATCCATCGCCGCCGGAAGCGGGCAAAAGTGACGGCGGCACGTGCCCGCGTCGTGCCGCCGTCGGCCCGGGCCGGAGCCCGGACGCTTCACGGCCGGAAGTCTGTCACGGTGACACGACAACTGCAAGGTTGCCTCTGCGAAGGATGGCGCTTCCGCTCAACGGCGCATCATCAACCGCATCGGACCATTGCGTGAGGTCGGCCCGCGCCAACGTTGCTCGAGTGCCTAGAGAGGCACGGCTCCAAGTCCCCTTCGACCCAGACCGAGGAAGGCCACGCTCGGCTCAGGCGTAACGCCGGGAACACCTCCGGCGATGTAGCAAGTGGACCTACCCCCGGGTCCGATTTACGCAAGAGAGACCCCGGGTTCGCTGGGGTCTCTCTTTGCGTTGATACGCCGGGGCGTCGGGATAGCGGGCCGGCAAGATCCGAAGCACTTCACGAACCGAAACGGGCCCGCCGAGACCCCCGTTGACGGGACGGCCGTGCGCGACCGCTCCCCCTCAATTTGCTCGGCGGGCCCGTTCGGGCCTCGCGCCTCCAAGGATCGGAGGCCCTTCGAGCGTAGGAGCAGCGGTAGAGGCAGCCAATAGGGCATTGGGCCCACGTCTCAAGGCTCGCCATGGACAGGCTCTGGATGGTGAGCGGACAGCTCGAAGCCCCCGGACTTGGATCTGACAGGGACCGGTCCGAGGGCTTCGAAGCTCAGCAGCTATCCGTTCAGCAGTAGATGCCGCTGTACGGGTCCGGGTAGCACACCTCGCCGTAGACGACGTAGTAGCTGATCCCGGGGGTCTGTCCGCCACCGTTGGTCCATGTGACCGTGTACGGCGAGCCGTCGGAGACCAAGATCCCGCTGGCCTTCGTCCCGGCCTTCACGCAGAACTGCGTCCCGGCGGGGAGTGTCAGCGTCTTGCCGAAGCTGTCGCCAACCTCGGTCTTGGTGCCTCCGGACGGGCAGTGCTGGGTGGCGGCGCTGGCGCTCACGCCACCGAACACGACACTGAGGGTGAAGACCGTCAGTGCCAAGAGAAGCAATCTGCGCACGATTGCGCTCCTTTCACGAAAGGATCGGGGGTCGATCCAGGGAAACCAAGGCTAGGTCAAAGGGGCTGAGTGTGGTACCCCCTAATGGCTAGGGCGTCTAGGCCGAAGGGCTCATCCAAGCCCGCATGCGAGCGGCACGCTGGTGGCACGGCCGAGGAACGGTCGGTCTCATGATCGGGCCCCCGTATGCCCTCTGACCTGCTGTTTCAAGTGGTGGGCGATAGAGGATTTGAACCTCTGACCTCTTCCGTGTCAAGGAAGCGCTCTCCCCCTGAGCTAATCGCCCGCGGCCGACCGAACCCTTCGAGGCGGGGACCGGAATCGAACCGGTGTGCGAGGCTTTGCAGGCCTCTGCCTAACCACTCGGCCACCCCGCCGCAATCTCGCCTTACTGTACCTGTCGACACGCGAATGGCCGCCCTGAGGAAGCCCTCCGGTTGGACCGGACGTCCGCTCGACCCTCGCGTCGACGCAGCCAGCAGTCGATCGGAAGCGATACATGGCGCCGACCCTGCGTCGGATGAGCCTCATATGCTGAGGGCATGCCCTGTCCGGTCTGCGGCCATCCGCTCCCCGACGACGCCCGGTTCTGCCCGAACTGCGGCGCCGTCGTCGGCACGCCGCTGGGCACCGAGGAGCGCAAGATCGTCACGGTGCTCTTCGCCGACCTCGTGGACTCCACCGGCCTCGCGCAGCGCCTCGACGCCGAGCGAGCGAGGGAGATCCTCGGGCAGTTCTTCGCCACCGCCACGGAGGAACTGCAGAACTTGCGCGGGCGGCCGGAGAAGTTCATCGGCGACGCCGTCATGGCGGTCTTCGGGCTACCGCACGTCCACGAAGACGACGCGGTGCGCGCGGTCAGAGCGGGCCTCGCGATCCGCGCCCGCGTGCGCCGACTCGGCCGGTCCGCAGGGCTCGCCGAGCCGCTCGACGTGCGGGTGGGCATCGAATCGGGCGAGGCCGCCACGGGCGAAGGCCCCGCCGGACAACTGCTCGTGACCGGCCAGGTCGTGAACGCGGCGGCGCGCCTGCAGACCGCTGCCGCGCCCGGCGAGGTGCTGGCCGGGATCACGGCGCACACCCTCACCGACACGCAGGTCTCCTACGGCGAGCCCCGTGACGTCGTCGCGAAGGGATTCGACGGCTTCCTCTCAGCCTTCCCCGCCGAAGGGCTCACGACCCGCTCGGTCCGCCGCACCATCCCGTTCGTCGGCCGCTCGAGCGAGCTCACGATCCTGCGCGAGTGCTTCGCTCGGGCCGCGGGGGCCGGTCGCCCGGTCCTCGCCACGATCCTCGGCGAGGGCGGCATCGGGAAGACCCGCCTCGCCGACGAGCTCGTGGCCGGCCTCGACGTCGATGTCCGGGTCCTGCGCGGCGCAGCGCGGTCCTATACCGACACCGCCACGTTCGCACCCGTCGCGGCCATCGTCGCCGAACTCGCGGGGATCGAGGACGGCGATGCGCCGGAGAAGGCGCGGCAGCGGCTCACGGAGCTCGTCGAACGCTGGTGCGACCGCGCGGAGGGCGACCAGATCGTGGACCGGCTGGGGCTGCTGTTCGGCGCGGCGAAGCACCGGATCGACGAGTCGGCCTTCGTGCACGACGTCCAAGCCGGGTTCATCGATCTCGTGGACGGGCTCGTGCAGGACGGTGCCGCGGTGCTCGTGTTCGACGACGCGCACGCGCTGAAGCCCGCCATGGTGGAGCTCGTGCAGCGCCTGGGGGCCGCCCCCTCGGGCGGGCCGCGCACGGCGCTCACGCTCGCCCTCGCGCGGCCGGAGCTCATCGAGGAGCACCCCACGTGGGGCTCCTCCGCGGCCAACGCCGTGATGCTGCGGCTCGAGCCGTTGCCCGCCGACGACGCCGTCGCGCTCGTGCGCCAGGCCGGCGGTGGCCGCATCGCCGACGAGGAGGCCGCCGAGATCGCCGGTCGCGCCGGGGGCAACCCGTTCTTCATCGTGGAGACCACCGGCATGCTGCTCGGGGGCGACGGTGAGCATCCACCCGGCTCGCGCACGATCCCGGCCACCGTGCAGGCAGTGGTGGCGGCGCGCCTCGACGCGCTCTCGCCCCGGTTGCGCGACCTCGCGCGCCGCGCATCGGTGTTCCTCTACTCCTTCGACCTGCCCGAGCTCGGTGCCGTGGACGAGGCGGCCGATCTCGATGAGCTCCGCGACCTCGAGGAGGCCGAGATCCTCGTGCGCGAAGTCGGCAGCGGGGGGCCGGCGCGCTGGCGCGTCCGCCACGCCACGCTGCGCGAGGTGGCCTACGCGAGCCTGCCGAAGCGCGAGCGGCTGCGGCTGCACGAGCGGGTCGCCGATCGCCTGCTCGCCGCGGGCCACCCCTCGTACGCCGCCGACCACCTCGAGCTCGCCGCGTTCGCCTCGCTGGACATGGACCCGCAGGACCGCACACTCCCCGAGCGCGCAGCCGACGCCCTGCTCGGCGCGGCCGACCGCGCGCGTCGCCGGATGGAGAGCCGCACGGCCGTCGACCACTACCGGCGGACACTCGCGATGTCGGGCCCCGAGGACGGGTGGGGCGTGCGCGAGGCGCGGGCCCTCGCCGGCATGGGCGAGGCGCGCTACTGGCTCGGCGAGTACGCGGAGGCGCGCGACGCCCTCGAGCGCGCAGCGACGATCGCGACCGAGCACGAGGACGCGTTCGCGGTGGCGCTCGCGCTGCGGTTCCTCGGGGACATCGCGATCAACGTCGAGGCCGATCTCGACAAGGCGGAGGAGCTGCTCGACCGGTCCCTCGCCGCGGCCGAGGAGCTCGGCGAGCCCATGGCGCTCACCCGGACCCTGCTGTTCGCCGGCTGGGTGCCGTGGACGCGCGGGGACTTCGACGAGTCGGAGAAGGTGTGGCGGCGCGCCCTCGAGGTCGCCGAAGACGACGACCGGTGGGCGCGTGTGCGAGCGCTCACATCGCTCTCGATCAACCGCTCGGAGGTGAAGGACCTCGACGCCGCGCTCGAGCTCATCGAGGAGGCCGGCGCCCTCGCGGAGAAGACCGGCGATCGGTTCAGCATCGCGGTCGCCGACGTGCAACACGCGCGGGTGCTCCACGACCTCGGACGCGTCGAGGAGGCACTCGTGTGCTTCGACCGCGGCGTCGCGACCTTCGAGGACCTCGGCGCGCGTTGGGAGTGGGCCGACGCACTCGCCGCGCGCGGCATCTCCAAGCGCGAGCTCGGCCGGCTCGACGACGCCGAGACGGACCTTCGCCTCGCGATCCGGATCTCCGAGGAGCTCGGTGAGCGCCAGCTCGCGAGCTGGACGTGGCGCGCGCTCGCGCGGGTCGCCGAACGCCGCGGCGACGAGGCCGCCGCCGCCGAACTGTTCCGCAACGCCCAGGAGGCCGAGTCGCGCTTCCCCCGGTAACGGGGGGTCTGCTGGAGCGGACGACGGGATTCGAACCCGCGACCCCCACCTTGGCAAGGTGGTGCTCTACCAACTGAGCCACGTCCGCGTGGTGTCACTCCATGCTAACCGCGCCCGTGTGCACCTTCAACCGGCCTCATCGAACGCCGGGTGCCACCGGACGGACCCCTCGAGCGCCAGTGGAGCCTCGTCGAGGCGCGCCACCATGAAGTCCTCCTCGGCGATCTCGAACCCTTCCTCCGCCTCGCCGGCGTAGGGGTTCTTCAGCCCGAAGGTGGAGGCGGGGACGAAGCCGAACCGCGGGTAGTACGCCGGCGACCCGAGCAGCATCACGACCCGCTCCCCCCGCCGGGCGGCTTCCTCGAGCGCGGCGCGCACCAGCGCCCCGCCGCATCCCTGCCCCTGGCGTTCGGGGAGCACCCCGATGGGGCCGAGCGCGAGGACCGGCGTGGCGCCGACCCACCCGCGGCTCATCTGCACGTGGCCGATCATCGTGTCGCCGTCCTCGGCGACCAAGGCGAACGACCCCTCCTCGTCCGCCACCGCACGTGCGATCTCGGCTTCCAGATCGCGCTCGAACGCCAGGCGCTCGAGCGCGAACGACGCATCCCGGTCGTCGGTGCGCTCGAGCCGGATGTTCATGCGCTGCCCGTCGAGCCGAACCCGCCCGCGCCACGGGCGCTGTCCGGCAGCGCGTCGACCCAGCCGGGGACCACCGATGGCAGCGCCACGATCACCAGCTGCGCGATGCGTTCTCCCTTCGTGATCGTCACGGCGTCGGTTCGGTCGAGGTTGACCACGGCCACGATCAGCTCGCCGCGGTAGCCGGCGTCGATCAGGCCTGGCGCGTTCGCCAGGGTGAGGCCGTGCTTGGAGGCAAGCCCGGAACGAGGCAGGACGAGCCCGGCGTGCCCGTCGGGGATCGCCACCGCGACCCCGGTCGGGATCATCGCCCGCTCCCCCGGGAGCACCTCCACGTCGGCGTTCGCCCGAAGGTCGAGTCCGGCGTCGCCGGGATGGTGCGCCTCCGGCAACGCGGCGCCCGGATCGATGCGACGGAACGGCAGATCCATCAGCCCGACACCGCTTCGATCAACTCGAGCCGGTTGCCGAACGGATCGCGCAGGTACCAGCGCTCGTGACCGTCGAGCTGGGTGTCGTCCTCCACCGCGAGGCCGGCCGACTCCACGCGCTCGCGCAACGCGCGGAGGCCACGGATCCGCAGCGCCGGATGCGCCTTGGTCGATGCTCGGAAACCGTCCTCCACGCCGAGGTGGAGCTCGGTGGCACCCGACCGGAACCAGCGGCCGCCGCGCGCCGCCAGGTGCTCGGGTTTCGGGACGACCTCGAACGCCAGGACGCCCGCGTAGAACGCCTCGGCGTCGGGCTCCCTGCCGGGCGGCATCGCCAGCTGCACGTGGTGGAAGCCTTCGACGGAGAACGACGGGTCGCTCACGCCGCCTCGATCAGCTCCACCCGGTTGCCGAACGGATCGCGAACGTACACGCGGTGGAAGCCCTCCATCTCCACGGTGTCGGTGACGCGGTATCCCGCAGCCTCGATCCGTTCGCGGAGCGTCTCCAATCCGCTGACCAGGAACGCGGGATGCGCCTTGTGCGCCGGCGTGAACGAGGTCTCCTCGACCCCCAGATGCACCTCGAGATCTCCCTTGCGGAACCAGACACCCCCGGCGGGTGAGAGCAGGTCGGGCTTGGGGATGCGCTCCAGGCCCAGGATGGCGCCGTAGAACCGCGCCGCGGCGTCCTCCTCACCGGGTGGCATCGCGAGCTGCACGTGGTGCAGGCCCACGAGCCCGCTCTCTTCGATGGTCATGGCGCGCACAGTAGCCGACCGGGGCGCTGCGTCGTCAACAGACACGGGGACACCGGACGCACGAAGGCCGGGGCACGGGCGCCCCGGCCTGTCGTGGTCGTTCCGCTACGAGCAGCCGCTGGTGCTGCCGCAGCTCGAGCACACGTAGCACGAGCCGGCCGGCTGCATCTTCGAGCCACACGAGTAGCAGAGCGGCGCGTCGAGCGCCCTCGCCGTCTGCTTGTCGGTGACCTCGATCAGGTGCGGCGCCTCGGCCGGCACGTCCACCGGCGCGGGAGCCTCGAGCGCTGGTTGCTCGCTCTTGGCCGCGATCTCGGCCTGCACCGACTCCGTGCGCTCGGCGATCGACTTGATGCCGAGCCCCTCCCGGGTTTCCTCCGGCAGATGGTCGAGCGCCAGGCGCCGGAACACGTAGTCGAGCAACGACGACGCGAACCGGATGTCGGGGTCGTTCGTCATGCCGCTGGGCTCGAACTTCAGGTTGATGAACTTCGAGACGTAGGTCTCCAGCGGCACGCCGTACTGCAACCCGATGGAGACCGCGATCGAGAAGGCGTCCATCACCCCGCTGAGGGTGGAGCCCTGCTTCGAGGTCTTGAGGAACACCTCGCCGAGCCCGTCGTCGGGGTAGGAGCCCGCCGTGATGTAGCCCTCGGCATCGCCCACCTGGAACGAGGTGGTGAGCGACGGGCGCGACATCGGCAGGCGCTTGCGCACCGGGTGCGCCAACTCGGGCGGCTCGGGCTGGGCGGCCGACTGCTTCTTGTCGGCCGACAGCGGCTGGGCGACCTTGCAGTTGTCGCGGTAGATCGCGACCGCCTTCAGACCGAGCTTCCACGACTCGACGAAGAGCTGTTCCACCTCTTCGATCGTGGCTTCTTCGGGCATGTTCACGGTCTTGGAGATCGCGCCCGAGATGAACGGCTGGGCAGCCGCCATCATGCGGACGTGGCCCATGTAGTGGATGGGCTGGGCCCCCATGGCCGTGTCGAACACCGAGTAGTGCTCGACCTTCAGGTGCGGCGCCTCGACCACCGAGTTGTGCTCGGCGATGTACGCGACGATGTCGTCGACCTGCTCGGGGTCGTAGCCCAGCTTGTCGAGCGCCCTGGGCACCGTCTGGTTCACGAACTGCATCGTGCCGCCACCGACCAGCTTCTTGGTCTTGACCAATGCCAGCTCGGGTTCGATGCCGGTGGTGTCGCAGTCCATCATCAAGCCGATCGTGCCGGTGGGAGCGAGCACGCTGGCCTGCGCGTTCCGGTAGCCGTGCAGCTCGCCCAGCGAGATGGCCTCGTCCCACGACTGCTTCGCGGCACTGAGCATGCCCTCGGGCACGAGCTCGGGGTCGATCTCGTCGGCCGCCGCGCGGTGCTTCTTGATGACGCGGATCATGGCGTCGCGGTTGGGCTCGAACCCGGCGAACGGTCCCATGACCTCGGCGATGCGAGCACTGGTTCGGTAGGCCTGGCCGGTCATGATCGCCGTGATGGCGCCGGCCCAGGCACGTCCGCCGTCGGAGTCGTACGGCAGTCCTCGCGCCATGAGGAGCGCGCCGAGGTTGGCGTACCCGAGGCCCAGCTGACGATAGTCGCGCGCGTTCTTCGCGATCTTCTCGGTCGGGTAGTCGGACTCGCCCACGACGATCTCCTGGGCGGTGAACACGACCTCGACCGCCCGCTTGTAGCTGGCGACATCGAACGAGCCGTCCTCGTTCAGGAACTTCATGAGGTTGAGCGACGCGAGGTTGCACGCGGAGTTGTCCAGGTGCATGTACTCGCTGCACGGGTTGGAGCCGTTGATCCGGCCCGATGCCGGGCACGTGTGCCACTCGTTGATGGTGGTGTCGTACTGCATGCCGGGATCGGCACACTGCCACGCCGCGTCGGCGATCTGGCGCATCAGGTCGCGGGCGCGCACGGTGGCGACCGTCTCGTCGCTGGTGACGGCCTTCAGCTTCCAGTCCTGGTCCTGCTCGAACGCCCGCATGAACTCGTCGGTCACCCGCACCGAGTTGTTGGCGTTCTGATACTGGATCGAGGCGCTGTCCTTGCCGTCGAGGTCCATGTCGAACCCGGCGTCACGCAGCGCGCGAGCCTTGTGCTCTTCGTTGGACTTGCACCAGATGAAGTCCTCGACGTCGGGATGGTCGACGTTCAGGATCACCATCTTGGCGGCCCGTCGCGTCTTGCCGCCCGACTTGATCGTGCCGGCCGACGCGTCGGCGCCGCGCATGAAGCTCACCGGCCCGCTCGCCGTGCCGCCGCCCGCCAGCGTCTCCTTCGACGAGCGGATCTTGCTCAGGTTGATGCCGGAGCCCGAGCCGCCCTTGAAGATCGTGCCTTCTTCGACGTACCAGTTGAGGATGGAGCTCATGTGGTCGTCGACCGCCAGGATGAAGCACGCCGAACACTGCTGCGGCGTGTCGGGCACCCCGACGTTGAACCACACGGGCGAGTTGAAGGCGGCCTTCTGGGTGACGATCAGGTGGGTCAGCTCATCGGCGAAGACCTGCGCGTCGTCCTTCGAGGCGAAGTAGTGGTTCTTCTCGCCCCAGCCGCGGATCGTGTCCACGACCCGGCCGGCGAGCTGGCGGACGCTCGATTCGCGCTGCGGCGTGCCCAGGGTGCCTCGGAAGTACTTCTGCGCCACGATGTTCGTGGCGTTCTGGGACCAGGTCTTCGGGAACTCGACGTCCCGCTGCTCGAAGGCGTTGCCGCCCTCCTTGTAGTTCGGGATGACCGCGTCGCGGATCTCCCATTCCACGTCCTCGAACGGATGCCGTTCCTCGGTCGTGAAGTAGCGCGTGAACGTCAATCCCTCACGGATGACTTCGACGTCCCCCTCTTTGGTGGCCACCTACACACCCCTCCTTCCGTCTTGCTTGCTACCGCCCGTTCCGTACCGCGTGGGGAAGATCACATCGGTGGAATCACAGGGACGTGATTCTTGCCCGAGGGCGGGGAGGTGTCAACACCATTCTCCCAATATCTTGACGGTTCGACACCCTTGACCCACTACATCTTGTGCTTTCGGGGCACTCTCCCATCCGCCTCGTGCAGGCTACGCGGCGTGGGTGTGGACAGGCAGCGGAGAGGCGGTGGACAACCGGATTCCTGTCGAACTTTCGGGCCGGCGGCGTCCGTGACGTGACCGGAGGCGCGGGGCTAGGAGCTGGATCGGCGCTTGGCCGGGACCTTCTTCTGGAGGGAGACCAGCTCGCGCTCGAAGTCGGCCGCCCCTTCGAAATCCTTGTACACCGATGCGAACCGGAGGTAGGCGACCTCGTCGGTCTTGCGGAGGGCGGCCAGGACCTCGCCTCCCACCACCTGGGAGGACACCTCGGGCCCGCGCCGACGCAACCGAGCCTGGATGCGTTCCACCATGTCCTCGACCTCGGTGGGCATGACCGGACGATCCGCGAGCGCGTTGCGGATCCCGGCCGCCAGCTTCTCGCGGCTGAACGGATCCTTGGACCCGTCGCGCTTGACCACGACCAGGCCCACATCCTCGATCCGTTCGAAGGTGGTGTAGCGGCGGGTGCACGCGGCACATTCGCGCCGTCGACGGATGGCCTCGCCACCGTCGGCGGGCCGGGAGTCGATGACGCGATCCTCGTCGGCGTCGCACCATGGGCATCGCATGATCGGGGTAGCCACAAGATGTTGTGGCTCGGCGCACCGTACCCGCGTGCTGGATGAGCGTCAACGCGGGGTCCTCCGAACCGCCCCGGCGGCCTCAGCCGAGCGCGGGGATGCGGAGCACCGCGCCGGGAACGAGCGAACCCGCGTCGACCCCGTTGGCGTCCTGGATGGCCTGGATGACCGGACGCGGATCGCCAGCAGGCGCGATACGGGACGCGATGGCCCACAAGGTGTCGCCCTGCCGCACCACGTAGGTGCGTTGGCTCACCCGCTGGACGCCATCGCCGTGGGACCCGAGGGCGCTGGCGACCTGCCCGGTGCCGATGAGCCCGAGGCCCACCACGACAGCGAGCGCCACGACCCGTCGACGAACGTGTGTTCGGTGCATGGCGTCATGGTGCTCGAACGCCTGTTCGAAGTCAAGCCCGTTCTCGAACATATGTTTGCACCCCTCCCGGTTGGCTGCTAGCGTCGCGGCCATCGAGGAGGAGGCTAGTGACCATGTCTGACACGACGTCGATCACCCCGCGCCAACAGCGCATCCTGGACTTCATCGCCGAGACCGTCCGCGATCGGGGCTACCCACCCACCGTGCGCGAGATCGGCGAAGCCGTGGGGCTCACCTCGTCCTCCAGCGTCCACGCCCAGCTCGAGAACCTCGAGCGCAAGGGCCTCCTGCACAAGGACCCCACGAAGCCGCGCGCCATGAGCTTGAGTGAGCCCAGGGCGTCGTCGATCACGGTCCCGCTGGTGGGCCGGATCGCCGCCGGCGCCCCGGTCATGGCCGCCGAACACGTCGAGGAGTACCTGGCGGTGCCCGAGGGGTTCGCGGGCGACACCGAGCATTTCGCGTTGAAGGTGGCGGGCGAGTCCATGATCGGCGCGGGCATCTTCGACGGTGACGTCGTGGTGATCCGCTCGCAGGACCACGCCCGCGACGGCGACATCGTGGCCGCGCTGCTCCCCGGTCCGGCCGAGGACGAGGCCACCGTGAAGCGCTTCGGTCACGACGGCGACCGCGTCATGCTGATCCCGGAGAACCCGGCGCTCGAGCCCTTCGAGATGGCCGACGGTCGCATCATGGGCAAGGTCGTCGCCGTCCTCCGCAAGCTCTGAATCACCGACCTCCGCGCTCCGCCGGGGTAGGCTTCGGCCACCGCAGAGGGTGGGATCGATGAGGAGAGCGACATGACGACGAACCTGGAGCGGCAGATCCGCTCACAACCGGATGCGCTCCGCGAGCTGCTGACGTCCCACGAGACCCGGTCGCAGGTGCACATCGCTGCCGAAGGGCTCCACCGGGCCCATCGCATCTGGCTGGTGGGCACGGGCTCCAGCCTGCATGCGGCTGAACTCGGCGCCGCCCTCCTCGCCGAGGCGGGCAGGGCAGCCACGGTGGTGCCGGCCATGCGGTTCGTCACCACGGCCCCCGTGATCGGTCCGCACGATTCGATCGTCGTGATCAGCCACACGGGCGAGACGGCGTATGCGCTGGCCGCCCGCGCGCTGGCCTTCGAGCACAGCATCGACACCATCACGATCACCCGCCGTGGCGCCGGTCTGCCCCACTCCATCGAGACCGTCCCCAAGGAGACGTCCGAGACCTACACGGCCAGCTACACGGCGACGTTGTTCGTCTTGGCGCTGCTGGCCAAGGACCTCGGCGCCGACACCATCACGGACGACGCCGTCGCGACGATCCCCGATGCCGTGGCCACGGCGGTCGAGCACCCGGGCATCGACGGCATCGAGGCCCCGAAGCGGCTGTTGGTCTTCACCGCCTCGGGCATCACGGCCACCACCGCCTCGGAATCGGCCCTGAAGTCCCGGGAGGCGGCCCGGATCGCCGCCGAAGGCTTCGACGTGGAGTACCTGCTGCACGGCCAGGCCGTCCCGTTGGACGGACGCGACCGCCTCGTCGTCCTCGATCCTCCGGACGAGGCGTTGCTCGGGTCCGTGGCGTCCGCCGCCGCAGGCGGCCGGGGTCGCGGTCTCCACGATCCACGAGCCCGCCGACCTCCACCCGTTGCTCGCCCAGATCCCGCTCAGCGTGCGAGGCCAGATGCTGGCCCTGCGCATGGCCGAGGCCACCGGGACCGATCCGGACACCGTCATGGTGGGGCCGTGGGCGGACGACGCGATCTGGCGCGTCGGCGCGCCCGAGTCCTGAGCCGACCGGTCAGCCGGCCTGGGTGCGACGCTCCGAGCGCACGAACTCGCGCACGGCCGCCAGCTCGCGCAATCCCACGCGCGCATGCACCACGGTGCCCGAGGCGTCGTGGCGCGTGGAGAGCACCTCGGCGTCGCGGTACAGCCTCGCCGTCAGATCCTCACGGCCGTAGGGCACCAGGAGCTCCACCTCCACCGGCGGGTGCGGCAGCCGTTCGTCCAGCGTGAGGACGAGCCCGTCGATGCCCTCGCCCGTCAACGCCGACACCGGCACGGACCCGGGGTGGCGGCGGGCCAGCCGAGCCCGATCCGAGCCGCGCACCTCGTCGATCTTGTTCAGGACCAGCACCTCGGGGATGTCGCCCGCGCCGATCTCGGCCAGCACCCGCCGGACGGCGTCGATCTGCTCGTCCAGGTGCGGCGAGGCGGCATCGGCGATGTGGACGACCAGCTCCGCCAACGTGACCTCCTCCAGCGTGGACCGGAAGGCCTCGACGAGGTCGTGCGGCAGCTTCCCCACGAACCCCACCGTGTCGCTGATCGTGCATCGTCGACCGCCGGGGAGCTTCAGCCGTCGCACGGTGGGATCGAGGGTCGCGAACAGCTGGTCGGCCACGAGCACCTCGGCCCCGGTGACGCGGTTCAGCAGGGTGGACTTGCCGGCGTTCGTGTAGCCCGCGATCGCGGCCTGCGGGATGCCGCTGGCCTGGCGGCGTGAGCGCTTGGTCTCGCGGGTCTTGGCCATGGTGCGGATGTCGCGGCGCAGCTTGGAGATCCGCCGCTGCAGGTGCTGGCGGTCGACCTCCATCTTCGTCTCGCCGCCGCCGAACCGGGTGCCGATGCCACCCCCGGAGCGGCTCATCGCCTCGCCCCAGCCACGGAGGCGGGGCAGGAGGTAGTTCAGCTGCGCGAGCTCCACCTGCGCCTTGCCCTCACGGCTCCGGGCGTGGAGCGCGAAGATCTCCAGGATCAACGCGGTCCGGTCGATCACCTTGACCCCCAGGCGCGACTCCAAGGTGCGCAGGTGACCCGGCGTGAGCTCCTGGTCGAAGATCACCAGGGCCGCATCGTTGCGATGGACCTCGGTGTGCAGGTCCTCGAGCTTGCCCCGCCCGATCCACGTGGCCGGGTCGGGTTCGGTGCGCGACTGCACGACGCGGGCCACGGGCTCCGCCCCCGCCGAATCCGCCAGCGCGCTCAGTTCGTCGAGGTCGGCCTCCGCGATGCCGGGGCCGATGCCCACCAGCACCGCCTTCTCCCGGACGGACGGTCGCCAGGTCGCCGACAGCGGCGACTCGAGGGTGGTCGCCTCGGGGGGACGACGTCGCCGTTCGCGATCGGGAGCGCGTTCGTCCGTCATCCCATGGAGGAGCCGAAGTCGCGGAGCAGGTCGTTGAGCCGCACCTTGTCGTCGGTGGCCTCGCTCCGGAACCCGATGATCAGGCCGCACGGGAGCCCGTAGTCCCCTGCGGGGAACGAGCGCGGACGGGTGCCGGGGACCACGATCGCGTCCGGGGGCACGCTCCCCCGGTGCTCGGTCGGTGCATCGCCCGTCACGTCGATCACCGGGGTGTTCCCCGTCAGGACCACGCCGGCTCCCAGGACGGCGCGGGCGCCGACCCGCACGCCCTCCACGACGATGCAGCGCGACCCGATGAACGCCCCGTCCTCGATCACCACCGGGGCGGCCTGCAGCGGTTCGAGCACGCCGCCGATGCCCACACCGCCGGCCAGGTGCACGTCGGCCCCGATCTGGGCGCACGAGCCGACGGTGGCCCACGTGTCGACCATGGTGCCGGGGCCCACCCAGGCGCCGATGTTGACGTAGCTGGGCATCAGCACGACCCCGGGTGAGAGGAACGCGCCGTACCGGGCGGTGGCCGGCGGGACGACCCGCACGTCGAGGTCGTCGTAGCCGTGCTTGAGGGGAAGCTTGTCGTGGTACTCGAAGGGGCCGGATTCGGTGGAGGTCATCCCTCGCACGCGGAAGTAGAGCAGCACCGCCTGCTTCACCCACTGGTTGACGGTCCAGCCGCCGTCCCCGTCGGGTTCGGCGACGCGGATCTCCCCGCGATCCAGCAGACCGATCGCGGTCTCCACCGCCTCGGCGTCGAGGGGTTCGCCGTCCGCCTGCGCCTTCCAGGAGCGCTCGATGCGCTCGGCGAGGTCGTGCACGTCACTCACGCCGGCACCTCCTGCAGCAGGCCGTCCAGGATGCCGGCGGCCCGCTCGCATTCCTGCCACCGTGGGCACCATCGCCATCCGCACGTACCCCTCCCCTTCCGGCCCGAAGAACGAGCCCGGCGCCACGATCAGACCGCCACGTTCCAGCACCGTGATCGCCCAGTCGAGCGATGGTTCGCCTCCCGGCACCTTCACCCACAGGTAGAACGTGGCCTCGCTGCCCGCGACCTCCACGCCCCGTCGGGCGAACAGGTCGAGGAAGATCGCACGCTTCGTGGCGTAGCGGCGGCGATTGTCCTCGACGTGGACCTCGTCGTTCCAGGCCGCGACGCTGGCACGTTGGACGAACTCCTGCGGGGTGACCCCCACGCTGGGGCGCAGCGCCTTGAGCGCCGCGATCAGGTCGGGGTCCCCGGCCGCGAACCCGCTCCGGTACCCGGTCATCGAGGAACGCTTCGACAGCGTGTTGACGGCCAGGACGTTCGCGAGGTCGCCGACTTGGAGCGCGCTCGCGGGCGGGCCTCCGTCGAACCAGAGCTCGCTGTAGGCCTCGTCGGAGGCCAGCAGCACGTCGTGCGCCCGGCAGCGTTCCGCCGCCTCCCGGTAGAACGCCAGCGGCGCGACGGCCCCGGTCGGGTTGTTCGGGTAGTTCAGCCACAGGATCGCGGCCCGTTCCCAGGTGGCGTCGTCGATCGAGTCCAGGTCGGGCAGGAACCCACGGTGCTCCACCAACGGCAGGCGGAGGACCTCGCCGCCCACGAACCGGGCGCCCCGTTCCGGGATCGTGTACCCGGGCGCCGTGACGATCACGAGATCCTTGCCACCCGCGGGATCCAGGACCGCCTGCGCCAGCGAGAACACGATCTCCTTCGAACCCAGCAGCGGGAGCACGGCCGTCTCGGCATCCACCGTCACCTGGAACCGGCGCTCCAGCCAGCCCGCGATCGCGCCGCGCAGTTCGGGAAGTCCCGCCGCCCGCGGGTACGAGGAGATCGGTTCGATGGCCGCCCCGAGTGCCTCGCGGATGAAGGGAGCGGTGACCTCACGCGGGTCACCCACGCCGAAATCGATCAGGTCACGCCCCGACGCGAGGGCTTCGGCCTTGCGACGATCGAGCGCCTCGAACGGGTAGGGCTCGACGTTCCTGATCCCCGGTGACAGGTGGGTCACGCACGCGCTCCTTCATCGGGCGCCGCGGCCGGCCGGTCCGGTCCGTCCAGACCCAGGAACCGGTGCAGCACCTCGAACGAACGGACGATCGCCGCCACGTCCACCCGTTCGTCGTCCCGATGAGCGTACTGCGGGTGGCCCGGTCCGAAGTTCACCGCGTCCACGCCGATCGTGGCGAACTCCGCCACGGGGGTCCAGGCCTGCTTCGGACCCAACGTCAGGGAGCCCGCCGCCCGGAGCCGGCCCACCAACGGGTTCCGCACGTTCACCGGCCCCGGCGGGGCGTTGCCCACGATCTCCACCTGGATCCGCGGATCGGCCCCGAGGAGTTCGCGGAGCCGGGCTTCGGCATCATCGGGAGCGTGGGTGGGCGCATAGCGGTAGTTCACCGTTGCGCGGACCTGGTCGGGGATCACGTTGGCGGCGACCCCGCCTTCGATCGTGGTGACGTTGACCACCTCGCGGAACATCAGGCCATCGATCTCCACGTCCCGATCGGGGAGGTCGGCGAGCGATGCGAGCGCGGCGATCGCGGTATGGATCGCGTTGTCGCCGAGCCAGGGACGCGCGCTGTGGGCCGCGGTGCCCTCGATCGTGACCAGCGCGTTCAGGTTGCCCAGGCACCCCACCTCGATCGCGTTGTCGGTGGGTTCCATGACGATCGCGAGATCGACGGTGGCCGCGGCGGCACACCGATCGAACAGGGGCAGCACGGCGCTCTCCGTGATCGGGAGCTCTTCCCGGCCGAAGAACAGGAACCCGACATCGAGGTCGCTCGCTGACGGGTCATGAGCGAGGCGGTCGGCCACCTCGAGCATCACGGCGAGCCCGGCCTTCATGTCGGCGGAGCCCTCGACCCACCACGGCGGTCGGTTCCCGGACGCCGGGCACCATCGCCCCCGCCGGCGGCACCGTGTCGACATGGCCCGCCAGCACGACGAAGGGAGCGTCCACCCGGCGCACCTTCGGGCCGAGGAACAGCACGGGGTCTGCCTCGTCGAGGACCTCGAACGCCTCCGAAGGGATCGCCGTCCGGATCCACGCGAGCGCCGCCGCTTCCTCGCGGCTCACCGAGGGGATGTCGACGAGGGCGAGCGTGCGCTCGGCGAGCCGGTCGGCGAGGGCTGCCTGCGTGGTCCCGCTCACACCGTCGGTCGCTCGAGGTCGATCGTCCCGTCGAAGACGTGCTCGGCCGCCCCGGTCAGCAGCACGTCGTCCTCACGCCGCTCGACCTCGACCTCCCCGCCGGGGAACCCGATCGTCACCCGTTCGGGCACCAGGCCCGCCTCGTTGGCCGCCACGGCGACCGCGCAGGCGCCGCTGCCGCAGGCCATCGTCTCCCCGCTCCCCCGCTCCCACACCCGCACCTTGATCCCGTCGGCCCCCACCTGGGCGAACTCCACGTTCGTGTGCTCGGGGAACAGGTCGTGCCGTTCGAGGGCCGGACCGATGTGCGCCACGTGGAACCGGTCGGGGTCCTCATCGAGGAACAGCACCAGATGCGGGTTCCCCATCGAGACCGCGCTCGCCGTCACCGACAGCCCCGGACCCACCTCGAACGGCTGCTGCAGGAACGTCTCCCACGCCGGCCCCCGCATCGGGATCGCGGCCTTCGTGAAGTTGGGGGCTCCCATCCCCACGGTGACGCGATCCACGTGGCCGCCGGCGCCCTCGTGCAGCACGAGGTGCTTGACCCCGGCGCGGGTCAACACGTCGAACTCCAGCTCGTCGGTGAGGCCCCGTTCGTGCACGAGCCGCCCGACGCATCGGATGCCGTTGCCGCACATCTCGGCGGTGCTGCCGTCGGCGTTGGCGTAGTCCATGAAGAAGCGGGCACCTTCGCGGTCGGTTCGCACCACCCGGATCACCCCGTCGGCACCCACGCCGGTGCGGCGGTCACAGACCGCGGCCACCTCGTCGGGCTTCAGGGGGCGTTCGTCGTCCAGGTCCAGGACCATGACGAAATCGTTGCCGGTGCCCTGGTACTTCGAGAACTCCATCTCGCTCACGCACCCTCCAGGTACGTCCGCACCTCGTCCACCACGTCCGGCGCGCCGCCCGATCCGGCCTCGAACCATCGGATCCGTGGATCTCGTCGGAACCAGGCCATCTGCCGTCGCGCGAGGTTGCGGGTTCGCCGGTCGGTCAGCGTCCACGCCTCCTCGAGGCTCAGCCTACCGTCGAGGTGGCGCGCAAGCTCGGCATAGCCGATCGCCTGTGTCGAGGTGAGCCAGTCCCCGAACCCCCGGTCCACGAGGCCACGGACCTCCTCCAGCCAGCCCGCGGCGAACATCGCCGAGACCCGGTCGGCGATCCTGGCCGCCAGTACCGGCTGGGCGATCGAGATCCCGGCCGCCCGCATCCGCTCGGGGTCGTAGCGATCCCACGAGGCGGAGAACCCGCTGAAGGGGGTCCCGGTGATCGCCGGTACCTCGAGCGCCCGCACGATCCGGCGGACGTTGCCGGGTTCGATCTTCGCCGCCGCAACGGGGTCGAGGGCTTCGAGCCGCGCGAACAGGCGCTCGGACCCGGCCGCCTCGGCCTCCCGCTCGAGCTCCTCGCGGACCGCGGGGTCCTCACCGGGGAACACGAGCTGGTCCACCACCGCCCGGAGATACAGACCGGACCCACCCACGAGGAGCGGCCGCGCGCCGCGTTCGGCGATGTCAGCCATCGCGAGCCGGGCGAGCTCCTGGAACCGGGCCACCGTGAAGCGTTCCGACGGCTCCGCGAGGTCCAGGAGATGGTGCGGCACCGCGGCGCGATCGGCCGTTGATGGCTTGGCCGTCCCGACGTCCATCCCCCGGTAGACCAGCATCGAATCGACCGAGCAGATCTCGGCGCCGAGTCCCGGGGCCAGGTCCATGGCGGCCGCGGACTTGCCGGACGCCGTGGGGCCGACGAGGGCGAGCAACGGGGAGGCGCTCACCGGCGCACCGGTCAGACCGCGACGGTGGCGGGGACCGGTGTGGACACGACCTCGCCGGTGAGATGGTGCGCCGCGGCGTCGGTGATGCGAGCCTGGACGAACGTCCCGGGTTCCAGCGCGGCGGCCAGGTGCACGATGCGATTGGTGCGGGAGCGGGCCTGGGTGGAGACGCCCTTCTTGTCGGCGCCTTCGACCAGCACCTCCAGGGTCTTCCCGACCTGCGCCCGTGCCTTGGTCATCGACATCCGCTCCTGGAGCGCCATCAAACGGTCGAAGCGTTCCTGAACGACCTCCTTGGGGATCTGGTCGTCGAACGAGGCCGCCCGCGTGCCGGGACGCGGCGAGTACTGGAACATGAACGCGCTGTCGAAGGCGGCGGCCTCGACCACCTCGAGCGTCTGGGCGAAATCGTCCTCGGTCTCGCCCGGGAACCCCACGATGATGTCGCTCGACACGGCGATGTCGGGGATCGCGTCGCGGATGCGCTCGAGCCATCCCAGGTACCGCTCGCGGCGATAGGAACGCCGCATCGCCTTGAGCACGGCGTCGGAGCCGGATTGCAAGGGGAAGTGGATGTGCTCGCACACCCGCTCGCACTCGGCCATCGCCTCGATCACGTCGGGCGTGAAATCGTGGGGGTGCGGACTGGTGAACCGGATCCGCCGCAGATCGTCAACCTCGTTGACTTCCCGCAGCAGCCTCGCGAACAGCGGCTGCTTGGACGAGCCCGGGACGGTGACGTCGCGACCGTAGGTGTTCACGTTCTGCCCGAGCAGGGTCACCTCGACGACGCCGTGGGCCGCCAGGCCCTGCACCTCGGCGAGGATGTCGCCGATCGAGCGCGAGCGTTGCGGCCCGCGAACCAGCGGGACGATGCAGAACGTGCAGGCGTTGTCACAGCCCGGCGCGATCGACACCCAGGCGCGGAACGGGTCGTGGCGCGCCGCGGGCAGGGCGCTGGGGAACGTCTCGGTGTACTCGCGCACATCCATCTGGGGCCCATCGGTTTCGGCCTGCTGCAGCAGGTCGAGCAGCTGCGGCAGGGCGTGGGTCCCGATCACGACATCGACCCAGGGGGCCTTGCGCTGGATCAGCCCCTGGTCCTTCTGTGCCAGACACCCCGAGACCACGATCTTGAGCTGGGGGTTGCGGTCCTTGACCGGCTTGAGGTGGCCCAGGTTGCCGTACAGCTTGTTGTCGGCGTTCTCGCGGATCGCGCACGTGTTGAGCACGATGACCCGCGCCTGGTCGGCATCCTCGGTGGGCGTCATGCCGTCGGCCATGAGCAGGCCCGCGATCCGCTCGGAATCGTGTTCGTTCATCTGGCACCCGAAGGTGCGGATCAGGTACTTCGGTTCCACGTTCTGAGGGTAGCGGAACGGGGGGCGCCCACGGCCCAGATACCTGGCCAGATACCTGGCCAGATACCTGGCCGGATACCTGGAATGGAGGAAGTTCGAGGTTTCGCCTCAGGGAACAGTGGTCAGGGCCGATATGAGGCCCAAGAGGGTTCATCGAGCCCCACGGGAGCCTCACGGGAGCGTCATTTCATGGCTGCGAAGAACGGCCGAGACAAGGGCAGGCCGAAGGACATCATCTCCGACCAGGATCTTCAGGCACGCCTCGATCAGGCGACCGAAGAGGCCTCATCGCTCCGTGCCCAGCTCGCCGCCCTGGAGCCCGCCATGGGCACCGGAGGCGACGCGGCCCAGGTCGCCGAACTCCGCACCCGTGACGAGCGCATCGAGACCCTCCAACGCCAACTCGACAGCGCCCGCGTCCGCGAAGACGAGCTGACCTCCCAGACCGTTCGCGACGAGGGGCTCCTCGGCGATCTCCGGACCCAGGTCGCCACCCTGGAGCAGGATCTGGCGTTCGAGGCGGACCGCGTTGCCGAGCTCACCTCGCAGATCGACGCGGGCCGGGTGGAGGCAGAACACCTCCACGCCCGCATCGAGACGTTCGAGGCCGATCTGGAGCATGCGCGGGCCGAGGTCTCGGCGCGCGAGGCCGACCTCCAGCTCGTCCGCGATGAAGCCGTCCGCGCCACGAACGAACGCGAGGCGCTCGAACGGCAGATCGGTGACCTCACGGACTCGGTGGAGGTCACGATCCTGGAACGGGACGGCGCGCGATCCGAGCTCGTGCGATTGCTCGAGGTCGAGCAGGAGCAGCAAGCGAAGATCGAAGCGCTCGACGCCGTCGAGCACGAACTCCAGCAGCGCGTCGCCGACCGTGACCTCGGCCTCACCGAGGCCGCCGAGACCGCCGATGGGCTGCGGAACGAGCTCCGAGACCTCCACGCCCAGCGCGAAGCCGATACGGCGCGGCGCGAGGAACTGGAATTCCGTGAACTCGCAGCTCGAGACCGAGCTCACCGACACCCGCGCCCGGATCGAAGCACTCCAGACCGAGCTCGAGGAGTCGAAGGCATCGGCCGTCCAGGCCGAGCAGGCCCGAACCACCCTTTCGACCGAGATCGACACCCTTCGTGACAAGCTCGACGAAGCATCCGCGTGCATCGCCGAACTCGACGCCGCCGCCGAGCAGGGCGCCAAGGCGTCGATGGCCGTCGTGGAGTTCGAGGCGTACGCGTTCGAGGCCGCGCGAGCCGCTACCGAACAGGTTGCCGCCTTGGAGGAAGCGCGTGCCACCGTCGCCGAGCTCCAGGGCCGAGGCGGCCCAGGCGACCGCTGCCACCGCCGACCTGGAGCGCGCGCTCGCGTCGTTGCACGAAGCGCACGCCACCACCGAGCAGGAGGCCACCGAGCTCCGGTCACAGCTCGATGCCCATCAGCGTGAGACCGTCGAGGCCACCGAGCGGGTCGCGTCGCTCGAGGCCCGTGCACAGGAGGCCGAGGCCACCTTGGCGACGCTCCAAGCCTCGTTCGAGACCGCGGAGCAACGCGCCGCTGCCTCGGACGAATCGCTGGAACAGGCTCGCGAAGCAGCTCGCCCACAAGGACGAGGCGCTCGCCGCCGCCACCACCGATGCCGGCCGGGCGATGGCGGAGCTCGAGACCGCACGGGCAGAGCTCGAGACCAGCCAGGCGGAACTCGAAGCCAACCGTGCCGAGCTCGACGCCGCCCGGTCGCAGCTCACGACCGCCACGGATTCCCTGAAGTCGGTCCGGACGGAGCTCGACGGATTGAAGGACGCGGAGGAGGAGCGGGCGCGGCTCGAGCAGGCACGCGCCGAAGATCGGGAGCGCAACCGACAGGCCGAGGAACTCATGGCCGCTGCGCGCGCCCGTGCCGACGAAGCCGAACTCAAGGTGGACGGACTCGCAGCCGAGCACGCATCGGCCCTCGAGGTCGTCAAGGACCTGCAGTCCCAGCTGGACACGGTCACGGCGGAGCGCGACTCGACGATCGCATCCACGGCTTCGGTCGCCGACGAGGTTTCCGACCTGTCGGCCCAGCTGGAAGCCGCCCGATCGGATCTCGAGGCAGCGCGGACGGAGCTCGCCTCCTCGAAGACCGAGTCGTCGGCGATGCACGAGCAGCTCGAGGCCGCACGCCAGGAGGCCGAGGCCTCGCGGCAGGAGGCTGAGAGCGCACGCCAGGAGATCGAGGCCACCCGCACGGAAGCCACCGCGATGGCCCGCGAGGAGTCGGACGCCACCGTTCGTGCCGAGCTGGAAGCGGCGCGAACCGAGGCAGACACCGCCCGCGAAGAAGCCGCCGCCGCACGCGCGGAGGCCGAGAGCACCCGTGAGGCGTTGGCGCAGGCGCAGGCGGAGGCGGCCGAGGCCGCAGCCGCCCTCCAGGCACGCGAGGAGGCGGTTCCCGACGCCGCCGCGGCAAGCGACGCCGGCGAAGCGACCGCTGCCTCAACCGAGGACGGCGACGTGCAGGCCGAACTGCAGCAACTTCGAGCCCGCCTGGAACAGACCGAGATGCGAGCACGACGGGCCTACGCCGCGGCGGAGGCCTCCGAGGCAGCCCTGAAGTACGCGAAGGAAAGTGGCGGCCTCTTCGTCGCGCCGCCCGAGGCCGCATCCGACGAGATGCCGGCGCTCCGTGACCAGGTCAGTCAACTCCTCTCCAAGCTCCGCACGGAGGAGGACCTCCGCCGGAAGGCCGAGGCAGACCTGATGGCTGCGAGGGCAGGCGTCGATGCCGATGCGCTCGATGACGCGCCGCCGGAAGAGGTTCCGTCCGTCGATCCGCGACCGTCCGTCTCCGCCCGCACGCCGTCCAGCGGCGGCAGCGACGCCGACGAGTGGCGCTGAGCCCTACTTCGCGAACTCGATCGCTCTGGTTTCCCGCACCACCGTGATCCGGATCTGACCCGGGTACTGCAGCTCCTCCTCGACCTGCTTGGCGATATCGCGGGCGATCACCTGCGCCTGCAGGTCGTCGACGTCGTCGGGTTGGACCATGACGCGGACCTCTCGCCCCGCCTGCATCGCGAAGGTCTTCACGACTCCGGGGTGGGTCGTGCAGATCTCTTCGAGGCGCTCCAGGCGCTTGACGTAGGTCTCGAGTGACTCCCGACGGGCGCCGGGACGTCCACCGCTGATCCCGTCGGCGATCTGTGCCAGGACGGCATCGATCGTGTGCTGCTCCACCTCGCCGTGGTGCGACTCGATGCAGTGCACGACCTCGGGAGCCTCGCCCAGCCGGCGCGCGATCTCGGCGCCGATGATGGCGTGGCTTCCCTCGACCTCGTGGGTCACCGCCTTGCCGACGTCGTGCAGGAACGCACCACGTTTGACCACCGTGGGGTCGAGCCCGATCTCGGCGGCCAGGGCGCTGGCGATGTAGGCCGACTCGACCAGATGCCGCAGGACGTTCTGGCCGTAGGACGTCCGGTACTGCAGCCGTCCGAGCAGCTTGATCAACTCGGGATGGATGTCGGTGATACCGACCTCGGCCACGGCGTCCTCGCCGGCGCGCTTGATCTGCTCTTCGAGCTCGCGCAGGGATCGCTCGTGGATCTCCTCGATCCGCGCGGGATGGATGCGTCCGTCTTCGACCAGCTTCGCCAGCGTCATCCGTGCCGCCTCGCGGCGGACGGGGTCGAAGCAGCTCAGGACCACTGCCTCGGGCGTGTCGTCGATGATGAGGTTGACGCCCGTGGTGGCCTCGAACGCCCGGATGTTGCGCCCTTCACGGCCGATGATGCGGCCCTTCATGTCTTCGCTCGGCAGCGCGAACACGCTGACCGTGGATTCCGCGGTCTGCTCCGACGCCACCCGCTGGATCGCGATCGTGACGATCTTGCGGGCCCGCTCCTCCCCTTCCTCTCGAGCGCGTTGCTCGATCTCCCGGACCTGCGACATCGCGACCCGCTTCGCCTCGGCGATCACCTGGCCCGTGAGATGGTCCCGGGCCTCCAAGGACGTCATGCCGGCGATCTTCTCGAGCTGGGCGCGGTGCAGGTCCGTCGCCTTCTCGAGCTGGGTCCGGACATACGTGAGCTTCTCGTCACGCTCCTCCAGCTCGGTGGCCCGCGCCTCGATGCGCGCCCCCTTGAGCCGCAGCTCCTCCTGCTCCTCGGTCATGCGGCGCTCCTGCCGCGCGAGTTCGTCACGTCGCCCCCGGAGATCCTCCTCACCTTCGCGGCGCATCGCCGAGGCCTCGTCCTTGGCGTCCTGGAGCGTTCGCTTGGCGGCCGAGTCCGCGTCACGTTGGGTGTCGAGCAGGAGCTGCTGGGCGCGGGCCTCGATGCTCATGGCGTTCGAGGCGGCGACGGACTTGCGGTAGAGGAATCCGGCGCCGAACCCGAGCACCAGCCCGACGATCCCGGTCAAGAAAGCGATCATGGTGTGCCTCCCGATGCGCGGCCGAGACGCGGGCCGCAAGACGGCTATGCATGTTCGGGAGAGGCCCGTCCGGGCCACGTTCGCTGTCGGGAAGCGCTGGGCGCGAGTGTGCGGGACGAGGCCCTATCCGGGCGCTCGCCGTTCGTGCTCCGTCATCGGTCGGGTCGGGGTCAAGGTCAGGACTCGCTCACAGGTTCGATCGTCGTTGAACGTGGTTTCCGGTGTGTTCCTCTCGTGGTCACGATGCTACGGCCGTGACGACACGGAAGACAAGGTCCGGAAGGCCTAGTCGTCGGCGTGGAGGCTCAGAGCCCTTCGGGCCGCGTTCCGGGCGATCTCGTGACCGTACCCGCGACGGACCAGGAGCCCCGTGAGCCGGTTGAACGCCTTCACCGGCTCGATCTGGCCCATCCGCAGCGCCTTGGACGAGGCCAGGTCGAAGGCACGCGCCTCCTCGTCCTGGGCAGGATCCTCGAGGACCTGGGCGACGACATCTGGAGCGATGCCCTTCTCCAGGAGCGCCCCGGTCACCGCCCGGCGACCGGCCTTGCGCGAGCCGAACTGGTAGTCGGCCATCTGCCGCGCGAAGGCGGCGTCATCGATCAACCCCACGCGTTCGAGCCGGCCAAGGACATCGTCAACCTCCTCGGGCTCGAACCCGGCCTGGAGGAGGCGCCGTTCGAGCTCCCGGCGGCTGCGCGGACGCACCGCCAGGAGCCCGAGCGCGCGCTCATGGCATGACTTCGGGTTCTTCGGCTCACGCCGGGCGGGGCGCGCGGAACCCATGGTTGGCCTCAGGCCTGGGCGCCGGTCTTGGCCTTGGATTTGCTCTCGGACGGCGGGGCCTCGTCGAGGACGACATCGGGGACGATCTCGATCGGGGTTTCCTCGCCCTCCTCACCGAAGGCGGAGATCCCGGTGGCTTCGCGCACCTTGCGCTCGATCTCGTCGCGGATGTCGATGTGCTCGGCCAGGAACGCACGGGCGTTCTCACGGCCCTGCCCGAGCTGCTCACCCTCGTAGGTGAACCAGGCGCCCGCCTTCTTGATGATCTCGAGGTCGACGCCCACGTCGATGAGTGAGCCTTCCTTGGAGATCCCCTTGCCGTACATGATGTCGAACTCGCACTGGCGGAACGGTGGGGCCACCTTGTTCTTGACCACCTTCACCCGCGTGCGGGAGCCCACGACCTCGGTGCCGTCCTTGAGGTTCTCGATCTTGCGGACGTCGAGCCGCACCGAGGAGTAGAACTTGAGCGCGCGACCACCCGGCGTGGTCTCGGGTGAGCCGAACATCACGCCGATCTTCTCGCGGAGCTGGTTGATGAAGATGGCGGTGGTGTCGAACTTGGACAACGACCCCGAGAGCTTGCGCATGGCCTGGCTCATGAGCCGGGCCTGCAGACCGACGTGGGTATCGCCCATCTCGCCTTCGATCTCGGCTCGGGGCACCAGGGCGGCCACGGAGTCGATCACCACGAGGTCGAGGGCGGCGGATCGCACCAGCATGTCGGCGATCTCGAGCGCCTGCTCACCCGAATCCGGCTGGGACACGAGCAGTTCGTCGATGTTGACCCCGAGCTCACGCGCATAGGTGGGGTCGAGCGCGTGTTCGGCGTCGACGAAGGCGGCGATGCCACCGTTGGCCTGCGCCTCGGCGATGATGTGCAGGCTGACCGTGGTCTTGCCCGAACCCTCGGGTCCGAAGATCTCCACCACGCGCCCGCGCGGGATGCCGCCCACACCGAGCGCGAGGTCCAGGGCCAACGAGCCCGTGGGGATGACCGTGACGCCGGCTCCCGCGGGGTGTTCGCCCAGCTTCATGACCGCGCCTTTGCCGAACTGCTTCTCGATCTGCTGGAGCGTGACGTCGAGCATCTTGTCCCGGTCCACCATGGCCTCCTTCTGACCCCGGGGTCGTTCGGAGAAGAGGTTCCGATCGACCGGCTTCCCTGACGGACTTGGGAAGCTAACGAGAGGGTCTGACATAACTTACACCCCTGTCATTCGCGGTGCGGTGGCGACCCCCTGGAAGGGCCGTATCGGCCTCGAACGCTACTCGAACAGATGTTCGGTCGCAAGCACCGGGCCGAGACTTTCTAACTCCGGAGGTCAGGGCCGGGGATAGGGCCATCGAAGGGGAAGGCCGCGAGCTCCTCGTACCGCGGCTCGGGCCGGCCGAGATGGCTTCGGAACAACGAGATCCCGCCCACGTCGAAGCGCTCGTTCGCTGAGGACGCATCGCCCGGATCCCGCAGATCGAGCGAACGCGGCGACCGCGCCACGGTGATGTGCGGGGTGAAGGGCCGGGACTCCATGGGGAACGTCGGGGACAAGGCCTCCTGCACCGCGCGAGCGAGCTTCCCGCATCGGTCTCCGGGATCGTCGAGGCCCAGCCACAGCACCCGCGCCCCGGCCATCGAGGGGAAACCGCCGATGCCGGTGATCGCGGTGGAGAAGGCCTCGGTGGTGGACGCCACCTCCCGGAGCCGCTCCTCGATCCACGGGCGCTGCGCCCTGGCGACGGGCCCGAGGAACGCCAGGGTGACGTGCAGGCTCTCCACCGGCACCCATCTGGCGTCGGGGTAGCGGGCGCGGAGCGAGGCCGTCGCATCCGCGGCCTCCATCGCCACCGGATCGGGGAGGCCGACCCCCACGAAGAGGCGGAGCCGGCCGTCACCGCGCGTCGCGTGATCGGTCACGTTCGGCTCAGATCAGGCGATCGGACGTGGGGAGCTCGCTGCCGTCGAGGTAGCGGCGAACCAGATCGAGCGCCGCCTGCTCGGCCCATCGGCGCACGCGGTCGCGATCGCCGGTGGAGCGGTACCCGCGCGCGTGCCGGACATCGGCCGCGTCGAGGGCGATCCACACGGTGCCGGGTTCGGCGCCGCCGTGCGGCTCAGGCCCCGCAGCACCGGTGAGCGAGATCGCCACGTCGCTGCCGTAGAGCGCACGGGCACCGGCGGCCATCTCCCGCGCACATGCCTCACTCACCACGCCGGGACCGTCGATCGTCTCGCGCGATACGCCGAGGACCCGCTGTTTCGCTTCCGCCGTGTACACGACCGCCGAACCCACGAACGAGGCCGAGGCCCCCTCGGCTCGGGTCAGTCGCGCGGCCACGCTGCCGCCGGTGAGGGACTCGGCGCACGCGATGCTCCGACCGGTCTCGCGCAGGAGCCGCATCACCGTCTGTTCGAGGCCTTCGTCGGCTTCGGTGAACACCACGTCGCCCAAGCGGGTGCGGACCTGGGCGGCCAGCGGCTCGATCAGCGCCTCGGCGGCATCGACGGAGTCGGCCTTGGCGGTGAGCCGAACCTTCACCTCGCCGGCGGACGCGAGGTAGGCCAGGCTCGGGTTCGCCGAGGCCTCGAACAGGTCGAGCAGGATCTCGGCGACGCGCGACTCACCGATCCCGGTGCATCGGAGCGTGTGCGAGCGCAGCACCGCGGTGCCCACGCGTGAGGCGAGCTCGGGCAGGATCGTGGACTCCATCATCTCCACCATCTCGGCCGGCACGCCGGGCATCGCGTAGACGGTGGCTCCCTCCACCTCGGCGATCAGGCCGGGGGCGGTCCCCCGCTCGGGCATGATGAACCGGGCTCCTTCGGGTACGTCGGCCTGCCGCAGGTTGTTGACCGGCATGTCTCCGCTGCCGAACCCCGCGAACCGGTCCCGCAGATACGTCTCGATCTCGGGAACCCGCACCATGCGCGTACCCAACAGGTCGGCCAGGACGTCCCGGGTGATGTCATCCTCGGTGGGCCCGAGGCCGCCGGTCACCAGCACGGCGTCGGCGCGGGAGCACGCCAGGCGGAGCACCTCCGCGATGCGGCCGGCGTTGTCGCCCACGACCTGGTGGTAGAGCACGTCCACACCGATCTCGGCGAGCCGCTCCCCCATCCACTTCGCGTTGGTGTTGGCGATCTGACCGAGCAACAACTCGGTGCCGACCCCGACGAGTTCGGCCCTGACGGTGGAGCTCACGGCGAGGCGGTCGGCGACGGTTCGCCGCTCCCTTCGCCCACGTCGAACGTGAACGTGTCGCTCCAGGGCTCTCCCGGTTCGCCCGGCGCGCCGAGATCACGGCCGTTGACCGTGATCTGCACGGCCCCGCCGTCCGCCACCGTGAGCTTCAGGGAATCCAACGCGGAGAACGACAACGTCTCGCCCTCGGCCATCGGATGTTCCTCGGTGGCCCCGTCCACCTCCACCGACACGTCCACGGGACGGAGGGCAACGAGGACCGCCTCGATCGTGCTCGCCGGCGCCGACGAGGCGGACAACGTCGGCACCGGGGCCGAGATCGTGGCCTGGGGAGGCGATGAGTGATCGCGTGAGACCAGTCCGAAGATCAGGAGCCCGACGATGACGAAGACGGCGGCGAACAGCAGGAGCCGATGGTTGTCGCGGATCCGCGTGGCGGCGATCGCCTGCTCGACCCGGCCCATCTTGCCGGGAGGTGGCGGCGCCTGCGGCTCATCGGCGTGATGGTCGTAGATCGCGGTGACCTTGTCCGGGTCCAGCCCCAGGTACTGCGCGTAGGTGCGCAGCGCCCCGCGGACGAAGGCGTCGCCGGGGAGGGCGTCGAAGTCTTCGAGTTCGAGCGCCGTCAATTGGTCGACCCGAAGCTTGGTGTCGCGCGCCGCTTCTTCCAGGGTGAGCCCCCGGATCCGGCGCGCCTTCTCGAGCGCGGGGCCGACCCCGATCGAATCCTGCGTGGATCTTCCGGCCATGGGGTCGCTCGGGATGATACCCGCGCTCCCGCCGCTAGACTTCGGGCATGAGCGACGGCACCCTGACGGTCATCGTCGAGATCCCCAAGGGCTCGCGCAACAAGTACGAGATGGACCACGAGACCGGTGAGATCTGGCTCGACCGCATGCTGTTCACGTCGATGCAGTACCCCGCCGACTACGGGTTCATCGAAGGGACCCTGGGCGGCGACGGCGATCCCCTCGACGCGCTCGTCTTCGTGGGCGAGCCCACGTTCCCCAGCTGCCGCATCAAGGTGCGCCCGATCGGACTCTTCCGCATGACCGACGAGAAGGGCGAGGACGAGAAGATCCTGTGCGTCCCGCTCCGCGATCCGATGTGGTCGCATATCGGCGACCTGGGCGGGATGCCGCTGCCCATGCTCAACGAGATCGAGCACTTCTTCCAGGTGTACAAGGACCTGGAAGGTCACAAGGTGTCCACCGACGGGTTCGAAGACCGGGCGTCGGCCGAACGCGTCATCGCCGAAGCGCGAGCGCGCGCCGACGCCACACACGTGTGAACGATCGCGCGCTGGTGCGTGGTCCTCGTGTGCACCTTCGTCACCCGGTTCTCGCCGACCGTTCCGAGTACGTGGCGGCGCTCGAGCGCAGTCGTGCCCTGTTGCATCCCTGGGTGGACGTCCGCCTGGAGGACGAGCTGATCGACGGATGGTTCGCCTCGGCCGACCTCGCCGACCAGCAGCGGCTCTTCGTGTGCCGGAACGAGGACGGCGCGTTGGCCGGGGCCTACAACCTGTCGCAGATCTTCTACGGGCCGTTCCGCAACGCCTACCTCGGCTACTACGCCTTCACCCCGCACGCCGGTACGGGGTTGATGCGTGAGGGCATGGAGCTGGTGTTGGATCTGGCATTCGGCCGCTTGGGGCTGCACCGGATCCAGGCCAACATCCAGCCCGGGAACGAGGCCTCCATCGCCCTGGTTCGAGGAGCCGGGTTCCGTCGGGAGGGCTTCTCGCCTCGGTATCTGATGATCGGTGGACAGTGGCGCGACCACGAACAGTGGGCGATCACCGTCGAAGACCTCGGCGAACGCGCCGGGACGCAACGCCCGGCGACCTAGGTCGAGGGTCCCCAAGCTAGCGACTTCCGGCCACTGTCTGGCCCCCGGACGGGGGACTAGTGTGCGCTGCGAGGGGGATGGACGACACCGATGGACGACACCCGATGATGGAGCCTGCAGACGTGAACGACACCTGGGAACACTCGCCACTGGCCTCGATCCGCGAGCGCATCTCCGCGCCGCAGAGTCTGTCGGAGGGACCGGTCAAGTTCCTGTTGGTGTCCGGCCAGCTCGACGACAACCGCTGGGGCCTGGTGGGGGCGTTCTGGGTCTCCATCGACGGTGCGCGCGGAGGGTTCATCGTGGCGCCCGACGGCATCTGGGCCGGCAGCGAGATGGTGCGCAGCTACAGGGGCTCGCTGGAACGTGGCTGGGACGCCGAGAAGGTCTACAGCTACTGGCAGGGCCAGGTGGGCATGGCGGGCCGGTTCATGATCGATCCCCAGCAGCACGCCGACACCCTGTTCCAGGTCGCACGCCGCGTCGGCGCCTTGTAGCGCCTACGCGCTGCGGCGTTCTTCCCACTCGTCCCACGTGATGAGCACGTCCCTGGCCTTCGAGCCCTGCGACGGACCCACGACGCCCTGCTCCTCCAGCAGGTCCATCAGGCGGCCGGCGCGTGCGAAGCCCACCTTCAACTTGCGCTGCAGCATCGAGGTCGATCCGAGCTGGGAGCGGATGATCAGTTCGGCGGCCTGGTTGACCAGCTCCTCGTCGCTGTCGCCGAGGCCGCCCGCTCCCCCGCCGGCGCTGAGCTCGGCCTCGGTCGGCGGGATGCCCAAGCCTTCGATGTGCTGCTCGTAGACCACCTCACGTTGGCCTCGGATGAACGCCGAGATGCCGTGGATCTCGGCCTCGGTGACCCAGGCGCCCTGCAGACGCACCGGCTTCGAGGCGTTCGCGGGCGCGAACAGCATGTCGCCGTGGCCCACCAGCTTCTCGGCCCCGTTCTGGTCGAGCACCACTCGCGAATCGGCCTGGCTCGAGGTCATGAGCGCGATCCGGCTGGGGATGTTCGCCTTGATGAGACCGGTCACGACGTCGACGCTGGGGCGCTGGGTGGCGACCACGAGGTGGATGCCGACGGCGCGCGCCATCTGCGCGATCCGGCAGATCGCGTCCTCGACCGCGCGCGGGGCCACCATCATCAGGTCGGCGAGCTCGTCGATCACGACGACGATGTACGGCAGGTGCTCGTACTTGTGCTCGTAGCCGACCGGCAGGCGCAGGGTGCCGTCCGCCAGTCCCTCCTCGTACCCGTCGATGTCGCGGACGCCGACGGTGGCGAGCATCTCGTAGCGCATCTCCATCTCGCGCACGATCCACTCCAGCGCCTCGGTGGCCCGCTTCGGATGCACGATCACCGGGCTCAACAGGTGCGGCACCTCGGCGAAGTGGCTGAGCTCCACGCGCTTGGGGTCGATCAACACGAGCCGGACGTCTTCGGGGGTGGTGCGCATCAGGATCGAGGTGATGAAGCTGTTCACCAGGCTGGACTTGCCCGCGCCGGTGGCCCCGGCGATCAGGACGTGCGGCATGGTGGCGAGGTTCACCATCTGGGACTCGCCGTGGATGTCCTTGCCCAGGGCCACCTGCAAGGGGTGGGTGGCCGCCTTCGCCGCCTTCGACCGCAGGATGTCGCCCAGCATCACGAAGTCGCGGTGCTTGTTGGGCACCTCGATGCCGATCGCCGACCGGCCGGGGATGGGAGCGATGATGCGCACGTCGGGCGTGGCCAGCGCGTAGGCGATGTCGCTGGACAGGTTCAACACCTTGTTGACCTTCGTGCCGGAGGCGACCTCCACCTCGTACATCGTGACCGTCGGTCCGCGGTGGGAGTCCACGACCTTCGCGTCGACGCCGAACGTGGTGAGCGTGTGCGCGAGCGCTTCCATCACACCGGTCTCGTGGATGCCGTCATTGGTGGAGGGCGGCGCGGTGCGCAGCAGATCGAGCGAAGGCAGTTCGTACGGACCCGCGGCGGTGGTGACCGTGCGTGGCTTGGGCGCGTTCTTCGCCGGGAGCCCAGGCTCCTCGGCGGCGGGCGGCTCGTCGAGCGGCAGCACCGGTGAGGACTCAGGCAGGACGACGACGGGCTCTTCGACCAGGCCCATGGCCTCCATGAACTTCGCGCGCTTCTTGGGTTCCTTGGGCTTGGCGGCCGCATCGGCGGGCGCGGCTTCACGGGCGGCAGCCTTCTCGGCCTTGGCGGCGGCCTTCGCTTCCTTGGCCGTCTTCGCGACCTCGTCCTTCTCGACCAGGCTCGAGCGGAAGTCCGACACCTTCTGCTTGGCCTCCGCGAACGACGTGCCGGTGAAGATGAGCAGGCCGATCGCCGCCAGGCCCGCATCGATCACGAAGGCGCCATAGGGAGAGACCACCTTGGAGAGCGGACCGGCCCCGATCGCGCCGATGATGCCGCCGGCATCGCCCAGGCCCACCGCACGCTTCGTGTCTTCGAGCGGCGCGAACACCCCCGGGTTCCCACGCGCGATCGAAACCATGCCCAGCACGCCGACCGTCAGCAGGCCGAACCCGATGAACATCCGAACGCGGTCCTCCGGCGCAACGTCGCGCAGCAGGACGAACCCCCAGAACACCCCGATCACCGGGATCGCCACCGCGAGCAGACCGAAGCCGCTCTGCAGCAGGTCGGTCATCGCCTGGCCCATGGGCCCCGCCAGGTCGAACCAGACCGACAGGACCGCCAGGCCCGCGAACACCACCAACGCGATCCCGACGGCGTCACGCGCGAACGGCGACAGGATCTGCCGCGTGGAGGCGCGTGCCGGCTTCTTCTTGGCAGGGGGCTTCTTGGACGCCGGCTTCTTCTTCGGCGCGGCCTTCCGACCGCTCGAGGAAGCCTTACGGGATGCGGACGTGCGCGACGCGGTGCGTCGCGAAGAAGGGGAAGTCTTCGTCGCCATAGCCCATAAGCATGACGGGTTGCGGCGACGCTGCAACCATCCTCAGACCTCCATCACGACCGGGAGGATCACGGGTTTGCGCTGCGTGGCCTCGTTGAAATAGCGCCCGAGCACGCGGCGGATGTCCTGCTGGAGGGCCGACGGGTCGATCACCTTGGCGTCGGAGGACTCGGCGATCGCATCCACCACGCGCTCACGCGCCTCGTCGAGGATGCCCTGGGAGGTCTCTTCGTAGACGAACCCGCGGTTCACGATGTCGGGGCCGCTCACGAGCTCGCCCGTCTGGGAGTCGACCGTGACCACCACGACGACCACGCCGTCGCCTGCCAGCTTCCGCCGGTCGCGCAGGACCTCGCCGCCCACGTCGCCGATGCCGAGGCCGTCGACGAAGGTCATCCCGGCCTGGACGCGCTCGACGATCTCGAGCCGCTCCCCCACGTCGACGACGTCGCCGTCCTCGCAGATGATCACGTGGTCTTCGGGGATGCCGACCTCCTCGGCGAGCCTGGCGTGGTGCTGCAGGTGCCGGCGCTCACCGTGCACCGGGATGAACCAGCGCGGGCGCACCAGCGAGAGCATGAGCCGGAGCTCCTCGGCGGCGGCGTGACCGCTGGCGTGCACCGGGTCGGCGGGCATGTGGTAGACGTCGGCGCCGGTCCGGTACACGGCGTCGACCACCCGGTGGATCGCCGGCTCGTTGCCGGGGATCAACGACGAGGACAGCACCACGGTGTCGCCCTCCTTGAGCTTGACCCACTTGTGCTGACGCTGGGCCATCAGCGAGAGCGCGCTGAAGGGCTCGCCCTGCGACCCCGTGCAGATCACGACGACGCGGCCGGGATCGAGGTTCTTGACCTCTTCGATGTCGACCACGTCGCGGTCGTCGACATGCAGCAGCCCCAGGAGACGGGCGGCGCGCACCGAGTTGTGCATCGACCGGCCCAGGAAGGCCACCACGCGCTCGTTCGAGACGGCGGCGTTCACGATCTGCTGGATCCGGTGGATGTGGCTGGAGAAACAGGCCGCCACCACGATCTCGGGGGCATTGGCCACGATGCGCTGCAGCACCGGACCCACGCTCTGCTCACTCGAGGTGTAGCCGGCCTCCTCGGCGTTCGTGGAGTCGGACAGGAGCAGGTGCACGCCCGTGCCGCTGGCCTCCTCGGCGAGACCGTGCAGGTCGGTGGGCCGACCGTCGAGCGGCGTCTGGTCGATCTTGAAGTCGCCCGTGTGCAGGATCGTGCCGAACGGCGTGTCGATCGCCACGGCCATGCCGTCGGGGATCGAGTGCGTCACGCGCAGGAAGCGCATCGAGAACGGGCCGGCGGTGGCACCTTCGCCGGGGGTGACGACGTGCAGGTCGGCCCGGTCGGTGACGCCGTGCTCCTCGAGCTTGCCCTTCAACAGTTCGAGCGTGAAGGGCGTGCCGTAGATCGGCAGATGGTCGAACTCGCGGAGCAGGTACGGCAACGCTCCGATGTGGTCTTCGTGACCGTGGGTGAGCACGACCGCTTCGACGCGGTCGACGTTCTTGCGCACGTAGTCGAAGTCCGGCAGCACCAGGTCGATGCCGGGCATGTCGCCCGAGGGGAACGACAGGCCGACGTCGACGATGAGGATGCGTCCGTCGACCTCGACGCACGCCATGTTGCGACCGACCTCCCCGACACCTCCGAGGAAGACGACGCGACAGAGGTTCGGGTCAGAGGAGACCGGCGTCCTCCAGAGCCTTGCGCACGCGCTCGCGTTCTTCGGCCGTGGCCGGCACCAGCGGCAGCCGCGTGGGACCGGCCGGGCGGCCCTGCATCTCCAGCGCGGCCTTCACCGGGATGGGGTTGGAGGTGACGAACAACGCGTTGTAGAGCGGCGAGAGCGCCTCGTGGATCTTGCGGGCCGCCGGGACGTCGCCGGTGTGGATCAGGTCGATCATCTGGCGGATCTGCTCACCCACCAGGTGGCCGGCCACGCTCACCACGCCCACGGCACCCAGGCACACGTAGCCGAACGTCGCCCAGTCGTCGCCCGAGTAGACCTCGAACCCGGCCGGGGCCTCGGCGATCAGCTTGCTGACCGCTTGGAAGTCACCGGTGGAGTCCTTCACGGCCACGATGTTGGGCCGTTGCGCGAGCTCGATCAGCGTGTCGTGCTCGATCCGCGTGGCGGTCCGGCCGGGGATGTTGTACAGGATCATCGGCAGCTCGGTGGCGTCGGCGATGTGCTCGAAGTGCGCGATCAGGCCTCGCTGCGGGGGCTTGTTGTAGTACGGGGTCACCACGAGCAGGCCGTCGGCGCCGGCGTCCTCGGCCGCCTGGGTGAGCTCCAGGGTCTCGGCCGTGGAGTAGGTGCCCGTGCCGCAGATCAGCTTGCCCCGGCCGCGGATCGCCTCGCCCACCGCGGCGAAGAGCTGCGCCTTCTCCTTGTGGGTCAACGTGGGCGACTCGCCCGTGGAACCGGCGACCACGACCGCGTCGGTGCCGTGTTCGACGAGCCACGAGGCGAGTTCCTGCGCGCCGTCCAGATCGACCCCGTGGTCGGCGCGGAACGGCGTGATCATGGCGGTGGCGACGTTCCCGAAGTTCCCGCTCATGTGTTCGGCCATGGTGGTGCCTCCCTCTCTGGCCACCGCGAACGAGCCGGGGTGCGGCGGCCTGGATGCGCCCTATGCTAACGGCCCATGCCCCGCATCTACACCAAGACCGGCGACGACGGCACCACCGGCCTGCTCTACGGGGGGCGGGTGCCGAAGGACGACCTGGTCACCGAGGCGTACGGCACCACCGACGAGGCGGTCGCCGTGCTGGGCCTGGCTCGCTCGCTCACCACCGACGAGGTCATGGCCGCCGACCTGCTCACCCTGCAGCGGGAGCTGTTCGTGGTGGGGGCCGACCTGGCCACCAATCCCAAGGAACGCCGGAAGCTCAAGGAAGGCATCTCCCTGGTGGACGAGGCGATGGTGCAGCGCCTGGAGCAGCGGATCGACGGCCTGGTGGCTCAGCGTCCGCTCCCCGAGGTGTTCATCGTGCCGGGCGCGAACCCGGCGAGCGCCTCGATCGACGTGGCGCGCAGCACGATCCGACGGGCCGAACGCGCCGTCGTGGCCCTGGAGCACGCACAGCGCGAGGTCAACCCGCTCGTTCGCCGCTACCTCAACCGCCTGAGCGACCTGTTGTTCGTGATGGCACGCTGGGAAGCCGGCGAGAGCGAGCCCGCCAGCCGCACCGACGTCTGAGTCACGGCACCACGTAGAACCCGTCGATCCAGAACGTCGAGGCGCTGGTTCCCGTCGACGAGCAGCGTGTGCGGGTTGGCGTTGTCGCGTGCACGTAGCACTGGATGCGGCTGTGCACCAGGACGAGACGTCCTCGGTCATCGGCAGACTGCGTGTCGCCGTCGAGGACACGTCGGCCGTCGCGGTGCCCGAATCCGCCGGGCCACCCATGACGCAGACCTCCGTGCCCGTTCCCCCGGTGAACGTGAAGGTCGCGGTGCCCGGCGCCACCGCGTTCGAGATCCCGCTCCGGGTGCCCAGGAACCAGCCGGCTGGCGGCTTCGTCCTGCGTGACGAGTGGGTCGTAGGTCGCGCTGCATCGTCGTCGAACGGGAACGTGGTGCGCTTGGAGCGTCGAGATCTTCCGGTTCTTCTGCCGGTCGATCACGATCGTCCGCACGTCGTAGGTCGCTCCCTCTTCTCCCGGGCACGGCGACGGTCGGCGTCAAGCGCCTTGCCGTCCTCCACCGTCGTCCCAGGTGTGGCCGACCTCCCGGTTCGCTCCGCTGGACGATCCACTCCTTGACGCCGGTGCCGAACTGGTCGTCGGCGACGTGGAACTCGATCGGGGACGTGAGATCGTCCGAGGCATCGCCCGAGTAGGTCTCCCAGTCGTCCCATCCGAACGACGGCGCGCGATGGTCGAGCGGGATCAACGGAGGGTACCGGTTGGGGATCGTGTCGATGCACGCATGTGCTTCCGAGCATGGGCGAGCCCTGGTAGTACGAGCCGGCGATGAACCGGTAGGTGCCGGGGCTATGGATCTTCGCCCGTTGGATCACCTGACGGAACCCGCGCGGACCGGTCCTCGAGGTGGGGACCGTGCGGTCGACGATGTTGTTCGGTGCCGAGGTTCACGAGCACGCCCCGGAGCTTGCCGCCCGCGAAGAACACGTACTGCCCGTACTCGAACGGCGGGGCGTCGTTGGTGTCGATCAGGATCAGCGAAGTTCCCGTCGTTGATGTCCGATCCCGCGTTCGAGATCGGCCCGCGCGCCGTGAAGGCCACGGTGTCCTTGCGTCTTGCCGCGACTGATCTTCATCGACGCGAGGTCGAGCGGCCCTCGCACGTCGTTGCCGTCCTTGCGCGAGATCGAGAACGACGCGCTCGGTGGGTGCCTGCGCCTCGGGGGCGATACTCGGCGGAGGCGCCCGCTCGCCCACCTGGGACCCGCGGCGAGGCGCCGGCGGGCATCGCTCCCAGCAGGAGCAACGACCGCAGCGATGACGGCGGTCAGGATCGATGGACGACGCGACATATCGGCTCTCTCCTCCGTGATGGAATCCGGGGGAGTGTACGGGAAAGGCAACCCCTGTACAACGCAAGATTCAGGCGACCGGGACGGGGCGCATCGCGCCGAAGTTGCTCCCGCCGAACAGCAGCACCATCAGGCCCACCGAGGTGGCATCGACCTGCTCGGGGAACGTCACGGTGAACGTGGCCGACCCCCCTTCGGGGATCACCGCGGGTGCGTCCACGGAGCCCTCGTAGCGTTGGTCGTCGCCCGAGATCACGTACATCCCCGGCTTCCCGATCTCGGCGGGTGAGCCGTTCTTCACCTCGAGGGTGCCGGTGGCGCCGTCCAACGAGAAGGTGGCCGTCACGCCGTTGAACGTGTATTCGTACTGGCCGGGCTGATAGGCGATGTCGCCCGGGTCGGAACTCACCACGCACTCACCGGGGGCACACGACGGCGACGTCGGCTGGGCCGAGGGCTCCTCGTCGCCGCCTCCGGTGCACGCCGCAGCGAGCAGGGTGAAGAGCACGACGGGCACGATGGTTCGACGGAAGGGGCTCACGGTTGCGGCATGATACGCGAACCGAATGCCCGGCGAGCCGAACGTCAGGTCGTCGTCACAGGAACAGGAAACGAGGAACCATGAAGCAGCTGGAACTCCGACGCCACGCTCGCCGGGACCCCTCCGCCGACCGTCTCGCTCCGGAAGGCCGCGCCCAGGCCGAGGACGTAGGTCGCGGCTCCGGACGCACGTACGACCTCGTATTCGTCTCCCCCGCCGAACGCGCCGCGGAGACGGCCGCCTGGTTCCTCCGCGGCGCCGGTCAGCAGTTGCCCGAGCACGCGGTGATCGGCGGCCTCGCCGGTCGTGACGCCTCCGGCGGCAGCCCGGAGGGCATGGCGGCGGGCGTGCGAGCCCTGCTGGACCAACTCCCCGATGGAGGAACCGGCCTGGCGATCAGCCACACGCCGTTGGTGGAGCGGGCGGCGTTCGGCCTCACGGGTGTGGAGGTGGAACCCTTCGCCGAGTGCGAGGGGATCTTGGTGAGCCAGGACGAGGCCGGCACGATCTCGATCGAGGAACTCCGGGTCGGGACGCCGGCGGGATGACGGCATGGAGCGAGCACATCGTGCCGGCGTTCGCCTTGGGCGCGGCCCTCGGCGCCGCCCCCGGACCGGTGCAACTGCTGATCCTGTCCGAAACGGCGAAGGGCGGGCTCGTGCAGGGCTTCCGGGTGATGCTCGGGAGCCAACGGGATGCTGTTCGCGGTGATGGTGGTGCTGGCGCTCGGGTTCTCGACGACCGAGCCGTCCCAGACCGTGATCGACGTGCTGCGGGTGGTCGGCGGGCTGTTCCTGATCTACCTCGCCATCTCGGAGTTGCGGACGCTTCGACGGCATCACCTGCTGGGCGAGGAGGCGGCGATCCAGGCGAGCGGCCCCGGCGCCCGGCTGGGACCGACCGCGCGTGGCGTGATGCTGGTGATCGTCAACCCCGGCGCGTGGATCTTCTTCGCCACCACGGCGTCCGCGGTGGTGGCCGAAGCCAGTGCCGACGGCGGGACGGACACCGCCCTGGCCGCCGCCCTGGCGATGACGCTGGGGGTCTCGGTCACCGACTTCGGCTCGGCGCTGATCGGCACGGGCAGCCGGGCGCTGCTGGGCGAACGAGGACTCACCTGGGTTCGCACAGGGCTGTCGGTCCTGCTCCTGGCGATCGGTGTGGCGTTCGTGCTGCAGGGCTTCGGGCTGCTGTGAGCGTGGCCTAGAGGATGAACGAGCACCACGGCGCCGGCCACGTGCCGAACAGCACATCGGCTCGCTCGATCGCCCCATCGGTGCCTTCGGCCACCTGCCCGGCCCGGTGCAGCTGGCCGAACGTGGTCACCGCCCAGGAACACGGCACCCAGGTCGTTGACGGTGCAGACCACATCGGGCTGGTCGTCCGTCGGCCCGCAGGTCGCCGAACCGTCCTCAGCCACCACGAGCTCGATGCGCCCTTCGTTCCAGGGGCAGAACCGGTCCTGGACGTCCAGCACCAGGCGCCCGGGAGCACGGTAGCCCCGAAGGACGAGGGCGGCCGGGACGTCCACCAGCCGCACCCACAAGCCGTCGCCCAGTCTCATCCGGAGCTGCCTGGGTTCGGCCATCAACCACATCAGCGGTTCGTCCGACGGGCGGTTCCAGCCCTCGACCGACCCGACCAGGTCGATGTCGAACAGGAAGCGCCACAGATCGGCGTAGCCCTGCGGCGTCGTCGCGACCAGTTCCTTGATCTCCACCTGCAACTTCGGCATGGAGTCGGGCCACTCGTGCTTCACCACGTAGGCGGCGTAGCCATCCGCCTCGCCGCGCTCACCACGATGGATCGCGTAGAACGCCATCGCGTCCTTGTCAGACTTGCGCTGCCACCACCGCCACCCGAACCACGCGCCTTCGAGATCGAGCATGCCGGGTCGGGTGCGCCGCACGGCGTCGTAGACGGTCTCCATCACCGGCATCGCATCGTCGCGAACCAGCAGCTCGACGCGCCCCTCGGGGCGGTAGCCGCGCACGAACCTCGCTCGGTCCGCATCGATCTTGACCTCCGCGAACAGGGACGCCATCCCGTACCCGAAGCGGCCGTAGATGCTGCCTTCGGAAGCCCAGAGCGCCGCGAAGGCCTCGCCGCGGGCATGGATGTCGTCCAGCTGACGGCGCATCAGCGCGGTGTTGATCCCCCGCCGGCGATGGGTCGGCTGCACGCCCACGGCCGTGACGAAGGCGGTGGTCGCGATCCGGCCGCCCGGCAGGGTCATCTGTTTGGGCAGCGAGGCGGCACCACCCACGATCCGGTCGCCGTCCCACGCCGCCAGGAACCGTTCGGGGATCGCCACGGATCGTTCCCGGTCGAGATCGCCCTCTTCGACACGCGCGCTGAAGGCCACCTCGAGCGCCACGAGGTAGGCCTCGAACTCATCGGGCGTGATCGGTCGGATCTCGACGTCCATGCCGCCCAGCCTACCGCCGGGTGGCGTCGCCTCCGGGCGGGTCAGCCGACGTCGAGACCCTCGAACACGTCGGTCATCACCATCGCTTCCGGATCGGTGGCGGGCCACGCGACCACGTGGGTCTCGAACGCGAGCGCCTGCAGTTGTTGGGCCTCGTCCCCGATGTGCTCCTGCGTGCCGTCCATCTGCGTGACGTGTTCGCGCACGGCGGCGAGCTTGCGCATCGCGACGCCGGTGCAATCCACCCGCACCCCCACCTGCTCGTCCGGCACGCCACGGGGCTGATACATCTGCGTCGGATCCATCGGCTCCTGGCCCTTGGCCACGAGCTCCTCGTTCCAGCGGTCGAGCATCGACTGCGGGATCGCCTGATGCAGCAAGCGGGAGAATCCGGGAACGCCCTCTTCGCGCACACGATGGAACGCCTGCGTCGCCACCTCCCCCACCGCGATGTGGTCCGGGTGGCCGGTGACGCCATCGGGTCCGAAGGTCATCACCACATCGGGCCGCTCCTCGCGAAGCACGGTGGCGATGCGCTCGACGAGCTCGTCGGTGTCATGGTCGGCCACCGCGTGATCGGGGACCCGCAGCCACTCGTGCCGATCGGGCACGCGGCCCAGCACCTCCCACGAACGTCGGTCTTCTGCCTCGCGAACCTCACCCAAGGTCTCCGGCGTGGCGTCCGAGCCTTCGGCGATCTGACCGCTCTCGCCGCTGGTCACGTGGATCAACACGAAATGGAAGTCGGGATCGTTCGTGTGGAGCGCCACGGTGCCGGCGCAGCCGAAGGTGTCGTCGTCGGGGTGCGCGACGACGGCCGCGAGGCGGCGCGAGCTCATGCGTCCTCCAAGAGCGCGTCCAGGCCCACCGTCAGCCCGGGGCGGGATCCGACCGCTCTGATCGCCATCAGCACGCCCGGCATGAAGCACGAACGGTCCGTGGTGTCGTGGCGGATCGAGAGCGTCTGGCCCGGCCCACCCAGGATGACCTCCTGATGGGCCACCAACCCCGGAAGGCGCACCGAGTGCACGCGGACGCCGTCGACGTCGGTGCCGCGGGCTCCGGGATGATCGTCGTCGCCGCCGGGAGCCGGTGGCGCCGGGCCGCGCGCGGCAGCCATCGCGCGCGCGGTCGCGAGCGCGGTACCGCTCGGTGCGTCGACCTTGCGATCGTGGTGGAGTTCGATCACCTCGGCGGCCGGCAGATGGCGCGCAGCTTGTTCGGCGAACCGCATCATCAGCACGGCGCCGATCGCGAAGTTGGGCGCCACGAACACGTTGGCCGGCGCGCCGTCGGTGAGCGAGCGCAGCTCGTCCAGGTCGGCCGGGGAGATGCCGGTGGTGCCCACCACGGCATGGATGCCGTTGCCCACCGTCCAGCGGAGGGTGGGCATCACGGCGTCGGGAGCGGTGAAGTCGACCGCCACCTCGGCACCGGCGTCGAGCAGGGCCGACAGATCATCGGCCACGGTGATCCCTTCGACGGCGTCGCCGGTGGCGTTCGGATCGATGGCGGCCACCAGGTCCATCTCGGGATCGGCGCCGACCGCGCGCGCCACCTCGCGGCCCATCCGACCGCCGGCGCCCACGACCCCGACGCGGATCACGCCACGGTCTCCTCGCGGAACGCATGCTTGTTGAACGGTCCGAGCACGGTCAGGGTCATCGGCTGCGACAGTACCCGCTCGGCCACGCGTCGCGCATCCTCGAGCGACACGTGATCGAGGCGCTTCAGCGACTCGTTCACCGACAGGATCTCGCCCTGGGAGATCTCGGACTTGCCCAGGCGGCTCATCCGCCCACCCGGATCCTCCAGACCCAGGACCATCGAGCCCTTCACGTGGCCCTTGGCCCGGTCGAACTCGGCCTGGGTCAACCCGCCGTCGCGGATGTCGGCGACCTCGCGCCGGAGCAGACCGATCACCTCGGCGGCTCTGCCCGGCATGGTCCCGGCGTAGCAGGTGAACAGCCCGCCCTCGGTGTACTGCGCGTGGTAGCTGTACACGCTGTAGGCGAGCCCGCGCTTCTCGCGGACCTCCTGGAACAGCCGCGAACTCATGCCGCCGCCCAGCGCCGTGTTCACGATCAGGAACGCGAACCGGTCGGGGTCGGCCCGGTCGAGGCCGTTCGTGCCCAGGCAGATGTTGGCCTGTTCGGTCTTGCGTCGTTTCACCAGGTCCTGGCCCGAAGGATGGGGCGCTTTCGCGGCCGAGCGCACGCGCCAGCCGGGCGGCTGACCCGAGCGAACGACCCGCCCCGTGTCCATGCGCGCCTTGAGCATCTTCAGCAGGTCCTCGTGGCGCAGGTTGCCGGCCGCCGCCACCACCAGATGCCCAGGCACGTAATTCTTGTGATAGAAGCGCTTCACCGAGGCCGGCGTCGCGGCCCGGATCGTCTCGACGGTGCCCAGGATCGGGCGGCCCAGGGGGTGATTCGGCCACAGGGTCTCGGTGAACAGGTCGTGCACGACGTCCTCGGGTGAGTCTTCGTGCATGTTGATCTCTTCCAGGATCACCTGGCGCTCGGCGTCGAGGTCCGCCTTGCGGATCAGCGAGTGCTCCAGCATGTCGGCCAGGTGATCGACCGCCATCTCCAGGTCGCGGTCGAGCACCCGCGCGTAGTAGCACGTGTACTCCTTGGCCGTGAACGCGTTGATGTCACCGCCCACCGCGTCGAAGTTCTCGGCGATGTCGAGCGCGGTCCGGTGCTCGGTGCCCTTGAAGAGCAGGTGTTCCAAGAAATGGCTGGACCCGCTGATCTTCGGGGCTTCGTCGCGGGAACCCGCGAGCACCCAGAAGCCGAGGGACACGGAGCGGACGCTGGGCATCCGCTCCGTGACCACTCGCAGGCCCGAGCCGAACTCGGTACGGGCGATCGGCATCGTTGGTGCCGGCTACTCGGCGCTGGGCGCGTCGCCGGCGGGTGCGTCGGCCGAAGCCGGCGTGCTCTCGCCACCGGAGGCCTGGCTGGCGCCCTCACCGTCGCGGAAGCGACGGCCTCGGCTGCGCTCGCCACGGTCGCCGGAGCCGCTGCTGCGGTCCGAGGACCCGCGGTCGGAAGCACCGCGGTCCGAGGAACCACGGTCGCGGCCTCCGCCGCCACCGCCGCGACCACCACGGTCACGGTCGCCGCGCGGACGTCCGCCGCCGGATTCGTCGGCCTGCCCCTCGGGGATGGCCCACTCCTCGCCGACCGGCTTCAGGCTGATCTTGCCCTGGCCGTCGATGTCCTCGACCAGGACGGTGATCTTGTCGCCTTCCTTGATCGCCTCCTCGACGCTGCTCAGGCGCTTGCCGCGCCCGAGCTTGGAGATGTGCACCAGGCCGTCTCGGCCGGGCACCAGGTTCACGAAGGCGCCGAACGTGGTGGTCTTGACCACGACCCCGTCGTACTGCTCGCCCACCAGCACCGGGCGCGGGTTCGCGATCTCATCGATCATGTGCGCCGCTTCGTCGGCACCTTCGCCGCCGAGCTCGGAGCCGATGAACACCGTGCCGTCGTCCTGGATGTCGATGTCGGCGCCGGTGGCCGCGATGATCTCGTTGATCCGCTTGCCCTTGGGTCCGATCACCTCACCGATCTTGTCGACCGGGATCTGGATGCTGATGATGCGCGGCGCCTTGGCGTTGACCTCTTCACGAGGCATCGCGATCGCGCCTTCCATGACGTCCAGGATCGTGAAGCGAGCATCACGCGCCTGCTGGAGCGCACCGGCGAGCACGTCGCCGGGCAGCCCCGTGACCTTCATGTCGAGCTGGATCGCGGTGACGAACTCCCGCGTGCCGGCCACCTTGAAGTCCATGTCGCCCAACGCGTCCTCGGCACCGAGGATGTCGGTGAGCGTCACGAACTTGCCGTCGTCGGCGATCATGCCCATCGCGATGCCGGCGACCGGCGCCTTGATCGGCACCCCCGCGTCCATCAGCGACAGCGTCGAACCGCACACACTGGCCATCGAGGTCGAGCCGTTCGAGCTCAACACGTCGCTCACCAGTCGCAGCGCGTAGGGGAACTCGTCCTCGGTCGGGATCACCGGGATGAGGGCCCGCTCGGCGAGCGCCCCGTGGCCGATCTCGCGCCGGCGGGGCGAACCCACGCGGCCGGTCTCGCCCGTGGAGTACGGCGGGAAGTTGTAGTGGTGCATGTAGCGCTTGGAGTCCTCGAGGTCGAGGGTGTCGATCATCTGGGTCATGCGGAGCATGCCCAGCGTGGTGATGTTCAGCACCTGGGTGTCACCACGGTTGAACAACGCCGAACCGTGGGCCCGCTTCAGCACGCCCACCTCGGCCGACAGCGGCCGGATGTCCTTGGGACCGCGACCGTCCAGGCGGACGCCCTCGGCGATCACGCGAGCGCGCATGACCTTCTTCTGCAGCTGCTTCCACGCGGGCCCGAACTCGCCGCTGCGCGTGTCGAAGTCGGCGAAGTTGGCGGCCATGTGTTCCTTGGCCTCGGCCTTGAGCGTGTCGAGCTTGGCTTCACGCTCGGCCTTGTCGGTGACGATCGATTCCTCCAGCCGCGACTTCGCGAACGAGGACAGCGCCTCGTACAGGTCGTCTCCGAAGAGGGGACGCGGGGTCCATTCCTTCGGCGTGACGCCCGCGGCGTCGATGAACTCCTGCTGGAACTCGAGCACCTCGGCGATCGCGCGCTTGGCGGCCTCGAGGCCTTCGGCGACGGTCTCCTCGGTGGGCGCCTGGGCCCCGGAGGCCAGCAGCTCCCAGGTCTTGTCGGGCGCCTCGCCCTCGATCATCAGGATGTCGATCTCACCGGAGTCGCTCCGGCGGCCGGCCACGACCACGTCGAACGTGGCCTCGTCGGTCTCGGCGAACGTGGGGTTGACGGTCCACTGTCCGTCGATGAGCGCTACCCGCACGGAGGCCACAGGGCCGTCGAACGGCAGGCCCGCCAGGCAGGTGGCGACCGACGCGGCGTTCATCGCCGGGATGTCGTAGGGGTTCTCCCCGTCCGAGCCCAGGACCGTGATGACGACCTGGACCTCGTCGCGGTAGCCGTCGGCGAAGGTCGGGCGCAGCGGACGGTCGATCAGGCGGGCGGTGAGGATCGCGGTCTCGCCGGGCCGGCCTTCGCGGCGGAAGAAGCTGCCCGGGATCTTGCCGATCGCGTACATCCGCTCTTCGACATCGATCGTGAGCGGGAAGAAGTCGATCCCCTCGCGGGGGTTGGACGAGACGCACGTGCCGAGCACCTGGGTCTCGCCGTAGGTGACCATGACCGCGCCGTCGGCGAGGCGGGCCATCTTGCCCGTCTCGAAGGTCAAGGTCTGGTTCCCGATCTTCCGGGAAAGGTTGGTGGTGGCCATGGGGCCGTTCCTCCTTGTTCGTCTTGAACGCGCAGGCACTTCCTGGCGCGTCGATGGAGACGGGAGGCGGGTCCGGCCGATTCTCAGTGGTGGGCCACCGGGATCCTTCACAGGTCTCCCGGGAGCTCGCTACTGATAACCGACCGCGGGTCGCTCCCACCTCCGGCGGTTCGGATCAGTGGGTCGTGCGCATCACTTCCTTCACGAACGAACGCCTATCCCGGGCGTCCCTTCGATGTCATCCGCGTCTATCGGCGCAGGCCGAGACGCGCGATCAACGCGCGGTAGCGCTCGATGTCCTCGTGCATGAGGTAGTCGAGCAACCGGCGCCGCCGACCCACCATCTTCAGCAGGCCCCGGCGCGACGCGTGGTCGTGCTTGTGGGTCTTGAGGTGCTCGGTGAGGTCCGCGATCCGCTTGGTCAGGACCGCGATCTGAACGTCCGCCGAGCCGGTGTCGCCATCTGCGCGGGCGTACTCCGTGATGATCTGCGTCTTCTCGTCTTTGGTGAGTGTCGTCATAGTCAGTTCCCAAGGCTACCAGCGGCGATGCGTTCATGACCTCGCGGCCTCCGAGGGTCCCTGGGCGCCCGCAGCGCGCTCGACGGCCTCGACGAGCGCCGCCCGGCGCGCTCGCAGCGACGTGAGGGATGCCTGGACGCCGGCCAGTTCCCGAAGGCTCAGGCGGGCCCGATAACCGCGCTCCACGCGGCGGATCAGCCAACTTCCCGCCAACCCGCAGATCGGCCCCAGGAAGGCCGTGAGCAGCCAGGGATGGGGTTCGTCGGCGATGGCCGTGTATCGCCACACCACCCAGGTGACCGGGAAGGCCACGAACGCCACGAGGAACTTCACCGTGGCGCGGGTCACGGGCGCCATGGACGGACGGCCGGCGGCTCGGGTCAACAACGCGGGCACGACGTTGATCACCGCGCCCGCCACGGCCAACGGGATCAGCGCCAACGCCAGCAGGTCCCCGAACAGGTGGATGCGCCGATGGCTCGAGGGGTCGGCGGCCACGGCTCGATCGGTCACGGCGTTCGCTTCCAATGCCCTGGTGTAGGCCGCCGCGGCCTCGACCACGGACCGCTCCTGGTCGACGGGCGCCGCGGCCAGCCGTCCGGCCAGGTCTTCCCGATCGTCCAGCGACGGCGTCCATCCCGGGTCGGAGTCCAACGGGCGCAGGGCCACCTCGGCGGCACGCACCATCGCGGCCGATTGCGCCGCATCGTCGAAGTTCAACGCCACCGAGGCGAGCCGGGCGCGGATCTGCTCGGTGAGCGCGTGGACGACCTCGTGGTCGTCATCGTCGATCACGTGGCCACCCGGCGCGCGACCGGGGAAGGCCTCCTCGATCCAGCGATCGAGCGCCAACGGCGGACCGACCCGGACGTAGGCGGCGGCTCTGGCCCTCGCCTTGTCTTCGTAGATCAGTCCGACCGGCAGGATCTTCAGTCCCTGCGTGCCGCGCGCCCGCGCCCCGATCGCGATCCTGGCCGCCCCCGTCTTCACCGGCAGCAGATGCGGCTCGTCGCTCGCCTGACCCTCGGGGAAGATCCCGATCACGCCGCCGTCGGCCAGCACGTCGTGGCAGGCCGCGAACGTGTGGAGGTTGCCCTGGGTGCCGCCGTCGACCGAGCGGTAGACGGGGATCGCGCCCGCGAGCCACAGGAACGGCCGGGCGGGGGTCTTCCACAGGGTGGCCATCGCGAGGAACCGGGGGAACCGGGGCAGCGTCGCCGCCAGGAGCGCCGGATCCACGAACCCTCCCCCGTGGTTGGCGACCACCAGCATGGGCCCATCGTCGGTGACGTGTTCCAGGCCGGTGTGCTCCACCGTGCGGAACCACCCGAGGGTGGCGAGACGGGCGAGCACGCGCACGAACACCCCGCGGAGCGAGCCCATCGTCGGATCCTCCCACGATCGGTCGTCGCTACGATGGCGCCGTGAACGGGAGGGTGCATCGGGCGCTGGCGCTGTGCGGGCTGATCGGACCGGCCGCCTTCACCGCCGCCTGGGCGCTGGGCACGGTCCGCCAACCCGGGTACTCGGTGGCCCACGAGCACATCAGCGGTCTCGCGGCCCCCGACGCCGACAACCCAGCGGTCATGACCGTGGGGTTCCTCGCCCTCGGCACGGCCACGGTGGGGTTCGCTGCCGCCCTGGAGGAGCGACTGGGGGGCAAGGGGTCGGCCAAGGGATCGGCCAAGGCATCTGCCGGCCTCGGCCCCGCGCTGATCGGGGCATCGGGCGTGGCGATGGTCGTGGCGGGGCTGTTCCGGCGCGACCGGATGTCCAACCACCCCGAACCCGGCCAGGCTCCGGGCCAGTCGGGGATCAACGACGTCCACGACGCCGCGTCGGTCGTCGGGGCGCTCACCTCGTCGGTGGGATTGTTCGCCTTGGCGGCCCGGCTCCGGCGCGAACCGGGCCTCGAGGATCTCGCGCGCCCCACGATGGTGGCGGCCGCCGCCGGGTCGGGGTTGCTCGCGTGGTTCGCACGCGGGGTGACGCGGCCGGGCAACGGACTGGTGCAACGCGCCGGCGTCACGATCCCGCTGCTGCTGATGGCACGGCTGGCGATCCGTCTGCTGCGGACCGACGACGGGTAGCTCAGGCCGAAGGGTCGACGAGCTCGCGGGTGCGTTCGACGTCGACGGCGATCGCCTCGATCAACGCCTCCACCGAGTCGTACTTGATCTCATCGCGCAGGCGCTCCCAGAACTCGATCGAGATGGGCTTGCCTCGCAGTTCCTCCCCCTCGAAGTCGAGCAGGAACGCCTCGACGTGCAGCGGCTCCACGCCGAACGTGGGATTGGTGCCGACGTCGATCGCCGCGGGGTAGCGGAGCCCGTCGACCTCGGCCACGCCGGCGTAGATGCCCTGACCGGGCAGCAGCAGCCGGGGCCACGTGCGCAGGTTCGCGGTGGGATAGCCCAGCCCCTTGCCACGGCCATGCCCGGAGGTGACCTCGCCGTCCAGCACGAACCGTCGGCCCAACGCCGCGAGCGGCCATGCCAGATCACCGGCCGACAACGCATCCCGTACCGAGGACGAGGACACCGTTCGGCCGTCCAGCTCGAACAGCGCGACGCCCTCGGCGGTGAGGCCGTAGGGCTCCCCCATCGCCGGCAGGGTCTCGACGGTGCCCGCCGCCTTGAACCCGAACGTGAAGTTCGCGCCCATCGCCGCGTGCACCGCGTGGATGCCGCCCACCAGCACGTCCCGGACGAAGTCCTCGGCCGGGACCCGCGAGAACGCCGCGGTGAACGGGAGCACCACCAGCACGTCGATGCCCATCGCCTCGATCAACGACGCCTTGCGCTCCACGGTGGTGAGCAGCCGGGGTTCCTGGCCGGGCGTCAGCACCTCCCGTGGGTGCCGGTCGAACGTGACCGCCACCGACCGGATGCCCCGTTCGCGGGCTCGCTTCACCGTGGTGGCGAACACCTGTTGGTGTCCCAGATGGACCCCGTCGAAGAACCCGACGGTCACCACCGAGGGCTCGTCGGACAGCGGCAGGGCCTCGAGGCCTCGCACGATCTCCATGCGCGAGAGCGTACCGAACGCCTCCGGCGCCACCTCGGCGCGGTACGGTGCGCCGGTGCGGATCCGAACCGTGGTGCTCGCGACGATCCTTGCCCTGGTGGCGGCATCCTGCGACCGGAGCGCCGGCGCAGCCCACGACCGCGGTCGGTGACGACGCGATCACCGTGGGCTCGTTCGATTTCCCCGAGAGCGAGGTGATCGCCGAGATCTATGCCGGCGCGCTGGAGGCCGAGGGGTTCCGGGTGGTCAGGGAACCCGCGATCGGCACGCGCGAGGTGGTGCTGCCCGCCCTTCAGCTCGGCCTCATCGAGGTCGTGCCCGAGTACGCCGGCAGCGCGCTCACCTTCCTGGGGGGTACCGCGAGCGCCGATCCGGCAGTGACGAACGCCCTCCTGGCATCCATCGTTGCCGACCGGGGTCTCACAGCGCTCGAACCTGCTGCGGCCGAGAACCGCAACGGCATGGTGGTGACCGCCGAGACGGCCGCCGATCTCGACCTGCGGACCGTCAGCGACCTTGCGCCGTCGGCCGACTCGATGGTCTTCGGCGGACCGCCCGAATGCCCGGAACGCGACTTCTGTTTGCCCGGACTGGAGACGATCTACGGCCTGCACTTCGAGTCGTTCCTGCCGTTGGACACCGGCGGACCGCTCTCGGCCGACGCGATCCAGCGTGGCACGGTGGACGTGGGCATGCTCTTCACCACCGACGGGACACTGGCGGGCGACGATCTGGTGCTCCTGCGGGACGATCGTCATCTGCAGCCGGCGGAGTCGGTCACGCCGATCGTGCGCGCGGACACCCTGGAGCGGTTCGGCGACCGCGCGCGTTCGGCCCTCGACGCCGTCTCCGAACAGCTCACCACGGAGGACCTGCGCGAGATGAACGCGTCCATCTCGGCGGGCGCCACGCCCGAGGACGTTGCGGCCACCTGGCTCGAGGACCACGGGCTCGGGGCCGCGGGGTAGCATCGGCGCGAGGACGTGGATACCGGCGAACAGACCACCAGGGAAACCCACGAGCGGCGCAAGCGGCTCCTGGGTCCCGACGCTCGGCGGCGTCCCTCGGGGGAAGCTCCTCCCCTCCCGCGCGAGATCGGTCGCAGCGGCAAGTTCTGGCTGTTCATGGTGGGCTACTTCGTCGCGACCCTGATCGGCGTCCTGCTCTTCGAACCCATGGCACGGCTCTACGAGCGCACCGACACCTCGTTCCTGCACCTGCTCGCCGAGGGGCGCAACGACATCCTCACCGAGATCATGCAGGCGATCGCGCTGTTGTCCTCTCGCTGGGTGCTCCGGGTCCTGCGGTGGGGCACGATCATCGCCCTCATCGCCACCCGCCGGTGGCGCCATCTGTTCGTGTTCCTGGGGGCGCTGATCACCGAGGAGGTCGTGGCCTACCTGTTGACCTTGGTGATCCACCGGCCCAGGCCGCTCGGGGTCGAGATCCTCGCCCCGTGGCAAGGGTTCTCGATGCCGTCGCGTCCCATGGCCAGCCTCGCCGTCACGTTGGTGGGCATGGCCTACTCGCTGATCCCGCACGGGCGGTATCGCGACGCCGCGAAATGGGCGATCGCCGGCGTCCTGGTCGGCGTCGGGATCGCCCGCCTCTACCTCGGGGTGGAAGCGGCCAGCGCGTGCGTCTTCGGCGGGGTCCTCGGCGTGGCGATCGGCCTGACGGCCTTCCGGTGGTTCACGCCCAACGACGTGTTCCCGGTCACCTACAAGAAGGGCAAGGCCGCCCACCTCGACGTCGGCGGGATGCGCGGCGAAGCCATCGTGACCGCCGTGAGGGACCAGCTCGGCTACCGGGTTCTCGACATCCAACCGGTGGGCCTGGCGGGTTCGGGAGGCTCGACCCCACTGCGCCTCAAGGTCCGGTCCGAGGACGGCGGCCCCGAGCGGCAACTGTTCGCCAAGCTCTATGCGCAGAACCACGTTCGCGCCGACCGTTGGTACAAGATCGGACGCACGATCCTCTACGGCGCCCTCGAGGACGAGACCCCGTTCGGCACGGTGCGACGCTTCGTGGAGTACGAGGACTACGCGCTGCGGCTGATGTACGACCTCGAGCTGCCGGTGCCCACGCCCTACGGCATCGTCGAGATCACGCCGGAGCGCGAGTACATGATCGTGATGGAGTTCTTCGACGACGCGGTGGAGATCGGCGAGGCCGAGGTCGACGACGGCGTGATCGAACAAGGACTGCGGCTCGTGCGCGAGATGTGGGACGAGGGCCTCGCTCACCGGGACATCAAGCCGGCCAACCTCATGGTGCGCGACGGCCAGTTGAAGCTGATCGACGTCTTCTTCGTCCAGGTTCGACCGTCACCGTGGCGCCAAGCCGTCGACCTGGCGAACATGATGATGGTGCTCGCCCTGCGCTCGGACGCGCCGCGCGTGTACGAACACGCGGTCGGGATGTTCTCGCCCGACGAGATCGCCGAGGCGTTCGCGGCGACCAGGGGCGTCGCGAGCCCCACGCAGCTGCGCTCCATGATGAAGGAGGACGGCCGCGACCTGCTCGAGGAGTTCCGGGCGCTCGCTCCGGACCGCGACGAGGTCCGCATCCAGCGGTGGAGCCTCCGGCGGGTGGGCCTGACCGTCACGGCGCTGCTGGCGGCCCTGTTCGCGCTGGGGCTGATCGTGACCAACTGGGCGGTGTTCGCATGAGGTGGCGGTCGGCGCTCGTGGTCCTCGCACTCGTCTCGGCGGGCCCTGCCTGCACCGGTGGCGGCGGCGAGGACATGCCGGTGTGCTCGGACCCCGAAGCCCAGGTGCTCGTGCTCGAGGCGCAGTCGGTGCCGTCGGCGACACGGCTGCCGTGTGTCGCCGAGCTCCCGCCGGGGTGGCGGTTCGGCGGCTCCCTGATCAAGGACACCGAGACCACCCTGTGGCTGGACAGCGACCGCGCCGGCGTCCACGCGCTCCAGGTCACGATGAGCGCCTCGTGCGACATCTCCTCGGCCGTGCCGGTGCCTCCCGCGGCCGACGAGGTGGGCATGACGGTCTACCAGGAGCCCAAGACCCTCGAACCCGGCTTCACCGGCTGGCGCTACCTGGTATTCGAGGGGGGCTGCATCATCCACGAGTACACGTTCGCCGACGGGACCGAGCCCACCCTCGTGATCGAGGCCGACCTCGCGATCTCGACGGTCGCCCGCCGTGACATCGTCGCCCACGTCCAGGATTCCTTGGACCTCACCCTGTGCGGGGCCGAGGCGCCGCCGTGCGTGGGGTAGGCTGCCCCGGCCCATGCTGACCAACCACCGCCGCGCGCTGCGCTTCTCGCTGGCACTCTTGGTGGCGATGGTGTTCATGCTGATCGCGGTGGGTCGCCATCCCGAGTTCGAGGCCCCGAAGACCACGCTGGCCTTCGTCGGGAACTTCGACGAGAGCGTCTACCACTGGATGGACGACATCCGGAACGCGTTCCTCACCGGGCTGTTCCGGTTCCTCAACGTCGCGGGCGGCGGGAAGGTCACGATCCCGCTGCGCGATCATCGTGACCCTGCTGTTGTTGTTCACGCGCCGGTTCCGCGCCATGTTCGCCTTCATCCTGACGTGGGCGGCCTCCGAAGCCCTGCTCACGTGGTTCAAGATCTTCTTCCATCGGGGGCGGCCGCCGATGCCGCTCGTGGAAACCGTGGGCTTCTCGTTCCCGTCGGGCCATGCGGTGGCCGGCGCGGCGATCGCCGTGGCCTTGGTCCTGGTCGCCTTCCCGCCCGGACCGCGCCGGCTGCAAGTGGGAACGGGGCGCCATGGCGTTCGCGTTCCTGATGGGGTTCTCGCGGGTCTACCTCAACGCGCACTGGTTCTCCGACGTGGTGGCGGGGGTGCTGCTCGGTGCCGGCATCGCGATCGGCTCGGCGGCGCTGGTGACCGAGATCGCGAACCTGCTCGAGGCCCGCAAACCCGCGAGCAAGGCCGAGCCGCCGCAGGATCCGCTCGACCCGGTGCTGGACTAGACCGCGGCCGCGCTCGTCGCTTCCGGTGTCGCCGGCACGTCCTTGCGCCAGTCCTTCTTCGCACGCCAGACGAGGTAGGTGAAGGCGCCGATCGGGATCTGGATGCCGTAGGTCAGTGCACGGAAGATCAGCACGGCCGCCACCACCGCTGCCTTCTCGCTCTCAGGCAGGCCGGCGGCGAGCCCGCCGATGTAGCCCAGGTCGATCACGCCCACGCCGCCCGGCGTGACCGGCACGGCCGAGAGCAGCCGGCTGAAGGAGAACACGGCCAGCACCTTCGCCGTGCTGACGTCGGCCTCGGAGATGCCCATGGCCCGAAGCGCCAGCAGCAGGACGAGGAACAACGCGAGCTGACTCGCGATCGTGGTGACCGTCAGCCGGATCCACCGCAGCCGCACCAGCCCGATCGTGTCGCGCCGGAACTTGACCGCGCGCTCGCCCATGTCGGACTTCGGTTCCTTGTGGAACAGCCGCAGGATCGCCGCCGTCATCCGCCCGATGCCGTTGCCGATCGAGCGGGCCAGCCGCTCGCTCGCGAAGATGGCGGCGAGCAGCCCGACCGCGATCGCCAGGACCACGACGCCGACGATCGCCGCGGTGATGAACGCCGAACTGCTCTGCCCGGTGATCACCAGGATGGCGATCGAGAGCACCGGCAGCGCCAGCTTCACGAAGATGTTCCAGATCCCGGTGACGCCCACATACAGCGCGACGTTCGTCCCCGTGAACCCCCAGGAATGCAGGATCTCGTAGGTCAGGCCCACCGCGATGGCGCCGCCGCCGGGGAGGGTGTTCGCCACGGACGTGGTCGTCTGCGTCAGCACGGCGGCGGGCCACAGGCGCAACCCGGGCAGCGCCGCCATGTTCGCCAGCCAGTAGGTGAACAGGTTCAGGATCATGGCGCCGGTCAGCACGAGGAGCTCCAGGCCGGTCATGGACTGGAACGCCTTCCACACGGCGCTGTAGTCGGCCACCTTGGGGATCGCGAACACGAAGATGCCGATCACGATCGCCGCCGAGATCGCACCCTCGATGATCGTGCGGGTGAGGGAGCGCTTCTTCTTGGGTTCCTCCGCGGCGGGCGGCTCCCCCGGCGTCGGGGTCTCGCTCACGGCATCGGTGCGGCCCTCGTCCATGCGCGGAGGATATACCCGCCGACTCCGGAGGGTCGCTCGGACCCCGTGCACCGGATAGGCTGCCCCGCATGCAGACCACCGCCCACCGAACCCGCCGGCCCTCGGGCGACCCACCACCGCTGCCGCGCGACACCCATGCCACGGGCTGGCTGTGGGCGTCGCTGGCCGTCGTGCTCGTCGGGATCGGGCTCGCCTTCATCCTGACGAACGACCCGGATCTGCACGAGTTCGGCAGCAACGTCCTGGAATGGTTCGCGGATCTGCGCACGTCCTGGCTCACGCAGGTCGCGAAGGTCGTGGTCCTGATCTCCTCGTTCGGCGCCGTGCAGCTGTTGCGGCTCGGGATCGCCGGGGCGCTGGTCGCGACGAAGCGGTTCCGCCACCTCGTCGTCGCGCTGGTGTCGTTCGTGCTCGTGGACTGGCTCGTGCTGACGTTCCTCTCCCAGCAGCGTCCCGCCCCCGGTGTGAGCGTGCTGGCGGACAGCGGCAACTACACGTTCCCGTCCTGGTACGTCACGGCGTTCGCGATCACGGTGTTCGCGATGCCGTTCGTGCTGGCGCCGGCCGGCCGGACCCGGAAGCGAGCGATGACGGCGGCATGGATCGCGGTGATCCTGGTGTGCCTGGCCCGCCTCTACCTGGGCATCGACTACCCGACGAACGTCGCGTACGCCGCCGTGCTCTGCTGGGTGCTGTCGGAGGCCCTCTACCGCTGGTTCGTGCCCGATGAATCGTTCCCGGTGAGCTACGCGAAAGGCGGCAAGGCGGCCCACCTGGACCTGAGCGGCGCCCGTGGCGAGGCGGTCAAGACGCGCGATGGCGAGCCAGCTCGGGTTCGACGTCGCCGAGGTCAAGCCGTTCGGGCTCGCGGGCTCCGGAGGCTCCTCGCCGCTGCTCATGACGATGACCGACGGCACCCGCGTGTTCGGCAAGATCTACGCCACGAGCCACGTGCGCGCCGACCGCTGGTACCGGGTGGGACGCACGATCATGTACGGCAAGCTCGAAGACGAGACGCCGTTCTCGTCGGTCCGCCGGCTCGCCGAGTACGAGGACTACGCGCTGCGCGTGCTGGCGATGAACGGCGTGAAGGTGGCGCAGACCTGGGGCATCGTGGAGCTCACGCCCAACCGGGAGTACATGCTCGTGACCGGCTTCTTCGAGGATTCGAAGAACCTCGGGGACTCCGAGGTGGACGACACGATCATCGACGAAGGGCTCCAGCTGATCCGCCAGTTCTGGGACATCGGTGTCGCGCACCGCGACGTGAAGCCCGCGAACCTGCTGGTGCAGCGGGGTCACCTCCAGCTGGTCGACGTGTCGGGCCTCGAGTGCCGGCCCACGCCGTGGCGCCAAGCCGTCGACCTGGCGAACATGATGCTGACCCTGGCGCTGCAGTCCGACCCCGATCGGGTCTATCAGCGGGCGACGGCGTTCTTCACCCCCGACGAGATCGCCGAAGCGTTCGCCTGCGCCGAGGGCATGGCGATCCCCACCGAACTCTCGGGCCGGCTGAAGCAGGACCCGCGCCCGATCATGCAACGGTTCAAGGAACTCGCCCCCGCCCACGCCCCGGTCTCGATCCAGCGGTGGAGCTTCCAGCGGATCGCGCTCACCGCCGCGGTCGTGCTGGGATCGCTCATCCTGCTCGCGATGTCGATCAACTCGCTGTTCGCCGGGCTGAAGTAGGCGCGACCCGACGACTCAGTCGGTCCCGGGGTCGTTCGACCCCGCGGGGGCCAGGACCACCAAGGGGACCGCCTTCGTGCCGGCGTCCTCGTAGATGCCCAGCGTGCGACCGTCGGGTGCGACGACCGAGAACGGACCGGCGAGGCCGGACGGCGCAAGGATCCTGCCGTGGGAGACCGCGATCGCCTCTTCGTCCTCGACGTTCCATCGCGGGAGGTGCGCCACCGCCTGCTCCAACGACAGCGGCGGGCCGGGTTCCTCGGGCGGCCTCGCGTCCTCGACGTGGAACCCACCGATCGCGGTGCGTCGAAGCCTCGTGAGGTGGGCGCCGCATCCGAGCTCCTCGCCCACGTCGGCCGCCAGGACCCGGACGTAGGTGCCGCCGCCGCAGACCGCGAGGAAGTCGACGTCGTCGCCGTGGCGTCCCGTCATCTCGAAGGTGTCGACGTGGACCGGCCGAGCGTCGGCCTCGGAGCTCCTCGCCCGCCCGGGCGGCTTCGTACAGCTTCCTGCCACCGACCTTGACGGCCGAGTAGGCGGGCGGGCGCTGGAGCAGATCGCCCGTCTGCCCAGTCATCGCCGCCCGAACCTGGTCATCGTCGGCCTCCACGGGCGCCGTGCGGATGACGTCACCGTCGGCGTCCAGGGTGGTGGTCGCGACCCCCAGGCGGAACGTGCCCTCGTAGGTCTTGGCCTGATCGCCGAGGAACCGCAGGAGCCGGGTGGCCCGGCCGACGCCCATGACCAGCAGGCCGGTCGCCATCGGATCGAGGGTGCCCGCGTGCCCGACCTTCTTCGTTCCCAGCGCGCGTCGCACCGTCGCCACCGCGTCGTGGGACGTGATCCCCTGCGGCTTGTCGATCAGCAGGAACCCGTCGGGGCCCCCGGGTCCCGGGGAGGTCACGGCGCGACGGGTTCGCCGCGCAGCGCCCTCGACAGCCGGTCGATCGTCTCGGCCGGACCGTGCGCCGAGGTGTAGCCGGCCGCCAGCCGGTGCCCACCCCCACCGAAGGTCGCCGCCACCTGGGAGAGGTCGTGATCGCCGCGCGAGCGCACGCTCACCTTGAAGCGTCCGTCGCGTTGCTGCTTCACGATCGCGGCGACGTCCACGTCGCGCGCGGTGCGCACCACGTCGATCAGGTCGTCGGTCTCCGACGGGTGGATCCCGGCTTCGCGCAGATCCGATTGCGTGAGGTAGGTCCAGACCAGGTCGGCGTCTTCGACGTGCTCCAGGCGGCCGAGCGCCGTGCCCACCAGCTTCAGGTAGGACTCCAGGTTGTCCTCGTAGAGCGCCTGGACCAGCTTCGCGTGCTCGAACGGATGCTCACGCAGCTTCGCCGCCACCCTGAGGGTCTCCGGGGTGGTCGCCTCGTACTGGAAGCGGCCGGTGTCGGTCACCAGCCCGGCGTAGAGGCACAGCGCCGTCTCGTCGGGCATCGCCCCGCCCATCGTCTCGATCAGCCGGAAGACCATCTCGCAGGTGGAGGATGCGTCGGGATCGACGAGCGGGATCGTGCCTCGGCCGTCGTTCGAGCGGTGGTGGTCGATCCAGATCAGCTCGCCCGCGTGCTCCGCCGGGTGGCCCAACGCGCCCAGGCGGTCGAAGGCCGCGCAGTCGCACGTCACCATCACGGCCGGTTGCTTGGGGTAGTCGCGGACGGGGACCAGGTCCTCCGATCCGGGCAGCAACGCGGCCCAGCGCGGAGGATCGAGCGGCTCGTTCGGGTAGGAGCACACGGTACGGACGCCCCGAGACCGCAGGAACGCCGCCAGCCCCAGCATCGAGCCCAACGCGTCGGCATCGGGATTCACGTGGCACGCCAGCGCCACCTCGGTGGCTCCTGCCAGCACCGCGCCGGCGCGTTCGAGGTTGTCGTTGCTCATTCGGTTCGCTCCTTCCGGTGGAGCTCCTCGATGAGCGCGTCGATCTGCTGGGACCGCTCGAAGGTCTGGTCCTCCTCGAACTCCAGTTCCGGCAGGAACTTCAGCCGCACCTGCTTGCCCAGGGCGCTGCGCAGGTGCGGGGTCGCCGACCGGATCGCCGCGCGGCTGCCGGCCCTGGCCTTGTCATCGCCCAGCGCCGTGTAGGAGACCCACGCGTGACGCAGGTCCGGCGAGACGCGGACCCCGGTCACGGTGATGAACCCCACCCGGGGGTCCTTCAACTTCTGGATCTGTTCGGCCAGGATCTCGCGGAACTCCTCGCCGACGCGTTCGGTGCGTGCGCCTTGGGTCATGGACCCAGCGTACCGCCGACCGGTCACTCCTCCTCGTAGTGGACCGAGACCTCGGCCTCGAGGAGCTCGACCTCTGCCCAGCGCTCCACGTACTGCTCGATCTCGTGGAGCACCTTGCGGAGGTGATATTCCTGGGCACCGACCACGGCGACGGCGATCGCGGTGCGCTGCCACAGGTCCTGGTGGTCCACCTCGGCGACGCTCACGTTGAACGTGGACCGGATGCCGTTGGTCAGCGTCTTGACGACGTGGCGCTTCTGCTTCAGGGAATGCGACTCGCGGATGCGCAGGTCGAACCGTTCGAGGGCGACCAGCATGGCTTACAGGGAGCGGGCGACCTCGCGGATCTCGAAGGCCTCGATCAGGTCGCCTTCCTTCACGTCCTGGAAGCCGTCGATGCTGATCCCGCACTCGTAGCCCGCGGCGACCTCTCGGACGTCGTCCTTGAACCGCCGGAGCGAGCCGATCTTGCCCTCGTAGACGACCACGCCGTCACGCACCAGGCGCGCGCGGGCATCACGCGGGATCGTGCCGTTCGTGACGTAGCAGCCGGCGATGACGCCGATCCGGGGAACCCGGAAGATCTCACGGATCTCGGCCGAGCCGAGCTCGTGCTCCTGCTTCTCTGGCGCGAGCATGCCCGAGAGCGCCGCCTTGATGTCATCGATCGCGTCGTAGATCACGCGATACGTGCGGATGTCGACGCCTTCCTTGTCCGCGAGGTCGACGGCGGCCTTGTCGGGGCGCACGTTGAAGCCCACGACGATGGCTCGCGACGCCATGGCCAGCGTGATGTCGTTCTCGGTGATGCCGCCGGCGGCGCTGCGCACGATGTTCACCCGGACCTCGTCCTGCGGCAGCTTCAGGAACGCGTCGGTGAGCGCACCGAGCGAGCCCTGCACGTCGGCCTTCACCACGAGGTTGAGCTCGGGGATCTCCGCGCGCTCGGCCTGCCGGAGCAGGTCGGACAGCGTGGGCGGGCGACTGATCACCAGTTCGGCGGCGCGCACCTTCGCCTCGCGTTCGGACGCGATGTGACGGGCCTCGCGTTCGTCGGACACCTCGCGGAACTCGTCGCCCGAAGCCGGCACCGCTTCCCAACCCAGGATCACGACGGGCTTGGACGGCCCGGCGTGCTCGACCGTCTGGCCGTATTCGTCCTGCATCGCGCGGATCTTCGCGTACGTGGTGCCGCATACCAGCGCGTCGCCCACGTCCAGCGTGCCGCGCTGCACCAGCACCGTGGCGACGGGACCGCGGCCCTTGTCCAGGTGCGCCTCGATCACCGTGCCCTTCGCGGGACCGGACGGCACGCCCTTGAGCTCCTCGAGGTCGGCCACCAGCAGGATCGTCTCGAGGAGGTTGTCCAGGTTGAGTTTCTCGCGCGCGGAGACATCGACGAACTCGTTCGTACCGCCCCACTCGGAGGGCACGACACCCTGTTCGACCATCTGGGTGCGCACGCGGTTCGGGTCGGCCTCTTCCTTGTCCACCTTGTTGACGGCGACCACGATCGGCACGCCGGCCGCCTTCGCGTGGTCGAGCGCCTCGATGGTCTGCGGCATGACGCCGTCGTCGGCCGCCACCACCAGCACGGCGATGTCGGTGACCTGCGCGCCGCGGGCACGCATCGCCGTGAACGCCTCGTGGCCGGGCGTGTCGATGAACGTGATGTCGCGGTCGCCGACGTGCGCCTGATAGGCGCCGATGTGCTGCGTGATGCCACCGAACTCGCCCGCGACGACGTCGGTCTCGCGGATCGCGTCCAGCAGCTTGGTCTTGCCGTGGTCCACGTGGCCCATGACGGTGACCACCGGCGGACGCGGTGCCAGCAGGGAGGGATCGACCTCTTCTTCGATCTCCTCGATGCCCTGCATCTCGTCTTCGATGCCGACGATCTCGGCGCTGAGGCCGAGCTCGCTCGCGACCATCGTGATGGCCTCGTCGGTGAGCGACGTGGTGGCGGTGGCCATCTCTCCGGCCAGGAACAGCAGCTTCACGATGTCGGCCGGGCTCTTGCCGACCTTCTCGGCGATCGTCTGCGGGGTCGCACCGCGCACGACCTCCAGGACCGGCCGGGGCGGTTCGGGCACGACGGGCTTGCGGGGGCCACGGGGCTGACGACCGTTCGGCGGGGCGGCCGCAGCGTCCGCGGCAGGCGCGGGAACGGCAGCCGGGGCAGCCGGTGCGGGCGCGGCGGCGGGCGCGGGTGTTGCGGGGGCGGCGGCAGGAGCCGGTGCCTCCGCGACCGGCGCCGGTGCGACGTCCGCGGGCTTCGGCTCGGCCTTGGGGGCCGCGGCCTTCTTCGGCTTGGGCTTGCGCGGAGCGGGCGGCGGTTCGAGCACTTCGCGGCGTTTCGGCGCCTCCGTGGCCTTGCCGCCGGAGGCGCGCAGACGAGGAACGAGGTCCTCGGGCACGCTGGAGGAAGCGGACTTGCCGCTCACCCCCATCTGCTCGAGCGTCCCCAGCAACTCCTTGCTGGTGACCCCGAGTTCCTTGGCAAGTTCGTGAACCCTCACAGCGCTCCTGTCCTCATCTGATCTCTAAGCCTACCCAGTTCGTCCGGGCGCAGGCCCGTCCGCAACGCCCTGGCCAGCACCCCTTCGGCTCCCGCGGCCTCCAGGCAGGCGGCGCGGCGATGCACGTAGGCCCCTCGCCCCGGCGCCGTCCCGTCCGGGTCCAGCTGCACCCCCGCATCCGCGGAGTGCACGATCCGGAGCAGGCCGCCTTTGGACGAGGGCTCGCGGCACCCGACGCAGGTTCGCGTGGGCGCCACGTCACACCCCTTCGGGTGCCTCCGCCTCCTCGGCCACGACCTCGTCGATCGCCTCGACCGCGGCTTCCTCGGCCGCGAGCTCCTCGACCGCTTCGTCGGCCACCACTTCTTCGGCGACCTCGACCTCGAGCTCGGCCTCGGCGTCGGTGGCCGGCTCGGCGATCTCCTCAGCCGGCGGAGCGACGGGCGCGGCGGCCGGGGCCTTGGCCTCGTCCGCGACCTGGGTCTCGGACTTGATGTCGATGCGCCAGCCGGTCAGCCGAGCGGCGAGCCGCGCGTTCTGGCCTTCCTTCCCGATCGCCAGCGACAGCTGGTAGTCGGGCACGATGACCATCGCGGTGCCGGTGGCCTCGTCGGTGCGGACCTCCTTGACCTTGGCGGGCTGCAGCGCGTTGGCGACCAGCTCGCCGGGGTTGTCCGACCACGGGACCACGTCGATCTTCTCGCCGCGGAGCTCGTTGACGACCATGCGCACGCGAGAGCCCTTGGGGCCCACGCAGGCGCCCACGGGATCCACCCCTGGTTCGTTCGAGATCACCGCGATCTTCGAACGGTGGCCGGGTTCACGCGCCACGCCCCGGATCTCGACGATGCCCTCTTCGATCTCGGGCACCTCCATCGCGAACAGCGCCTTCAGCAGGCCGGGGTGCGAACGCGACACGACGATCTGCGGGCCCTTCGTGCCCTTGCGGACCTCGGTGATGAACGCCTTGAGGCGTTCCCCGTGACGGTAGGGCTCGGACGGCACCTGTTCGGCCTGCGGCAGCAACGCCTCGACCTTGCCCAGGTCCAGCAAGGTGTAGCGACGCTCCTGCTGCTGCACGATGCCCGTCACGACGTCGCCCTCGCGACCGGCGAACTCCTCGTAGGTCATCTCGCGCTCGGCGTCACGCAGCTTCTGGAAGATCACCTGCTTGGCGGTCTGCGCGCCGATACGGCCTTTGAAGTCGTCGGTGACCTCCACCTCTGCTTCGCCGAGGACCTTCATCTCCAGGGTGGGGTCGCCGCCCTCCTCGGCAGCCGGCACCTCGATCTCCTCCAGCTCCTGCTTCCACATGCGCAGGTCACCGGTCTCGGGATCGAGCTCGGCCCGGAAGCCCACGAAGTCGTCGTCGGCGTCGGGGTTCTCCTGTTTCCACCACGTCTTGTATGCGGAGGCCATCGCCTCGGCCAGACCCGTCAGGATCGTTTCGAAGGCGATGCCCTTCTCGCGCTCCAGCTCTCGGAGCGCCGCGATCATCTCGGCGTTCATGCGTTGCTCCTCTTCAGTTCGGCGTCCCAGTCGACGACCGTTCTCGCCGACACGATGTCGGCATACGGCACGCGCAGATCGCCGGTCCCTTCGTCGCCGTCGGCGGTCGCGATCACGATCGCGTCCTCGTCGGCCGAGACCAGCGTGCCCGTGTGGGTCCTCGACCCGGCCATGGGCGCCGTCGTCTTCACCTTCACCTGCTCGCCCACCGACCGCGCGAAGTGCTCAGGGCGCTTCAGCGGCCGTTCGATGCCGGGCGACGAAACCTCGAGTCCGTACGGACCGTCCTCGTAGCCCTCCTGATCGAGGTGCCGCGAGACCGTTGCGGACAGCTGCGACAGCGCGTCGAGGTCCACCCCGCCGGGGCGATCGACCACCACGCGCAGGACCTTGCGGCCGTGCTCGCGGGTGGTGGCCAGCTCCACGAATTCGAAGCCGGCCTGCTCGATCACGGGTCTGACCAGCGCTTCCGCGTCCACGGCTCGACCCTCCCCTACGTACGAGAAGGTGGGCGCGAGCCCACCTCCGGACACACCTCGTCGCTCTGTACGAAGGTCAGTATAGCCGAGGCACCGCGCAGCGCCCCCGGAGCGGGGTCTACGGTGCCGTTGCGAGGAGCGCGACCGCGGCCTGGGCCGCCTCGGCCAGGGGTGCGTTGCTGCGCTCCCCCGTCGACCGGAGCTTCAGGTCCACCGTGCCGTTGGCGATCCCACGCTTGCCCACCGTGACCTGCACCGGGTAGCCGATCAGGTCGGCGTCGGCGAACTTCACCCCCGCGCGCTCGTCGCGATCGTCCAACGCCACGCCGACACCCGCCGCCGTGAGGTCGCCGTAGATGCGCTCGGCCTCGGCGATCGCCTGCTCGTCATCGTGGTTCGCCAGGATCACCACCACCTCGAACGGGGCGAGCACCTTGGGGAGCGTCAGCCCGTCCTCGTCGTGGCACTGCTCGGCCGCCGCCGCCAGGATCCGGGAGATCCCGATGCCGTAGCACCCCATCCAGAAGACCTGCTCGCTCCCGTCCTCCTCGGTGAAGGTGGCCTCGAGCGGTTCGGAGTACCTCTTGCCCAGCTGGTAGATGTGGCCCACCACGATCGAACGGCCGATGTGGAGCTGGCCACCGTCGACGGGACACGCGTCGCCCTCACGCAGGACGACGAGATCCTCGTAGGCATCCACGCGGAAGTCGCGACCCGCGTTGGCGCCGGTGACGTGACGATCGACCTGGTTCGAACCGGTGACCCAATCACGGCCGCCGCGCACGGTGTGGTCGGCGTAGATCGTGACGTCCTCATCGAAGCCCTGCGGCCCCACGTAGCCCTTCGCGAACCCGCGCCGGGCGAAGTCCTCGTCCTCGAACATCCGGACCGTCGCGGGGAAGACCAGCTGCTCCAGCTTGGCCTCGTTGACCTCGCGGTCCCCGGGCACCAACACCGCGACCGTGCGACCGCCCACGTCGAAGAGCACACACTTCAGCGTCTGCGAGGCGTCGATGTCGAGGAGCGCCGCCAGCGTCTCGATCGTCGGCGTGTCGGGTGTGTCGACGACGGTGAGCTCCTGGGTGGCTGCGGCCGCGGCGTCGGGCGCCATGGGGCGAGCGGCCTTCAGGTCGGCGATGTAGTCGCCGTGCTCGCACTCGACGAACAGGTCTTCGCCCACCTCGGCCCGTGCCATGAACTCGTGGTTGGTGCCGCCACCGATCTGACCCGCCTCGGCCTCGACCACCGCGTAGTCCAGGCCGCACCGGTCGAAGATCCGGTGGTAGGCGGCCTTCATCACCTCGTAGGAGGCCGCCATCGCGGGTTCGTCGCGGTCGAAGGAATAGGCGTCCTTCATCAAGAACTCGCGCCCTCGCAGCAGCCCGAACCGCGGCCGGAACTCGTCGCGGTACTTCCACTCCACCTGGTAGAGGTTCAGCGGGAGGTCCCGGTAGCTCGAGACCTCGCCCGCCACCAGCGGGGCCACGACCTCTTCCTGGGTGGGACCGAGGAGCATGTCGCGCCCGTGCCGGTCCTGCAATCGGAAGAGCTGGTCGCCGTAGAGGTCCCACCGGCCGGTCGCCTTCCAGGGCTCGGCCGGGATCGCGATCGGCATGCGGATCTCGATCGCGCCCGAATCCTCCATCTCCTCGCGGATGATCGCCTCGATCCGCCGCATCGTCCGCAGGCCCATCGGCAGGAACGTGTAGATGCCCGCAGCCACCTGCCGCACGAACGCCCCCCGCAGGAGCAGGCGATGGCTCGCGATCTCGGCTTCGGCCGGATCCTCGCGGAGCGTGGGCGTGAACGAACGCGACAGTCGCATGAGGGGCACAGGATAGCGGCCCCGTCAGCTGCCCAGCCGGGCGACCGATGCGGCTTACGGCACGAGCGCGACGCTGTGGTCCCGACCGCCACCGAACATGGTGGCGCCGGTCAAGCCCTGCACCAGCACCGGAACCTTCTGGTTCGTGGTGTTGCCGTTGCCGAGCTGTCCCGTGGCGTTGAAGCCCCAGGCCCACACCGTGCCGTCGGACTTGGCGGCGAGGGTGTGCATCCGGCCCGTGCCGATCGCGACCACGCCGGTGAGGTTCGAGACCTGCACCGGGGTCAGCCGGTTCGCGGTGGAGTTGTTGCCGAGCCGGCCGTTCGAGCCCTGGCCCCAGGTCCACACCGTGCCGTCGGACTTCAGGGCCACGGAGTGGTTGGCCCCCGCGGTGATCGCCGTGACGCCGGTGAGGCCACTGACCTGCACCGGCAGGTTCTTGTTGCTGGTGTTGCCGACGCCGCATTCGCCGTGGACGTTGTAGCCGAAGCACCAGACGGTGCCGTCGGACTTCAGCACCAGGGAGTGGTCACGTCCGCCTGCCACGTCGATCGCCCCGGTGAGGCCACTGACCTGCACGGGGGTGGTGCGTGTGGTGAACGTGCCATCGCCCAGGTTGCCGAAGGCGTTGTAGCCCCAGGCCCACACCGTGCCGTCGGACTTGACCGCCAGCATCTGGTCGCGACCGCCCGCGATCGCCACCACGTTCGTCAGGTTCTTCACCTGCACCGGCCGGGTGCGCTTCGTCGTCGTGCCGTCGCCGTTGGTGCCGTACTTGTTCCAGCCCCACATCCAGACGGTGCCGTCGGACTTGAGGGCCATGGTGTTGTAGTGGCCGGTCTCGACCGCGATCACCCCGGTGAGGCCCGTCACCAGCGTGGGGTTGGGCCGGTTCGTGCCGGTGCCGTCGCCGATCTGGCCGTACTGGTTCCGCCCCCAGGTCCAGACCGTGCCATCGGACTTCAGCGCGGCCACGTGGTCGCGTCCACCGTGGAGCGACACCATGCCGGTGAGGCTCGCGATCGCGGTGGCCGAACCGTGGCCCGTGAACGTGCCGTCCCCGAGCTGTCCGTAGGTGTTCCCACCCCAGCTGGCGATCGAACCGGCCGCCAGGGCGGGCTGGGCGAGCACGGCGACCAGGGCCGCGGCGATCGGAGCGATGGTCAGAGCACGGCGACGCGTCGAGCGCGGTCGTCGTGCCGAGCGGGGGGCCGGCACCATGAACGTTCCTCCTGTTGGTGTTCTGGGGGTTTCGAGCGTTTCGCGGCACCCTAGCATCGCGTTGCCCTTGAGGGAACCCCGAACGGCCGCTGTTCCTCGATGCGGCAGATGGTGCGTGATTGACGCCCCGGCCCACGAGCCGTCACAATCTCCGGCCATGACGACGCGTGGCGACCGCTGGGTCTGGCGCCAGGGCTCTGAGAGCCCGGCGTCCGCGCGTCCGTAGCCACCGCATCACCACGGCACCACCGCGAACCCCGGGCCGGAAGGTCCGGGGTCGTTCGTTTTCCCGAGGAGGTTCATCGTGGAACTGCAGGTCCGTCCCGATCGCGAGACGTTCGACGCGCTCGCGGCCGAGTGGCCGCTGGTTCCCGTGTGGGCCGAGCTCCTGTCCGACGTCTCGACCCCGGTCGGACTGTTCCCCGCATTGGCCGGCGACGGTCCGGGGGTCCTGTTCGAGTCCGTGGAGCGCTCCGAACGGTGGGGCCGGTACTCGTTCGTGGCCGGCGACCCGGCTGCCACGATCGTCGCCGGCCCTGACGGCATCGAGGTCACCGGACGAGCGCGCTCGATCCCCATCGACGTGCCCGATGGTGGCCCGGTGCGCGAAGGGCTGATCCGGATCGCGAGGTCCCTGCGGGCCCCGCGCCTGCCAGGGCTTCCACCGCTCACGGGCGGGCTGATGGGCTACTTCGCGTTCGAAGCGGCCGAGTTGCTCGACGGCCATCCGGTGCCCGATCCCGCGTCGGCGCCCGTGCCCCCCATCGGGCTCCTGGTCGTCGACCGCGCGGTGGTGTTCGACCATTGGAAGCAGCGGCTGATCCTGGTGACCCATGTCCCCGCCGGCGGCTACGACGGCGGGGTGGAAGCGCTCGAGGCCATGGCCACGACGGTCGGAACGGCCACCGCCCCGCCGCTCGCCGCCGTCGGCGGAACGACACCCGGCGACCTGCCCGGCGAGCCCAACATGGCCGACGAGCGCTACCGCGAGATCGTCGCGTCCTTCAAGGAACACATCCTGGCCGGCGACATCTTCCAGGGAGTCCCGTCACGGCGCGTCACCTTCCCCGCGCCCGAGGGTGGCTATCCGATCTACCGGCGACTCCGTGTCGCGAACCCGGCGCCGTACATGTTCTTCGTGCGCATGCTGGGGATGGAGCTGGCGGGTTCCTCCCCTGAACCGCTGGTGCGTGTGGAGGGCGCTCGCGTCTCCACCCGTCCCATCGCGGGCACGCGTCCGCGCGGTGAGACCGAGGTGCGCGACCGCCTGCTCGAGCACGAGCTGCTCGCCGACCCCAAGGAGCAGGCGGAACACGCGATGCTCGTCGACCTGGCCAGGAACGATCTCGGCCGCGTGTGCGTCGCCGGCAGCGTCGCACCCACCCAGCTGATGGAGGTCGAGCGGTTCACCCGGGTGATGCACATCGTCTCCACCGTGGAAGGTGACCTCCGAGACGATCTCCATCCCCTGGATGCCCTCGCCGTCACGTTCCCCGCCGGCACCTTGACCGGCGCGCCCAAACGGCGGGCGATGGAGCTGATCGCCGCCCACGAACCCGACGCCCGCGGTCCGTACGGCGGCGCCGTGGGCTACTGCGGGTTCGAAGGTGATCTGGACTTCTGCATCACGATCCGCACGGCCGTGGTGAAGGACGGCAAGGCGCACGTGCAGTCGGGCGCCGGCGTGGTCGCCGATTCCGATCCGCAGACCGAGCTGGACGAGACGAAGGCCAAGGCGTCGGCACTCCTGCCCGCCGTCGCCCCGTCCGAGCCCACCCGCGACGGTACGCTGGCCGCCCCGAAGGAGCGCTCATGATCCTGGTCGTCGACCACTACGACTCGTTCACCTACAACCTCGTGCAACTGATCGAGAGCCTGGGCCACGACACCCAGGTGGTGAAGAGCGACGCCGAACCGGCCGAGGCGCTCGCGGCCCGCGAGCCCGCCGGCGTGATCCTGTCCCCGGGACCGGGGCGTCCCGAGGCGGCGGGGTGCTTCACCGATCTGCTCGAGGTGCTCGCGCCCGAGGTGCCGGTGCTCGGGGTGTGCCTGGGTCACCAGGCGATCGGCGTGGAGTACGGCGGCACCGTCGACCGAACCGAGCCCGTGCACGGCAAGGCCTCGAAGGTCTTCCACGAGGGCCGGGGCATCCTGGAAGGGGTGCACGACCCGTTCGAAGCCGGTCGCTACCACTCGCTCGTGGTGGAGCGCGACGACCTGCCGGACTCCTTGGAGCTGACCGCCTGGACCGAGGACGGTCTGGTGATGGCGACGCAGCACCGCGAACTGCCTCGGTTCGGCGTGCAGTTCCACCCCGAGAGCATCCTGACGCCGGAGGGCCCCACGATCGTGCGCACCTTCCTGGCGCTCACGACGTGACCTCGTCAGAGGAGCCCGCATCGCGCTAGGGTCGAACCCCACGCGAGCAGGGAGGCGTCGTGAACGAACAGCAGGAGGCGTACGCGCGTGCGGTCGCCGACTTCACCGAGAAGGTCCACGCGATCGGGCCCGAGCAGTGGACCAACCCCACCCCGTGCACGGAGTGGGACGTCCGGGCGCTCGTCAACCACCTGACCTACGAGAACCTGTGGGTGCCCGAGTTGATCGGCGGCCGCACCGTGGCCGAGGTGGGCGACCGCTTCGACGGGGATGTGCTCGGAGACGATCCCGTCGGCGCGTGGGACCGCTCTGCCGAAGGTGCGATCGCGGCGGTGACGGCCGACGGCGCGCTGGACCGGACGGTCGACACGAGCGGCGGGCCGACGCCGGCCTCGGACTATCTCGACCAGATCTTCGTCGACGCGGTGATCCACGGGTGGGATCTGGCCCGTGGAACGAACGCCCAGGACACGATCCGGGTGGCGTTCGCCGACCAGCTCTTCGCCGCCTACGGTCCGCGCGAAGCCGAACTGCGGTCCTACGGCGTGTACGGCAGCACGGTCGTGCCGCCCGAGGGAGCCGACACGCAGACCAAGCTCCTCGCGGTCTTCGGCCGCGTGCAGTGACCGGTCAGGCCGGGTTGGGCGACGGGCACTTCGGGCCGTAGTCGTACTGGCCGCTGCCCGAGGACACCTTGCATCCGGCTTCGTTCACGGCGACGAACGCCCCCGCGGGGACCCGCTTCAACTGATCCATCAGGCCGTTCGTCCAGCGGTCGTCGACCGTGCCCTGGAAGTACCAGTCGCTGCCGTTGTCGGCCACGATCAGCCCGAAGTGCTTGAAGGCGTCGAGCACCACCTTCGCGTTCTTCGAGTAGCTCGACACGTCGAAGCCCTGCTTCAGCCGGAACCTCGCGCCCATCGGCGGGCATCGCGGAGTCCCGCACCCCGGCCTGGTGACGGGCGGGCCACAGGTAGTTCCGACTGGTGCAGTCGGACGTCATCCGGATCGCGTGCCCGATGTAGCCGGCCAGGACCTCGTCGTAGCGGACGAGTCCGGGCAGGATGGGCAGCCCCGCGGCGTCGGCGCTGGTCCAGCCGGCGGGTCGCAGGTCGTTGCTGTTCAGATCGAAGATCGCGCCGCTGCCCGCGGTGGGGTTCCCACCGTTCCAGCGCGCGTTGAACAGCTCGTACAGGACGCAGGCGTCCGAATCGACCGTGAGCGCATGGCGGTCCGAGCCGCCCTCGATCGGGGTCGCCCCGTTGAAGGGGTAGGGCCCCGGATCGCTCTCGGCCGCATACGTGAAGTCGATGTGCGTTCGTCGGCGCTCCGCCGCCCACGACGTTGAACGGGATGCCGTAACTCGGCGGACCGAAGTCGGGGTGCAGCTTCTTCTTCCCGGCGTGCATCGCCTTCTTCCACACGTCGCTCTTCGCGTGGACCGGGAGCTTGGAGATGTCCATGTTCCAGACGTTGTCGAACGGGAACAGCGAGCACGACGTGCCGGGGACGGCGGCGTGGGGTGGGCCGGCGGGCCGGGCCGCCACCGAGGTGGGAACCACGAGTCCGGCCGACAGGACCAGGGCGAGGAGGCCGATCGTTCGTCGCGTCATGGTGGATGAGGGTATCGGCCGGAGACGGCGTTCGACTGGAGGGCGCTGACCGAGGTTCAGTCGGAGGACTCGCCGGCGGCCACCTTCTCGGCCGCCACCTTCCTCGCCTCGGTGAGCAAGGCGTCCACGAGCTCGTCCTCGGGGACCTTCGCCACGACCTCGCCCTGGCGGATGATGAATCCCAGCCCGGCGCCCGACGCGATCCCGACGTCGGCCTCACGAGCTTCGCCGGGCCCGTTCACCACGCACCCCATGACGGCGACACGCATCGGCACGGTGAACTTCTCGCTCTCGATGGCTGCGTTGACCTTCTGGGTGAGTTCGAGCACGTTGACCTCGGCCCGGCCGCACGACGGACACGCGACGAGATCGAGCCCTCGCTTGCGGAGCCCCAGCGATTGCAGGATCGAGTTGCCCACCTTCACCTCTTCCACCGGGTCGTCGGTGAGGGAGACCCGGATCGTGTCGCCGATGCCTTCGGCGAGCAGGGTGCCGATCCCGACCGCGCTCTTCACCCCGCCGAGCGGCATGGGACCGGCCTCGGTGACCCCGAGGTGCAGCGGGTAGTCGCACTGCTCGGCGAGCATCCGGTAGCTCTCGATCATCACCAGCGGGTTGGAGTGCTTCACGCTGATCTTGATGTCGAAGAAGTCCTCGTCCTCGAGGATGCGCGCCTCGTTCATCGCGGATTCCACGAGCGCCGCGGGGGTGGGCGTGCCGTATTTCGCGAGCAGGTCCTTCTCGAGCGAGCCCGCGTTGACGCCGATCCGGATCGGCACGCCGCGCGCCTTCGCTTCGCGCGCGATCAGCCGGACCTTGTCCTGGTACTTGATGTTGCCGGGATTGATGCGGAGGCCCTGGATCCCGGCCTCCAGCGCGGCCATCGCGTACTTCCACTGGAAGTGGATGTCGGCCACCACCGGGACGGTGGACTTCGCCGCGATCGCCACGAGCGCTTCGGCGTCCTCCCAGTGCGGGACGGCGACCCGGACGATGTCCACCCCCGACGCCACGAGCGAGGCGATCTGCTGCAGGGTGGCGTTGATGTCGGCGGTCTTCGTCGTGGTCATCGACTGGATCGAGACCGGGGCGTCACCGCCGATGGCGACGCCCCCGATGTGGAGCTGGCGCGTCGCGCGGCGGGGGATCGTCATCGCCCACCCAGTCTACGGGCGGGCCCGAACCGCGGGTCGCTCACGACCCGAACACGTGGAACGTGATCGTGCGGTCCTTCGGCTCGTCCATCTCGAAGAAGATCAGCCGCTGCCACGTGCCGAAGCCCGGCTCGCCCGACACCACCGGGATCGCGTGCGAGGTCGCCGACAGCAGCATCGCCTTGACGTGTGCGTGGCCGTTGACACGCTCGTCAGGGTTGAGGTTCTGCGTGCGGACCTCGAGGTCGTCGTGCTGGTAGTAGACCCCGTCGTGCGGCACCAGGTCGGTCATCTGCCGCCGGAAGTCCGCCATGGCGCCGTCCTCCCATTCGTTGATCAGCAGGGCGCACGTGGTGTGGGCACAGAAGACGATCGCGGCGCCATCGGTGACGCCGGCGTCCTTGATGGCTCGCTGCAGGTCCTCGGTGAGATCGAGGTAGGCGTAGCGCTCCGGTGCGGCGATCGTCACCGTCGTGGTGGTCGACTTCAAGGGTCCCTCCTGTTCTTGGCCGCTTCGGCGACCGGGAGATCGAAGGTGAAGGTACTACCGTGGCCGGGTTCGCTCTCGGCGCTGATCGTGCCCCCATGCGCCTCCACCACCGAGCGGGCGATCGCCAGGCCGATGCCGGTGCCGCCGTCCCCACGGGCACGGGCGCTGTCGACCCGGTAGAACCGCTCGAACAACCGGGGCAGCGCCTCGGCGGGGATCCCGACCCCGGTGTCCGCCACGCTGACTTCCACGGATCCATCGTGACGGTGCGCCTCGATCCGCACCTGCCCCCCGGCGGGCGTGAACCTGATCGCGTTGTCGACGAGGTTGAACAGCACCTGGTGCAGGCGTTCCCGGTCGGCATCGACCGTGGGCAGATCGTCGGGGACATCGCTCTGCACGGCGACGTCCCGGTCGGCGCGAGCGACATCGATCTCGGAGATGACCTCACGGACCACGGGGCCGAGCGGCACGCCCTCCCGGCGCAGCGGCACTTCGCCGGACTCGAGCTTCGACAGATCGAGGAGCTGCTCGACGAGGCGGCCCAGCCGTTCGGACTGCGCCAGCATCACCTGGAGCGTCTCGGGGTTGGGCTGCTCCACGCCGTCGAGCAGGTTCTCCAGATGGGCCCGGATCGCCGTGATCGGCGTCTTCAGCTCGTGGGAGACGTTGGCGACGAGATCGCGCCGGGAGGTCTCCAGGTTCTCCAGTTCCTGACTCATCCGGTTGAACGCCGTGGCGAGCTGGCCCACCTCGTCGCGGCTGGTGGTGTGCACCCGCACGGTGTAGTCGCCCGTCTCCATCCGCCGGGCGGCCGCGGCCATGTCGCGGAGCGGCTGGGTCATGCCGCGGGCGAGCCATCGCGAGATCCCCAGGGCGATCACCGCGGCGATCGTGCCGGCCAGCAGGAACTGCCACCACAGGCTCTGCAGGAACCCCAGCGTCGCCGAGACCCGTCCCAGGAATCCTCGCGTGGGCGAGGGCGTCAGCACCGTGACCCACGAGCCATCGCCCAGCGGCAGCGAGGCGTAGACGTTCCTGCCCACCACGCCCCAGTGCGGCACCCCGTCCTCGAAGATCGGCGGCAGGATGCCCAGGTTCTCGCCCGAGACGGTGAGCTCCCCGGTGGCCGAGCGCCGCACGATCATCGTGCCCGTGGGCGGGTCGCTCACCTCGCCGCTCGCCACCTTGCGAGCCATCGCGAGCGCGTCGATCGCCTCGGAGTCGCGCGGCGAGTTCCGCAGCGCGAACCCGATCAGCGCGTAGGAGATGAAGATGGTGATGCCGACGGCGACGACGATCGTGGAACCCAGCTTGCCCCGGATGGTGGGCAGCTTCTCGAGCGGCCTGGCGCTCACGACCCTTCCTGGAAGGCGTACCCCACGCCGTGCACGGTGCGGATGAACCGTGGCTCGTTGCCGTCCTCATGCAGCTTGCGGCGGATCCGCGCGACGTGGGAATCGACGACGCGTCCGCCCGCGTAGTCACGGTAGCCCCACACGCGGTCCATCAGCTGGTCGCGCGACATCACGACGCCGGGGTCGCGCGCGAGGCTCAACAGGATCTCGAACTCGAGCGGGGTGAGGCCCACCTCGTCCCCGTCGACCATGACGCGGCGGCGGTTCGCGTCGATCACCATGCCGCCCCGGTCGAGGGGGCCGTCGTCGTGCGTGGAACGGATGCGCTCCATCCGGCGCAGGATGGCCTTCACCCGGGAGGCGAGCTCGCGGAGGCTGAACGGCTTGGTGAGGTAATCGTCGGCTCCGACCGCGAAGCCCACCACCTTGTCGGCTTCCTCGGCCTTCGCGGTCAGCATGAGGACCGGGGTCCACCCGTCGCGCTGGATCTGCTTGCAGACCTCGAGACCGTCCATGCCCGGGAGCATCAGGTCGAGCACGACCAGGTCGGGGTGATGCTCTGCGTGGAGCTCGATCGCCTGGGGTCCGTCCTCGGCCACGAAGACGCGATAGCCCTCGCTCTCGAGCCTCGCGCGGACGGCTTCCGCGATCGCTTCTTCGTCGTCGACCACCAACACGGTCTGTTCGCTCATGGGGGAATCGTAGTCGTGCGGTGTGGCGGGCGGACCCAGGTGGTGTTGAGAAATCGTGTTGCCCTGCGCCGCAACGATGCTTGTGTTTAGGGCAATGCGAAGGGTTTCGTGACGTCCAGGATCATCGTGGCGACCACGAACGTGACGAAGAACGCGAGCACCGTCGCCGAGACCGGGATCAGCTTGCGCATGTCGATCGCCCGGCCCCCGCGGATCTTCTCGATCAACAGCACGGCGAGGTGCCCACCGTCGAACGGTGGCAGCGGCAGCAGGTTGATCAGCCCGATGAACACCGTGATGAACCCGAAGAAGTAGAAGAGCACGGCCCAGTCGCCGTCGGAACCGATCGAGCCCACCTGCTGGGAGATGCCCACCACCGAGGTGGAGTCACGCGTGGGGTCGCGCGCCTGGTCGTTGAACAACAGGCCGAACGTGCGTGAGATCCCGGCCGGGCTGAACACCCGCCCGATCTGGTGGATGGACTCCTCGATCGTGCGGCCGACCTCGAGGACGCCCTCCTTGATCGCCGTCAACGGTCCCATCCGGGTGGTGACCACCTGGAGCTCCACGCCGATGCGACCCGTGGGATCGCCCTCCTCGTTCGTGGTCATCACCGGCGCCACGGGCACCACGATCACGTCCCCGTTGCGGTCCACGGTGACATCGATCGGCACACCCGGCCGGTCCTCGGCCTGATCGGTGAAGATCGTGGCGAGCTGTTCGCTCGTGGGTTCGACCGTGCCGCCCACCGAGACGATGATGTCGCCCACCTGCAGCCCGGCCACGGACGCGGGGGCCGCCTCACCGTCGATCGTGGTCTCGACCTTGGCCAAGCCGATCTGCGGCGTCGGGTCGTTCACGTTGCCGAAGAAGTAGAAGGTGAACGCGAAGATCAGCGCCCCGAGCACGAAATGGGTGCCCGGTCCGGCGAAGATCGTGATGGCTCGTTGCCACCGTGGCTTGGCGCCGTAGAGGCGCGGGGCATCCTCGGGCGGGTTCTCCTCGTACGGGTTCATCCCGGCGATCTTCACGTAGCCGCCTGCCCAGATCGCCTTGACGCCGACTTCGAGCTCACCCTTGCGGCGGGACCACAGCTTCCACGGACCGAACCCCACGAAGTACTCGGTGACCTTCATGCCGTAGTGGCGCGCGGCGAAGAAGTGCCCGGCCTCGTGGATCGCGATGATGACCGTGAGGAACGGGAAGAAGATGAGGACGCCGAGGAGCCAGGTCACGGGGGAAGTCCTTCGCTAGCGATCCTCGATGATCTCTGCCGTCCGCTGGCGCGCCCACGTGTCGGCGCGCTCGATGTTCACGACGGAGACCACCGACGCCGGTTCATGTTCGTCGACCACGGTCTGCACCAGCTCGACGATGCGGTTCAGCGGGATCTTGCCCTCGAGGAAGGCCATGACGGCCACCTCGTTCGCGGCGTTCATCACCGCCGGGAAGGTGAGCCCCAGTCCTCCGACGCGGTAGGCGAGGTCGACCGCGGGGAACGCCTCGCGATCGACCGGCTCGAACGTGAGCGCCTTCTCGGTGAGCGGCACCGGTTCCACCCCGGTGGACAGTCGCTCGGGCCAGGCCATGGCGAGCTGGATCGGCAGCCGCATATCGGGCTGGGCCATCTCCGCACGCAGGCTGCCGTCGCGGAACTCGGCCATGGCGTGCACGAGGCCCTCGGGGTGGATCAGCACGTGGATCGAGGAGTACTCCAGGTCGAAGAGGTAGTGCGCTTCGATCACCTCGAGCCCCTTGTTCATCAAGGTGGCGGAGTCGATCGTGATCTTCGGGCCCATCGACCACACGGGGTGCTGCAGGGCTTCCTTCACGCTGGCGCGCGCGAGCTCGCTGCGGGTCCAGCCTCGGAACGGTCCCCCGGACCCGGTGAGCACGACGCGCTTGAGGTCCTCCCTGCGCTCGCCGCGCAGCGCCATCGCCAGCGCGGCGTGCTCGGAATCGACCGGCAGCAGGCGTTCGGGTTCGCCCTTGATCAGGTCGGTGACGAGCTCCCCGCCGACGACGAGCGACTCCTTGTTGGCCAGCGCCAGGGTCTTGCCCGACTGCAGGGTGGCGAGCGTGGGCGCCAGCCCCGCCGACCCGACGAGTCCGTTCAGCACCAGGTCGGTCTCGGTCTCACCGGCGAGCCGCTCGGCGGCGTCGGGCCCGACGATCACCTCGACGCCGGGGAGGGCACCGATCTTGGCCTTCACGTCGGCGGCCGCCTGCTCGTCCGCGATCGCGACGTGCGGCGGCAGGAACTCCCGCACCTGGCCCACCAGCAGCTCCTGATTGGCGCCCGCCGCGGACAGCCCCACGACCTTGAAGCGGTCGGGGTTGCGGCGCACGACATCGAGCGCCTGGGTGCCGATCGAACCGGTGGAGCCCAGGATGGTCACGGACTTCATGCGAGCAAGCCTACCCCGAGGCCGCACGAACGGCGGGATTCCGGGCTGTTCGGCCCACGCGGGGCAACCGCCGACTCAGGTGAAGATGATCCGGAAGAACAGGAACGTGGCCGGCGCCACGAACAGCAAGGAGTCGATGCGGTCGAGCACCCCGCCGTGACCCGGCAGCATGCCGCTCATGTCCTTGATCCCCACGTCCCGCTTCAGGAGCGACTCCGCGAGGTCGCCGAACGTCGCCGCGGCCGCCACCACCAGGCCGAGGAGCAGCGTTTCGATCCGCATGTCCTGGAACACGTCCACGAACGCCGACACCAGGGTGACCGACACCAGGATCGTGACCAGGGTGCCGACGATCACGCCTTCGATCGACTTCTTCGGGCTGACGCTGGGCGCCAGCGGGCGCGGGAAGAACTGTCCGCCCCACACCGACCCGGACAGGAACGCGGCCGTGTCGTAGACGAACGTCAGGGCGATCACGGCCACGACGAGGTCGGTGCCGTTCGGCGCGTCCAACATGATGAACAGATAGCTGCCCAGCAGCGGGATCCACGCCAGGTTGAGGATCGTGAGCCCGATGTTGACCGCGGTGTCCTTGCGGGTCGCCGCCGGGCTGGACATGAACCACAGGAAGGTGGCCACGACGCCCATCGCGAACATCGCGAGCACGGCGCCTTCGCCCTTGAAGTAGGCGCCGGCGAGCATCAGCGCACCCGTCACCAGCCCCACGGCGGTGGCCGGCTGACGGTGGTGCTTCACCATGACGCCGTACAGCTCGCCCTGGGCCAGCAGCACCACGGCGCCGGCGATGACACCGAACACGCCCTTGCCGATCAGCAACGACACCAACGCGATGGCGGCGAGGATCGCGCCGGTCATGAACGCGGCGGGGACGTCACGATCGCCTCCGGGGGAACTCCTGCGCTCGGCATCGGCGCCCACTTCGACGGAGGTGGGCTCCTGCCAGCTGGGGCCGCCGAGGCCTTCGCCGCCGGCACCCACCATCACGGTCTGGGGTTCGTCTTCGGGCTGGAGGTCGGACAGGATGTCCTGCTCGACCTCGTCGGCGCCGAGTTCACCCAGGAGGTCGCCACCGACCGCGGGTCCCGCGTAGGACTCCGGGGTCTCGTCGTCGTCGAACCCCACCACGCCGCCGACGATGACTTCCTCTTCGGGAAGGGCCGACGCTGGTTCGTCCGCGGTGGGGGCGAAGTGGTCGGCGGCAGCTTCGAGTTCCTCGTCCGACGGCGCGGCGGTCACGACGACCTCCTCCTCGATCGTGGACATGGGCTGGGTGTCGGTGCCGATGATGCCGGAGACGTCCGGTTGTTCGTCGTCCTCGACGAGCGACCATCCGTCGCCCGGCTCCGCGTCCGCGGGGTCGTCGGAGGCGAACAGGCCCGCCTGGTCCACGGCGGTCTCGCCGATGGGCGCGTCGCTGACCTGGAGGTCATCGAGGCTCACCACCTCGGTCGTGGTCTCGAGCTGGGGCGCCTCGTCGGGCTCGTCGGTGCCGATGCCTTCGATCGTGTCGAGGACGGTGGTGTCGTACCACTCCTCATCGTCGTCGTCCTCGGCCGAGGCCGAGACGGGCGCGGGTTCGTCGAGCACGGTGGGTTCGTCCTCGGAGGGCTCCGGGGTTCGCGACCCGGTCGCGAGCGGAGCGGGGTCCGGCGCCCGGACCGCCACATGCTCCTCGCTGGGCGTTTCGCGGGCACCGGCCGAAGCCGGCTCGTCCCAGTCGACGTCCTTGATGGGCGCGAAGAACTTGTCCAGGTCTTCGAACAGATCGTCGCCGTCGCGCTTGTCGTCCGCCACTAGACCTCCATGAGCTCCTGTTCCTTGTGGCCTTGGATCTCATCGATCTCGGCCACGAAGCGGTCGGTCACCTTCTGGAGCTCCTTCTCCCCTCTCGCAAGGTCATCTTGGGAGATACCGCCCTCTCGCTCAAGCTTCTCCATCTCTTCCTTGGAATGTCGCCGGACGTTGCGGACCGCCACCCGGCCCTCTTCGGACCGGTGATGGAGCTGTTTCACCAGGTCCTTGCGCCGTTCCTCGGTGAGCGGCGGGAAGGCCAGACGGATCACCTGGCCGTCGTTGGACGGGGTGATCCCCAGGTCGGAGGACTGGATCGCCTTCTCGATCGCCCCGATGGCGCCCTTGTCGAAGGGGGTGACCGCGAGCAGCCGTGGCTCGGGGACCGTGACCGAGGCGAGCTGGTTCAGCGGGACCGGGGTGCCGTAGTACTCCACGGTCACGCGGTTCAACACCGAGGCGGATGCGCGACCGGTCCGGATGCCGGCGAGGTCCTCCTTCAGGTGCGAGACCGCCTGCTCCATCTTGTGGTCGGCGTCCTTGAGGGCGGAATCGATCGTCATCGGGCTCCTTGTCAGTGGACGAGCGTGCCGATCGGCTCGCCGCCGACCACGCGTCGGATGTTCCCTTCTTCGCCCAGGTCGAACACGATGATGGGCAGCTTGTTCTCCATGCACAGCGAGATGGCGGTGGCGTCCATCACCTGGTAGCCCTCCTTGAGGACCTCCACGTACTCGATGGCGTCGAACCGGGTGGCGCTGGCATCCAGGTGCGGGTCGGCGGTGTAGACCCCGTCGACCTTGGTGCCCTTCAGCAGGGCCTCGGCCCCGATCTCGAGGGCACGCTGGGCCGCGCACGTGTCGGTGGAGAAGAACGGCACCCCCAGCCCGGCGGCGAAGATGACGACGCGCCCCTTCTCCAGGTGCCGGCGAGCGCGCAGTGGCGTGAACGGTTCCGCGAGCTGGGACATGGAGATCGCCGTCTGCACCCGCGTGGTGACGTGGATCTTCTCCAGGGCATCCTGCAGCGCCAACGCGTTCATGACCGTCGCGAGCATGCCCATGTAGTCGGCGCGGTTGCGCTCGATGCCGGGTGCCTGCCGGCCGCGCCAGATGTTGCCGCCGCCCACCACGACGGCGGTCTGGACCCCGAGGTCGACGACCTCAGCCAGTTGCCGCGCCACGAGGGCGGTGGCGTCGGTGTTGATGCCGCTTTCGGCGTCGGCGGGAGCGAAGGCCTCTCCGGAGAGCTTCAACAGGACCCGGTTGTACTGGGGTCGGGTCCCGTGCTGTTGGTCGGCCATAGGCTCCTCGGTCCCCCTCGGACCTCGCTCTTCGTGCCTACTCGGTGTCTTCGCCGAGCTTGTACCGGACGAACCGCTTCACCGCAACCTTCTCACCTACGCGCGCGGAGGTCTCGTCGAGCAGCTGCTGCACGGTCTTGCTGTCGTCCTTCACGAACGGCTGGTCGAGCAGCACGATCTCCTTGAAGTAGCTGTTGATCTTGCCTTCGACGATCTTGTCGACCACGTTCTCGGGCTTGCCCGATTCCTGCGCCTGCTTGGCGAAGATCTGGCTCTCGTGGTCGATCTCGTCCTGCGAGACCTCCTCGCGGCTGACGAAGCGCGGCGCGGCGGGGCTGGCGATGTGCAGCGCGATGTCCTTCGCGAGTGCCTTGAACTCGTCGGTGTTGGCGACGAAGTCGGTCTCGCAGTTGACCTCGACGAGGACCCCCACCGTGTTGTTGAAGTGGATGTAGGCCTCGATCAGGCCCTGGTTCGCCGAGCGGCCGGCGCGCTTGGCCGCCGAGGCGAGGCCCTTCTGGCGCAGGAGCTCGACGGCTTTCTCCATATCGCCGCCGGTCTCGACCAGCGCCTTCTTGCAGTCCATCATGCCCGCGCCCGTTCGTTCGCGGAGCTCCTTGACCTGTGCAGCTGAGATGTCGCTCATGGGGGTGTCTTACTCCTGGGTGGTATCGGCGGCGACGGGCTCGGGCGTGGCGGCCACCTCGGCCTCGGGAGCCTCCGTCGTGGCGGCAGGTGCCGCCGCTTCGGCCTCGGCCGGAGCGACGGGCTCCTCAGCGGCCTCGGCCGCTGCCGCGGCCGTTTCGGCATCCGAAGGCGCGTCCGGCTCGAAGACCGTGGATGCGGCGATGGCCGCGGCGTCCTCGGCGCTGGGCGTCTCGTGCTCTTCCACGCGCGCTGGCGCGGCGGTGGCCTTGGGGCCGGTGGCCTTGGGCGCAGCGCCGGTAACCCGCTCGACGGCCTCGTCCTTCGCCATGCCGTAGCCGGCGGCCAGCGCGTCGGCGACGACACGGGTGACCAGGTTCACGGCGCGGATGGCGTCGTCGTTGCCCGGGATCACGAAGTCGACCTCGTCGGGATCGCAGTTGGTGTCGACGATGGCGATCACGGGGATGTTCAGCTTGCGGGCCTCGTTGACGGCGATGTGCTCCTTCTTCGTGTCGATCACGAAGATCGCGTCGGGAAGCCGCTCGAGGTCCTGGATGCCGCCGAGGTTGCGCTGGAGCTTGTCGCGCTCGTGGCGCAGGCGGATCGCTTCCTTCTTCGGCAGGTAGTCGAGCGCACCGGTGCGATCCATCTCGCGCAGTTCGCGAAGGCGCAGCAGGCGCTTGGACACCGTGGTGAAGTTCGTGAGCATGCCGCCGAGCCAGCGGTGGTTCACGTAGGGCATGCCCACGCGGGCGGACTGCTCCTGCACGACCTCCTGGGCCTGCTTCTTCGTCCCGACGAACAGGACGATGCCGCGACGACGGCCCAGGTTCCGCACGAACTCGTAGGTCTCCTCGAGGCCGGACAGGGACTTCTCGAGGTCGATGATGTAGATCCCGGAACGCTCCCCGTAGAGGTAGCGGTGCATCTTCGGGTTCCACCGGCGTGTCTGGTGGCCGAAATGCACGCCCGCCTCGAGGAGCTCCCGCCTGGTGACGACAGGCATGGTGCCTCCTTCGTTCGGTTGTCATCCTCCGCTCGGATCAACCCGTCACCGACCCGCCCGTGAGGGCGCGGGACCTCGGCGATGCGGTCCTCGAGCGTGTGTGCTCGGCGCGAACGCGCCGGCGCGGGGAGTTTAGCAGCGGGGCAGATCCGGCGACCCGAGGGTCATCGACGGCGGCCGCGAGCCGCCGGCTGGCGCCGGGGCGCCGCTTCGGGCACCACGTCGGCGATGCTCAGGTACCGGAACACCAGGGCCGCAAGGACCGCCACATGGGCCAAGCCCACCACGATGCCCACCACCCAGGCCGCGATCGACGGGTTGACGCCCACCATCGCGCCGGGCTTGCCGGGGATGGCCAGGACCGCCACGAACGTGACCACGTAGATGGCGGCGAACATCAGGTTGCCGGCCCCCGGCAGGCGTCCCGCCCGGACCGATCGGCCGAGGGTGTCGGCGAGGCCCCGGCGCTCGGTGGCGGCGATCGCCGGCGCGAACCCGAGCAGGTACACGCCGGCCACGAGCGACGCGAGCAGGATCAGCAGCCCGAACCCCTGACCCAGCAGCGGCCCGACGAAGCTCGAGGCCATGAGCAGGCCGAGGCAGGCCACGTTCACGGCGAGCGTCACGGGCAGGATCCGCAGCGAGCGAACCACGGACCAGCGGGTGGCCGATCCGGTCTGCAGGACGTCGACCACCATGACCGTGAGCACCGCCTGGACGATGGCGCGGAGCCCGATGAACACGAGCAGCGCCAGGAAGCCGGTGGTGACCCCGAAGACGCTGATCGACAGGTTGAGGTCGTTGAACGTGCCCACCGGGGGCACCCCGAGCACGTTCACCAGCAGCGCGAACGGCCCCTCATAGCCGAGGGCCGACGAGCACGAGCCACATCGCCAGGAGCAGCAGGATGGAGGTGAGGACCAGCGGGATCGACGATGCCACGGTCACGCACCCGCGGCCGAGGCTCGTGAGGATGGACGGCATCGGCGTCGAGCCCGGGACGCGGGGCGCCAGGATCGAGTCGAACAGCCCTCGTCGGCGCGGCGGTTGGGCCACGTCGGTCGATGCCGAAGGGGACTCTCGATAGCCGCTGGGGCGTTTCTTGTTCTTGTTCGTCACCGGTCGTCCTCGTCATCGTCATCCTGCGCGGGATCCCCGTCGTCGTCCTCGTCTTCTTCGTCGTCTTCGTCCTCGTCGTCGTCGAGGTCGCCTTCGAGCGGATCTTCACCGTTCGGGAACGCCGGGCCGATGCGGCCGGCGAGGACCCGGCCCGCGAGCAGGACGATGCCCGCGACCACCAGCGCGGCGACGGCGAAGGCGCCGAGGAGCAGGCCAAGGTTCAACGTCGTGGGCGATACCTCGCGGACGAGCGCCACGCCGTCGTCATGGACGAACGCGACCAGGCCCGCGCCGGCGCCGGCGCGAACCGCGATCACGCGATCACCGGCGACGGCGAGCGCCCGGAGCGGGGAGCCGTCGCCGTCGTCGCGCCACACCAGGTCGCCGCCCGAGGCCTCGAGGGCGACCAGCGAGCCGTCGATCGTGCCGACGAGCACGTGGTCGCCGACGGCGATCGGCGCGGTGCGCAGGACGCCTTCGTTCAGCGCGAACTCCCACGTCCGGGTCCCGGTGGCGGGATCGAGGCGATAGGTCTCGCCCTGGGCGTCGGTGACGTAGACCGCGTCGTCGGTCACCACCGGCGGCGTGGTCGCGGTGAGGTCGAAGAACCGTGGGAAGCGTGTGCGCCACCGTCGACCGCCGGTGTCGAGGTCGAACGCGTCGATGCTCGACTCCTGACCACCGGTGAAGGCGACGTAGACCGTCCCGCCGGCGATCGACGCCGTGGACACGATGGCGGCCTGGCTCTCGTCGTCGGCGCGCCAACGCTCTTCGCCGGTGGACGCATCCAGGGCCACGACCGTGGGGTGGGGCTCCTGCCGGCTCGCCTGGAGGCCGACCACCACCGTCCCGTCCGTGAAAGCGGGCTGGGTGGCGACGGGCCGGCCCAGCTCAGCGGTCCACGCCACCTTCCCCTTCGCGAGGTCGACGGCGTAGATCGTGCCGCCGTTCACCCCGAGGTAGGCCATGCCGTCGCCCACGGTGACCCCGGTCCGGCTCACGGCGTCGAGCGCCACCGGGTCCCACAGCGGCTCCTGGGTATCCAGATCGAACGCGGCCAGGTGCGAATCGAACCGTTCGTCCTGGGTGGCACCGTCGCTGGATGACGGGCTCGCGGAACCGGAGGCCGAGGCGGAAGGAGACGCAGACCCCGCGGCATCAGGAGGACCGTCGCCGAATCCTTCCGTGTAGACCACCGCGTCCCGGCCACCGATGGACGTGATGGCCGCGGGCACCGACGGTCCGAGATCACGATCGACGCTCCACGACTGGGTCCCCGCCGTGGCGTCGACCCCGATGACCGCCTCCGGACCGACGGCCACGATGAGGTCGCCGGCACTGACCGGGGCCGACAGACCGTATTGGTCGCCGGGTCCGCCGGGGGCCACGGCCAGGGTCCAGTCGACCGAGTACCCCGGCGCCGGACCGTCGGAAGCCACGCCGGTGTGGTCGGGACCGCCTTGGAACTGCGGCCATCCGTCGACGGTCTGGGCCGAGGCCGGCAGCGCCGTCACGAGGAGGGCTGCGAGCGTCCCCACCACGGCCGAGGCGATACGTCGCGCGCGCCGGCGGCGACCGGCGAAGGGGTGAACGTTCGAGGAGGGGTCCAAGGCCGCGACATTCTAGGCGTCCGAGGGCCGGATGCCTCAGGTGGGCCTCAGGTGAAGCCGGAGGTCACGCGGCGGGAAGCGGAGCGAGGCGGATGAACCCGCTCACCGACATCGGGCTCAGGTAGGCGAGCGGATCGACGTAGACGTCGTGCAGCTTCACGCCCATGTGCACGCTGGGCACCAGGTCGCCCGGATGACCCGCGCCCGAGCGGGCGACCAGCGTGCCCGCGGCCACGACATCACCCTTCTTCACGCCGAGGGCCGACACCCAGGAGTAGGTCGATTCCACCCCTCCTCCGTGGTCGATCGTGACGAAGAGATGGCCGGCCACCGGGCCGGCGAACGTGACCGTGCCCGGCGCGGGCGCCAGCACCGGCGTGCCGGCGGTCGCGGCGATGTCGATGCCCCGGTGTCCGGACCCGAACGGCGAGGCCGGTGGATCGAACCCGTTGATGACCGGCCCGGTGACGGGCCATGACCACGGACCTGCCGCGGACGCCGGAGCGGCGGCGCCGGGGATCACCACGGCGACGAGGATGAGCAGGAACCACGCTTTCCGCATGGGCCGACCCTAGCGAGGCGTCTTCGCCCCAGCCGTGACGAACGTCACGCTCGAGCCAGGATCGTGGGGCTACTCGACCTCGGTGAGTTGCCCTCTGAGGCCGCCGACCGCCTTGGTGTGGATCTGGCAGACGCGGGACTCGGTGACCCCGAGGATCTCTCCGATCTCCGCGAGCGTGAGGCCTTCGAAGTAGTAGAGCGTCACGACGATCTTCTCGCGCTCGGAGAGTTCGTTGATGGCGGCGGCGAGCAGCCCCCGCGTCTCCTGGGATTCGACGCCTTGCGTGGGGTCGATCCCCCGGTCGGCCAGGGTGTCGATCAGCGACACCTGCTCGCCGCGATCGGCCCCGACGGACACCATCTCGTCCAGGGCCAGCACCGAGACGAACGAGATCTGCGACACGACGTCGTGCAGCTCTCGCAGCGAGATGCCGAGGCGCTCGGCCAACTCCTTCTCGCTGGGCTGACGCTTCAGCATGGCCTCGAGGTCGGCGTTGGCCTTCTCGATCTCGCGAGCCTTGAACCGGATCGAACGCGGCACCCAGTCCATGGCGCGCAGTTCATCGATGATCGCGCCCTTGATCCGCGGGATCGCGTAGGTCTCGAACTTGTTGCCCCGGCCGGGCTCGAACTTCCCGAGCGCGTCCATCAGGCCGAACATGCCGTAGCTGACCAGGTCGGCCTGCTCGACGGTGGCGGGCAATCCGGTCGCGACACGGGAGGCGACGTACTTCACGAGCGGGGCGTAATGCAGGATCAGCTTCTCGCGCGACGCGATGGCGCCCGAGGTCTTGAACTCGTGCCAGTGACCGCCGAGCTCGTCGTCGACGTGCGGCGGGATCGTGACCGTCGCCGTGGAGCCGGCGCCCGCGACGGCCTTGACCTTGGTCTTCGCCTTGCGGCCCTGGGGGCAGGCTTCGTTGCCGTCTTCGTGGCGGGCTTCTTCGTGGCTGCCACGCTCAGGCCCTCGGATGGGACTGCTCGTAGGCCTGGAAGAGCCGCGCCCGGGATACATGGGTGTAACGCTGCGTCGTCGCGACGCTCGCGTGCCCAAGAAGCTCTTGTACCGCTCGGATGTCGGCTCCCCCTTCCAACAGATGCGTAGCGAACGAATGCCGCAGGGTGTGCGGGCTGACCCGCCGCCCCGGCAGCAACCGGTCGACATATTGTTCCACCATCGTACGGATATCGCGTTGGCTGAAGCGTTTCTTCCGCTTGTTGTAGAAGAGTTCTCGGCCGCTTCCCGGAGACATGACGGATCTACCCGCCTTCAGGTAGGCATCCAGCGCCGTCACGCAGTCGTCCGACATGGGCACCTCCCGCTCCTTGGACCCCTTCCCCATGACCAGCACCCGGCCTCGATCGAGGTCGATCCGGTCGAGCGTGAGGGTGGCGACCTCGCCCACACGCAGGCCCGACCCGTACAGGAGTTCCAGCACCGCTCGATCGCGGAGGGCGACGGCATGATCGAGCGGGTCGGCGTCGGGATCCTCGTCGGCGGGGGCCTCGGCCAGGGCCGCCGCCTCGGCGGGACGGAGCACGGTCGGCAGCCGATTGACCACCTTGGGCCGGCCCAGCAGGAGCGACGGGTCGTCGGTGAGGCGGCCCGTAGCCACCGCCCACCGGTAGAAGGTGTGGATGGCCCCCACGCGCCGAGCCACCGACGCGCGCGCGTAGCCGAGCGTGTGTTGCTGGGCGAGGAACCGGCGCAACAGCGGATAGGTCACGGTTCCCAGCGACGAGCGTTGGCGCACGAGGAAGGTCGAGAGTTGCGTGAGATCACGCCGGTAGGCCGCCACCGTGTTCGGCGACAGACGGCGTTCCAAGGCGAGATGGTCCGTGAAGTCCGTGAGGATGCGGACCTCGGACGGGGGAAGTTCGTCGGAGGGCGTCACAGGCTCCCGTGTGTACCAGCGGTCGCGGTGCCGTGCAAGCACACCCGCGGATCGGACCGCGCTACCGTGGATCGGCCGGAGGCGGTGGAGCGCTCAGCCGTCGCTCGTAGCGACCCCCCACCGCCCGGACCAGGTGCTTCATCTCCAGGGACACCAACGCGGTGACCGCCGTGGGGATGGAGATCCCCGCTCGTCGGGCGAGCGCATCGGGGAGCAGCGGTTCCACCATCTGCTCGTAGATCCTGCGCTCATCGTCGGGCAGGCCCGGAGGTGGGGCGACCGCGAGCCTGGCGGCCAACCCGAGGTCGGCCAGGAGATCGTCGGCCCCCCGGATCAAGGTGGCGCCTTCGCGGATCAGCGCCAGTGGGACCTGGGCCAGTGGATTCGTGACGGTGCCCGGTACCGCGAACACGTCCCGTCCCAGATCGAGGGCGTGCTCCACCGAGATCATGGAGCCGCTGCCCTCGGCGCCCTCGACCACCACGAGCGCCCGGCTGAGCGCAGCCACCAACCGATTGCGCGCAGGGAACCGGAAGGGCTCGGCCTTGACCCCCGGGGCGTATTCGGTCACCACCGCGCCCACCGCCGCGATGCGCTCCAGGAGTTGGGCGCTGCCCTTCGGGTACGGCAGGTCGATGCCCGAGCCCAGGACGGCGATGCTGGTGCCACCGGCGGCGAGCGCCCCGCGGTGGGCGGCCGCATCGATGCCCCGGGCCGCCCCGCTGACCACGCAGGCGCCGGCGGACCCCAGCGCCGAGCCGATGTCCATGGCCATCTCGTTGCCGAGTGAGGAACAGTTGCGGGCGCCGACGACCGCCACGACGTCGGGCATGCCGGTGAGCGGCCGCCCCTTCACGAACAACCCGATCGGAGGGTCCGCGAGCAGGTCCAGGAGCGGCCTCACGTACTCGGCGTCGGCGGGGGTCACGAATCGGGCTCCCAGCGCTGTGGCGGCGGCCGCGATGGAGGACGGATCGGCCGCCCTCGCGAACGCCCCGTCGGCCTGGCTGCCCGCCGCTCCGGATCGGATGGCCGCGAGGCATCCCGAGGCCGTGCCCTCTGCCCAGGCGAGCGCGTGGAGGCGCTTGGGCGCGATCCCGAGCAGCGAGACGAGCACCAGGGTCGCCGCGCGCTCCTCCTCGCCCGCCCCGAATCCCTCGGGGAACCCACGAGGGACGTCGGCGTCATCAGGGACCGGCTCCCGTGATCAGTTCAGCCGGCACGGGAGAGCCCCTCTCCACCGAAGCCGTCACGGTAGCTGAGCGCCTCGGCCATGTGCCCGGCGGTGACCCGTTGGGCGTCCTCGAGGTCGGCGACCGTCCGCGCGACCTTCAGCGCCCGGTCGAACCCTCGACCGGTGAGACCCATGCTCTCGACCGCACCACCGAGGAACTCCTCCGCGGCGGGCTCCATGTGCACCTGGCGACGGGCCACCGGCCCGGGAAGGTGCCCGTTGCAGGCAACCCCGAGCGCCGACCAGCGAGCGCGCTGCACGTCGCGAGCGCGCTGGACCCGATCGCGGACGACATCGGACGGTTCCCCGGTCTGCTCACCCATGAGCTCGGTCTTGGTGAGACGAGGCACCCGGAGCCGCAGGTCGATCCGGTCGAGGAGCGGCCCCGACAGCTTCTGGCGGTAGACCTCGGCGCGGTCGGGCCGGCACCGGCACTGCCGCCGAGGATCGCCGTCGAACCCGCACGGACACGGGTTCGCGGCAGCGACGAGCGTGAACCGAGCGGGGAACTCGACCGAACCGATCGCCCGCGTGATGACCACCCGTCCATCCTCGAGCGGCTGGCGCAGCCCTTCGACCGCATCGCGGCGGAACTCCGTGAATTCATCGAGGAACAGGACGCCATGGTGGGCCAACGAGACCTCGCCGGGCCGCAGGTAGGTGGCGCCGCCGCCCAGGAGCCCGACCTGGGAGACGGAGTGATGCGGCGCGCGGAACGGGCGGGCGCGCAGCACGCCGTCCCCACCGGCGAGCAGGCCCGCCACCGAGTGGAGCTGCGTCGCCTCGAGCGCCTCCTCGCGGCTGAGGCGCGGGAGGATCGTCGTCATGCGCCGGGCCAGCATCGTCTTGCCCGCGCCGGGCGAACCGACGAGCAGGACGTTGTGGCCTCCTGCGGCGGCAACCTCGAGGGCGCGCCGAGCTTGCTGCTGGCCACGGACGTCCGCGAGATCGACCGACGTCCCTGCCGCGGCATCGTCGCCCACCGGCGGCGGGGGCTCATCGGGCGTCCACGTGCCCCGGAGGAAGCCCACCACGTCGGCGAGGGACGCGGCGCTCACGACGTGCAGTCCTTCGACCTGGGCCGCCTCGCGAGCGTTGGGAGCGGGAACGATGACGCCCTCCAGCCCCTTGCGCGCAGCCTCGATCGCCACGGACAGCACGCCGGGCGTCGGCATCAGCTCTCCTTTGAGCGACAGCTCTCCGGCGAACGCGTACCGGGCGAGGAACGTCGAGGGCACCTGGGCGGTGGCTGCCAGCACTCCCATGGCCACCGGGAGATCGAGGCCGGGGCCCTCCTTCCGAAGGTTGCCGGGCGCGAGGTTGACGACGACGCGACGCAACGGCCATTCGAGCCCCGCGCCCTCGACGGCCGGACGGATCCGATCGGTCGCATCACGCACCGCGGCGCCGGGAAGCCCCGTGAGGGTGAGCGACGGCAGCCCGCGGCCGACGTGGGCCTCGACGGTGACGAGGTGGCCGCCCACACCGAGCACCGTCACCCCGAGCACCCGTCCATACATGCGAGCACCGTAGGCCGGAGGTGCACGGTGGTCCGTGACCGTCGTCACGGGCGGACCGGAACAGGCCGCTGTTACCCTCGCCGCCATGGTGGATCGCTTCGATTGGAGCCCCGAACCCGACCTGCTCGACATCCGCGATCCCGGCCGTTCGCGCCCCTCGCTGGAAGCGCTCGGGGAGGCCACCTGGCGAGAGGCCCTCGACTGGCTCTACGACCATGCGATGGAGCGCCCCGTGCATGGCCAGGCCTACCCGGAGGCCCGCGAGACCTTCTTCGGGCCCAGCCGTCAGCCGGTCGCGGCGCCGATGTCCCCGACGACCTCGGACAAGGTCCTGGCGGAGTTCCGAGCGCGGGTGGCGCCGAACACCTACAACGCCCAGCATCCGGGCTCGTTCAGCTACTTCACGCCTCCCCCGCTGCCGATGTCGATCGCCGGCGAGGTGCTGTCGCAGTGGATCCATCAAGGGGTCGACGTCTGGCACGCAGGACCGATCGGCGCCTTCGTCGAGGAAGAGGTCACCGGGTGGCTCCGCGACCTCGTCGGGTTCCGTGAGGACGGCTGGGGGGTCCTGACCTCGGGCGGGGTCATGGCCAACATCATGGCGATGACCCTGGCGCGCGACGTGTGGCTCGCCAAGCTCCGGGGCACACCCGGCGCCCCTCGCGGCAGCGACCTGGAGCGCGTGCGGGTGTACGCCAGCGACCAGACCCACTTCTCCATCGGTCGGGCACTGGATGTGCTCGGCTTCCCCGAGGGCACGCTGCGGGTGGTCCCGTCGGACGAGCGGTTCCGGCTGCTCGCCGGCCCGGTGGCCGACGCCATCGCCGAGGACCGCGAGGCGGGCCTGACGCCGCTCGCGATCGCCGCCGTCGCGGGCTCCACCAACACGGGGTCGGTCGACGACGTTCGGGCCATGGCCGACCTGTCGGAGCGAGAGTCCCTGTGGCTCCATGTCGACGCCGCCTACGGAGGGGCCGCGCGCCTGTCCCAGCGCGACGCGCACCGCGTGCCGGGACTGGAGCGTGCCGACAGCGTCACGATCGACCCGCACAAGTGGTTCTTCCAGGCCTACGACATCGGGGCCCTGATCGTGCGCCGGCGCGAGGACCTGTTGACGGCGTTCCACCGGGCGCCCGAGTACTACCGTTCGAATCAACCCGAGGACGAACCGCTGCATTGGTACCAGTACTCCATGGAGGGGACGCGCCGGTTCCGTGGCTTGAAGCTGTGGATGAGCTGGAAGCACCTGGGCACCGAGGGTCTCGGCCATCTGATCGAGCAGAACGACGACCTGGCGGCCTACCTCGCCGCGCGATGTGCCGAGGCCGACGACTTCGAGGCGAACCCCGCGGTACCCGAGTTGAGCGTCGTGTGCTTCCGTCACCTGCCGGACGGCTGGACGCAGTGGCCCGACGCCGTGCTCGACGACTACCAGACCCGGCTCCAGCGGGCGCTGGAAGTGAGCGGGGAAGCATGGGTCAGCACCACGGTGCTGCGTGATCACACGTATCTGCGAGCCGGGGTGGTCAACTACCTCAGCACCTCCGAGGACATCGATCGCCTCTTGACCACCCTGCGGGCGGTCTCAGAAGGCGTCCTCGAAGACCTCGACCTGCGCTGAGCGCCCGGACCCCAGCAGGACGCTCGCGACGTCGAAGCGCACCGCTCCCGGGCTGAGCCGGTGCGTCAGGAGGAAGGTCTGCCCCAGGGCCCGGAGCTTCTGTCGCTTCCGTGCCGTGACGGCCTCCCATCCCGCGCCGAAGCCGCTGCCCCGCCGGGCCTTGACCTCGCAGAACACCAGGGTGTCGGCGCGCGTGAGGACGAGGTCGAGTTCGCCGATGCTGCAGCGCCAGTTCCTGGCGAGCACCCGATACCCACGATCGCGGTAGTGACGAGCTGCGGCGGCTTCGCCGAGGGCACCGGTGGACGGTCGCTGCTGAGCCATCGCGCGACGGTACGCGCGGGGTCCGACAGGGTCAGGGGCCGACGCCTCAGGGGAGGGTGGGAGGGTCGGGGATCGTCGTGGTCTCGTCGCGACGGGCGAGCTCCTCGACGTTGACGTCGCGGCGGGTCATGACCCGCACGCTCGAGACGAACCGCGCCGGCCGGAACATGTCCCACACCCAGGCGTCGATCAGGTCGACCTGGATCCAGCCGCCGTCCATGTGCTGGACGTCGACCTTGTTGGCCAGGTAGAACCGCCGCTCGGTCTCGATGACGTAGGTGAACATCGGGAGCACATCGCGGTACTCGCGATACAGCTCGAGCTCACGTTCCTCTTCGAACCGTTCGATGTCGTCGTCACTCATCACGACCGCAAGCTTCTCACGGTAGAGGGACACCCGCCGACCCCGTGCCGAAGCCCGGGAGCGAGGGTTGACCCACGCACGAGAACGACAGGCGGTGGATCGGCGTGGGTCCGAGGCGATCGAGCACCTCCAGGTGGTCGGGGGTGCCATAGCCCATGTTGTGGTCGAAGCCGAACTCCGGGTAGCGACGGTGCATCCGGTCCATGATCCGGTCCCGGGTGACCTTGGCCACGATCGAGGCCGCCGCCACGCTGGCGGCCACCGCATCGCCCTTCTTGATCCCGAGCGAGGGGAACGGGATCTTGGGCACCGGGAACCCATCGGTGAGCACGTAGTCGGGCTCGGGCTCCAGGGCCTTGGCGGCTCGTCGCAGCAGGAACAGGTTGCATCGGTGCAGGCCACGGCTGTCGATCACGCCGGGCTCGGCCTTGGCCACGGCGAAGACGGCGCCGGCCACCAGGCGCTCGTAGGCCTCCTCGCGCTGGTTGCGACTCAGCACCTTCGAATCGCGGATCCCGGTTCGGTCGAAGCCCACGGGCAGGATCACGGCCGCCGCCACCAGCGGCCCCGCCAGCGCTCCACGCCCGGCCTCGTCGGCGCCCGCGATGCGGGAGAACCCCTGGGCGCGGAGGACACGCTCGTAGCGATCGAGGTCGTCGGTGACGCTCAATGCAGCCACCCCGCGCGGCCGAACGGCCAGATGATCACGAAGGCCTTGCCGATGACCTTGTCCTCGGGCACGTAGCCCAGTCCCCCTTCCTCCGGCGAGAACCGCGAGTCGCCGGAGTGCAGCCGATTGTCTCCCAACATGAGCAGCATGCCATCGGGAACGGTCTGTGGCCCGAAGCTGCGGGTATCGAACGGCTCGTTCAGGTAGGGCTCATCGACCGGGGCGCCGTCGACGTAGAGCACGCCTTGCCGGATCTCCCATGTCTGCCCCGGCAACGCCCCGACCCGCTTGATGAAGTCCTCGTCCTCGGGGTGGGCCACGCCGATCCCTTCCCCCAGCCAATGGAAGAAGCCACCGATCACGCCCCGGTCGTCCCCGGGCTCCGGATGCGGGTCGGAGAACACCAGGATGTCCCCCCGGTCGATGTCGGAGATGTGCATGCACACCCGGCACACCAGGATGCGGTCGCCACGGCGAAGGGTCGGCACCATCGAGGGCGACGGGATGAAGAACGCCTGCACCAGGAAGCTCTTGATGATGACCGCGAGGACGATCGCGGTCAGGACCAGCAGGGGAAGTTCTCGCCAGGCGGGTTTGCGGTCCGGCTCGACCGGAGCGGTGGTGCCGGCCGGGCCGTCGGCCACCGACTAGGCCTCGGCCTGCTCCTCGGCTTCGGCGACGGCGTCGTCGTCGGAGGAGGAGTCGTCGCCAGAGGCGTCCTCGCCGGCCTCGGGCGCCTCCACGGTTCCGGACGCTTCCTCCGACGCCTCGAGTGCCTCGGTGTCCGCCTCGGCCTCGACCGCGTCTGCGGCCTCAGCGGTGTCGTCGACCGCGTCGTCGTCAGCGGCTTCCGCGGCTCGGGCGGCAGCGGCCTCTTCCATGGCGGCGAGCTTGGCGTCGTCGATCCGGCGCTCCTTGATGCGGGCCTTCTTGCCTCGCAGGTCGCGCAGGTAGTAGAGCTTGGCCCGCCGAACGGCGCCCCTGCTGACCACTTCGAGCTTGGCGATCGAGGGCGAGTGCACCGGGAACGTGCGCTCCACGCCGACCCCGAAGGAGATCTTGCGGACCGTGAACGTCTCGCGGATGCTGCCACCCTGACGGCGGATCACGACGCCCTGGAACACCTGGACGCGTTCGCGGTTCCCTTCCACGACCCGCACGTGCACCTTGACGGTGTCGCCCGGACGGAATTCCGGCACGTCGGTTCGCAGGAAGGACTGCTCGATGAGGGTGGTCTCGTTCATGGCAACGGTGGTCGATGATACCAGCGCCGGTGCACCCCTCCTGCCGCTAGCCGAGGTCGGGGCGGTTGCGCCGCGTCTTGTCGCGGGCGGCTTCGCGCCGCCACGCCTCGATCTCGCCGTGGTTGCCCGACAGGAGCACCTCGGGGACCTGCATCTCGCGGAACTCCCGGGGCCGCGTGTAGTGCGGATGGTCGAGCAGGTGGGGTTCGCTGAACGAATCCTGTTCGTGCGACTCCTGCTGGCCGATCACCCCGGGGATCAGCCGCGTGACCGCCTCGATCAGCACGAGGGCCGGCACCTCGCCACCGGACAACACGTAGTCGCCGATCGAGAGTTCCTCGGCGGGCAGCCCTTCCACGACACGCTCGTCCACCCCTTCGTAGCGCCCGCAGACGAGGGTGAGGTGGGCCTCGGCGGAGAGTTCCCGCACCAGCGCCTGGTCCAGCCGGCGTCCCGCGGGCGACAGGAGGATCACGCGGCCGCGATCGGGATCGAGCGACTCCACCGCCGCGAACACCGGCTCGGCCTTCATCACCATGCCGGGCCCGCCGCCGAACGAGGTGTCGTCGACCTGGTGGTGCGCGTCGGTCGCGAACGTCCGCAGGTCGTGGACCCAGACCTGCACGAGATCCTCGGCGATCGCCTTGCCCAACAGGCTCTGACGCAGCGGCGCCTCGAGCATCCCGGGGAAGATCGTGAACACGTCGATCCGCACCCCGCGACCCTAGCAGCGACACCCGGACACCCGTCCCGGGCCGGATTCAGTCCTCGTCCGGGATCGTGAGACCGGGGACGTCGCGCACCACGACCCGCTTCGCCTCGATGTCGACCTCGACGATCACGTCGCGCAACGCGGGCACGAGGGTCTCCGTGCCCTCGTCGTCGCGAGCCACCCACAGGTCGTTGGCGGGGTTGGCGATCACGTCGGTCAACGTGCCGAGCGCCCGACCGGCCTCCGTGGTGACGGTGCACCCTTCCAGCTGGAACGGCCAGTACTCACCATCGTCGAGCGCCGGGAGCCAGGATTCGGGGACGGAGAGTTCCTGACCGCGGATGGCCTCGGCCGCGGTGCGATCGGCGACCTGCGTGAACCTGACCAGCAGGGCCTTCCCGTGGCGTTGTGCCCGCTCGACGGTCAGCGTCCGCCCGTCGGGCAACAGCACGGTGGAACCGACGGCGAAGCGATCGGGGTTGTCCGAGCGGATCTGGACCGAGACCTCGCCGCGGAGGCCGTGGGCCTTCGTGACGGCGCCGACGACGACGGTCGGCTCGTCCACCTCAGTCGGCGATGTCGACGTAGGCGTTGATGCCTTGGCGCGTGGCGGCCGCCCGAACGACCGCGCGGATCGCCTTGGCGGTGCGCCCACCCTTGCCGATGACCTTGCCCATGTCATCGGGGGCGACGTGCAGCGTGATCAACGTTCCACGGTCGTCGAACGATTCGGAGACCTCGACCGAATCGGGGTCGTCCACGAGTTCGCGGGCGAGGAACTCGACGAGCTCCTTCACCGTTCCTACTCCTCGGAGGCCGCGGCCTCGGGGGCGTCGGCGGCTTCAGCCTCAACGGCCTCGGGAGCCTCGGCGGTTTCAGCCTCGGGAGCCACGGCCTCGACCGGCTCAGGCGTCTCGGGCTCGGGCTCAGCAGCGGCCGGCTCGGCCTCGGCGGCGGGCGCCTCAGGCTCTGCGGGGGGCGGTGCCGCCGCTTCCTCGGCCTTGGCGGCCGCCTTCGCAGCGGCCTTCTTCGACAGTTTCGGCTCGTCGGGCTTCTCGGCACGAACCCGCACCTGGTCGGCGACGGCGGGACGCTCTTCGGCGAACTTCTCCCAGATCCCGATCTTCACCATGAGGTTGCGGACCTGGCTGGAGGGCTGGGCGCCGACGCGCAGCCAGTGGAGGGCGCGCTCCTCGTCGATCTCGATCAGCGAGGGGTCCTCGAGCGGGTGGTACTTGCCGATGTTCTCGATGAAGCGGCCGTCGCGGGGACTCCGCTGGTCGGCCACCACGACGCGGTAGAAGGGTCGCTTGTTCGCGCCCATGCGCCGTAGCCGGATCCGTGTCGACATGCTGTTCCTCTTCCTTCGTCTTCGTGCTGCTCGGCTACCGCTTCGGGAGCTTCGCCGAGGGCATCTTCGCCATGCCCGGGATGCGTTTGCCGCCCATCATCGTCCGCATCATCTTCCTCGCACCGTCGAAATCCTTCAGGAGCGTGTTGACGTCGGCGGTCGTGACCCCGGATCCGTTGGCGATCCGCAGGCGACGGGACCCGGAGATGATACCGGGTTCGCGCCGCTCGGCGGGGGTCATGCTCAAGATCATGGCTTCGGCGCGTTTCAGCTCGCCGTCGTCGATCGCGGCGGCCATCTCCTTCAGCTGGTTCTTGCCGCCCGGGACGCCGGGGAGCATCTTCAGCAGGTCGCCCATGGAGCCCAGCTTCTGCATCTGACGCAGCTGTTCCAGGAAGTCCTCGAACGTGAACTGGCCCTTCATCAGGTTCTCGGCGGCCTTCTGGGCCTCGTCGGCGTCGATCTTGTCCTTGGCCTTGTCGATCAGCGTGAGGACGTCGCCCATGCCCAGGATCCGGCCCGCCATGCGGTCGGGGTAGAACGGCTCGAGGTCGTCGGGCTTCTCCCCCACCCCCACGAAGTAGACCGGCTTGCCGGTCACCGCCGTGATCGACAGGGCGGCCCCGCCTCGAGCGTCACCGTCGAGCTTCGTGAGGATGAACCCGGTGGTGTCGACCTCGCGCATGAACTCCCGCGCCTGGATCACCGCGTCCTGACCGGTCATGGCGTCGGCCGCCATCAGGACGTGGTGGGGCTTCGTGACGTCCTTGATCCGGCGCGCCTGCTTCATCATCTCGGGGTCGACGTGCAGACGGCCCGCGGTGTCGATGATCACGACGTCGGCGTTCTGACGCTCGGCCTCCTTCAGCCCCTGCTTCGCGACCTTCACCGGGTCACGGCCCTCGGACCACACGGGGACGTTGATCTCCCGGCCCAGCGTGCGGAGTTGCTCGATGGCGGCCGGCCGCTCGAGGTCGGCGGCGATCAACAGGGGGCGTTTGCCTTTGCCCTTCAACTGCTTCGCGAGCTTGGCGCACGCCGTGGTCTTGCCCGAGCCCTGCACCCCGGCCATCATGATGACCGCCGGCCGGGCGCTGCCGAGATCGAAGGCGTGGTACTCGCCACCCATCGTGACGGTGAGCTCCTCGTCGACCACCTTCACGATCTGCTGGCCGGGCGTGAGGCTCTTCATGACCTCTTCGCTGAGCGCCCGCTCGCGGACCCGCCCCAGGAAATCGTCGGCCACCTCGACGGCGACGTCGGCTTCGAGCAGCGCGGTCCGCATGTCCCCCAGCGCGTTGTCCACCTGCTTGGGGTGCAGTTTGCCCTTGGAGCGCAGCTTCTTGAAGGTGCCGTTGAAGCGTTCGGTCAGCGAATCGAACATCGGGCGGTCGTTCCGGCCTTTCGGGTGGTTGCGGAAATCGGTTCGTCGGCTCTTCTGTGGGCACGTGGCCCGGACGTAGGATTCTACCCGGGGGATCCTGAGAGGCATGCCGAGATCCGATCTACGACAGCTCGACCTGGTCGCCGTGACCAGTCACGAGATGCGCGCGCCGCTCGCCGCGATCCGCGGCTTCGTCGACGTGCTGAAGCGGCGTGGGGAGGATCTGAGCGCGGACGAGGTCGACGAGTTCCTGGAGGTCATCTCCACGCAGACCGATCGCCTGATCCGGCTCACCGATGACCTGGTGACGTTGACCAGCCTGGACGCCGACAACGTGGCGATGGAGCCCGAGCCGATCGTCCTGGTGCCCACGCTCGAGGCGCTGGCGCGGGATCTGCCCGGCGGCGAACGGGTCGTGATCCGGGTCACGGAAGGTGCGCCCCCACACCTGGTCGCCGACCCCTTGCGGCTGGGCCAAGCCCTCACCAACCTGCTGTCGAACGCGTTGAAGTACTCGCCCGAGGAGAGCCCGGTGATCCTCGCGGTCGAACCTGCGGGCCCGGGCTCCGTGCGTTTCTCGGTGATCGATCAGGGCGTGGGGATCGCTCCCGATGAGCTGGAGCGGGTGTTCGAGCTCTTCTATCGGACGCAGGAGGGGGCGCGGACCGCCGAGGGCTCGGGGCTGGGGCTCTCGGTGACCCGGGAGATGGTGGGCGCCATGGGCGGCGACGTCACCGCTGCTTCCCAGCTGGGGACCGGTTCGACCTTCTCGATCACCCTGCCGGTGGCGGCGAGCTGAGCACCCGCTCCACCGTCTGCAGCAGGGTGATGGGACTGAACGGCTTCGTGAAGTATTCGTCCGCGCCCATGCCGATCGCGCGTTCGCGGCCCTCTTCGCCGTCGGCCGTGACGATGATCACCTTCACGCCGTCGGTGGCCGGGTCGGCCTTGATCTGCATCAGCACCTCGGCGCCGCTGGATCCGGGGATGTTCATGTCCAGGAAGACCAGGTCGGGCGGATCGGCCCGCACGCGGTCGAGCGCCGCCTGACCGTCAGCGGCTTCGTCGATCTCGAAGCCCTCGCCCTCGAGCACCAGGCGCATCGCCTCGCGCATCGTCGGATGATCCTCGACGATGAGGATCTTCGCGTTCCCCAGCGTTCCGGCCACCGTCGCAGGCTCCTAGCTCGAGAGCAGTCGTTCCGAGAACATCCGGGCCTCGAACGGCCGCAGGTCGTCGGCACCCTCGCCCACACCCACGAAGCGGACCGGGACGCCGAGCTCCTCGCGGACCGCCAGGACGATGCCGCCCTTGGCGGAACCGTCCAGCTTCGTGAGGACCACCCCGGTCACCTCGACCGCCTCGGTGAACGCCCTGGCCTGGGCGATGCCGTTCTGTCCGGTCTGGGCATCGAGCACCAGCAGGGTCTCGTCGACCTGGGCCCCCGCCTTCTCGATGACCCGCTTGACCTTGCCGAGTTCGTCCATCAACGGGGTCTTCGTGTGCAGACGACCCGCGGTGTCGACGATCAACACGTCGGACCCGTGGGCGTGCGCCGACTTCACGGCGTCGAACGCGACCGCACCCGGATCGGCGCCGCGGTCCTGGCTCACGACGTTGGCTCCCGCTCGCTTGCCCCAGACCTCGAGCTGTTCGCCGGCGGCGGCGCGGAACGTGTCGGCGGCCGCCAGGGACACCTGCAGTCCTTCGGAGACCAGCCGCTTGGCCAGTTTGCCGATCGTGGTGGTCTTGCCGGCGCCGTTGACGCCCACCACCATGACCACGCCGGTGCGCCCCTTCGGCAGGTGGAGCGGCTCGTCCTGACCGAGGATGCTTTCGATCTCGGTGGCGAGCAGCTTCACGGGGTCGGTGCCGTGCGCGTAGTCGACCTTGACGCGCTGCACGAGGTCGGCCGAGGCGGTGGGGCCGACATCCGCCTTGATCAGCAGGTCTTCGAGTTCCTTCCACGTCTGCTCGCCGGCAGCGCCCTTGCTGAACAGCTCCTTGACCTTGGCGCCCAAGCCTTCTTTGCGGAACGTGCCGCCGGAGGCGCCGGTCTCGTGGGGGGCGGGCGCGTGCTTCTGTTTGGCGGCGTGATCGGGGAGGGGATCGCGGACGTGGCCCGGCCCGGTGTTCGGCGTCTTCGACCGGAGGTCGCGCATCTCGTCGCGCTCCCGTCCCTTGAGCACGAAGAACGCGACGACGGCGAGGAGGGCGAGCGCAGTGAAGATCGCGATGTACCACATGGGCGCAGGCTAGCCGACCGGCTCAGCTTCCGGCACGTCGAGCGGTGCCGGGGCGACCTCGTCCGCCGCTTCGTCCGTGGCGTCGGGGACCTCCGTGGTGACCTCGCCCTCGAGGCGCGCGTCGGACTCGATCGAGGTGGTCTGATCCAGGCGCTGGCCCACCACCTTCGTGGTGCCGTCCTTGTTGAGCGAGATGCCGTACATCATGCCGGCGATCTCCATCGTGCGCTTCTGGTGGGTGACGATCAGCACCTGGGACTCCCGCGCGAACCCTTCGGTCAGGCGGAGGAACCGGTGCAGGTTCACGTCGTCGAGCGCGGGTTCGACCTCGTCCATCAGGTAGAAGGGCGAGGGTCGCGCCGTGAAGATCGCGAACAGGAAGGCCATGGCGGTGAGCGAGCGTTCGCCGCCGGAGAGCAGGCTGATGCGCCTCACGCGCTTGCGACCGGGGCTGGCCTCGATCTCGATGCCGCTGGTGAGGGGCTCGGCCGGATCGGTGAGCACGAGGCGTCCGTCGCCGCCCGGGAACAGCTCCTTGATCAGGCGCTCGAACTGCATCGCCACGTCGCGGTAGGCGGTGGTGAACGTCTCGGTGATCTCACGGTCCACCTGGACGACGACCTCGAGCAGGTCGCGGCGGGCCTTCTTCACATCGTCGAGTTCGCGCTGCATGAAGTCGTGCCGCTCCTGCATCGACTCGAGCTCTCCGGTGGCCAGCAGGTTGACCCGCCCGAGCAGCCCGAGCCGGCGCTGGACCAGCTCGGAGCGCTTCTCGAGCGTCTCGACGGTGTCCTCCTCGGTGATCGTGGCCAGGAGCTCCTGCGGATCGGCCATGTGCCCTTCGGTGATGAGGCGCTCCGCTTCGCGGATCCGTCGCTCGATGTCGCCACGCACCCGATCCTGTTCCTCGTAGGTCTCGCGGAGCCGGTCGAGGTCGGTGGACGCGTCACGCCATGCCTTGTTGATCTCGGCCTCGGCCTCGGCGGCGAGGCGCTCGGCCTCGGCGGCCGCGTCCCTGGCAGCGGTCGCCACGGTGGCGGCCTCCTCCGCTGCGGCGACGGCGGCTTCGGCGTCGGCGCGCGTGGTCTCGGCGGTCTCGACCTCGAGCCGCAGCTGCACCGGGTCGTGGGCGGCGAGTTCCTCCCGCTCGGTGCGGAGCTGGGCGAGGCGCGTGTCATGGCTGGCGCGGTCGCGGCGCAGGGTCTCGACCGCGACGCGGGCCGACACCGGCGGCTGGGGCAGCGCGGGCATGTCGGGCATGTCCTCGGAGGAGACCGGGCCGATCGCCACCAATCGCTCACGGGAGACGGCGACGGCCTCATCCAATGCCGTCAGGCGCTGCTGGTGCAGCTCCGCTTCCTTGCGCAGACCGCTCAGGTCGCGCTCCAGCAACCCGAGGCGCTCGGCGACGGCGGTGATCTCGCTGTCGGCGCCCTCGATCTGTTCGCGCAGGAAGTCGACCTCGCCGCCGATCTCGTCGAGGCGCGCCTTCTTGGGGTTGAGGTTGTTGAGGGTCGCCGACAGGTCGTGCGCGAGCACCTGGAGCTCGGCGCGGATCTCGCGGGCGCGAGCGTCGGCTTCCTTGGCGGTGTGGATCACGGCCGGGCCGACGAGCACCCCTTCGGGCGTGACGAACGAGGCGGTTCGATGCTCGGCCTGCTTGGCCGCGGCCTCCTCCACCGAGGACGCGAGGTAGACGTCGCGCAGCACCGTGGAGACGATGCCGCGCGCGGCGGGTTCGGCCTCGACCTCGCTGAGGAGCTTGCGCTCGTCCTTGAGACCGATCGGCACGGGTCCGCCCGATGCGATCGCCAAGATGGCCCCGTCGCCCTCAGGGGCATCGGCGAGCGCGCCCTCGGCCTCGGCGTAGACCACGGCGTCCGCCAGCGGCCCCAGCGCAGCGACCAGGGCTCGCGCCAGGCCGGGCTCGACCTTCACCAGATCCTTCAGCAGCCCGAGCGCCCGGCCTTTGTGGTGCTTGAGGAACCGCGACCCCGCGGTCTCCTCGATGTCCTGGCGGCGAGCCTCCAACAGGTCGCGACGGTTCTCATGCCGGCGGCGGATGTCTTCGAGCTCTTCGATCTTGTCGACCAGGGTGCGACGCTCGGCTTCGAGCTGCGAACGCTTCTCGTTCATGGGCGCGGAGGCGTCGTCGAAGGTCTCGATCTCGGCCTCGAGGCCATCGCGTTCGGCCTCGACCTCGGCGATGCGCTCGCGCGCGGTGGTGAGGGACTCGGCGAGCCGCTCACGTTCGCGCTCGCTGGCGGCGACCGACCGTTCGAGCGCTTGGACCTCGGCGCGACGACCGGCGGCATCCTCGCCGATCCGTCGACGGACCTCCTCGATCCGGCGCCGCTCCTCCTCGGCTTCGCGGAACCCGTTCTCGGCTTCGTCGAGCTCGCGCTCTCGCAGCTCGAGTTCGGCGATCACGCGAGCGAGCTCGGCCTCCACCCGCGAGAGCTCGGCATCGACGGTGTCGAGGCGGGCGGCGCGACCCGCCTGCGAAGCCAGCTCCTGGCGTGCGGTGGTCTCCCCCGCGACGGCGGCGCGGAACCCCAGTTCGGCACGAGAGCGATCGAACATGATCTGACGGAACGCCTGCTCGGCGTCAGCGAGGGCGCGCGAAGCGGTGGCGCGAGCGTCCGCGGCGGTCAGGACCTCGCCGTCGAGCGCATCGAGCCGCTCGCGGGCCTTCGTGCGCCGGTCGAGCCCTTCGTCCCATCCGCCCTGGCGGCGGTCCTTCTCGCGGAGCAACGCGCGCAGACGTGCGGCCGCGAGCTTGCGCGACAGGGTCTCGGCCTCGGCGGTGAGCTTCTCGTGCTTGACCGCCATCTCGGCCTGCTGCTGCAACGGCTTCAACTGGCGCCGGAGCTCGGAGAGCACGTCGGCCAGGCGCAGCAGGTCCTGGTCGAGTCCGGCGAGCTTGCGCTCGGCCCGCTCCTTGCGACGCCGGTGCTTGGCGATGCCGGCGGCTTCCTCGATGTACTTGCGCCGCTCCTCGGGTTTGGCGTTGAGGACCTCTTCGAGCTGGCCCTGGCCCACCACCGTGTGGAGGGCGCGGCCGATGCCCGTCTCGCTCAGGAGCTCCTGGACGTCGAGCAGACGGACGTTCTGGCCGTTGATGCGGTACTCGGATTCGCCGCTGCGGAAGATCGTGCGCGAGACCTCGATCTCGCTCATCGGCACGGGGATCTTGCCCTCGCCGTTGTCGATCACGAGCTTGACCTCGGCCATGCCGAGCGCCGGACGCGAAGGGGTGCCGGCGAAGATCACATCGGCCATGGCGCCGCCACGCAAGGCGCGGGCACCCTGTTCGCCCAGGACCCAGCTGATCGCGTCGACCAGGTTGGACTTGCCGGAGCCGTTGGGCCCCACGATGACGGAGACGCCCGGGATGAATTCCAGGACCGTCTTGTCCGCGAAGCTCTTGAACCCGCGGATCGTGATCGAGCGGAGGAACACGGGCGGATGCTAACAGGGATGTGATTCGCTTTCCCGGAGCGCGGCCGCCAGGATCCGATCGAGCGCCTCGAGCGCCGTCCGGTCGCTCTCGCCTTCCACGAGCACGATGACGGGAACCCTCATCGGGTGACCCGGAACCCGTGTTCGCCGGTGAGCTCGTCCTCCTGCACGTCCACCCGGTCGACATGCGCGTGTGGCGGACCTTCCCGGCACCACGCCAGCATCCGATCGATCGCCACGGACGAACCTTCGAACTCTGCCTCGACCCTGCCGTCGAGCGCGTTCCGGACCCAGCCCGCGAGCCCGAGCTCGCGCGCGAGCTCGACGCAGCCGGCGCGGAAGAACACCCCCTGCACCCGCCCTTCGATCGAGACGTGGACGCGTCGCATCCCCTGCATCTTCCTAGCCTGGCGATAGGCTCGGGCGCATGTTGCGCTACGACCCCACGACCGCCCTCATCGTGGTCGACGTGCAGAACGACTTCGCCGACCCGGCGGGGAGCCTCAGCGTCCGCGAAGGCCACGTGATCGTGCCCGTGGTGAACGCCGAGATCTCCAAGGCGGTGGCGGGCGGCACCTCCGTGCTCTACACGCAGGACTGGCATCCCGAGCACACCCCGCACTTCGCCCAGGACGGTGGGATCTGGCCGGTGCACTGCGTGCAGGAGACCTGGGGAGCCGCCTTCCATCCGGACCTGGACGTCGAGAGCGGCCAGGTGGTCCGCAAGGGGGTGGACGGGCGCGACGGGTACTCGGCGTTCAGCGTGCGCGACCCCGAGAGCGGCGAGGTGGACGACACGGTGCTGCACGAGATGCTGCAGGCCGACGGCACCGAACGGCTGGTGATCTGCGGGCTGGCCACCGACTACTGCGTCCTGGAAACCGTGCTCGACGCGCGGATGCGCGGCTACCCCGTGCAGGTGATCGGGAGCGGGAGCCGCCCGGTCGACCGGGAGCCCGGCGACGGCGACCGCGCGCTCGCGCGCATGCGGGACGCCGGCGCCGACGTCCTCTGAACCCCCGCCTAGTCTGACTCAGACTAGCTCTGGCACTGTGGGCAGTAGAACGAGTTCCGCTGGCTGATCTTGACGGTTTCGATCGGCGTGCGGCAGCGGCGGCACGGCATGCCGGCCCGTCCGTAGACCTTCAGCTCGGCGCCGTACTCCCCCGGCTTGCCGAACAGATCGACGTAGGCCTCGTCCTCCAGGGTGGTGCCCCGCAGCTTGATCGCCTCCTGCAGGATCTCCTGGATCGCGCGGTACAGCCGGCGCACCTCCTGAGAGCTGAGCGTGTCGCTCATGCGGTCGAACCGGAGCCCGGCGTGGAACAGCACCTCGTCGGAGTAGATGTTGCCCAGGCCGCTGATGAACTTCTGGTCCATGAGCAGCGGCTTCATCTTGGCCCCGCGCTGGGCCAGCAGGTACTGGAAGGTCGGCCAGGTGAACACCTGGTCGAGCGGGTCGATCGCCAGGTGCTGGAGCTCCTTCACCTTCCCGAGATCGTCGGCGCTGCTCACGAAGAGTTCGCCGAAGGTGCGCGGATCGATGAACCGGAGGTCGCCGCCCTGCTGGAACGTGAAGACCACATGGGTGTGGGGGGCCATCGCCACGCGGCCCGTCCCCCGGAAGAACCGGCCGCTCATGCCGAAGTGCGCCACCAGCACGTCGCCGGAATCGAGCGTGAGCATCAGGTACTTGCCGCGGCGCTCGATCTTGGCCACCTTGCGCCCGGTGAGGCGCGAGGTGAACTCCTTCCGCGTCTTGTGACGGCGGATCACCCGCATGGCGTTCTTGGAGTTCTTGACCTCGACCGTCTTGATGCGCCGGCCGATGACGTCCTTCTCCATGTCCCGGCGCATCACCTCGACCTCGGGTAGCTCCACCTTCAGTCCCCCCCGTCCCCGCGTTCGGCGAGCCGTTGCGAGATGCGCGTGTACGCCTCCCGTGCTGCTTGCTGCTCGGCTTCCTTCTTGGAGCGGCCGATCCCCGTGCCCATCGGTTCCCCGCCCAGATGCACCGTGGCGGTGAATTCCTTCTCGTGGTCGGGACCGCGTTCCTCCAGCCGGTACTCGGGCATGGCCCGCAACTCCTGGGACGCGAGTTCCTGCAGGATCGTCTTGTAGTCCCGGTCGCCCTCGCCGCGGACGTAGGCCTCCATCCGCGGGCGGAACAGCCGTTCGATCAGCTCGGTGGCCACGCCCAGCCCCAGGTCGAGGTAGACGGCGCCGAAGACGGCTTCCAGCGCGTCGGCCAGGATGCTGGACTTGTCGCGGCCACCGCTCTGCTCCTCGCCCTTGCCCAGCAACACGAGCTGACCCAGATCGAGCTGACGGGCGACGTCGGCCAGGGCCGACATGTTCACGATGGCCGCCCGGAGCTTGGCCAAGGATCCTTCGGGGAGCTCGGGGTAGGACCGGTAGGCCATGTCGGTGACGACCACGCCCAGGACCGAATCGCCGAGGAACTCGAGCCGCTCGTTCGTGACCGTCAGGCCGCGTTCGAACGCGTAGGACCGATGCGTCAGCGCGGCTTCGCGCAGGGCAGCGTCACCGAACTCGACACCGAGGGCGTGGTCGAGGGCGTCGGGAGCGGCCTGCACGTGGGCGTCGGCCACGTGCGTTATTCGACCTCGACCGCCTGCCGGCCCGCGTAGTACCCGCAGTTGCCGCAGACCCGGTGCGAGAGCTTGGGCTGCTTGCACTGGGGGCATTCGGCGAACGCGGGTGCGGTCGCCTTCCAGTTGGCGGCGCGCTTGTCGCCGCGGGACTTGCTCTGCTTCTTCTTCGGTACGGCCATCGGTGTCGATCCCTTCCGTCGGTGCGGGGATGTCGGTTAGTTCTGGTCCATCTGTTGGAGGAGCTGCTCGAGCCCTGCCCAGCGCGGATCCGTGCTGGGGTGGTCGCCCGGGCACTCGCCCAGGTTGCGGTCGCCGCCACAGACGGGGCACAGGCCCTTGCAGTCGGGGCTGTGGAGCGGCGAGAAGGGCAGTTCGACCCCGATCGCGTCCCGGACCATCTGGTCGGGTTCGATCAGGCCCTCGGGGTCGAGCGGGTAGTCGTCGGTGTCCTCGTCGGGCGCGGGCACGAACATCTCGTGCAGGTCCACCGCGAAGGGCTGTTCGAAATCCTTCAGGCACCGGGCACACTGCAGCGCCATCGTGCCGCGCAGGGTGCCCGAGACCAGGATGCCCTCGACCAGGCCCTCCAGCAGGAGGTCGCCCTCGACCGCATCCTCCTCGCGCACACGGGCCAGCTCGGTGCCGAGTTCGTCCACGGTGCCTTCGACGTGGGTCTGTCGGGAGCTGCCCGGCTGGCCCACGAGATCGCGCACATCGATCGCCGCCAAGGTCACGACCCCTCCTCGTCGAACAATTGGGTCTCGCGCGGTGGGCGAGCTTCGTGATCGCCGAACTCCTGCTCGGCGGCCGTCGACGGCGCCCGGAGCTTGTCGCGACCCACCTCGACCTGATCGAGGGTCTTGGCGAGCGCCTTGGACGCCGACTGGGAATCCTCCAGGATCTTGCGCAACCCGATCTCGAACTGCGCCAGCTTGCCGTCGACGTACTCCTCGGCCTCGCGCTTCATGGCGCGGGAGGTCGCCTCGGCTTCGGCGAGGATCCGTTCGCCTTCCCCGTTGGCACGGGCCACGATGGATTCCTGGCGTGCCATCTTCAGCTGCTCCTCGCGGGCGGCCGCCACCAGGGCTTCGCCGTCGGCCTTGGCCTTCGACAACAGTTCCTCGCGGTCCTTCACGATCCAGCGAGCCTGCTTGATCTCGTCGGGCAGCGCTTCCTGCATCTCGGCGATCAGGTCGAGGACCTCATCGCGGTTGACGAGCACCGAGGACGACAGCGGCATGGCCTTGGCCTCGCGCACGAGTTCATCCAGCTGGTTGAGCCGGGCGGTGATGTCCACGGTCAGCGCGCCTCCAGCCGGTCGAGCAGCCGCTTCTTCACCTGGTCGGGCACCAGGCCCTCGACGTTGCCGCCGAACCGCGCGACCTCCTTCACCAGCGAGGACGACAGGAACGACCACTTCGGGTTCGTGGGCATGAACAGGGTCTCCACCTCGCCGAGGCGATGGTTCATCTGGGCCATCTGGATCTCGAACTCGTAGTCGGAGATGGCGCGCAGGCCCTTGACGATGACGGCGTCACCGTGGGCCTTGGCGAAGTCCACGAGCAGTCCCTCGAACCCCGCCACCCGGACGTTGGCCATGGACGAACAGGCCTCCTCCAGCATCGCGACACGTTCCTCCAGGGCGAACAGCGGTTGCTTCGCCGGATTCTCGAGCACCGCGACCACGACCTCGTGGAAGGTCTCGGATGCGCGCCCGATGATGTCGAGATGGCCGTTGGTGACGGGGTCGAACGTCCCCGGACACAGGGCGGTCAAACCCATGCAACCTCCGTGGTGTCGCGTTACGCGTTCTCTGGCAGGGCTTCTGGCTGACTGCCGGCCGGCACCTGCGGCCGGATCACGAGCACGAGGCTGTCGCCGTAGCGGAGCTCCCTCGCGACGGCCCAGTGTACCGGAATGACAGGCATGGAACTCCGCTCCCCCCTGGTCAGGACGATGGTTCCGCCCTGGTCAGCAACCCATCCCGCGGTCAGTGCCTCCAGGAGCGGTTGCACCTCGCTCCCGGCCATGTCGTACGGCGGATCGCAGAACACCAGGTCGAACGGGGCCCCCGGCCGCCCGGCCCCCGCCAGGAACCTGGCCACGTCCAGCGTCTGCACCACGGCATCGGCTGCGAGGCCCGTGATGTCGAGGTTGCGATGGATCGTGGCGCCGGCCTGGGCCGACCGCTCCACGAACGTGGCCCGCGCCGCGCCGCGTGAGAGCGCTTCGATCCCCACCGCCCCCGTGCCGGCGAACAGGTCGAGCACGATCGCGTCGGCGACCACGTCCGGACCGAGGCTGGAGAACAACCCTTCCCGCGCACGGTCGGAGAGCGGCCGCACGCCGTCGGGGACGGGGGCCAGACGGGCGCCCTTGGCGGAGCCGGTGACGATGCGCATGCGCGCCAGCCTACGAGCGGAAGAGCCAGTCGATCGAGCGTTCGAACCGGTGCCGCAGCTCCTCCAGGAGCTCGGGGTGCCGCTCCAGATGGGGGTCGTCCTCGATCACGGCGAACGCCTGCGTGCGGGCGCGCTTCACCAGCTCCATGTCCTCGGCCAGGCGCGCCAGCTTCAGGTCGGGCATGCCGGACTGCTTCGTGTCGAACAGGGTGCCCTCGCCTCGCAGCTTGAGGTCCTCGTCGGCGAGCGCGAACCCATCGGTGGTCCGGACCATCGCGTCGATCCGGGCGCGCGCCTCTTCGTTCTCCGGCTCGGACTCGTCGAACAGGATGCAGAACGAGCGATGCTCGCCCCTGCCGATGCGCCCACGCAACTGGTGGAGCTGTGCCAGGCCGAACCGCTCGGCGTTCTCGATCAGCATCACCGTGGCGTTGGGGATGTCGACGCCCACCTCGATCACCGTGGTGGAGATCAACAGATCGGCCTCGCCCGTTCGGAACCGATCCATGATCGCCTCCTTGTCCTTCGGACGCATGCGCCCGTGGAGCAGCTCGATCCGCAGATCGGGGAAGACCTCGGTGGCGAGGCGTTCGGCCTCGGCCTCGGCGGCCTTGACCTGGGTGCGGTTGCCCTCGTCGATCGCGGCACACACCACGAAGGCCTGCCGGCCCGCGGCGATCTCGCCCCGGACGAGGTCGTAGGCGGCCGTCCGCTCGCCGGGGCCGCGGACGGCGCGCGTCTCGATCGGACGGCGCCCCGCCGGCAACTCGTCGAGGACCACCACGTCGAGGTCGCCGTAGTAGGTGAGCGCCAGCGTCCTGGGGATCGGCGTGGCGGTCATGATCAGGACGTCCGTTTCGCCGCCCTTGGACTTGAGCGCGCTGCGTTGGTGCAGCCCGAACCGGTGCTGCTCGTCCACCACGGCCAGCGAGAGGTCGGCGAACGTCACGGCCTCCTGCACCAGCGCGTGGGTCCCGACCACGAGGTCGACGCTGCCGTCGGCCACCCCCTCGAGGACGCGTTGCCGGTCCTTGCCGGTGACGGCGCCGGTCAGCATCGCGTAGGTGACGACGGGTTCATCGGCGCTGGCATCCACGGCGTCCGGCACGGGATCGGGTTCGGCGAGGCTGTCGAGCAGCGACACCTGTCCCTCGGCGGCCTTCGCCGGGCGCGAGGCCAGCAGGTCGAGGTAGGCGATGCCCCCCACGCCGTCCAGCAGCGCCGCCACCGAACGGAGGTGCTGGCCCGCCAGCACCTCGGTGGGCGCCATGATCGCGGCCTGATGGCCGGACCCGATCGCGACCAGCGCGGCGTGCAGGGCCACCAGCGTCTTGCCGGCTCCCACGTCGCCCTGCAACAGCACGTTCATGGGCCGAGGTCGCGCCATGGCCTCGCCGACCTCGGCCATCGCCCGGTGCTGGGCGCCGGTGGGCTCGAACGGGAGCGTCGCCAGCAGCCGGCGGGTGAGCTCGTTGTCCGGCTCGTGCGCGATCCCCTGCTGCTCGGCCTCCACGCGATGCTTGCGGAAGGCGACCCCCAGCTCCAGCGTGAACAGCTCATCGAACTTCAGCCGTTCGCGGGCTCGCGCGAGCGCACGGTCGTCGTCGGGGAAATGGATGTCCCGCACGGCGCGGTCGTAGGCGACGATCGACCCCGCCCGCGTCAGCGCGCCGGCCATCGGATCGTGGAGCGTGGGCAGCTGCTCGAGCGCGCGGTGGATCAGCTCGCGGATCGTCCTGGTGGTGATGCCCTCCGAGGCCTTGTGCACCGGCGTGATCCGGCCGGTGTGCACCAGGTCGGCGTCGTCGCCTCCCAGGAACTCCACCTCCTGGTTCGAGAGCTGGAGACGGCCCCGGTACAGGGTGGCCAGGCCCGAGACCGCGACCTCCTGGCCCTCCTTGTACTGCGAGGCCAGCCACGGCTGGTTGAAGAACGTGAGGTCGAGGTAGCCGGTGCCGTCGCCGACCGTGACCGTCACCATCGTCTGACGGTTGCGGGTCTGCCGCTTCGCCACCTTGCGCACGCGCGCGATCACCGTCACGAACCCGCCGATCTTCAGCTCGCGGATCGTCTGCACGCGGGATCGGTCGATGTAGCGACGCGGGTAGTGGTGCAGCAGCCCGCCCACGGTGGTGATGTCGAAGGCGCTCGCGAGCACCTCGTCGGCCTTCGCGGGCTCGACACCCTTGCGCCGGCGGCCGGCCGTCCGGGCGGCGAGCCGGGGGTCGATCTGCGCGATCGGGGACTCGAGGGTCAGCGGCATCGGGGGTTCCTCATCCGTCGTCGGTTCTACCATGGACAGGATGCCCACCCGCCGGTTCGTCTTCCCCGTCATCGTGATCGCGCTGGTCTCTGGGCGCCTGCACGTGGTTGAACGACGACGAGGAACCTTCGCCGACGCCGCCCTCCGCGACTCCGACCGTGAGCCTGCTCCCCTCGACACCGGATGCCCTCCCGAACATGGACGCCGAGGACTTCCACGCGATGGTGGGCCAGCTCGAAGGCACCCCGCTGGTCGTGAACGTGTGGGCGTCGTGGTGTGAACCCTGCGAACGCGAGACCCCGATGCTGACCGCAGCGGCGGCGGACCACCCCGGCGTGCGATTCGTGGGGGTGAACACGCAGGACTCGCGAGAGGGCGCCGAGGCGTTCATCGAGCAGTACTCGATCCCCTACCCCAGCGTGTTCGATCCCGACGGCGCCATCATCACCGACCTGGACGCCGTGGGCCCGCCGGTGACCGTGTTCTACGACGCGGACGGCACCCAGGTGGCCTCGGTCGTGGGAGAACTCAGTCAGCAGACCTTGGACCAGCACCTCGCCGAGATCACCTCGTGACGGCCGGTCACTCCGAGGAAGGGTGCCGAAGTCGTCTGGTAGCCTCGTTCGGCTATGGCAGCGACCTGTGACATCTGCGGCAAGAAGCCGTTCTTCGGCAAGTCGGTCTCGTTCTCGCACAAGCGGAACAACCGCCGATGGGATCCGAACATCCAGCGCCTCCGCGCGCTCGTCGACGGCACCCCCACCCGCGTGAACGCCTGCACCTCGTGCATCAAGGCCGGCAAGGTCACGCGCATCCCGAAGCGCCCCGCCACCACGTAGCAGCCCGACGCGTTCGGGCCGACCTCGCGCTACGCGAACGGATCCCAGCCGGCTGGATCCAGTGGGCGCTCGTTCCCGGCAGGATCGACCAGCACGAGCCCGCGTGCTTCGGTGATGACACCGATCGGCGAGAGCTCGACGCCGAAGGTGCGTCGCATCTCGGTCGAGGCGTCGGATCCGTCCGCGATCGTGGCGAGCACCTCGTAGTCCTCTCCCCCGCCCAGGGCGTCCTCGAGCGTGGCCGCTTCATGGATCGGGAGGCGCGCCGCATCGATCCGTGCACCGACACCGCCGGCCTCACACAGGCGTGACAGATCGAGCGTGAGTCCGTCGGACACATCGATCATCGACCGCGCGCCTTCCCGCGCGAGGACGGCGGCCTCGCCGATCCGCGCCGTGGGGCGCATGAACCGATGGACGGCGTCGCGCTCGGCCGCCCCCAGCCCTCGGTGCTCGGCTCCTTCGACCAGACGGCGGCCGGCCGCCGCCCCACCGAGCGATCCGGTGACGACGATCTCGTCGCCGGGCCTTGCCCCGGACCGAAGGAGGGCGCGGCCGGGGGCGACCTCACCCACCACCGTGATCGCGATCGTGAGGTCGGACCCACGGGTGAGGTTGCCGCCGACGAGCCACAGCGCATGTTCGTCGCACGCTTCGCGCATGCCGCCGAACAGTTCCATCACCCAGGCGGCGTCCACACGATCGGACAGCGTGAGCGCGCACAGGGCGTATCGAGGGCTCGCGGCCATCGCCGCGACGTCGCTCAGGGAGACGGTCATCGCCTTGGCCCCGAGATCACGCGCCGTCGTCAGCCCGCCACGGAAATGGGTGCCCTCGACCATCACGTCGGTGGTGAGGACGAGCTCCCCCGAGCCCGGTGCCACCACCGCCGCGTCGTCGCCCACACCGACCCGCACCTCGGGGCCGGCGCCGGACAGGACCTTGCGGATCGCCTCCAGCAGCTCCGGTTCCGTGATGTCCACCGTCTTGTCCGTTCCGTACAAGTCGAGCCGCTGCATCGCAGCCAGTTGCGCCGAAGGAGGCCTGAACGCCGTTCGGTAGACTCTCAGCCGTACTCCGGCATGTCCAAACGGCCGGGTCACGCGCAACCCCAAGCATCCCGCAACGAGGAGGCCCCATCGTGGCAGAGGTTCACGTCAACCCGACCCCGGAACAGCTTCGGGCGTTCACGGAGGAGATGCCCGAGACGCGCATCTCCGAGTTCGGGAACACCAACACCCAGACCCAGGTGCTCTCCCGCAGCGCCGCCAGCACGCACGTGGTCGACCGCGAGTCCAGCGGCAAGACCATGACGCGGGCCCAGTACGACGAGATCGCCGCGCTGCAGGACGCCTACATCGCCGAACACGACATGGTCCAGATCGACGGCTACATCGGCAACGACCCCGAGATGCGCACCGCCGCCCGCCTGCTGATGGAGAAGCGCTACGCCAACATCGCCGGGATGCAGCAGAAGCTCTACTTCGAGCGCGACGACGGAGCCGAGCCGCAGGTCCAGGTGATCTACACGCCGGGCCTCAAGGCCGAGGGCTGGCCCGACGACCGCCTCATCGCCGTGGATCTCGACCACTACGTGACCCGCGTCCTCAACTCCGACTACTTCGGTGAGTCGAAGAAGGGCGGCCTGCGGATGTGGAACGACATCGTCTACAACAAGGGCGGCCTCGCGCTGCACGCCGGCCTCAAGGTGATCCCCACCGACGACGGCGACAAGGTGTTCATGATCATCGGCCTGTCGGGCACGGGCAAGACCACCACCACGTTCACCACGCAGAACGGGTCCAAGCCGATCCAGGACGACTTCGTGGGGCTGATGCCCGGCGGCAAGGCCTACGGCACCGAGAACGGCTGCTTCGCCAAGACGTTCGCGCTCGACCCCGACTTCGAGCCCTCGATCCACGGCGCCGTGATCAAGCCGAGCACCTACATGGAGAACGTCTACCAGGCCGAGGACGGCACGGTCGACTTCAACAACGAGCACTACACGAAGAACGGGCGCGCGGTCTTCTCGATGAGCGACCTGCTCTCCTACGAAGACGCGCAGAACGTCGGCACGGTCGACTACCTGCTGATCCTCAACCGGAACGAGAACATCATCCCGGCGGTGGCGAAGCTCTCGCAGGAACAGGCCGCGGCGTACTTCATGCTCGGGGAGACCACCGGCACCGCCGCCGGCGGCGCGGCCGAAGAAGGCAAGTTCCTGCGCGTTCCCGGCACGAACCCGTTCTTCCCGCTCCCCCACGGACTGCAGGGCAACCGGTTGCTCGAACTGCTGGCCACCCACCCGATCGAGACCTACCTGCTCAACACGGGCCGGGTCGGCGGCAAGGACGGCGACGACCGTTCCAAGAAGCTGAAGATCCCGGACACCTCCGCGTGCGTGAAGGGCATCGCCGAGCAGTCGATCGTCTTCGAAGAGGACCCCGATTTCGGCTACGAAGTGGCCTCCTCGGTCCCCGGACTCGACGACCCCGAGAAGCTCCAGCCGCGCCGGCTCTACGAGGCGCAGGGTCGCAGCGAGGACTACGACGCCATCGTCGAACGCCTCAAGACCGAGCGCGTCGCCCACCTGCAGCAGTTCACGCAGCTGTCGGAGGAGATCATCAAGGCCGTCGGCTGACGCACCGCCGGAACGAAGCCTGACCGCACGAGCCGGGGCGAGACGCCCCGGCTCTTCTGCGCTTGACTGGTCTCGCGATGGAAGGCCACCAGCACCACGACGGCGTTGACGCGGACGCCCACGACCAGCACGCGGGCCACAGCGTCGCGATGTTCCGCGACCGGTTCTGGCTGAGCGTCCTGTTCACCATCCCGGTCCTGGTGTGGTCGCCGATGGTCCAGGATGGCTGGGGTTCGACGCCCCGTCGTTCCCGGGGTCGGCGCGGATCCCGTTCCTGTTGGGCACGGTGGTGTTCGTCTACGGTGGGACGCCGTTCCTCCGCGGGGGCTTGCGTGAGATCCGCGACCGTCAGCCGGGCATGATGCTGCTGATCTCGCTGGCCATCGCGGTGGCGTACGTCTCCAGCGTCGCCTCAGAGCTCGCGTGGTTCGACCTGGAGTTCTGGTGGGAGCTCGCGTTGCTGATCGACGTGATGCTACTGGGGCACTGGCAGGAGATGAAGGCGTTGGGTCAGGCCTCCAGCGCCCTCGAGGCCCTCGCCGCCCTGTTGCCCGATGACGCCGAGCGGATCGACGGCGATCAGGTGCGGCCCGTTCCCGCCGCGGAACTCCGGGTGGGCGACCTCGTCCTGGTGCGGCCGGGTGGTCGCGTCCCCGCCGATGGACTGGTCGAAGACGGTGCGGCCGCGTTCGACGAATCGATGATCACGGGAGAGTCCCGCGCGGTCGACCGGAGCCGGGGCGACCGGGTGGTGGCGGGGACGGTCGCCACCGATTCCTCGGTGAGGGTCAGGGTCATGGCGGTGGGCGACGAGACCACGCTGGCCGGCATCCAGCGGCTGGTGGCTCAGGCCCAGGCCTCTCGGTCGCGGGCCCAGGCGCTCGCCGATCGCGCCGCGGCGCTGCTGTTCTGGGTGGCCCTGGGAGCGGGCATCCTGACCTTCATCGGGTGGACGATCGCCGGCGATGTCGACCAGGCGGTCGAACGCACCGTCACCGTCCTCGTCATCGCCTGTCCCCATGCCCTCGGACTGGCGATCCCGCTGGTCATCGCGATCTCCACGGCGATGGCCGCGCGAGCCGGGATCCTGGTGAAGGACCGCCTCGCGCTCGAACGGATGCGCACCGTGGATGCCGTGCTCTTCGACAAGACGGGGACCTTGACGCTCGGCGAGCCCTCCGTGCAGGCGGCTTCGGCGGTCGATGGCGACGACACGGACCTGCTCCGCCTCGCTGCCGCGGCCGAGGCCGAGAGCGAGCATCCGCTCGCGCGAGCCGTCGTGGCGGCCGGAGCCGCTGCAGGTACCCCGGCGGTGACCACGGACTTCCGATCCTTGACGGGACGCGGCGTCCGGGCGAGCGTCGAGGGCGATGAGGTCATCGTCGGGGGTCCAGCGCTGATGCGCGAGCTCAGCATCGACCTCCCCTCGTCGCTGGCCGACGTGACACGCGGATGGTCCGACCGCGGCGCCACCGTCCTCACCGTGGCCCGTAGCGGCGTCGTGGTCGGCGCGATCGCCCTCGAGGATCAGGTCCGTCCCGAGTCCCGGGCCGCCGTCCGGTCGCTCCAGCGCGAAGGCATCCGGGTGATCATGATCACCGGCGATGCAGCCACGGTGGCCAAGGCGGTGGCCGACGAGTTAGGCGTCGACGAGGTGATCGCCGAGGTCCTGCCCGCGGACAAGGACGCCGAGGTGGCCCGGCTCGGAGATCGCGGCCTCTCGGTGGCCATGGTGGGCGACGGGGTGAACGACGCGCCCGCCCTCGCCCGCGCCGATGTCGGCATCGCGATCGGTGCCGGTACCGACGTCGCCATCGAGTCGGCCGGTGTCGTGCTCGCGAGCGACGACCCGCGCGGGGTGGTCTCGGTTCGCCGGTTGTCCGCGGCCAGCTACCGCAAGATGCTGCAGAACCTGGTGTGGGCCGCCGGCTACAACGTGATCGCGATCCCGGTGGCGGCCGGCGTGTTCGCGTGGGCGGGCATCGTCCTGGCCCCCGCGCTGGGCGCGGTACTCATGAGCGTGTCCACGATCGTGGTGGCGCTCAACGCGCAGCTGCTGCGCCGGGTGAATCTCCGGCCCGACGCCGACGGTTGAGCGATCCTCAGCTCGTGACGTCGCGCCGCCGGAAGCCAACGACCGCCGCCGTCAGGAACACCACGGTGTAGGCAGCGCTCACCGCGAGCCCGGCGCGCATCGGCGCCCAATCCACCGGGAAGCGGAACAACCCGGTGAACCCGAGCCAGCCGTGCGTCGGCAGGAACGGATGGATCGCGTCGAGACTGGGGATCTGATCCATGATCTGGCTCGCGATCGCGATCACGATGGTCGCCACGGCCGCGCCGGGACCGGAATCGGTCCGCGTCGAGATGCACAGCCCGATGCACGCGATCCCCGACAGCACCGCGAGCATGTACACGCCCGAGGCCCCGACGCGCGCGAGCCCTTCGGTCACCGACAGGGTGGATCCCGACAGGGTGGGCAAAGGACTCAACCCGAACACCACGGCACCGGCCACCACGCCGGAGACGAGCGTGACGAGGACCAGTCCTCCCAGCAGCGTCATCGACGAGCAGTACTTCGCCAGCACCAGCCGGGTGCGACGCACCGGGCGCAGCAACAGATAGCGCAGCGTCCCCGACTGTGCCTCGCCCGCCACGGCGTCCCCCGCGAACAACCCCGTCGCCAGCGGCAGGAAGAACGGCTGGACCACCGCCAGCCCCGTCAGCGCCGCGAACAGTCCGTTGGACGTGATCTGGAACAGGAACGGCGGGGCATCCTCGGCGGCGCCCGGGTCGGGCGGGGACACCTTCAGCGCGAACACGATGATGATCGGGATGCCGCCGATCGCGGCCGCCAACAGGTAGGTGCGCCACCGGTGGAAGGCCTTCGCCAGCTCAACGCGGAACATCGGCGCCCTCCACGAGCGAGAGGAAGACGTCCTCGAGCGAGGAGCGCTCGGGCACGAGCGCATGGACGCCGATCCCCGCCCCGACCAGTGCCGCGTTGAGCGCGGCCACGGTGTCGGCGTCGGCCACCGACACCCGCAGCACGCCCTGCCCGCTCGGTGGGTCGGCGTCGTCGATCAGCGACACGCCGTCGAACGCACGGACGACCGCAGCGGCGGCGGTGGCATCGTCCACCTCGAGCCGCACGCCGTCGGCGTCACCTCGAAGGCTCCCGGGCGGCCCGAGCGCCACCAGGCGCCCGTAGGCCATCACGCCCACCCGGTCGCACATCGCCTCGACCTCGGCGAGCAGATGGCTGGAGACGAAGATGGTGGTGCCGTCGTCGGCCAGCCGACGCAGGAGCAACCGCATCTCCCGCATGCCGCTGGGATCGAGACCGTTGGTGGGCTCGTCGAGGACGAGCAGCTCCGGAGCGCCCAACAGCGCCAGCCCGATGCCGAGACGCTGGCGCATCCCCTGGCTGTAGGCCTTCACGCGTTTGCCGGCGGCGGCCGTGAGGCCGACGGTCTCGAGCACCTCGTCCACCCTGCTCAGCCGCGCGCGCACATCCGCTCGCGTACCGCCCGCGCGAGCGAAGTACTCCAGGTTCTTGCGCCCCGACAGGTACTTCCAGAACGCCGGCTCCTCGACCAGTGCGCCGACCCGTTCCAGCGGGGCGTGATCGGTGCGAACGGTCTCGCCCAGCAGGTCGACCTCGCCGCCGGTCGGCAGGATCAGCCCCAGCGCCATCCGGATCGTCGTGGTCTTGCCGGCGCCGTTCGGACCGAGGAACCCGAACAGCTCGCCTCGTTCCACGGTGAGGTCGATCGCATCGACGGCGGCGGTGTCCCCGTAGCGCTTCGTGAGGCCTCGCGCGGCGATCGCCGGCGTCACGGCAGGCGTTCGGCGTCGGCCTGGAGCACGTCGAGCGGCACCGAGCCCACCAGGAGCCACTGGGTCCCGTCGTCGCCGCGCACGACCGTCGCCGACAGCAACGGGCCCGCGTACGGCAGCAGCTGATCCACCGTGGAAGGCACCTGTCCGTCGATCGCCACGGCCACACGGGTCTCGAAACCCGATCCGAACGTCCGAGGCGGCGGGCCGGATGGTGCTTCGTGGTCGGCGGGCAGCGACGGATCCATGGCGGCGTCGAGCGCGTCCGTCACCTGGGCGCCCTCCGGCGGCGTGAACGTGAAGACCGCCGGATCGATCGGATCGAAGGACACGGAGGTGAACCCGGCCGAGAGGGCGGCGGTCCCGGTGGTGCGGGACACCACCTCGACGCGAAGCGGCAGACGGGACTCCGCATCGATGGAGAGCACGATCGAGTCGACCAGCGTCCCGTCGGTCGCGGGGCGCAGGACCAGTCGGTAGACCGCGCGGCCCGCGACCTCACCCGTGCCTTCGACCGACACGGACGCGTACGGGGCGACGGCGTGGATCGCCGCGCGCGCCGCGGTGAGCGGATCGGCCTCGGCGGCCATGGCCGCTCCGGCGGTGTCCTCACCCTGCATCCACGCGTTCGCACCCGGGAGGGCTTCGACCTTCGAGGCGAGGTCCTCGAAGCGCAGCCGGACGGCCTTCATGCCGCTCGAGTCCCACCACCAGGCTTCGTCACGGTTGACGACCAGATCGCGTTCGGACACCTGCAGCACATGGGCGATGCGGAGGCCGTCGGGGGAATGCCACACCCGGAAGCGCTGGGTGCCGTTCACCATGGCGATCGGTCCGGCTTCCCCTCCGAGCTCGGACGGGATCTGCGGGAGTCCGAGATCGGCGAAGGTCTCGACGTCGCCGGAGATCGTCACCGGCTGCGAGAGCGCCTGCGCCGTGGACGCCAACAGGCGATCGGGCGTGATGGGCGGCAGCGACGGCGCGTCGGCGGCCCGAACCACGCCCACCCCTGCCAGCGCGAGCACCGTGACGGCCACGGCGACGACGGCGATCAGGCGGGTGCGGACGGCAACGGCCATACCCCTTTGTAACACCGGTTCGTGCGGAGGGACGGCTCGACCCGAGGGCTGCACAGCTTCGTCACAGGCGGAACCGTCGCTGGTTCAGCTGTCACTGGTCCTTCGGCCCAGGATGAATCCCGAGACGAACTGCAGCGCCGCCAAGGAGATCAGGAGCAAGAGGTACCAGTCGTAGCGGCGCACCGTCACGGCGACGTCACCCTGCTCCCCCATCGTGGCGTACAAGGCGAACAACCCCGACGCGGCGAACCACCACCCGGCTCTCGCGGTCACGAACAACGCGAACAACACCTGATCGGTCATGTCCTGGCTGGCGAACGGGCGCCGCACCCAGTGGATGACGGAGCGGACGCCGAGCGCGGCGAAGAGCACCGCCAGCACGATCTCGAGGACCTTCACGCGTCGCCGTCCGGCCGATCTCGGGCCTCGATCGCCGCGCGGACCTCGTCGTCGGTGGTCTGGTCGAACACGTCGTACCACTCTCCCACAGCCCGCAGCGACGTCGGGGTGTGGAGGATCAGGCACTCGTCGCAGTCGGGCGCCAACATGCGACAGGCGCCCTGGGGCCCCACCGGCGCGGCGAACACCAGCCGGGATGCGCCCTCGGTGCGGACCCATCGGAGCGCGGCCCTCGCGGTGACGCCGGTGGCCACGCCGTCGTCGACCACGACGACGGTCGCGCCCCGCATCACGGGCGGGGGCCGGTCACCCCGATAGGCGAGCAGGCGGCGCTCCACCTCCTGTGACTGAGCCTCGGTTTCGGCCTCGATGAACCGCGGCGACACGCGCAGCAGCTGGACCAGACGCTCGTCCACGACCTGCACCCCGGGAGCCACCGCACCGATGCCGAGTTCCGGGTTCCCGGGAGCACCCAGCTTCCTGGCGACGGCGACGTCGAGCGATGCGCCGAGGGCCTCGGCGACGCCCGCGGCCACGATCACCCCGCCGCGAGCGAGGCCCAGGACCACGGCGGGACCCGACACGCGCTCGCGGACGGCGGCGCCCAACAGCTCACCCGCTTCGGTTCGGTCGCGGAACCTCATCACGCCGCGATGATGCGCGTTGCGTACGCTCGACGTCCACGGCTAGCATGGGCGCCCTCGCGCACCTGGTTCACCGCGCGGGACATGGAGACGAGGTCCGATGAGGGAGGTTCACCGGTGGTGCACGCGTACATCCTGATCCAGACGGAGGTCGGCAAGGCCGCCGCCGTCGCCGATGAAGTGCGGTCGATCGGTGGCGTCGCCGAGGCCGAGGACGTCACCGGCCCGTACGACGTGATCGTTCGCGCCGAGGCCAAGACCGTGGACGAGCTGGGCAAGCTGGTCGTCGCCCGCATCCAGGCGGTCGAAGGCATCACGCGAACCCTCACCTGCCCGGTGGTGCACCTCTAGTCCATCGGACGACCGGACCCGGGCGCCTCAGGGTTCGAGTTCCCGGGCGACCGTGCCCTTCGCGCGTTCGACGGCGTGGCGCTCGATCGCGAGGTCGATCAGCCGCTCCACCAGGTCGTCGTAGGCCAGCCCGCTCGCCTCCCACAACTTCGGATACATCGAGATCGACGTGAACCCCGGGATCGTGTTGATCTCGTTGATCCACACCTCGTCGTCCCGCACGAAGAAGTCGACCCTGGCCATGCCCCAGCACTCGATCGCCTCGAACGCCGTGATCGCCATGCGCTGGATCGTCTGTGCGCTGTCGGCGGACAGGTCGGCCGGGATCACCAGCTGCGCGCCGTCGGCATCGAGGTACTTCGATGCGTAGTCGTAGAACTCGTGGCCCTTGGGCACGATCTCACCACACACCGAGGCCACCGGATCGTCGTTGCCCAGCACGGCGCACTCGATCTCGCGCACCGACTCGATGCCGCGTTCCACCACGGCCTTGCGGGCGTAGCGGAACGCCTCATCCAGGCAGGCGTCCAGGGCCGCCGGTTCGTGGGCCTTCGAGATCCCGACCGAGGACCCCAGGGTGGCCGGCTTCGTGAAGACGGGGTAGCCGAGCGCCGCCACGCGGGCGGCGACCCCCTCGGCGTCTTCGAGCCATTCGGGTTCTCGCACCGTTTCGTACGGCACGACGGGCAGTCCCGCGGCGGCGAACAGCACCTTCTGCACCGCCTTGTCCATCCCCACCGCCGAACCCAGGACACCGGCGCCCACGTAGGGCGTGTCGGCGAGCTCGAGCATCCCCTGGACGGCGCCGTCCTCGCCCATGGGGCCGTGCAGCACCGGCAGGACGACATCGATCGGCGCGCGGCTGCCGTCGGCGCCCACGATCTCGCGGCCCGCCTGCTCCGTGGCGAGCTCCACGGTCATGCCCGACCCTTCCGTGACCTCGGGCATGCGGCCGGTCTCGGCAGGAAGCGCGGGCGGACCGGCCATCCGATGCCAGTGGCCCTCCCGCGTGATGCCCACCGGGATCACATCGAACCGCTCGGGGTCGAGCGCGTCCATCACCGACCGGGCCGAGATGCAGCTGATCTCGTGTTCGGCCGACCGGCCCCCGAACAGCACGACGACGCGGATGCGCTCGCTCATACCTTCTCCAGCGCCCGTGCCATGTCGTCGAGGATGTCCTCGGGGTCCTCGATACCGACGCTGATGCGCACGAGCCCGTCGGCGATGCCGGCCGCGCGCCGCGCCACCGGGTCCATCTGGCGGTGGGTGGTGGAGGCGGCGTGGCCCACCAGCGTGTGGGTGCCACCCAGGCTGGTGGCGACCCACGCGAGTTCGAGCGCGTCGCAGAAACGCTGACCACCCTCGACCCCGCCGGCGACCTCGACCGCCATCATCCCGCCGAACCCGTGCCGCAGCTCCTTGAGGGCGACCGCGTGCTGCGGGTGGGACGCCAGTCCGGGGTAGCGGACGCGCTCGACCTTCTCGTGTGCTTCCAGCATCTCGGCGAGCGCCATGGCCGTGGCGCCGTGGCGATCCATGCGGAGCGCCAGCGTCATCAGCCCCCGCAGGCACAGCCACGCCTCGAACGGGTTCATCGTCCCGCCGGTGTCGATCGCGACGTCCCGCAGGCGCTCCCGCCCCTCCGAGCTCGTGCACACGACGCCCCCGATCAGGTCGTGATGGCCGCCGAGGTACTTCGTGGCCGAGTGGATCACGTACTCGAACCCGAGCCGTGCCGGGGTGCACAGATACGGCGAGGCGAACGTGTTGTCGACCGACGCCGGCACGCCCGCGTCACGGCAGAGCTCCCCCAGTGCCTCGAGATCGGCCACGGTGACGTTGGGGTTGGCGATCGTCTCCACATGGAAGAGGGCCGCGTCGGGCAGCGCCGCGCGCACCGCGTCCAGGTCGTGCGGGTCGACGAGATCGACCTCCACGCCGAGCTTCGGCAGCACCCTGGTGGCGATCGAGTAGGTCCCTCCGTAGAGCTCGTTCGAGAACACCAGGCGCGCGCCCGCCTCCGCGTGAGCCATGATCACCGTGTGGATCGCCGCCATGCCGGAGGCGAACCCGAACGCCGCTTCCGTACCCTCCAACGCCGCCATCTGCGCCTCGAAGGCCTGCACGGTGGGATTCCCGTAGCCGCGTGAATAGGTGTAACCCTCCGCGCGGAACGCGATCGTCTCGGCGTAGTCCTCCGAGGAATCGAACCGGTAGGTCGAGGTCTGGTAGATGGGGACGCTGGGGGTCTCCTGATCGACGGGCGGCGTGCCACCGTGGACGGCCCGGGTGGAAAAGCCCCTGCCCTCGCTCATGGGACCCAGCCTACCCCTGGTCCGACCAGCGTTCGGGGTAGTGGTCACGCAGGTCCACCACCATCGTCGTGAGCGTGTCCATGACCCCGTCGGTCATCGCGCGCACGGCGGCGGGATCGTCCGCCTCCTCGCGCCGGCCGGACAGGTCGATCGGCCCGCCTGCCCGCAGCCACACCGGACGGCCGTACTTCAGGCTGCCCTTGCCCGATTTCTGCCAGACGGCCTGCGAGCCCCAGTTGGCCAGCGGCGTGATGGGGACCCCGCTGGCCAACGACAGCCGAACGGCCCCGGTCTTGCCCTCCATCGGGAGGTGATCGGAACGGGTGGTGACGGTCCCCTCCGGGTAGATCACCACGATCTCGCCCTCGGTGAGGGACCGCAGCGCCGCACGCAACGGACTCGCATCACGCGATCCTCGGCTGACCGGGATCTGCTTCGCGCCGCGGAACGCCGAGCCCACCACCGGGATCTTGAACAGGTCGTCCTTCGCCAGGAACCGTGGTCGCCGGCCCGCCTTCATGACCGCGCGCGCGTTGGCGAGCGGGTCCAGGTACGACAGGTGGTTGCACACCACGATGGCCGGCCCTTCGGCGGGGATGTGCTCCAGTCCTTCGAACCGCCAGGTGAACCAGAAGGTCACCGGCGGGATCGCGACGGCCTTGGCGAGGTGATACCAGGGCTCGGCCAGCGTTCAGTCCTCCTCCGAACTGATGCGGTTCCTGGGGCGCAGCTTCTTCATGAGCGCCCACGCGGCCGGCAGCACTCCCGCCGCCGCGAGCAGCTTCAGCGTGTCGCCGATGATGAACGGGTACAGACCGGCCTGCAGCGTCTCCTCGATCGTGGACGACGCCAGCACGTGATGCAGCCACGGGAGCGCCACCGCGTAGATCACGATGGAGCCGAGCAACATGGCGCCGATCGAACTCCGGAACGTTCGGTCCCACCCGCGCCGCGCGAGCCAGCCGGTCAAGGCCGCCGCCAGCACGAACCCCCACAGGTAGCCGCCGGTGGCGGCGGTGAGCCGCAGGACGTCGAGGCCGGTGGCATGGACACCGTCCACGGGTGCCAACACCGGAAGCCCGACCACCGCCCACACGAGATACAGCAGGATCGTCGCGGCGCCGAGACCGGGACCGTACGCGGCGCCCACCAGCAGCACCCCGAGCGTCTGGCCCGTGATGGGGACCGGGGTGAACGGCAGCGCGAACGAGATCTGGGCCAGACCCGCGATCAAGAAGCTCCCCACGACCGCACACGCGATCTCGAACGTGACGCGGGCGGCCACGCGGGAGCGTGGTGGCGCGAGCGTCAGGGCGATGGTCGACACGTCGTATCAGCCTCCTTGCGATGGCACTCGGTGCAGGCAGGCCGTGAGCCTACCGGCTACCCTTCGCCCCGTGCGCGTGATCGCTCTGCCAGTGAAGTCGCTCGGCGACACCAAGAGCCGCCTCGATCCGGTGCTCGACCCGTTGGAGCGAGGGGCCCTCACGCTCGCCATGCTCGAGGACGTGATGGACGCCACGCAGGACCTCTTCGGGTGGGAGACGTGGGTGGTCTCGCCCGACGAGACGGTGCTGGAGATCGCGCTCTCCCGGGGGGCCTACGCCGTCATCGAGGATGCCCCGCCACTGTCGAGTGCGATCCATCAGGTGGAGGAAGAGGCCGACGCGAAGATGGTCGAGTCGCTCGCGATCCTGCTGCCCGACACGCCCCTGGTCACCACCACCGCGCTGACGAAGGCGTTGCACACCCTGGGATCGGTGGTGCTGGCGCCCTCGGCCGACGAGGGCGGCACGAACCTGTTGCTCCGGCGCCCCCCCACCTCGATCCCGGCACGGTTCGGACACGACTCCTACCGCAAGCACCTGCAGGAGGCCGCGGAGGCCGACGTACCCACCGCCGTGGTCGAGGTGGACGAACTCGCCTTCGACCTGGACCTGCCGAACGATATCCTCACGGTGCTGGACGCAGGCCGGGACACCCGCACGTTGCAGGTGTGCCGCGACCTCGATCTACGGAGCCGCATCCCCGCTCGAGCCTGAGGGGACGACGACAGGAGCGCGAACGCATGGCGCAGGGAACGATCAAGGACTGGGACGAGGAGACGAGGACGGGCTCGTTGCTCATGGAGGACCGCACCGAGGTGGGGATCGACTCGACCTCGATCGAGGGGTCGAACATCCGCACGTTGCGGCTGGGCCAGCGGGTTCGGTTCGATCTCACCCAAGCCGACGGCGGTCCGATCGCGCGGACCCTGACGCTGGTGACGTTCGACTGACGGTCAGCCCGGCGGCGGCGAGGCGCTGTTCAGCACCTGACCGCGGAACTCCTTGCCCGGCGTGAACGCCGGGAGATCGCGCGCCGGCACCACGATGGGCACGTCGGGCTTGCGAGGGTTGCGGGCGATGCGCTCGTTGCGATGCTTGCGTTCGAAGGTCCCGAAGTCCGCGAGCGTCACGCGCTCCCCGCGCACCACCGAATCGCGGACGGCATCGATCGTGGCATCGACGACCCGTCCGACATCCGCTTTGGAGAGACCCGTCCGCTTCGAGACCTCTGCGACCAGTCCGCCCTTGTTCATGGTCTGCGTCCCTTCGTCTCGATGAGGGTTGCGACGTGCCCACCGTAGTCGCATCGGCGCGGTCGGGTCAACGTCATGTCACCCCGGCGGACGTTGCGGCGCAGCGAGGAAGGGGCTGAGAGGCGAGGAGGAGATCCCGGGCGGGGCGGACGGACTGTTACCATCGTCGTCGCCATTGGCCCGTGGTGTAACGGTAGCACGACTGATTCTGGATCAGTTAGTCTTGGTTCGAATCCAGGCGGGCCAGCAAGGCTGCTAGACGCGTGTCGACGCCGACGGCATCGATCGTGACCGGCTTGCGACGACTGGTCACTTCGATCACCAGCGTCCCGGCCTTCACCGACGCCTTCGTCCCCAGCGCGAACACCACGCCGGACGCTCCGACCGCATCGTGCAGGTCGACCTTCGCCAGCACCGTGCCCCGCCACAGCACCCGGAACGCGCCGCACGTCGGGCAGGTGGTGGCCATCACGGCGAACCGGCGAGCCTGCAGGTGCTTCATGGTGAGCGTGGCACCGCGGGCCTTGGTGGTGGTCAGCGTGTCCTGGAAGGAGCCGCCGGACTGCTGGGTCCACGCCCCCTTGGCGCCGAACGCACGCTCGTCGAGCGGCACGGCGGTGCAGGCCTCGTCGCTCCACGCCGTCCGATTCGCCACGAGGTCGGCGCTCCGCACGCTGAAGCATCGGGTGGAACCGGGTTTGCCCACGAACGTGTCGTCGGTGTCGACCGTCCCGTTGAGCCAGTCCTCTGATGCGCCGAAGTCGGCCTTCGCGCCGGCTGCCCGTGATCGAACGTCGAACCCGGCGAACCCGCTCCCGGCGTCGGCGCCGCCGCTCCACGAAACGGGAACGGACGTCGACCATGTGAACGGCGAACCCGGTGCATCCACCTGCGCATCATCCGGCACGGTGGTGTCGATCCGGAACGGCCCCGCCACGAGCTGACCGGCCCAGTTGCCGGCTTCGTCCACGGTCCTGAGGGCGACGTAGCGATCGCCGCTGGGCTGGGCAGGGCTGGTGAACGACGTGGCGTTCGCGCCGAGATCCTTCGTGGTGTCGGCGGCCACGGCGGCGCCTCCCCACGCGATCGAGTAGCCGTCCACCCCGGTGCCTACGTCGCTCGCGCCCGAGAACGCCATGGCGATCGTGTCGTCGGCCGACCAGTCCCCCACCGTGTGGCTCGAACTCGCGAAGCTCGTGGGGTTCGTCGGCGTGTCGAGATCGGGCACGCCGTAGGCGACGCTCACCTGATAGGAACCGTCGCCGGCCTTGGAGTTCACGGATACGGCCAGGTCGAGCGCGTCGACCGAGAAGGTCTCTCCCACGATCCACATCGCGCCGTCGTCGTTGACGTCACCGTCGCCGTCGGCGTCCACCACCTGCGCGATCCGGTCGTACGGCGAACTGGTCGCGCGTGACTCGTCCACCTGGTGGATCACGACGGCGTCGCCGGGCACACCGACGTCGGCGCCCGATCGTTCTCGCGCTTCCACCGTGTAGGAGACGTTGGCCGTGACGGGGATCACGATCTCGCGCTCACCACCGGCGGCGGCCGGATCCGACAGGGGACGGAGGGTCACGGTCGCCGAGCCGCCGTCGGGAACCGTCGTGATCCATGACGGGTCGAACCATCCCAGGACGTCACGGTGATAGGAGATCGTGCCTTCCGGCGTCCAACCGTATTCGGGGTCCTGCGGGCCGGCATACGCGTAGCTCATCTGATCCCAACGGGAGTCATACGTCTGCGTCGTACGGGCCCGACGAGTGGAGCAGTCCGAACCCGTGGCCCATCTCATGCGCCTGCACCCCGGCGACGCCCCAGTCCGACATCCAGGTGGCCTTCCAGATCCGCGACACGCCGTCGAGCGTGAGGTACACCGAGCCACCCCAGGAGTAGGTCATGTTCTCGTTGAAGTGCATGTCGATGCCCATGAAGTCGTTGAAGTTCAGGCCGGCGGTGTTGCTGGCGGTGGCACAGTCCTGCGCCATCTGGGTGAGGTTGGCGTTGGCGGGTGCGCCGTAGTACGACCGGTTGTGCGGCATGTCGACCCACGCCACCACCGTGCCGCCGGCGAGGTCGATCGTCCCGTACGACGTCTCCTCGAAGTAGTCGCTGATCAAGCTCGAGGAACCGCCCACCAGTCCGTCGTACCAGGACTTCGGATGCGGCACCGTCGTGTTGCCGGCGAAGCGGCACAGCAGGCTCACCCACTTCTGGGAGCCCGTCACGGCCTCGGTCGGGGCGCGTCGTTGTTCGACCACCCGCGATGCGAGGACCGACACCGATCCATCCTGGCGCGCCGTTCCCACGATCTGCACGCGGCGACCGACCTGGGCCAGCAGTCCGGCTTCGTGCGCGGCATCGACCGAGAGCCGAACCGATCCGTGGCGTGAAGCCACGACGTAGCGCTGGATCGGGCGACCGTCCTCAGGGGTTCGAGGATCGCCGGCCATCGCGACGAGCCGTCCCCGGACCGAGACCGCCGGTCCACGATCGGCCTGCCGGGATCGAACCGCGATCGCTGGGCTCGCCAGCAGCCCGGCGAGCACCAAGGTCGCGAGCAGGCAAGCGAGGGAACGTCGCACGGCGGCGGAGGCCATCTATGAGGTGTCGGTCGCCGAACACCTCCAACTCAAGCGTTCGGACCCAGAAGGTTCCGGCGTCAGGCGTTGGGGTCCAACACCAGCGGCTCGAGCGGCACCTGGGAGAAATCGAAGTCCCTCGCGAGGTCGCCGAGCTCGGGGACGAGTTCACGGACGGTGGGCCGGGAATCCGGCCATCCGTTCTTGCGGGGATCGATCCGCGCCCCGCCGAGGAACCGGTCCTCGATCAGCTTCAGGTAGGCGTCGAACGACAGGGTCTGGTGGTCGACGTAGCCCTGACGGACCCACGGGCTGATCACCAGGCTGGGCACGCGAAGCCCGTAGCCGTTCTCGTCCACCACGGTGGGCTCCACGTGGTCGTAGAACCCGCCCCAGTCGTCCCACGTGATGAAGATCGCCGTGTGCATCCACTGCTCGCGCGGCCCCTCCATCACCGCGTTGACGAGCTGGGTGACCCACGCCTGGCCGGGCGCGATGTTGTCGGGCGGATGCTCCCCCTGGCCTTGGGTGGGCATCACCCAGGACACCGCCGGCAGGTTCCCCTCGGCGGCGGCCTCGAAGAACTCCGTGTTGGGACGGACGTTGTCGAGCTGTCCGGTGACCTCGACCGACCGGAAGCCCGGCAGGGGGTTCTGCACGGCGACCGTCTTCGAGATCGACCCCTCGACGTCGGGGCACGGCGGCGCGTTGCACGTTCCCGGCCCGACGAAGTATCCCCAGCTCACGCCCGCCTTGTACATCATCCAGGTGATGTCGCCCCAGACGTAGGGCCGCGGCGCGCCATCGGGCGGTGACCAGGTATGCCCCTGATCCGCGGCGTTCGAACCCGGGGTATCGACCTCGGACGTGCAGCTCATGGCGTCGTTGAGGTTCGGGCACGTCGCCGCCCACCCCGACACCAGGAACAGGTGCGAGGGCAGGGTCCAGGAATCGACCGGCGCGAACATCCGGTCGTGGAGCACGTATCGGCGCGCGTAGGCCCAGTAGTTCGGGATCTCCTCCTCGGTGTGGAACCCCATCGCGTCGGGCGTGCCGCCCGGACCCGGCGTCGCTTGCGGGCAGGGGGCCTGGTGGGGATGCCGGATGCAGACGTTCCCCTTGATCTCGAGCGCTCGCAGGAACCCGTCCATGCGCCCACCGTTGATGTCCGTCGTGGCCGCCTCCGAGCCGTGCGGTCCGCCGCCGTCCACCGTGTTGCGGTCGTGGTACGGACGCCGGCACGGACCGTTCGGATCGGGCACGCACGGCGCGAACGTCCCGTCGGGCTTGCGTGGGATGCCGTCGGCGCCCGGGAAGGTCCCGAAGTAGTGATCGAACGACCGGTTCTCCTGGACGATGAAGATCAGGTGATCGAGGTTCATGATCCCGGCATCGGGGTCGACCGGCCGGAAGGGGTCCAGCATCTCGGCGGGCGAGGGCGGGTCCGTCAGCGGTCCGGTGTCGACCCCCAGCGGCGCCCGGTCGGGCAGCACCGGGTACTGATCGGGGAACAGGAACGGCAGGGGTGGCTCCGGCGGCGTCGGGCACGGGCGCGGACGAGGTCCCCGCCGTCAGGTCGACCTCCGGAGACGACTCCGCTGGTGCATCCCCGCCGCGCGTGCAGGCCGCGCCGACGAGGGCCGCGATGAGCAGCAGTGCCGAGCCTCGCGCCCAGGTCCTTCCGCGACCATGCATGCGGCGCAATCCTAGCCCGGGGGTTGCCCCGGAAGTCAGCGCCGAACGACTAGTTCCGGAACGGGTACGGGTTCAACGGCAGCGGCGGGATCGGGTCCTGGGAGAAATCGAAGTCCTTGGACAGGTCGCCGAGGCGCTCGATCTCCTCCCGGACCGTGGGCCGCGAGTCGGGCCAGCCGTCGGTCTCCGGGTCGAGCCGGCTCCCGCCCAGGAACCGGTCCTCGATCAGCTTCAGGTAGGCGTCGAAGGAGAGCGTCTGGTGGTCGATGAACCCCTGCTTGGCCCACGGGCTGATGATCAGGCTCGGCACCCGCAACCCCCATCCGTTCTCGTCGATCACCGGCGGCTTCACGTGGTCGTAGAAGCCGCCCCAGTCATCCCACGTGAGGAAGATGGCGGTGCGGAGCCACTGCTCGCGCGGCCCCTTCATCACCGAGTTGATGATCGACGCGACGTAGGACTGCCCGGCTTCGATCGAATCCGGCGGGTGCTCTCCCTTGTCTTCCACCGGCATCACCCACGACACCGACGGCAGGTTGCCCGCCAGGGCGTCGCGCTTGAACTCCTTGTTCGGACGGATGTGGTCGAGCTGGCCGGTGGCGTCGACGGCGGTGAACCCCGGCAGGGGGTTCTGCACCGGGGCGGTCTCGATGCCGTGGAGCTTCTCGCACGGGGGCGCGGTGCAGGTGCCCTCGCCCACGTAGTAGCCCCACGAGACCCCCTGCTGGTAGAGCAGCCACGTGATCGGCGCCCACACGTACGGGCGCGGTTCGCCGGCCGAGGGCGTCCAGATGTTCCCCTTGTCCGCGTACTGCTGGCCGGGGAACTTCTGATCGGACTCGCAGCTCATCGGGTCCATCGGATCGGTGCAGTTGGCCGACCACGCCGAGATCAGGAACAGGTGCGAGGGCAGCGTCCACGAGTCGGTCGGCGCGAACATCCGGTCGTGCATCGCGAACGTCTCGGCGTACTTCCAGTAGATCGGGATCTCGTCGGCCGTGTGGTAGCCCATGATGTCGGGCTGGCCCTGCGGTCCGTTCGTCGCCTCCGGGCACGGCGGCTCCAGCGGATGCTTCATGCAGCCGTTCCCGATGTTGCGCAGCGCCGTCACGAACCCGTCCATCTTGCCGCCGTTGATGTCGGTGATCGAGGCGTCGGTGCCGTGCGGGCCGCCCTGATCGATGAAGTTGGTGTCGTGGTAGGGCTTGTGGCAGACGCCGGGATGCTCCGGATCGGGAGAGCACACGGTGGGAACGCCGTTCGCGTCCATCGGGATCCCGTCGGCCCCGGGGTAGGTCCCGAAGTAGTGATCGAACGAGCGGTTCTCCAGGACGATGAACACGAAGTGGTCCAGGTTCATGATGCCGGCCGACGGGTCGATGGGACGGTTGCGATCGGACGGCGCCTGGAGCGCGGGCGGTTGCTCCAGGAAGGACGTGTCGACGCCAACGGGCGCCTTCGCGGGGTCGGGGTCCGAGACCAGGCCGGGCGCGCCCAGCACGTCGGTGGCTTCGACCCACTGCGACACCAGCGGCGAGACGGCGGCTCCGGTGGCCGACACGGTGGCGGTGGGCTCGGGGGGCTCCTCACCCGAGCTCGTGCACGCGGCGGCGATCAACGCGGCGGTGGCGATCAGTGCTCCGGCTTGCGTGAACGTTCGACGTGCCCTCACGGGGTTGGATCCAGGATCAACGGTGGGATGGGCATCTGCGTGAAGTCGAACTCCTTGGCCAGGCTGCCGGGCACCTCATCCTCCCGGGTGGTCGGGCGGTTGTCACGCCAACCCCAGTTCCAGCCGTCGAGGCGGCGCGAATCCAGGAACCGGTCCTCGACGAGCTTGAGGTAGGCGTCGAACGAGAGCGTCTGGGAGTCGATCCGCTTGGCCGCGAACGGGCTGATCATGATCCCGGGCACGCGGATGCCGTAGCCGTTCTCGTCGATCCTGATCGGCTTCACGTGGTCGTAGAACCCGCCCCAGTCGTCCCAGGTGATGAAGATCGCGGTGTGGAGCCACTGTTCCTCGGGTCCCTGCATCACGGCGTTGACGAGCTTGGTGACCCAGGCCTGGCCGTTCCCGATGTAGTCCGGTGGATGTTCGCCTCGGCCCGAGGTGGGCATGACCCACGAGACCGGCGGCAGGGTGCCGTCGGCCGCCGCGTCGAAGAACTCGGTGTTGGGTCGCACGTTGCCCAGCTTGTGGTTCTTGGCCACGGCCGAGAACCCGGGCAGCGGGTTCTGCACCGGCGCGGTCACCTGACCGGGGAGCTCGTCGCACGGCGGCGCGATGCACGTGCCGGGACCCACGTAGTAGCCCCAGTCGACCCCGGCCTTGTCGAGCATCCAGGTGATGGGTGCCCAGATGTACGGGCGCGGCGCACCCATCGGCGGGTGTCCACATCTTGGCGTCGCCGTCGGCCCAGATCCCGCCGGGGAACTTCTGGTCGCTGTGGCAGCTCCGCCAGTTGTCGAGATCGGTGCAGGTGGCCGACCACCCCGAGACCAGGAACAGGTGGGCCGGCAGCGTCCACGAATCGCTGGGCGCGAACATCCGATCCTGCAGCGTGTAGCGCTTGGCGTACTTCCAGTAGTTCGGGATCTCCCGCGCCGTGTGGAAGCCCATGACGTCGGGCTGGCCGGCCGGCCCGTTCCTCGCCTTCCTGCACGGGTAGTAGTCACGGTTCTCGGGCTTGGAGCAGCCGTTGCCGATCTGGCGCAGCGAACGTACGAACCCGTCCATCTTGCCGCCGTCGATCGAGATCCTCGAGCCCTGTTCGCCGTGCGGTCCGCCCTGATCGAACTGGTTCAGGTCGTGGTAGGGCCTGCGGCACGGACCCTTCGGATCGGGCACACACGGCTTGAAGCGACCGTTGGGGAACCGAGGGATGCCGTTGGCACCGGGGAACGTCCCGAAGTAGTGATCGAACGAGCGGTTCTCCTGCACGATGAACACGAAGTGGTCGATGTTCTCGATGCCGGCCGCCGGGTCGATGCCTCTCGGAGGCGTCGCGGAGGCGGTGGCCTCGACCGACGACGGCACGGCGGCGGCGATGATGCCCAGGACGATGAGCGGCAGCAGGATGCGGAGGGCGCGGGTCATGGAATCGCGCATGCTACCCGCTCCCCCGGCCCGCTCAGGGAGCCGCTCGCTCCCTGACACAGGATCGCCATCGGTCAGCCCGGTTCTGGATCCAGCACGAGGGGCGGCAGCGGTTCCTGCTCGAAGTCGAAGATGTCGCGCAGGTCACCGAGGCCGGGCACCTCCTCGCGCACGGTGGGCCGCGAGTCCGGCCATCCCCAGTTCTCGCCGTCGAGCCGTCGCCCGTCGATGAACCGGTCCTCGATCAGCTTCAAGAACGAATCGAACGAATATCGCTGGTGGTCCACGTCCAGGTCGCTGTCGACCCATGGACTGATCACGATGCCGGGGACACGGATGCCGTAGCCGAACTCGTCCACCCTCGGCGGCAGCACGTGGTCGTAGAAGCCGCCCCAGTCGTCCCACGTGAGGAAGATCGCCGTGCGTTCCCACTGCTCGGGCGGTCCCTGCATGATCGAGTTGACGACGCGTGTGACCCACGCCTGGCCGGTGGCGATGTTCCCCAGTTCGTCGCCCGGGTGCTCGCTCCGGCCGGCCGTGGGCACCACCCAGGACACGGACGGGAGGTCGCCGGTCTTGATCGAGTTGAAGAAGTCCGCATACGGCGCCACGTTGCCCAACTGTCCGCTCTGTCGCACCGTCTGGAACCCGGGCAGCGGATTGAAGATCGGGTTCGTGGAGCGAGCGTTCCGCTGGGGCTTGCACGGGTTGTCGACGCAGCTGTCCGGGCCCACGTAGTAGCCCCAGCTCACGCCCGCCTTGCCCAGCATCCACGTGATGTCGCCCCACGCGTACGGCATCTTCGCGCCCTGCTTCAGCGGCCACCACTGATCGGGCTTGCGGACCTGGGTGTTGCAGCTCATCGGGTCGTTCAGATCGGGGCAGCGCGCCGTCCAGCCCGACACCAGCGCCAGGTGCGAGGGAAGCGTCCAGGAGTCGGTGGGCGCGAACATGTGGTCCTGGAGCAGGTAGTGACGCGCGTACGCCCAGTAGTTCGGGATCTCCTTGGCGGTGTGGTAGCCCATCACGTCGGGCGTGCCGTCGGGGCCGGGGTGCGTGAGCGGGCAGGGGGACTTCGTCGGGTCGTGCAGGCACGAGTTCCCGATCGACTCGAGCGCCTGGATGTACCCGTCCATGCGCCCGCCGTTCACATCGATCAGGGATGCGTGGGAGTTGTGCGGTCCTCCGGCGTCGTACAGGTTCGTGTCGTGGTACGGCGTCCGGCACACGCCACCGGCGAACGGATCGGGCACGCACACGTCGAAGGAACCGTCATCGTTGCGCGGGATGCCGTCGGCCCCCGGGAAGGTGCCGAAGTAGTGGTCGAAGGACCGGTTCTCCTGCACCACGAACACCAGGTGGTCGATGTTGCCGAAGCCCAGCGACGGGTCGATCGTCGAACCCTGCGTGGCCGACGGCGTGGTGGGCGTGGAGGCGGCGACCGACCCCGTGGGCTGCACGGTCGGGTCGTCGGCTGGAACAGGTCGCGGCGGTCGCGGCGAACGCCAGGGCGAGCGCGACCACGACGAACACGCCCCGGGATCTCATCCGGGCGACGGTACCCGGCGGATATGGGGATGTCCAACAACGCATCCCGGACGCGAGAACCAGCAGCCGCCGCTACGATGACCCGCACGCGGCTCCGGCCGAGCGCCGGAACCATCGATACGACCGCCACCATCGACGCCCATCACCACCGCAAGGAGTTGAGCCCCGAATGAGCGACAGCAGTCACCGAGCAGCACGGATCCCGGTCACCCTGATCCCGGGCGACGGCATCGGTCCGGAGTGCGTGACCGCGGCATGCCGGATCATCGAGGCCACCGGCGCACCCATCGACTGGGAAGACGCCGAGGCCGGTGCCGAGGTCTTCAAGAAGGGCATCGCCTCCGGCGTGCCGCAGGAGACGATGGACTCGATCACGCGCACGCGCGTTGCGCTCAAGGGACCGTTGGAGACCCCCGTCGGGTTCGGGGAGAAGAGCGCCAACGTGACGCTCCGCAAGCTCTTCGAGACCTACGCGAACGTCCGACCGGTGCGTGAGATGCCCGGCGTCACGACCCCGTATTCGGGCCGGGGCATCGACCTGGTGATGGTCCGGGAGAACGTCGAGGACCTGTATGCCGGCATCGAATACATGCAGACCCCGGGGGTCGCGCAGGCGCTGAAGCTGATCAGCGTGAAGGGCTCGGAGAAGATCGCTCGGTTCGCGTTCGAGTACGCGCGCAGCGAGGGTCGCAGCAGCGTCGCGTGCGCCACGAAGGCCAACATCATGAAGTTCTCCGAAGGCACGCTGAAGCGCGTGTTCGAGTCGGTGGCGCCCGACTACCCCGAGATCGAATCGTGGCACGTGATCGTGGACAACGCCGCCCACCAGCTGGTGAAGAAGCCCGAGCAGTACGAGGTGATCGTCACCACGAACATGAACGGCGACATCCTGTCCGACCTCTCGAGCGCATTGATCGGCGGACTGGGATTCGCGCCGAGCGCCAACATCGGCAACGAGGTGGCGATCTTCGAAGCGGTGCACGGGTCGGCGCCCAAGTACGCGGGCAAGAACGTGATCAACCCCACCGCCGTGATCCTGTCGAGCGTGCTGATGCTGCGTTCCCTCGGCCTGTTCGAAGAAGCGAGCGCGATCGAGCACGCGGTCTTCGTGACGCTGGAATCGGGCACGCTGACCGGTGACGTGGTGGGCTACGACGCCGGTGTCTCCACCACCGACTACACCGACGCCATCATCGGGAACCTCGGCAACAAGACCGACCGATGGACGATCCGCGAGGTCCGGCCGCTGAAGCTCCCGGAGCTCTCGCCCGACCCCGACTACGTGAAGGTGAGCTCACGCGCGGTCGTGGGCCTGGATGTGTTCGTGGAGTCCCCGATGTCGGCCGAGGAGCTGGGCGCCTCGCTCACCGAGCTCGCCACCGGCACGCGGCTGGAGCTGAAGATGATCTCGAGCCGCGGCACGAAGGTGTACCCGCCGACCGGCACGATCACCGACACGCTGGACCACTGGCGGTGCCGGTTCATCATCCGCGAGGACCCGGGCGACCTCTGGGACGAGGACGTGCACCAGTTGCTGGCTCGCATCAGCCGCCGTCACACCTGGATGCACACCGAGAAGCTGCAGGAGTTCGACGGGGAGCTCGGGTTCACCCGCGACCAGGGCGAGAACTAGTGCCCTCGGCATCGCCGCCGGTCGTCACCCTCCGGCCGATGACGGAGGCGGAATACGAGGCGTACGTCCCCCACGCCACCGAGACGTACGCGGTCGACCTGGCGCGGAACAACCTGGTGAGCGAGGAGGAGGGCTGGGCGCGGTCGCGACGCTCCTTCGACACGGAGCTGCCGGACGGGATCCACACCCCCGACCAGCGGCTCCTCATCGCGGAGGATGCCGAAGGGCGACTGGTCGGCTACCTCTGGCTCGCGCGGAAGCCCGAGACCGACACCGTTGTTCATCTACGACATCGAGGTGGTCGCCGAACGCCGAGGTGAAGGCTTCGGGCGGAGCCTGATGGAGCACGTGGAGGTCGAGGGCCGTGCGATGGGTCTGGGCCGGATCGAGCTCAACGTCCACGCCGACAACGAGGTGGCGCGTTCGCTGTACGAGTCCGCGGGCTATCGCGAGATGCGACGCCAGATGGTCAAGCTGCTCGACTGACGTCGGGGAAGGATCGTCCGGAGACTCGGTCCTGAACTGGCGAGGGTGAGCGCGCGAGGACCGGGTCTCCGGACGATGGTTACCGGCTGGGGCGAGCCGGACGCCGTGGCGGGGAGGTCTCGGAACGACCCGCGTCACGATGTCCTTCGGTGAGCCGGCGAGCCGATTCGGCCGCTTGACGGAGCTGCTGCTCCCGCTGCCGTACGACTTCCTGGTGTCCGATCGGGTTCATCGTCCCTCCTCCTTTCGGCGATTGCTTGAACGTTTCAAGGCGCAGGATACGGTCTTGTGTTCCCACACGATAGCGATTAAGCTAACCCGAAAGCGATGGCCATCTCGATCCTGCTCTCGGGCGAAGACCTGGCGGAGACGCGGTTCGCGTTCTCCCCCATCTGGGAACTCGGCATGAGCTTGTACAAGCCCATGCGCGACCCGGCGAAGCACGCGCTGCACCTCCCGTGGGTCCAGGAAGCCCGCAAGGCCATCGAGGGCCACGACCTTTCCCTCTTGTTCGCGGTGGTGCCGCCGGAAGGGATCGGGCCGAACGTGCATCCCTACATCCCCGACTTCCTCACCCCGCCGCCGGAGACGCCGTTCCCCGAGTTCGAGGACGAGCTCGAGCACGTGGGTCGCACCGACCCCGATCAGGTGCGTCGCGAGCTGGAGCACATGATCGGATCGCTCCAGGGCGCGTCGGTCGGCGCCCTCACGATGGACATCCTCGAAGACCCGGCTCCGTTCCTGCCCAGGCTGGTCGAGCAGATGCGCGAGTACTGGAAGCTGGCGATCGAGCCGCACTGGCCGCGCATCCGCCAGCTCCACGAAGCCGACGTCACCTACCGGGCGCGACAGTTGGCGCTGGGCGGCGCCGAGCTGCTCTTCGCCGACCTGCACCCCATGCTGGAATGGCAGGACGGCTCCCTGGTCCTGAACAAGCAGTTCTGCGAAAGCGTCGATCCGGCGGGGCGCGGCCTGATCCTGATCCCCGCGCGTGTTCGACTGGCCCGGCGTCGCGGTCCTGATCGAAGGCGACCAGCCCGTCCTGTCCTACTCCCCCCGCGGCATCGCCACGCTGTGGGACGATGCGCCGCCCCAGCGCACGGGCGCGATGGACGAGCTGATCGGCGGCACGCGCGCGGACCTGCTGCGCGTGCTGGAGGTGCCCATGACCACCGGCGAACTGGCGCGGCGGCTGCATCTGACGCCGGCCGCGATCTCCCAGCAACTCGGGCTGCTCCGGCGGGCGGGCGTGGTGGACGCGAGGCGCCAGGGGCGTGAGGTCTACACCGAGCTGACACCGGAAGGTCGCAAGCTGCTCGACCTGCTCGGTTGATGGATTGCTAGACTGCCCGACGGCCGACCGGCCCGAGGTCCCATCGTCTAGAGGCCTAGGACATCACCCTCTCAAGGTGAAGACACGGGTTCAAATCCCGTTGGGACTACCACCGCTGACCTGCGGCTCCAGCGAAGGCGAACGTCCGCACGGGAGAGGTATCTACGAGCTGCTCGGCGGACCGACGGGTAGGTCACAAGGACGAGTTGCGAGATTCATGGCTCTATCCGCTTGACGACCTCGGCTCCGCCATCGGTCACTCGAACCCGTAAGTACCCCGTCCCGTCGGCGACGGTCCCAGCTTCGAGCCGCGCATGGGTGCTTCCGGAGCGCCTGGCGGTCCACGTGAGTTCCCCGGTCGTGCAGAACTGCGTCTCCTGGTGATCGTCGGTCAGGCGGGCCGCGGAGACGAGGAGGGAACCCGATGCATGCCGGAAGCCGATCGCTCCATCCATCGCGAAGTACATGAAGTCAAAGTCCTCCTCGAACGCGAACTCTCCACCCTCGTCAAGCCTCATGCCCGCCCCCATGAAGAAGTCGGTCGTCCAGGCTTCGGTGGTGGCGTCCTCGCACGTGAGCGTGAAGTCGATAGAGATCGCCCTGAGGAATCGACGCCCATCGTCCTTCTTCAAGACATCGATCGTGACGTGCCTCCACGTTGGAGCAGCAGAGGTCTTGCCGTCGAAATGGATGAGCCGGGCAGCGGAGGCTGGGACGGCCAGGGTCACGGCGAGCGCGAGCGCGACGGTAATTGAGACCGCGGTGCGGGTCATTCGCATTGTCACTCCTAGTGTCCGTGTACGACGCGGAGCTTCAAGTAGCTCCCGCCCCCTGGGACACCCATAGACGACGGCTCGGCCTGAGTGTGAGGGATTCGCTCGACCGTCCAGGTCAACTCTCCGGTCGTACATAGTTGGGTATCGGTCCCGTCGGCGGTGACCTCGGCGGTACTCAGAAGGTAGGTTCCGCTCCCGTGTCGGAAACCGATCGTCCCATCGACACGCACATACGTTGCTGAATCCTCGAACTCGTCGCTGTCGTCGATCACCCGGGAGAACGACCCGTCTTCGCCCAAGCGACCGATGCCGATGATGACGCTGGACTTGAACGTGGTGGCGTCTTCGCACGTGAGGACTGACCGGACAGCGATGAATTGGAGGAATCGGCGACCGCTGTCCTTCTTCAACACGTACGCGATCACGCGGTTGTAGGAGGGAGCCGAGGTTTCCCCTCGGTACTCGATGAGCTGTGCCGCGGAAGCAGGCAACGCCAAGACCAGCGAGAGGAGAATTGCGACAGATAGCGCCAGGACGGTCCGGGTCAAAGTTCGCATGATCCTCCTCGGTTGCGTGGGCAGGCACCGAGCATCTTGGGGCCGTCAGACTCGTGGGTCAACGAAGAGCCTGATTTGCGGCGAGCAGGCCGACCCTCGACAACGCGACGACGATTCACGAAACTGCTGAAGCATGGCGGTCTCGCCGGGTTCGGTCTCGATCGCGGGCACGGTCAGCGGCTCTTCTTGTACCCCGTGGTCTTGGTGGCCCTGCTTCGGGCGGCGACATCCACCTTGGAGGGGAACTGCTGTTTCGACTGGAAGAGCTGCTTCAGCCACCGGACGAACCTCATGATCTACCTACCTCCGCTCCGCAGAACTGATCACTCTTCAAGGTCATGTTAGGTCGCAAGTCCATCTCCTGATCCCGTTTGACCCCGGTCTCCTCGCTTACTCCTGCGGCTGTAAGGACAGCCCGCCGTGCCCTCGTAGAAGGTCGCATACGACGTTCGATCGCAGTTCGATCGATACGACGAACCTGCTCAGCTACCCGGCGCGCGAGCATGGACGGCGGTGAAGGCGATCGTTTCGGTCCACCATCCCGGATCGGCGCAATGGGCGAGGAAGGCGTCGATCAGTCGGTCATCCACCTGTCCTGACCCGACGAGCTGGTCCCGGAGCTCGGTGATCGTCTCCGTCCAGTAGTGCGCCCACGGCGAGTCCCCCTGATACACGGCCGTCTCGGCGGTCCCGGCGACCTGCTCGAGACCTGCCGCCGCGAGCCGCGGGGCCAGGGTTCGACCGATGTGGTAGTCGATCCCCTGGTCGCGCGACCACGCGAGCCACCCGTCCCAGAACGCTCGCACGTCGGGCGGCTCGGCGACGCTGACCGGGAGGAAGTCCGGCTCGATCAGCAGGATCCCTCCCCCCGGCGCCAAGCCGGCGACGAGGTTCCGGATGGCCGCATCGGCGTCGGTGACGTGATGCAGGACGGCCCGCGCAGTGACGAGATCGAAGGTGCCGGGATCGACCGGCGCGGCGACGATGTCGCCGACTCGCAACTCGAGTTGCGGCGCCTGCACGTCGACGAGCGAGAGGTCGAGATCCACCGCGACCACGTGACCGCCGGGTCCGACACGTTCGGCGAGCCACGCGGAGATCGAGCCGTTGCCGCAGCCCACCTCGAGCGCCCGCGTCCCCTCCCCGATCCCCAACGACTCGAGGTGTCGTCGGTGCATCGGGTCGAGCAGTCGCGACATGAGCGCCAGCCGCGCGGCTTCACCTTCGAGGTGGTGGTCCAGGACGTACTTGCCCATGCACCCGATCCTACGGGGCCGAGACCTAGCGGTCGACGATCGGCTGGGTCATCGGTTCGGATTCGGGGAGTCGCATCACATCGGGGCGGTCGGGAAACGGATGCATCGCGTCGATCGGTTCGGCCTCGGTCTCCACGACCTCATCGAGCTGGTCCTCGTCTCCGGGCATCGCCTTCACCGACGATGGCATGGCGGCGTAGGCGAGGAGCCCGGCGATGCCCGCCACCGCGGTCCCGATACCGCCGATGATGAGCACGGTCTGGCCGTCCAGGCCGGCCACCAGCCCCCCGGCCGCGCCGATCGCGATCAGCTGGGTGCCGTTCATCAGCCCGCCGTAGGCCGCGAACACGCGACCGCGGTACCGGTCCTCGGTTCGGTGCACGATGAGGCTGCGCATCGAGACCGTGATGACGCCGTTCGCGACGCCGCCCACCAGGAACATCACCAGGGCGACGGCGAGCACACCCGATGCGCCGGCGATGGCGACCGCGGCGCCCCCCACGACCGCCGCGATCGCCATGGCCGACAGCAGACGCCCCTTCCCCAGGCGCCGGGCGATCAGCGAAGCGCCGATCGCCATCCCCACGAGCCAGACGCTGGCCAACAGGCCGTATCCCCAGGCGCCGGCGTCGAGGGTATCCCTCGCGAAGAACACTTCGGCCACGTTGTCCATGGCCGCGAAGAGCACGATGGCCGCGATCAGCCCGAAGCCCACCAGCAGCATCCGATCCCGGGTCACCACGCTGAACCCCGCCCGTGCTTCGCCGTCGGCTTCACCCTCGGCGTCCGGCTGCCGGCGGACCGTGAGAGCCGCCGCCGCCAACGTGATCACCACGAACGTTCCCGCATCGACCAGCAGCGCCACCTTCGAGCTGGCGCCCGCCGAGATCGTGCCGGCCAGCACCGGTCCGCCGATCATGCCGACGTAGCGGGCGGTCTCCAGGTAGGCGTTGCCCTCGGTGGCGTGTTCCTCCCCCACGATGACCGGCGCCAGGGTGTAGATCGCGGGCGTGGCGACCGCGGTGCAGGCCCCCAACAGGAACGCCAGCATCAAGATCCCCGGAAGTCCGGTGGTGAACGCGAGCCACCCGGCGATCCCGGCCTGGAGGGCCGAGGCGATCACCAAGGACCGACGCGTCTCGAAGTTGTCGACGATCACGCCGGCCGCCGGGGCGAAGATCACCAGCGGCAGCAGACCCGCGAGCAACAAGGCTGCCACCGCCCAGCCGGAATCGGTGAGGTCGGCGACCTTGATCGCCAATGCGATCAGCGCCAGTTCGTCGCCCAGCGAGGAAAGTCCGGTCGACAGGACCAGCAACCGGAAATCACGGCCTCGAAGCGAACCCCCCACGGGGGCGGATGCTAGTCCTCCCCAAGGCCCCGCACATCGCCTTCATGACCCATTCGGCCAGCACCCGGTCGGGCTATGGCATCGGCGTGAGGAGTGGTACTACTCGGTGACCACCGAACGGAGGCGCGTAGTGGTGCGCTCCTTCCCCAGCAGCGCCAGGGACTCCGGCAGCGGCGGCGACACGTTGGATCCCGTGACCGCCGCACGAACCGGCTGGAAGGCTTTGGTGCGGCTCAATCCTTCGGCTTCGGCGAGGGCATCGAGCGCGGCCTGGATCGGCTCGCCATCCCATGGTTCGACCGTCTCCAGCGCGTCGGCCACACGTGGGAGGTAGCCCTCGGGCGCCTTCGCGACCAATCCCCGGGCCTTCTCGTTCAAGGTGATGTCGTCGGTGAACAGGAAGGCGAGCAGCTCCGGGGCCTCGCGCAGGGTCTTCATCCGCTCCTTCACCAGCGGCATGGCGGCCTTGAGCATGGGCGGATCCGGCATGAGCCCTGCCTCGGTGAGGAAATGGAGGCATCGCGCCGCGAGGTCGTCGTCGTCGAGGCCCTGGATCAGGTGGTTGTTGAGCCAGGTGAGCTTCTCGGTGTCGAACGCGGCCGGGTTGGACGAGACGCGTTCCAGGTCGAACGCCTCGATGAGCTCGTCGCGGCTGAGGATCTCCCGGTCGTCGCCCGCCGACCAGCCCAGGAGCGAGAGGTAGTTGACCATGGCCTCGGGCAGGTAGCCGAGCTCGCGGAAGGATTCGACGCTGGTGGATCCGTGCCGCTTCGACAGCGGCTGGCGGTCGGGGCCGAGGACCTGCGGCACGTGGGCATAGCGAGGCGGCGTGCCGCCGAGGGCTTCGATCACCGCGGCGTTCCTGGGCGCGCTGGCGAGCAGGTCGTCCCCGCGCACGACGTGGGTGACGCCCATCAGCAGGTCGTCCACGGCCACGGCCAGGAGGAACACCGGCGATCCGTCGGAGCGCATCAGCACGAAGTCGCGGAGCTGGCCGGCCGCGAACCGGACCTCGCCCTTCACGATGTCGTCGACCACCCACTCGTGGTCGGGCATGCGGAACCGCACCACGGACTCGCGGCCCTCGGCCTCGTAGGCGGCGATCTGGGCCGCGTCGAGGTCACGGCAGTGGCCGTCGTAGCCCGGGGCTTCCTTCCGGGCGCGCGCGGCGGCCGACCGGGCCTCGAGTTCCTCCTTGGTGCAGTAGCAGCGGTAGGCGGCACCGCTCGCGAGGAGCTCGTCGGCCTTCTCCCGGTAGATGTCGAGCCGCTGGGACTGCCGGTAGGGGCCATGGTCGCCTCCCACCTCCGGGCCTTCGTCCCAGTCGAGGCCGAGCCAGCGGAGATCCTCCAGGACGCCGTGGACCGCTTCCTCGGTGACGCGGCTCGCGTCGGTGTCCTCGACCCGAAGGATGAAGGTGCCGCCCTGGTGACGGGCGAACAACCACGAGAACAGCGCGCTGCGGACGTTGCCCACGTGGAGCGAGCCGCTGGGCGCGGGCGCGAACCGGCACCGCACCTCGCCGGTCATGCCTTCACCGGGTTGATCAGCGGGCCGATGCCGTCGACCTCGACCTCGACGACATCGCCGTCGCCGAGCTTGCCGACGCCCTCGGGCGTGCCCGTGAGCAGGACGTCGCCCGGAAGCAAGGTCATGAACGAGGTGACGTATTCGATCAGCGTCGCGACCCCGAACACCATGTCGGTGGTGGACGCGTGCTGGCGGACGTCGCCGTTGAGCCGCGTCTGGACGGTGGCGTCGTTGGGATCGAGCTCGGTTTCGATCCACGGACCGAGCGGGCACGACCCGTCGAAGCCCTTGGCGCGCGCCCACTGGTCGTCGGTCTTCTGCAGGTCGCGCAGGGTCACGTCGTTCGCACACGTGTAGCCCAGGATCACGCGGTAGGCGTCCTCGGCGCGGATGTTCCGCGCCAGGCGGCCGATCACCACGGCCAGCTCCCCCTCGTAGTCGACCCGGTGGCTGACCGGCAGGAGCGGGATCGGGTCCAGCGGGCCGATCACCGCGGTGGACGGCTTCAGGAACAGCAACGGTTCCTCGGGCACGTCCATCCCGAACTCCGCGGCATGGGCGGCGTAGTTCTTGCCCACGCAGACGAGCTTGGAGGGCAGCACGGGCGCGAGCAGGTGGACGTCCTCGAACGGCAGCTCCTCGCCGGTGGGCAGCGGGTCCTCGAAGAACGTGCCCTGCAACACGCGGACGACGTCCTCACCCGCTTCGGTGACACCGGTCGCGATGCGTTCGCCGTGACGGAACCTGAGCAGTCTCATGTCGCGCCCGAGGCTAGCAGCATGCTCATCGAGGACTATCCGACCGTGGATCCGCCGGCGAAGGTGGCTCCCACCTGACGCCAGTACCCGGCGATGGGTTCGATGGGTTCCAGCGACGCGAGTTCCTCATTGGGCGCGTCGTGGAGCGAGACCGTCACCTCGCCCGTCCAGACAGGGCCGAGGTCGACGTCGACCGAGCGCATCGTCACCAGTTCGTCGAGGCTGGCCGGCTGCGACGGGTCGATGTTGGGCATCCACCGCGAATGGAGCATGGGCAGGGCGTTGACGAAACCGCCCGCTTCGGATCCCCCGGTCAGCGTCAGCGTGACGTCGGCGAGCCGCCGGTCGTTGGCGGCCAGCGTGGCGCCGAACACGCCGCCCGGCTCCAGCCGAGGGCCGGCGGCGCCCACCGTGACCGGACGCGTCATCCAGATCTGGCCCGAGCTTCTTCGGGTAGCCCTGATACCAGCCGCGGGCCAAGGCGAAGTCCTTGTCGACCCAGATGTAGACGCAGCGGGAGTAGGTCTCGCCCCCGTGGCTGCATCGCACCACCACGAAGCATTCCTTGTACTGCGAGCGCACGGGATCGAGCAGTTCCTCGCGCGAGTCACTGCACGATTGCCAGTCGGCCCAGATGATCGCCACCGCGCCGGGGTCCTCAGGGGCGAGGTCGACCCCATCTGGCAGGAGCGCGGCGACGTTCGCGGGATCGGTTCGATACTCGGCGGTCAGGACGTCCCCGGAGTAGTGCCATGGCGGCGGCGGCACGATGGACGCTCGCCCCTCGGGCGAGAACGGCAGCATGAACCCCGTCGGCTCCGTCACGCGGGTCATACTACGCTTCGTTCCCGAACCATCTTCGAAGGGTTGGCGATGGAGACCAGGCGCATCCTGCTCGACGGCGCACCGACGACGGTCGTGCGCGAGGACGACGAGTTGGTGGCCCCCGACGGACGCCGCATGCCCCTCGACGAGCCGGTGCACCTCCCTCCTGTGACGCCGACCAAGATCATCTGTGTCCACCTGAACTACGAGAGCCGGCGAGCCGAGTTCGGGGTCACCCTGGGGCCGGCCCCGACCTATTTCCACAAGCCGGTGTCCTCGCTCAATGCGCACGGCGGCGAGATCGTCCGGCCTCCTCGATGCCGCTACCTCAACTACGAAGGCGAGATCGGCATCGTGATCGGCCGGCGCTGCCGCCACATCGCCCCCGACGAGGCCGAGGACTACATCCGCGGGTTCACCATCGGGAACGACTACGGACTGCACGACTTCCGCGACACCGACGCCGGTTCGATGCTGCGCGTGAAGGGCTCGGACACGCTCTGTCCGCTCGGCCCGTCGCTGGTGGAAGGCTGGGACTTCCACGACAAGCGGATCCGCACGCTGGTCAACGGCGAGGTGGTGCAGGACGGGAACACCGACGAGATGATCTGGGACATGCACTACCTGGTCGCCGACATCGCGAGGACGATCACCTTGGAGCCCGGCGACGTGTTGCTGTCGGGCACGCCGGCGAACTCGCGACCGGTCCAGCCGGGCGACGTGGTCGAGGTCTCGGTGGACGGCCTCGGCACGCTGCGCAACACGATCGTCGAAGGCACCGTGCCGATCCGCGAGGATGTCGGCGCCCAGCCCAGCGAGAGCGAAGAGGTCATCTCCACGACCTTCGGCGGCGACTGGGAGTTCCGCGGGATCCGCGCTCCGAGGAGGGACTGACCATGGCGACCGTTCGATACCTGGTGAACGAGGTGGAGGCCTCGATCCGCTTCTACGTCGACCTGCTGGGGTTCGAGGTGGCTGAGGACTACGCGCCCGCGATGGCCATCGTGCGGCGCGAGGACCTCACCCTGTGGCTCGCAGGGCCGCTCGCCTCGGCGGCCCGGCCCATGCCCGACGGCGCGCAGCCGGTCCCGGGGAGTTGGAACCGGTTCGTCGTGACGACCGACGATCTCGACGCCCTGATCGAACGGCTGGCGGCGTCGGGGGCACGGTTCCGCAACGAGGTCGTGACCGGCCCCGGAGGGCGACAGATCCTGGTCGAGGATCCATCGGGCAACGTGGTCGAGCTCTTCCAGCGGGCGTGACGGCACTCGACCGAGCCGTCGAGGCGTGGGACCTGTTCCGGCGCTCGTGCGTCCGTGAGGGCCCCGACGGTCTGACCATGCTCGAGGGCCCGGAGGCCCGGCGCGCTCCCGTGTGGCCGTACAGCCAGGCCCTGGCGGCCGCCGTCGACATGGCGCTGCTCACCGGCGACCGCTCGGAGGCGGATCGGTGGGTCGCCGGCCTCGCTCCGTACGCCCGAGGGGACGGCTACACGCCGATGCCGGGGCAGCGTCGCCGCTACTACGACGACAACGCCTGGATCGGCCTCGCGCTGACCCAGCTCCATCTGCAGACGGGGGACGCCGGCGTGCTCGAGCACGCCCGGCGCGTGTTCCGGTTCGTTGCGCAGGGTCAGGATGCTGACGGCGGCGTGCGGTGGGTCGAGGGTCGCCGGTCGCGGAACACCTGCTCGACCGCCCCGGCCGCAGCAGCTGGCGCTACGGCTCCACCTGATCGCCACCCGGGCGACGACGATGGGGTTCGCGAGCGGCGCGCTGGCGTGGCTCGACCGCGCGCTGCGGCTTCCCGGTGGGATGTACGCCGACCACGTCGACCGGCACGGCGTGGACGAGACGCTCTGGACCTACAACCAGGGGTCGGCCGCGGGGGCGCACGCGCTCTTGTCCCGAGCTACCGACGCTGACGCCCCGTTGGGCGATGCGACGCGCACCGCCCGAGCGAGCCTGAGGCACTTCGACGGCGAACGGACCTGGCGACATCCTCCGGTGTTCAACGCCGTCTGGTTCCGCAACCTCCTGGCGCTCGACGCGATCTCGGCCGTCCCCGGCCTGCACGACGCGCTCGATCACTACCTCGACCGTGTCTGGCGCACGGCGCGCGATCCCGCCACCGGCCTGTTCACCGATGGCGGTATCGGCTCCTACGACGGCACGCCCGCGATCGACCAGGCCGGCCTGGTGCAGCTGTTCGCGCTGCGTGCATGGCCGCCCGATCGGTTGCAGGACGTGTGCTGACGGTCCGAGCGGCTAGCCGACGGGGACCGGCGCCTCCTGCTCGGCCTCGGGCTCCCCGGCCTCGGGGTCGTCGGCGAGCTCGAGGTTCATGTTCGGCAGGATGCGGTCGAGCCAGCCCGGCAGCCACCAGTTCGCATCGCCCAGGAGCACCATCGTGGCCGGCACGAGCACGATCCGCACGATCGTCGCGTCGATCAGCACCGCGACCGCCAACCCGATACCGAACATCTGTGCCACGGGATCGGGCTGGGTCACGAAGCTCAGGAACACCGCGATCATGATGAGCGCCGCGCTGGTGATCACACGGGCCGTGGTGGAGATCCCCGTGACCACGCTCTCGACGTTGTTGCCCGTCTTCAGATAGTCCTCGCGGATGCGCGAGAGCAGGAAGACCTCGTAGTCCATCGACAGGCCGAACAGCACCGCGAACATCATCATGGGCACGAAGCTCACGATCGGGATCAGCTGATCGATGCCGAGCAGGCTGCGACCCCAGCCCCACTGGAAGATCACCACGACGACCCCGTACGCGGCGCCGATCGACAGCAGGTTCAGCACGGCCGCCTTCAACGGCACCAGGACCGAGCGGAACACCACCATCAGCAGCAGGAAGGACAGCAGCACCACGGCGGCGATGAACCAGGGCAACGCGTTCGTGATCCGGTCGGACAGGTCGATGAACGTGGCCGTGGCGCCGCCGACGTGCACCACCGCGCCCTCGGGGGTGGCCCCGGGGATCGTGTCGTCGCGGAGCACCCGCACCAGATCGGTGGTGGCTTGATCCTGTGGCGAGGTCGTGGGGAACACCTGGATGATCGCGGCGTCCCCCGCCTCATTGGGCTGAGGCGGCGTGACGGCCGCCACGCCCTCGGTCGCGGCGATCGCCGAGTTCAGGCCCTCGAGGCCCTGCAGCGCCGCCGGATCGTCGATCTCCACCGCGAGCAGGAGCGGACCGTTGAAGCCGGGGCCGAAGCCCTCGGACAGCAGGTCGTATGCCTGGCGGCGGGTCTCCGACGTCGGCGCCGTGCCGTCATCGGGGAACCCGAGCTTCATCGAGAACAGCGGGACCGCCAGCACGAGCAACACCAGGACGGCACCGACGAAGTAGCGCCACGGGCGATGTTCGACCTCGCGCCCCCACCGCAACCACATGTTCTCCTTGGCGGGCTTGGTCTCATCGCGCTTGCGCTTCCGGTGGATGCTCAGGTTGTCGATCGCGTTGCCCGCGAACCCGAGCAGCGCCGGCAGCAGCGTGATGGCCGCGACGACGGCCACCAGGACGACGATCGCCGCGGCGGTGGCCATCATGCCGACGAACGCGATCCCCGAGATCCACAGCCCGAGCAGCGCGATCGCCACGGTGATCCCGGCGAACACGACCGCCTGGCCCGCGGTGGCGGTCGCCAGACCGATCGCATGCAGGGGCTCCATGCCGGCCTGCAGGTTCTGGCGGTATCGGGTGACGATGAACAAGGCGTAGTCGATCCCGACACCCAACCCGATCATCGAGGACAGGATCGTGGAGAACTCAGGGACGCTCGTGAACGCCGACACGATGAGGATGAGGCCGGTTCCCGTCGTGAGGCCGATCACGGCCGTGCCGATGGGCAGGCCCATGGCCACGACGGAGCCGAACGCGATCAGCAGGATGATCATGGCGGCGAGCAGGCCGACCAACTCGGAGGACCCGGGCTCGGGCTGCGATCCCCACGACGCGTACTCGCCACCGATCTCGGCCTCGAGATCAGGCGAGCGTCCACTCTCGACCGCGGACTCGAGCTCGGTGTACGGCTCGGTTCCCAGGTCGACGGCGGACACGTCGTACGCCACCTGCGCGTAGCCGATCGAGCCGTCGGCCGACACGGCGCCCTGGGTCTCGAGCGGGTTCGTCACGGAGACGACATGGGGCTGACCCGCGATGGCATCCAGGGTGGAACCCACCGCGTCGGCCTGTTCCTCGAGCGCCCCGCTGGTCGAGTGGAAGACGATCAACGCCGAGGTGCCCGAGGCGGATGGGTACCGCTCAGCCAACAGGTCGTAGGCCCGCTGGGACTCGGAGTCCGGCAGGTTGAAGTCGTCGGCGAGCTTGCCACCGAGCGCGCTCCCTGCGGCGAAGATCACGAACACGGCGGCGACCCAGATCACGACGGTTCTCCAGCGCCGACGCGCAGCGAGTTGGCCAAGCCGATAGAGGAACGAACTCATGGGAGCCTTTCGTCAGGAGCGGACGGCGTAGGACTCCACGATAGGCAAGGCGGTGCTCGACTGTCACCGACCGGGGCGCTCGGCGTCGCCCCACAGACGATCGGCCACGCGGCCCACGAGCTCCAGCTTGCGCCACTGGGCGTCCTGGTCGGTCTCGTTGCCCACCATCACGCTCGCGAACCCGCACTGCGGGCTGATCGCGAGCCGCTCCATGCCTCCTGCGAAGCCCGCGGCCTCGTCCATCCGACGCATCAGGTCGTCTTCGTCCTCCAGGACCGGGGTCTTGGAGTTGACGATGCCCATCACCATGACCGAACCCTCGCGCAGGTGCCGGACCGACTCGAACCCGCCGTCACGACCCTCGTCGTCCCATTCCACGAGGAACGAGTCGTACGGGAGTCCGCCGAACACCCGCTCGGCGACCGGTTCGAGCGAGCCCTCGCACATCCACGACGAGCGGAAGTTCCCACGGCAGATGTGCAGTCCCACGGTGACGTCGTCGGGGATCCCCTCGAGCACGGCCGTGTCGGCCGCGACGGCCGCCTCGACCAGCCCGTCGATATCGTGGCCCGCCGCTTCGAACCGTGCGTATCCACGCCGGATCGACCAAGTAGGGATACAAGGGGAAGTCGAACTGGACGTATCGTGCCCCGGCCGCGATCGCCTCGGCCACCAGGCCCCGTTCGATCTCGATCGCGTGGTCCACGAACTCGGCCAGCGACGCATACCCACGGCCGTCCGTGCCGGCGACCGTCGTGAAGGGGTGGGTGAAGATCGAGGCCGCCGGGAACGTCACCTTGAACGGATACCCGCCGGTCTCTGCCCTCATGAAGGAGGCTTCCCGCGCGGCCGGTGCATCCACGGGCGCGAGCCGATCCACGATCTCGTGGATGTGGAGCTCGACGTCCTCCCCACGATCGTTGCGGAACGAGACCGTCTTGCCGGTCCGCACGCCGCTCACCGCGTCGTAGAAGGAGTTCATGAACATCCAGCGACGGAACTCCCCGTCGGTCACCACGTCGAGGCCGCAGTCGATCTGGCGCCGGACCACCTCGCGGATCGCTTCGTCCTCGGCCTCACGGAGCGCGGTGGGATCCTTCGCGCGTTCCTCGTCCAGCACGGCGGAGTGACCCTCGTCGTAGAAGGACGCCACGGCAGCTTGTAGCGGCGCGGGACGCAGGAGCGAGCCGACCGTCTCGGCGCGGGCGGGCCGGCGGGGCGTGTGGGTCACTCCTCGCCCTCGGGCGGTTCCACCTCTTCGGCCTCCAGAGCCTCGATCACCGGCTTTCGCGTGGGCCGGGCCGATCCGGTTGCCCTCCCACTGGTAGGTCCGGCCGCTGCCGGGGTCCTCGACCGTGAGGGTGCGGACGTTCACCCGGCCGTGCACGGTGATGTGCGCCTTCGACCGATCGATCGTCGCGAACGTCTCCTCGGGCTGCCACCCCACGCCGTGCTGGCCACACTTGATCGCGTACAGGGTGGTGGGCGTCACGGCGAGCATCGTCCAACGCGGCACGCCGTCCATGTGCGACATCGCGCGGCCGCTCTCCATGCCGGCCGCCACGCCGGCGATCTCGCCCACGATGTTGTCGGTCGCGAACCCCGCGCCGGTCGCGCCCATCATCCCGCCGGTGGTCCCACGCGGTTCGAACATCCCCGCCGCCAGGATCTGCTCGTCGCCGCCCAGGTAGGCCTTAGCTTCCTCGATCAGTTTCTCGTCACTCATCGTGCGGGCTCCTTCCGGTACTCAACGGCTCGTGGGCAGGACGGCCACGAGGTCGACTTCGATCAAGGCTTCAGGCATGACCAGCGCCACGACCTGCACCGCCGTGCTCGCCGGCGGTTCCTCCGGCAGGTAGCGAGCGCGCACCTCCCGCACCTCGGGGAATCCTTCGAGCGTGGTCACGAAGGTCTGGATCTTGACGACGTCCTCGAATGACGCACCGTGCGCCTCGAGGATGTGGACCAGGTTCTCGAAGACCTGCTCGGTCTGTGCGGCCATGTCGCCCGACCCCGACCAGCACGCCGTCGCGGTCGAGGGCGAGCTGGCCCGAGACGAACAACCACCGGACCTCACCGGCCTCGACCACCGCGGCGTGGGAGTAGGTCCCGACCGGTGGCGCCACCGATGAGGGGTTCGAACGGATCGATCGCATCAGTCACCTCCTGTGGTGCACCGTACTTCGTGGTGCGCTGGCTCACGAGCGAGCATCCCACCGGACCCAGAGGGAGTCCGGCGCTCGGAACTCCCAGCCGCTCAGCGTCACCGGCCGGTCGGGGTCGAGCCGGAGGCCGGGCAGCCCGTCGAGCAGCAGATCCAGCGACACCCTCGAGAGGTACCTGCCGAACCACGCCCCCAAACAGAAGTGGGTGCCGATCGCGAAGGCCAGGTGCGCGCCCTCCTTGCGATGCACGTCGAACCGATCGGGATCGGTCCAGCGACGAGGATCACGGTTCGCCGACGACAGGACGGCGCCCAGCAACGCCCCTTCGTCCAGCGGCACTCCCGGCGAGCTCGGTGGCGCCCGTGGTCTGGCGGGTCGACGTCCCCACCGGCCCGGCCCAGCGCAGGGTCTCCTCCACCGCGGCCTTGACCAGGGAACGGTCGCCCCGGACCTCCTCGAGCTGGTCCGGGTGCGTCCCCAGCGCCCACAGGGTCAACGCGATGACGTCCCGCGGTTCCTGCAAGCCGCCGGAGAGCATCAGCTTCGTGTTGGCGACGATCTGGTCCCGCGTCATGCGGCGACCGTCCTGCTCGTGGTGCAGCATCCACGACAGGACGCTGCCGTCGGGTTCGGCGTCCAGGCGATCCAGCACCTCGCCGATCGCCGCTCCGAGCGCGGCGCTGGCGTCATCGGCCGGCGCCTGCTTCGCCGGGTCACCCTCGAAGTTCGCCAGACCCGGCATCAGCCCTTCGTTCCAGCGGAGGATGTCCTGCCAGGGCACGTCCTGCAGGCCCAGCATGAAACAGAGGCTCTGCACGCTCATCGGGTCGGCGTAGGCACGGAACAGGTCGGCCTCACCGTCGGCGGCGAACCCCTCGATCAGCTCCTGCGCCAACCGGGGGATCATGCCCCGCGTGCGTTCCTCGACGTCCCGAGGACGGAACGGCGTCTCGGTGATGGCCCGGAGCCACGCCTGCTCCGGACCCTCCATGCCCAGCATGTTCTCGCCCATCGTGCGATTCAGGGTCGACGGCGTGGTGGCGGCGGTGAACACCTCGGGTGCGAGGTCGACGTGGCGCACGTCGTCGTGCCGGGTGACGAGCCACAGCCCGACCGCCGGCACCCAGCTCACGGGTTCGTCCTCGCGGAGCGCGGCGTAGATCGGATAGGGGTCACGCTCGAGCGCCTCGAGCGTGATGGACTCCCCGATCGACATCGCCTGCTCCCCGGCCCGTCCGCTCCGCATCGCCCCGCGTTCGGCGACGGGGTATTTTGTGCCCGAACGATTCGCCCGCGCAAACCGCTGCCACTCGGGCTACGGTTCGGCGCGGAGCGCGGCTCGTCCGATGCACGACCGGAACCGCCGAGGGGGAAACGGATGGACCTGAACGGCAAGCGCCTGCGGCTGTTGTATCCCGACATCCACGGGCTGGAGCGAGGCAAGTACCTGTTCGGCAAGGTGGCGGAATCGGGCCACGCGGCGTTCTGTGTCGGCGTCTATCCGCTCACGCACGATCGCGAGATCCTCATGGTGCCGAACACGCAGTTCGACGTGGGGCTGCCCGACATCGATGTGGAGCTCGACCGCGAGTCGCTCCGTCCGAGCTGGGAACCCGAGACCGTGATCGGCATCGGCGACGTCCACTATCAAGGCGGTCCGGCGGTGCTGGACCCACGCCACGCCCTGCATCGAGCCGTCGAAGCCTGGCGATCGATGGGCCTGGAACCGCAGATCAGCTTCGAGCTCGAGTTCTACCTGATGGAGCCCGACGGCGGCGGCGGATGGCGGCCGGTCTCGCTGCCGGGCCATCGCGTCTACGGGACGGGCATGTCCGTCGACCCCACCGGCTGCGTCGAGGACATGGTCACGACCGCGCTGGCGTGCGGCTTCCCCGTGGAGAGCTGGAGCAGCGAGTACGACGAGTCCGCCTACGAGGTGAACATCCGCTACAACGACGCGCTCCCCGCGGCCGATGACGCGTTCGTGTTCCGGTTGCTGATCCGCGAGATCGCCGAGCGCAACGGCAAGCTCGCGACGTTCCTGGGCCGGCCGCTCGCCGACCGCGGCGGCAGCGGGATGCACGTGAACTTCAGCTTCCGTCGTGAGGACGGCTCGAACGCGTTCCACGACCCCAACGATCCGGAAGGGCTCTCGACCCTGGCGCGGCAGTGCATCGCGGGGGTGCTCGAGCATCACGCCGGGATGGCGGCGCTCATGGCCCCGCACGTGAATGCCTACAAGCGGCTGCAGCCCGACATGTTGAACGGCTACTGGGGGAACTGGGGGCACGACGACCGCTCCGTGTCGGTCCGCGTGCCGCCGGCGCGTGGCGAAGGAACGCGCCTGGAGCAACGGACGGCCGACGCAGCCGCCAACCCGTACCTGGTGGGGGCGGCCGTGTTGCACGCGGCCCGCTTCGGCGTCGAGGACGAGATGGAGCTGAGGCCGCCACAGCCGGTCGGTGACGATCCCGACACCGACGTGCGGATCCCCGCGAACCTGGACGCGGCGCTGAAGGTCTTGAACGGCGACCAACGGCTGGTCGAGGCCATGGGCACGGAGCTGATCGAGGCGTTCACCATCCTCAAGCGGGGCGAATGGGAGCGCTACATGGGGGCGAACCAGGAGACCGACACGACCGAGGTCACCGATTGGGAGCTTCGGTACTACCTGCCGTACCACTAGATGGATGGCGGAGGGCGATCGATGCGGCTCGAAGGCAAGGTGGCGATCGTCAGCGGTGGCGGTTCGGGGATCGGCGCCGCAACCGCTCGCAGGTTCGCCGACGAAGGGGCGAAGGTGGTCGTCACCGGGAGACGGCCGGAACCGTTGCTCGCGGTCGCGGACGAAACGGGGGGCCTGGCGTTCCCGGGCGATACCACCGACCCTGGCCATGCCGCACGCCGCGGTGATGGCCGCGTCCGAGGCCTTCGGAGGACTCGACATCGTGGTGGCCAACGCCGGAGTTGGGTTCGGGGGGACGGCGGCATCGGTCACCGATGAGGAATGGCTGCGCACCCTGGACGTGAACGTCACCGGAGCCATGCGCCTGGCTCGAGCCGCGATCCCGGCGATGGCCGATCGCGGCGGCGGCTCGATCGTGCTCGTGTCCTCGGTCTCCGGCGTCGTGTCGTCACCCTCGAGCGCCGCATACGTCACGTCGAAGGCCGCATTGATCGGGTTGGCCACGCGCGATCGCCGTCGATCACGCGCCGCAGGGGATCCGGTGCAACGCGCTGTGCCCGGGGTGGGTCCGAACGGCCATGGGCGATGCCGCCATGGAGGAACTCGCCACCGCCCGGGGCGTGGATCTGGACGCGGCCTACGCCATCGTGACCGGCCCGATCCCGATGCGGCGCGCCGCCAGCCCCCAGGAGATCGCGGCCTGTGCCGCGTTCCTGGCGAGCGACGATGCTTCCTACGTGACGGGAACCAGCCTGTTCGCCGACGGCGGCCTTCTCGCGGTCGACCCGGGTGGATTGGCGTTCGAAGGGATGGAAGCGCCGTGACCGTCTCGGCCGACTTGGGGCCTCCAGACGGGTTGCCCGTGAAGGTCGTTCGGTAGCAAAATACTTTCGCTGCGCGTGCGCGTCGAGAAGCTGACGGGAGTCGACCCATGAGTGAAGTGTCAGGGACTGTCTCGAAGGGCGCTCGGCGACATCGACCTGGTGAACCCCGACAACTACGTCGATGGCGTGCCGTTGGAGTGGTTCGACCGGCTTCGCGACCGACCATCCCGTGATCTGGCACCCCGAGCCGTCGCCGAACCACGGCTTCTGGGCGGTCACGCGCTACGACGACCTCACCGCGATCCACATGGACTGGGAGACCTTCTCGTCCGAGACCGGCGCGGTCTCGCTCGAGGAGCTCGACGCCGAACAGCTCGAGATCCGCAAGTCGATGCTCGAGACCGACCCCCCGCGCCACACCGAGCTGCGCAAGATCTGCTCGAAGCGGTTCAGCGCCCGCGGCGTGGGCAAGTACGAGGACTGGATCCGCGAGGTGGCCAGCGACGTGCTCGACCAGGCCCTGCCGAAGGGCGAGTTCGACTTCGTCAGCGAGATCAGCCGCGATCTGCCGATCCGGTTCCTGTGCTCGATCTTCACGGTGCCGCAGGAGGATGCGCCGAAGCTGATCGGGTGGGGCGACAACATGATCGCCAACCAGGACCCCGACCTGTCGGCCGCCGTCGTGGACAAGGTCGACACCGAGGCCTACCGCCTGTTGCCGTTCCGCTCCCCCACCGCGCTCGACGTGTTCGCCTACGCCGACGCGCAGCGGGACCTGCGCGTCGCCGAACCCGCCGACGACGTGCTGCAGGCCCTCACGATCGCCCAGTCCGAAGGCGTGCTCAACGAGCAGGAGTTCCACAACTACTTCGGGGTGCTGATGATCGCCGGCAACGAGACCACGCGGCACACGATCAGCCACGGCATGCTGGCGCTGATGCAGCATCCCGAGCAGCTCCAACTGCTCCGCGACCAGCCGGAGCTGATCCCGAACGCCACCGAGGAGATCCTGCGGTGGGCGACGCCCGTGCTGCACTTCCGGCGCACGGCCACGCGCGACGTCGAGCTGCGCGGCCAGCAGATCAAGGCCGGGGACAAGGTGGTGACCTGGTACATCAGCGCGAACCGCGACCCCGAGATGTTCGCCGATCCCTACACGTTCGACGTGACGCGCACGCCGAACGACCACGTGACGTTCGGGCCGGGCGGACCGCACTTCTGCCTGGGGGCGCACCTCGCGCGCCTCGAGACGAAGATCCTGTTCCAGGAGTTGATCCCGCGCCTCGACACGATCGAGCTGACCGGGCCGGTCGAGCGCATCCGCTCGAACTTCGTGAACGGCATCAAGCGGATGCCGGTGCGCGTCACCACGCGCTAGCCCGACGCCCCCCATGCTGCCCCCGCGCCTGGTGCTGGTGCTCAGCGAGAACCACACGCTGGTGCCACCACGTGACTTGCGAGGCCTGGTCGAGGTCGCCGTCGAAGCCGAACGAGCCGGGTTCGACGGGGTGATGGTGAGCGAGCACATCGTCCTGGGTCGGGGCGCCGATGCCGACGGAGTGCCCGCGAATCCCAGGGACTACGCGCTTCCGGGCAATCAGGACCCGGCCACACCGTGGCCGTCATCGCTCCTGCTGCTGGCAGCGGTCGCATCGGCGACGACGAGGCTGCGGCTGATCGCGAGCGCCGTGATCCCTCCCCTGCGCCACCCGCTGCTGATCGCGAAGGACCTCGCCACACTCGACCTGTTGTAGTGAAGGCCGGCTCGTGGTGCAGCCCACGGTGAGCTGGCACCGCGCCGAATACGACGCCTTGGGCGTCCCCTTCGAGACCGGGGCCGGCGTCTCGATGAGCACCTCGATGGCGTGGGCGGCGCTGTGGCGAGGTTCGCCGGCGACCTTCGAAGGTGAGTACTACGCGTTCGATGACGTCTGGCTCGAGCCGAAGCCGTTCCGTGCCGACCGGGCCGAGGCTGTGGTTCGGCGGTCAACGGCTGCACGACCGGCTCCTGCAACGTCTCGTCACGTTCGGTCACGGATTCAACCCGCTGGGACGACCGAGCGATGAGGAACTCGAGCGGCTCGCGGCGGCGATGGCCGATGCCGGCCGCGATGCGGCCGACCTCGAGATGGTCGGCGGCACGCGCGGTTCGTTCCCCGACGCGGACAGCCCGGCGCCGCTGGGCGCTGCCCTCGATCAGATCCCGGATCAGGTGGCGCGAGGGTTCGGCACGATCTGCATCAAGCCCGGACAGTTCACCGACGACCGGGCCGAGATCCCGGGATCTGCTGCAGCGCATCGTCGACGGTACGGCCGCCAGGACCTCTGCCTAGTCTGGTTCAGACTAGTGGCGGCCGTCGGCGGCGTCGGCCGTCGGGCACGGCTCGCAGCAGCGAACGGAGCATGGCGGCCAGGCTGTCCTGCTGGTCGCGGACAGGTGCGCGCGACCGCCGACTCCTCGGCGTTGAACTTGGGGAACAGTCCCTCGATCGTCGTCCGGCCCGACGGCGTCAGCTCGACGATCACCATGCGACCGTCCTTCGCGTCCTTGCGCCGGGTGACGAAGCCACGCGATTCGAGGGTCGTCATCACGCCGGTCGCCGTCGGGCGGCTGATCCCCACCGCCGCCGCGAAGTCCCGCGCCTCCATCTCGCCCCACACCCACAGCACCCACAGGCCGACGAACGAGGTCCAGCTGAGGCGGTCGGCGGCCAGCACCTTCGCTTCCATGTGCCGGCGGATCGCGGTCGAGCTGCGGAACAGGTTCGAGACCGCCCACATCGCGCGGAAGTCCAGCGGCAGGTGGCCGAGCTCCTCGACGATCTTGCGTTCGGCGGGCAGGAGGCCGTCGGCGCCGATGCGGTTCGGGCGATCGCTCATGCCGCGCTCCCCGTGCGAGCGAGGCGCTCGCCGAGCTCACGCGCGACGTCGAGCAGGGCCAGCACGTCGTCCTCGGTGGTGCGGAAGTTGACGAAGCACGGCCGCAGCCACACCTCGCCGTCGATCAGGGCCGACGACAGGTAGACGCGGCCATCGGCCTGGATCGCGTCGGCGAGCGCCTGGTTGTGCGCGTCGAGGTCGGCGACGCCCGGCGGGCACGTGGCGGATCGGCACGATCGACAGTTGCGGGGGCGCCTCCATGACCTCGAAGTCCTCGGTCGTCTGCGCGTGGCGGTACAACAGGTCCGCCTCGGCCAGGTTGCGTTCGATCGCGTCGCGGAACTGCGCCGCGCCGTGCGCCCGGAACGCCAGCCACATCTTCAGGGCGCGGAACGGCCGCGAGTACTCCAGCGTGATGTCGACGGCGTGCAGCTCGTGCTGCTGGTGCGGCAGGTAGCCCTGTTCGTGCGCGAACGCGGCGGCGAGGGCATCGTCGTCCCTCACCAGGACGACGCCGCAGGCCTTCGGCAGGTACAGCCACTTGTGAGCGTCGACCGAGCACGAGTCGGCCCGCGAGAAGCCCGCGAACCCCGCCGCGCGCGACTCGGTGGCCGCCGCCGGCAGACCGTAGGCGCCGTCGACGTGGAGCCACACGCCACGCGCCTCACACACGTCGGCGATCTCCTCGAGCGGGTCGATCGCGCCCGTGAGCGTGGTGCCGGCCGTCGCGATCACCGCCATCGGGCGTGATGCCCGCCGCGATGTCGGCATCGATCGCCTCGGCGAGGGCGTCGGGCCGCATCCGGCGGAGCCCGTCGAGGTCGACCGCGCGCAGGTTGTCCGAGCCCATCCCCAGCAGCTCGACCGCCCGCATCACGGAGTAGTGGACCTCCTTCGAGCAGTAGACGGCGACGCGCCGCCCGCCGAGCCCGGTGTGGCGGGATCCCGGCATCGCGCGTTCGCGGGCGGCCGCCAGCGCGCTCACGTTGCTGATCGTGCCGCCGCTCGTGAACGCGCCACCCGTGGCCGGGAACCCGATGAACTCCGCGACCCAGCGAACGGCCTGATCCTCGACCTGCGTCGCCGCGCGGGCATCGACCGCCAGGTTGATGTCGTAGGTGTGGGCCAGGAAGTCGGCGAGGGCACCGATCTCGAGGCCGCTCGAGCCGATGAACGCGAAGTAGCGAGGCCTCGCCTGCGCGATCGACTCGTCGAGGATGCGCGCGGCGTCATCGAGCGCCTCGTGCGACCGGGCTCGGACCCGAAGGCAGGCCCGCTTCGAGGAGCCGCCGCACGCGATCGTCCAGCGGCGGCTCCTCGGGCCGGAACCGGTCGAAGCTGCGCCAGGCCTCGGTGACCAGCCGGACCGCGTGCTCGAGCGCCTCTTCGCGAGGCGCATCGAGCCGCAGCGGCCGGTCGGGTTGCGTCATAGCGCAGATGGTACGCAGAACTCAGGAAGCCCCGACATCCTCCGAATGGAGGTCACCGAGCACCTCGCTCGCGGGCGCCCGCCGCCCATCACCATCGTGACGATCGCTCCGATCACCGAGCCAGACCGAGCGCGAACCAGGGTGCCAGGACCGTCGGGCTGGTCTGCTTGTAGAACGACGCCGAAGATCGCCGCCGCCGGTGAGCGCGATACCGACGATCGAGGCGATGTACACCCCAGCCATGCTGCCGTGGTCTGACGAGCCCGCGGAACGCCCCGACCGACATCAGCAGGTAGACGACGACGAGCGCGAACCCGCCGAAGGTCGAGGCCCAGACGAAGATCGAGAAGTAGTGCGGGAGCTCCGGGAGGGCGAACAGGTCTTCCCAGAACTCGTTCAGCGGCGATGAACCCGGCCATGACGACGATCATCAGCACGATCGCACCGATCGGCGTGCCGTACTTCTTCGACACGGAGGCCAGGCCGCCGGGAAGCCGACGGTCGCGAGCCATCGCGAAGACGCCGCGGGTCGAGGCGGTCGCCGCACCCACGCCGACCGCGAGGATGTCGAGGAACACGACGATCACGAGGAGGTCGAGGATGAACGTCGATCCGTACCCCCCGGCGGCCTCGGGCGAGCCGAGCGCGAACAGCGGCGGCGGCAGCCGCGGCGAAGATGTTGTCCACGTTGAACCCGAAGCCCGCCACCTGCGCGTACGACGCGATCAGGTAGAAGAGCGACACGACCACGACGGACGTCGAGCACGGCCTTGGGGATCGCTCGCTTCGGCTCCTGCGTTTCCTCCGCGAGGTTCGCCGCGGTCTCGAACCCGACGAAGATCAACACGCCGTAGAGCACCCCGAAGAAGATGCCCGGACCAGCCCGACGTCGAGGAGTTCGGGTTGAACGCCGTTGCCACATCGTTGTCGCCGCCGACGTCGATGATCACCTTGATGAAGAAGGCCAGCACGACCGCCGCCGAGACCAGCGCCAGCGTCAATTGCACCCGGGTCGAGATCTGCACGCCGAAGTAGAGCACCACGAACACCAGCAGCGCGAAGAACGCGCTCCACGCCCAGATCGGCAGCGGAGACTCCGCGCTGAACACGCCGGGGACCGCAGGGTCGGACGTGAAGATCGAGTCGTGGATGTACCCGCCGATCAGCACGCCGAGGCCGGCCGTGAGCACCATGGTGCCGCTGTAGTACAGCCACCCGGCAGCGGCGCCCGACGTTGTTGCCCAGTCCGGCCGACACGTAGTCGTACAGCGAACCGGCGGCGTGGATCTTCTTCGCGTACTGCGCCACGATCCACCCGAGCGCGAACACGCCGATCGCCGCGATCAACACCGACAGCGGCGCGGCAACTCCCGCGCCCTTGGCGGCCACGTTCGCTCCCACGATCAGCGGGATGAGGAACGCGGCGGAGAACACCGGTCCCATGAAGCCGACGGACTGGGCGATCACGTCGACGAGCGAGAGCTTCGCCTCGCCGAGCCGTTCGTAGCCCATGTCCTGTGACTGACCTGGTTGGTCTGCCACTGGAGCCTCCCTTCCTGTTCGGTTCCCCCCGTCCGACCGGTCGCCGCAGCTAGGCCGCGGTCCCCTCGCCGGTCCAACCGTCCGCGGGCCGCTCGAACCAGACATGCACCTGGCCCGTTCCCACGGAAGCTTCGTACTCGCTGTAGGGCTCCCCCGGCGCCTGGCAACGCGCGCCGCCGATCGCCGAGGCCATCATCAGGTAGTGGCCGAAGTGCCCCTCCGGCGCCGCCTTCCGGTACTCCGGCATCCAGTCGATGATCCCCGCGTGGTCGCCGTCCTTCATCATCGCGAGCACGCGCTGGTCGGCCTCGTAGCTCTCGCGATGCAGGATGTTGTCGGGCGCCTTCGAGCTCTCGTGCTGCCGGAGTTCCTGGAACGAGAAGAACCGGTGGGTCATGCCACCGCTCGCGAGCAGCACCACGCGCCGGTCGCTCTCGCGGATCGCGTTGCCGATCAGCTCGCCGAACAGCAGGAAGTCCTCGGTGGTGCAGCACTGGTTGATCGCCACGCTCATCCACCGCGTGTCGGCGTCGCCCAGGAACGTCCACACGTTCACGGTGCCGTAGAAGATCGGCAGGAACGGATCGTCGCAGGGCAGGATCCAGCAGTCGTCGCGCCCTTCGGCCTGCGCCGCGATCGCGTTCGCGAGCTCGGGGTCGCCGGGCATGTCGTAGGGCACCTGCTTCATGCCGCGCGGCAGTTCATGGCTCGTGAACTTGCCGGTCCGGCGTTCGGCCGAGGTCACGATGTGTTCGAAGGTCGACTCCCAGTGCGTGTCGAACACGATCACGGTGTCCGGGTTCAGCCGGTCGAGCGCCTCGGACTTCAGTCGATGCAGGCCGGGCACCAACGAGATCTCGTTGCCGTCGTTGAGTTCGCGCCGCGTGTCCTCCGGCAGCATGATCGTGGGAACGTGCGCGACCAGTGCCGCGCCGACGATCTCACCCATGTGCGTCTCTCCCCTCCATCAGGTGGTCCACGGTGCCGTGCAGACGTTCTTCACATCGCTGTAGAAATCGAAGCTCCACGTGCCGCCCTCTCGGCCGATCCCGGAGTTGCGCGAGCCGCCGAACGGGGCCGCCAGGTCGCGCACGAAGAAGCAGTTGACCCACACGGTGCCGGCCACGAGCGCCGCGCTCACGCGTTCGGCGCGGCCCGGATCGCCCGTGTACAGGATCGCGGCCAGGCCGTACCGCGTGTCGTTCGCCAGCGCCACGGCTTCGTCCTCGTCGGCGAACGTCTGCAGGGTGAGGACCGGGCCGAAGACCTCCTGCGTCAGGATCTCGGAGCCGGCCGGCGCATCGGTGAACAGCGTGGGTCGGTAGTACAGGCCCCCGAGCTCGTCGTTGGGTCCACCGCCGAAGACCGCACGGGCACCGTCGGCCTTGGCGCGTTGGACGAATCCGTCGACGCGCTCGAAGTGTTCGCGGGTGATCTGCGGGCCGATCTCGGTGGCCGCTTCTCGTGGGTCGCCTTGCACGATCTCGGCGGCGGCCCGGGTGAACCGGTCCAGGAACTCGTCGTGGATCGACGCCTCCACGAGCAGCCGCGTGCCGGCCAGGCAGACCTGACCGGCGTTGTCGAACTGGTTGACCGCCTGCTTCACGACCGCGTCGAGATCGGCGTCGGCGAAGGCGACGAACGGTGACTTGCCCCCGAGCTCCAGGCTCGCCGGGGTGAGGTTCGCGCCGGCGGCCTGCGCCACGAGCTTGCCGGTCGGCACCGATCCGGTGAACGCGATGCGATCCAGGCCGGGATGGGCGGTGAGGGCGGCGCCCGCCTCCTCGCCGATCCCCTGCAGCACGTTGAACGCGCCGTCGGGCAGGCCGGCATCGTGCGCGATGTCGGCGAGCATCGAGGCGGTGAGCGGCGCCCACTCCGGCGGCTTGAGGATCACGGCGTTGCCGGCCGCCAGCGCCGGAGCCACGCGCCAGGTGGCGAGCATCAACGGAGCGTTCCACGGCGTGATCACGGCCGTGACGCCGCTGGGGTCCCACTCGAAATGCTCGGCGAACCCGTCGTGGTCCTTGTCGTCACCCAGCGTCAGCAGGTGGTCGGCGAAGAACCGGAAGTTCCGCGCGACACGCGGCATGACGGAGTTCCGCATCGACCGGAGCAGCGACCCGTTGTCCCGCGTCTCGACCGCCGCGAGTTCGGGGACGCGCGCCTCGACGCCATCGGCGATCCGGTGCAGGACCTCCGCTCGCTCCTTCGGCGGGCATCGAGCCCCAGACGGCGAACCCCTCACGAGCGGCGGCGACGGCCTGGTCGGCTTCGGGGGCTCCCCCGCGGGCGACCTCGGCGATGGGCATCTCGTCGATCGGCGAGACGTCGACGAAGGTCTCGGCCGACGCGACGCGCGTGCCGCCGATCCAGTGGTCGGTGGAGACCTCGATGCCCTCGACGACGGCGTGCCCCGTGGCGACCCTCTCCTCGCGTCGTGGGACGCGGTGCGTCCCAAGGTCGTTCGGACACGAACGGTATGGCCGGTGCCAAGCCGCTGTCAAGCCTCAGGGAACCGGTCCGGCCTCGCGGGGCGTCGGAGAGCCAACGACGAAAGGGGCTCCGATGCGTCGCGAACGGATCGCACCGACGATGGTGATGATCGCCTTGACCACCATCCTCACGATGGGACCGGCCATGAACGCGCTCGCCTGCGGCGGGCTCGTGGCGCCGAACGGCACCATCAACCTGCTCAAGACCACCACCCTGGCGGCCTACCACCGAGGGATCGAGCACTACGTCACCTCGTTCGAGTTCGCCGGCCAGGGCGCGGCCGAGGTGGGCTCGATCGTTCCCCTCCCGGGCGTCCCGACCAGGGTCGTGAAGGCCGGTGGGTGGACCCTGCAGCGGTTGGTCGAGGAGGTCACGCCTCCCCCGCCGGAGCTGGAGACCGCGGACTTCGCAGCGGCCGCCACGCCCGTCAGCGCAGGTGCTGCTCGAAGCGCAGATCGACGCCCTCGACATCACCGTCCTGAAGGGCGGCGCCGTGGCGGTCGGAGCCTGGGCGAAGGACCATGGGTTCTTCCTTCCACCCGATGCTCCCGAGGTCCTGGAGTTCTACGCCGATCGGAGCCCGATCTTCATGGCGGCCCGGTTCAACGCCGGACGCGCGGAAGAGCAAGGGGTGCAGACCGGCGAAGGCACCCCGATCCACGTGGCGATCCCCACGCCGAACCCCTGGGTCCCGCTCCGCATCCTCGGGCTCGGTCGGCAGGAGGGCGAGCTCATCCAGGCCGACGTGTTCCTGTTGACGGATGCGCCGCCCTCCACGCTGCCGCAAGCCGAGCATCCCAGCGACGATCCTGACCAACGTGGCCTGATCCAGGAAGTGAGCGAGCCGGCATCGCCTTCGCTGCTGCGCGATCTCCGATCGGACGATCGGATGCGGTGGTTGCCGGGATCGGATCTGTGGCTCACCTACATCCGCATCAACGAGGAGGCCGGCCGGCTCACGCACGACCTGGCGATCGACGCCAGCGGGTACGGCCAACCCGATCCGGTGGCGGCGGGATTCGCGCGCCGGCTGATCAGCGCTCCGACGGATGATCCGACCACGCGCGAGACCGTCGTGGTGCTCGCCCTGCTCGTGGGGACGGCGTTCTCGGCCGGATGGATCGCGAAACGCCGGAGGACGGGATCGTCCGCATGAGGCAGCCTCATCGACTCGTGGTGAGCATCGCGCTCCTGCTCGCATCGGCCGTGGCGGTCCCGGCGTGCGGCTCGGCCCGCGCCGCCGAGGACCTCCGCACCGTCCACATCACGATCCACCATTCGGCGTTCGATCCGGACGAGCTCGACGTCGCCCCCGGCGAAACCGTGCGCTTCGTCGTGGAGAACACCGATCCGATCGACCACGAATTCCTCGTGGGGAACGAGCAGGTCCAAGCGGTCCATGAACTCGGGACCGAGGCACATCACGCGCCGAAGCCCGGAGAGATGTCCGTCCCGGCCCTGACGACGAGGGTCACGACGTACACCTTCCCGACCGGCCATGGTTCGACGATCTTCGGATGCCATCTCCCCGGCCACTACGCCTACGGGATGCGTGGAGCGATCCGGTTCGGATGATGCCGGACGGCTACGAGGAGAAGTGCGCCGTCAGGTCCGGCGTGGCGCGCAGGCGAAGGGCGGCCGCTATCCGCTGGCGCTCCAGCATCTGCTGCAGGGTCTTGGCCGACTGCGGGATCGGGTGGCGTTCGAAGAAGGCAGCGGCCGCGGCCACGTCCTCGGGCCGGGAGAGGAACCGCACGCCGTCGACCATGCGGATCGTGAGTGAGGACGGGAAGCGCGAGACGAGATCGTCCCAGTGTTCCGTGAGGAAGGTCCAGGAGCGCGGTCCCAGGTCGCGGTTCGTGCCGGCGAACGCCACCACGAAGGGGGCGTTCTGGGAGCGGATGTCGTCGCCGAGCGTCGCGGCGAGCGTGCGATCCATCAGCGCCGGGTCGCGGAAGAGCGGCAGCGCGATCAGGTAGCGCAGCTGCTCCTGCGGCGTGGGCGCATCGCGATAGGCCTCCCAGAAGCGCTCGTAGTCGTCGGCATCGCCGGCCACCGCCACGACGTTGACCGCGGCCGCCGCCAGCGCGGGATCGACGGGCTTGCCGGCACGGGCCTCGCCTTCGAATTCACGCGCGGCGGCTTCAGCGTTGGGATCGGCGCCCAGCACACCGAGACCCTGCAGGAGCGCTCCGCGCAGCGCGCGCGTGAGATCGGCGTCCTCTTCCCGAGCCTCCCAGCCGAGGCGATCCATGGCGGGGGCCACCAAGCCACGGACGAACCCGCGGAACCGCTCACGGGCCTCGCCTTCCACGAAGCGGTCGCACCAGCCGAGGCCGGCCATCAACGCCTGCCACACGGCCAGATCGTCTTCATCCTGGAACCCCGCCGCGAACCGGACGAACGCCGATGCATCGGCGGCTCCGGAACTCACGGCGGCCCAGTGGTCGTCGACCAGCCCGTACCGTTCGAGGGGCGAGACCTCGGACAAGCGCCCGGTGAGGCGGTCCAGGAGATCTCCGTCGTAGCGCACGCGGACGAAGCTGCTCGCGCCCGCGTTCGCCACCATGGCGGCGTCAGGATCTGCCGGCGAGCTGACGCCCCCCGCGGGAACCAGCACGGAGCGCTCCTCGCCGCCGAGCTCGCGCACCCGCAGCGGCACGTCCCAGGTGGTGACGTCATCGGCTCCATCGGCCAGGAACCGACGCTGAGCGATCCGGACGCCCTCATCGTCGGGCGAGACGGTCAGGAGCGGGTAGCCGCCCTGCCAGATCCACTGGTCCATGATCCGGCGGACGGGTTCGCCGCTGGCCTCCTCGAGCGCGTTCCACAGGTCGTGGGTCTCGGTGTTGCCGTAGGCGTGACGCTGCAGGTACAGGCGGATGCCGTCACGGAACTCGTCGCCCCCGAGGTAGCGGTCGAGCATGCGCAGGGTGGCCGCGCCCTTCTGGTAGGTGAGCACGTCGAACATGCCGGCGGTGTCATCGGGCGAATGGACGGGGTACTCGATCGCGCGCGTGGCGTGCAACGCGTCGACCTCCTTCGCGGAGGTGCACGCGCGGGCGAACGAGGACCAGCGCTCCCAGTCGGGCCGCCACGCATCGACCGTCACCAGCGCCATGAAGGTGGCGAACGCCTCGTTCAGCCAGATGCCGTTCCACCACCGCATCGTCACGAGGTTGCCGAACCACTGGTGGGCCAGCTCGTGGGCGACGACGTCGGCGATGTTCTCGAGTTCGGGTTGCGTCGCCTGCTCCGGGTCGACCAACAGCAGCGACTCGCGGTAGGTGATGCAGCCGGTGTTCTCCATCGCGCCCTGCGCGAAGTCGGGCAACGCGATCATGTCGACCTTGCGATCGGGATACGGGAGGCCGTAGTAGTCGGTGAAGAACCACATGGAGAAGACGGCGGCATCCAGCGCGAACTTCGTCAGATGGCCCTTGCCAGGAACGTAGACGACCCGGATCGGCACGCCGTCGGCATCGACGGGGTCGCTGCACTCGAGCCGGCCCACCACGAACGCCACCAGGTAGGTGGACATGCTCATGGTCTCGGCGAATCGGACGCGGATCCGGTCATTGCCCAGATCCTCGCGCTCCACCTCGGGACCGTTGGAGATGGCGGCGAGACCGTCGGGGACGATCAGGGTGATGGCGAACACGGCCTTGAGGTCGGGTTCGTCCCAGCACGGGAAGGCGCGCCGGGCATCGGCCGCCTCGAACTGCGTGGTGGCGATCGTGTGGATGTCGCCGTCGTCGTCTGCGTAGGTGGAACGGTAGAAGCCGTGGAGTTGATCGTTGAGCTCGCCGCGGAACGCCAGGTACAGCGTCCAGGAGCCTGGATCGGCGGGATCGGCAAGGCCGAGCGTGGCGCGCTGCAGCTCCTCGTCGAAGGCGATGCCGCTCACTTCGATCCGGGTTCCGGCGGCGTTGGAGAGCCACCCGTTGTCGATCTCGAGGGCCAGGGCGTTGATGACGATCTCGTCGATGCGCTCGTGGACCTCGACGGTCACGGCTTCGGTTCCCGAGAAGGTGGCGGCCTCCAGATCGGGTTCGATCGTGAGGTCGTAGCGCGAGGGGATCACGCTTCGCGGGAGACGGTAGCGGTCCTGCATCGGAGCGGGAGCCTACCGCGAGAACCAGCGATGCGTCTCGAAGGAACCTTCGGGCGAGGATCCGGTCATCGTGGTCAGATTGGTGGGACGTCCGGGAGCACCGCGAGGGATGCCGCATGGCTCACGACCGCGATGACATCGCCGATCCTCGCCTCTCCCTGCCCGAGGTCGATCCGGGGACCGAGTTCGAACTGTTCTTCGAGCTGGAGTTCGAGCGGGTGTTCGGCGCCGCCTACCTCGCGACCGGGTCGCGGCGAGATGCCGACCACCTGACCCACCTGGCCCTCCTGCGCACGTGGGACCGGTGGGCGCGGGTGCGCGAGATGGAACAGCCCCTCAGCGTTCCCGATCCGGGTGGCGCTCGACCCCTCGAAGATGCCCTGGCGGCGAGCCGTGGTTTCGGCCCGGGGGCGCCTGCACGGCGAGCGCAGGCTGGAGCCCTTCGAGGACGTCACCATCGACGACCGCGTCCGGCAGGTGCTCGAGACGATGCCGTGGCGACGTCGCGCCGCGATCACCCTCACCGGATCCCTGCACCTCACGGCGGGCGAGGCGGGTCGCGCGTTGCGGATGCGCGCCCGTCGCATCCGCGAAGAGGTCGCGGCTGCATCCACAGACCTGTCCGCCGCGGTCGCCGACGACGAGGAACCGACAGAGCCTGCCGCGGTCCTCGACACCGTGCGGCTCGCCGCCGCCCCCGCCAGCGGCACGTTCGCCCGCCACCAGTCGCTTCGACGGAGAACGCGGGACCGTCGCCGCGTCGCCACGGTGGCGTGCGCGCTGTCGCTGGCGGCCCTGGTGATCTTCCTCGGAACTCGAGGATCGACCTCCGGAGCTCCGGCCGACGCATCGCCGACTCCCGTGCAGGGTGCGCTCGACGCCGGCACCTACCGCTTCCCCGACATCTCGGCCGCGGCCACGGTGACGCTCCCCGAAGGGTGGCGGGCCGGCGATTCGATCTGGGGTTCGGACGGCCGCGGGTTCGCCGCGGTGACGACCGGTCCCGACGGCGGCTCGGTGAGCGTGGCGGTGTTCGACCTCGCGCACCTGAACCCGGTCGACCCGGTGGGGCACGTCTACACGCAGACACCGGCGCGGCTGCGACAGTGGTACGACGGGTTCGACGCCGAGTTCGAACGCGAGGTCCGGCCCCGGTTGCGATCCGCCATCGCGGGCGTCGCCGACCGATGGCAACCCGGCCGGCCGCTGGCGTGGATCTTGAGCCAGGTGCCGCCGCGGACCCATCGAGGTGTCCGAGCCGATCATCGCCGACCGGCTGGGGACGCTGGCCTCCTTCGTGAACACCGGACCCTCGAGCGCGCTGTTCGGCATCACGGGCGTGGGCACGATCTCGCTGCGACCCGACGTGACCTACACGTTCTGGGTCCCCACCGACCCCGAACGCCTTCGGCACCCCGATCATGGTGGGCATCGCTCGGGAAGCGGGTTCGATCCCCACCGCCGGCGAGTGGAAGGTGGTGGGATCGCTCGCCTTCGACGGTTGAACGCGGTCAGTCGTTCACGTAGGTGAGCCAGTCCGGATACTTCGGGTTCTCGCCCTTGGTGGCGGCGAAGAACGCGGACTGGAGCTCCTTCGTGATCGGGCCGCGGTGGCCCTCACCGACCTCGCGGTCATCGACCTCGCGGATCGGCGTGATCTCGGCCGCGGTCCCGGTGAAGAAGCACTCCTCGGCGTTGTAGAGGTCGGTGCGGACCAGGTTCTCCTCGCGGACCTCGTAGCCGGCATCGCGCGCGAGGGCCATCGTGGTTTCCCGCGTGATGCCGTCGAGCGAACCCGCCTGGGTGGGCGGCGTGAACAGCACGCCCTTGCGAACGATGAAGATGTTCTCGCCGGACCCGTCGGTGACGTAGCCGTGGTCGTTCAGCATGATCGCCTCGTCGTAGCCGGCCTTCAGGCTCTCGACCTTGGCGAGCACGCTGTTGATGTACTGGCCGGTGGCCTTCGCCGCGGCGGGCAGCGAGTTCTGCGCGTTGCGGCGCCAGCTGCTCACCTTCACCCGGACCCCCTGCTCCAGCGCATCCTCGCCGAGGTAGGCGCCCCACGGCCACACCGCGATCGTGACGTTGACGGGAGACTCCAGCGGGTTCACGCCGATCTCGCCGTACCCACGGAACGCGAGCGGCCGGATGTAGCACGACTGCAGCCCGTTCGCGCGGATGACCTCCTTCGTGGCGTCCTTCAACGCCTCGGGCGAGAAGGGGATGTCCAGGTGGTACAGCTTCGCGCTGCGGTACAGGCGCTTGAGGTGCTCGTCCAGGTGCCAGACGGCGGGGCCGCGTACGGTCTCGTAAGCCCGGATGCCCTCGAAGACGCCGCTGCCGTAGTGCAGCGCGTGGCTGAGCACGTGGACCTGCGCGTCGCGCCAGTCCACCAACTCGCCGTCCATCCAGATCTTCTCGACCTCGGTGATCGGCACCGTCGAACCTCCTGGTGTCGGCGGGCGCTCATCGGGTCGCCCGTTCGTGGCCCTCCAGGATAGCGGGGCGACCCAGGCTCGGCGAGCCCACGCACCGCCGCCACCCCGGGTAGGCTCAACCCATGACGAGCGACCAGCCGGGGATGCGCGACCCTCACGATCCCGACGACCAGTACTCCCCGTCCGAAGGTCCCTCACCGTCGAACGACGACGCCGACAGCGGAGAGTCGCTCGAGTCCTACATCTCCGAGATGGACCACAGCCTGGGCGTCGACGACCACACCACGACGTCCGAACAGATGGCCGGCGACACGATCGACGATCGCACCCGGCGGGAGCAGCCGCAGAACGACCGGCGCCACAAGCACCTCGACGTCACCGACGACTCCGACGTGGAGGCCCTCGACCACGAAGCCGCCCTGGTCGGCGAATCCGCCGAGACGTTCGAGCCGGACGCCCCCGAGGTGGACGCGATGCACGTCGTCGACGATCTCCCCGGCGCCGTCGACCACCCCGACGACTACGTCGAGGAGTAGGCAGGTCAAGGCAGCCGGTAGACGGCGAACCGCCACTCGAAGGTCTCGGGTGGGATCTCGCTCAGCGGCCCCCAGCGGTCCTCGGCCCAGCGTCGGACCTCGGCCGCCGCGTCCTCACGCGTCGCTGCGTCCGGCACCGCCCACGTCCATGAGAATCGGTTGCCCTCGATCGCCTGCATGAAGTGCTCGAGGTCGTCCCGATCCGTGATCGGTGAACCCGATGTCGGGGAGCTTCTGCAGCCCCAGCGAAGCGACCTCGGCGTCGAGCTCGTCCCACCCGTTCCATGCCAGGCCGGCGGGTTCGGTCGAGATGCCGGTGATCTCGGCGAACCGTGCCTGCATCTCCTGCCGGTAGCCACCGTAGGCGCCGAGTGCCGCGATGAACGTGCTTCCCGGGGCGAGGATGCGTTCGATCTCTCGCACGGCGGCCCGCCAGTCCGGGATCAGGTGCAGCACCCACCGCAGGTAGGCGCCGGCGAACGCGTCGTCGGCGAAGGGCAAGCTGGTCGCATCTCCCTCCACCAACGGGAACGGTGGGTGCACCACCGGCCTTGGCGAGGAGTTTCGACAACATGGGCCGGGAGAGGTCGACGCCCATCACGCGGACGCCCGCATCGTGCAGCGGAAGCGCCACCTGGCCCGTTCCCACGCCGACCTCCAGGATGGGACCTGCGCCGCGGAACACCTCGGCCAGGGCCTCCGTGGTGAGACGAACGCCCTCCTCCGACAGCCCTCGGGTGGCGTCGTAGTACTCGGCGGCGCGGTCGAACGCGATCGAGTCGCTCATGCCGCCCTCCGGTACACGCGCCAGCGGACGTGCTCCGAGGGGATCGGCCGGTCGAGGTCACCGAAGCGCTCGATGGCCCACGCGCGCACCTCGTCCGTCGCGCGCGCGAGTTCATCGTCGGGAACCCGCCACGTCCACGACCAGCGCTTCGAGGGAACCTCGTCGAAGACCTCCTGCAGCGTCGTGGTCCGTTCGTACATCACCGGGACCTCGTCCTGAAGCGCCCATCCGACGAGCGCGAAGCCTTCGTCGAGCTGCTCGTCTCGGTCGACCGCCGTGAGACCGAGAGCGACGACCGCGTCGCCCAGGATCTCTCTGTATCGCAGGTAGGTTTCCCGGAAGGGCCCGGAGAAACCGCCCGGCTCGATCGCGACGGTTCCACCGGTCACCACCGTGCGATCGAGCTCGCGCAAGACCCCCATCCAATCCGGGATCAGGTGCAACACCCACCGCATGTAGGCGCCGCCCAGGGACCCGTCGGCGATCGGCAGCCGGGTGGCGTCCCCTTGGATCAGCGGCAGCGCGGGACCACCGGGCTTGGCTCGGAGCACCGTCATCATCTCGGCCGAGAGGTCGAGGCCGGTGACATCGACGCCGCGGTCCGCCAACGGAAGCGCGATCTGACCCGTGCCGACGCCGAGCTCGATCACCGGCCCGCGACCGGGCATCACCGATGCCAGCAGGTCGACGATCGTGCGCAGCGCGTCCGGGTCCGTGACGCGGGTCTCGTCGTAGTACGCCGCGGCCCGGTCGAACGAGACCGACGCTCCGCTCATGCGCCGCGCAGGAGTTCGTGCCGGGGGCGCTCCGCCTGCTTCGGCCGCTCGGGCCATCGCGTCACGGCGCCTTCCTGGTAGCCGAGCGCGATCATGCGGGTCTGCAGGTAGGGCCCGGCCTCCCACGCGGTGGAGAGCGGGCCGGGCCGGTAGCCACGAGAGGCGGCCGACCGCTGCAGCGATTCGCACGCGGCCCAGTCCTCACGGTTCGTGATGTCCCAGAAGTCCACGGCGTACGCCGGGTCGAAGCCGGGCCGGTCCCAGGCTTCGGGCGGGAACAGCCACTCGCACTCGATGAAGCTCCGATCCGGGGCGAGCGCTTCGATCCGATGGGTCAGCACGTAGTCGGGGTGGGGGCTGATCAACAGGTTCGGGAAGACACCGAAGTAGCCCACCTCGCGCAGTTGGTTGCCCGTGAGTCCGGGGATCGGCACGCCGCCGGAGCGACCGTCCAACGACATCGTCTCGACGTCGTCACGCAGGTCCATGGGCCCGGCGACGAACAGGCCGAGCAGGTCGATCGAATACCCGCTGTCGGGCGGGGTCACCTTGCACAGCGCCGGGTGGATCTCCGAGCAGTGGTAGCACTCCTGGTAGTTCTCGTGGATCAGCTTCCAGTTCGCCGCGATCTCGTAGCTGTGGCGCGCCCCGACGACCAACCGCTCGGGCGTCCATGGCGCCAGGTGGTCCCAGAGGTTCCCGAACTGGTCCTCGAAGGCGATGCCGTCCGCGTCGCGTCGAGCGAACACCCAACCGGCGCGTTCGACCTGACCGGCGACCTGCCGGTGCGTGCCGGCGCGGCCCAGGCAGACCCACGAGGGCGCGAAGAAGTGCTCCTGCTCCCAGGCGAACACCTCCGGTGAGGTGTGCGCCGCCCCCGGCATGGCGAACGAGGTGCCGAACGGCCGCGTACAGCGTTCGACGGCCTCGGGATCGAGTGGCGCGGGCGTGCGATCCATGGCAGCCAGCATCCCTCGCAGAGCCCGGTCGCCGCAACCAGCGAACGGTCAGTTCATCGCTGGGTCGTCGGGCATCAGGCGCAGCATGTCGAAGTCTCGGCCCTTGCGGCGGAGCACATCGGCCCACAGGCGGCCGGGCTCCGGATGGAACACGTCGTCGGGGATCGCCGGCTCGACCAACCAGGAGTCCTCGGCGAGTTCGGCCTCCAGCTGCCCCGCGCCCCAGCCCGAGTAGCCGGCGAACACCCGCGCCCGGCGGATCGCCGTGACGATGTCCTCGTCGGCCTCCGGCGGCAGGAACCCGATCGAGCCCATCGCCAGGATCTCGGCGCGGCTCGGATCCACGAAGTCGGCCACCACGACCACGGAATCCGGCTGCACCGGCCCGCCCACGTGCAAGGGCTCGTCCTCGGTGACGAGGCCACCGAGCGGCGGCACGGCCTCGCGCACGGTGACCTCCAACGTCCGGTTGAGCACCACGCCGACCGCCCCCTCCTCGTCGTGGTGGCCGATGAGCACCACGGTGCGACGGAAGTTCGGGTCGAACAGCGGTGAGTTCGCGATCAGGAGCATGCCGGTGAGCGGGTCCACCCGGGCATCATCTCGCGTCGAGCAGCCATGTAGCGGTCTCGACGTGTTCGGGCATCGCCCCGTGGGCATCGAACCCCCACGACAGCGTGTGGGCCATGGTCCATCGGCGCACACGTTCGCGATCGAGATCGAGCTCCGCGCTCACGCGGTCGAGCCGCCGGATCACCGCGGGCCGGCTGTGGCCGAGTTCCCCGCCCCGCACGATGGCGGCGACGCCGAACTCGCGCTCGCCAGCGAGCGGCTTCGGATCGATCACCAGCCACGGCTCACGCGTGGCGCTCAGGATGTTGTCCGCGTGCAGATCCTGGTTCACGAGCACCTGCTCGCCCTGCGTGGCGGCGAGCTCCGTGAACGCCTCCGCGGCGGCTTCGACCAGCCGCGCATCGACCGTCCGGCCGGTTCGCTCCCAGTCGGCCAGCATCTCGGTTCGAAGGTCCGCGGCTTCGTCCGCGAGCGAGCGGAACGGCTCGCCCGCCGGGATCCAGAGTCGAGGCAGGAGGCCGATCACCACGCCGAGCGCCGCTTCGGGATCGCGGGTGCCGAGCTCGGTGAGGTGCGATCCCGGCCTCGCCCGTTCCAACAGGAACGCGCAGCGTGCCGGATCGTCATCCAACAGGCGAACCGCGCCCTCGCCGTTCCAGGCCTGCAACGCCGTGGCCTCTTGCTCCGCTTCCCGGTGGGGCAGCTCGACCTTCAGGACGGCGTCGGTGCCGTCCGGGAGGGTCGCCGGCATCGCCAGGGACGAGTAGCCGTGACCGAACGCCTCGCCGATGGTGAGCGACCACCGCTCGACGCACTCGTCGACGAGCGTCGGCAGGGCAGCGAGCCATGCTGCCCCACCGGGCTCGTCTCGGAGCGGCTCGAGGTCCTCGTAGGTCACGACCTCGAGGCTAGCGCGGGTGTCGTCGCGCTCACCCCTTCGCGGGGATCTCCTTCTTCGGGTCGAGGAACGGCAGGGCGGTCACCGTGGCCGTCATCGGGCCGTCGGGCGACGTGATCTCGATCCGCGTGCCCTCCGTGGCTGCGGCGATCGGCACCCACGCGAAGCCCATGTTGAAGTCCAGTCGCGGCGAGTAGGAGGCGCTGACCAGGCGCCCGACCTGCTTCCCGGTCTCTTGGCCCCCTTCGACCACGGGCCAGAAGTCCTCCAGCCACATCCCGAGCGGCTCGCCGTCGATCTTCACGCCGACCAGCTTCTGCTGCACGCCGTCAGCCTTGATCTGCTCCAAGGCCTTCCGGGAGACGAACTCGTTGTCGTTGTCGAGCTCGGCGAGCCGCTCCAACCCGGTGATCTCGAACGGGTTGTTCGTGACGTCCATGTCGTTGCCGTAGTTGAAGATGCCGGCTTCCATGCGACGCTGATCGCTCGGCGCGATCGCGCGCAGCTCGAACTCCTCACCGGCGTCCATGATCGCGTCCCACAGCTCGTTCGCGGCCGAGGCGTCTCGCAGGTACACCTCGTAGCCCAGCTCGGCGCTCCAGCCGGTACGCGACACCACGACCGGGATGCCGTTCAGCTCGGTCTGCTTGTGCCAGTAGTACTTCTGGTCGGCCACCGCGTCGCCGAAGAGCTTGCGGATCAACGGCTTGGAGCGCGGACCCTGGATCTGCAACGGCGAGACGTCGGGCTCGCGGATCTCGACGTCCATGTTCGCGAACGCCTGCACCCCGAGGGCGTACAGGAGCGCGTCCGAATCCGCGAGCGAGAGCCAGAAGTGGTCCTCGGCGAGCTTCAGCAGGATCGGATCGTTGATGATGCCGCCGTCGGGCGCGCAGATCAGCACGTACTTGCACTGCTCCGGCTGGGTCTGCGACAGGTCACGCGGCGTCAGCAGCTGCGTGAACCGCGCGGCGTCGGGGCCGGTGATCTCCACCTGGCGCTCCACCGCCACGTCCCACAGCGTGACCTTGTCGACGAGGTGCCAGTACTCCTTGATGTCGTCGTCGTAGAACGTGGGGATCAGCATGTGGTTGTACAGGTCCCAGCTGGTGGCGCCGGCCTCCACCGTCTTGTCGAAGTACGGAGACTTCTTGTACCAACTGGCGAAGTAGAACGGGAACGATCGGTTCTGCTCAGGCATGGTGCGTCATCCCTTCCGTGGACGTGAACGAGTGAGGCGCCCGCCCTTGCGGTCCGCCTTGATCTGTTTGAACGCGTTGTAGCCGGGGATCCCGCACACTCCCCCGCCGCCGTGGGTGGCGCTGGAGGCCTGGTACAACCCGCGGATCGGCGATCGGTAGTCGGCGTAGCCGGGCGCCGGGCGCATGTGGAACAGCTGCTCGGCGGACTAGCTCCCCGTGGAAGATGTTGCCGCCGATCAGCCCCCATTCGTGCTCCATCTCCCACGGCCCGATCACCTGGCGATGCAGCACGCTGTCGGCGAACCCGGGCGCCATCTCGTCGTAGCCCGCGATCACGCGGTCGGCGTAGGCGTCGAGTTCCTCGGTGTGAGGCTTCTCGCTCCACTCGTGCGGCACCCACTGCGTGAACAGCGACACGACGTGCTTGCCCTCGGGCGCCAGCGTGCGGTCGTACACCGTCGGCATCACGCCGTCGCTGAACGGCGCGGTCGAGGGCAGGCCGGCGCGCGCTTCCTCGAACGCCTTCTCCAGGTAGGCGATCGAGTGCGCGAGCTCGAACCCGCCGGTGAGGTCCTGCAGGTCGGGCTTGGCGGTGAACACCGGCGCGCGGTCGAGCGCACAGTTGATCTTCACGACGCCGCTGCGCGTCTTCCAGTTGTCGATGTCGTCGACGAACGCCGCGGGCAGCTCGCTCCGGTCGATCTGCTCCAGGAACGTGATCTTCGGATGGATGGCGGTGACCACCACCGGCGCGCGGAGCTCCTCGCCGCCCTCCAGGACCACGCCGGTCACGCGGCCACCCTCGGTGAGGACCTTCGCGACGCGGGCGTCCGTGCGGATCTCGGCGCCGAAGCTGCGGGCGCTGGCCGCGATCGCGTCGCTCACGGCGCCCATGCCGCCTTCCGGCACGGCCCACGCACCGAGGTGGCCGTCGCCGACGTCACCGATCGAATGGTGCGCCATCACGTAGCCGGTGCCCGGTTCGTACGGGCCGGCCCAGGTGCCGATCAGGCCGTTGAGCGCCATCACGGTCTTCACCTGGTCGGTCTCGAAGAATCGGTCGAGGATGTCGACGATGCTCATCGTCATCAGGCGGGTGACGTCCCCGATCGTCTTCACGTCGAGCCCGCGGAACCGCCACGCCAGCCGCAGCTGCTCGTAGAGGTCCGCGGGCTTCTTCGACCCCACGGTGGGCGGGATCGACATCAACATGGGGCCGAGCACGTCGGCGAGGCCGCCGATCCAGGCGTCCCAGCGCTCGATCGCGTCGGCGTCGTGCTTGGAGAACTGCGCGAACGACTCGTAGTTCTTCTTCGCATCGTCGTCGTACTGGACGATGCAGCGCCCGTCGGGGAAGGGCAGGAAGTACGGGCCGACCGGGTAGGCCTTGTACCCGTGGTCGGCGAGCTTGAGGTCCCGCTGGATCGTGTCGGGCATCAGGCTCATGACGTAGCTGAGCGTGGTGACCTTGAACTCGGGAGCCTCGGGCCAGGGGGCCATGGTGTCGGCGGCGCCGCCCACTTTGTGCCGTGCTTCCAAGACGACGGTCTTCGCGCCCGACCTGGCGAGGTAGGCGCCGGCGACGAGGCCGTTGTGGCCGCCGCCGATCACGATCGCGTGGTACGTGTTGGTGCCGGTGGAGCTGGTGGAGCTGGTGGTGCCGGACATGACGGTGTTCCTCCGGTCTGGGCCCCGGGTGGGACCCGCCCGAATCGGGACGCTAGTCCTGAACGGCCGTTCAAAGCAAGTCAGGAAACCTGAACGTGATTCAGCCGGCTTGGCGGCCGCCCAGACCCAGATACCTTCCTATGCAAGGTCCCTGCGCCCCTTGCGGTCGGCACATCACCCGGCCTCCGGGTCAACGACCACGGGTTCCCCCGGCGGAACGTCAACACCTTCCGGGTTCCGTCCTGCGTGGGAACCCGTACGCCGTTGACGATCGCCGGGGCGAGGGAGCGAGACCCCTCCGAGCCTCAGCTCGCCGGCGGATACATCATCGCGTCGGCGATCTCGGCCTCGGCGTCGAGATCGGGGGCGCTCCCCTCGTCCGGCTCGTGCCGCAACCGAAGCAGCGGCACCAGGATCAGCGCCGCCAGCGCCGCGCCGGCCCCACCGAGCAGATACACGCTCTGCGGTGCCATCACGGTCAGCACCGGACCCGCGGCCACGTACGCCACCGCGAGCCCGAACGACAGCACCGCCTCGAACGCCGCCATGGCGCGGCTCCGCACCGCGTCGGGCGTTCGGCGCTGGAGCATCCCGTTCTCCGACACGATCGTCAGGCCGTCGCAGACCCCCATCGCCAGCAGCGCCCCCAGCACGAACGGGAACACCGGCGCGAACCCCACGCCGAACGCCGCCAACGCGATCCCGAACGCGCCGAAGACCATCCACACCGGCTCGGTGCGCGCGGTCATCCATCGGCCCACCCCGGCCCCGACGGTCGAACCCAGTCCCCAGCAAGCGATCAGCAGTCCGTAGCCCATGGGCCCCCAGCCGAACGACTTCGGCAAGCGGTGCGTCGGCCACCATGCCCATCCCCATGCCGACCACGAACACGAACCACGCGATCGACAGCCGTCGCAGCACCGGTTCACGCCACAGGTAGACGATGCCCGCGGTGATGCCGGCGTGCTCTTCGTGCTCGGCGCCTCGCTCCTCCTGGAAGCGACCGCGCACCGAGATCGTCAGCAGCAGCGAGATGACGAACGAGACCGCGTTCACCCCGAACACCCATGAAACGTCCGTGAGGGCCAGCAGCAGCCCACCGATCACCGGGCCGATCGCGATGCCTGCATGCACGCCCAGCGTGACCAGGCTGTTCGCCCACGAGATGTCCTCCGGGTCGTCCACCAGGTTCGGGATCGCCGCCCGTGAGGCCGACAGGAACGGCAGCTCAGCGATCGCCGAGGCGAACGCCAGCAGGATCAGCGCGAGCGGCGAGTGCACGAACACCATCGCGGTGAAGAACACGCACGAGATCGCCTCGGACCAGATCAGCACCATGCGGCGATCCAGCCGGTCGCCCAGGGCACCGGCGAACGGCCCGATCAGCCCTGCGACCCCGAACGTCAACAGCAGCGACAACGCCTGCATGAACGGCGAGTGCGTGCGGTCCCAGACCGTGAAGTTGAGCGCCGTGAACGCGGCGGCGCCACCGGTCACGGACAGCAGGCGACCGAGGGCCAGACGTCTGACGTTGGATCGAGGTGAGCGGCTCATGAAGCGGACTCCTTGCGGGGGTGGTGCCGGCGGGGCTGCCTGGTGACCTAGCGGGCAGTGGGCGCGATGGATCGCGTCCGCACACTGCCGGCATCGCCGGTCACCAAGAGATTCCGCTTCATGATCGAGCGAGTGTAGCACGGGGCCACCGGCCGTTCCGGGAACGAACGAAGGATCGGGCGCTGCTACGCAGGCAGCGTGACGGTGCGCAGCTGGTGCGCATCGATGATGGACGCCACCTGCTCCAGCACCTCGATCGAGACCTCGGTGTCGACGGTGAGGCACATCAACGCGTCGCCGCCTTCGACCCTGCGGCCGACGTCCATCGTCGCGATGTTGACGTCGTGCTCGCCCAGCATCGTGCCCACGGTGCCGATGATCCCCGGCCGGTCCGCGTACGTGAAGAACACCATGTGGCCCGCCGGGCGTCACCTCGATGTCGAAGTCGTTCACCTGCGTCACGCGCTCGTGGTCCTTCGCCAGGATCGAACCCGCCACGCTCACCGGGCCCTCGTCGGTCTCGGCCCGCAGGGCGATCGAACTCACGTAGTCCTGGGACACCGTCGAGCGCATCTCGCTCACCGTGAGTCCGCGCTCGCGTGCCAGCATCGGCGCGTTCACGAACGAGACCGGCTCGTGCACGGTTCGGCCCAGGATGCCTTTGAGGATCGCCAGCGTGAGCACGCGGGTGTCGGATTCCGCGATGCGGCCCAGATACGAGGCCACGATCGACCGCACACCACCCTCGGCGAGTCCCGCCACCAGCGTGCCCAACCGCTCGGCCAGCGGCACGAACGGTCGCACCACCTCGGTCACCTCGGCGCCGGCGCTGACGTTGACCGCGTACGGCACGAACTCACCCATCAGCGCCAGCCGCACCATCTCGGCGACGGTGGTGCCGGCCTTGTCCTGCGCTTCCTTGGTCGAGGCTCCGAGGTGCGGCGTCACCACCACGCTGTCCAACGCGAAGAGCGGCGAGTCGGTGGTGGGCTCGTTCGCGAACACGTCGAGCGCGGCACCGCCCAGGTGTCCGCTCTCGATCGCCTTGGCCAGGGCATCCTCGTCGACGATGCCGCCGCGCGCCGTGTTCACCAGGCGAGCACCCTGCTTCATCAGCCCGAGCTCGTGCTCGCCCAGCAGCCCCTCGGTCTCGGGGGTTCGCGGCAGATGGATCGACACGAAGTCGGCCTGGACCAGGAGCGACTCGAGCGACGGCATCGCATCGACGCCCATCTCCTTCGCACGCTCGGCGCTGACGTAGGGATCGAACGCGATCACCCGCATGCCGAACCCGGCCGCGCGTTGGGCCACCAACGCCCCCACCCGTCCCAGCCCGACGAGGCCGATCGTCTTGCCGGCGAGCTCCACGCCCTCCCACTTCGAGCGCTCCCACGCGCCCTGTTTCAGCGCGGCGTTGGCCTGCGGGGTGTTGCGAGCCTGCGCCAGGAGCAAGGCCATCGCCTGCTCGGCGGCGCTGATGATGTTGGACTGCGGCGCGTTGACCACCATGACGCCGCGGCGCGTGGCGGCTTCGACGTCGACGTTGTCCAGGCCGATCCCCGCGCGCGCCACCACCTTCAGCTGTGGCGCGGCGGCGAGCACCTCGTCGGTGACCTGCGTGGCGCTGCGGATGATGAGCGCGTCGTAGGGCGCGATCTCGGTCGCGAGGTCGCCCCCGGCGAGGTCGGTGCGAACGTCCACCTGGAAGTCCTTGCGGAGCAGCTCCAGCCCTTGCTCGGAGAGCTGCTCGGTGACGAGGACCCTCACGAGGCGCGCGACTCCATGAAGACCGTCTCGGCGGCCGCCACCGCAGCGCCGCGCTTCACGGGGTGACCGAGCGTCTCCAAGGTCATCTCCAAGCGCCGCGAGCCCCCGGATGATGTCGAGCTCGGAGAAGTATCCGAAGTGCCCGATGCGGAAGACCTTGCCCTTCAGCGGTCCCTGACCCGGAGCCAGCACGCACCCGTGATCGGCGCGGATCGTGTCGCTGATCGTGTCGGCGTCGATGTTCTCGGGCGCGCGGATCGCGGTGACGGTCCAGTTGTCCTCGAGCCCTTCGCCGAACAGGTCCAGGCCGAGCGCCTTCGCGCCTTCCTTCACCGCCCGCGACAGCATCTGATGGCGAACCATCGCCGCCTCGATGCCGTCCTGGAAGTACAGCGCCAGGGCGGCCTGCAGGCCCTGCATCACGCTGATCGCGGGCGTCCACGGGTTCTCGGGGTGCGGCAGGTCGGCGAACCGCTTGTAGGTGGCCCAGTCGAAATAGAAGCGCGGGTTCGTCGCGGAGCGCGATGCCTCCCACGCGCGCTCGCTGATCGCGCAGAACGCGATGCCGGGCGAGGCGCTCAGGGCCTTCTGGCTGCCGCCCACCGCGACGTCGATCCCCCAGGCGTCGAACTCGAACGGCACGGCGCCGAGCGAGGACACCGCGTCGACGATCACCAGGGCGCCGGCGTCGTTGGCGACCTTCGCGAGCTGCTCGATCGGTTGGATCACGCCGGTGGAGGTCTCGGACTGGGTGAGCAGCACGGCCTTCACGGGATGCTCGGCCAGCGCGGCCGCGACGTCGTCGGGGCGGATCTTCGTGCCCCACTCGTACTCGACGGTCCGCACCGTGAGCCCGTAGGTCTCGGCGAGCTTCTTGAACCGCTCGGAGAAGAACCCGGCCAGGGGCACCAGGACCTCGTCGCCGGGACTGAAGCAGTTGGCGATCGCGGACTCGAGCCCGCCCGTGCCGCTGGAGGTCATGAGCAGCACGTCGGCCGAATCGGTCTTGTAGAGCTCCTTCAGCCGCGTGGTGACGTCGCGCATCAGGTTCCCGAAGCCGGGACCACGGTGATAGACGAGCGGGCTGCCCTGGGCGAGCAGCACCTCGGGCGGGATCGGGGTCGGACCGGGGGCCAGGATGATCTCGGGCCTGTCCATCGGTTGGATCACTCCTCGAACGACGTCGGAACCGTCAGCCTACCAATGCGTCGACGGCAGGATTCCGCAAGGACGGCGACGGCAAGGAACCGCAGCTCCGTATCATCCTGTGGGCGCTTCGCCAGGGGCGCCGACCCCAACGATGGCGACCCTTCGATTCCTGCTCAAGCGGTTCGCGGCTCAGCGTCTGCTGGGCCTGGCGGTCATCGTCACGCTGGCGTTCAGCGTGGGCGTCCTGGTCGCCGGCCCCATCTACGCTGACGCCGCCCGAGAGGCCATCTTCTCCTCCACGCTGAGCGATGCCGGCGTGACCGTGGCCAACGCGCGCTACCAGGTGTTCGGCGACGAGGACTTCGACTGGGCGAACGCCGACGCGGCGGTGGAGGGGGCGCTCACCGGCGTTCCGACCGACACGATCGTCTCCCAGGGGCTGTCCACGGTGCGGTTCGGCGACACCGAGGGGCCGTCCCTCCCGGTGTTCTTCCGCGAGGGCGCGGCCGACCATCTGCAGATCCGCGGAGAGGCGCCCGCCGCCGGTGAGATCGCCCTGCCCTCGAGCACGGCGCAGACCGCGGGCCTGCAGCTGGGTGACCCGGTCACGATCGTGGGTCCCAACGACGAGACGGTGACGTTGACGCTCAGCGGGACGTACGGCTCGCCCGACCGCGAGGATCCGTTCTGGTTCGGCTCACGCAACCCGTTCCCGGGCCCGGATGCCACCGACCCCCCGCCGCTGCTCATGGACCGCGATGCCTACCTCGAGGCCGCCACGACGCTGGGGCTGACGAGCGAGTTCGCCTGGGACGCCTACCTCGCCGTCGGCGATCTCACGTACGACGAGGCGCGCTCGGTTCCCGGCCAGCTGCTCCACGCCGAGGATGTCATGAGCGAACAGCCGGGCATGACCACGGTTCGCCTCACGACCGGGCTCGACACGCTGTTCGGCATCGTGGATCAGCGCGTGCAGAACCTTCGGATCCCGATCCTGCTCGTCGTGATCCAGATCGGCGCGGTGACGCTGGCCGTGCTGGCGGGGGTGGGGGCGCTGGCGCTCACCCGCCAGTCCTTCGAGCTCGCCGTGCTCCACAGCCGCGGGTTCACGAAGCGGACGTTGCTGACCGCACAGGGTTTGCAGGCGCTCACCTACGCGGTGGTGGCCTACCCGTTGGGTCTGCTCTTGGGGCTGGTGCTGGCGAAGCTCGCCGGCCGCTCGAACGGCAAACAGCTCCCCGGGGTGGTGTTCCCCGTCCACCTCAACGCCGGAGCCGAGCTGCTCGGTCTGCTGGCGGCGGCCGCGGGGGCCGCGATCTTGTTCGGGCTCTCCTACCCGCTCGTGAAACGCACCGTGTTGGAGGAGCGGCGGGCCGCCTCGCGCGAGGACCGGCCGTTGCTCGCCCGGGTGCCCGTGGAGCTGTTCGTCCTGCCCCTCGGGATCTTCGCCTACCTCCAGTTGCGGGGCGGCACCGAGGTGACGCCGGGCGGGGGCACGATCGATCCGCTGGTCCTGGCGGCCCCCACCCTGCTGCTGTTCGGCATCTCGTTCCTGGCCCTGCGCCTGCTGCTGTTCGTGCTTCGACGGCTCGACGGGCGGATCGGACGGACGCGGCGGGTGTCCACCTACCTGGCGGGTCGCCGGGTCGGGCGCTCCCCGGGCACCGGGTTCGCCGCGGCGCTCCTGCTGCTGCTGGCGATGGGGCTGCTGGTGGTCTCGACCTCCTACCGGGCGATCGTGCTGCGCAACCACGCCGACGCCGCGCACACGCAGGTCGGCGCCGACTGGAACGTGCAGGTGAGTCCCCCCGAACAGGTCCTGGCCGCCATCGGCGACCTTCCCGAGGAAGCCACCGCGGTGGTGCGCACCGAACCGACGTTCTCCGACGGGAGCTTCTCCCTGCCGCCGACCGTGCTGGGCATCGATCCCGCCACCTACGAGGAGGGCGGCTGGTGGCGATCGGACTTCTCCTCGTCATCGCTCGAGGACATCGTGGAGGGATTGGCCACCGACCCGCTCGGGCTGCCGGTCGACGCGGGAACCCTGACGCTCGCCCTCGACGTCCCCGTCCTTCCGCAGGGCATGCTGGTCCAGGCCACGGAGTTCGACGACGCCGGCCAGGTGCGCACCGTGGAAGCTCGGCTGCAGGAGGGTTCCGGCTCCTACGACCTCGATCTGGACGCCGGCCGCCTCGCCTCGATCACGTTCCACGTCGACACCGGGACCGAGCTGCCTCCCGAACTGAAGATCGGGTTCCGTTCGGTCGAACTGGCGGGCCAACCGCTCTCGATCGAGGCCTGGGAACCGATCACCTGGCGCAGCAGCCAGGGAACCCTCGAGCCCGACGGCGACGGAGGTCCCACCATCTACACGATGAGCCCGGGGGCCGGGAACGTGATCGGCGGGATCTGGCCGGCGCCGCCCGACCTGCCGGCCGTGATCTCGGAGAACTGGGGCTCGGCCGTGAACGCCCCCTTCGACGTGGGCGTGGCGGGCCAGAGCACGACGGTCCACCCGTTCGCCACCGCCAACCAGTTCCCCAGCCTCGTGCCCAACGCGCCGTTCGTCGTCGTGTCCGCGCCCGCGATCCTGGAGCGGCAGTTCGCGATCCCGGAGGCCGGGCTCACGTTGGATGAGGTGTGGGCCAACACGCCGGACGATCCGTCGCCGGTGTTGGAGACCGCAGGCTTCATCCCGGGCCTCGTCCAGGCCACCGCCCCGATCGAAGGACTCCTGGCGCAGCTGCCGCAGTCGCTCGCCGTGGGGATGAACTTCACCGCCGCCCTGGCCGGCGTCGGGCTCGTGGTGATCGGCGTGGCGGCGGGGTTGTACTTCACGATGCGTCGGCGCGACTACGAGTTCGCCGCGTTGCGGGCCATGGGCACGAGAGCGGGACAGATCCGTCGCGCGCTGATCCTGGAACAGGTGGGACTGCTGGGGTTCGCGCTGGTGGCCGGCATCGCGATCGGGTACTTCCTCCTGCGACTGATGATGCCCTACGTCGGCACGAGCCTCGGGGTGCCCTACCCCGTGCCGGTGCTGGTGATCGACTGGGCGGCGCTCGGCGTGGCGGTGGTGGCGATCGTCGTCGCGGCTGCCATCTCGCTGGCCGCCGCGATGCGGTTCCTGATGCGCTCGTCGGTGACGGGCGTGCTGCGAGGTGAAGCGGAATGACCATGGTGAGTCCCGACGTGTTCACCCCGGCGGATCGCGATGCCCTGATCCGGTTCCGGCACGTCTACAAGGTGTACCGGGTGGCCGACACCGGCGTCGTGGCGCTCGGCGGCGTCGACTTCGACATCGCCCAGGGCGAGTTCCTGGCGGTGGTGGGGCCGAGCGGCGCGGGCAAGTCCACGATCTTGAACATGGTGGGCGGCCTCGACCGCGCGTCCGCCGGCGAGGTGATCGTCGACGGCCAGGACCTGGGCCAGCTCGACGACGACGCGCTCACGCAGTACCGGGGCGAACGCATCGGGTTCGTGTGGCAGGGCACCGCGCGCAACCTGGTGCCGTACCTCAACGTGCGTGAGAACGTGCGGCTCCCCGGCACCGTGCATCGCAGCGCCGAGCGCTCACGTCAGCGCGACGTCGAGGAGCTGCTGGCCCTGGTCGGGCTGAAGGACCGATCCAAGCACCGGCCGGGCATGCTGTCGGGCGGTGAACAGCAGCGTGTCGCGATCGCCGTGGCACTGGCCAACACGCCCACGATCCTGTTGGCCGACGAACCCACGGCCGAGCTCGACTCCGAGAGTTCGGCCCGGGTGCTGGAGGCCTTCCGCGCGGTGAACCAGGAGTTCGGCACGACGATCGTGATGGTGACCCACGACCTGGCTGCGGCGCGGGCGGCCTCGCGGCGGATCCGCGTCCGGGACGGGCGGGTGCTGCACGAAGGCCTGGCGGTCGATCCGATCGGCGAGGACGGCCGCGTCAAGCTCCCCGACGACGCGATCGCCGCGCTGGGCGGGGTCGAGCTCGAGGCCGAGGTCGGGCCCGACGAGATCCATCTGCGGCGAAGGAGCGAGACCGGCCATGCCTGATCGCGACGACCTGCGGAACGTCTGGGGTCCCGGAGCCCAGCGGGGCGACGAGGACGGCGGGGCGCCGCGACGCCGGCCCCGGGTGCCGCGGAGCCTGCACGGCCGGCCGGCGGTGCCCCACTCCTGGAGGGCATCAACGTGGTTCGCTCCTATCCGGGCGCCCAGGGGGTGCTCGCGGTACGCGGCGCGTCGCTGTCGCTGGCCTCGCAGGACTTCGTGGCGCTGATGGGGCCGAGCGGTTCGGGCAAGACCACGTTCATCGGCACGCTGTCCGGACTCGATGCCCCCGACGAGGGCGAGGTGCGGTTCAAGGGCGAACCGATCACGGCGATGTCCCGCGCCGAGCGGATCGCGCTGCGCCAGACCGGCATGGGCGTCGTGTTCCAGTCGTTCGGGCTGCTCCCCACGCTGTCGGCCGTGGAGAACGTGGAACTGCCCCTGCGGGTGAACGGTGTCGACCTGGGCGAGGCGCGGGAACGCGCGATCGGCTGGCTCGAGCGTCTGGGCCTCACCGACCGGGTCGACAATCGGACGTTCGAGCTGAGCGCGGGCCAGCAGCAGCGCGTGGCGGTGGCGCGGGCGCTGATCGCCGAACCCGAGGTCGTGCTCGCCGACGAACCGATCGCCGAGGTCGACACCGAGAACGCCGACCTGATCCTGGAGGCGCTCTGGGACGTGATCGGGCGCGGCGGGGCCGTGCTGGCCGCCACCCACAACCCGGAGGCGCTGCGCTACGCGAACCGGGTGGTGCTGTTCCGCGACGGTCAGATCGAAGCCTCGGGCTCCCCCGAGGAGCTCGCCGGCCACCTCACCACCGACTAGTCTGACCCAGACTACCCGCGCGGCTAGAAGCGCAGGGACTTCCAGACGTCGTCTCCGCGGTCGGTGAACGCGTCGGGGTCCAGGTCGACCGGCAGCGGTTGGTCGCCGGGCTCGCGGCCCAGCACGCGATCCACCAACCTTCGCCGGCCCTGGCCCTTGCGGAGGGCCTTGGCCATCCGATCGCGCCGCGTCTCACGGATGCGGCGTTGCAGATCGAGGTCTCAGGTGGGATGGCCCAGCGCCGGCCCCGAGATGTGCATCAGGGCACCAGCGTCCGCAGGTCGACGTCGGGATCCTCCAGCGCGGTCGGGTCGGGGGCCACCTGGGCGGCGATCAACCCGAACGACCGGCGGACGTCCCGCGGCCAATCCAGGCTGACCGTCGACCGCAGCACGCCGTCGCCGTCGAGCAGGAACGCGCAGAACGAACGCTCCTCCAGGGACCCCCGCACGACCATCCAATCCCACGTGGGGGCGATCCCCGCGGTCTGCACCTGGGACTCGTACTGGTCCGACCAGAACCAATGGGGATCGCCGAACACGGTCTCGGCCCCGAGCATGTTCCGAGCGGCGGTTTCGCCCATCTTGATCGCGTTGTCGTAGTGCTCGACGCGGATGGGACCGAAGAGCGGATGCTCCTGCCTCGCCACATCGCCCGCCGCATAGACCCCACGCACCTCGGTCTCGAGCGTCGGCCCGACCGGGATGCCACCACCCTGGTCCAGGCCCGGTTCCGGCCATGAGCTCCACCGCGGGCTCGGTGCCCACCCCGACGATGGCGACATCGGCATCGATGCGACGACCGCCGCTGGTCACCACCGCTTCGAGCCGGCCGTCGCCTTCGAAGCTGGCCACTGCCTCGTTGAACAGCATCTTCACCCCGTGATCGCGATGCACCGCCTCCAGGACCCGGCCGATGGCGGGTCCCAGGATCCGATACAGGGTGGTCTCGAAGATCTCCACGACCGTTACGTCGTTGCCGAGCATCCGGAGCGAGGCCGCGACCTCGGCGCCGATGAAGCCCATGCCGACGCACACCACCCGCGCGCCCTGACCGACGGCCTCCTTGATGCGATCGGCATCGTCGGCGTGGCGGAGATCGAACACGCCGGGGAGCCCGGCGCCCGGCGCATCGAGGCTCCGGTTGCGGCTTCCGGTGGCCATCAGCAGCCGGTCGAAGGCGATGCGCTCGCCGCCGGCGAGCACCACCTCGCGTTCGCGCACGTCGATCTGGACGGCGCGCGTGCCGAACCTGGCGTCGATCTCCTGCTCGGCGTACCACTCGGGCGGTCGCACGAAGGCGTCCTCGAGCGGCTGCTCGCCGCGCAGGTACTCCTTCGACAGGGGTGGACGTTCGTAGGGCGCCAGCGGTTCGGCGCCGATCAGGGCGATCCGGCCGTCGAACCCCTCGCCGCGCAGGGTCGCCGCCGCGGTGGCCCCGGCCAGCGAGGCTCCGACGATGACGAACGTCCGGTCGGTGGTCACGCTCCCCCTACGCTTCGACCTTCAGCTGTCCGCCGTCCTCGGCGACCCCGTAGGTCGCGATGGGCTCGGTCGCCGGCCCCTGGATCACCGCGCCGGTCCCCATGTCGAAGACGCTGCCGTGGCACTCGCACTCGATCGTGGAGCCCTCGACCTCGCCGCCGTTCGCGAGGTTGCAGCCACGGTGCGTACAGATGTCGCTGAACGCATACAGGGTGCCGTTCGATCGCGCCACGGCGATCTCCGCATCGCCGACGGCGAACGGCGTGGCCTCGCCCTCGGGCACCTCATCCGCCGAGCCGACCGTGATCCACTCCCCCACGTGTCCAACCTCCTGTGTCCGCGGCGTCCGGTCTCGGACGCAGGGCATCAGCTTACGCCGGGCTCAGTATCCGGGCGTCTCCTCGCCCGAGCGACGTTCCCTGGCCCGCAACCGCGCGCGGTACCAGGACCCGATCGCCAGCAGGGCGTAGAACGCCGCCAGGATCAAGATCCCCTGCCGGAAATCGATCGGCAGGAGCGCCGGGATGAAGGCCCCGGCCACCCACGCCAGTTGGAACAGCACCTCGTAGCGCACGAACACCCGCCCCTGCGCCCCCGCGGGGGCGTGGCGCTGCATCAGGCTCTGGAACGCGAGCCGCCCGAACTCGGTGGCCGCGCCAGCCACGAACGCGTAGATCGTGAGCAACGGCAATCCGAAGATCTCGAACGCGAGCAGGGCGCCGATGCACGCGGCGCTCACGCACGCGATCACCACCGCTTCCTCCCGCGTGGTGGTGGGCACCCTCGGCGCCACCACGTCGGCGACGAACGTGCCCACGATGCCCCCCGCCGCCAGCACCGCGAACCAGTACGCCGGCGCGCCGCCTTCCCGCAGCGAGAACGCCAGCAGGAAGAGCAGGAACCCGCTCGCCGCGCGCAGGCCGACGGCGCCGACCGCGGGCGCGGCCGAGATCCGGGATGCGCCCACGCGGCCCCACCGTGTCGGGCGCCTGGCCGGTGCGAGCCGGGTGGGGCAGCCGCAGGTTCAACAGGGCGGATCCGGCGTAGACGACGGCGGCCAGATAGATCGGACCCGCCGACCCCCACACCTTCAGGAACACGAACGCGATGGGCGCGGCGATCACGGCGCCGATCGCGGCCAGGCGCCCCAGCCGGGCGTTCGCCCGCATCAGGCCTTCCTCGTGCGGGGCGTAGGCCATCGTGAGGCCGTTCTTCGTGATCGCGTGCACCTTCGACAGCACCAGCAGGATCAACGCGCTCGGGAACAACAGGATCGAACCGAACCGTGGCGCGGCATAGATCGCGACGGCGGCGCGCCCGGCGGCCGCCCCGAACGAGATCGCGCGCCGCGGACCGGCCTTGTCCAACATCGGGACCAGCAGCGGGCCGGCCAACGCCAGCGGCAGCATCGTGAGGGCGAGGTAGGCGGCGACCTTGAGCTTCGCCTCGCCCACCGGCAGCGAGAAGAACACCGAGTCGGCCAGGGCCACCGCCAGCATCGCATCGCCCATCACCGAGGTGAAGTGGCACAACGCGTAGGTGTCGAGCGGATCGGTGGAGCGCCACATCCGCTGGAAGGGATGGATCGCGCCGCGGACCATGCTCGACGCGCCGTACAGCACCAGCTGCCAGAAGGGCACCCGCTGCGGACGCTCCGGTGGGGTGTGCACCGGTTCCGCGTTCCTACCCGGAGAGCCGTTCGAGCAGGAGCTCCTTCGCGAGCTTCGGGTTGGCCGAGCCCGCCGACTTCTTCATGACCTGGCCCACCAGGAACCCGAGCACGGCCTCCTTGCCCCCGCGGAACTGTTCGACGACCTCGGGGTTCTCGGCCAGGACCTCGTCGGCGATCGCCCCGAGCGCGCCGCTGTCGGAGACCTGGGTGAGACCCTTGCGCTCGACGATCTCGGCGATGGGATCGCCGGTGGCCACCGCCTCCTCGAGGGCCTGCTTCGCGCCTGCTCCACTGACCGTGTCGTCGGCGACCAGGGCGATCAGGTCGGCGATGTGCTGCGCCGTGACCGGCGAGGCGGCGGGATCGACACCGAGCTTGTTGAGCGAACCCGCCAGGTCCTGGGTGATCCAGTTCGCCGCCGCCTTGGGATCGGCCCCCAGGGCCACGGTCTCGTCGAACAAGGCCGACGACGCGCGGTCCCCGACCAGCACGCGAGCCACGTCGGGCTTGAGCCCGTCGTCGGTCTCGTAGCGGGCACGGCGGGCTCGCGGCAGTTCGGGCAGGCCCGCTCGGATCTCGGCGATCCACTCCTCGCTGGGCTCCAGCGCCGGGATGTCGGGTTCGGGGAAGTAGCGATAGTCGAACGCTTCCTCCTTCGAACGCATCGACTTCGTGGAGCCCGAGTCCTCGTCCCAGTGACGCGTCTCCTGCGCGATCGCCTCGCCGGCCTCGAGCGCCTTGGTCTGCCGCTCGATCTCGAAATGGAGCGCGCGCTCCAGGGAGCGGATCGAGTTCATGTTCTTGATCTCGACCTTGGTGCCGAACGCCTCGGTACCGACCGGTCGCATCGAGATGTTGGCGTCACAGCGCAGCGAACCTTCCTCCATGCGCACGTCGCTGACGTCGAGCGACTCCAACGTGGCGCGGAGTTCACGGAGGTAGGCGGCTGCCTCCTCCGGAGAACGGATGTCGGGCTCACTCACGCACTCGACCAGGGGCACGCCCGCGCGGTTGAAGTCGATCAGGGCGGCGTCGGCGTCGTGGATGCGGCCCGTGGCGCTCGCGTGCACGGTCTTGCCGGTGTCCTCTTCCATGTGGACGCGCGTGATGCCGATGCGGCTGGTGGTGCCGTCGGGCAGGTCGACGTCGAGGTGTCCGCCCACGCAGATCGGCAGGTCGTACTGGCTGATCTGGTAGTTCTTCGGCATGTCCGGATAGAAGTAGTTCTTCCGGTGGAACAGCGAGTGCGGCGCGATCTCGCTGCCGACGGCCAGGCCGATCAGGATGATGCGACGGATCGCTTCGCGGTTGGGCACCGGCAACGAACCCGGGTGACCCAGGCAGACCGGGCACACGTTCGTGTTGGGCGCCGCGCCGAACTCGGCGCGGCAGCCGCAGAACATCTTCGTCTGGGTGTTGAGCTCGACGTGGCACTCGAGCCCGATGACGGCTTCGACCTCGGTCATGAGGCGCCTAGCCTAACGGCCCGCCCCAACGGTCGCCTCTTCGTCAGCGCCCGGTCCGGGGCGTCAGTCGGCGATCGGCTCCCAGATCAGCTCGGCAACGTCGATCACGAGGTCGGGCTCCGCTTGATCGGGGTCGGCCGGCGCGCGCACCTCGCCGACACAGACGCACACGGCATCGTTGAGGCGCCGATACGGCTCAGCGTCGCTGAGATGGAAGACCGCGCCGACGATCTGCCGGTGTCCCTTGGGGTAGGCACGCCCGTACCCATGCCACTCGAACATGATCACGGCCCCGTCGTCGGTCTCGATCACGGCACGGAGGTCAGGCCGGAACGGGCCATCAACCCCCTGGCGGCGGGGGAAATTCACGCCTCGGAAGCGGCCGCTGATCGATCCCTCACAACGACCCTCGGCGAGGTACAGGTGCTGTTCCCAGCCGCCCTCGAGCTCGACCTTCCAGCTCTCGGGATACGTGAACCGGATCCGATACAGCTGCTCGACCTTCACCTGTCCTCCTGTTCCGGCGCCGACATCCGGACAACGCTATCTCAGGTCTTCCGTGGTTCGATTGCTGGCGTGGATCGCCCTGAGTCTGTCGATCGAGAGGAGTTCGACCATGACTGAAGGATCAGGAGCGAAGGACGCTTCACGCACGTTCGATGACCAGGACCGCGCTCGAGGGCAGGACTGGTTGGGTGATCTCGGGCAGGAGGAACGCCGAGAACTCCTGGCGTGGGTGGGCCAGAACCTGACGGAGGTGCGGCAGACCGCGCTCGGTCAGCGACCCGTCTACTGGATCCTCTGGCTCGGCTTGGCGGTCGGCTTGGTGGCGTATGTCGCTGGGTACTTGATCAAGGCCTCGACGCCAACGGAGCCTCTTGGGCTGGTTGGCGACCTGCTGTATACGTTCGGTTGGGCACTGTGGACCGGTGTCGTCGTGGTGGTGTTCCTCCAGATCATCCCGGAGACGAAGCGGCGCCAATACAAGAGGGCGCTCGATGCCTACGAGGCATCGCTCCGCGAGGAAGCAGAGCCGGAAGCGAGTGACAGCCGGTCCGATAGCCAGCGTGACTTGATCCGATCGAGTCGGCATGGTCGTCTCGGGCCACCCGTGTCGCTCGGCGGGATGGTCCAGCTGTGGTCTATGCACACCTTCGCGTACTGACATGGTCTACGCTGCCGGGTTCGGCATCCGGCGGTTCCCGTCGCGTCACTGCTCGGCGCGGCACACTCCCGGAGTTCTTCGGCCTCTTCCCGATTACGGGGTCGTGGTCCTCTCGGACGCTGCGATCCTGTGCGTCCATCGTGACCTGGCCTCCTGGCCGCCGGCTCGTGGAATGGATCAGCGGGACGGTGCTGATCTCGTCCGTCCCGAGGCGATCTTCGCTCGCCTGCGATCGGGACCGGCATCGCGAGCGGCTTCCGCCTGGCGTGATCGTCGACTGCTCGCGGTCGAGACCCGCCCCGCTATCCTGGCTCGATGCCCGATGCCGCCCGCCCGTCCACCGCCAAGATCTGGACGATCCTGGGCGCCCTCTATTTCGTCTGGGGCACGACCTATCTGGGCATCGAGAAGGTCAACGAGACGGTGCCGACCTTGCTCGGCGCTGCGGCGCGGTTCCTGTTCGCGGGCACGGTCCTGTTCGCGTGGACCTCGATGCGGACGCACGAGCGCACGACCCCGAAGCAGTGGCGCGCCGCCGGCATCGTGGGCATCTTCCTGCTGCTCGGCGGGAACGCGCTCGTGGCGGTGTCGGAGAACATGGGCACCCCCACGAGCATCGTGTCGCTGATCATCGCGCTGATCCCGCTGTGGCTCGCGTTCTTCGATCGGGTCGTGTTCCGTGCGGCGCCGCTCGGCTGGAAGGTGGTCGTGGGGCTGGTCGGAGGGTTCACCGGCGCCGCGCTGCTGGTGAGCGGCAGTGCCGGCAACGGCGTGCCGGTCGGCGGCATGCTCGTCGCGGTCGCCGCCACGCTGTGCTGGACCGTCGGATCCCTCTACGCGCGCACGGCTCCGCTGCCGAAGGCTCCCCTGCTCGGCAGCGGCATGCAGCAGCTGGTCGGCGGCGGGGTCATCCTGCTCGTCGCCCTCGTCGTCGGGGAGGCCGCCGACTTCAACCTGAGCGCGATCTCATCGTCGTCCTGGCTCGGTCTCGCCTGGCTGATCGTCGCCGGATCCTTCGTCGGGTTCAGCGCCTACCTGTGGCTGCTGCGGAACGTGCGCACGTCGCTCGTCTCCACCTACGCGTACGTGAACCCGATCGTCGCCGTGACCTTGGGGTGGTTCGTGCTGGACGAGGACCTGACGGCCCGGCTGTTCATCAGCGGTGCCATCGTGCTGGCTTCCGTGGCCTTGATCGTGTCCTCGGGTGCTGCGGCTCGCCGGACCGAGGACGCGGGCAACCCGGCCGCAGGCGTCGCGCGCGAGATGGCCGAAGGCTCAGACGCCGGCGACGAGCGGCGGCCGGAGCTCGAGGGCGAGCTCCCGCTCGAGAGCGGCGGCCGCCCGGAGCAGCGTCTGCTCGCCAAGGACGGGAGCGGTGAACTGGAGGCCGATCGGGAGCCCGGTTGAGTCCAGGCCGCACGGCACGCTGATCGCGGGCACGCCCGCCAGGTTCGCCGGGATCGTGAAGATGTCGTTCAGGTACATCGCCATGGGGTCGTCCACCTTCGCCCCGATCGGGAACGCGGTGGTGGGCGAGGTGGGCGAGACCAGCACGTCGAAGTCGGCGAACGCGGCTTCGTAATCGCGGATGATCAGCGTGCGCACCTTCTGTGCCTGGCCGTAGTACGCGTCGTAGTAGCCGGCGCTCAACGCATACGTGCCGAGCATGATGCGGCGCTTCACCTCGGGGCCGAACCCGGCGCCGCGCGTGCGGAACATCATCTCGATCGAGTCGTCGCCGTCCACGCGCAGGCCGTATCGCACCCCGTCGTAGCGGGCCAGGTTCGATGAGGCCTCGCTCGGCGCGATCAGGTAGTAGGCGCTCAGCGCGTAGCCGGCATGCGGAAGGGTCGCCTCCCCCACCTGCGCGCCGAGGTCGGCGAGCCGATCGACCGCCGCCCGCACCGAGGCGGCGACGTCGGGCTCGACACCTTCGCCGAACGCGTCGGCGAGCACGCCGATCCGCAGCCCTTCCACGCCCCGGCCGAGCTGCTCGTGGTAGTCGGGCACCTCGACGTCGAGGCTGGTCGCGTCGCGATGGTCCTTGCCGGCGAGGACGCCGAGCAGGGTGGCGGCGTCGGGCACGCTCCGCGTGAACGTGCCCACCGTGTCCAGCGACGAGGCGAACGCCACCAACCCGTAGCGGCTGATCAACCCGTAGGTGGGCTTGAGCCCCACGACGCCGGTGAGCGACGCCGGCTGGCGCACCGAGCCGCCGGTGTCGGTGCCCAGGGCCCATACCGCGGCGCCCGCGGCCACCGCGGCCGCGCTCCCGCCGCTCGAACCGCCCGGCACGGTGTCCAGGTTCCATGGGTTGTGCACGACCCCGTAGGCGGAGTTCTCGGTGGACGAGCCCATCGCGAACTCGTCGCAGTTGGTCTTGCCCACCAGCACGCTGCCGGCGCCCGACAGCCGCGTCCACGCGGTGCAGTCATAGGGCGGGACGTAGGTCTCCAGGATCTTCGACGCGCACGTCGTTCGGATGCCCTTCGTGGTGAGCACGTCTTTGAGCGCGGTGGGGATGCCGGCCACGCCCGATTGCGGCGCGCCGGTGGCGAGGTAGGTGTCGAGTTCGGCCGCGCGTTCGCGCGCCACCTCGGTGGTCACCGACAGGAACGCACCGAGTTGGTCGTTGACGGCTTCGAGCCGGGCCAGGCTGGAATCGGTGAGCTCCACCGCGGTGATCTCGCCGGCGCGGAGCTGGGCCGAGAGCTCGGTCCCGGTGCGATCGCAGAGTTCGAGCTCGCTCACGAGCCGGTCTCCGCGATCTTCGGCACCATGAACCGGCCGTCGGCCTGCGCCGGGGCGTTGGCCAGTGCCGCGTCGTGCGGGATCGACGGCTCGGGCGTGTCCTCGCGGAAGACGTTCGCGCGAGGGATCGCCGAGGCGGTGGGCGGCACGTCGTCGGCCGCCACCTCGCCCACAGCGGCGGCGTGCTCGAGGATGACCCCGAGCTGCGCGCGCAACTCGGTCTTCTCCTCCTCGGTCAGATCCAGCCGGGCGAGCCGTGCGACGTGGTCGATGTCGATCTCTATCGCCATGGCGGGCAGTGTAGCGGCCGACGTTCAGACGAGGTCAGGGCAGCGGGGGCAACGGCGGTGGTGGTGGCATCGGGGGCAGCGCCACCGTGGCGCCGGGCAGGGGCGGGGGCAACGGCGCCGCCCCCGACATCGGCGCGAGCGCGCGCTGCCGGCCGAGGATGTCCCGCAGGATCACGACCGCGCAGATGGCGGCAGCGATCTCCACCAGGCGCGCGATCACCGCGACGATGTCGCTCGACGCCACGGTGCTGAGATCGCTCTCCTGCTGCATCGCGCTCGCCACGATATCCAGGAGGTTCCCCCCGATCCAGCACGCCCACCACAGCCCCAGCACCCACCAGGCCCTGGCACGCCACCAACCCTTGGGATCGTCGGTGGGTTCGCTGGCTTTCCAGAGCTCCGACATCGCACCCAAGGGCTTCCAGAGGCTCGCGAACGGGATGAACCACCAGCCCACGGCCCATCCGGGTGTGTAGCTCAGGCCGATGCGCCCGAACGACCGGAGGTTGCTGTGGGCCCGGTGCTGCCAGATGCACCACAGCACCGCGGTGACGAGCAGCGCGATCAACGTCCAGCCACCGATCGCCTCGACGCGGTTGTCGCTCGCGACCGCTTCCTCGATCGACACCGGACGTCCGGCGAGCGAATCGAGCACCAGCGAACGCTCGATCAACAGCGACACCACACCGAGGATGTCGATCACGGCCGTCACCGCCAGCATGGCCACCACCCAGTACGTGAGGACCCCGAGCGGTTTGCCGCGCGCCGGTGTCTGCATGGCGAAACCCTACGATGCCGGCGTCGGCGTTTCGACCCCGTCGTCAGGAACCTGGACGGCTCAGCGCCCCAGACGACGGAGGAACTCGGGTTCATCGATCACCTCGACCCCGAGCCCTTCAGCCTTCGCGAGCTTGGAGCCCGGGTTCTCGCCGGCGACCACGAACGAGGTCTTCTTCGAGACGCTGGAGGCGACCCGGGCGCCCGCGGCCTGCGCCAGCTCGGTGGCTTCCTCGCGCGTGATCTCCTCCATCCCCCCGGTCAGCACGATCGAGAGCCCTTCGAGCAGCCTGGGGCCGTCCTCGCCCGATCGCTGGTCGGCCAGGCTCACGCCCGCCGCGCGGAGCTTCTCGATCAGCGCCAGGTTCTCGTCCTCGGCGAACCACTCGGCCACGGTTGCCGCGATCTCGGGTCCGATCTCGGGCACGTCGTCGATCTGATCGGCGGTGGCCTCGGCCAGGGCATCGATCGAACCGAACGCGCGGGCGAGCACCTGCGCCACGTGCGAGCCGACGTGCCGGATGTTGAGGCCCACCAGCAGCCGCCACAGCGGTCGTTCCTTCGAGAGCTCGATCTGTTCCAACACGTTGGTGATCGACTTGTCCTTGAAGCCCGGCAGCCGGCCCAGCTTGTCGGCATCGAGCGCGTAGATATCCGCGGGGTCTTCGATCAGCCCGGCCTCGAGCAGCCGCATCACCGTCATGTAGCCCAGGTGCTCGATGTCCATGGCGCCGCGGCCGGAGAAATGGAACAACCACTCGATGCCCTGCGAGGGGCACCCGCGCTTGTTCGGGCAGCGGTAGTCGGCCTCGCCTTCCGGACGCACCAGCGGCGTGCCGCAGGACGTGCAGGTCTTCGGCATCGACCATCGCCGAGCGCTCTTCTTCCGCTTGGAGAGCACCGGCCCGACGATCTCGGGGATCACGTCGCCCGCGCGACGCACGATCACCATGTCGCCCTTGCGCACGTCCTTGCGGCGGACCTCGTCCTCGTTGTGCAGCGTGGCGTAGGTCACCGTGACCCCGCTGACGAACACGGGATCGAGCACGGCGAACGGCGTGACCTTGCCCGTGCGTCCCGTGTGCACGTCGATCGATTTCAGCAGCGTGGTGCGTTCCTCGGGTGGGAACTTGTAGGCGATCGCCCACCGGGGGGCGTGGCTCGTGTTCCCCAGTTCGCGCTGCAGATCGGTCTGATCGACCTTGACCACGGTGCCGTCGATCTCCCAGTCGATCGAGTGCCGGTTCGTCTCCCAGTGCTGCAGGAAGTCCTTGACCCCGTCGATCGAATCCCGCGACTCGGTGGTGGGCGCCACCGGCAACCCCGCCGAGCCCGCCCACTCGAGGAACCCCAGGTGCGAATCGAACGTGATGCCCTGCGCGAAGCCGAACGAATGCACCCACAGGCGCAGCGGCCGCGACGCCGTGACCTTCGGGTCCTTCTGCCGCAGCGACCCGGCCGCGGCGTTCCGCGGGTTCGAGAACGCCTTGCCGCCGGCTTCCAACAGCTGGTCGTTCAGCTCCTCGAACGCCGTCACCGGGAAGTACATCTCGCCGCGGATCTCGACCACCGCGGGCGGATCCTCGACGGTCAGCGTGCGGGGGATGCCCTTCACCGTGCGGACGTTCGCCGTGATGTCTTCCCCGATGCGGCCGTCACCCCGGGTCGCGGCCTTCACCAGGCGCCCGCGCTCGTAGGTGAGGGCGCAGGCGACGCCGTCGATCTTCAGCTCGCAGGCGTACCGGGCGGCATCGCCCACGCCGCGTTCCACCCGGGCCGCCCACGCGTCGAGCTCTTCGAAGCTGAAGGCGTTGTCGAGCGAGAGCATCGGCGCGCGATGCGTGACCGGCGCGAACAGGTCGGCGGGCGCTCCGCCCACGGTGACGGTGGGTGAGTCGGGCGTCTGCAGCTCGGGGAACCGGTCCTCCAGCGCCCGGAGCTCGCGCATCAGCACGTCGTACTCGGCGTCGGCCACCTCCGGATCGTCGAGCACGTGGTACCGATATCGGTGGTGCTCGATCTCGGCGCGGAGCTCCTCGACGCGCAGCTTGGCCTCGGCGCGCTCACGCTCGTCGGGCGCGCGGACCGTATCGGTCTTCTTGGCGCGCGGGCTCACGCCGCGATCTCCACGGCGCCGGCGACCCCGATCCGTTCGCCCACCACCACCACGCCGCCCAGCACGTTCGGCACCTGCTGCAGGTACTCCAAGGCGGCATGGAAGCCCTCGTCCTTGCCCAGCATCGCCTGCACCCCTGCCGCGGCGGCGTCGGCCAGCATGCACGTGCCCGCGATCACCGCGAGCCCGTCGGGGCCTCCCCCGCCTCGCCCGCGGCCCAGCGTGGTGGAGACACCCACGCCGGTCCCCGCGGGGTCGATCGCCACCGTGATCGGTTCCCCGCCTCGACGCTTGACGCCGAGCTTCATGCGCTTGCGCGATCGGATGAAGTAGGCGCCGTCACACGCCACGGTGAGCTCGTGCATCTGCGAGGCGAGGAACCGCCCCACCTGATCGACCACGGCGCCCCGGAACGTGAACATCGGCCCGACCCCGGCGCTGGTGGCGGCAGCGACCATCTCTTTGACGATGTCCGGAGCGTCGGCCGTGATGCGGTCGAGCGGCCGCTTCGACTCGCGGAACGCCGGGTAGCGGAGCGCGTAGGACTGCAGCTGCTCCCAGAAGCTCAGCGCCGCGGCCCGCGATTCCTCCGCGAAGTCCTCGGGCGCCGTGATGTGCAGGACCATGTCCTGGACCTGGATCTCGAAGCTCTTGGCGCGCCGTCGGAGCAGCTTCACCGGCCCATCGTATCGGCCAGAAGGGACGAGGCGGCCGCGACGGGACGGCCGGAGAACCCCGCCGCGACTCAGCCGAGGACGACGTCCATCGCGGCCTGGTCCTGGTTCATGCCCCAGAACTCGGTCGCCTTACCGCCGCGGACGTGCATCACCTGGACCTGTGGCCCCTCGTACCGCGTGCCGTCGGCATCGGTGACCGTGACCTGCACCAGGGCCACCACGTGCTCGTCGTTGCCGATCACGTCGTGGATCGCGAACGAGGTCACCACCCCGGCCTCGGCCATCCGGCGGAACCGGTCCGTGACCGCCTGCTTGCCCTCGAACTGGCCACCGAACCGGCTGGTGCCGGGCGCGTGCCACACGATCGCATCGTCGAGCAGCTCGAGCATCGCGGGGATGTCGCCGGCGTTGAACGCGTTCAGCGCCGTTCGGGCGGTCAGCGGCGTTGGGATGGTCGGTCATGTGGTCCCTTCCTTCCGGAGGGGCTCAGCGTAGCGACTCGACGATGCGGCCGCCGCCCAGCACCTCGTCGCCCCGGTAGACCACCGCGCTCTGTCCCGGCGCGACGGCGCGCTGGGGTTCACGGAACTCCACGCGGAAGCCACCGGCGGTGGGCTCGACGACGGCCGGCGCATCCTCGCCCTGGTAGCGGATCCGCACCTGGGCCTCGAACGGCCCGTCGGTGGGCGGCCCACCCGCGACCCACGACGCGCGGTCGGCGACCAGGCCCCGTCGTGCCAGCAGCACCTGGGGTCCCACCACCACGCGGTTCGCGGAGGCGTCGACGTCGAGCACATACGCGGGTTCGCCGATCGCGACGCCGAGCCCTCGGCGCTGACCGATCGTGAACGCGAACGTCCCGTCGTGTTCGCCGAGCACCGTCCCGTCGGGATCGACCACCTCGCCACCGCTCCGCACCAGGGCGGGCGCGGTCGACCGGACGAACCCGCCGGCATCGCCGCTCGGCGCGAAGCACAGCTCCTGGGAATCGGGCTTGCCCGCCACCGGCAGCCCGAACGCTTCCGCGAGCCTGCGGGTCTCCGTCTTCGGGAGGGCGCCGACCGGGAACAGCGACCGCGCCAGCTGGGCCTGCCCCAGCATGTGCAGCATGTAGGTCTGATCCTTGGAGGCGTCGGCGCCGCGGAGCAGGTGCCACCGACCGTCGTCGCTCTGCGAGGCCCGCACGTAGTGGCCGGTGGCCACGAAGTCCATGCCCAGCTGGTCGGCCCGCCGCAGGAACGCCCCGAACTTGATCTGGCCGTTGCACGTCGCGCACGGGTTCGGGGTGCGTCCGGCCGCATGTTCCTCGACGAACCCGGCGATCACCGTCTCGGCGAACTCCTCGGAGTGGTCGGCGATCTCGAACGGGAACCCGGCGACGCGAGCCACGGCTTCGGCGTCGGCGCGCGCCGACGGGCCACAGCACCCATGCTCCACCCCGTCCAGGTGCACGAGGTTCATGTGGGAGCCGAACACCTCGTAGCCCTGGTCGGCGAGCAGGCATGCGGCGACCGACGAGTCGACCCCGCCCGACATCGCCACCAAGACCGAACCCTTCGACGGCATCCAACGAGGCTACCGCTCCGCGCGGCCACGTATCGTTCCTGGCGTGCTCGACGCCCGATTCGACGATCTCACCGGCGCGGAACCGTCGTTCCGGCTGGTCGAGCCCGTCGGGGTGCTCGAGGCCACGCGGCCCGACGAGGTCCCCGGGATCCTCGCCGCCGCCGAAGCCTCGGCGGCACGAGGGTTGTGGCTGGCGGGCTTCCTCGCCTACGAAGCCGCCCCGGGGCTCGACGCCTCGCTGGCCGTACGCACGCGGACGCCCGGCGATGCCTTCGAGCAGCTGCCGCTCGCGTGGTTCGCGATGTTCGAGGGCCGGGAGGAAACGGTGCTCCCCGAACCGCAGGCCGACACCGAGCCGATGCCGCCCGGCGCGTGGCGGCCGTCCGTCGACCGGGAGACCTACGACCGCGCCATCGAAGCGATCCACGGGCACATCGCGGCCGGCGACACCTATCAGGTGAATCACACGCTGCGGCTCCGCTCCCAGGTGCAGGGCGACGAACGCGGGCTGTATCGGGACCTGTGCTACGCGCAACGGGGCGCCTACGCCGGCTACCTCAACCTGGGTCGCTATCGGGTGCTGTCGGCATCCCCGGAACTGTTCTTCCGGATCGACGGCGAGGCCCTGTCGACCCGTCCGATGAAGGGCACCGCGCCGCGGGGGCGCTGGCCCGCCGAGGACCTCGAGGTGGCCGAGCGGCTCCGCGGCTCGGTGAAGGACCGCGCGGAGAACGCCATGATCGTCGACCTGCTCCGCAACGACCTCGGCCGGGTGGCGCGGCCGGGCACCGTCACGTGGAGCGACGTGTTCGATCTGGAGCGCTACGAGACCGTGTGGCAGCTCACCTCCACCGTGACCTCGACGCTCCGATCCGAGGTCGGACTGGCCGACGTGTTCGCGGCGCTCTTCCCCTGTGGGTCGGTGACCGGTGCGCCGAAGGTCCGGACCATGGAGATCATCGCCGAGCTGGAGGACTCGCCTCGGGGCGTGTACTGCGGCGCCGTCGGGTTCCTCTCGCCGCCGGGGTCGGGGCTGCCGGCCGCGAGGTTCGGCGTGCCGATCCGTACGGTCATGCTCGACGCCCAGACCGGCACGGCCGAGTACGGCGTGGGGGGCGGCATCACCTGGGACTCACGCGCGGCGAGCGAGTTCGACGAGGTCGTCGCCAAGGCGAGGGTGCTCACGGAGCGACGGCCGCGGTTCGATCTCTACGAAACCCTGCGGCACGATCCGGACGGCGGGCTCCTCAACCTCGAGCGCCACCTCGCCCGGCTGCGCGGCTCGGCGGGCTACTTCGGGTTCCGGTTCGACGAGGCGCGCATCGCGACCGCGCTGGAGACCGAGCTCGCGTCATGGCGCGACCGCGCAGCGAGGGTCCGCATCACGCTGGACCGCCGGGGCGCGGTCACGGTGAAGGCCACGGCGTTGCCGCCCTCACCACAGCCGGTACGACTCGCGCTCGACACGGCCGAGCCCGTCGACCCGTCCGACCCCATGCTGTTCCACAAGACCTCCCGGCGGCGCCGGTACGAGGAGGCGGCCGCCCGCCATCCCGATGCCGACGACGTGGTGCTCACCAATACCCGGGGCGAGATCACCGAGAGCACCATCGCCAACATCGCCGTCCAGCTGGACGGTCGATGGGTGACGCCGGCCCTGGACTGCGGTCTGCTCCCGGGTGTGGGACGGGAGATGGCCCTCGAGGACGGATGGCTGGTCGAAGGGGTGGTCACGGTCGAAGACCTGCGGCGAGCCGGATCCCTAGCGCTCGTGAGCGACGTTCGGGGCCGGCGTGACGCCGTCCTGGTGGACGGCTGAGCGGTCTTACTCGGCCTCGGGAACCCGGTCCTGCGGGAAGACGTACGGGTGGACGGAGTGCTCGTCCAGCGGGCAGGCACACAGCGGGCACCGGGGCGGTTCCTCGTAGACGAGCACGGTTCGCTCGCAGTACGGGCACGCGCCCTCTCGCATCGCGGGAGGCTCAACGATCTCGTTCGTCATAGGTGTCGCGCTCGGGGGGAGCGGTCCCACCCTGCATCGGCAGACATCCTGCCTACCTTGAATCAGGCATGCCCCGATGGCGGAGCGTTGCACGGCAGTCGGTTCTCGGAGCGCGTGCAGGTGGAACGCCGTCAGCCGTCCGGGGGAGGCGACCGACCCACCGTGCCGGACGCAGCGAGACCCTCCCCGTGCGGGGAGGGCCTCGGTTCGGTCGTCGGTTTGGGTGGATCCGATCAGGCAGCTTCCTTGCGCGACTTGCGCTTGCCGCGGGGGACGTACGAGTGGACGGGCTCGTGTTGCCAGCAGTACTGCCATTTGTTGTAGCGAGAGAGCTTCGTCTCGCACGCCGGGTCGGCGCAGGTCCTACCGGTCGTGTACTGCTTGTTCGGCTTCGGAAGCTGTCGCACGGAAGCGCCCCGGTACCTCTCCTCTGCCACGTCGCTCACATCCTTTCGCCGGACCCGTTCGGGCTGGTGGGGTCGGGTCCGTCTGCACGTAGTTCGAACGACCGCGGGCAGTGGTTCATTCCGGATCCGGGTCGAGGCCGGGTGCAGAGGTTCCTCAGGAGGCGGGAGCGCCGAACCGAGGGTCGCGTTTGTCCAGGAAGGCGCGCATGCCCTCACGCTGGTCCGGCGAGCCGAAGAGCTGCAGGAACAGGGCGCGCTCGGTGGCGATCCCCGCCGGTCCGGGCGTCTGGACGGCCGCCCGGATCGCGGCTTTGGCGGCGCCCAGCGCCTTCCGGGGGCCGTTGGCGAACACGCGGGCGTCGCGGACCGCCGCGTCGAAGACCTCGTCGGCGGGTTCGACCCGGTGGGTCAGCCCCAGCGCGAGGGCCTCGGCGGCCTCGATCTGGCGCCCGGTGACCACCAGTTCCAACGCCCGCCCGGGCCCGATCAGCTGGGTGAGCCGCTGCGTGCCGCCCGCCCCGGGGATCACGCCGATCCCGATCTCGGGCTGGCCCAGCCGGGCATCGTCACCCAGCAGTCGCAGGTCCGCCGCCAGGGCGAGCTCCATGCCGCCGCCCAGCGCGTACCGGTTCACCGCGGCGATCGAGATCTTGGGGGTGGCCTCGAGCAGGTCGCACGCCTCGCCGAGGGCATCGACGCTGGGTTTGACCTCGTCGGGCCCCCACTCGGCCATGGCCTTGATGTCGGCGCCGGCGGCGAAGATCTTCGGTCCGCCCCACACCACGAGGGCGCCCACATCGTCCGTGTCGGCGGCTTCGCGGATCGCCTCCTGGAGCTCCAGTCCGAGCTGCAGGTCGATCGCGTTCGCGGGAGGGCGGTCCAGCCGGATCACGCCCACCCCGTCGTCGACCTCGAGCCGCACGTACTCCCCCATGGCCCCGATGCTACCTATCCGTCTGGGGCTCGTCGGAGGCCGCGGCACGCTCCAACGCGCGGCGGAGCCCTTGGAGGATCGGGGTACGCGGCACGTCGAACGCCGCGGCGGCATCGGGTGCATCGGCGCGCGCCGGGTCCGCGAGCCACAGCAGCGCGTCGTCGGACAACGAGAACCCCAGGATGGGTTCCAGGCTCGCCCGTGCCTCGTTGCCGGCCACGCTGCGTGGTTCGGGTGCCGTCTCGCCGGCGAGCAGACGGATCAAGGCGGCCGGGGTCGTCGCGTCCGGGCCTTCCAGCGCCCAGGTGCCCTCCAGGTCACCCTCGCGGTCGTCGGCGGCGGCCAGCACCGCCGCGACGTCCTCGACCGCGACGGGCGCCAGGGCTCTCGAGGGGTCGCCCAGCACGACCGGCGGGCTCGCCGTGGCGCCCGCCACCAGGGTCGCGAGCCAGAGGCCGCCCAAGCCGTAGGCATGCGTGCTCCGGATCACCGCGTGGTCGAGCCCGCTGTTGATCACCGCCTCTTCGGCGAAGCCACGAGCCCGCCGGTAGGGATCCGGGGCATCCGGCGAGGCGCCGGGCACCGACACGAGCACGAAGCGACGCACGTCGGCGACCTTCGCGGCGGTCAGCGCCCGCAGGACCGAACCGTGGTTGGCATCCTGGAGGCTGTCGGCATCGGGCTGGTTCGGCCCTCCCACGAGATGGATCACGGTGTAGACGCGGCGCAGCACCTCGGCCAGCGCGTCGGCATCGTCCAGGCGTCCCACCGTGACCTTGGCGCCCAGCGCGCGGAGCGGCTCGGCGGCATCGGGATGCCGGACGGCCGCTCGAACCTCGTCCTTGCGCACCAGCAGCGGCACCAACGCATGCCCGATCGGCCCCGACGCCCCCGTCACCATCACCGTCATGGGCGGCAGGCTAGCGGGTGCGTCGCCAGATGGTCCCCGCCGGCCGATAGGCTGCTGCGTCATGAACGAGCGGCCCGAGCCCGAGGACCTGGAACGCGCGAAGCGCGCGCTCGGTGTGGAACCGGTGGCGTGGCGCACGGTGTCCCGGGGTGGCCAGACCGCGGCCTCCCGCTGGATCGCGACCCTGCCCGACGGTTCGACCGCGTTCGTGAAGATCGCCTTCACCCTGGACACCGCGGCGTGGGTCCGCGACGAACACCTCTTCTACGCCCAGCACCGGGGTCTGGCCTTCACCGCCGAGATGCTGGGCTGGTCCGACGACGGGGAGCGCCCGGTGCTCGTGCTCGAGGACCTCAGCGACGCCCACTGGCCGCCGCCGTGGGACCGCGATCATGTCGAGGCGGTGGTTCGCACGTTGGGGGATGTCGCCTCCACGGAGCCCTCGGCAGAGATCCCGCCCGTCTCGCAGAGTCAGTTCGACCGGACGGGATGGCCCGAGGTGGCCGGCGACCTCGATGCGTTCCTCGCGCTGGGGCTCTGCGATGCCGGCTGGATCGAAGCGCACCTCGCCACCCTCACCGACGCGGCGCACTCGGCCGTGATCGAGGGCGACGCGCTCCTGCACATGGACGTGCGGAGCGACAACCTGTGCCTGCGCGAGGGTCGGGCGCTGCTCGTCGACTGGAACTTCGCCTGCACCGGGAACCCACGGTTCGATCTCGCGGCCTGGCTGCCGAGCCTGCATGCGGAGGGCGGTCCCGCCCCCGAGGAGGTCGTCCCGCCGGCCGAGGACATGGCGGCGTTCGCGTCGGTGCTCGCCGGGTACTTCGCGGCCCACGCTGCGCGGCCCGACATCCCCGAGGCGCCGCACGTGCGTCCGCTCCAGCGCAAGCAGGCCCGCACCGCGCTGCCGTGGGCGGCCCGGGCGCTGGGCCTGCCGCCTCCGCTGCCTCCCGCCTGACGCGGCACCTGCAACGGCTGTTGCAGGTGCAACACGCTGCTACCATCGACACCGTGAACCGTTCCTCCCACGACTACGCCGATGTCATCGACCTGCTGCGCAGCAAGGGCTTGCGCATGACCCCCCAGCGAAGAGCCATCGTCACCGAGGTGATGCGCACCCAGGGCCACATCTCCCCTGCCGCCATCGCCCGCACGGTGCAGGGGGAGATGCCGGGGGTGAACGCGTCCACGGTCTACCGCACGCTCACGTTGCTGGAGGACGTCGGCGTGCTCTCGCACTCGCACCTGGAGACCGGGGCCGAGTACCACAAGGCCGAGGAAGCCGAGCACGTGCACCTCACCTGCGGACGCTGCGGCAAGGACGACCCCCTGTCGCTGAGCGAGGCCCAGGCCCTGCATGAGCTGATCAAGCAGCACCACGGGTTCGAGGCCGACCTCACGCACTTCGCGATCACGGGCCTGTGCGCGTCCTGCGCCGGCGCCGCCTAGTCGTCGAACGCGCGCTCCGGGAAGAACCCGAAGGGCAGCTCCAGGCGGTTGGCCGCCATCAGCGCTTCGTCGGCCAGGATGTCCCGGGTCCGGCCGTCGGCCACCATCACGCCTTCGTTCATCACCACGGCTCGCTGGCAGAGCTCCAGCGCATAGGGGAGATCGTGGGTCACCATCAGCATCGTGATCGGCAGGGAGCGCAGGATGTCGGCGAGCTCGCGCCGGCCGGCGGGGTCCAGGTTCGAGGACGGTTCGTCGAGCACCAGGATCTCGGGCTCCATCGCCAGGACCGTGGCGACCGCCACGCGCCGCCGCTGTCCGAAGCTCAGATGGTGCGGCGGCCGGTCGATGAACTCCTCCATGCCGACGGCCTGCAATGCGCGCTCGACGCACGCGTCGAGGTCGTCACCGCGCACGCCCATGTTGGCCGGCCCGAACGCCACGTCGGCGCGAACGGTGGGCATGAACAGCTGGTCGTCGGGGTCCTGGAACACGATGCCGACGCGCCTCCGGATCTCCTTCATGTGCTGCTTGGTCACCGGCAGGCCGCCCACCAGCACCGAGCCGTGCTGGGCCGTGTTGATGCCGTTCAGGTGCATCACGAGCGTGGTCTTGCCGGCGCCGTTCGGACCCAGGAGCGCGACGCGCTCGCCGACCCCGATCGTGAGATCGATCCCGAACAACGCCTGGGTGCCGTCGGGATAGGCGAAGGCGAGCCGCGAAACCTCGAGCGCCGGTGCGTGGCTCACGGCCGCACCACCCAGGCGAGCACGCAGACCAGGGTCGCCACGGCCGGCAGGCTCATGGCGGCCGCCCACTGCGCCGTGCCTGCGCGACCGTCATCGACCTCGGGGAGACGACCGTCGAAGCCGCGGGAGATCATGGCCAGGTGCACCCGTTCGCCGCGCTCGTAGGACCGGATGAACAGCGCGCCGGCCGAGGCCGCGAACCCCTTCGCCTGCCAGAGCCACCGGGCGTCGTAGCCACGGGATTCCCGCGCCACCTTCATGCGCCGGGCCTCCTGCGAGATGACCTCGGAGTACCGGATCATGAACCCCGTGATCGACGTGAACACCGACGGCAGGTGGAGACGTTCCAATCCGCGGAGGAAGTCCGGGACGGGCGTGGTGGCCGCCAGGATCACGCTGGCCGCGACGCCGATCGTGCCCTTGATCAGGATGTTCCACATCGCCCACAGACCTTCCACCGACAGGGATAGACCGAGGACCTCGATCCGCTGACCCTGGCCAATCAACGGCAGGAACACGGCGAACAGCACGAACGGCACCTCGATCACCAGGCGCTTGGCGACGAACGCCACCGTGAGATCGGCGAGCTGGGTGAGCACCACCAGCATCACGACGTAGACGCCGAACGCCCAGAACGCCTCGCGGGGCGTGGCGACGACGGCGAACACGAACAGGATCTGGGCCAGCAATTTGCACTCCGGCCGGAGCCGGTGGATCAGGCTGTCGCCGTGGACGAAGAGCGCGTGGGCGCCACTCACGGTGCGGAGCCGGACGAGGCGGTCGCCGCCGCGGCATCGCGCTCGCCACCCGTCGCCTTGCGGCGACCGACGACGACGAAGAGCAGGAGGCCGATGCCGAAGGTGATGACGACGCCGACGATGCCGGCGAGCCCGGTGGACAGGCCCTGGTCATCCACGCCCTTCACGCCGTAGCCGGCGAACGGGCCGTCGGCCGTGGCGTGGTTCGTCTCGGTGTCGTCGAACCCCTGGTCGATCGCGACCTTGTTGAGCCCGTCGGGCGAGCTGCTCGCGAACCGGCTCACGACGAAGGCGAGCCCGAGCGCCACGAGGAGCCCACCCACCACGACCGCCCAGGTGGTGGTTCGCTTCGCGGCCATCACGGCCTCCCGGCCACGATCGAGGGATCGCGCAGCTGCAGGGTGGGGAGCAGATCCTGGGCGCCGTAGACGAGGTCGGGACGAACGCCCAGGACCACGCCGATCGTGAGCGCCGTGATGATGCCCTCACCGATGCCGATCAGGAGGTGCGTGCCCAGCATGGCCGTCGCCACGGTGGTGATCGACGCGCCGCCGTTGCCGCCGATCGCGTACTCGACGACGAACCCGAGCGCGGCCAGCACCACCGAGAGCACCGCGGCGATCCCGGAGGCGGCCACGACCGATCCACGGTTGGCCGGCAACACCCCGCGGATCAACCGGAAGATCGCATACCCGCCGAACGACGTGATCAGGGCCATGTTCAACACGTTGAGCCCGAGCGCGGTGAGCCCGCCGTCGGCGAACAACAGCGCCTGCACCACCAGCACCACCGCCACCGCGACCGCCCCCGCATAGGGTCCGACCAGGATCGCGGCGAGGCACCCACCCAGCAGGTGCCCACTGGTTCCCGCGGCGACAGGGAAGTTCAACATCTGCACCGCGAAGATGAAGGCGGCCACCAGACCCGCCATGGGCGCGAGCTTCTCCGACAGGGTCTCCTTGGCCTTGACGAGGCTGTAGCCGATGCCACCGGCCGAGACCACGCCCGCGGCCGCCGATACGCCCGCGTTGATGAACCCGTCAGGGATGTGCATCCGTGCCTCCCGTAGACCGACGCTCGTCGCCGGAGCAGCTCGTTGCAGTTGCAACTCGTTGCGATTCCGACGACTCCTGTATATCGCCGACCTCCTGTGAGCGTCAAGCACACGATCTCGGCAGCGGTCGCTCAGAAGCGCGGGGTCTCCCGGTAGTCGCCGAACACCCCGACGAGGGCGCTCACGATCTCGCCTTCCGTGCACCGGGTTCGCGCGCACTCGACCATCGGATCGATCAGGTTCTCGTCGGTGCCGGCCGCGCGGACGAGGTCGGCGAGCGCGGCCTTCGCGACGGCATCGTCGCGCTCGGCCCGGGTCCGCTCGACGGCCACGCGTTGCTGGACCTCGGCCTCGGGGCCGATCACGAGGGTGTCGATCGGCGCCTCATCGGTCTCGACGAAGGCGTTGACGCCCACCTTCACCAGGTCGCCGGTCTCGTAGCGACGCTGCTCCTCGAACGCGGCGTCGGCGATGCGCTGCTGGAACCAGCCCTGTTCGATCCCGGCCAGGACGCCGTCGAGCATCGAGCCCTCCCCCATCGCATCGATGTGGGCGAAGATCTCCTCGGCCTGGGCCTCGATCCGGTCGGTCATCGTCTCGACGAAGTAGGACCCGCCGAGCGGGTCGATCGTGTCGGGCGCCCCGGTCTCGTAGGCGATCACCTGCTGCGTGCGCAGCGCGAGCTTGGCGGCGTCCTCGGTCGGCAGGGCCAGCACCTCATCGAGCGCGTTCGTGTGCAGCGACTGCGTGCCCCCGAACACCGCGGCGAGCGCCTCGACGGCGGTCCGCACCACGTTGTTCATCGGTTGTTGCGCGGTGTTGGAGACCCCGGCGGTCTGCGTGTGGAACCGCAGACGCATCGCGGCGGGATCGGTGGCGCCGTATCGATCGCGCAGCCACCGCGCCCAGATGCGCCGAGCGGCCCGGAACTTCGCGATCTCTTCGAAGAAGTCGATGTGGCTGTTGAAGAAGAACGACAGCCCGGAGGAGAAGCGATCCACGTCGAGCCCGCGGCGCTGGCCGAGTTCGACGTAGCCGAACCCGTCGGCCAGCGTGAACGCCAGCTCCTGGGCCGCCGTCGCTCCGGCCTCGCGGATGTGGTAGCCGCTCACGCTCACCGGATGGAACTTGGGGCACCGCTCGGCACAGAAGGCCATGAGGTCGCCGATCAGCCGCAGGTGCGGACGCGGCGGGAAGATCCATTCCTTCTGCGCGATGTACTCCTTGAGGATGTCGGTCTGCAGCGTGCCGTCGAGCTGATCCCACGCCACCCCTTGGCGCTCCGCCGTGGCCAGGAAGAACGCGAACGCCACGGTGGCCGGTCCGCTGATCGTCATCGACGTGCTGATGTCGCCCAAGGGGATCGAGTCGAACAGCGTCTCGAAATCATCGAGGGAATCGGTCGCCACACCGCAGCGCCCCACCTCGCCCTCGCTGCGAGGGTCGTCGGAGTCCAGCCCCATCAGGGTGGGCATGTCGAAGGCGACGCTGAGCCCGCCCTGACCCTGCGCCAGCAGGAAGCGGTACCGCGCGTTGGTCTCGGCGGGCGTGCCGAACCCGGCGAACTGCCGCATGGTCCACAGGCGGCCCCGGTACATCGAGGGGTAGACCCCGCGCGTGAACGGGAACTCCCCCGGCCGGCCCAGTCGTTCGTCGGGGTCCCAGGAGGCCAGGTCCTCGGCCGTGGCGATCTCGGGAACGGGTTCGCCCGACAGCGTTCGATGCGAACGCTCGGCGGCAACGGCCTCGTCGGTGGGTTGGGTGCGTTGGCGGGCGTCGGTCACGTGGCTCGCGTCCCTGCGATGTGGTGCCGGTCGGCCGCGGCCTACTCCGCGGCCCGGGAGGCCAGCATAGCGGCAGCGCGGTAGGGATCGAGACGGCGGGCCTCGAGCTCGTCGGCCAGCTGCGGGTCGGCGCGAAGGGCCTCGGCGGCGCGAAGCCGGAACCGCTCGGCGGCCAGGCTCTCCACCTCGCGGATCAGGCGGGACCGCCGCTTGGCCGCGAGGGCACCGGACGCCGCCAGGTGGTCGCGATGCGATTCGATGGCCTCCCACAGCTCCTCGATGCCCTCGCCCTGGGATGCCGAGGCGGTGAGGACCGGCGGGTCCCAGTCGCGGGCCGCGCCGAGGTGCAGCATCTGGCGGAGTTCGCGGACGACCTCCGGGGCCCCGTCGCGATCGGCCTTGTTGACGACGAAGATGTCGGCGACCTCGAGGATCCCGGCCTTCGCCATCTGCACGGCGTCGCCGAGGCCGGGCGCCAGCACCACCACCGCGGTGTCGGTGGCGGCCGCCACATCGACCTCGGCCTGGCCCACCCCCACGGTCTCGACCACGACGCGTTCGTACCCCGCGGCGTCCAGGATGCGGACGGCCTCGGGCGCCGCGAGCGCCATGCCGCCCAGGTGTCCCCGGGTGGCCATCGACCGGATGAACACGCCGGGGTCGGTGGCGTGCTCCTGCATGCGGACGCGATCGCCCAGCAGCGCGCCGCCGGTGTAGGGGGAGGTCGGATCGACCGCCAGCACGGCGACGGGGAGGTCGCGGGTCCGCGCCGCACCCACCAATCCGGCCGCGAGCGTCGACTTGCCCACGCCCGGCGCCCCGGTCAGGCCGATCGTCGCGGCCGAGCCGGTGTGTGGATACAGGCCCGCGGACAGCGACTCCAGGTCGGCGTCGCCGTCCTCGACGGCCGAGATCGCGCGGGCCACCGCACGGCGTTCGCGCGCCAGCACCCCACGGACGAGCTCGTCGACCTCCATCGGTCGCAGCCTACCCGCCGCCGCTCGCCGTCTGGGCGGGCGCGGCGCCGGGGATCGCCTGGAGGGCATCGCGCAGCGAACGGCAGTACTCCCGTTGCCGCATCAGGGCGGGATCCTGATCATCGGGCACCCTGGACGCCACCATGGCGAGGTTCACCTGTTCGCGTTGGAGTCGATGCAGCAGCGAGGACGCCCGTGACCCCGCGCGCCGGCGCATCTGCGCACGGGCGGCGCGACGGCGCTTGGGCGAGGCGAGCACCTGGAGCTCCTCGGCGGAGATGCCGTCGAGGCCGACCTCCGGCGAGAGGGAAGCCTGCAACCAGCGCCGTTCCCGACGCCGGGCCAGCCAGACCGCGATACCCACGAACGCCAGCAACGGCAGCCCTTTGACCGCCGTCGCGACCGGCACCATCAGCCAATCGGCGCCGGTCCACGGTTCCGCAGGGAAGAAGTCGAGCAGCGGGGAGTTCCACAGGAAGTGGCCGAACACCGCCAGGGCACACAGGCCGGCCGCGATCCACAGACGACGGCCCAGCGGTTCGGTGGCGCGGCGCGAGACCACCACCCCGATGGCCATCCCCACCAGCCCGGTGTAGAGCACGTGCGAGTACAACCCGCTCGCCACCACCCGCAGGAAGAACCCCTGCAGCACGCCGGCCGGCTGGCCGCCGAACACGCTCATGAAGTAGAAGACGTCCTCGACGATCGCGAACCCCAGGCCGCACACGGCCCCGTAGACGAACCCGTCCATCACGTCGTCGATCTCGTCGCGGGCGATCAGGTAGATCAACACCACGCCGCAGCCCTTCAGCGTCTCCTCGACGAACGGCGCGGTGAGCGCGGCGGTCCAGCGCGCCGCGAACTCGGGTCCGCCCACCCTGGCCACCGTGAGGCCCCATCCGAGGTTGCCGATCGCCGACAGCGTGGTGGCCGCCACCGCGCCCCACACCAGGGCCGCGGCGACCAGCGACAGCGGCTCGCGCTCGTAGAGGTCCAGGAAGTAGACGACCAGGAACACCGGCAAGGCGTACAGGGCCAGCAACAGCCAGGACAGCGCCCATCCCGAGGCGGAGATGTTCCGATAGAAGCTCTGCTCGGCGAGCGCCACCACGCCGGTCGCCACGACGATCACCACGTACAGCCAGAACGCGGGCTGACGCGGCTGGAAGAACCCCACGTGATGCAGGCTCGAACGCCGGAACCCTCGGCGGGAGGCCACGGCCACGGCTCAGGTCACCTCGGCTTGATCGATCATCGTGTGGATGTCGCCGTCGATGAACGCGAGCGAGCCTTCGGGGCCGAGCCCGACGAACACCACGCCTCGGCCCGAGGGATCGACCACGGCGGTGACCTCGCCTTCGATCGACCCACCGGACTCCGGGTCGACGCCGACGAAGGTGAACCGGGCGCCCGGCGTGCCGTCGGCCAGCACCACCGGCTCCAGTCGGTCCGAGACCGTCAGCTGGCGTGAACGATGGCGTCAGGGCTTCGTCGACGACGGCGCGGGCGAGCACGTCGGCATCGCCCGGCGAGGCGCCCCAGTCCAGCACGAGCAAGGTGCCGTTGCCGCGGGTGAGTTGCACGAACGGACGTCCATCGACGCTGCCCGGGTCGGCCGGCTCCCATCCCGACAGGGGCTGCACCTCCACGAGGCCGGGGAACCCCACGGGCGGTCCGGCCGGTTGCGCCAACGCGGCCGCCACCACGAACCCACCCACGGTGGTGAGCACGATCACGGCCAGGACCGCGAACGCCGGGAGCCATGCGTGCTCCCGGCGCTGCAGCCACGCCGCTTCGTCGGGACGGACGGGCCGAGGCGCCGACGTCACCGGGACCCCTCATGCACGTTGAGCAGCTTCGTCAGGCGGATGACCTGGAGGGGATGACGAACCAGGCCGTGGATCCGGACACGCCCACGCGCGATGGCGGCGATCAGCGATCGCCCCGCGTGGGCGAAGGGATCGGGCAGGCCCCACCGCAACGGGGTGGCGACCACCGACAGCAGCCGTCCCGAGTCGGCGTGGATCCGCACCTGGGCCGCCGGATCGGATCCCTCGGCCACGACGATGGCATCGCGATCGATCCGCAACGTGATGTCGACGCCCGGCGTCGTCGGCCTCGATCGTCACCACGGAGGGATGCAGCAGCCTGCGTCGCGAGGGATCGGCCGCGAGGTTCTGCTCGATCAACCCACCGAGCATCTCGGCGAGGCCGCTCGGTTCGGCGTCGACGAACGTGACGATCACGGCGCCAGCAGGACCTTCGTCGCTTCACGCCGGTCGAACAGGTCGTAGCCGCGCGGCGCGTCCTCGAGCGGCAGCCGATGGCTGATCAACGGCAACGGGTCCATGGCGCCCGCTTGCACCTGGGCCATCGCCCGTTCCCACCAGGCGTGGACCGGACACAGGCCGGCGAACCGGACGTCGAGCGCACGCGCCCAGTACACGCCGAGTTGGAGCTCGACGGTCTCGCCGGCGTACATGCCCACCACGACGACCCGTCCCCCACGGCGCACCACGTCGATGGCGGACTCGAACGCGGCGGGATGGCCCACCGCATCGAGGACGACGTCGGCGCCGCGGCCCTCGGTGAACCCCTCCACCGCGGTCTGCGCGTTCCGTTCGGCGATGTTCACCGGCGTGGCACCGAACGCCTCGGCGAGCGCGAGGCGATCGGGTTCGCGATCCAGCGCCAGGACGGTGCGCACCCCGAGCGCGCGCAACGCCTGCACGGTGAGGAGCCCCACGGGCCCCATGCCCAGCACCGCCACCACGTCGTCGGGACGAGGCTCGGCGATCGAGGCGGCGTAGAACCCGGTGGTGAGCACATCGCCCACGAACACGGCGGCGTCGTCGGGAACCTCGTCGGGGACGGTCAGCAGGTTCGTGTCGGCCCACGGCACCCGAACCCGCTCGGCCTGGGCCCCGGGAAGGTCGCCGCCGAAGGTGCCACCGCCCAGGATGGCCGAGTCCTCGCAGAGCTGCGACTGCCCACGACGGCAGAACCAGCACGTCCCGCAGGCGATGTCGAACGCCACCACCACGCGATCGCCCGGGGCGAAGCCGTCGACGCCGTCGCCGACCGCGTCGACGACACCCACGGCCTCGTGGCCCATCACGTCCCCGGGCGCCACGGGAGCCTTCAGGTGGAAGAAGTGCAGGTCCGACCCACAGATCGCGGCACGCGTGACGCGGACGATCGCGTCGGTGGGCTCGAGGAGCTCGGGCTCGGGCACATCGTCCATCCGCACGAGGCCCGCCTCGGCGAACACCACCGCGCGCACGGCCCTCAGCCCTCGTCGGGGAACGTGGTCGGCACCTTGCTGCACAGGTGCACGAGTTCGTCGGCAGCTTTCACGTACCGCACGATCGTGGGGAGGTCACCACGCACCCGCAGCTTGCCCTGCATCATCGCCCGCACCGGGTCGAGCTCGCCGAGCACGACGTCCTTCCACCGGGAGTAGGGCGCGCGGATCACGTACTGCGCGGTCTCGCCCTTCTCCGGATCGACCAGGCCGCCGCCGCGGCACGTGCCGTGCCACAGGTCGAGGTAGCCCCAGGTGTCGTCCGGCACCCGCGGTCGGGTTCGGCCTCGACCAGGAACGCGATGTCGCCCTCCCAGTCCTTCGCGGCTTCGAGGTAGTCGGCCGACGCGTTGATCTGGCCCACGAGGTCTTGGAACCACGGATCGGTCGGGAACAGCGGCACGGACGGGACCCCTTTCGTCGGGCCTCAGCATACGCAAGCCGGCTCCGCGGCCGGCCACGAAGCCGGCCACGAGGCTGGGAGGTCTACGAGGTGGTGAGGATCAACGTCAGGCCGATGATGTTGAACACGATGTGGGTCGCGATCGGCGCCACGATCGTGCCGCGCCACTGGTAGATGGCGGCCAGCGCGAACCCGGTGCCCGTCATGAGCCCCACGAGGAGCACGGCGTCCTGCCACGGCCCCGACCAATGGACGAACCCGAACATCACCGCCGACACCGCGGCACCCAGCCAGAACCCATGGCGGTCCCGGAGCGAGCGGAAGAGGAGGCCGCGGAACATGAACTCCTCGGTGATCGGAGCCACGAACACCGTGGCGACGACCGCGAGGATCTTGCCGGCGGTGGAGAGGCTCTGGGCATCGATCTGCTCCGGGGTGGTGGTGGGCAGGTTCGACAGCGCCTCGATCAGCGCGGACAGGATCGGCGCCACCACCAGGCCGAGCACCAGGTAGATCGCCGGAGCCATCACGATCGCGAGCAGCACGTCGCGCGACCGGATGGCCGGGCTGCCGATCCCGAGGGATGCGAGCCAGTTCGGATACCGCCGCGAGAGCCACCAGGAGACCAGGGCGACGGTCGCGATGTTGCCGACCAGGGTCGCCGCCAGCAGCGGAGCGCTCGCGCCGCCATCGCCGGCACTGCGAGAAGTCGTAGTTCATCAGGGCGAGCGTGATGGCGCCCAGCACCATCTGCCCGATGAGCAGGTACACGATGAAGAACAACCCGAGGGCTTCCCAGAAGGACCAGCCGACCGGCGGGCCGCCCTTGATCCCGGTGCCATGAACGGTGACGACCGCATCGGCCGACCGCCATCCCAGGGTGTCGTCGCCGAGGTCGGGGCGCGGCGGCGGGCCCTCGATCACCATGGCTCCGTCGTCGCCGGGACGCTGACCCGCCGCACGTCGGCGCCCAGATGGGTCAGCTTGTCCTCGAACCGCTCATAGCCCCGGTCCAGGTGATGCAGCTCCGAGATCTCGGTGACCCCGTCGGCGACGAGCGCGGCGATCACCATGGCGGCGCCCGCGCGGATGTCGAGGGCGCGCACCGGGGCCGCCGACAGCCGGGGAACGCCCCGGATCACCGCGTGATGACCTTCGGTCCGGATGTCGGCGCCCATGCGCCGCAGTTCGTCCACGTAGAGGAACCGGCTCTCGAACACGTTCTCGGTGGCGATGCTGGTGCCTTCGCCGGTGGCGAGCATCGCCATCAGGATCGGCTGGAAGTCGGTGGCCACACCCGGGTAGGGCAAGGTCACGAAGTCGATGGCCCGCCCGCGTCCGACCTGCCGCACGCGGATCCCGTCCTCGATGCGATCGATGAGGGCGCCCGCATCGGCGAGCTTGGTGAGGAACAGGTCGAGATGATCGGCGCGGGCATGCTCCAGCAGGAGGTCGCCACCGGTGGCGACGGCGGCGGCGGCCCAGGTCCCGGCCTCGATGCGGTCCGGGATCGTGACGTGCTCGGTCCCGGCGAGCTCGTCCACCCCGTCGATCTCGATCGTGTTGGTCCCGGCGCCCTCGATCCGCGCGCCCATCGCCACCAGGAACGCGGCGATGTCGGCGATCTCGGGCTCACGCGCGGCGTTGTCGATCACGGTGGTGCCGCGCGCGCGGACCGCCGCCATCATCAGGTTCTCGGTGGCGCCGACGCTGGGGTAGTCGAGCGTGATCGCCGCCCCACGGAGCCCCGCGGTCTCGGCGACGAGGAACCCGTGCTCGGATCCGACCTGGGCTCCCATGGCGCGGAGGCCCGCGATGTGCAGGTCGATGGGACGCGACCCGATCTCATCGCCCCCGGGCATCGCCACGCGGGCTCGACCGGCCCGCGCCAGCAGCGAGCCGAGCACGGCGGTGGAGGCGCGCATGCGGCGCACGAGTTCGTACGGGGCCTCGACGGACGTGAGCGTCGTGGCGTCGATCGTCACGGTGTTGCCGTCCCAGGCGACGCCGGCGCCCAGATGCTCGAGGACCTCCCCCATCGTGAAGCAGTCCTGGATCCGGGGCACGTTGCGCAGCACGGTCCGGCCGGGCGCGAGCAGCGCGGCGGCCATCAGTTTGAGGGCGGAGTTCTTGGCGCCGGAGACGACCACCGCCCCCTCCAGGCGCGCCCCTCCCGTGACGAGGAGGCGTTCCATGAGGGCATCAGTGTAGGGGCCGATGGCCCGTTCCGGCCTCAGCCTGCCAGGTTGATCCTGGCCTGGGCCTTGAGGAGGGATTCCTTCACGCCGGCGAGTTCGGCCTCGGCATCGGCGGTGTCCCGCTCGCGGAGCCGGTCCTCGAGCTCGCTCACACGCCGGCGGGCGCCTTCGACGTCGATCTCCTCGCGCATCTCGGCATTCGCCGCGAGCACGTCCACCCGTGTGGCGTCGCCGTCCGAGGTCACGTGCATGAACCCGCCGTCGACGACCGCCGTGATCTCCGGACCGTCACTGCGCAGGATCCGCAGCGGCCCGATCGCCAAGCCGACCATCATCGGCGCGTGGCCGGACAGGATGCCGACCTCACCCGCCACGCCACGCGCCACCACGGTCGAGGCCTCCCCCGACCAGAGCTCGCGCTCGGGCGTGACGACGTGGACATCCAGGGGCATGCGCTAGGCCGCCTCGATCGTCTTGGCCTGCTCGATCGCTTCCTCGATGCCGCCCACCAGGAAGAACGCCTGCTCCGGCAGGTGGTCGTACTCGCCCTCGCAGATGCCCTTGAACGAGGCGATCGTCTCGTCGACGGGCACGTACTTGCCCTCGATGCCGGTGAACTGCTCGGCCACGAAGAACGGCTGGGACAGGAACCGCTGGATGCGGCGCGCCCGCGACACGATGACCTTGTCCTCTTCGCTGAGCTCGTCGATGCCGAGGATCGCGATGATGTCCTGCAGGTCCTTGTTCCGCTGGAGGATCTCCTGCACCCGCCGGGCCACCGCGTAGTGGTCCTCGCCCACGTAGCGAGGGTCGAGGATGCGGCTGGTGGAGTCGAGCGGGTCCACGGCCGGGTAGATGCCCAGCGACGCGATGTCACGCGAGAGCACCGTGGTGGCGTCCAGGTGCGCGAACGCCGTGTGCGGGGCCGGGTCGGTGATGTCGTCGGCGGGCACGTAGATCGCCTGCAGCGAGGTGATCGAACGGCCCTTCGTCGAGGTGATGCGCTCCTGCAGTTCGCCCATCTCGTCGGCGAGCGTGGGCTGGTAGCCCACCGCCGACGGCATGCGCCCGAGCAGCGTCGAGACCTCCGAACCGGCCTGGGTGAATCGGAAGATGTTGTCCACGAACAGCAGCACGTCCTTGCGCTCCACGTCGCGGAAGTACTCGGCCATCGTCAGCGCGCTCAGTGCGACGCGCAGCCGAACGCCCGGCGGCTCGTCCATCTGGCCGAACACCAGCGCGGTGTTGGCCAACACGCCGGATTCCTGCATCTCCAGGAACAGGTCGTTGCCCTCACGGGTGCGCTCCCCCACGCCGGCGAAGACCGACACGCCGCCGTGCTGCTGGGCCTGCCGGCGGATCATCTCCTGGATGATCACGGTCTTGCCCACGCCCGCGCCGCCGAACATGCCGATCTTGCCGCCCTGCACGTAGGGCTCGAGCAGGTCGATCACCTTGATGCCGGTTTCCAGCATCACGGACTTGGGCTCGAGCTCGTCGAACGGCGGCGAGTCGCGGTGGATGGGCCAGTAGTCGGCGGGGTGGATCTGATCCATCGTGGTGTCGAGCGGCTCGCCCAGCACGTTGTAGACGTGCCCCAGCACGCCCTCGCCCACGGGCACGCTGATCGGCGAGCCGCTGTTCTCCACGGGGGAGCCGCGCACCATGCCGTCGGTGGGCTTCAGCGCGATCGTCCGGACCTGACTGTCGCCGATGTGCTGGGCCACCTCGCACGTGATCGTCGTCGTCTGCTCGTCGAGCAGGACGTCGATCCGCACGGCGGTGTTGATCTCGGGAAGCTGGCCGGGCGGGAACTCGACGTCGACCACGGGGCCGATGACCCGGACGACGCGGCCGGCGGCGTGTCCGTTGCTTCCGTTCGTGGTGGTGTCAGCCATTCGTCACTCTCCTGAAGCGGCGGACAGGGCCTCGGCCCCGCCGACGATCTCACTGATCTCGGTGGTGATCTCGTCCTGGCGGGCGCGGTTGGCCTGCCGGGTGTAGATCTTGATGAGCTCCTCCGCGTTGTCGGTCGCCGCCTTCATGGCGCGGCGGCGGGCCGCGTTCTCGGAGGCCGCGGACTCGAGCATCGCGGCGTAGACCTTGGTGATCACGTACTGCGGCAGCAGGTGGTCCAGGATCTCGGTGGGACCCGGTTCGTAGAGGTACTCGGCGGCGGGGTTGCCGCCCGTGCCGGTCACCTCTTCCGGCGCGATCGGCAGGAACCGCTGGTGGGTGGCGCGCAGCGTGAACGCCGAACGGAAGTCGGTGTACACGCAATGCAGCTCGTCGATCTCTCGATCGGCGAAGTCCTGGATCAGCGCGTGGCCGACCTCCTGGGCGACCTCGTAGGTCGGCACCTCGCTGTGACCCTGCCACTCACGGTGGATCGGCACGGCCCGGAACCGGAAGTAGCCCACGCCCTTCTTGCCACTGATGTACAGCACGGGCTCCAGCCCTCGGGCGCGGATCGACTCGATCTGCTGCTCGGCGATCTTCAGCACGTTGGAGTTGTAGGAGCCGGCGAGCCCGCGATCGGACGTGACCACGAGCACGCCCACCTTGGCGGGCTGCTCCCGGTCCTCCAGGAGCGGGTGCGCCACCGAGCCGGCCTGGGCCGCGACGTCTTCCATGGCCTGGGTGAGCTGGATCGCGTAGGGACGCGCCGCTTCGACGCGCTGCTGCGCCTTCACGATGCGCGAGGACGCGATCAGCTCCATCGCGCGGGTGATCTTCATCGTCGACTGGACCGAGCGGATCCGTCGACGGACGACGCGGAGTTGGGCTCCCATCGCGTTACGTGGGCTCCTGCGCGCCGGCCTCGCCGATGGGGCCTGCCCCCTCCTCGGATCCCTCCGTGCGCTCCTCGAGGCTGTCTTCGACGCGGCCCTCAGGGCCGTCATCGAGATCGTCGTCGGCCGAGGACATGCGATCCCAGCCCACGTCGGGCTTGACCTCGTCCGGCGGCGTGGTCGAGCCCAGCGCGGCGTCGGAACCGGGTCCACCCGACGTCGGGACGAACGTCTCCTTGAACGCGGCGATGGCGGCCTTGAGCTTGTCCTCGGTCTCGTCGGAGAGCTCGCCGGTGGTGCCGATCGTCTCCAGGATCTCCGGGCTGCGGGTCTGCAGGTACTCACCCAGCTCGGTGACGAACCGCTTCGCGTCCTCGACCGGCAGGTCGTCGAGCGCGGCGCTCACCGTGGCGGCGTAGACGTAGACGACCTGCATCTCCATCGGCAGCGGCGCGTTGCGCGGCTGCTTCAGCACCTCGATCACGCGAGCGCCTCGAGACAGCTGCTGCTGCGAGGCCTTGTCCAGCTCGGAACCGAACTGCGCGAACGCTTCGAGCGCGCGGTACTGGGCCAGGTCCAGGCGCAGGCGCCCGGCGACCCGCTTCATGGCCTTGGTCTGCGCGTTGCCGCCGACGCGGCTCACCGACGTGCCGACGTTGATCGCGGGCCGCACGCCCGAGAAGAACAGCTCGGACTCCAGGAAGATCTGCCCGTCGGTGATCGAGATCACGTTGGTCGGGATGTACGCCGAGATGTCGCCGCCCTTGGTCTCGATGATCGGCAGGGCGGTCATCGAACCTCCGCCGAGCTCGTCGGAGAGCTTCGCGGCGCGCTCCAGCAGCCGCGAGTGCAGGTAGAACACGTCGCCGGGGTAGGCCTCGCGGCCCGGAGGACGGCGCAGCAGGAGCGAGAGGGTGCGGTAGGCGGTGGCCTGCTTCGACAGGTCGTCGAAGACGATCAGCGCGGCCTCGCCGTTGTACATCCAGTAGGCGCCCAGCGCCGCGCCCGCGTACGGCGCGATGTACTGGAACGGCACCGGGTCGGACGCCGACGCGTTGACGATCGTCGTGTATTCGAGCGCCCCGTTCTCGCGCAGCGTCTCGGCGACCTCGGCGACGGTCGAGGCCTTCTGGCCGATGGCGACGTAGATGCACTTGACCTGGTTCTCGGTCCCCCACGACTCGCGCTGGGCGATGATCGCGTCGACCGCGACCGCGGTCTTGCCGGTCTGGCGGTCGCCGATGATCAGCTGACGCTGACCCCGCCCGATGGCGGTCATCGCGTCGATCGCCGTGATGCCCGTGTACAGGGGCTCCTTCACCGGCTGGCGGCTGACGACGTTGGCGGCCTGCACCTCGAGGTTCCGCGTCTCGGTGCTGGCGATCGCCCCCTTGCCGTCGATGGGCCGGCCCAGCGCGTCGACGACCCGGCCCAGGAACCCGTCGCCCACCGGCATCGACAAGATCGTGCCGGTCTGCTTGACGGGGTCGCCTTCCTCGATGTGGGAGGACTCGCCCAGGATCACGCAACCGATCTCGTCTTCGTCGAGGTTCAGCGCGAGGCCGAGCACGCCCCCGGGGAACTCGAGCAGCTCGTTCGCCATGGCGCGAGGCAGCCCCTGCACGCGGGCGATCCCGTCGCCGGTCTCGACGACCCGGCCGATCTCTCCCCGCTCGACGCTCGGCGAGTAGCTTTCGACGTTCCTTCGGAGCGCCTCCGCGATGCTCGCGGGATCGATGTTCAGTGCCATACCCTCACACGCTCCCCTGCTGTCCTGTTGCGAGCTGCTGCTTGGCTCGGTCGAGCCGAGTCGCCACCGAGCCGTCGAAGACCTCATCGCCGACACGCGCCACGACCCCACCGACGACGGCGGGATCGACCACCACCTTGACGTCGACCGTGCGCCCCGTCGCCTGCGACAGTGCCTGGGCGAGCCGGTCGCGCTGTGCATCGCTGAGCGCGACGGCGCTGCGAACCTCGGCGAGCGCGTGGTCGCGTTCGCCGGCCGCCCGTTCGGCCAGCGCCTGGACGACGTCCGGGATCTCGCGCGAGCGTCCCGCGTCGATCACGAACCCCAGCAGGTTCACGGTGACCGGGTTCGCGCGGTCGCCCAGGAGCTCGGCGACCACGGCCTTCTTGTTCTCGGCGGGCAACGCGGCGTCGGTGAGCGCCTCGCGCAGCGGCGTGTTCTGTTCCAAGGCCTTGGCGAAGCCGTAGAGCTCGTCCTCGACCACGGTGAGCACGCCCTCGGCTCCGGCGACCGAGAACATGGCCTCGGCGTACCCGCTGATCAGGTCAGGATCGCGTGGCATGTCAGTTCTGCGCGTTCCCGCGCGTGACCTCGTCGATGTAGTCGTCGATCAGGCGAGCGTGCGCGCTCTCGTCCAGGGACTGGCCGACCACTCGCCCGGCGAGTTCGACCGCGATCTCCCCGACCTGCGCCCTGAGTTCGGAGAAGACCCGGTCGCGTTCGACGCGGATCTCCTCTTGGGCCCGAAGCACGGTGGCCTGGGCTTCCTCGTTGGCGGCGGCCTGGATGTCGGCCCGGACCTGGTCGGCGGCCGCGCGGGCTTCTTCGATGATCCGGTTGGCCTCGCCCTTCGAGTCGGCGAGTTGCGCGCGGTAGTCCGCGAGGAGTTGGTCGGCTTCCTTCCGGGTGGTTTCGGCCTTCTCGAGCTCGCCCTGGATCTTGGCGCGACGCTCCTCGAGCATCGTGTTCAGTCGCGGCAGGACCCACTTCCACATGAAGAAGAACAGGATCGCGAACGCCAGGGCGCCCACGACGAGTTCCTCCCAGTGCGGGTAGAGATCCGCCTTGTCGTTCGTTTCCTCGGCCGTTTCGGCGAGGAGCGCCAGCATGGTGGCCATCACGATGCGAGCCCTCCCCTAGATGATGAACGAGAACGCGATGCCGAACAGGGCCAGCGCCTCGATCAAGCCGATGCCGATGAACATGGTCGCTCGGACCTGTCCCGCGTACTCGGGCTGACGGGCCATCGCCTCGACGGACTTGCCGATCAGGACACCCAAGCCGATGCCGGGGCCGATCGCGGCGAGACCGATCACGAGCCCCCGGCCGATGGTCGCCAGACCTTCGCTGGCATCCGCGGCCTGCGCTAGTAGAGCCAACATGGTGAACGCCTCCTTGTTCGTTGGTCAGTGCTCTTCGGCCATCGCGCCGCCGATGTAGGACGCGGTCAAGATGGCGAAGATGAACGCCTGAAGCCCGGATACGAAGATCTCGAAGCCCACGAGGGCGACGCCGATCGCGAATGAGAACGGGGCGAAGATGACCGTGAATCCGCCCTGGAGCATGGCCACGGTGCCGAGGAAGAACACGGCGAGCAGGAAGTGGCCCGCCATGAAGTTGGCCCAGAGTCGGACCGCCAGGGTGATCGGCCGGATGATGATCTGGGTGAAGAACTCGATCGGTACCAGCAGCGGGTAGAGCCACCAGGGCGCGCCCGGCGGGAAGCACACGTGCTTCAGGTAGCCACCGACGCCGTGCTTGGCGATCCCCACCCCGTTGTAGGTGACCCACGCGATCATGGCCATGACCAACGGGAACGCGACCCGGCTGTTCGACGAGAAGTTGATGCCCGGCACGACCTCGAAGATGTTCCAGAAGAAGATCGCGAAGAAGAACGTCGCGAGCAGCGGGAGGAATCGGTCGCTGTCGGCGCCGAGCATCGGGAACGCGATGTTCTCGCGCACGAAGTCGATCCCCATCTCGGCCAGGCTCTGCGTCTTGGTGGGGACGACCTTCGTGCGGCGCAGGCCGAAGTAGAAGAAGGCGATGAACAGCACCATCCCGAACAACACCAGGAAGTTGATGAAGTTCATGCAGAAGGACAGGCTGCCGATCTTGAGGGAGGGACCCCAGCACCCCCAGACGAAGTCCTTCGTGGTGGGCGGCTCGAACGCCGCGATCAGTCCGGCGAGTCCGTTCAACGCCGCGCCCCTTGGCCCTCAGGGAAGCTCCAGAGGTCGGCCTGCATCCGCCCGGCGATCATCTTGATCTCGACCGACAGCAGCACCACCGTGCCGACGACGAAGGCGGCCACGAAGGCGGCGACCGAGAACCACGCCAGTTGCTCCAGCAGCAGGAGCAGGACGATCAGGATCGCCATCCGGACGAGGAAGCCACCGAGCGCGACCCCGTAGAGCAGCGTGAGCGAGATGCGAGCCGCGTAGGCCACCGACACCGCGAAGAACACGAAGTTGGCGAACACGAGGACCATGGCCAGGCCCGCGGAGATCGCGGCGTCGGTTCCCCCGACCACGGCCCGCCACGAGCGCGACGACGACGATGGCCGGCAACGGAAAGGGGAAGCACCCTCCGGACGAGCTCGAGTTCGGGCTCAGCTGCTACCACGGGTCTCCCTTGCCGTACCTCAGATACACGATGTAGGTGGCCGCGCACGCGCCCAAGACCGTCCCGAGGGCGAAGAACACGTGCGACGCTCCGACGAGTCGGTCGACGACGTACCCCACACCGCCCCACACGAGGATCCCGGCGATCATGGTCGCAGTGACGCTCCACCCCATCCCCATGCCAGACCAAGCAGCTTCTCGTTGAGGTGGGGCAGCCATGCGCGCCGGAGTATAGCGGCGGCCCGACGGCCCCGTCAAAATCGCGAGAACAGCGTTTCCGCAGGTCCGAGGGCATTTTCTCGTGACTTTGTGAAAGTTTTCACGAGCCAGGCGGGCGCGTCGGCCCTCCGGATCCTCGGCGTGGACGCGGGCCGAGGACTGCGCCTGAGGATCAGGAACTCGTGGCTGCCTCGCGATCCCGCCATCGATGGCCGCGGCCTGCTTGCGACCCTTGCGGATGCTGCTCACCAGGTTGATCGAGGCGGCCGCCAAGCCGGCGCCGAACAGGAGCGTGCCCCACACGTTCACCTGCGGCGGCACGCCGATGCGGGTGGCGCCGTACACCCACGTGGGGAACGTGCTCGTCTGGCCCTGCACGAAGTTCGTGATCACGAAGTCGTCGAGGGAGAGCACGAACGCCAGGAGGAAGCCCGCCACGACGCCGGGGAAGATCAGCGGCAAGGTCACCTTGAAGAACGCCACCAGCGGGGTCGCGAACAGATCCTGGGCAGCGTTCTCCAGCGACCGATCCAGGCCTTGGACCCGCGCACGCACCGTGATCGCCACGAACGCGATCGAGAACCCGATGTGGGAGAACAGGATCGTCGGGTACCCGATGTGGATGCCCAGGTTCAGCTGCCCGTTCGCCTGCACGAACATGGACAGCAGGGCCGATCCGAGCACGATCTCGGGCACCGCGATGGCGAGGAAGATCACGAAGTTCAGGCCGCCACGTCCGCTGAACGAGTACCGGCCCAGCACCAGGCCGATCAAGGCCCCCAGGATGGTCGCGATGATGGCCGCCGGGATGGCGACGCTGATCGAGACCTTCAGCGACTGGTTCAGGTCGGTCTGGGCCAGCCAGTTCTTCCACCAGTTCAACGTGCAGCAGGTGAACTTGGCGGTCTGGCGTTCGCCCTGGAGGTCGTTGAACCCGTACATGATCATCAGGAGCACGGGGCTCGTCAGGTACAGGATCATCGCCCCGGTGAACACCGGCAGGATGTAGCTCGTGAGCTTGCGACGTCTCCGCCGGAGCGGCGCGGGGGCGCGCTCCGGCGCCGCCTGCGGATCGACCGTGACCGCGCTCATGTCGCCACTCCCGCGGCCAGCGTCTCGTCCTCGGTGCCCAGCAACCGGGCGTAGATCAGCGCCAGGACCAGCATGCCGAGCATCAGGATCACCGACAGCGCGGCCGCCTGCGGGTAGTTGGCCTCGGTGAGGAACTTCGACTGGATGATGTTGCCCACCATCTGGTCACCCGGTCCACCGAGCACGGCGGCGTTCACGTAGTCGCCCGTGGCCGGCACGAACGTCAGGATCACCGCGGCGAACACGCCCGGCATCGACAGCGGCAGCACCACCTTGCGGAACGCCTGGAACCGCGACGCGTACAGGTCCTTGGCGGCTTCGACCAGGCGCTTGTCGATGCGCTCCAACGCGACGTACAGCGGCAGGAACGTGAACGGCAGGAAGTTGTACGCGATCCCCCAGATCACCGCGATCCTCGTCTGCAGGATCTTGAAGCTCTCCGGCAGCAGCCCCAGGTCCTTCAGCGGACCGAAGATCAGGCCGTCGTCGCCCAGGATGAACTTCCACTGCACCGTCCTGATCACGAACGAGACGAAGAACGGCACCAGGATCAGGAAGAACAACGTCGACTTCCACCGGCCCGCGTAGAACGCGATCCAGTACGCCATGGGGTAGGCGGCCAGGATGCAGAAGACCGTCGCGGTCGCCGAGATCCCCAGGGACTTCCAATAGAAGCCGCCGTAGTCGGACAGCGCCGTAGCTGTAGTTGGAGAACTCCCACGTGAACGAGAACCCGCCCGAGAGCAGTCCGCCGGACTGCAGCGAGGTGTAGACGATCAGGGCCAGCGGCACGAGGAACGCCAGGAACAGGAACAGCGTGCCGGGGGCGAGCAGCCCGTAGGCCACGCCACGCTGGCGCTTGGCCAACGCCCGGCCCCCACGCTTCGGCGGCTCACCGCCCAGGGTCTCGGGCGAGGCGACCGTCACCCCGCTCGCTTGGTTGACCCCCCCGCTCATCGTGCTCCCGCTAGCTCTCCGTGAGCGGGATGAAGATCGAGTCCCACTCCTCGCGCTCGTCGTCGGTCGTGAACTCCCGTCCGAACTTGAGCTGGCTCAGCATCGCGTCGTCGGGCCACAGGAACGGGCTCTCGGCCATGGCCGCCAGGGCGTCCGCCGTGTCCGGGTCCTTCTCTTCCTCGGCGTGGTCGGCGATCAGGTCCTGCACCGCGGGCACCGGTGACATGTAGGCCACCCACTCGGTCACGTCCTGGGCGACCTCGGGGTCGTAGTAGTAGTCCATCAGCTTGTAGGCACCCTGCGGGTTCTTGGCGCCGACCGGGATCAGCATGTTGTCGATCCACAGCAGCGCGCCGCCCTCGGGGATGACGAACTCGAACGGGTAGCCCTCCCAGATCTTGTAGTAGAGGACGTCGCCCGACCACGCCATCGTGGCCGACAGGTTCCCGGCCACCAGGTCGTCGATGTAGCCCTGGTCGTAGAAGGTCCGCACCGTCCCGGAGTCCTTCAGCTTCTGGATCCAGGCGGCCGCCTCCTTCCACTCCTCGGGCCCCGAATCGGCCGGGGTCGATCCCGAGGTTGATCATCACCAGGTCGGGCATGTCCGCCTTCAGCATGCCCACCGAGGCCATGCCCACGAGGTCGGGGTTCATCAGGTCGTCCATCGTCGTGATGGGGCCGCTGACCTTCGTGGTGTCGTACCCGATCCCGGTGGTGCCCGACTGCCACGCCATCGAGTACTTGTTGCCGGGGTCGTAGACGGGATCCTTCGCGAACGGAGCGGCGTTCGCGTCGAAGTTCGGCCGCATCGACGGGTCGAGCTCGGTGACCCACTGGTTCTGGATCAGCGCGGTCAGCTCGCGGCCGTTCGTGATGACGATGATGTCCCAGCCGGTGTCCTGGCCGGCCTCCAACTGCGGGAGCAGCTTGCCGAAGAACGAGTCGTTGGCGTTGATCACCGTCTCGTAGTTCACGGTGATGTCGTTGGCCTTCGTGAAGCTGTCGAGCGAGGGCGAGTAGCGGTCGCCGTCGGCGTTCGTCGCCTTGTCGATGTAGAGCGGCCAGTTGGCGAAGTTGATCTCGGTCCCCGGCGTGGCGGAGAAGTCCACGGTGGACCCCGTGGTTCCGGTGCCCGACCCGGTCTCGGTCTTGCCGCACGCCGCCAGGATGGAGGACAGGCTGAGGGCTCCGACGCTCACGCCGCCCACCTTGATCAGCTGCCGGCGCGAGAGTCGACGCTGCGTCATCCCTCGCATCAGCGCCCGGGACATCTCGGGCGTGGGCTCGATGCGATCGTCCGTCATTCGGCTTCCTCCTCCATCGACAGTCCCTCCTGCGGGGTCACCGCGAAGGTGTGCTCGGGCTTCCAGGACAGCGTGACCTGCTCTCCCTGATGCGGGGCCTCGTCGGCCCCCAGGTTCTGGACGTAGGCGGTCAGGACCGCCCCGCCCGCTGCTTCGACCTTGTACTGGTGGCTCACGCCGATGTACGTGGTCATGGCGACCGTGCCGCCGATGTGGTTCAGCGCCGGGCCGGGGTCGCGTTCGCCCGCGGTGATCGTGATCTTCTCGGGCCGGACCCCGACCTTGAGGGCCGAACCGGCGTCGGAGGGGATCCGCGTCGACGGCACCTTCACCACCGGGCCGGCGGCGAGCGACACCGTGGCCTCGCCGTCGTTGGTCTCCTTCATCTCCCCCTCCAGCAGGTTGGAGGCGCCGAGGAACCCGGCGACGAACTCGGTGGCCGGGTTCTCGTAGACGTCCTCGGGAGCGCCGAGCTGTTCGATCCTGCCCTGACGCATCACCGCGAACCGGTTGGACATCGTCATGGCTTCTTCCTGGTCGTGGGTCACGTAGATGAACGTGATCCCGACCTCCTGCTGGATGCGTTTGAGCTCGAGCTGCATCTGCTTGCGCAGCTTCAGGTCGAGCGCGCCGAGCGGCTCATCCAGGAGCAGCACCTTCGGGTGGTTCACCAGGGCGCGGGCCAGCGCGACCCGCTGCTGCTGGCCGCCCGACATCTGCGGCGGCTTGCGCTCCTCGAAGCCGACGAGGTCGACGAGCTTCAGGGCGTCCTTCACGCGGGTGCCCACCTCGTCCTTGCCCACCTTCCGGCGACGGAGGCCGAAGGCCACGTTCTCGAAGACGTTGAGGTGCGGGAACAGCGCGTAGGACTGGAACACGGTGTTGACGTCGCGCTTGTACGGCGGCAGATCGGTCACGTCGCGTCCACCCAGGTACACCGTGCCGTACGTGGGATCTTCGAACCCGCCGATCATGCGAAGGGTCGTGGTCTTGCCACACCCCGAGGGCCCGAGCATCGAGAAGAACTCCCCTTCTTCGATGTCGAGCGAAAGGTCGTCCACCGCGGCGACGTCACCGAACTGCTTCGTGACGCGCTCGAGGCGCACGTCGATCTCCTTCGCCACCTCCACCCCCCAACCTCCGGCCGGCCCGCCCCAACCGCGGCGGGCGGCGGCGATCATCACCCGAACCGGCTAGTCACGCAGCCTCGGGATCGGACATGCATCATCGACCACTTGTACGGAACGGACAAGGGGCGGGATTCGCCCTCATCCCCTCACGAAGGGTCATGGGCAGAGGTCACGCCCTGGTCCGAAGGGGTCCCTCCGGGTGGTCCTTCGTCGTGACGCCGCCATCGGTCGAGCGCCGGGAGCGCCGTGATCAGGAACAGCACCAGGGCGGCCAGCAGGATCAGCCCGACGGTGGTCCGGCCATCGATGAGCCCCACGGCCAGGGCGCTGCCGGAGATCAACAGGCTCCACAGGTACATCAGCAGCACCGCGCGAGGGTGACTGTGCCCGATCTCCATCAAGCGATGGTGGATGTGCTCCTTGTCGGCGTGGCCGATCCCCTGACCCCGCCAGGTGCGGCGCGCCACCGCCAACACCACGTCGAGGAACGGGATGAACAAGACCAGCAGGAGCACCAGGAGCGGTCCCGCGATCGCCGCGAGGTCCCCGCCCGACGGCGGCAACGGGTTCCGGCCCACCCCCGAGATCGTGAACAGGGCCACGAGCATGCCGAGCAGCATCGAGCCGGTGTCGCCCATGAAGATCTTCGCCGGGTGGAAGTTCCACGGCAGGAAGCCCACGCAGATCCCCACGGTGATCACCGACAGCAGGGCCGCCGCGGAGGCGTCGCCGAACGTGCTGGGCGTGCGCACCACGTAGATGAAGAAGCATCCGGCGGTGATGGCCACCATGCCCGCCGCCAGGCCGTCGAGGCCGTCGACCAGGTTCACGGCGTTGGCGATCACCACGACCCACAGGATCGTGAGCAGGACCGACAGATCCGAGGTCAGGCTGACGACCTGCAGGGTCCCGGGGATCCAGAAGTAGGTCAGCGACGCACCCATCAGGTACAGCACGCCGGCGATGAAGACCTGCGCCGTGAACTTCGCCAGCGCCGAGGTGCCACGCCGATCGTCGATCAAGCCCAGACCCACCATCAGCGTGCACGTCACGAGCGCGGCGAGCGGCTCCGGGCTGCCCGCCTGCATGTCGGAGAAGAACGGCAGCAGGAACGAGACACCGAGACCGACCAGGAAGCCCGCGTACATCGCGAGCCCACCCATGGTCGGCGTCGCCACGGGATGGACCTTCCGATCGCCGGGGCGATCGATGGCCCCCATGCGCACGACCATGCGCCGCACGAGCGGCGTGACGAGGAACGTCGTCCCCGCGCTCGCGAGGAAGATCAGCAGGTAGGCGCTCACGCTGGGCTCAGTGTGCGGGCCCGGCCGCCGTGCGGCAACCGGGCCCCGGCACGGCCGGTCCGTCCCGCTACGGGTAGAGCGGGAACCGCTGCATCAGGTCGCGCACCTGGGCGCGGGCCTTCTCCTTGACGCCCGCGTCCTCGGGGTGCCTCATGACCTCGCCCAGGATGCCGGCGATCTCGCGCATCTCGGGTTCGTCCATGCCGAGCGTCGAGGGCCCGGGCGTGCCGACGCGGATCCCCGACGGGGTCGAGGGCGGGTTCGGGTCGTAGGGGATCTGGTTCTTGTTGAGCGCGATCCCCACCTCGTCGGCCACGGCCTCGGCGGTCTTGCCGTCGATGTCGAGCGGCCGCGTGTCGGCCAGGATCAGGTGCGAATCGGTGCCGCCGGACACGATGCGGAGCCCCTCGTCGGTGAGCCCGGCGGCCAGGGCCCGCGCATCACGGACGGTGCGATCCGCGTAGGCCTTGAACTCGGGGGTGGAGGCCTCCTTCAGCGCCACGGCCTTCGCGGCGATGCAGTGCTCCAGCGGGCCGCCCTGCATCATCGGGAACACGGCCTTGTCGATCGCCTTGGCGTGCTCCTCCTTGCACACGATCATGGCGCCGCGCGGGCCGCGCAGGGCCTTGTGCGTGGTGAAGGTGACCACGTCGGCGTAGGGCACGGGCGAGGGGTAGGCGCCGCCGGCCACGAGGCCGATGAAGTGCGAGGCATCGACCCACAGGAGGGCGCCGACCTCGTCGGCGATCTCGCGGAAGGCCGCGAAGTCGATCGTGCGGGGGTAGGCCGTGTAGCCGCTCAGGATGATCTTCGGGCGTTCGGCCTTGGCGAGGTCGCGGATGCGGTCCATGTCGAGCTGCTCGGTCTCGCGGTCGACCTCGTAGCCGACGAAGTTGAACCACTTGCCGCTGACGTTCACCGGCGAGCCGTGCGTGAGGTGGCCGCCGTGCGCCAGCACCATGCCCAGGACCTTGTCGTCGGAGTGCGGCTCGAGGAACGCACCGAACACCGCCAGGTTGGCCGAGGCGCCGGAGTGGGGCTGCACGTTCGCGTGGTCGGCCCCGAACAGCGCCTTGGCACGATCGATCGCCAGTCGCTCGGTGACGTCGACGAACTCGCACCCGCCGTAGTAGCGCCGCCCGGGGTAGCCCTCGGCGTACTTGTCCGTCATCGTCGAACCCAGGGCCGCCAGCACGGCAGGGCTCGCGTAGTTCTCCGAGGCGATGAGGCGCAGGTTCGTCCGTTCGCGCTCCAGCTCGTTGACGAGTGCCTCGGCGACCTCCGGGTCGGCGGCCTTCAAGGCCTCCCAGTCGGCGGCGTATTCCTTGTTCGTCATCTCGGTAGCTCCCCTCGTTCGATCTCGGCGATCTGCTCCAGTCTCGGGATGTGCCGTCCACCCTGGAACTCGGTGGCCAGCCATACGCGGGTGATCTCCCTCGCGTAGGCGGGGGCGATGACCCGAGCGCCCATGCTCAGGACGTTCGCGTCGTTGTGCTCGCGCGACAGCTGGGCGAGGAACAGGTCGTGGCAGAGCGCCGCACGGACGCCGTGCACCTTGTTCGCGGCGATCTGCTCGCCTTGACCGGAGCCACCCACGACGATCCCGCGGTCGGCTCGCCCGTCGGCGACCATCGCGGCGGCCGCGGCACAGAACGCCGGATAGTCCACGGGCTCGGTGGAATCGGTGCCGCAGTCCACCACCTCGTGGCCCTGCTCACCCAGGAACGCCTTCAGGTCCTCCTTGAGGGGGAAGCCGGCGTGATCGGAACCCATCGCGATCCGCATGCTCACGCCTCTCCGCTGGCCTCGGGCACGGCGGCCGGACCGTACAGCCCGTTCAGCAGTCGCCCGATCCACTGGTCCAGCTCCCACGCGATCGCGCGATAGCTCTCGAGCGGCATCCCCAAGGGATCGACGACGTCCTCGTCATGGGGGTTGCCGGCGAACCCGCCGCTGCGCACGGCCTGTGCCTCGGCGACCCGGTCCACGAGGTCGTCGGGCTCGCCGTCGAAGACCGGCGGCAGCTGATCCAACAACCGCACCAGCTCCTTGAGGGTGAACGTCGTGACCGCGGCATCGTTCGCGAGCCGGATCACGTCGTCGCGGTGCTCGGCCGCCATGCAGATCACGAGATCGGCCTCCTGCGGCATGCTGCGGCGTCAAGGCGCGGGCGCGGTGGGCGCTGATGTCGCTCCCCAGTTCGGCGGCCGCCTTCACGGACTCGGCCATCGCGGGGTTGCCTTCCAGGCCCGCGGTGCCGGCCGAGGAGACGGTGGGAGCCGCGTCGTCGAAGCGTGCTCGAAGCCCATCGCGAAGCAGGCCCTCGGCCATCGGGGAGCGGCAGATGTTGCCCGTGCACATGACGAGGATGGAGGTCATGACGAGGGCCGCGAGTCTAGCAGCGGCCCCTCCCGGGGCAGTAATCGCCGCAGGGTGTCCAGGCCCACGCCGCCCTGGCGCAACACCCGCACATCGCCGTGGGCGAGGTCGATCACGGTCGAGGACGCCCCTTCCAGCGGGCGCTCGTCACAGAGATAGATCGCGACCAGGTCACCGAAGGTGGCCTGCAGGTCCGCGCACGTGGTGAGCGGCGGGGTGCCCGACCGGTTCGCGCTGGTCATCGCCAGCGGCCCCGACCCTGCGAGGACCGCCGCCGTGAGCGGGTGCGCCGGCACACGGAGCCCGATCGTGGCCGGGTCGCCACCGAGGTCCCACGAGGCGACTCCCCTCGGTCCGCGGCAGCACGATCGTGAGCGCGCCGGGCCAGCAGGCCGCCGCCAGGATCGCCGCTCGATCGTCCACCTGCGCGAGACGCTCGGCGTCGGTGACGGAGCGGACGAGGACGGGCAGGGCGACCTCGCGCGATCGCACCTTCGCTTCGAACAGCCGCTCGGTGGCCCCCGCGACGCCGGGCGAGGTGCCGATGCCGTACACCGTGTCGGTCGGGAGCACGATCAGTTCCCCCCGACGCGCGGCGGCCGCCGCATCGGCGATGGGGTCGGGCTTCACGGGCGCCTCGCCACCACGAAGCGGTCGCGTCCGGTGAGATCGGCCACGACCCGGGCGTCCGTCAGGCCCGCGGCGCTCACCACCCGTGACACCTCATCACCCTGCGTCTCACCGATCTCGAGCGCGAGCATGCCTCCCGGCCGCAACCATGCCATCGCCTCGGCGCACAGGCGCTCCACGAGCTCGATGCCACCGACCAGCGCCGTCTCAGGGTCGGCGAGCACCTCGGCGGGCAACGACGCGACCTCGTCCGGCCGCACGTAGGGCGGATTGCTCACGACCGCGTCCACGACGCCTCGGAGCGAGGCCGGGAGCGGCGCCAGCAGGTCCCCGAGGAGCACCTCGATCGAGAGCCCGAGCGCCGCGGCGTTCTCCCGTCGCGAGCGCCACGGCGGCGCCGGAGTCATCGATGGCGAACACCCGGGCGTCCCGGCGCTCGTCGGCGACGGCGAGCGCGATGGCGCCCGTCCCCGTGCCGACGTCGACGACCACCGGCGCGGGGAGGTCGTCGGATCGCGATCGAGGACGAGCTCGACGAGGAGCTCGGTCTCCGGGCGTGGGATGAAGACGCCGGGACGCACGGTGAGCATCACCCGCCGGAACCCCTCCACCCCGGTCAGGTGCTGGGTGGGCGTGCCCGCGCATCGCAGGCACAACGCTCGTCCGAAGGCCTTCGCCTGCTGCGGCGTGGGTCCTTCGGTGCGGGTGGCCAGCGTGCTGCGGTCGACCTCGAGCACGCTGGCCAAGAGCAGCTCGGCGGTGATGCGCGGGCTGTCGACCCCGTGACGCTCGAGGTAGTCGGCGGCGCGGCGAACCAGCTGGGCCGGGGTCATCTCGCCGATCTCATCTGCCCGGCTCATCTGGCCGGTCTCAGGGCGCCGCCGCGACCTCGGCCGAGAGCTGCTCGGCGCGCTCGGCCGAGTTCAACCGATCGACGAAGCCGTCGAGTTCTTCGCCCCCCGCCAGGACGTCCTGCAGCTGGTGGGAGGTGTACTTGATGCGATGGTCGGTGACGCGGCCGTCGGGGAAGTTGTAGGTGCGGATCTTCTCGGAACGGTCGCCGGTGCCCAGCTGGGAACGGCGCGCGGCCGCCTCTTTGGCCTGCGCCTCGTCCTGAGCCTTCTGCAGGAGACGCGCGCGGAGGTAGCGCATGGCCTTCTCCTTGTTCTGCAGCTGCGAGCGCTCTTCCTGACACTCGATCTTGATCCCGGTGGGCAGGTGCACGATGCGCACCGCGGAGTCCGTGGTGTTGACCGACTGTCCGCCCGGGCCGCTGGAGCGGTAGACCTCGATCCTGAGGTCCTCGGGGCGCAACTCCACCTCGACCTCCTCGGCCTCGGGCAGCACGGCCACCGTCGCCGTCGAGGTGTGGATCCGGCCCGAGGACTCGGTGACGGGGACGCGTTGCACGCGGTGGACGCCCGACTCGTGCTTGAGCTGGGCGTAGGCGTCCTTGCCGCGGACCTCGAGCGAGACCTCCTTGAACCCTCCGATCTCGCTGGGTGAGGAGGCGAGCACCTCGGTCTTGAGGCGGTGGCGCTCCGCGAAGCGCCGGTACATCTCGAACAGCTCCCCCGCCCACAAGGCGGCTTCCTGGCCCCCGGCGCCGGCGCGGATCTCGACGATCAGGTCCTTGCCGTCGTTCGGATCCTTCGGCACCAGGAGATGTTCCAGCTTCGCCCGCAGGTCCTCGGCCCGCGCCTCGGCCTGCAGCTGTTCGTCCTCGAGGAAGGCCCGCATCTCCGGATCGGACTCGGCGGCGGCCATCTCGGCGGCGTCGCTTCGCCTGCGCCTGCGCGGCGAGGTAGGCCCGGTACGGGGTGACGATCTCCTCCAGGTCGGAGAAGGCCATGCCGAGCGATCGCAGTCGATCCAGGTCCGAGGCGGCTTCGGGAGCGGCCATCTCGGCGGCCACCTGCTCGTAGCGCGCTTCGACCTCGCGCAGTCGTTCGTCGAAATCGGTCGGCATGGACCGATCATCCCAGCCCAGGGGCGCGATCGCCCCCTTCGTGACGTGGCCCGCCCGGGTCGATCAGGTGGCGGTGTCGGGGCGGTCCTCGTCGAAGTCGAGCTCGATCGACGCGAGGTCGGGGATGTCGACCGAGGCGTCGTCGCCCTCCTCGCCGCCGGTGAACAGCTGGTCGAGGTCGACCTCGCGCACGGTGGGAGCGCTCTCTTCCCCGGAGACCCAGAGGTCCTCGTAGCGGGGGTCGACGAGCTCGTCGTCGGCCGCCGAGCCGGTGACGGCCTGCGCCTCATCGGAGGTCTCGATCGCCTCGGCCATGTGCTCGATGGACGCGTCGACCTCATCGGCGTCGGCATCCATGGGACCGGCCCGGCCCGCCATCGTTCCCGCGTCCTCGCCCGCGGGCGACTCGACGACGACCTCGAGGTCCTTGGCCACCGACAGCAGCCGCGATTGCATCTCCTGCAGCTGACCGACGAGGAGGTCGCGACGAGCTCCCAGCCCCGCGAGGATGCGGTCGGCTTCGTCCCGGGCGCTCTCCATGACCTCGTGGCCTTCCTGGCGATCCTGCTCCGCGCGGCTCTGCGCGTCGGTGCGGATGCGGTCGGCCTGGGTCTTGGCTTCGATCACCACGCGGTCGGCTTCGGTCTTGGCCTCGTCGACGATGCGACTGGCCTCGCGGTCGGCCGTGGCGAGCAGCCCCGCGAACCGCTTCGAGATGCGGTCGTAGGGATCGCCCGCGGGTGCGGCCGGGGTGGCGACGGCCGGCTCGGCCGCCTTCGCCTCCAGCTGGCGACGGGCTTCCTTCAGGTCCTTCTCGAGCGTCTCGACCTGGACCGCGACCGCTTCGAGGTAGTCGCGGACCTGATCGGGGTCGTAGCCGCGTCGGAGGGTGGCGAACTCACGACGTCGGATCTGCTCCGCGCTGGGAAGCAACGGCAGATCGAGGTCACTGGTGGGCATGGGACGAACCTCCCTTGAGGGGAATCCGGTCGGTTTCACCGAGCATCTTGCGACCGTCGGCGGTGCGATGCAACGACCTGGGGCCTCGAACCCGGCTCAGCCGGCCGTTTCGGCAGCCTCGTCCTCGCGACGCAGGACCTCCTTGAACGAGGCGACGGCCACTTCGATCTGGCTGTCGTCGGGCTCCTGCGTGGTGATCTTCTGCAGCCAGATCCCGGGGGCCATCAGGCCCCGCATCACCAGCGAGTCCGGGAATCGCGCGCCCAGGCGGAGCGCCTCGTAGGCGATGCCGGCGATGATCGGGATGGCCACCACGCGCGAGCCCAGCCGCCACCAGATCCCCGGCGTGCCGAACAGCGTGAACACGAAGATCGTGATGATCATCACGATGATCAGGAAGTTCGTGCCGCAGCGAACGTGCTCCTTGGGGTAGCGGTCGATCAGGTCGGTGGCCTCGAGATCGTCGCCGTGTTCGAACGCCGCGATCGTCTTGTGTTCGGCCCCGTGGTACTCGAACACGCGGTGGATGTCCTTCGTTCGCCCGATCAACCACAGGTAGCCCACGAAGAGCGCCACCCGGAACAACCCCTCCAGGATCAGCGTGAGCACACCCCCGCCGAGCCGCCGCTCGACCCAGGTGAACGCGAGCGTGGGACCCAGGATGAAGATGGCGACGAAGAAGATCATCGCGATCGCGAGCGAGACCCCGACCTGGCGCTTCGTGAGCTGCTCCTCGTCCTCGACGGACTGGTTGGCGGCGATCATCAGGGCGCGGACGCCGATCGCGAGTGACTGGCCCAGCACGATGACGCCGCGCAGGCCCGGTTTGCGCAGGATGGGATGCCGGTCGGCCACCGACTCGATGTGGTGGGACTCGACGTGGACGTCGCCCGCGGGGCGACGCACGGCGACCGCCCAGTGGCGGGCGCCGCGCATCATCACCCCTTCGACGACGGCTTGGCCGCCGTAGAGGTGCGCGGGTGCGGTGGGTGAGGCAGCCTCGTCGGCCATGGATGCGAGGCCCCCGCGAGGGGGTCAGGCCTTCGCGGCCTGCTGGGCCTGCTTCGTCTTCTCGGCCCGGCGCTGGAAGCGCTCCACGCGGCCACCGGTGTCGACGAGCTTCTGCTTGCCCGTGTAGAAGGGGTGGCAGTTCGAGCAGATCTCCGCGCGGATCTCGCTCACGGTCGAACGCGTCTGGAACGTGTTCCCGCACGAGCAGTGGACGTCGGCGATCTGGTAGTCGGGGTGGATGTCCGGCTTCATGGTCGTTCGTTCTCCTTCGGGTGGCCTCCGGATGTCCGGACGCCGAGCAAGGGTACCTTCTGCTCCTATCAACAACCGCCTATTCCTACCCTCCGGTCTTGGCGATCTCCTTCAGGAACTGCTCGTTGGACTTGGTGGCGCGGATCTTGTCGGTGAGGAGCTCGAGCGCCGCGCCCGGATCGAGCGCATGGAGCACGCGGCGCAGCTTGATCACCTGGGCGAGCTCCTCCGTGGGAAGCAGGAGCTCCTCCTTACGGGTGCTCGAGGCGTCGACGTTGATCGCCGGGAACAGGCGCTTCTCCGAGAGCTGGCGATCCAGGCGGACCTCCATGTTCCCCGTGCCCTTGAACTCCTCGAAGATGCCCTCGTCCATCCGCGAACCGGTCTCGATCAGGGCGCTCGCGATGATCGTCACCGAGCCGCCCTCCTCGATGTTGCGCGCTGCGCCGAAGAACCGGCGCGGCGGGTAGAGGGCGGCCGAGTCGATACCACCGGACAGGATCTTGCCGGACGTGGGCATCGACAGGTTGTAGGCACGGGCGAGCCGCGTCAGCGAGTCCAGGATGATCACGACGTCTTGCTTCTGCTCGGCAAGGCGCTTGGCGCGCTCCAACACGAGCTCGGTGACCTGGACGTGCTGGTCGGTCGGCTTGTCGAAGGTCGAGTACACGACCTCGGCGGCCGAGACCGTGCGCTGCCAGTCCGTGACCTCTTCGGGACGCTCGTCGACGAGCAACACGATGAGATGGACCTCAGGGCTCGAGGCCACGATGCCGTTGGCGACCTGCTTCAGGATCGTGGTCTTGCCCGCCTTCGGCGGCGAGACCACCATGCCGCGCTGGCCCTTGCCGATCGGCGCGATCATGTCGATGATCCGCTCGGTGACGGCCAGGGGCGCGTTCTCCAGACGGAACCGCTCCTCGGGGAACAGCGGCGTCAGCTTGTCGAAGGCCGGGCGGGACTTGGCGGCCTCGGGATCGAGGCCGTTGACCGAGTCGACGTCCAACAGGGCCCAGTACTTCTCGTTGTCGCGGGCCTTGCGCACCTTGCCGGTGATGACGTCGCCCTTGCGCAGCGCCATCTTGCGCACCTGCGACAGCGACACGTAGATGTCCTCGGGACCGGGCGTGTAGCCGGAGGTGCGCATGAAGCCGTAGCCGTCCGGCAGGAGGTCGAGGATGCCGGTCTGCACCGGCGCGTTCAGGATCTCCTCGGCGCGCTCCTGCTCTTCACGGACGCGGCGCTCCTCGCGATTGCGACGGCGCTCCTCGCGGGAGGGACGCTGGCGCCGGTTGCGGTCGCCCTGGCCCCCCTGCTGGTTGTCGCGGTTGCGGTCGTTCTCACGCGTGTCCCGATCGTCGGTGCGGGTGTCCCGGTTCTCGTTGCGGTTGTCCCCGCGGTTGTCGCCCCGGTTGTCGTTCCGATTGTCGCCGCGGTTGTCGTTCCTGTTTTCGCGGTTCCGGTCGTTGTCGCGGTTCCGGTTGTCCCCGCGGTTGTCGTTGCGGGCAGCGCGGTTGTTGCCGTCGTTGCCATCGTTGCCGTCATCACCGTCGGCGTCGTCGCGATCCTCGTCCGGCTCAGCGTTCGTCGAGGCTTCGGCGTCATCGGTGGTGGTGTCGTCGTTCGTCGTTCCGGTGGTGCCGGCGCCGTCGTTGCGGCGGGCGCGTGCGGGCCGTTCGGGGGCGGATGCGTCGGCGGTCGAGCCGCCGTTGCCGCCCGCGACGATCGCGTCGATCAGGCCCGCCTTGCGGAGCCGCTGCGTGCCCTCGATGCCCATGTCCTGGGCGATGCGCTGGAGCTCTGGGATGAGCTTTCCGCTCGAGGGTGCTGCGGTCGAGAGTGGTGTCCATGAGGCTATGCCTCTCCCTTCAGGTCGTTCTGGAGCGTGAGCCAATCGGTCTGGAACTTCTCCAGGCCTTGGTCGGTCAATGGATGCTTCACCAGCTTGGTGAAGACGTCGTACGGCATGGTCGCGATGTCGGCGCCGGCCAAGGCCGACTCGATCACGTGCATGGGGTGGCGGAGCGATGCGGCCAGGACGTTCGTGGTGTAGCCCTGCACCGCGTAGATCTCGGTGATCGCCCGCAGCATACCCATCCCGTCGCTGCCCACGTCGTCGAGCCGGCCGAGGAACGGCGAGACGATGTAGGCGCCGATCTCGGCGGCCAGGATGGCCTGGGCGGGCGAGAACACCAGCGTGACGTTGATCTTGATGCCGTCATCGACGAGCCGCTTGCCCGCCGAGAGGCCCTCGGCCGTCATCGGCACCTTGACGACCGCGTTGGGCGCCATCTGCGCCAGGACCAGCCCTTGTTCGTACATCGCGTCGGCTTCGGGCTCGGTGGTCTCCAGGGAGATGTCACCGTCGACGGTCTCCAGGATCTCCTTCCAGACGATGTCGGGATCCTGGCCCTCCTTCGCGACGAGCGAAGGGTTCGTCGTGACCCCGGACAACACGCCCCATCGGTTGATCTCGCGGATCTCTTCGATGTCGGCCGTATCGAGGAACAACCTCATGCGGACTTCCCCTCTCCTCTGGTGCCTTCCATGGTCTCGGCCATGGCCTCGGCGTTCAGCGGCCTCGGCCGCGTGGATCTCGGCGGCGCGCAAGGTGGCGCGTTCCATGACCAGGTCCATCACCGCGGCGATCGACTGGTCGAAGCTGTAGTTCGGGAGCATCGGCACCCCGTGCGAGAGCGCCTGGCTCTTCACGTACCGCTGGAGCTTGCGGATGTTGTCGAAGCCCTCGGCGTATCGCTCCGCGGGCCGCGTGCCCACGGCGTCCTCTCGGGTGGCGAAGTGGGTGAGGTGGCGACCCTCGTCGTCGACCCCGAGGATGAACGGTACCGCCAGGATACTGTCGGCATGCGCCTCGAGATCCATGAATCCGGGAACGATGTGCGCCCCTTCGATGATGATACCGGTGCCCTCGGTGGCTGCTCGTTCGATCAACGCGTTGATGCCCACGGCCACCGCGGCGGTCTGCTCGCGGAACCCCAGCAGGAGCGCATCGGCCGACTTGCCGGGCGGTTCACGCAGCGCCTGGTCCGCGTGGAACGACGACGTGTGGAGCGTCGGCATGAGCTCGGGCGAGAGCATCGAGCGCATGACCTCGCGGATCGCGTCGGTGGCGACCACGCGCACGATGCCCAGGCGGGCCGCGAGCTGGGTGGCGATCGTGGACTTGCCGACCCCGGTGGCGCCTCCGATCAGGATCACGAGCGGGACGTCCAGCCGCTCCACCTCGCGCCACCGCACGAAGTTCTTCGCGTAGCGGTCGCCGGCGATCTCGGTGATGACGCCGAGCGCGACGTCGCTCAGTTCGTCGCTGGTGATCGAGACGAACCCGCGCTCGCGCAGATGATCCTCGATCGCTTCGGCGACCTGATAGGCCCGGTAGGGCGACAGGCCGGTCACCATGACCTGTGACGCCATCAGGCCCTTGGAGAAGGGCAGGCCGGGCTCACGGTCGGAGATGACGATGTGGGTGGTCTTGGGTTCTTTCTGATTCATAGGCTGACTCATCCGTGTTTGAGGCTGTTCACCGTTCGCTTCGGCGCGTTCGCGCCAGGTCCACGATGTCCCCCAGCGCCGTGTCGAGATCGTTGGACCCCTCCACGACGATCGCCCGGTTGTCCACGAACACGACCTCCGCCCCCGCAGCGAGAGCCCGCTCGACGCCGATGTCGACGGCGGCGGCCTTCAGCTCCGTGAGGAGGACGTCGTATCCCTGGGCTGCGTCGAGATCCTCCGCGAGCCCGGCACGATCGGCCAGACGCGCACTCCACCCCACGACCGTGCATCCGTGGCTCGCCTCGAGGTGTTCGACCTGTCGCGCGGCCACGCCGCCAGGCGCCGTGGTGGCGAAGAACGCCCGCGCGCCCTGCACGTCTGCCAGCGGCACCGGGATGAAATCGGTGATCAGCAGCCGCGCAGCATCCAGGTAACGCAGGATGTGGGAGCGCAGTGCGGGGAGGTTCTCGGACCCAGTTGGGCCGACAGCCATGGTAACAACGGCGAGGTCCGAGCGCAACAGCCGGTACGGGCCGAGGTAGCCACCCAGGTATTCGGGCGGCGCGCTGGCCGGCACGACCAGGACCCCGGCATCCCATCGGATCGGCGGCACGGCGGATCCGCTGCCCTCCAGGATCAGGAGCCCGGGGTCGCGCTCGGCGGCCAGCGCCGCCGCTTCGGGCACGTTGGTGACGAACGGCTCTCCGGCCAGGCCGCCGCCGGCCCGACGCGCGCCGATCGTGGTGACCCCGGTGGTGAGGGCGTCCTCGAGGTAGTCGGAGGCGGCGTGCTCCCCGGCCCGCACCAGCTCGACGAGCCGTTCGAGGTGGATCGATCCTGCCTCGGCCACCTGCGGTTCGGGAGGGCCTCCCCTCCCCATGGCCACGACCACGGGATCGAGCCCACGGCGAGCGGCGAGCCGTGCCACCTCGCCGCTGATCGCGGTCTTGCCGGTGCGCTTGCCGGTTCCGATGACGGCGAGGGTGGGGACCGGCGGCGGCGGCGCCTCCGCCGGCGGGTCGAGTCGGAAATCGGCCCCGGCGTAGGGCACGCCCATCGTCAGCGCCACCGCCGCCAACGCCATGCGCTCGCGGTAGCCGAGCACCGGCTCGTCGGACAGGTCGAGCACGAGCTCGGGGTGCCAGGTCTCGATCGCGTCGCGGAGCCCGGCCGCGCGGTCGTCGCCGGCCGCGAGCGTCGGGACGCCGAGCTCGGGCAGGGACCCCGGCTCGATCTTCTCGATGCCGCCGACGAACACGGCGCCGACGACGTCGTGTCCGCGCTCGATCGCGGTCGCGATGGCCCAGCGGGTGACCGGCGGATAGTGCTCGCCGTCGACGAGCACCACGGTTCGCATCGTCGAAGGCTCCTTTCGTCGGGAGCGGCGCGGGAACGTGGGTTGCGGTTCGGCTACTCGCCGACCGGGACGGTTCGTTGCTGGATCGGGGCTTCGTGCTCGCGATGCAGCTGTGCGCCCGCGAGCGAGAAGTGCGTCATGACGTGGCTCTCGCCGAACGGGAACCGGCGGTGGATCTTGACCTCGGACCCGTCGAACTCGAGCACGTTGTAGCACGGCTTGGTGTACCCGCGAACCCGCAGGGACGAGACGGTTCCTGCGTTCGCGATGTACATGTTCTCCAGCCGCCAGACGTAGGGCACGTGCTTGTGTCCGGACAACACGACGTGGACCCCCGCGTTGATCAGGACCTCGAGCAGATCGCCGGCATCCATCACCGTGCTGCGCTCACGACCCGTGCCGGGGATCGGAAGCAGATGGTGATGGAGCACGAACACCTTGAGCGCCGCGGGCTCCTCGAACTGGTGGCGGATCCAGTCGTAGTGCACCCGGCCCACCTTGCCCTCGTTGAGGTCGGGCTCGCTGGAGTCCACCCCGACGATGCGCACGCCCTGCAGGTCGTGGGACCACATGCGCGGGCCGATCAGGTCCTCGAAGTGGAGGTAGCCGACGTTGCGTGAATCGTGGTTGCCCGGCACGGTGAGGATCGGCGACTGGATGCGCTCGGCATAGGCGACCCAGTTCTTGTACTCCTGGCGGTAGCCCTCGGCGGTGAGATCGCCGCTGCACACGACGGCGTCGGGCTGCATCTCGTTGATCTCGGCGATCACCCGGTTCATCAGGTTGGGCACGAAGAACGGCGAACCCACGTGAGGGTCGGAGATGTGCGCCAGGGTGACCACGGTGGCTCCAGTCTAGTTGCGCGTGCGGACGGTTGGCGTCGGGACGAACCGGTTCATCCTTGGTTCTTCGGCCCGCGAGCGCCGGTGTTGTAGCCGGGCTTCAGGTCTGGATGGAGCGTGGGACGATACCTGCCTGGTGAGTTGGCTCGACGTGATGCTCGTGGCGCTCCTCGTGCTCTCCCTGCTGACGGGGTACCGGCGCGGTGCCACCCTGCAGGTGATCGGCTTGATCGGCCTGGCCGTCGGCGTCGTGGCCGGGGTCCTGCTGGCGCCACGGGTCGCCACGCTCGCCTCGAGCCCGAGCGGGGCGATCGCCCTGGCCATGGGCACGGTGTTGATCGGTGGCGCGGTGGGCAACCTCGCCGGCTGGGTGATCGGTTCGAGGATCCGACCTCGCAACGAGGGATCGTCGATCAGGCGCGTCGATGCGGTCGGGGGCTCGGCGATCTCGGCGATCGCCCTGCTGCTCGCCACCTGGTTCATCGCGCTGAACCTGGCCAACGGCCCGTTCCCCGGGCTCGCGCGCGGCATCCGGGACTCTCGGATCGTCCGGACCCTGGACTCGACGCTGCCGCCGCCGCCGTCGATCGTGGGCGAACTGCAGCGGGTGTTGGCATTGTTGGGCTTCCCCGACGTGTTCGTCGGGCTGCCACCCCAACCCGCGCCCCCGGTCGAGCCACCGGCCGGCGCCGACGCGCGGGCAGCCACCCGCGCCGCGGCGGACAGCACCGTGGAGGTGCTGGGACGCGGCTGCTACCAGGGCTTCTTGAACCAGGGCAGCGGGTTCGTGGTGGCCGACGGGTACGTCATCACCAACGCCCATGTCGTCGCCGGCACGAACGAACAGTGGGTCCACAGCAACGAAGGCGACACCGCGGCGGCGGTCGTGGTGTTCGATCCCGATCTGGACATCGCCGTGCTCCACGCTCCGGGGCTGCGCGCCGATCCACTCCCCCTGGCGCGCGGGGAGGTCGACCGGGGCGCTGGTGGTGCCATCCTCGGCTACCCCGGTGGAGGCCCGCTCGACGCCGAGTCGGCGGCGGTGCGCCAGGTGATCGAGCCGGTCGGCCGCAACATCTACGGCGAGGGCGAGGTGCGCCGTCGCGTGTACGAGGTCCAATCGGTGATCCGGCGCGGGAACAGCGGCGGCCCCTTCGTGTTGCCGGACGGCCGTGTCGCCGGCGTCGTCTTCGCGAACTCGGTGGTGGCCGAGGATGTGGGCTATGCGATCGTCTCGACCCAGGTGCTGCCGAGCGTGAAGGAAGCGAAGGCGAGCGTCGAACCGGTCGGCACCGGCTCGTGCACCAACTGACGGTGCGCCAGGCCTCAACGTGCGCTCGTAGGCCTCGATCGACACCTCGTACCCGGAGGCACGAACACCGGGCCGGAGCACCGTCCAGCCGTCGCCGGGGGCGGGCACCGGACGAGCATCTGTCTCGAAGGCCAGCAGGGACGGACCCGCGCCGGAGACGCACACCGGGATGTCGCCGGCGCGCAGCTCGATGAACACGTCACGGACGGCCGGGACGAGCGCGAGCCGGGCGTCCTGATGCAGCCGATCCTGCAAGGCCACTCCCAGCAGGGACGGGTCCTGCGTCAGCGCCTCCACCGCCAAGGCGGCATGAGCGGCGTTGAACACCGCATCCTCGCGGGACACCTTGGGCGGCAAGGCGGCTCGGGCTTCCTTGGTCGGCAGTCGCGCGGCCGGCACCAGGACAACAGGCCGCAACGACGGATGGGGGTCGAGCCGCCGCACGAACCCGTCGGAGGCCGCGATCGTGAACCCCCCGAGGGTGGCCGGCGCGGCGTTGTCCGGGTGCCCTTCGATGTCGGCGGCGAGCGCCACGATCCGCTCGGGCCGAAGCGACGGTGATGCCCCCGCCGCCAGGAGATGGTCGGCGGCCACCACGCCGGCCACGGCGGCCGCCGACGAGGAGCCGAGCCCGCGTTCCAGCGGGATCCGGTTGATGCCGTGCACCGCGATCGCCGGCACCGGGGATCCGTTCGCGGCGCACACGCTGGCGATGGTGGTGCTCACCATGTCGGTGCCATCGACGGGGAGTTCGCGGGCCCCCTCGCCCTCCCACGTCACGCCGGGCTCGGCGTCGGTGTCGATCACCACCTCGTTGCACAGGTCGAGCGCCAACCCGAACGAATCGAAGCCCGGCCCCAGGTTCGCCGAGGTGGCGGGAACGCGAACGGTGATGCGCATCGGCTAGAGGCCCAGTTCGGCCGCGACCGCGGCCGGATCCGGTTTGACCACGACCGGGTTGGCCGCGCCGGCGATCGCCCACTCCGGATCCTTGAGGCCGTGGCCGGTGAGGATGCACACGACGGTGGCGCCGCTCGGGAGCTGGCCGTCGGCATGGAGATGGAGCAGACCCGCAACGCTGGCGGCGCTCGCCGGCTCGGCGAACAGGCCCTCCCTGGCGAGCCGCCGATAGGCGGCCAGGATCTCGCGGTCGGTCACGGCGCCGATCGCACCCTCGGACTCGGTGGCGGCGGCCACCGCCTTGTCCCACGAGGCGGGGTTGCCGATCCGGATCGCGGTCGCGATCGTCTGGGGATCCTTCACGGGCTCACCACGCACGATCGGCGCCGCGCCCTGGGCCTGGAACCCCATCAACTGCGGCGGCTCGGCGATCAGGCCGTCGGCGAGGTACTCCGAATAGCCGAGCCAGTGGCTGGAGATGTTGCCCGCGTTGCCGACCGGGACGAAATGCATGTCGGGGGCCCGGCCCAACGCATCGACGATCTCGAACGCGGCGGTCTTCTGTCCCTGCAGGCGGAACGGGTTGACGGAATTCACCAGGGTGACCGGATAGCGCTCGGCCAGGTCCTTGGCGAGCTCGAGCGAATCGTCGAAGTTGCCTTCGACCTCCAGCACCCGGGCGCCGTGCACCAGGGTCTGGGCCATCTTGCCCACCGCGACCTTGCCCTTGGGCACCAGCACCGCGCACGTCAGGCCCGCCTTCGCGGCGTAGGCCGCCGCCGAGGCACTGGTGTTGCCGGTGGAGGCGCACACGATCGCCTTCGCGCCTTCCTCCAGCGCCTTGGAGATGGCCAGGGTCATGCCCCGGTCCTTGAACGAGCCCGTGGGGTTGGCCCCGTCGTACTTCAGCCAGACCTCGCAGCCGGTCTCGTCGGACAACGGTTCGGACCGCACCAATGGGGTGCCGCCTTCGCGGAGGGTGACCACCGGGGTTGCCTCACTCACCGGCAGACGGTCGCGGTACTCCTCGATCAGCCCGCGCCACTGATGGGCCCCCGGCATCGGACCGTCGGGGCTCACGGCTCCTCCCCTTCGACGCGCAGCACGCTCGCCACCGACCGAACGGCCGTGGACTCACGCAATTCCTGCAGGGTCTTCTGCAATGCGCCCTCCTGCGCCCGGTGCGTGATGAAGACCAGGGTGGCTTCGTCGGCGAAGCCCTCCTGCCACACCCGCTCGATCGAGACGCCGTTGTGAGCGAAGTCGCCCGCGATCTCGGCCAGGACGCCGGGACGGTCGGCCACGTGCAGGTTCAGGTAGTACTGGCCCCGCGTGTCGTCCATGGGCCGGATGTGACGCTCGAGCGCGCAGGTGCAGCCGATCGCGCGGCCGCCCGTGACGAGGTTGCGCGCGGCCGAGACCAGGTCGCCCACGACGGCGGCCGCGGTGGGATCGCCGCCGGCCCCGCGCCCGTACAGCATCAGCTGCCCCACCTTCGGGCCCTCGATGAACACCGCGTTGAACGCGTCACGGACCGAGGCGAGCGGATGCGCGGCCGGGATCATCGCCGGGTGGACCCGGGCGCTGATCTCACCGTCTTCGAGTTCGGCGATCGCGAGCAGCTTCACGACGTAGCCCATGCGCGCGGCGTCGGCGATGTCCTGGGCGGTGATCGCGGTGATGCCCTCGCGGTACACGTCGCCGGCCACCACCCGCGAGTTGAACGCGATCGAGGCGAGGATCGCGCACTTGGCGGCGGCGTCGAACCCTTCGACATCGGCGGTGGGATCGGCCTCCGCGTACCCCAGCGATTGGGCCTCGGCCAGGGCCTGGTCGAACGACCACCCGTGTTCGGACATCTGCGTGAGGATGTAGTTGGTGGTGCCGTTCACGATGCCGAGCATGCGCGTGACGCGCTCCCCGGCGAGCGATTCCTTCAAGGACCGGATCAGGGGGACGCCCCCGGCCACCGACGCTTCGAAGAACAGGTCGCGGTCGGCGGCGTCGGCGGCCTCGAACAGCTCCGCGCCGGCGTTCGCGAGCAGCTCCTTGTTCCCGGTGACGACCGGCTTGCCGGCGGCGAACGCCTCCAGGAGGAGACCGCGCGCGGGCTCCAGGCCCCCGATCAACTCGCACACGACGTCGACGTCGGGATCGGTGACGACCGAGGCGCCGTCGGTCGTGAACGCCTCGCGGGTCAAGGGAACGTCACGGTCGAGCTCGGGGTCGCGTACCGCAACCCTGGTCACCTCGACGCGGCAGCCGGCACGCAAGGCGATGTCGTCGGCGTGCTCGTGCAGCATGCGGATCACCGCGGCGCCGACGGTGCCGCAGCCCAGCATGCCCACCCTGATCGTGCGTTCGCTCATGGCCGGTCCGTTCCCTCGAGATCCTCGCCCGCGATCCAGGCCGCCATCAGTATCTCGTCCTCGTCACCGTAGGACTTGCGCGACTGCCGCGACAGCCGGCCTTCCTGCACGAAGCCGAACTTGCGGTAGAGCGCGATCGCCCCCGTGTTGTGCGGGTAGACGGACAAGACGAGCTTCTCCACGCCCACACCGCGGGCCCACACGATGGCGTCGGCGAGGAGCGCGCTCCCGACGCCACGGCCTCGGTGGTCGGCGGCGACGGCGATCCCCAGGGTGGCGACGTGGTGGGTCACCGGGTGTCGTTCCCGCTGGATGTAGATGTGGCCGACGACCGTGCCCTGCCCGTCGACCGCCACGATCTGTGCCTCGTGATCGGTCCACGGGCGCCGGAACCGCGACCGGTACACCCGCTTGGAGTGGCTCACGCGCTCGGTGCGCACGTACCGGCCCTCCGCCACCACGGCCGTCCAGAAGGCGATGTAGGAATCGGCGTCGCGTGGAGCGGCCGGCCGGATCGTGATGCCCTCGGGCGCCTCGGCGACGACGGCCGCCCGTGGCGCAGGACCCTCGAGGCGGTCCAGGTCGGCGGCATCCTCCCGGCGGAGCCAGAGGCGCGCGAGCCCGTCGCGCACCCCCACCACCGCGGGACGGCCGACGCGGTTGTAGCTGCTCGCCAGCGAGTAGGTGTAGGCGCCGGTCGCCGCGAACGCGAGCAGGTCGCCGGGCCCGGCGTCGGCGGGCAGGTGCACGTCCTCGGCGAGGGTGTCCCCGGACTCGCAGTGCCGGCCCACGACGGTGAAGGTCGCGAGGTCGCCGCCCGGCGCTCGGGCGCACGGCCGCCACGGTGTAGCGCGCGTCGTAGAGCATGGGCCGGACGTTGTCGGACATGCCGCCGTCCACCGCCAACAGCGTCCGCCCGCTCCCCACCTGCTTGCGTGAGCCCACCCGGTAGGCGGTGAGACCCGCGTTCGCCACGATCGAGCGGCCGGGTTCGACGACGAGCGACGGCACCGGCAGATCCAGGGCGGCGCATCGCTCGGCGAGCCGAGCGGTCACCGCGGCGGCGAGCGCGTCGGTGGCCAGCGGGCGCTCGTCCACGTACGTGACGCCGAACCCGCCGCCGAGGTCGAGGACCGCGGCCGTCGCGCCCACCCGGTCGCGGATGTCCGCGAGCGTCTGCACCAGCCGGTCCAGCGATCGCAGGTAGGGCTCGAGGTCGAGCACCTGCGATCCCACGTGCGCATGGATCCCGTCGAACCGGATCCCCGTCATCGAGACCGCCGCCTCGATCACGCCGGGCGCGTCGGCGAGCGACATGCCGAACTTCGACGCATCGTGACCGGTGGCGATCGCCTCATGCGTCGCCACCTCCACTTCGGGCACCACGCGGAGCAGGACCGGCTGCACGCGGCCCTGCGAGCGGGCGATCGCATCGAGCCGTTCGAGTTCGGCCCGGTGGTCGACGACGACGAGCGAGACACCCGAACCCACCGCGAGCGCCAGTTCCTCGTCGGTCTTGTTGTTGCCGTGCAGCACGATGCGGGAGGCGGGCGCTCCCGCCCGCAGGCACGCCTCCACCTCGCCGCCGGTCGAGGCCAGGAGGTCGAGGCCTTCGTCCAGCACGATCCGCAGCACGGCGTGGGCGGTGAACGCCTTCACGGCATAGAGCACGCGGGGGAACCGCCCGGCGATCGCGCGGGCACGATCGCGGACCTCCTGCTCGTCCACCACGAGCAGCGGCGTGCCGAACCGGGCGGCCAGCTCGGTGAGGGCGAGGCCGCCGACCTCGAGCCCCCACGGCCCACGCAGGGCGGTGGCGGGCCACGGCGGCGCCGGCAGTTCCTCGGCTGCCGATGGACGCGGCGACGGCTCAGCCATCGCCGGTGCGCTCCATCGACTCCGGCGCCGAGACGCCGAGGATGCCGAGGAGGTTCGCGATGACCTGCTTCGTGCCGGCGGCGAGCCACAGGCGGGCGTGGGTCAGCGCGGGTTCGTCCGCGTTCACCACCGTGCACTCGGTGTAGAACCGGTGGAACCGGCCCGCGAGATCCTGCGCGAGATGGGTGATGCGCTGTGGTGCGCGCAGCTCGGCGGCGGCGGCGACCTGGCCGGGCACGTCGGCGAGCGCCCGCAGCAGGTCGAGCTCGGCCTCGTGCCGAAGCAGGGACAGGTCGGCGTCGGCGATGGACGTGCGCGGGACGCCCACCGACTCGGCCTTGCGCAGGATCGAGGCGATCCGCGCGTGTCCGTACTGCACGTAGTAGACGGGGTTGTCCATCGACTGGCGCTTCACGGTCTCGATGTCGAAGTTCATCGCCGAATCGCCCGAGAACGACAGCAGCGTGAACCGTGCGGCATCGGCGCCCACCTCATCGATCAGCTCGTCGAGGGAGATGAACGTGCCGGCCCGCTTGCTCATCTTCACGGGCTCGCCGCCGCGCTGGAACGACACGAACTGGTACAGCACGATCTCGAGCGCGTCCGGGTCATAGCCCATCGCGGAGGCGGCGCCCTTCATCCGGGCCACGTCGCCGTGGTGGTCGGCGCCCCACACGTAGACCACGTGGTCGAAGCCGCGTGCGAACTTGTCGACGATGTAGGCGCAGTCCGCGCCGAAGTAGGTGTGCGTCCCGTTGGACCGCACGATCACCCGGTCCTTGTCGTCGCCGAAGGCCGTCGAGCGGAACCAGGTGGCGCCGTCGGCGTCGTAGGCGTAGTCGGCGGCGCGCAGCCGCTCCACCGCCGCCGCGATCTCGCCCTTGCGCTCGAGCTCGGCCTCGGAGAAGTAGACGTCGAACCGCACGCCGAACCGCTCGAGGGTCTGCTCCACGCCGGCCAGGATCCGACGGGTGCCCTCGGCGAGCAGCCGGGCCTCGCGCTCGGGTTCGGGCAGGTCGGCGAGGGCGTCGCCGTGCTCGGCCACGATGTCGCGGGCGACCTCCACCACGTACTCCCCGTGATAGCCGTCCTCCGGCAGCTCCGCCTCCCGGCCCAGCACCTGCAGGTAGCGCGCCACCACCGAGGCGCCGAACAGGTCCATCTGGCGGCCCGCATCGTTGAAGTAGTACTCCCGCTCGACCGTCTCGCCGGCGGCTTCGAGCAGGCGGGCGAGCGCATCGCCCAGCGCGGCGTTGCGGGCATGCCCGACATGGAGCGGCCCCGTGGGGTTGGCGCTCACGAACTCGACCTGGACCCTGCGCCCCGTGGGTTCGGCGCGGCCGTAGGCCTCGCCGAGGTCGGCGATCGAACGCAGCGCGTCGTGCAGCCACGTGTCGGCCGTGAAGATGTTGAGGAACCCCGGCCCGGCCACCTCCACCTTCTCGACCAACGGCGAGGCGGGCAGCGCGTCGGCGATCGCCTGCGCCACGTCGCGCGGAGGACGGCCGGCCCGCTTGGCGAGCGCGAGCGCCACGTTGGTGGCGAAGTCCCCGTGACCCTTCTGCTTGGGAGCCAGCAACTCGGGCGTGGGCAGGTCGCCCTCGATGCCCAGCGCCGGGGCCGCCTCGCGCAGGCCCTCCTGGAGCCAGTCGACGAGCTGCGGCTCGATCACGAGGGGTTCCCTCGTCCGATCGCGATCTGCACGGCGTTGACCAGCAGCTCGGGATCGAACGGCTTCGTCACGTAGTCGACCACGCCCAGCGCGTACCCCCGGGCCACATCGTCGTCCTGAGCGCGCGCGGTGAGGAAGAACACGGGCACCGTCGCGAGTTCGGGATCCTCACGGATGCGGGCACACACCTCGTAGCCGTCGAGCCCGGGCATCATCACATCGAGCACGATCGCGTCCGGGTGCAGCGCGTGGGCCTTCTCGAGGGCTTCTTCACCGCGGAACGCGCCCTCGACCGTGAACCCGCCCAGCCGGAAGTTGACCTCGAGCAGCCGGACGATCACGGGATCGTCGTCGACGAGCAGCACGCAGGGCGCATCGGGGTCCGTCATCACCCGAGGATACCCGTGGGTCCGAACGCTCTCAGCATCGTGCTGCCGGAGGCCGCCGAGGGAGGTGGCTGTAGACTCCCTGCCTGCCGCCCCCGTAGCTCAGGGGATAGAGCGCCGGCCTCCGGAGCCGGAAGCGCAGGTTCGAATCCTGCCGGGGGCACCGTGCGACGTACGATTCCCGACCGATGACCGATCCCAGGGACATGCGGGCGCCCACCGGGTTCCACGAGGACCGTTCGCTGGACCGCGACGACCTGTCCGACGATCCGATCGCCCTGTTCCACACCTGGCTCGCCGACGCCGAGGACGCCGGTGTCCCGTTGCCGAACGCGATGGCCGTCGCCACCGCCGACGCGCAGGGCCGGCCGTCGGTTCGCCACGTCCTGTTGCGCGGCGCCGACGAGCGCGGGTTCGTCTTCTACACGAACTACGAGAGCCGCAAGGGGCGCCAGCTCACCGAGAACCCGTGGGCGGGGCTGGTGTTCCTGTGGAAGGAACTCGACCGCCAGGTGCATGTGAGGGGTCCGGTCGAACGGGTCGATCCCATCGAATCCGACGCCTACTTCGCCACCAGACCTCGCGACGCGCAACTGGGTGCGTGGGCCTCGCATCAGAGCGAGCCGCTCGCCGATCGCGAGGAGCTCGAGGTCCGGCTCGCGGCGACGGCCCAGCGCTTCCCCGACGACGTGCCCCGGCCGCCCAACTGGGGCGGCTTCCGGGTGAGGCCCGAGGAGATCGAGTTCTGGCAGGGGCGCCGCCACCGGTTGCACGACCGCTTCCGGTTCACCGCCGCACCGGACGGCTGGCGGATCGAACGGCTCTCGCCCTGACCGTCAGACCCCCGCCGAGGTCCGGAACGCGATCTGGATCTCAGGCGGCGTGAGTGATCGAGTTGTGCACGGTGCAGTGCTCGACCACCGCTTGCAGACGTTGGCGCAGATCCTCCGGGAACCGTTCCGGCACGACCAAGGCGATATCGATCGAGGCGACCCGCGCGGGACGGTCCTGCGCCATCGCCCACTCGCAACGGACCGCGAGCCCTTCGGTCGACAGCTCGTGTCGTGACAGGAACCGCCCGGCATAGAACGACACGCATGAAGCGAGGCCGGCGACGAACACTTCGGTCGGTGTCGGACCCGTGTCCTTGCCGCCGTCGGCGAGTGGTTGGTCGACGGTGAAGACGTGCGATCGCACCACGATTTCGTAGCGATCGTGGTCGAGGTGCTCGACGGTGAGTGACGGCATGTTGCCTCCTCCGGGGGACAGATGGCTCTTCACCTCGAGCATGGAACCGGGGGGTGACCACCGACGCGCGATCGGACCCTCCGGAACCAGGCCGTTCGGCCTTGCGCGGGGGACGTCCACGGCGAGACGATCGGGGGCATGGACCTCGCCACCGCACGCCCAGCCATGTCCTCCGCGCAGTCCCACGCACGAGTGGTGCTCGACGGGAACGAGGCGGTCGCCTCGGTCGCGCACCGGCTCTCGGAGGTGATCGCGATCTATCCGATCACCCCGTCCTCCCCGATGGGGGAGCACGCCGACGCGTGGTCCGTCGCTCGGCCGGAAGAACCTGTGGGGCGCGGTCCCAGAGGTCGATCGAGATGCAGAGCGAGGGAGGCGCCGCCGGCGCCCTGCACGGCGCCCTGCAGACCGGTGCGCTCGCCACGACCTTCACCGCCTCGCAGGGCCTGCTGCTGATGTTGCCGAACATGTTCAAGATCGCCGGCGAACTCACGCCGTTCGTCATGCACGTCGCGGCTCGCACGCTCGCCACCCACGCCCTCTCGATCTTCGGCGATCACTCCGACGTGATGGCCGCCAGGACGACCGGGTTCGCGATGCTGGCCTCCTCATCGGTCCAGGAGGCGCAGGACCTCGCGCTCATCGCACACGCCGCCACGCTCGAGACCCGGGTCCCGTTCCTGCACTTCTTCGACGGGTTCCGGACCTCGCACGAGATGGCGACAAGATCGAGTCGCTCTGAGCGACGAAGACCTCCGCGCGATGATCGCTGACCGTCTCGTGCACGAACACCGGGCGCGGGCCCTCTCGCCCGACCACCCGGTGCTCCGCGGCACCGCGCAGAACCCCGACGTGTTCTTCCAGGCGCGGGAAGCCGCCAACCGCTTCTACGACGGCGGTGCCCGACGGTCGTGCACCGCCGCCATGGACCGGTTCGCCGAACGCACAGGGCGGCCGTACCGGCTGTTCGACTACGTCGGCCACCCGAAGGCCGAACGGGTGATGGTGATGATGGGCTCGGGATGCGGGGCGGCCGAAGAGGCCGTGGAGGCGCTCGTCGCGTCCGGCGAGCGCGTCGGGTTGGTGAAGGTCCGCCTGTTCCGTCCCTTCTCGGCGTCGAGGCGTTGATCGACTGCGCTGCCGTCGACGCACCGAAGCCATCGCGGTGCTCGACCGTACGAAGGAACCCGGTGCACAGGGTGAGCCGCTGTACCAGGACGTCGTCGACCGCGCTCGCCGAGGATGCCGCCGGTCGGGAGCGACGCGGTTCGGGGTCGGCAGGCCCCGGGTGATCGGGGGCCGGTACGGGCTCTCGTCCAAGGAGTTCACGCCGGCCATGGCCGAGGCCGCCCTGGACGAACTGGCGGTCGACGAGCCCCTCGCCCACTTCACGGTCGGGATCGCCGATGACGTGACGCACCTCAGCCTCCGCGTCGACGCAGACCTTCGACACCGAGTCGGCCCGACGTCGTGCGCGCCGTGTTGTACGGGCTCGGCAGCGACGGCACCGTGAGCGCCAACAAGAACTCCGCCAAGATCATCGGCGAACGCACCGAGCTGCACGCACAGGGCTACTTCGTCTACGACTCGAAGAAGGCCGGGAGCGTCACCGTCTCCACCTCCGGTTCGGGCCCGATCCGATCCATTCGACCTACCGGATCCGCAACGCGCGAGCTTCGTCGCCTGTCATCAGTTCGAACGTCTCGAGCGCACCGACGTGCTCGCGGTGGCCGAGGCAGGGAGCAACCTTCCTGTTGAACAGCCCGTTCGGACCCGACGAGGTCTGGGACGCAGCTGCCCTCGCGGCGTGCGCGAGCACGATCGTGCGACAAGCACCTGCGGTTGTTCGTGGTCGACGGCTACCGGGTGGCGAAGGAAGCCGGTCTCGGGCACGCGGATCAACACCGTGCTGCAGACCTGCTTCTTCGCCCTCGCGGGGGTCCTGCCGACCGACGAGGCGATCCGCGGAGATCAAAGGCGCCATCGTGCGGACCTACGGCGCCCGCGGCGAAACGATCGTCGAGTCGGAACTTCGCCGCCGTGGACGGCGCTCTCGAGGCGCTGGCCGAGGTCGACGTGCCGACGACGACCGAGCGGCGAGCCGGCCACCGGCCGCTGACCGTCTCGGCCGCCGCGCCGGACTTCGTGCAGCGCGTGACGCGCCCGGATCATGGCGGGCGAGGGCGACCTGTTGCCGGTGAGCGCCTTCCCGGTGGACGGCACCTTCCCCACCGGCACGGCGCAGTGGGAGAAGCGCAGCATCGCCCGAGAGATCCCGATCTGGGATCCGTCGATCTGCATCGATTGCGCCAAGTGCGCCCTGGTATGTCCGCACGCCGCGATCCGCATGAAGGTCTACGACCCCGTCAGGCGGCCGATGCGCCCGAGGGATTCCAGCACAAGGAGTGGAAGGACCGCGAGCACCCCGGGCGGCTGATGACGATCCAGGTGGCTCCGGACGATTGCACCGGATGTGGCATCTGCGTCGACGTCTGCCCTGCCCGGAGCAAGGAAGAGGTCAAGCACAAGGCCATCGATATGGCGCCCGAAGGCCGAGCACCTCGACGTCGAGCGGAGCTCATGGGACTTCTTCACCGCGATCGCCGATCCGACCGCGCCGGGTCGGTGCGCACGGATACGGTCAAGGGCTCCCAACAGGTCGAGTCCCCGGTTCGAGTTCTCGGGCGCGTGTGCCGGCTGTGGCGAGACCCCGTACCTGAAGCTCCTCACGCAGCAGGTGGGCGACCGCCTCCTGGTGGCCAACGCGACCGGGCTGCTCGTCGATCTACGGCGGCAACCTGCCCACGACGCCCTGGAGCACCGGCCCCGACGGGAGGGGGCCCGCGTGGTCGAACTCGCTGTTCGAGGACAACGCCGAGTTCGGCCTCGGGATGCGCTTAGGGCTCGATGCTCAGGCTGACGCTGGCCGTGGAGCTGATCGAGCGGCTCGAGCAGGACCTCGGTCGCCACCCTGGTGTGGGAGTTGATGTGAGGGACTCCACGCTCGAAGCACCGAGGAGATCCGAGGTCAGCGTGCAACGCGTCGGTCGAACTCCGCGAACCGACTCGGAGGACTCGGCGGTCCCCTGGTAAGTGATCTCGCGGCGGTGGCCGACGCCCTGGTTCCGACGAGCGTGTGGATCGTGGGAGGCGACGGCTGGGCCTACGACATCGGATTCGGCGGCCTCGATCACGTGCTGGCGACGCGGTCGCGACGTGAACGTGCTGGTCCTGGACACCGAGGTCTACTCCAACACCGGGGGCCAGGCCTCCAAGGCCACACCCCGGGGGGCCGTGGCGAAGTTCGCGGCGGGCGGCAAGTCGGGCGGCAAGAAGGACCTCGGGCATGATCGCGACCGCCTACGGCAACGTGTACGTGGGCCAGATCGCGATGGGCGCCGACATGCCGCATACGGTCAAGGTCCTGGCCGAGGCAGAGGCACACCGAGGTCCTTCGCTGGTGATCGCCTACAGCCATTGCATCGCACACGGGATCGACATGTCGACCGCCATGACGCACCAGACGCGAGGCGGTGGCGAGCGGCTACTGGCCGCTGTGGCGATACGACCCCGCTGCCGTCGAACGCGCCGAGCATCCGCTCCGCCTCGACAGCAAAGCGCCCACGATCCCACTGCGTCAGTTCGAAGAACAGGAGGCACGGTTCGCGATGCTCGAGCGCATCGATCCGGAACGGGCTCGCGACCTGTCGGCGAAGGCGCAGGCCGACGTCGACGCCCGCCGTCACCTCTATGAACAGATGGCCGGGGTCGATCACGGGCCCGGCGACACGCATACGGACACCGATGACGATCCGCAGCAGGGAGGAGAACAGCCATGACGCCGAACCTGCGATCGATGTACCTGGGCATGGATCTGCGCAGCCCGCTGGTGCCCTCGGCCTCGCCGCTGGGGCAACGACGCGACACGCTGGTTCGCTTGCAGGATGCGGGAGCAGGAGCGGTCGTCTTGCCCTCGTTGTTCGAAGAACAGATCCAGCACGAGGAGATCCAGCTGAGCGGAGCGATCGACGCGGGGTCGGATTCGTTCGCCGAGGCCCTCACCTACCTGCCGGAGTTCGAGGAATACGACACCGGGGCGACCACCTACCTGCGGCACCTCGAGGACACCGTGAGCGAACTCGAGATCCCCGTGATCGCCAGCCTGAACGGCATGACCGTGGGCGACTGGGTGGGCCACGCCCGGAGGATGCAGGAAGCCGGCGCCGCCGCGATCGAACTCAACGTCTACTTCATCGCCGCCGATCCCGACGAGACCTCCGGATCGGTGGAGTCTCGCTACGTCGAGCTGGTCGAAGCCGTGCGGGCCGAGATCGGCGTGCCGCTGGCGGTGAAGATCGGGCCCTTCTTCTCGTCGGTCGGGCACATGGCGCATCGGCTGGTGGCGGCGGGGGCCGACGGGCTCGTGCTGTTCAACCGCTTCATGCAGCCCGACATCGACCTGGAGACCTTGACGGTCGACCCCTCGCTGTCGCTCTCGACATCGGCGGAGCTGACGCTGCCGTTGCGATGGATCGCCATCCTCAGGGGCAGGGTCCACGCCTCGTTCGCATGCACCACGGGCGTGCACACCGCCGAGGACGCGGTGAAGGCGCTCTTGGTGGGATCCGACGCGGTGATGATGGCCTCGGCGCTCCTCCACGAGGGACCCGAGCACCTCGGTACGGTCCTGCGAGGGCTCGAGTCCTGGCTGGACGAGCACGACTTCGAGGGGGTGGAGCAGCTGAAGGGCTCGATGAGCATGCGCAACGTCCCGAACCCGGTGGCGTACGCACGGTCCAACTACGCGCGACTCGTCACCTCCTACGTCAGCCCGTACGACTGGCGGCACGCCGAGCCCGAAGGCGGGCTGCGCGCCTGATCCGATCGGTTCGTGCGGGCCGCGCTAGGCTTGCCCGCCATGGAGACCACGACCTTGCGCGGGCGCGTCGACGCCGACCTGCCCCAGATGATCGCCGACCTGGAGCGGCTCGTCCGCATCCCCTCGATCGGCTACCCGGGCTACGACCCGGCGAACGTCCGCGCCAGCGCCGAGGCCACCGCCGGGATCCTTCGTGCCGCCGGCGTGCCCGAGGTTCGCCTGATCGAGCTCACGAGCGGCGAGCACCCGGGCCATCCCGCCGTCTACGGCGAGATCCCCGGCCCCGAGGGCGCGCCCACCCTGCTGTTGTACGCCCACCACGACGTGCAGCCCGAGGGCGAAGCCGCCGACTGGCAGAGCCCGCCGTTCGAACCGGAGATCCGGCAGGGGCGTCTGTACGGACGTGGCGCCGCCGACGACAAGGCCGGCATCGCGATCCACGCCGCGGCGCTGCGCGCCCTGGGCGTCCATGAAGGCGCCACGCTCCCGGTCACCGTGAAGATCCTCGTCGAGGGCGAAGAGGAATGCTCCACCGAGCACCTCCCCGAACTGGTCGGCGGCCAGGGCGATCTGCTGCGCGCCGACGTCGCGATCGTGGCCGACGGCGGCAACTACCGCACCGGTGTCCCCACGATCGGCACGAGCGTGCGGGGCGTCACCGACTGCGTCGTCACCGTGCGCGTCCTGCCGATCGCCCAGCACAGCGGCGCGTACGGCGGGCCGATCCCCGATGCGATCACCGCGCTGAGCCGCATGATCGCCACGCTGCACGACGAGCACGGCGACGTGGCGATCGAAGGGCTGCACACCTTCACGTGGACGGGCATGCAGGTGCCCGAGGATGAACTCCGGGAGGAGTCCCGCGTGCTCGACTCCGTGCAGCTGCTCGGCACAGGGACGATCGCCGACCGGCTGTTGTCGAAGCCGGCGGTGGCCGTGCTGGGCTTCGACGCTCCGCGGATCGAGGGCTCCTCGAACCAGCTCGTGCCCGAGGCGAGCGCTCGCGTCTCGCTGCGGCTCGCGCCCGGGGACGACCCCGAGCGCGGTCGTGACGCGCTCGTCGCACACCTGCTCGCTGCCGCTCCCTGGGGCGTGGAGGTGGAGGTCGAGGCCGCCGAGGCGGGGATGGGCTACCTGGTGGACACCACCACGCCCGCCTATGCCGCCGCCAAGGACGCGCTCGCCGACGCCTTCGGTCGCGAGGTCGTGGAGATCGGCAGCGGCGGGTCGATCCCCCTGGTGCCGTTGCTGGCCGAGACGTTCCCGGGCATGTCGGTCCTGATCGTGGGCGCCGGCGACGAGCGCAGCAACTACCACTCGCTGGACGAGAGCGTCGACCTGGACGATCTCGCGTCGATGGCCCTGGCCGAGGCGCTGCTGATCGGCAACCTCGGGACCCCGTCGGTCTGATCCACCGGGCGGCACGTTCGTCCGCCGGTGCTAGGTTGAAGCCATGAGCATGGACCCCGACGCACCCAAGAGTCAGGTCGTGGAAGCCGTGCCGGTGGAACCCGGCACCGACGCCGGGACCGCCGCGGGCGAGGACGCCCAGGGCGACCGGAACGAGTCGATCACGCAGCCCGCCAAGCTGCTGCGGATCGCGAGCATGGTGCGTGAACTGCTGGACGAGACGCGCCAGGCCTCGTTGGACGAAGCGGGCCGGTCGCGCCTGGCCGACATCTACCACCGCGCCGTCGGCGAGCTGTCCGAGGTGCTGTCACCCGACCTGCAGGAGGAGCTGGCCGACCTGGCGCCGCCGCTCGCCGGGGTGCCGAGCGAATCCGAGATCCGCGTGGCGCAGGCGCAGCTGGTGGGCTGGCTCGAGGGCCTGTTCCACGGGATCCAGGCCGCGATGTTCGCCCAGCAGGCGGCGGCGCGCCAGCAGTTCGAGGAGCTTCGCCGACGTGGCCTTCCGGGTCAGGACCAGGGCATGCAGGGACCCGACGGCGCGCCGCAGGACGGTTCGGTCCGCGGCGGCCAGTACCTCTAGCCGGGCGCTGCTTCCTCCCGGCACCTCGACGGTATCGCACGCCGACCGCGCCGCGGTCGCTCGATGGAACCTCCTCCGCCCGCCAAGTCGCTGCGCCAGGTAGACCGGGATCAGCGACAGCAGCATCACCAGCACCGCCACCGCATTGGCCTCGGGACGGTTCCTGGGCAGCCGGATCGCGTTGAAGATCCACATCGGCAGGGTGATCTCGGTCCCCGACACGAAGATCGTGACGATGATCTCGTCGAACGACAGCCCGAACGCGAGCAGCCCGCCGGCCACCAACGCCGTCGCGATCGCGGGCAGGGTGATCGCAGCGGAACGTCTGCCATCCGTCCGCACCCAGGTCCATGATGCTTCCATGAAGGAGTCGGCGTGCGGCGAAGTCGCGCCACCACGTTGTTGAACACCACCACGATGCAGAAGGTGGCGTGGCCGACATGATCGTCCAGCAGGCTGAAGCTGATGCACGGCACGGCTGTTGATGCACGGTTGCAGCGCCAGCGCCGGTGACGATGCCGGGCAGCGCGATCGGGAGCACCAGGGCGAACGAGATCGTCTGGCGGCCGAAGAACCGGTAACCGATGCACCGCGAACGCCGCCAGCGCTGCCCGAGGACCAGCGCGAGCAGGTCGTGATGCGAGCGCCACCTTGATCGAGTCAGGAAGCGCCGGCTTCGCATGTTGGCGTCACCGAACGCCAGCGAGAACCATTCGTGGTGAAGCTCTTGGGCGGCCAGGACCTGCGCCACGCTGTCGTTGAAGGCGTAGAGCACGACGACGACGAGCGGGATGTAGAGGAACAGCAGCGTGATCACGGTCCGAACCGGACCAGAACCGCGCGCCGCCGGCTTCCATGGCTAGAGCGCCTCGAACGCGCCGAGCTTGCGCGCGATCCAGAGGTAGATGGCCATGATCGCCACCGGCACCACCGCGAACGCCGCGGCGAACGGGATGTTGTTCGCGACGCCGACGTTGTCGTAGATCACGTTGCCGATGAACAGGTGTTGCCCGACGAGCGATGGGCGCGATGTAGTCCCCCAGCGTGAGGGAGAACGAGAAGATCGAACCCGCCACGATGCCCGGGCAGCGCCAGCGGCCAGATCACCCGGCGGAACGTCGTCCGCCCCTTGCGCGCCCAGGTCGCTCGAGGCCTCCAGGTAGGAGGCGGGCACGCGCTCGAGCGACGCGTAGATCGGCAGGACGACGAACGGGCAGCCACAGGTAGGTGAAGGTGAGGCCGCATCGACCACAGCGAGTTGCCGATGCCCGGCTGACGGGATGCCGAAGCCCGATCCAGCACCCACTCGAACAGCCCGCCGACGGGGCCGCTCCCGAGAGCAGGGTCTGCCACGCGAACACCCGGATCAGGTAGCTGGTCCACAGGGGCACCACCACCGCGAGCAGGATGATGCAGCGCATCCGGGGCTTCGCCATCCGGGCGGCGTAGTAGGCGATCGGCAACGCGAGCGACGATGTCGGCGACCGTGACCGCGACCGCGATCCATCACCGTGCGGAGCGTGATCGTGCGGTAGATCGGCGTCGTCCGACAGGATCTCTGAAGTTCTGCAGGCCCCAGTCGCGCACGATCTGGACCGGTGAAGACATCCACCTTCCAGAAGGCGTTGACCAGCAGCAGCGCCAGGGAGCCCAGGTAGACAGGACCAGCAACCACGCCAGCGGCGGCGTGAGCGTCAGCCCGAGCTTGGCGCGGGGATGGCGGAACAGGGCGGCCTGGACGGGGTGCCGCTTGGTGCTCGGGCGTTCGAGGTCGACGTCAGCCATCGAGTCAGGAGGAGGGTGGGCGTCCGCGCACGGACGCCCACCCGACCTGGAGCGGTCAGGCTCCTCGGACCTCCGTCCACTTCTGTTGCCAGATCGAGTAGTCCTGGCAGGTCGTGCCTCGGTCGTCACCGCAGTCGGCCTGCGGCGTCTTCCACAGCGCGAGCGAATCCAGGAACTCCGCGTCTCCGCAGTAGCCGTACCGGACGGTGTCGACCAGCGCGGCCGATCCCTTGCCGTAGGCCTTGTCCAGACGCTTGCGCAGGACGTCGCATGCCTGCTCGTTGCTGGTCGCGGCGCCGTAGTAGTCGGCCACCTCGGCCTGCACGTCGGCGTCATCGTCCACTTCATCCACTCGAGCATGCAGTTGGGGTGCGGTGCCGACGTGGACAGCATCCACGTGTCGGCCCAGCCGGTCATGCCCTCGCTGGGCTCGGCGGCGTCGACCGGAGCGTCCAGCTCGGACAGGCTCAGGTTGATGGGCCACGCCGTGCCCGCCACCATCGAGCCGTCGACGAACCCGTCGATCTCGGTCGGTGTAGGCCGCCCAGTACTTGTCGATCATCCCGCTCTGCTGCTTCAGCAGCTCGACGGCGGCATCCAGCTGCTCGCTGGTCAGCTCGTACGGGTCGGTGATGCCCAGGTCGGGCTGGTGGGTCTTGAGGTACAGCGCCGCGTCCGCGATGTAGATCGGGAAGTCGTACGCGGTGATCTTGCCCGCGTACGGGTTGGCCGCGCCGTCGAGCTCGGTCTCGAACACGACGTCCCAGCTCGTGGGGGCCGGCTTCACGACGTCGGTGTTGTACATCAGGAAGTTCGGCCCGTACATGTACGGCACGCCGTACACCTGGCCGTCGACGACGTACTGGCTGTTGTTCGTGCCCGTCTCCGGCTGCAGCGGCGCGATCACGTCGGCGAAGTCGGGGAACAGGGACGGGTCGACCGCCGCGACGGCGTCGGAGGCGATGAGGCGGTTCGAGGAGTCACCCGAAGCGGACACCCCGTCGAACGACCCTGCCTGCTGCGTCATCAGGTTGAACATCTCGTCGGAGCTGTCGGCGTACTTCACCGTGACCTTGCAGCCGGTCTGGTCCTCGAAGGGCGTGACCCAGTCGTAGGCTCGTAGCCCTCGGTGGTCCCGTCCTCGACGTAGCCGACCCAGGCGATCAGGCTGAGCGCGCCTTCGGTGTCGCCGATCGAGTCGACCACCGACTCGTCGGTGCCGCCTCGGCCTTCGTCCGTGCTGTCGCTGTCGCCGCCGCATGCCGCTGCGACGAGCACCACGACCGACAGCATGGCGAGCAGTCGGTATCTCGTCCTCCTGGTCTTCCTGATCTTCATGCGTCGTGCCTCCTCCTGGTCCAAGGACCCCTCCGATGCGCCCGCGGGCGCGTCCACCGGCCGATTGTTGCTCCGGCGCCAGATCAGGCGCACGGCTTTGCCGCGCACCTGCAGTGCCTCCATCGACGAGGTCGTGAGGTTCTGCTGCATCACGACCAGCGACCCTCCCTCGTCGAGTTCCACCACGTAGCGCGTCACCGCGCCCAGGTAGACGACCTCGCGCACGTGTCCGGTCACCGAGCAGTCGTCGCCGTCCACCGGGTCGCGCGGGCTCGGCGAGCGCGATCTTCTCGGGCCGGATCGTGAACGGGTGCGGGTCGCCGGCGATCGCCTGCGCCGATGCCCCCTCCAGCACGTTCGAGACCCCGACGAACCCGGCCACGAACCCGGTCGACGGACGCTCGTACACCTCGGCGGGCGTCCCGACCTGCTCGATCTTCCCGCGGTTGAACACCGCCAGTCGGTCGCTCATCGTGAGCGCCTCTTCCTGGTCGTGCGTGACGTAGATGAACGTCAGCCCGACGTCCTGCTGGATGTCCTTCAGCTCGATCTGCATCTGCTGACGCAGCTTGAGGTCGAGCGCGCCGAGCGGCTCGTCCAACAGCAGCACCCGGGGGCGCATGATCAGCGCGCGGGCCAGCGCGACCCGCTGGCGTTGTCCGCCGGAGAGCTGCCCGGGCTTGCGGTCCCCGTACTCCCCCAGCCGCACCATCTCGAGCGCCTGGTTCGACGCGCGCCGTGCGATCGGCCTTCGACACCTTGCGGATCATCAACCCGTAGGCGACGTTCTGGGCCACCGTCATGTGCGGGAACAAGGCGTAGTCCTGGAACACCGTGTTGACGTCGCGCTGGTACGGGGGCAGATCCCGAGACATCGGTGCCGCCGAGCAGGATGCGGCCCTCCGTGGGCTGTTCGAACCCGGCGATCATGCGCAGGCAGGTGGTCTTGCCCGAGCCCGACGGACCCAGCATCGAGAAGAACTCCCCTTCGCGAACCTGGAGGTCCACCCCGTCGACCGCCGTGACGTCGCCGAAGCGCTTGACCACGTGCTCGAGGCTCACGGCGACCCCGTCCACGGAAGCAGGGCCGTCCTTCATCGCCACGGCAGCATCGGTCAAGCGGTCTTCCCTCCTCATGCTCGTCGGAGCCCCCAACCCGGAACGCAGCCAATACTGAACGCCGCAGCGCCGCGGAGCAACACAACGCCGAGGCGAGAACTACGAGGCGCGCTTCGCCGTTCCGACGAGGCTCGAAAGGACTAGTCCCTCGTCGCGGAGCATGGACGCCAGGCCGCGGGCGATCGACGATGCCACCGTCGGGCCCTCGTAGATCAGGCCCGAGTACACCTGGACGCTGGTGGCGCCGGCCTGCAGGCAGGTGAGCGCATCCTCAGCGGTGAACACGCCGCCGCACGCCGAGATCGGCATCGCCCCGGCGGTCGCCTCGCGGACCTCGCTCACGATGCGGGCCGTGTGGGGCCAGAGCGCCTTGCCCGAGAGGCCGCCCGTGCCGGTGGACACCCGGGTGTCGGAGACCGCCCGCGTGTTCGAGCACGTGAGGGCGTCGGCGCCCGCCTCCTGCGCGATGCGCGCCAGCGACAGCACGACCTCGCGCTCGACATCGGTGATGAAGGGCGGCAGCTTCACGAGCAGCGGCAGGGAGGTTCTGGCCCGCAGGGCTTCGACCAACGACCGCAGATGGGCTTCGTTGTCGCGGTCGCGACCCCACGTCACGTTGGGGCAACTCGCGTTCAGTTCGATCGCGTCGGCGTGGGGAGCCAGCAGGTCCAGCGAGGAGACCGCATCGTCCAGCGCTTCGTCGGCGATGCTCACGAACCGTGGAGCCGAGGCGCGATCGCGCTCCAGATGCTGGGCGGCCACCTCGGCGCCGGGGTTGGGCAGGCCCATCGCGTTCACCATCGAGCGCGTGGTCGGGCGACCTCGCGATCCGCGGCTTGGGATTGCCGGCACGCGCCGCCCTCGTGATCGTGCCGCCCACCACGTAGCCGAACCCGAGCGATCCCAGCGCTCCCAGGTGGGCACAGGTCTTGTCGAAGCCGGCCGCCAGTCCGATCGGGGTGGCGAGCCGCAGGCCGCAGAACTCGGTGGCGAGCGAGGGTTCGTCGGCGGCGTGGCCGATCCTCGACCACGGGAGCGGGAGGCCGAGCGCGGCGCCGGCGACGCGATGGGCGGTCTCCGGTGGGAGCGCGAAGAACAGCGGGCGGCCGACGGCCGCGTACCAGCCCATCGGTCCTCATCATGGCATCATGCGCGCGTGAACGACGACCTGGTCCGGCGCATGCGCGAAGCCTCCGAGCTCCACGGTGACTTCGTCCTGTCCAGCGGGCAACGATCGTCGACCTACTTCGACAAGTTCCGGTTCCTGACCAAGCCGGACCTGTTGCGCGACGTCGCGGCCGAGGTCGCGACCCTCCTCGCGCCCGGGACGACGTTGCTCGGTGCTCCCGAGGGGGCGGCGATGCTCCTGGTGGCCGCCGTGTCCCTGGAGACCGGGCTGCCCGTCGCGGTCGTCCGCAAGGAGGCGAAGGAGTACGGCACCCGCGCCCAGGTGGAAGGCGAGGTCGCCGACGGCGCCCCGACCACGATGCTCGAAGACGTCAGCACCACCGGGCACCAGGTGCAGCGCGCGGCCGAGGCCTTGTCCGCCGCCGGCGCCGATGTCCGGCGGATCGTGCTGGCGATCGACCGGGGCGGCGCCGACCTGCTCCGCGAGGCCGGCTATGACGTCGAGGCCGTCGCGGTGCTGCGGCCCACCGACTGACGCCGGTTCACCCCGGGTTCGAGGCCGCGATGGCTTCGGCCCGGTCCTCGCGTTCCTCGACCCGGCGCTGGCGAGCATCCTCGTCGCGCTTCCAGGCGGCCGCGACCAACAGGATCGCCAGCACCAACGCCAGGTTGCCGACGAGCCACATCATCACGGCGGCGTCGCGCTGATCGCCGAGCGCCGCGGGGCCCCACGGCGCCGGCAGGTTCGCGTAGGTGGGATAGAGCGGCACGTCCCCCGCATAGATGCCCAGGGCCAGGAACGACATCGCCGGCATCGCCAGGAACAACGACAGCATCCGCACCGGCCAGCGCACCGGATGCGGGTTGGGGTCGACCCCCACGATCGGCCACCAGTAGATCAGGGCGGCGGTCAACCACAGCCCGTGCTCCACGGCGTGCCACGGGGTGGATCGGAGCGCCTCGTCGAACAGCGGCGAGGCGTGCACGAACACCGGGACGCCGACGAACAACGTCCAGCCGACGATCGGGTTCGCGAAGAAGGCCGCGACCGGCGAGCGCAGGGAGGCCGTGACCCATCGGCGCACCGCCGGCGAACCCGCGCGCAGCGCCAACGTGATCGGGGCGCCCAGCGCGAGCAGCGGAGGCGCCAGCAGCGTCAACAGCAGGTGCTGGGCCATGTGCACGGTGAACGACACGTCGGCGTAGGCGTCGACCGGCGAGCACAGGGCCGCCACCAGGGTCGCCAGCCCCGCCGCGAAGGCCGCGGTCCGGCCCCCGGGCCACGCGCCGGAACCGCGCCGCAACCGCACGACGCCCGCGGCGTAGAGGGAGCCGGCCGCCAGCAGCAGGGCGGTCGTGAACGGCTCGATGCGCCACTGCGACAGGACGGTCAGCGCGTCGGTCGAGGCCGGAACCGCGGACAGCATGCCTCCATGCTGCCACGGACCGAACCTCGGAGCGTCCTTGGCCGCAACGGACAACGTTCCGGCCGTGGACGCGCCCGCGCTACGTTGACCCGACCACAGCCAGCCAGTACAAAGAGGTGCAGATGGCGCAGACGTCGATGTCCGTCCAGGGGAAACGGTCAGGGGCTTCGCCCGTCCGCTTCGGCACCATCCTGTTCCTGGCCTCGGAGCTGCTGTTCTTCGGCGGATTGTTCGCGGCCTATTTCGCCCTGCGGGCCCAGACCTCCCCGTGGCCGCCCGAAGGGGTGGAGCTGGATGTCCGGCTCTCGGCCGTGGCCACCGCGTTCCTGGTGATCTCGAGCTTCACCTTCCACGCGGGCGTCTCGGCGGCCGAACGAGGCCGGCTCGATCGGTTCCGGCCGTGGCTCTGGGCGACGATCGCGTTGGGCACCGGCTTCGCGCTCATCCAGCTCTACGACTACCTCCACCTGAACTTCGCGGTCTCCAGCAACGCCTACGGCACGATGTACTGGGCGATGACGGGCATGCACGGGCTCCACGTGGTCGCCGGCCTGCTCCTGATGGTCGTCGTGGCGATGCGGATGTCGTGGGGCGCCTATCGCAGCGGGAACATCGACGGCCTCCACGCCGCCGCCTACTACTGGCATTTCGTCGATGTCGTCTGGGTCGCGTTGTTCGTGACCCTCTTCCTCCTGCAGTGACGCGATGACCAGGGACCGCGCCGAGGCCCGCCTGCTCTCCCGGATCCTGCGGATCGGGCTGCTGCTCGCGCTGCTGGGCCAGATCGCCTGGTCGTTCCGGCCCGAACCGAGCCGGGCACAGACCGATCAACAGGCGCAGGGGCAGGCGCTGTACGAGGCCAACTGCTCCACCTGCCACGGTCTCCAAGGGGAAGGCACCGCGAACGGCCCCAGCCTGCAGAACGCGGGCCCGGCGGCCGTCGACTTCATGCTCAGCACCGGCAGGATGCCGCTGGCCAACCCCGGTGACCAGCCCGTGCGCGACGAGCCGAAGTTCACCCCCGACCAGACCGCCGCGATCGTGGCCTACGTCGAGACGATCGCGCCCGGCGGAGAGCCGATCCCGACCGTCGACCCCGCCGCCGGCGACCTCGCGCGTGGAGCCGAGGTGTTCCTCAACACCTGCGCCGGCTGTCACGGCGCGGGGGCCACGGGTGACTCGGTGGGCGGTGGGCAGATCGCCCCGACGATCAACCCGGCCGATCCCACGCAGATCGGCGAGGCGATCCGGATCGGGCCCGGGGTGATGCCCAGGTTCGGACCGGAGACGATCGATCAGGCCGACCTGGATTCGCTGGCGGCCTACCTGCTGTGGCTCCGCGACCACGGCGAGGACGGCGGGCTCCAGCTGGGACGGGTGGGCGCGGTGGCCGAGGGCCTGGTCATCGTGGTCGTCGGCCTGGGTCTCATGATCCTGTTCCTGCGGCTGACGGGAGCGAAGACGTGAAGCGGGCCGAACGACTGGTCGCGATCGCGTTCGTGGTGGCGATCGTCGCCGCCCTCGCCCTGTTCGTCGTCTACATCCGCGGCGGGAACGCGCAGGCCGAGGGTGCGCTGCTGTTCCTGGCGCTGGGCGGCGTGGGCGTCGGCATGACGGTGTGGGCGACGCGGCTGATGCCGCGGTTCCGCGACGAGACCCACCCCCGCCGCCACGACGAACCCGCGACCCAGCAGGAGATGGATGCCGCCGTCGACGACATGGGATCGGGCGTCGAAGAGATCCGGCGTCGGCGCTTCCTCTCCAGGCTGCTCGCCGGAGCAGCGGGGGCACTCGGGCTCGCGGCGCTGATCCCGATCCGGTCGCTGGGCAGCGCGCCTGGCTCGTCCCTGTTCACGACCCAGTGGACGGAGGGCGCCCGCCTGGTCTTGGACGACGGCTCGCCGGTGACGCGCGACACGCTCGAGGTCGGCTCGTTCACGACCGTCTTCCCCGAAGGGTTCGTGGGCTCGGCGGACTCCCAGGCGGTGCTGATCCGCGTCGAACCCGGCCAGCTGCAGCTCCCGCCCGACCGGCTCGCCGGTGCACCCGAGGGCCTCGTCGTGTACTCGAAGATCTGCACGCACGCCGGGTGCCCGCTGGGCCTCTACCTGGCCGAGACCCACGAGCTTCGGTGCCCGTGCCACCAATCCACGTTCGACGTGCTCGACGGCGCCGAGCCGGTCTACGGCCCGGCACCGCGGCCGCTGCCCCAGCTGCCGATCGAGATCGACGCCGACGGCGGCCTGCGTGCCACCGGCGACTTCACCGCCCCCGTGGGGCCGAGCTTCTGGGACGGGCCGTGATCGTCCGGCGACTGATCGACGGGGTGGACGACCGGCTCGACTCGACGTCGTTCCTGCGCAGGAGCCTGCACAAGGTCTTCCCCGACCACTGGTCGTTCATGCTGGGCGAGCTGACGCTGTACAGCTTCGTGCTCCTGCTCCTGACCGGCACGTTCCTCAGCATGTTCTACGTGGCCTCGCCCGAGACCACCACCTACACCGGGCCCTACGCCCCGATGGCGGGACGCACGGTGTCCCTGGCCTACGACTCGGTGATGCGCATCTCGTTGGAGGTCCGGGCCGGGTTGGTGATGCGGCAGACCCACCACTGGTCCGCCCTGATGTTCATGGCCGCGATGGTGGCGCACCTGGTGCGCGTGTTCTTCACGGGCGCGTTCCGCAAGCCGCGCGAGATGAGCTGGCTGATCGGCGTCACGATGCTCGTGAGCGGGATCGGCGCCGGGTTCACCGGCTATTCGCTGCCCGACGACCTGCTGTCGGGAACCGGGCTGCGCATCATCTACTCGGCGGTCCTGTCGATCCCACTGATCGGCACGTGGCTCGCCTACCTCTTCTTCGGTGGTGAGTTCCCCGCCCCCGAGTTGTTGCCCAGGTTGTTCGTGATGCACGTGCTGTTCATCCCCGCGCTGCTCGTGGGTCTGCTGTCGGCCCACCTGGCCCTGGTGTGGCGCCAGACGCACACGCAGTTCCCCGGACCGGGGACGACCGAGGAGACCGTCACCGGCACGCCGGTGTGGCCCAAGTTCGCGCTGAAGGCGATCGGCCTGGCGTTCGTGACGTTCGGCGTGCTGACGATGCTGGGCGGCCTGGTGCAGATCAACCCGATCTGGCTCTACGGGCCGTTCCAGCCCTACAACGCGCCGTCGCCGGCCCAACCCGACTTCTATGCCGGCTGGCTGGAAGGACTGCTGCGGCTGTGGCCCAACTGGGAGTTCCACCTGTTCGGTCACACGATCGGGGAGCTGTTCCTGCCGTCGGTCGTGGTGCCGGGCATCATCTTCACCGTGCTCGCGCTCTGGCCGTTCCTGGAGGCTCGAGCCAAGCGCGACACCGCCACGCACCACTACGCGCAGCGACCCCGCGAGGCTCCGGTGCGGAGCGCGTTCGGCGCCGGCGGGATCGCCTTCTTCGTGTTGCTGATGCTCGCCGGCTCGAACGACGTCCTGGCCAAGTTCCTCCAGGTCGAGGTGGACACGCTCAACACCGTGCTGAAGGTCCTGCTGTTCGTCGTGCCCGTCGATCGCGGGCGTCCTCACGTGGTGGATCTGCCGTGACCTCCGCGCCCGCGACGAACGACCGATCAAGGCGCCGTCCCGGGTGGTCTTCCGCCGCAACGCCGCCGGTGGGTTCGATGAGGAACCCGACCCGTCCACCACCGATCACGAGCGGACCCCTCCGTGACGCGTCGCCGGTGGATGGGCCTCGTGGCGACGATCGCGGCCGCGACCACGGCGTGCTCGTCCTCGTTCGGCATGCCGCGGGGCAGTTCGAGCCAGGGCGAGGAGGTCTTCAGCCTGTGGCAGATCTTCTTCTGGGCCGCGATCGGGGTCGCGGCGATCGTCTACGGCCTGCTGGGGTGGTCGCTCGTCCGCTACCGGCGGCGGCGTGGCGACGACGACACCGCGCTCGGTCGCCAGTTCCACGCGAACATCCCGCTGGAGATCGTCTACACGGCCATCCCCGTGGTGATCGTGGTGGTGCTGTTCACCCTCTCGGTGCGCGGCGACGACCGCGTCTCGGCGGTCTCGGCCGACCCGGACGTCACGCTGCACGTCGAGGCGTACCAGTGGGGATGGCGGTTCTCCTTCCCCGACGAGGGCGTCGTGGTCCTGAGCCATCCGAGCGGGGAGGGCATCCCCGGACCCGAGCTGTGGCTGCCGATCGGAGAGACCGTCCGCATCGAGCTCACCTCCAACGATGTGATCCACGCGTTCTGGGTGCCGGACTTCCTGTTCAAGCGCGATGCGATCCCGGGTCACGTGAACGTGTTCGACGTGAGCCCCACGACCGCCGGCACCTACCACGGCGTGTGCTCGGAGTTCTGTGGACTGAACCACGCCTTCATGACGTTCACCGTCAAGGTCGTGTCCCCCGAGGAGTTCGAGCGCTGGCTGGGCGAGCAGAGCTCCGAGGCTGCGGCATGAGTCGCGCGCCGATGCATCGCGACGGCCCGGTGGCCTGGCTCACCACCACCGACCACAAGAAGATCGGCATCCTCTACTGCGTCACGGCGTTCGGCTTCTTCCTGATCGGCGGCACCCTCGCCGACGTGATGCGCACCGAGCTGGCCGAGACCGGCCGTCAGCTCGTGACGCCGCAGGCCTACAACGGGCTGTTCACGATCCACGGCATCGTGATGATCTTCCTGTTCGTCGCGCCGTTCGGGATCGGGCTGGCGAACTACTTGATCCCGCTGCAGATCGGCGCGCCCGACATGGCGTTCCCGCGGCTCAACGCGCTGTCGTACTGGTTCTTCGTGGGCGGCGGGTTGCTGGTGCTGCTGTCGGGGTTCGCCTCGGCCGGGGGCGGCGCGCAGACCGGTTGGTACATGTACGCGCCGTTGTCGGGGCTGCGCTACTCCCCCGGCGTGGGACCGGATCTGTTGATCCTGGGCCTCGCCCTGGTCGCGATCTCCACGCTGCTGTCGGGCGTCAACGTCATCACCACGACGTTCCTGATGCGCGCGCCCGGCATGACGATGTGGCGCCTGCCGATCTTCACCTGGAACATGGTGGTCACCTCGATCCTGGGGCTGGTGGCGTTCCCGCCGGCGCTCGCGGCCTTCGTGCTGCTGCTGTTCGACCGGCGTCTCGGCGGGTTCGCGTTCGATCCGCAGGGCGGCGGCGACCCGATCATCTACCAGCACCTGTTCTGGTTCCTCGGCCACCCGGAGGTCTACATCCTGATCCTGCCGTTCTTCGGGGTGATCACCGAGATCATCCCGGTCTTCAGCCGCAAGCCGCTGTTCGGCTACACCGGGTTCGTGCTGGCGACGCTCGCGATCGGCGCGCTGTCGACCGGGGTGTGGGCCCACCACATGTTCACCACGGGCGAGGTCGACAACCCGTTCTTCAGCGCGATGACCCTGCTGATCGCGGTGCCGACCGGCGTGAAGTTCTTCAACTGGATCGGCACGATGTGGGGCGGGCGGATCCGGTTCGGTGTGCCGATGCTGTTCTCGATCGGGTTCCTGCTGAACTTCCTGATCGGCGGCGTGACCGGCGTGATGCTGGCGAGCGCGCCGATCGACTACTCGGTGAGCGACTCCTACTTCCTGGTCTCCCACTTCCACTACACGATGATGGGCGGCTCGGTCTTCGGGATCTTCGCCGCGATCTACTTCTGGTGGCCGAAGATGACCGGCTACCTGCTGAGCGAACGCATGGGCCGGGCGGTGTTCGGGCTGTTGTTCGTGGGGTTCAACCTCACGTTCTGGCCGCAGTTCGTGCTGGGGCTCCGCGGCATGCCGCGACGGATCGTGGACTACGCGAGCGACCTGGGGTGGGACACGCCGAACCTGGTGTCCACGATCGGCGCCGGGGTGCTCACGATCGGCGGTGCTGGTGTTCCTCACCGACGTGTGGCGATCGCGTCGTCGTCGGACCCCCGCCGGGGACGACCCGTGGGGTGGGTACTCGCTGGAGTGGGCCACCACGTCACCGCCGCCCGAACACAACTTCTCGTCGATGCCGCGGATCCGCTCCGAACGCCCCGCCTTCGACCTGCACCACCCGAAGGAACCGAGTATCGAGGCGGCGGAGGCCGAGACACGGTGAGGTTCGCACTCCGATACTTCGCGCTGCTGTCGGCCTTCGGGCTCGGGCTGGGGACGATCTACTGGTTCCTCACCTACGAGGTGGTGGGCGCGGTCGTCCTGTGGTGTTTCGGGCTGATGCCGTTGATCGTGGCGACGTGGTGGTGGCGTCAGGGCACCGACCCGGCCACCGAGGCCTCCGACGATCCCGAGGCCTCCCCCTCGGACGCGGCGGGCCACGCCGTCGGGTCGTTCCCGCTGGCCTCGGCCTGGCCGATCTTCCTGGTGCTCGGCGTGATCGTGACCGGCGCGAGCCTGGTGTACGGGTTGATCCTGTTGCCGGCGGGTGCGGCGCTGCTGCTGTGGGCGATCGTCGGCCTGGCGCGCGAGAGCCGCCCGTAGCGGCGCCCGTCAGGTGCGCACGCAGCGCCAGATGCGGAGGCTCCACAGGAGCCGGCTGCCGCGTTTGTGGAGGCTCAGCAGGCCCTCCTTCATCATGCGCGCCGTCGCCGTGGCCTTGGCCACCAGGTCGGGCAGCGGGAACTCCCGCTCGAGCACCGGTTCCATGTTGTCGCCGAACAGCTCGCGGGCGAGCGTGAGGATCGAGGCCTCGTCCTGCAGCGTGCCGGTCGGCAGGTAGAGCCGACCGCCGGGCGCGAGCGTCTCACCGATCGAGCCCAGCAGCTTGCGCGGGAGCTCGGCGCCCGTGGGACCGCCGGCCGGAACCCGGTCGAACCAGCCGGTGACGGCTGCGAGTTCGTCGGGGATGCCGGACACGTCGCCGATCAACACGTCGGCGTGCACGTCACGGACCGGTTCGAGCAGATCGCCCTGGCGGAACTCGCACACATCGGAGAGCCCGAGCATGGCCGCGTTCTCGCGCGCCGCGCGGACGGCCGGCCCGGACAGGTCGCAGCCGTACACCTTGCCGGCGCCGAGCTTGGCGGCGACGAACGCCAGCACCCCGCTGCCGCACCCCACGTCGATCACCGTGTCGCCCGGATTGATCTCCAACGCGTCGGCCAGCGTGCGGCTCGTGGTGGTGGGGCTGAACACCCCCGGACGGACGTGCAGGCTGAACGGACCGGTGCGGCCCTTCCATTCCACCTGGTGGATCGCGGCCTCTGCCATGGTTGGAAGGCTACACGTATGCGACGCAACGCGGCTAGACGTCGATCGGCTCGAAGATCACGTCGGGCCCGGGCACGAGATCGCCCCGTTCGACGGCGGCCGCATCGGCTTCGAGCCGATCGTGCAGCGCCTGCGTGTGGATGCCGCGGTGGCCATCGGGGTAGTGCACCACCCGGCTCGATGCCCGGCGCATCAGCGTGATGGCCCCGTGGGCGTTCCCGCGGAGCAGGTGCACGTAGCCCGCACCCATCTGCGAGAGCCCCTTGAAGAACTCGGCCTCGTCGGTGCCGCGGGCCTGCTTCCAGGCCGTCTCCCACGCCTCGTGCGCCGGGAAGAACCGGCGGGCGCGCATCGCCTCCCGGCCCAGCTCGTGGTTCCGCTCCATCGACAGCGAGTCGTAGTCCTCCATCTCGAGCTCGTTCGTCGCGTCCCAGTCCAGGGGGCGACCGAGCGCGTCACGGGGACGTTCGGGCTTCTGACGCTTCTCGCTGGGCATCCCGGTCTTGCCGGTGGCTTCCTCGGGCATGGGGCCATGCTACTCGGGGGTCTCGATCCGGACACGACGAGCGCTCCAGCCCGTGGCACACTCTGGCTCCATGGGGAACACGACCGTCACCCTGGTCCCGCACACGCACTGGGATCGTGAATGGTACGAACCCTTCAGCGTCTTCTCCGAGCGGCTCGTCGAGATGATGGACGGGCTCCTCGCCCTCGGCGACGACGGGTTCCCGCATTTCCACCTCGACGGTCAGACCGCGATGATCGACGACTACCTCGATCGCCGGCCCGAACGCCAGGCAGACCTGCGCCGGCTCGCAGCGTCGGGCCAACTCTCTGTTGGACCGTGGGTCACGCAGATGGACGAGTTCCTCACCAGCGGGGAATCGCACATCCGCAACCTGGAGATGGGCCTGGCCCGCGCGCGTGATCTCGCGGGCGAACGCGCGCTCGACATCGGCTACATGCCCGACCAGTTCGGCCACATCGGGCAGATGCCACAGATCCTGCGACAGGGCGGCCTGGACCGGGCGATGGTGTGGCGCGGCGTGCCCGCCTCGATCGATCGCACGTCGTTCTGGTGGGAGGCCCCCGACGGCAGCCGGGTCCTCACCGAGTACATGGTGTTCGGCTACTTCTTCGGCGGCAGCTTCCTCCGCGCGGCCGAACCCTCGGAGCTGGCCGAAACCCTCGAGGCCAGCGCCGAGAAGCTCGGCCCGTACCTGGTGAGCGATCGCATGGTGGTGATGGTGGGCTACGACCACGCCGGTCCCGACGCCTCGCTCCCCGGCAAGGTCGCCGACGCCGCCACGCTGACCCCTCACCTGGATGTCACGATCGCCGGGATCGCCGAGCACGTCCACGCCCAACCCTCGACCGAGATCCCCACCTGGCGAGGGGAGCTCCGGTCCTCGGCGAGGGCCCACCTCCTGCCCAACGTCTACTCGGCCCGTGTCCACCAGAAGCGCGAACGCGGACGCCTGGAGGCGCTGATCGAACGCTCCGCCGAGCCGCTCGCGGCACAGGTGCCCGGGTTCGGATGGCCCGGAGGACGAGCTCGATCGCGCATGGACGCTCCTGCTGTGGAACGGCGCGCACGACTCGGCGTGTGGGTGCTCCCATGACCAGGTGGCGATCGACGTGGACGCCCGCTTCGCCGAGGTGCGCGAGATCGGCACCGACATCGTGCAGCGTGCGTTGGAGTCGCTCGGCTCCCGCGTCGCCGAAGCCGGGGTGATCCGCTGGAACCCGTCGCCGTTCGAGCGCGAGGGCGTGCCCGGGAACGGTTGGTCGGTGGCGCCGGCGGGGCGCGAGCCGGCGCTGCTCCCGGTCGCGATCGAGATCCTGCCCGACGGCGATGGCGTGGTCGCCGACGACATCACGCTCCGCCTGTTCGACGAACCCGACGTCGGCGACCTCTACACGTTCTGCTACGCGGAGGAAGGGCAAACACCGTCGCCCCCGGCCTCGATCGAGCTGGAGGGGCACGAGGTCCGAGCGAGGTGGGACGGCGTCCTCGTGGTGCTGCGGATCGTGCATCGAGCAGACGAGCCGTTCCTGCGCCTCGAGGGCGCGATCCACAACGAACGGCCCGACCACCGGCTCCGCCTCCACGTGGGGATCGAGGGACCGGTGACGGGCTCGGTCGCGGGCTCACCGTTCGAACTGGTGGAGCGGCCGCTCGTGGGCGAAGGCAGCGGCGTGGAGTCGGCGTCGGCCACCTGGCCCGCGCGCGGGGTCGTGATGGCCGGCGGGGTGGCGGTGCTGCACGAAGGGGTCTTCGAGTACGAGGTGACGGACCGGGCGCTGGCGGTCAGCCTGCTGCGCTGCGTCGGCACGATCAGCCGCGACGTCTTGGCCACGCGGCCGTATCAGGCCGGCCCGCCCACGCCCACGCCGGATGCCCAGATGCTCGGGGAGACCACGTTCGCGCTCGGCATCCGAGCCCGGGCCACGCTCCGAGACCCTGTTGACCGACCACGAACGGTTCGCCTTGCCGCTCGCGGAAGCCATCGCGGTGGGTGGCGGCGACCTCGCATCCACGGGAACGTTCCGATCGATCGAGGGCGATGCGGCGCTGTCATCGATCCGACGCGTGGGAGGCAGCCTGCAGGTGCGCGTGTGGAACCCTCGCAGCGACGCCGACACCACCGTCACGATCGACGGTGAGGTCCACCGCCTCGGCCCTGCCCGCATCGAGACGCTGGAGGTGGACGGATGAGCGAGCGTTACGACGTCATCGTGGTGGGCGGGGGCGCCATGGGCACCGCCGCCGCGCGCAACCTCGCGATGCGCGGACGCCGCACCCTGCTGCTCGAGCGGTTCACGTTCGGCCACGACAAGGGCAGTTCAGGGGGACCCACAAGGATCTTCCGTTACGCCTATCACGCAACGAGCTACGTGCGCATGGCGATGCAGGCCCGGCCCGCGTGGGACGAACTGCAGGAGGCGGCCGGCGAGGAGCTCCTGCGCATCACCGGCGGCCTCGACGTGGGGCCGGCGGCCCTGCCCCGAGCCGACGCTGTTGGAAGCGGCCGGCGCCGCGGTCGAACGATGGTCGGCGGGCCAGGTGCGGGAACGCTGGCCGTCGCTGCATCTGCCCGACGGCGCCGACATCGTCTACCAGCCCGACGGCGGCGTGGTGCGGGCGGCGCGGACCGTCCAGGTGCAGGCCCGGCTCGCCGCCGACGCGGGTGCCGACGTGCGCGAGGAGACCACCGTGCGCTCGGTGACGCCGGAGGGCGAGCGCGCCCGCGTGGTCACCGAGACGGACGAGTCGTTCGAGGCGCCCGTCGTCGTGGTCGCGGCTGGATCGTGGGCCGCGCCGTTGCTCCGCCCCGCTGGGTTCGATCTGGTGCTCCGGCCCAACCTCGAACAGGCCACGTACTTCTCGCTGGCTCCCGAGCACGCGTTGCCCACGGTGATCGACTGGTTCACCGACGAGGCCCATCCGCCCTACCTGGTCCCCGACCCGTTCGAACCCGGGCACTTCAAGGTGGGGCTGCACATGGCCGGGCCACCCACCGACGCCGAGACCCGCACGTTCGACCCCGACCCGGTCAGGGTGGAGGCGGTTCGGCGCTACGTGCGGGAGCGGATCGAGGACGCCGCCGATCTCGACCGCACGGACACGTGCCTGTACACGATCACGCCGGACGAGGACTTCGTGCTCGACCGCGTGGGGCCGCTGGTGATCGCCTCGCCCTGCAGCGGGCACGGGTTCAAGTTCGTGCCGTTGTTCGGTCAGGCGATCGCGGACCTGGCGACCGGGGAGCCCACGCCGTTCCCCACCGATGCCTTCCGGGCCGACCGCGCCGCGTTGCAGGCGGGCTAGGAGCCCTCGGCGGCAAGGATCTCCAGCGCTTCGCGCATCGCCTCGTACCGGCGGACCCCGAGCAGGCGCTTCGTGCGGGTGTCCATGGTGCCGACCGCCCGCCGGCACTCGGTGGCGCAGCTCCGTCCCTTGGTGGTGAGCCGCACGAGCTTGGCTCGCGCGTCGGCCGGATCGACGACGCGCCGGACGTACCCGCGGACCTCGAGCTCGTCGACGGCCAGCATCATCGCCTGCTTCGAGACGCCGGCGCGCTCGGCGAGGTCGGTGAGCCGGCTTCCGCGCCGCCGGTCCACATGGAGGAACACCACGGCGTGACCCGGACGGACATCGGCGTAGCCTCGATCGTCGAGCGCGAGGTCGAGTTCGGCCGACACGGTGCGATGCGCGTCGAGCAACAGACGAGCGAGGTCGTTGCCTTCCATCCGCGCATCCTTCCCCATGCCGACGACGATGGTCAAGGTGCTTGACCGACCGTCATGGCCCGCCGTCACCCGATAGCCTGCGGTCCATGAACATCCAGATCCGCGAAGCGACCCCCGAAGAGTACGCCGAAGCGGGCGCCGTCACCGCCGTCGGCCTACCGCGAGTTCGTGCGCGGCGGGGACTGGGAGGACTACCTCGAGTCGATCGCCGACGTCGAAGGACGCGCCGATCGCACCACGATCGTGATCGCGCTCGACGGCACACGGATCGTCGGCAGCGCGACGCTGGAGCTCACCGATCGCGTGGAACCCGACGACGACCCCGCCCTCGATCCGGCGGAAGCGCACATCCGCATGCTGGGCGTGGCGCCCGAAGCACGCCGGCGAGGGATCGCCCGCGCGCTGATGGCCGACTGCATGGACCGCGCGCGAGCCGGCGGCAAGACCTTCCTCACGCTGCACACCACCGACCGGATGGCGGCGGCCCAGCGCATGTACGAGTCGCTGGGGTTCGTCCGTGGCGCCGACCGCGTGTTCCCGGACGGGTTCGTGCTGCTGACCTACCGGGCCGAGCTGTAGCGGCTCAGGCCACCCCGGAACCGCTGCCGGTGCGCACGACCTCGCCGCTGGCCAGGATGACGCCGTCCTCGCATTCGGCCTGCACCAGCCCCCCGCGGAACTGCTGCTGGTACAGCTGGGCGTACAGCCCTTGACGGGCGAGGAGTTCCTCGTGCGTGCCTCGCTCGACCACCCGGCCGCGGTCGATCACGAAGATCACGTCGGCGCGCAGGATCGTGGAGAGCCGGTGCGCGATCGCGATCGTGGTGCGACCGTCCATCAGGGGCTCCAGCGCCGCCTGTACCAACCGTTCCGACGTGGTGTCGAGCGAGGACGTGGCCTCGTCCAGGATCAGGATGCGGGGGTCCTTCAACACCACGCGGGCGATCGCGAGGCGTTGCTTCTCGCCCCCGGACAGCTTGTAGCCGCGCTCGCCCACCACGGTGTCGTACCCCTCGGGCAGCTCCACGATGCGATCGTGGATGTTGGCCGCGATCGCGGCGGCCTCCATCTCCTCCTGCGTGGCGGTGGGCCGTCCGTACATCAGGTTGCGGCGGATCGTGGTGTGGAACAGATAGGTCTCCTGGGTGACCACCCCGATCAGGTCGCCGAGCGATTCCAGCGCGACATCGCGGACGTCGAGGTCGTCGATCATGACGGTCCCCTGCTGCACGTCGTAGAGCCGCGGCACCAGGTAGGTGATCGTGGTCTTGCCGGCACCGCTGGGCCCGACGATGGCCGCGAGCTGCCCCGGTTCGATCTCGAGCGAGACGTCGTCGAGCGTCCACTGGCGCGGCATCTCGTTGGCGATCTGGACGTCGGTGGGTGAGACGGGCGTGGTGCGCTCCACCGGCTCTTCGTACCGGAACCGCACGTGGTCGAACCGCACCCGGCCCCGCACGCTCTCGGGCTCGGGGTGCGCGGCGTCGGGCGCGTCCTTGATCTCGTGCTCCATGTCGAGGTACTCGAAGATGCGATCGAACAGCGCGAACGAGCTGTGCACGTCGGTGGAGACCTGGAGCATCGAACCGATCGGGAAGAAGAGCCTCGCCTGCAGCGTGGTGAACGCCACGACGTAGCCGTAGTTGATGTCGCCGCCGTTCGTGAGCACCCACCCGCTCACCAGGTAGACCAGCGCCGGCGTGATCGAGAAGAACGTGCCCACCACCGCGAAGAACGAACGCCCGATCATCGTCTGGCGGATCTGCAGCCCGGTGAGGCGCTGGTTCTCCTCCTCGAACCGCCCGATCTCGTGGCGCTGTCGACCGAACGACTTGGACAGCAGGATGCCGCTGACGCTGAGCGTCTCCTCGGTGATGGAGGTCATGTCGGCCATGGTCTTCTGCGTGCTGGAGGAGACCTCGCGACGAGCGCGCCCGACCTTCACCGTGAGCCACAGGAACAGGGGCATCAACGCCAGCGACAGGAGGGTGAGCTGCACCGACAGGATCAACATCGCGATCAACGTGCTGATGATCGTGACCACGTTGGCGAGCACGTTCGAGGCGGTGTCGGTGACCACGTTCTGGACACCGCCCACGTCGTTGGCCAGCCGCGACTGGATCTCGCCGGTGCGCGTCGTGGTGAAGAACCGCAGGGGCATGAACTGCAGGTGGGCGTACAGGGAGTTGCGCAGATCCTGCATCACGCGCAGGCCCACCAGGTTGGCCATGTACGTCTGGCCGATGCCGATGATGCTGGTGACGATCGGCACCGCGATCATCAGGCCCACGTACAGATACAGCAGCGGGAGGTTGGGGCAGGCCACGCCGGAACAGTTGCCCGGAGGGTCGCCGAACAGCGCGTCGTTGAAGACCTTGGCGATCAGGAGCGGGTTGACGACCCCCAACCCCGAGGTGATGACGATGGCCAGCGCCACGATGGAGACCTTGCCCCGGTAGGGCTTGAAGATGGCCACGACCCGCCGAACCGTCTTGCGGTCGATCGGCCGCTGATCCTGGTCCTCGGGACGCACGGCGAAGAAGCTGCGGTGTCGACCCATGCGGACATGGTAAGCGCCTGCCGAGACACGGCTATTCCCGGGGAGCGACCTGTGGGCCTACTCCGCGAAACAGGATGCTTCGTGCTCGAGGGTGTGGCGGACGTCGCCGGGGTCGGTGAAGGAGGTGTCGTTGCCCGGACCTCCCGACGCCACGTCGTCGCCGGCCCCGTCGACGGTGGCGACGCATGCATCGTTGCCCGGGCCGCCGCGGACGACGTCCTGGCCCGACGGCCCGCCGTCCAGCGTGGAGTCGTTCCCGCCTTGACCGTTGAGCAGGTCGTCGCCGATCAGCCCGGTGCCGTCGTCGATGCCGCCGCCGCCGAACAGCCGGTCGTCGCCGCCGTCACCGATCAGCGTGTCACGGCCTTCGGCCCCCCGCGCGAGGTCGTCGCCGGCTCCGCCCTTCAGGAAGTCACCGCCGTTGCCGCCCAAGAGCACGTCGTTGCCCCCGAGTCCCCGGAGGTCGTCGTTGCCGCCCAGCCCGCAGATCACATCGCGCCCGGGGGTGCCGTGCAGCGGTTCTCCCATCGGGGTGCCCACCACGGTGCACGTGAAGCCCCGGCGCGTCACGACCGACGAGCCGCCGGCCTCAGGGGCGAGGAGCGCGACGAGCAGGACCGCGAAGAGCGCGGCGGCCAGGATCCGAGTGGTGCGACGTCCCATGACGAACCTCCTCGGTGTGGGTTCGAGATGCCCACGCTACTCCCGTGCCAGGATCGGCTCAACGCTCGTGCGCCAGCGCGGCCGCTCGATCGAAGATCGCGTCCATCATCGGCTCGGTGAGCTTGCCCGTGAACGTGTTCTGCTGGCTCGGGTGGAAGCACCCCACCAAGGTCACCGGTCCGACCTGCGCTTCGCGTCCCATGTCCGAACCGCGGCTTGGGTGAGGGTACGGACACGCCGTTGGCCCGGAGCGCTCGCAGCGCGCCGTCCCATGCGAACGACCCCAGCGCCACGATGACCCGGAGCTCGGCCAGCGCGGCGATCTCCCGCCCCAGGAAGGGCAGGCACCGGTCGCGCTCCTGTGGCGTGGGCTTGTTGGCGGGCGGCGCGCAACGGTTGACGGCGGACACGAACGCTCCTCGGAGGACGAGACCGTCATCGCGCGAGACGCTGGTGGGCTGATTGGCGAAGCCGGTACGGAACAACGATGCGTAGAGGAAGTCGCCCGATCGGTCGCCCGTGAAGATGCGGCCCGTCCGGTTCCCGCCGTGGGCGGCCGGCGCCAGGCCCAGGATGAGCACGCGGGCCTCCGGGTCGCCGAACCCGGGCACCGGCCGGGCCCAGTAGGACTGATCGGCGAAGCGAGCGACCTTGTCCCTGGCCGTCTGCTCCCGCCAGGCCACCAGTCGGGGACACGCCCGGCACCCCGTGACGTCCGATCCGATGGCCCGGAGCTGGCGGACGCTCATGCCAGCAGCGGGAACCGGCCGGCGGCAGCGTCGAACCGGTCGCTCACGCGCGCACCTGCTGCCGCGCGCTCAGCCAGTCGTCGTAGCCGCCGGGCGAGGAGAACGCCCGGCCGTCGCGGACCTCGACGATGCGGTCGGGGATCCGGTCCAGGAGGTAGCGGTCGTGGCTGATCACGATCACGGTGCCGTCGTAGCCCTCCAGCGCCCCTTCGAGCACCTCCATCGACTCGATGTCGAGGTGGTTCGTGGGTTCGTCCAGCAGCAGGCAGTTGGCACCCGAGAGCATCAACAGGCACAGCTGGAGACGCGTTCGCTCGCCGCCGCTCAACGTCCCCACCGGTTGCCGCATCTGGTCGTAGCGGAACAGGAACCGCCCCAGCAGGGCCACCGCATCCTCTTCGTACATCGGCTTGGTGTTGCGCACGAACTGGATCGGGGTCAGGTGCGGCGGCTCGGTCTCATGGCCCTGCGCCAGGTAGCCGATCTGCACGGCGGGGCCGGCCCACCGCGTTCCGGCATCGGGTTCCCGCATGCCCGGCGAGCACCGTTCCCAGCACCGACTTGCCCGCCCCGTTCGCGCCGATGATGCCGATGCGCTCGCCGCGGTAGATCTCCACCGACAGATCCAGCAGCACCGGGTCGTCGTCGAAGGCCACCGAGATGTCCCGCAGGGTCACGATCTTGTTGCCACCCCGCTGGGCGCTGCGCATCTCCAGCGCGATCTTGCGCCGTTCGAACACCGGCTTGTCGACCTTGTCCATGCGGTCGATCTGGCGCTGCTTGTTCCGCGCCTGCTTGATGTGGCGTTCGTTCACGACGCGGTCGGCCCAGTCCTTGAAGCGCTTGATCGCCTCCTCCAGTCGCGCGATCTCCTTCTGCTGGGTGACGTAGAGCTGCGCCTGACGCTTCAGGGCGATCTCCTTGGCCACGGCGTAGGCGCTGTAGTTGCCCGGCCACATCGTGATCACGCCGTCCTCGAGCTCGGCGATCCGCGAGACGGTCTCGTCCAGCATGTACCGGTCGTGCGAGACCGTGACCACGGCGCCCGGGAACTCGGCGACGATCGCCTCGAGCTGCGCGCGGCGATCGGCGTCCAGGTGGGTCTCGGGCTCGTCGAGCAGCAGGAGTCCGGGCTGCTGGATCAGGCAGGCCGCCAGCGCCACCAGCTTGCGTTGGCCGCCCGACAGCGACGTCGTCGGCAGGTCGAGGTCGGCCCCTTCGATACCGAGCGACACCAGCAGGCTCCGGGCCTCGCCCGACAGGCCGGGACCGCCGGCTTCCACCCAACGGTCCAGCAGTTCCTGCTGACGGACGAGCACGCGATCCATCTTCGACAGGTCCGCCACGACCTCGGGACGAGCCAGCTCCGCCTCCACCGCGCGCAGATCGGCGTCGAGCGCGGCGATGTCCGGGCGCGCGGCCATCACGGTCTGCTCGGCGGTCCGTTCGTCGCCGTCCGGGTTCTGCTCCAGCGTGGCGACCACCAGCTGCTTGCGATGGACGACCTCGCCGGCGCCGGGGGTCTCCTCGCCCGACAGGATGCGCAGCATCGTGGACTTGCCGGCGCCGTTGGGACCGACGATGCCGATGCGCGCGCCCTCGCCCACCTCGAGGTCGGCTCCCCGCAGCACGGGCCAGGAGCCGAAGGATTTCTCGATGCCGATCAGGCTGACGACGGTCATGACCTCACCACGATAGGGAACGGCGAGCGGTGCGACCGGGGATCAGCGGGCGGCCGTGAGGTCCCGGAGCGAGATCGAGCCCGGGTCATCGGCCGCCAGCCACGTCTCGATCGCCGCGCGGCGGGCCGGCCACTCGGTGTCCGTGATCGAGAACCACGCCGTGTCGCGGTTGCGGCCCTTCACGATCATGTGCTGGCGGAACACGCCCTCGAAGGTGAACCCGAGCCGTTCGGCGGCGGCGCGCGACCGGGCGTTCAGCGCGTCGCACTTCCACTCGACCCGCCGGTAGCCGAGCTCGTCGAAGGCCCGGCGCATCAGCAGGTAGGCCGTCTCCGTGTTCGCCCGGCCCCGTTGGGCCGCCGGCACGTACCAGATGTGGCCCAGCTCGATGCGCCGGTCGGGCGCCACGATGTTGAGGTAGCTGACCACGCCCACCGGATCACCGGTCGCGAGGTCGATCACGGTGAAGAACCGCGGATCGTCCGACCCGGCGATGCCCTCGAGCCAGCTCCGCATCTGCGCTTCGTCGGCGAACGGTCCATACGGCATGTACGTCCACACGGCCTCGGTCGTCTCGTCGCCGTGCGAGGCCGCGAACAGCGCCGTCGCGTGCCCCGACTCCACCGGGACGAGCCGCACGAAGCGGCCTTCCATCGGTGCCGTCGAGGGCGCATCGGCAGCGCGGATCTCGACCGTCTCGCCGACGGGGAGGCTGGAAGGCGGCGTCATGCCCAGAGCGTACCGCCGTGGTCGATCCAGGCGCCGGGTGGATTCACGAGATCCTCAGACCCCGGAACCGCTCCGCCGCAGCCCGGAACGGCTCGAGCGGATCCAGGAGCTCCTCCACGGCCCAGATCAGGCCCTCGAACCCACCCAGCTCCGGAGGGTCCTCCCGGAAGCGGCGGGCCCGCTGGGACGCCGATCGCAGGCCGGCGTCGCAGGCCACCCATTCCTGCTCCACCTCCGGGCGGCGCCACGCCGGCATGAGGGCATCGGCCGCCGAGAGCCGCGCCTCGAACTCGACCAGGGCGTCGGGCAGCGACACCCCGGGCATCCGCGTGGTGGGCATCACCTCGGTGAGGGCCGCCTTCGCCGGCTCCACCTCGGCCAGCACCGCGCCGAAGGCCTCGAACGGCCCTTCCAGGGCCTCGGGCAGCCGCTTGCGCCGCCAGATCACGAGCCGAGCGCCTCACGGCGCGCCGTCACGAGTGGCCCCGGATCGTTCGTGGCGACGGCATCGACCCCCGATCGCATGAGCGCCAGCGCTGCCGTGGGGTCATCGACCACCCAGGTTCCCAGCGACATCCCGAGCGCGTGCACGTCCGCGGGCCAGGACGGACCCGCGGCCGTCACCATCCCCGAGAACGGCAGCACCCACGGATGCCCCTGTTCGCGGGCGAAGGCCAGCGCGACCGGGGCTTCCACGCCGGGATCGGTGAGCAGCCCGGTGATGAGCTGCGGTTCCCGTTCGCGCGCCCACGCCACGGACCACGGGTTGAAGCTCGTGACCATGACCGGACCGGTGAACCCCACCGCGGTCAGCGCCTCGAGCACGGCCTCGACCACCGGCTGGCCCTGGCCGTCGAAGTCGGGTTCGCCCGGGATGTTCTTGATCTCGACGTCGATCCCGATGCGGCCGGACACGAGCTCGAGCGTCTCGCGCAACGTGGGCACATGCGTCGAGCCGTCGCTCGCCTGGACGCGCAGGGCGCCGATCTCCGCGAGGGACATCGCACGGACCGGGCCACGGCCGTCGGTGGTCCGGTCCACGGTGGCGTCGTGCATCACCACCGGCGCTCCGTCGGCGGTGAGCCGTACATCGAACTCGATCGCATCGGCGCCGGCGCCGATCGCGGCCTCGAACGCCTCCAGCGTGTTCTCGGGGTGGGTGGCCGAGGCCCCCCGATGGGCGACGACGAGCGGATGGTCTTGACTGAACGGCCGTTCAGACATTACGCTCCCCCTCGTTCCAGCCTGACCCGTCCCCGCTCGTCGAACGGTGAACGATGATTGAACCGAAGTTCAAGCGAGACCCCGCCGAGATGTGGTGGATCCAGCAGGCCAGGTGCATCGGCGAAGATCCCGAGCTGTTCTTCCCGATCGGCACCACGGGTCCGGCCGTCGAACAGACCCGGCGCGCCATCGCGGTCTGCCACGAGTGCCCCGTCCGAGCCGACTGTCTCGAATGGTCGCTCGACTCCTGCCAGGACGCCGGCGTGTGGGGCGGCATGGGCGAGGAGGACCGGCGCGAGGTCCGGCGCCAGCGACGTCGCGATGCCGCCGCGGCCGGCGCCGTGGGCGGCGGTTCCGCCCCGGCCGATGACGACGCCGGCGAACTCGTCAGCGTCGGCTGACGTCGCACGGCGGCTCCGCTTCACGCCCAGCTCGACGGACACAGATCGCTCACCGGGCACTCGGCGCACTTCGGCTTCTTCGCCTGGCAGATCGCGCGACCGTGATCGATGAGCACGTAGCTGAAATCGAACCACCGCTTCCGGGGGACCAACCGCATCAGGTCCTGCTCGATCTTGTCCGGGTCGGACTCCTCGCTGAACCCCAGGCGGTTCGCCAGGCGACGCACGTGCGTGTCGACGGCGATCCCCTCGACCTTGCCGAAGGCGTTGCCCATCACGATGTTGGCGGTCTTCCTCGCGACCCCGCGCAGGGTCTGCAGATCCTCCATCGTGTCGGGCACCTTGCCGCCGTAGACGGTGACGATGCGGTCGCACGCCGCGCGGATCGAGGTCGCCTTCTGATTGAAGAACCCCGTGGGCTTGATGTCGGCCTTCAGTTCGTCCTCGGGCACCGCGAGGTAGTCGGCCGCGGAGCGGTACTTGACGAACAGGGTCGCCGTGACCTCGTTCACCTTCGCGTCGGTGCACTGCGCCGACAGGATCGTCGCGACCAGGCACTCGAGCGGGTTCGTGAAGTTGAGGGCGACGTGGGCGTCGGGATAGGCCTTGGACAGGATCCGGATGATCGCGGGGGCTCGGTCTTCGATCGGGCTCTTGCGCGTGAGCGCGGGCTTGGTGGCCATGGCCCAACCCTACCGAAGCGGGCCGCTCGCTCAGTCGGTGACGGTGGGCTTCGGTGCCTCGTTCACCGTGAGCGTGAAGACGTCGGGCCGCGCGTAGTGGCCGACCGGATCGAACTTGTAGCGCTCCGAGCGCAGCCGCGCGGTGTCGATCGTCGCGGTGAGGATGCCTTCCTCCCCCACGAGGGGGCCGGCCAGCAGCTGGCCATCGGGATCGACGATCGCCGACCACCCGTCGTTGCACCAGTCCTCCTCGCCGCCCCACAGCTCGCGCCCCGGCACGTCGTCGGGGACGTCGGACCCTCGCAGCAAGGTCGTCACGCCGATCACGAACACCCGTCCTTCGCGGGCGATGTGGCGCAGGGTGGCCACCCAGTTCTCGCCGTTGTCCCAGGTGGGCGCCGTCCAGATCTCCACGCCCTTGGCGTACATCGCGGTCCGCGCCAGCGGCATGAAGTTCTCCCAGCAGATCAGCCCACCCACCCGGCCGAACGGCGTCTGGTACACCTCGAGGTCCGAACCGTCGCCCATCCCCCACACCAGGCGCTCGCCGCCGGTGGGCATCAGCTTCCGGTGCTTGCCGATCAGCGATCCGTCGGGCGCGAACATCAACTGGGCGTTGTAGAGCGTGCCGCTGTCCCCGAGTTCGTTCACGCCGACGCTGACGTAGGCCTTCGCCGCCTTCGCCGCCTTGCCGATCGCCACCGTGGCGGGGCCGGGCACCGCGACGGACTGGTCCACGAGCCGGTCCATCAACCCGTCGAACCCACCGTCCCAGGCCGGCGAGCGCCAGACCCAGTCCGGGTAGGTGGGGATGAACGTCTCGGGGAACACGATCAGCTCGGCCCCCAGCTTCGCCGCGTCCTTCGTCCGGCCGATCACCACCTCGACGGTGGCGTCGCGGTCCAGGAACACCGGCGTGGCCTGCACCGCCGCCACGGTCACCTCAGGCATCGATCCTCCTCATGCGCCACGGACCTCGGCGTTCGGGTCGCGGGCCGGGTCGTCGGCGGGCAGCACGTCGACCGCCCAGTCGTTCCGCTTCCACTCCGGGACCGGCGTCACGCAGTCTTCTCGTGGAACGAACGCGGAGGTTTCCACCTTCTGCATGCGGTGGATGTAGCGCGGGCAGTTGGGGAAGATCTCGCGCGCCCGCACCCGAACGACGAACTGCGCCTCGGGCCAGGCCTCGACCAGCGGATCCTCCAGGTGGATCGACGCCTCGCCGTTCACCCGCATCCGGTGACGGCGCTCGAAGTCGATGAAGAGCATGCCGACGTGCGGGTTGGCGGCGATGTTGCCCATGGACAGGTACATGCCGTTGCCGTTGTAGTTCGGGAACGCCAGCGTGGACATCGTCAATCACCTTGACGAATCCCACGTCGCCGCCCTTGTACGACACCTGGGGACGGCCCTGTTCGTCGGCCGTGGCCAGGAAGAACATGTCGCGCGACTCGACGAACGCCCGATCGTTCGCGTCGAACCGATCGTGCAGCAGGACCTCCTCGATGCGATCGGCCAGGCGCCGGGTGTCGAACCGATCCTGGAGCTCCCGGCTCCGTGCGTGGAAGAACGCGTCCGTGGACACAGGTTCACCCTCCTTCCGTGATCAGCGACAGCTCGAACGCCGAGCCCGGCGGATGCGAGGTCCACGCACCGGCCTCCAGCACGTGCACGCCGCCCACCCCGTGGACCGACCACGACCGACCGTCGCCCGCCATGGCCGTGTTCTCGTCGATCCCCACCAGCCGGTTGCCCTCGGGCACCGAGGCCTGGATGAAATCCGTGAACCCCGGCGCGAACCCGTCCAGCGCGTCCCAATGCGGACCGAACCACGTGCCCGGGAAGACCCCGAGCCCGGGCTTCCAGAGTTCGTCGTCGAACTGCTCGCGCGCGCTGTCGAGCGCCGTGTCACCGAGGCATGCCACACCGGCGCTGCACCCCGCGTACGCGAGCCCGTCATCCATCGCGGAGCGCAGGGCCGACCAGAACGGGGTGTCGAGCAGCACGGAGGCCAGGAAGGCCGGGTTGCCACCCGAGAAGAACGCCGCGGCGGCGCCGTCGAGCATCGCGATCAGGTCGTCTCGAACGGCGTCCTCCCTGGTCTTCAGCGGCACGACGCATGCCTCGATGCCGAGCCGCCCGTAGTGGTCGAGGCCCTTGTCCGCCCACATGTCGAACACCTCGTCGCCCTCGGCGGCCGCGGCCGTCGGCAGGATCAGCACGGGACCGGCGGCGGCGCCCGTGCGGCCCAGGATCCAGCGATCGACCGACTCGGTCCAGGGATCGAACTCCCCGGACCCGAGCAAGGCGTAGGACGGACTCATGCCGGACGATCCACCAGCGAGGGCCGCATCTCGCGATCGAGCTGGCGTTCCCAATTCAGCCGCGACGTCGAGCACGAGGTCCATCTCGTCGGCCTCGGTCCGGAAGTTCACGATGCAGACCCGAAGCGTGAACCGCCCCTCCAGGATGGCGTTGGAACAGAACACCCGGCCGTCCAGCTGGATCCCCGTCATGATCCGCTGGTTCAGCGCCGACAGGTAGGCCTCGCGCGCGTCGGCGTCCAGGTCGGCGGGCAGCCCCGGCGGCACGAACCGGAAGCACGCGATCGACAATCCGACCGGGGCGCACAGTTCGAAGTCGTCCCGCTCCTCGACCCGTGCCCCCAGGTAGCGGGCCAGCGCCGCATCGTGGGAGATCCGTCGCGCGTACGCATCGCGCCCGTGCGCCAGCAGCGAGACCCACACGCGCAGCGACCAGAACCCGCGGCTGAAGCTGGGGCCGTAGCGGCCAAGGTCGATGCCGTGGCCGGTCGCGTCCTTGTCCTGCACCGTGTAGGCGGCGTAGGCGTCGAAGCTCTCGCGGAGCACCTCCATGTCGCGCACCAGCAGGCATCCCCCCGAGTGCGGCGTGTAGAGCCACTTGTGCGGATCGAAGGCCACCGAATCCGCGCGTTCGATCCCGGCCAGCTGCGGGCGCAGGTCGTCGGCGAGCATCGCCGGCCCGCCGTAGGCGGCGTCGACGTGGAGCCACAGTCCTTCGTCGGCGCAGACCTGCGCGAGTTCGTCCAAGGGGTCGATCGCGCCGGTGGACACCGTGCCCGCGGTGGCCACCACGGCGATCGGGTGGATGCCGTCCTCGCGGTCGCGCGCGATCTGCGCGCGGAGCTCGTCCACCCGCATCCGATAGCCGTCGTCGACCGCGATGTGCCGGACGTTCGCGGCACCCAGGCCCAAGGTGTCGGCCGCGCGGTCGCTCACCACGTGGGTCTCGGTGGACAGGTAGAGCCCGAGGGGCGGGCCCGCGGCGACGCCCTCGCGGCGAACGTCCCAGCCGGCGCGGTGATCGCGAGCCACCTTCAGGCCGATCATGGTCGCCATGGCGCCGCCGGAGGTGAGTTCACCGCCCGCGGCCGGCCCCAGGCCGAAGACGTCGCGCGCGAACCATCGGCACAGGTGCAGTTCGATCTCGGTGGCGGCCGGGCCCAACAGCCACCCGCCGGGGTTCATGTTGAGTCCGGACGCGAGCAGGTCGGCGGCCGAGCCCGGGCACGGTGCCGGCCCCCGACACGTAGGCCATGAACCCCGGATGGCCCGGATACATCGACCACGTCAAGGCGACCTCACGCAGGTAGGCGATCACGTCCGACTCGGCCATCGGTTCGTCGGGAACCGGGATCGCCACCGCGTCGCGAACCTGCTCGGCGGTGATCCGGCTCGCCACCGGCCGCTCGCGCATCCCGGCGAGGACCTCCTGCCAGATGTCGGCCGTGGCGTCGACGAACCCGCGCCCGCGCTCGGCGCTCCAATCGAGATCGCGAACGGGTTCGGGGCGTTCGGCCATCCTCAGGCCTGCTCCGCGGCCAGCCGGAACCACTCGTTCGCCATCTCACGGCGGAACACGTCGGCCCCGACGGCGTCGACGATGTAGCCGATCTGGCTCTCGTGCTCGGAGATCGCGCGGAACTTCCGATCGAGCGCGGCCTCGTCGAGGGACAGGTCGATCGAGAGCTGCTCGGGTGGCGTCACCGGAGGCGTTCCCGGTCGGAAGATGCCGAGCGGTTCGAAGATCTCGCGGAACTCCTCCACGTAGGCGGGGGTCATCGTGGCGTAGTGCAGGCGAGCGCCCGACGGCGCGACCTTGGTGAACGCATCCGTGGCCCATCGCGAGACGGACATGTGCGCATGATGGCCGGTCATCCCGTCCGGCCCGAACGTGAGCACCGTATCGGGCTGCACCTGCTCCATGATCTCGCGGACCATCGGCGCGCCGGCTTCGGGCAGCGAGGTGTCCATGTCGATGTCGGGAAGGTCGAGCCAGTGGTGCTCCGTGACACCGATCGCGGCGAGGCTCTTGATGAGCTCCTGTTCACGAACCTGGCCCATCGACTCCGGGGGCCACTGCTCCTCGTCCATCGACCCGCCCTCACCTCTGGTGGCGGTGATGCACACCACGCGCGAACCGGCGTCGACCGCGGCGGCCATCAGCCCTGCCGACAGATACGTCTCGTCGTCCGGATGGGCCCACACGCCCAGGATGGTTCCCAGCTCCACGGTCTTCACCCCTTCGCTCGGGGCATCCTAGCTCCGCGACCGATGGCGCCGCGAGGAGCGGATCACCCGGCGGGCTGGTCGTCGTGCAGGAGCCGCAGGATCTTGGCGCGCAGCTCGGGAGGAACGTCGTGCTGGGCACACTTGGAGGAGACCATGACCTTGAGGTGCCGACGGAACTCCGCATGATCCATGCACGGGGGGCAGTCGACCAGGTGGGACTCGATGCGGACCCTCACGGTCGTGTCGAGCTCCCCGTCCACCAGGGCCTCGATCTCGCGGAGGGTCTCCACGCACTTGGGTTTGCCGTCAGTCATCGACCAGTCCTCGCTGTCGCGCCGTGTCCCACAACGCCTTCTCGAGCGCTTTCCTTCCCCGATGCAGGCGGGACATCACCGTGCCGATCGGCGTGTCCATGATCTCGGCGATCTCCTTGTAGCTGAATCCCTCGACGTCGGCCAGCAGCACGGGCATGCGGAAGTTCTCCGGCAGCGACTCGAGCGCCTTCTTCACGTCTTCGTCGGGCATCTGGTCCAGGACCTCGTTCTCGGCCGAGGTCTCGACGTTGCGACCGCCCAACTTGTCGTAGAGGTACCACTCGTCGATGTCGTCGGGCCCGTCGACGGTCTGGGGCTGACGCTGCTTCTTGCGATAGGTGTTGATGAACTGGTTCGTGAGGATCCGGTAGAGCCAGGCCTTGAGGTTCGTGCCCTCTTTGAACCCGCCGAACCCCCGATAGGCGCGCAGATAGGTCTCCTGCACCAGGTCCTCGGCGTCGGACGGATTCCGCGTCATGCGCAGGGCTGCCCCGTACAGGTTCGACAGCAACGGCAGCACGTCGCGCTCGAACCGCTCGCGCAACGCCTGGTCGTCGGGGGCTTCGGTCTGGGCCATGAGCGGCAAGTATCCCGCATCCAGACTGGGCTCGACCCTGCCGATGGAAACGGCAGGACCATGTGACGGAATCATGGCGCTCACCAGGGACTTCGGCCGGCGTGACTGTCGAAGTCGCAGGTGGGTGGGAAGATTGGTGCACGATGCCCGACAACGACAACGATCGCTCACCCTTCGGACGCCGGCCCAACGCGGACCCGGGCGGCGGCTCCGGCGCCCCCAAGCCCCGGTTCGCACCCTGGCTGGTCGTGCCCATCATCTTGGTGGCGCTGCTGCTGTTCAACTCGGTGCTCTCGCGCACCAACACCAACAAGATCCAGTTCAGCGAGTTCCAGACGGCGGTGGCCGACGGCAAGATCGTCTCGGACAACGACAACCCCGTGCGCATCTCCGACAACCAGATCTCGGGCAAGATCCAAACCGACGAAGGCATCAAGGACTTCACGACGCCGCTGTCGCCCAACGTGCTGGTCAGCCCCGGGGGCGAGTTCACGAACTCGCTCGAGGAAGCCGGCATCGTCTACTCGTTCGAGCAGCCCAGCGTGCTGCTGTCGGTGATCCTCAACTTCCTGCCGTTCCTGCTGATCATGTTCGCCGTGTACTGGTTCGTGTTCCGGCGGATGGGCTCGGGCGCCACGGGCGCGCTGAACATGGGCAAGAACAAGGTCAAGATCTACGACCGCAAGGAGCTCAAGACCACGTTCGCCGACGTCGCGGGCGTCGACGAGGCCAAGGAAGAGCTCCGCGAGATCGTCGAGTTCCTGTCCAACCCGAAGAAGTACCAGCGGCTGGGCGGACGCATCCCCAAGGGCGTGCTGCTGCTCGGGCCTCCCGGGTGTGGCAAGACGTTGCTCGCGCGCGCCGTCGCCGGTGAGGCGAACGTGCCGTTCTTCTTCATGAGCGGCTCGGAGTTCGTCGAGATGTTCGTGGGCCTGGGCGCCGCGCGCGTGCGCGAGCTGTTCCAGCAGGCGAAGGAGAAGGCGCCGGCCCTGGTGTTCCTGGACGAGATCGACACGATCGGCAAGGGCCGCGCGGGCGCCGGTGGCGCCGGGCTGGGCGCGCACGACGAGCGCGAGCAGACCCTGAACCAGCTGCTGGTCGAGATGGACGGGTTCGACGCCAGCAAGGGCGTCATCATCATGGCCGCCACGAACCGTCCCGACGTGCTGGACCCCGCACTGGTCCGGCCGGGACGCTTCGACCGGCAGGTGGTCGTGGACCGCCCCGACCTCAAGGGTCGCGAGGAGATCCTGCGCGTGCACGCCCGCGGCGTGGCCCTGTCCCCCAACGTCGAGCTGCGCACGATCGCCGCTCGCACCCCCGGCTTCACCGGCGCCGACCTGGAGAACGTGGTGAACGAGGCCGCGCTCCTGGCCGCCCGCCGCGAGAAGAACGCCGTCACCATGGACGAGCTCGAAGAGGCGATCGACCGGTCCTCGATGGGCCTGGAGCGCAAGTCCCGCGTGATGAGCCCGAAGGAGAAGCGCCGCGTCGCCTCCCACGAGATGGGGCACGCGCTGGTCGCCCACTACTCCGAGAACCTCGACCCGGTGCACCGCATCACGATCATCCCGCGCGGCACCGCGGCGCTCGGGTCTCACGATGACCCGCCCGCTCGAGGACCGCTTCCTGGCCACCGAGCCCGAGCTCAAGGACACCCTCGCCTACGCCATGGGCGGCCGCGTCGCCGAGGAACTCGTCTACGGCGAGATCTCCACCGGCGCCCAGAACGACCTGGAGAAGGCCACGCAGATCGCGCGCGCCATGGTCTCCGAGTACGGCATGAGCGAGAAGGTCGGCCCGCTCTCGCTGGGCCACGACGACCCGAACGCGTTCTTCAGCAGCGGTCCCAGGATCTCCAGCGGCACCGCCGAGAAGATCGACGAGGAGGTCTCGCGCCTGCTCAGCGAGGCCCACGACCAGGCCGAGCGCCTGCTGATGGAACACCGCGACCTGCTCGACCGACTGGGCGAGCTCCTGCTGGTGGTCGAGACGATCGACGGCGAGGAGCTCGAGGCCTACACGTCGGGCACCAAGCCGATCCCCGATTCGGCGACCCTCGCGCGCGAGGCGGAGAAGGCCGACGAAGCCGCCGCCGCCGTGGCCGAGGACGCCCGCCAGGCAGAGCGCAACCGGGTGGCCGGACAGCGGATCGTCATGCCGCCGGCCCCGCCCATGCCCACGATCGACTGACCCGTCAGTCCGCTCCCTCAGTTCGTTGGCGGGCGAGGGTCCAGCACCAGGTCCCAGCGATCGCGCCAGCGATCCAGGAACCGGTAGTAGTTGCGCTTGGACCACTTCGCGCGCTCGGCGGGATCGGTCTCGAACCACATCCGATGCTCGTGCTTGATCACGGGCACCGGCACCACGACGGTGCGGAGCCCGGCATCCTTCACGCGGAACGAGTACTCGATGTCGGCCGTCCGGTACCAGCGGAACTTCTCGTCGAACAGGCCCACCTCGGTGAGGAGCTCGCGGCGCATCGCCATCGCGTAGCCCTCGACGGCGTCGGCCGTCGCCCGGCCCCGGCGCCTCCTCGAACTCGCGGAGGTCGTGCGTGATGATGCCGAAGGGTCCGGCGATCCCGACAGCCGGGATCGGCGAGCGCGTCCTCCAACGGTGAGCACACATCCCCGGTGGCTTCGATCGAGCCGTCCAGGACCAGGGCGAGACGCCCGGCCGTCCGGCGCAGCCCGGCGTTGCGAGCGGCGGCCCAGCCGGTTCCCGGCTCCAGGGCGAGGACCTCGACGTCGTCGCCGAACGCGCCTGGGTCGGCCCCGGTGACGTCGGCCACGACGTAGCGCGTATCGCGCTCTCCTTCGTGGGCACGGAACGACGCGACCGCTCGAGCGATGTCCTCCGGCCAGCCCTCGCACACCCAGTGGAGGCTGATGTCCGCGGTCGCGGGTTCGCCCAGCACGGACGGCACGTCGTGTGCGCGCAACGGCTGCGCTTCGGTCGTGGTCGTCGCGGCCGGCTCCAGGCTCCATCCTCCGGGCTCGTCCACCACGGTCCATCCGGCCTCGGCGATCGCCTCGCGCAGGGCATCGGCCTGGGCGAAGTCCTTCGCGGCTCGTGCGTCGGCCCGGCGCTCCGCGAGCTCGCGAACGTCCCGGGGAGCCTCGCTCACGGTGCCCGCCGGGCGATGAAGTCCAGCACCGCCGCGTCGGCGGCGTCGGCTTGCTCCGAGTGGTACAGGTGGCCGGCACCCTCCAGCCAGCGCAGTTCGGCGCCCGGGATGCGCGAGACCAGCACCTCGGCGTTCGCCGGAGCGACCAGCCGGTCCTCGGTGCCGTGCAGCACCAGGGTGGGTGCCGCGATCGCCGGGAGCCGGTCGTAGGTGTCGAAGGCCTGCATCGCCTCCCATTGTCGTCGCCCGCCCACGGGATGCCGGGGCTGCCGAGCGCCGACGCGCAGGTCCTCGGCGACGTGCTGGGGATGGGCCTCGGGGAACCCCGGCGAATACAGCGAGCGCCACGGCTCGGTGCTTGGGCACGGGGTCCCGAGGCGCCGGCACCATGTGGGTTCCGCCACAGTGCGTACAGGCCAGGATCAGGCTCCGGACCCGCTCGGGGTGAGCCAGCGCGAGCTCCTGGGCCACCATGCCGCCGAACGACTGGCCGTAGACGTGCGACCGCTCGACGCCGAGCTCGTCCAGCACCGCGATCGTGTCCTCCACGAACGTCGCCATCGTGCACGGCCCGGGTGGTTCGTCCGAGTCGCCGTTGCCACGGAAGTCGTAGGCGACCACGCGCAGCGCCGAGGCCAGGTGGGGGATGTTCCGGCGCCAACCGGGGATGTCGCCGCCCAGTCCCTCGAGCAGGATGATGGCCGCGGCGTCCGGAGCCCCGTGGACCTCGTAGGCGAGGGAGCAGCCGTCGGGCCGTCGCAGGCGCGACACCTCGGGCTCGTTCAGGCGGTGGCGGCTTTGGTGGCCGACCGCAGCCGGCCCGCCATCTGCTGGAGGGTCTTGATCGCGATCGACGGGTGCTCCTGCATCAGCCCGCGGAACACCCATTCGGTCAGGCCGAGGAGCTTCACGTCGGTGATGGCCGTCACCGTGGCGGTACGAGGGCCGCCGTCCAGCAGCGCGATCTCGCCGAAGAACTCGCCGGGGCCCAACGTCGCCTTCTTCTTGCCGCCGATCGTGACCTCGGCCTCGCCGTCCACGATCACGAACAGCCCCACGCCGGGTTCACCCTCGCGAGCGATCACCGTGCCGGCCCGGTGGTCGATGTCCTTGACCACGCGCGCGATCGTCTGGAGGTCGCGGTTGGAGCAGTCGGAGAACAGCGGCACCTTCGACAGCTCCTCCACGACCCTCTTGGTGCTCACGGTGTTCCTCCCTCGATCCGGCGAGCGTGTGCGTGCCCATCCTAGTCCCAGGAGCGGCGGGTCAGTTCACCCGCCACGCGGCCCAGTAGGCGTCCATGTCCAGGCCGGGAAGGTGCTTGGCGGCCGCCGCCTCGATCCTCGCCTGGAAGTCGGTGGTGCGCGCCACGCCCAGCCACTGATCGGCCGCGTAGCGCTCCAGGATGTTGACGAAGCGCGTGGTGCCGAACCGGTGCGCCAGGTTGGCGAGCAGGCAGCCACCGCCGCCGTAGATCACCCAGTACTGGTTGGTGTGGGTGTTCCAGTACGCCATGTCGTTCGTGATGTCGGCCGGGAGGTCGGCCTGCTGGCTCGAGCAGTTGTTCCATGGACCGAACGGCAGGAACTGCGACCACGTGGCGAAGGATTCGTCCAGCCACGGTTCGGCGAACTCGTTGTCGCCGACGATCCCGTACCAGTACTGGTGGGCGAGCTCGTGGCTCACCGTCTGCCGATCGGGGTTCGTGAAGATGATCGTCGGGTACTCCATGCCGCCGAAGGACGCGAACCCGGCGAGCACGACGTCCATCTCCCGGTACGGGAACGTCCCGAAGGAACTCGAGAACGTGTCGAGGGACCGCTCGGCGTTCCGCAACGCCGTCCTCGCCTCGCTGGCCGAGATCGCAGCGCCCTGGTAGCTCACGACCACACGGGTGTCGCCGGAGCTGCCGACCACGCGTCGGAGCCGTCCCGCGGCCCACGCGAAGTCGCGCACATCCTTGGCGACGTAGGTGGTCTCGCGTCGGCCCGGCGCCGGCGTGGTGCTTGATGCCACGACGCCCGAGGTCGGCGTGTCGAGCGCCTCGGGGGTGTTCAGCGTGACGCGATAGCTGCCCACGATCGAATAGAAGCTCTCCCCCAGATCGATGAACGGATCGTGATGCCAGCCCTGGTCGTCGTGCACCTCCAGGGTGGGCAGGGCGGTGCCCATGAGCGCGAGGCCGTTGTGGTAGCCGAAACGATCGTTGCGCGCCGGGACGTCGATCTCCAGGTCCATGCTCAGGGTCGTGCGTTCGCCCTGCGCGAGCGGCGCATCGAGCGTCACCTCGATCTCGGTGCAGGCCAGCGCGGTGTCGTCGACGACGGTGCCTCCCTCCATCGAGGAGACCGTGATCGAGTGGGCGCCGCAGCCGAGCACGCCGTTGGACCAGGTTCGCAGGTAGATCGTGTCGAGCGCCGCGGCATCGAGGTTCGTGAACGAGATGGCGTGGGTGCCGACCCAGGTATGGCCTTTGCCGCCGGTCCGCAGCGTGGTGACGTACGCGGGGTCGCCCGGGTTACGGACGACCGCGACTCCGGCTTGGGCGGCCGAGGGAGCCACCAGGGTGAGCCCCAGCGACAACGAGAGGGCGAGCGTGAGGATCCGGGGGGAGGTTCGCATGCGCGGATTGTACGGGACGCAACCCGGTGCGACGGAAGGTGGAGCGTCGAATCGGTGGTCGCTCTTCTGAACGGCCCGATCTACGGGGGTCGGACGACCGTACCAGGGGCGGGGCGCGGGAGCGAAGATGGCGTAAGAGCAGAGAGGAGATGGAGCCTGATGCCGGTTGCTGATCCTTCGTTCGGATGGCAGGAGGCGGTCGCCGCCTTCGTCATCATCTCGGTGGTCGCGTTCCTGGTGACCTGGGTCGTGACGGACCTCGGCCACGTGGGGCGAACCCCGTACGTCGCCATCCTCTTCCTCACGACGCTGGCCCTTGCGGCCGGATACCTCGCCTGGTCGGGCACATCCCCGGCCGACCTCGTCACGGCAGGGTGGGCATGGGGTCTCGTCGGGGGTGCGGCCGCGGCCGCGGTCGTGACGCCCCTCGTGCGTCGCCTGCCCTCAGGGCCCCGCCCCGACGGTGTTCAGCTCGTCGGCCGCCTCATCTGGGAGGGGATCGTGTACGGAACCGCGGAGGCGATCCTGCTCGCGACCCTGCCGGTACTCGCGGTCTGGCAGGGCGCCGATGCGCTCGGCTGGACGGACGCGGCGGTGGGGAGCACCATGTCGGGAGCGCTCGCGGTGACCGGGGCGTTGTTCGTGATCGTGGTGCACCACCTGGGGTACCGGGAGTTCCGTCCGAGGACGTCCAGGAAGAAGCTGCTCGGCGCGATGGTGGGATGCGGCATCCAGGCTCTCGCGTTCCTCCTCACCGGCAACGTCCTCGCCCCGATCGTGGCCCACATCGTTCTCCACTGGCAGTTGACGCTCCGTGGGAGCGAGATGCCTCCCGCGGCGGGCGCTCGGCCCGAGGCTCCCGGCGTGGGTCAGAGGTCAGCCGATGTCCGAATGCTGGAGCCGGTCACATGACACGGAACCGGCCCCGGCGACATCGCCGGGGCCGGACGTGATCCTCGTGACTCGACGGCTCAGTTGCCGTACGGGTCTGGGTAGCCGCCGCAACCCACGACCCAGAACACCTTGAACTTCGTGTCCTTGCCGATCGAGCCGGGAGCGTTGACCTTGAGCTTCACGTGGTAGCCCTGCTCCGGGTGGATCATGAACGGCTGCAGGCTGCTCGACAGGTCGTAGGTCGCCGAGGCGTCCAGATCGGTGCCACCGCCGGCCGGATCCTGGCCGATGAAGACCATGTCGGTCAGCAGCTGGATCTTCTTCCCCGTCGGGGGCTGTGCGGTGAACGTCACCTTGGCGTTGAACGCGCCCTGGTCGAACCCGTAGAAGTCGACCTGGAACGTGCATCCCACGTGCGGCTCGTTGTTCGGTGCGTCGTCGAACGCGACACCGTCGATCTTCACCGTGCCGTCGTTGCCGGGCGCAGCCGTCGCCCCCGCTGGTGCCAAGAGCGCGATCGCGGCGGCCATGGCTACGAGGGGCAGCCACCGCCTTCTGGCATGGAACATGGTTCGCATCCGGGTCCTCCCTCTCTCGGTGGCGGACCCGTCGCTCCACCACAACCTGACGATGTACGAGGGTGATACTGCAATCGGCCTAGGCGAGTCAACCTCTGGAGTACGCGTGAGGTAACGAAGATCCGACGACGCCTCCCTGGCCCGAAGGCGACGAACCGGTCTCGGACAGATACCTGAGATCAGGCATCTCATTTGAGGCACCTCCGGCGATCTTCTGAGTGGACCCAACAACCCCTCGGGGTCCGGTACTCCTCACATCGAAAGACCCCCGGGAGCGGGCAACCCCGGGGGTTTTTCACGTCGGTCACCGCCCATCTGGGATCGGGCATAACGCCAGAGGGGGGCGGAGCGATGTCCGGATAGGTCCTCCCTCCTGTGGACCACCCATCGAACACCAGCGTGGAAGCCCTCGGAGCCGTCGCTCCGGGGGCTTTCGCCTTTGCGGGGCCGACCTCTCGAGGAACTCCTTGAGGTTTGGCGTGGGTATCGCTCGATTCAAGTTCAACGAAGGCAAGCTCGATGAATTCAAGCGCTTGTCCGCGCATGCGATGGAGATCGTGCGGACCACGGAGCCCGGAACGACGAGTCGATGGAGGGCAGCGGATGTCCGATGCATCATCCGTCACTACGCCAAGAGGGTCCCGCATCGAGCGGGACCCTCGTTG
>CAWCPZ010000012.1:0-65871 GCA_963797635.1 uncultured Actinomycetes bacterium
ACCTCCACGAGATGCTCGGCCCCGACGCCTCCTTCCGGCCCGGGCAGCTCGAGGCGATCGAGGCCGTCGCCCGCGACCGAGGCCGCGTCCTCCTGGTCCAGCGCACCGGGTGGGGCAAGTCCGCCGTCTACTTCATCGCCACGAAGCTGCTGCGCGAGCAGGGCGCCGGTCCCACGCTGCTCGTGTCTCCCCTGCTGGCGCTGATGCGCAACCAGATCGAGATGGCCACGCGCATCGGCGTGCGCGCCGAGACGATCAACTCGACGAACCCCGACGAGTTCGAGCCGATCGTGCAGCGCCTGGCCGACGACCAGATCGACCTGCTGCTGGTCTCGCCCGAGCGGTTCGCGAACGAGCGCTTCCGCGACGAGATGCTCAGCGTCATCGCGCGCACGGTCGGCCTGCTGGTGGTCGACGAGGCGCACTGCATCAGCGACTGGGGCCACGACTTCCGTCCGGACTACCGGCGCATCGTGCGCGTGCTCGAGGCGCTGCCCGCCGACGTGCCCGTGCTCTGCACCACCGCCACCGCGAACGACCGCGTGATCGCCGACATCACCGACCAGCTCGGCTCGTCGCTGCGCACCTACCGCGGCACGCTCGACCGCGAGAGCCTGGCGCTGGCCGTGGCCGACGTGCCCAGCCAGGCCGAGCGCATGGCCTGGCTCGCCGAGACGATCCCCGGGCTGGACGGCTCGGGCATCGTCTACGTGCTCACGATCGCCGACGGCGAGCGGGTGGCCGCGTTCCTGCGCCGCCAGGGCATCGAGGCCGAGGCCTACAGCGGCGCCACCGACAACGACGACCGCATCCGCCTGGAGCAGGCGCTGCTCGCGAACGAGCTGAAGGTGCTGGTGGCGACCAGCGCGCTGGGCATGGGGTTCGACAAGCCCGACCTGGGCTTCGTGATCCACTACCAGTCGCCCGGCTCCCCCATCGCCTACTACCAACAGGTGGGACGCGCCGGCCGCGCGCTCGACCACGCGCCGGCGGTGCTGCTGTGCGGCGTCGAGGACCGCGAGATCCAGGACTACTTCATCGAGACGGCGTTCCCGCCGCAGGAACAGGCCGAGGCGATCGTGTCGCTGGTGGCCGGCGCCGACGGGCCGATGTCGCTGAACGAGCTGATGGCGGCGGTGAACGTCCGCCGCGGCCGGCTCGAGTCGATGCTGAAGGTGCTCGAGGTGGAGGGCGCCGTCGCGCGCGAGCGCGGCGGGTACGTGCGCACGCGCTGACGCGTGGACCTACCCGACCGAGCGCATCGAGCACATCACCGCGCTGCGCCGGCACGAGCAGGAGGCGATGCGCCGGTACGCGCACCACGACGGCTGCCTGATGGAGTTCCTGCGCCACGAGCTCGACGACCCGGGCGCGGAACCGTGCGGGCGGTGCATGTGGTGCACGGGGACGCCGCTGGTCGTGGATCCGCCGCAGGCGCTGCGGGTGGCCGCGCGGGAGCACCTGCGCGGGTTCGACCTGTTCGTGGAACCGCGGAAGCAGTGGCCGTCGGGACTGGCGGCGTTCGGGTTGCCGAAGGGCCGGATCGCCGAGGAGGAGCGGCCGCTGGTGGGCCGGGCGCTGTCGGTGATGGGCGACGGCGGCTGGGGACGGCTGGTGGCGACCGGACGGTTCGAGGACGAGTACTTCGCCGACGAGCTGGTGACGGCGAGCGCCGCGCTGATCCGCGAGCGGTGGGGACCGGACCCGGCGCCCACGTGGGTGACGTGCGTGCCGTCGATGACGCGCCCCGACCTGGTGCCGGCGTTCGCGAAGCGGCTCGCGGAGGCGCTGGACCTGCCGTTCCACGAGGTGGTGCGCAAGGTCGCCGAGAACCAGCCGCAGGCCGCGATGCAGAACAGCGCCCAGCAGGTGCGCAACGTCTGGGAGGCGTTCGAGGTGACGGGCGACGTGCCCGACGGCCCGGTGCTGCTGGTCGACGACCTCGCCGACTCGAAGTGGACGCTCACGGTGGTGGCGCGCGCCCTGCTGCTGGCCGGCAGCGGCCCGGTGCACCCGTTCGTGCTCGCCACCGCGATCGCCGGCTAGCACTTGTGTGATCAGCCGGACCTGAAGACAATGGCTCGCTCGCCGTCGAGAGCTGGTGATCGCTGAGATGGAGCCATCAGAGGAGGTCCGGGCCGTCGTGCTCCGCTTCATCGACTCCATGCGTGAGGGCGATGATCACGCGCTGAGCAATCGGATATCACGCCAGCGCGGCTTCGAGCGCTTCGGCTCCGACCCTGCCGAGGTGTGGCACGACGGCGAGGAAGCAGCGCTCGTCATGGTGCATCAGATGCACCAGATGGACGGATTCCCGTGGAGGCCCGTCACGGACGTCCGAGCCGTCGTCGAGGGGACGGTGGGGTGGGCCGCCGCGCGACTGGAGTTCGATAGCAATCACGGTCCCACCGAGCTGCGGATCACCATGGTCCTTCACCTCGAACACGACGAATGGAAGATCGTCCAGAGCCACAGTTCGGTGCCGTCGTCGAACGAGGAGCACGGCTTCGTGCTGATGACCTCGGTCGATGAGATCGCCGAACAGGTGAGCGCCAGCCCTCCGGACCTCACGGCGACGTCCGCTCCCGACGGAACGGTCACGATCGCCTTCACCGATATCGAGGACTCCACGCGCCTCAACGCGTTCCTCGGAGACCAACGCTGGTACGAGGTCCTGAGCGCACACAACGAGGTCGTCCGGCTCATCACGATGGAGTTCAACGGCACGGTCGTGAAGAACCAAGGGGACGGATTCATGCTGGCGTTCCCGTCCTCGCGCACCGCCGTCAAGTGTGCGGTCGCACTCGAACGCAGCATCGCCGAACGGTTCCGCGACCCGGGGTCGCCGATCCGCCTCCGGATGGGCGTCCACATCGGCGAGGCCGTGCGCGAAGCGGACGACTTCTTCGGCCACGCGGTCAACTACGCCGCACGGATCGCGTCATCGGCGGCGGGCGGGGAGATCGTCGTGTCGTCCCTGGTCCACGACCTGCTGGCTCAGACCGGTGAGTTCGAGTTCGCGGAACCTCGTCTGGTCGAACTCAAGGGGCTGGACGGCCAGCACCGGATCTACCCGGTCGTCACCGACCTCGACGCTGCGAGCACCTCCTAGCGTCCGGGTTGCGTTTTCAGGCTCCACAGGTCAGGGTTCAACCGTGCCCGGGCAGAGGAGGAGGAGACATGCGCGATCTGACGGATGAACAGAAGAACACAGGATTGCACGCGTTCGTGTTCATCGATCGCGTGGAGCCCGAGGGGGACCTTCGCCCGGTGATCAACGGGCTGAATGCCCCTGAGACCACCCGGTGTGCTCTTCGCGGCTGAGGTGATCGGGAGCTCGATCGGCTTCGTGCACGTTCGCGTCGATGAAGGAGCGGACGATCCTCCCGCGGCTGCAGGATCTGATCTTCCGCGACTTGTGGGGACAAGGCCTCCGCTGCAAGCCATTGCATCGAGCTGGCGACCGGCCGCCAGGGCGTCAAGCGGGATACACCCGACGATCATCGCGATCTCCAAGCTCCGAGTGGCACGCGGCGGCATCGATGACCTGATCACCGCCCTCGAAGCCCGACGACAGCCCGGTCAGGGACACGCTCAAGGGCATCTCGGTGGTCACCGGGGAGTGGGACGTCCTGGTGCAGCTCAACGGTGCCGACTTCGACACCGTCAGGAACGCGGTGCTCAACGACCTGCCGCAGGTCCCGGGGATCCTCGAGTCGGACACGCTCTTCACCGACGGCGCGTACACGGACCGTCCCCTGAAGAGAGCTAGCCGCTTCCGGCCCGACCCGACTCCCCCGGTCGCGTTTGTGCACCGGTGCCCTAGGCTCCTCCCATGCGTCCCTGTCCCCGATGCGGTGAGGAGAACCCGGAGCGAGCTCGGTTCTGCCTGCGATGCGGCGAACCGCTCGAGGCCACCGAACCCGAGCCGCCAGGAGCGCAAGTTCGCCACCGCGCTGTTCGCCGACCTCGTCGGCTCCACCGCGCTCGCCGAGCACGAAGACCCCGAGGTCGTGCAGGCCGTCGTGGGTCGCGCGTTCGACCGCCTGGCCGAGGAGGTCACCCGGCACGAGGGCCTGCTCGAGAAGTTCATGGGCGACGCGATCCTGGCCGTGTTCGGCGTCCCTCGCGCGCACGAGGACGACGCCGAACGCGCCGTGAACGCCGGGATGGAGATGCAGGCCGTCCTCTCCGAGCTGAACCGCGAGTTCGAGGCAGAAGGCAAGCCACAACTCGCGATGCGGATCGGCGTGGAGGCCGGCGAGGTCCTGGTCGACGTCGAACGCGCCAGCGGACCTCGCGACCGCATGCTGACCGGCGACGCGGTCAACGTCGCCGCGCGGCTGCAGTCCGCCGCCGAACCGGGCCGCGTCATCGTCGGGCCGACGGCGCACGAGGCCACGAGGGCCGTGATCGAGTACCGCGAGCTCACCCCGCTCACCTTGAAGGGCAAGGCCGAGCCCGTGCCCGCATGGGATGCCCTCCGCGTCCGCGCCCGCCAGCGCGGGGAACGGCCCGAGCTCGGCATGGAGGCGAAGCTCGTCGGTCGCGACGAGGAGCTCGCCGTCCTGGTGCAGACGTTCCAACGCGTGCAGGCCGATCGCCGTCCCGCGCTCGTCACGGTCGTCGGGCCCGCCGGCGTGGGGAAGAGCCGCCTGGGCCGGGAGTTCGAACGGCACATCGACGGCCTGACGGAGTTCGTCTACTGGCGTCGTGGTCGGTGCATGGCCTACGGCAACACGGCGTATTCGGCGCTCGCCGACGCGGTGAAGGCGCAGTGCGAGATCTTCGACGACGACGCCACCGAGGTCGCCTGGAAGAAGGTCAACGAAGCCGTCGAATCGCTGTTCGGCGACACCGAGATCGCCCCGCAGATCGGCGCGCTGGTGGGCGCGGGCGAACCGGGCGCCTTCAGCCGGGAGGACCTGTTCGATGCCTGGCGGCGCTTCTTCGAGCGGATGGCGGCGCGCTACCCGCTGGTGCTGGTGTTCGAGGACATCCACTGGGCCGACGACGCGCTCCTGGACTTCACCGAGTACCTCGCCGACTGGGCGCAGGGACCGATCATGGTGCTCACCCTCGCGCGGCCCGAGCTGTTCGAGAACCGGCCGGCCTGGGGCGGCGGCAAGCGCAACGCGGTCTCGACCTTCCTGGACCCGTTGTCGGCCGACGAGAGCTCGGCGATGCTGTCGGATCTGCTCGCCGGCGGCATGACCGACGACCTGGAGCGGGCGGTCGTGGAGCGCAGCGAAGGCAACCCGCTGTTCGTCGAGGAGATCGTCCGCAAGCTGATCGACGACGGCGTCCTGCGAGCGACGGGCGCCGCGACGTGGGAGGTGGCGAAGCCCACCACCGACGTCGAGCTGCCGCGCTCGATCCAGGGCCTGATCGCGACGCGGCTGGACGGCCTGCCCGCCGACGAGAAGGCGGTGATGCAGGATGCCGCCGTGGTCGGACGCGTCTTCTGGTCCGGTGCGGTCGCCACGCTCGGCGGCCGGACCCCGGAACAGGTGCGGGACGCCCTCGGCCGACTCCGCGTGAAGGAGCTCGTCCTGCACATCGATCCGCCCAGCCTGTCGGGCGAGCTGGAGTTCACGTTCCGCCATGCCCTGATCCGCGACGGCGCGTACGAGTCGCTCCCGAAATCGCTCCGCGCCACGAAGCACGAGCAGGTCGCGCGATGGGCGCAGATGAAGGCCGGCGACCGCGCGGACGAGATCGCGGAGCTGATCGCCACCCACGAGCTGCAGGCGCTGCGGCTACTTCGACGAACTCGGCGACACCTCGTCCCAGCGCGCGCAGGTCGAGACGTCGGCGTTCCGGTGGACCCGGACGGCCGGCGACCGAGCGAACGCGCTCGGCCTGCAGGCCGAGGCCTGCCGCTGGTACCGACACGCCCTCCGCCTGTCCGAGCTCGTGGGCGCCGACGTCGGCCGATCGGGCCGCGATCGCCCGGGCCCTGGCCGAAGCATCGTTCGGCACGGAGTCGGTCGAGGACACCGAGCAGGTCTGCCGGGCTGACCCTCGAGCTCTACGAGGAGCTCGGCGACGAGCGGGGCGCCGGCTGGGCGGAAGCGTCGCTCGTGATGGTCTTGTTCAACGGCGGGCATGCCGAGGAGGCCGAGGCGATCGGCGAACACGCCGTCCAGCGGCTCGAACCGCTCGGTGAGACGCCCGAGCTCGCGTCGGCCCTGCGGCAGCTCGGACAGTTCTACTGGCGCAGCGGCGACTCGGCGCAGGCCGATGCCGAACTCCGCCGCGCGGCCGACATCGCGGCCCGGGTGGGCGCGCTCGATGTTCGCTCCGCGGCCCTGCAGGACCTCGGGATCAACCTCGGGCAGAGCGGGCACGCGCGTCGAATCGATCGCGGTCCTGGAGGAAGCCTTCGAGCTGGCGAAGAACGGGAACGACGCCAACAACCTGCAGCGGCTCTACAACAACTTCGCGTCCACGCTGGCCGACTTCGGCTCGCAGTACGGGCGCGCCCGCGAGATCGGATCGGAAGGGCTCGCGATGGCCCACCGGGGCGGAGGACCCGGATGGACCGCCTGGATCGCCGGCACCGTGAGCGAGATCTCCGTCGCCCTGGGCGATCTGCCGGAGGCCGAGGACATGGCTCGCGACACGCGTCGAGTACGCGCTGTCATCCGGGGACGCGCCCCTGACGGGCATGCGCTACGTGGTCCTCGCCTGGATCCTCCTGCTGCGCGGCAAGCTGGACGAGGCCGAGCCCCTCCTGGCGGAGGCGACCAGATACCTGGAGGGCAATCAGGAGCCGCAGCTCCAGCTTGGCCCTCAGCGAGGTGTTCGCCGACGCCGCGAGGGCTCGGGGCGATGACGAGGAGGCGCTCGCGCACCTGCGCGCGGGCGCCGAGGTCGCGAGCCGTTACAACGTCGAGCAGGGCGGGCCGATGATGCTGGACCTGATCCGCTCGCTGCTCGACCACGGCGAGATCGACGAGGCCCGTCGCGCGCGGGAGGTCCTGGGCCGGGGCGAGGCACCGCGGACGCGGACCTTCGCCGTGGTGGCCGACGGCTTGATGGCCGAGGACCCGAACGAGGCCGTGCGGCTGCTTGGCGAGGCGTGCGCGCAGCCTCGAGGAGATCGGACGTGCGGATCGACCTGGCCAGGGCGTTGCTCGACCTCGGCCGGGCCGAACGCCGGGCGGGGATCGACGGGCGCGCCCTCGTTCGAACGTGCGCGCGAGATCCTGGTGGCCTGCGACGCGCGCGCTGTTCCTCCCCGAGGCCGAGGCGGAACTGAACCGTCGCTGGAGACCTGGCCAGGACCGTGTCAGATCCCGTCGCGGCGACCTCGCGACCTAGGCCTCCCGGGCCGGACCCGTCCGTTCGGGTTCTCGCTCCGGCGGCTCCGGACCACCGTCCGTTCCGATGTCGAACAGGACCTCCGGCGCCGGCGTTGTCCGAAGGCGCCACCTCCGCGCCCGGTCCGCCCGCGCTCGGTGACGGGTTCCGGATCCCGAACCCGTTGACCGCGGCGCCGATCAGCAGCAACGCGGCCGACACCATCACGGCGAGGTGGAACGCGTCGGTGGACGCCTCGCGAGAGGCCTCGGCGATCGCGGGCGACACGACCGCCGACGGCTCGTTCAGCGGCGCCACCTGTTCCCGGAACTGCGCCGAATCCGTGTTCGCCTCGGGCACCTGCTTGCCGATCGAGCTGTAGAAGCTCGCCGCCACCGCCACGAAGATCACCGCGGTCACCAGCGGCGAGCCCACCCGCGAGATCGCGTTGTTGATCGCCGAGGCCACGCCCGCCTTGCTCTCGGGCACCGACGTCATCAGCGCCGTGGTCAGCGGCGCCACCATGATCGTGAGCCCCGCCCCGAACACCAGCAGCGCCGGCAGGATGTCGACGAAGTAGTCCCCCGGCGGCAGGATCGAGCCGCCCGCCTGGCCGAACACCCAGCCCTCGCTCGTCGACGGGATCCGCACGAACCACAACAGCCCCAACGCCATGATCGCGGGGCCGGCGGTCATGAACAGGCGCGGTCCATGGCGCGCCGCCAGACGACCGAACCGCGTGGAGAACAACACCAGCAGCAGCGACGACGGGATGCCCGCGATGCCCGCCGCCTGCTCGTTGTAGCCCAGCACCCCGATCAGGAACAGCCCCTGGAACGTGAACGAGACGTAGAGCGCCCCGTAGATCACCAGCGTCGACAGGTTCGTCACCGTGAAGTTGCGCGAACGGAACAGCCGCGGCGACACCAGCGGGTTCTTGCGCTTCACCATCATGAACGGGAACGCGATCGCCGCCACCGCACCGATCAACAGGCTGGTGAGCGCCACCGGGTCGCCCCAGCCACGCTGCTGCCCGCGGATCGTCCCGAAGGCCAGCCCGCCCACGGCCAGCACGATCACGATCGACCCCAGCCAGTCGAAATGCCCGGTCGCATCCGGGTCCTTCGACTCCGGCACGTACTTCACCGTCGCGAGATACGCGATCACCAGGAGCGGCAGGTTGATCAGGAACGCCGCCCGCCACGAGATCGAGTTGACCAGCACCCCGCCGACGAACGGCCCGAGGATGGAGGTCGCCGCCGACGCGCCCGCCCAGATGCCGAACGCGCGGCCCCGCTCCTCGCCGTGGAAGCTCGCCGTGATGATCGACAGCGATCCCGGCACCACGAACGCGCCCGCCGCGCCCTGCAACACGCGCGCCAGGATCAGGAACTCGATGTTGGGCGCGATCCCGCACAGCAGCGACGTCGCGCCGAACCCCAGCAGACCCAGCGAGAACACCTTGCGGCGCCCGTAGTAGTCGGTGAGGCCACCGGCCAGGATCAGCAGCGAGCTCAGCGTGACGAAGTACCCGTACGCGACGTAGGACTGCGCCTCGAGCGTGCCCAGCAGGCTCGAGCCCATCTCGCGCCCGATCTGGGGCAGCGCCAGGTTCACCACCGACGTGTCGAGGAAGACGACGGCCGAGCCCAGGACGACGGCGACCAGCGTGCCGCGTCGCGCGGTGGCGCTCAGCGAGATCGGAGCGGGTGCTTCGGACGTGCTCACGCGGGCATCCGCTTCACCCACTGGGCTCGCCATTGCGGTGGATCGAACGGCTGCGCGAAGTAGTCAACCTCCTTGACCAGCTTTGCCGTCGTGCACCTGGACCACGCTCACGCCCTGGTAGCGGCTGCCGTCCGGGTACTGCAGGTCGACCTCGAGCACGACCAGCTCACCGCTGCCCGTCGCCCGGCGGAACGTCATCGTCGGCATGCCGCCGGGGAAGTTCCGGTTGATCGCGAGCGCGTCGTCGGGTCCTTCGATGCGTTCCCGCGATTGCGGCCATTCCTGCACGTAGTCATCGGCCAACAAGGCCCGGGCACCGTCCCAATCGCCGTCGCCGAGCTTGCGCCAGACCTCCTGTGCGATCGCCACCGCCTCTTCCGGCATGGTCGCCTCCTTCGATCGGGTTCGAGCCTATGCCCGATCGGTGCCATCGGTCTCGCCCGGCGTGACGTCGATCACGGTTCGTTCGCGGGACATATGGTAGTTCATATGGCATGATGCCGCGCATGGCGCGCAAGCAGGTCCTGGTGCAGCTCGATGACGGACAGGTCGCCGCCCTGGACCGCCTCGCCCGCACCGCCGCCGACAGCCGGAGCGAGCTGATCCGCCGCGCGATCGACCTCTACCTGGAGGCCGCCGGCGAGGCGGTCGCCGACCTGCGCTACGCCGACGCCTATCGGCGCATGCCCGAAGACCCGGCCGAGCTCGAGGGCCTCCGCGCGCTCAGCGCCTCCGCATGGCCGGAGCCCTGAGGCCGGTGCGGCGCGGCGACATCCACCTGGCCGATCTCCCGCCACCGCTCGGCTCGAGACCGGTGCTGCTCGTGACCCGCACCGCCGCGATCACCGTCCGCACCGCGGTCACCGTCGCCCCCGTGACCCGGACGATCCGCGACATCCCGTCCGAGGTGCCACTCGGTCGAGGCCACGGGCTGAAGCAGCGCTCGGTCGCCAACTGCGACTCGCTGCAGACGATCCCCAAGGACGCCCTGAGCCGGCGACCGCTCGGACGACTCAAGCCCGACGAGCTCCCCGCGCTCGACCGCGCGTTGCGGTTCTCGCTCGGCATCCGCACCTGACGTCCTATCCTGTCCCCATGACGACCTCCGTCCTCGTCCTCGGCGCCGGTTTCGGCGGCCTCGAACTCTCCAGCAGGCTGGCCGGCGCCCTCGGCGACCAGGTCGAGATCACCCTGATCGACCAGGCGGATTCGTTCGTGTTCGGCTTCTCGAAGCTCGACGTCATGATGGGCAAACGCGCGCCCGATGAGGTCCGGATCCCCTACGGCGACCTCACCGCGCCGCAGGTTCGTTTCCGGCAGGAGACGATCGTCGCGATCCACCCCGAGGCCCGGCATGTGGTGACCGACCTCGACGCCTACGAGGCCGACGTCCTCGTCATCGCGCTTGGGCGCCGACTACGACGTCGCCGCCACCCCCGGCCTGGCCGAGGTGGGCAACGAGTTCTACTCGGTGGCCGGCGCGGAGGCCGCGCGCGGCGTGCTCGCGAACTTCTCCGGTGGCAGGGCGATCGTGGGCGTGTGCGGCACGCCGTTCAAGTGCCCACCGGCGCCGAGCGAGGCGGCGCTGCTGCTGGACGAACTGCTGCGCAGCCGCGGCGTGCGCGACGACGTGACGATCCAAGTGGCCATGCCCTTCGGCATCCCGATCCCGCCGTCCCCCGCGACGTCCCAGGCGATCCTGGCCCGGTTCGCCGAGCGTGACATCGAGTTCCTCCCCGGTCACATGGTCGCGTCGCTCGATCCGGCGTCGCACGAAGCCGTCCTGGACAACGACGCGCGGCTCCCGTTCGACCTGTTCCTCGGCGTTCCGGTGCATCGCGCGCCGGAGGTCGTGGTGGAGGCCGGCATGACGCAGGACGGCTGGATCCCGGTGGATCCGCACACCCTGGCGACGGCGTTCCCGGACGTGTACGCGGTGGGCGACGTCACCAGCGTCGGCACACCGAAGGCAGGGACGTTCGCCGAAGGCGCCGCGCTCGTCGTGGCGGACCAGCTGATCGCGCGCGTGCGCGGCGAGCGCCGAACCACCCGGCTTCGACGGCACCGGCGCATGCTGGATCGAGTTCGGCGACGAGCAGGTCGGGCGCGTCGACGTGGACTTCTTCTCGACCCCCGGCTCCCCGATCGGCACGTTCGTGCCGCCATCGGCCGAGGTGGCGGCCGAGAAGGCCTCGTTCGCCGGCACCCGGCGCGAGCGCTGGTTCGGCACGCGCGAGAGCTAGCAGCGGTTCGGACCCTCAACGAGGCGCGCGAGGCGCCCACGCCGCGGGCCGCCACGCCGGAGCCGGCGCGGGTGAGGGCCGAGCGTGTCGGCTGTCGTCGCTGCCAGCACGTCCACCAGGATGCGGTCGAGTCGGAGGTCTTCGAGGCATCCGGTCAAACGGCGATCGTCGTTGTAGCCGACCACGGGCTCGACCCTGAGCTGGAACCGGCCCTGCGTGAGCGTCTCGATCGTGGCGGTGCGACCCGGAACCACGGCCCGGCATGAGAGCCAGAGCGTCTGCACGATCGAGGGGTCGGGACGTTCGCCGCTCCGGATCTCGACGGAGAGCTCATAGGAGGTCGACCCTCGGTCGATGAAGGGGTCGGGCCGGTACATCGTGAGCTCGGAGAGACCGTAGACGGCCGAGAACACCAGGAACGCTGCCGCGACGACGGCACCCAGCCATGTCGCGACGGGGCGACGGGTTGCCATCGTGGTAGGCATGATCCCGCGGAGCCGGCGCTCGGCGGCCGCATCTCCACCGGGGGACCATGCTGCGCCCGCGATGCGTTCGACCACCCATGCGATCGCGGAGATGATCACCCCGACCCCAAGGAGCACCGGTACGAACACATCGGCCCCCTGGTTCTAGGTCAGCCATGCGAAGGGTCCCTCCCGAGGCTCTTCGGAGGGCTGCGGATCCGTGGCCGGAGGGCGCACGGCGACATCATCGAGGGCGTCGAGGCGCTGCTCGATCCGGCGCAGCCGTCGCAGGATCGCCGTGGCGACCAGCGCCAACTCGGACGCCACGAAGAAGAGACCGCAGATCAACGCGCGGTTCCATTCCCACCGGTACAGGTAGAGCAGCATGAAGGCGCCCGAGCCGAGCGCGACGACCCAACCGATAACCTTCAGGAGGGTGGCGGCGATGCGTTCGGTCGGCGTCATGACGGTACCTCCTCTCCCGACGGCTCGAGGGGTTGGACGTCGCCGGTCTCGCCGTCGACGACGATCGCCGTGCCCTCCGGATAGCGATCGACCGCACCGTGCTTGCCGACGACCGTGGGCACCCCCACCTCACGGGCCAGGATCGCGAGGTGCGAAAGCGTGCTTCCGGTCTCGGACACCAATCCCGACAGGTTCGGCAGCTCACCGGCCAGCGACGGCGACAGGAAGCGCACCACCAACACGTCGCCGGGTCCGACGTCCCCTCCTTCGTGGCGCACCGGACCGACGCCGCGCCCTCCCCCCGCACCTCGCCCCTCCCCGGAGACCACGCCCCGCTTCGCCCGTGGTGGGCTTACGGGGACGACCTCACCCGACGGGGTGAGCCGGAAGGTGGCCGGCAGGGGTGGCCCCGGCGCTTCGGGGGGGCGCTCGGACACGTCGATGCCGCGATCGACCCCGGCCACCAGGTCATCGAGTTCGGCCAGGGTCAACTCCGCCACGAGCTCCGGATCCGACAGGCGGCCGGAATCGCCGCGAACGATGGTTCGGCACGGCCTGAGCGACCGCCGCGAGCCCGCCCTTCACGACTCGTCGCGAATGGTCCATCCTGGTCCGACACACCATCGGACATCGAGGGGGATCCACCATGTCGACGGGCGTGTCACATCCCGAGGAGACACTGCCGCACAAGGAACTCGGCCCACTGCCACGGCCGCTCCGGCCGTTCGTGGACTGGGTCGCACGCATCAAGGCCACCGTCCACACCAAGCTGCTGGCCGGCTTCATGCTGATCGCGCTGCTGCTGCTGTCGATGGGCGTCGTGAGCATCAGCGTGTTGAACCGCGTCAACGATCAGGTGGAGACGCTGACCCGTCTCAACCACCAGGCGAGCCAGGCGCGCGACATGATCTACGGGGTCACGGCGCAGAGCCACTACCGGGCCATGGCGCTGCTGAAGCTCGACGACCCCACCTGGACGCCGAAGATCTACGCGGCCAAGGACGAGTTCGCGAAGAACATGGCCGAGATGCGCACGTACGCGGTGCCGAGCGAGCTGGCGCTGCTCGATCACGTCGAATCCACGAACGAGGTCTACGCCGAATCCAGCCAGGCCGTGACGGACCTGTTCGAGGTGGGCAAGGTCGATCAGGCGTTGCAGCTCCACATCGAGCAGGAGCACGAGGTCTCCCATGTGCTCGAGGCGCAGCTCAACGAGTTGATCGCCGACTCGCAGGCCCTCGTGACGCAGGAGACGGACGGCTTCGCCGAGAACCGCCGGTTCCTCACGATCGCGGTCGGGGCCTTCTCGGGGGTGAGCCTGCTGATCGCCCTGACGCTCGGCGCGATCCTGTCCTGGTCGCTGATCCGGCCGGTGCGGCGCGTCGACGCGGCGCTGGAGCAGATCGCGGGCGGCGACTTCAACACCCACGTCGAGGTCCCCAACCGCGACGAGTTCGGCAACCTCACCAGGAACCTCAACCGCACGACCGGCCAGCTGTCCGCGCTCTATCAACGGCTGCACGACCTCAACGCCAACCTGCAGGAAACGGTCGAGACGAAGGTCGCCGAACTCGAGCGCACCTCACGGCTGCGTCGCTACCTCTCGCCCCAGCTCGCCGATTCGATCGTGAGCGGTGAACAGGACGTGGCGCTGGAGCCGAGCCGTAAGTACCTCACCACGTTCTTCTCCGACGTGCGTGGGTTCACCGCCGCGGCCGAACGCATGGACCCGGGCCAGCTGGTGCACGAGATGAACGACTACTTCGCGGCCATGACCGAGATCGTGTTCAAGCACGGCGGCACGCTCGACAAGTACGTGGGCGACGCGGTGATGGTGTTCTTCGGCGACCCGATCCCCCAGGAGGACCACGCGGCGCGGGCGGTCAGGATGGGGATCGAGATGCTCGAGCGCATGAAGACGCTGTCCGACCACTGGCAGCAGCAGTACGGCGAGGTGTTCGAGATCGGGATCGGCATCTCGACGGGGTGGGTCACCGTGGGCGACCTGGGCTCACCGGCGCGGAGCGACTACACCGTCCTGGGCGACCAGGTGAACGTGGCGTCGCGACTGGCCGACCGCGCGGAGGCGCGCCGGATCCTGGTCACCGAGGAGACGATGACGGCCGTCGAAGGCATCGTCGAGGGCCGGTTGGTCGGCGAGGTGAGGCTCAAGGGGATCACCCGCCAGGTGAAGGTCTACGAGCTGGTCGTCCCGTAAGGGAAGGAGCTCAGCGGAACGGACACCCGAGATGGCCGAACGCGGTCCGGTGCCGCCCCAGCAGACGCCCTTCGTAGACGACCCGCACGTGCTGGAACACGAACGCGCCCGGTGGATCACACCGCGCGCGGTTCCGCAGCCACAGCTGGCCCCACGCCGTGTGGAACGTCCCTTCCGCGCAGCTCGGACGGCAGTCGTTCAGATGGAACAGCCCGCCGCCCACCGCCTTCCACGGGTGCCAGCGGAACCACGTGAGGTGATCGACGAAGAAGTTGCCGTCACCGCAGGCGAACAGGATCGATCGTGGCGCCGTGCGCAGGTGCTGACAGTCGGTCATCGCGTAGGTCGTGCGGCGCCCTCCGGCCGTCACGCTGGGCGCGGCAAGCACGCCCGCCACCACCATGATCGAGACCAGCCCGACGACCCATCGACGCATGGCCCCAAGCTACGCCCGAGCTCAGGGCCCGGAGAAGCGGCCGAACGGCCGATGTTGTGGCTATCCTTGGAGGCCATGGCGACCTACGAGTACCTCTGCCTTGCCTGTGAGCACCCGTTCGAGGAACGCCGTTCGATGACGGCCTCGGTCGAGACCCAGCTCGCGTGCCCCGAGTGCGGGAGCGACCGCGTCCGCCGCCGCTTCTCGATCTTCGCGGCCGGTGCAGGCGGGGGCGCCGCGAGCCAGCCCGGGTTCTCCGCTCCGCCTCCCAGCGCCGGAGGGTGCTGCGGCGGCGGATGCGCCTGCGGTAGCTGACCCACCTCGGAGGGTGCGAGGGTCCCGAAGCGGGTAGGGCTCCGACGGATGACGACCGCACTCACCAACGCCCAGCTCGGCGAGCTGCTTCGGGTCGAGGCCGGCGACCACGATGCCCATCGGCGGCTCGCCTTGGAACGTGCCTCGAGGGCCGCGCAGTTCTGGCCCCGCGAGGCCGCCGAACTCGCCCGGGACGACCATTCGCTCACCGAACTCCCGTCCGTCGGGCCGTGGGTGGCCGCGCAGCTCCATGGCTGGCTCGACGATCCGCCGCCGGTCCCGGAGCCCGAACCGAGCCGGGCCGGGTACCTCACCTACGCGGAGGTCCGCACCGTGCTGGACGCCGATCCGGCGTGGGAGGCCACGCCGCACGGTGATCTCCAGGTCCACAGCACCGACAGCGACGGATCGTTGCCCCTCGAGGAGATGGCCGAGGCCGCCCGGTCGGAAGGTCGGACCTTCATGGCCGCGACCGACCACTCCCAGAGCCTGAAGATCGCGAACGGTCAGGACCCGGAGCGCCTGGCGGACCAGGGACGCAGGATCGAGGCCATCAACGCGCGATACGCCGACGACGGCATCACGTTCCGCGTCCTTCGCTCGATCGAGATGGACGTGTTCATCGACGGCTCGTGCGACATGGACGACGACGCGCTCGCAGCCCTCGACCTCGTGCTGGGAGCGTTCCACTCCAAGCTCCGCGTCACCGAGGACTCCACCGAGCGCTACGTCGCGGCGCTCCGCAACCCCGCCGTCCACGTGCTCGCGCACCCGAAGGCGCGCATGTACGGGCGCCGGGTGGGCCTCGAGGCCGACTGGCCGCAGGTGTTCGCCGAAGCCGCCACGTTGGGGAAGGCCGTCGAGCTGGACGGCACGCCCTACCGTCAGGATCTCAACGTCGAGATGGCGACGATCGCCCGCAAGGCGGGCGTGCAGTGGTTCACGATGGGCACCGATGCGCACAGCGCGGGCGAGCTGGCCAACCTGCCGTTCGCCATGGCGACCGCCGCCCTGGCGGGCATCCCGCGCGAGCGCATCCTGAACTATCGACCGGTCGAGGAAGTCACTGACATGGGTGCGAGGGTTGAGGGAACGATGAGCCGCGTCGAGATCAGCCGTCCGGACAAGGTCCTGTGGCCCGAGCCGGGCATCTCGAAGCAGGAGTACGCGGACTACCTCGACGCGGTGGGCGATCTCATGCTGCCGTGGGTGCGCGAGCGGCCGCTCACCCTGGTGCGGGCGCCCGACGGCGTCGAGGGACAGCGCTACTTCCAGAAGGACACCCCGTCGTACGCGCCGGACTGGATCCGCACCGTCACGATCCCCGCCCCCAGCGCCAAGCGGGACGTGCACTACGTGGTGTGCAACGACCGCGACACGCTGCGCTGGCTGGGCAACCAGGCCGCGCTCGAGTTCCATCTCGCGCCGGTTCGCCGGGATCGACTCGATCGTCCCGACCTCCTGGTGGTCGACATCGATCCGCCGGACGATGCCTTCGACGCCGCGGTCGAGGTGGCGCTGCTCGTCGTGGAGACGCTGCACGACCTCGACGTCGCGCCCCTGGTGAAGACGACCGGCGGCAAGGGCCTGCACGTGGTCGTGCCGGTGGAACGGCGGATCCCGCCCGAGGAGTTCCGTCAGGCGGCGAGCGCGCTGACCGCGCTGGTGGCCGAGCGTCGTCCGGACCTGATCACCGATGAGTTCCGCAAGGCGAAGCGGGCCGGCCGCGTGATGCTCGACCCGTCGCGCAACGGCACCGGCGCCACGGTCGTGGCGCCGTACTCACCGAGGGCCAACGCGAACGCCACCGTCTCGTTCCCGGTCGACCCCGCCACGCTGCGGTCGATCGCGCCGTCGGACTTCACGATCCGCACGGTCCCCGCGCTGCTCGACTCGGCCGGGCCGCTCGCCTGGAAGGCGGCCGCGTCGGAACGGCCACAACGGTTGCCCGCCAAGCTTCGACACCCCTGACCGCCTCCGGCGGTGGTTTGCGGCTGAACGAGCCGGGGAAACCCTTCGGCAACGAACCGGGCCGTCCGGTCGGAGGGGGTTCCACGTGGCCGAGGTCGTGCTGGACGACGTCGCGAAGGTCTACCCCGACGGCACCCAGGCCGTGTCGGACCTGGATCTTCGCATCGACGACGGCGAGTTCATGGTGTTCGTCGGGCCCTCGGGATGCGGCAAGACCACCGCGCTCCGCATGGTCGCCGGCCTGGAGGACATCACCAGCGGCACGATCGCGATCGGCGACCGCGTGGTCAACGACGTGCCGTCCAAGGACCGCGACGTCGCGATGGTGTTCCAGAACTACGCGCTCTACCCCCACCTGAAGGTCTACGACAACATGGCCTTCGGCCTGCAGCTGCGCAAGATCGACAAGAGCGAGATCGACCGGCGCGTGCGCGATGCGGCGAAGGTCCTGGGCCTCGAGGAGCTGCTGGACCGCAAACCCAAGAACCTGTCGGGAGGCCAGCGCCAGCGGGTGGCCATGGGACGCGCGATCGTGCGCGAGCCCCGCGCGTTCCTGATGGACGAACCGCTCTCGAACCTGGACGCGAAGCTGCGCGTGCAGATGCGCGCCGAGATCGCGCGGCTGCAGGACGACCTGGGCGTCACGACGATCTACGTCACGCACGACCAGACCGAGGCGATGACGATGGGCGACCGCGTCGCCGTGATCAAGCAGGGGCGGCTGCAACAGGTCGACATCCCGCAGGTCCTGTACGACGAACCGGTCAACCTGTTCGTCGCCGGGTTCATCGGTTCACCGGCGATGAACATGATCGAGGCCACCCTCGACCGTGACGACCAGGGGTGGGGCGTCTCGTTCGCCGGCATCCGGCTGGGATTGGACGACGAGACGGTCTCGCACCGGGCCGCCCTCGCTCGGTTCGAAGGACGGCAGGTGATCGTCGGCATCCGTCCCGAGGACATGGAGGACGCCGCGATCCACGACGACGCCCGGCCCGAGCGCGTGCTGACGGCGAGGGTCGACCTGCGGGAAGCCCTGGGGTCGGAGGTGCTGATCCACTTCACGGTGGACGCGCCGCCGGTGCTGACCGAGGACACCCGCGAGCTCGCACGCGACGCGGGCGTGGGCGAACTCGAGACCGAGCGCCACGAGGGACGGTCGCCGTTCGTCGCGCGCCTCAGCCCGCGCACCGAGGCGCAGGAACGCCAGGACATGCAGCTGGTCGTGGACACCAGCCGGATGCACTTCTTCGACCCGGAGACCGGGTCGGGCATCTACGACGAGACCGGGTGACCCGCGCCCGGAAGGAGGAACGACATGGAGATCCGCAGACACGTGATGAGGGGGTTGATCCCGCTCACCGCGCTGATGCTGCTGGCGTCGGCGTGCAGCGGCGGCGAGGACCTCGACGAAGGCGAGGACACGGGTTCGACGTCCTCGAGCGCCGCCGATCTGAGCGGCGAGACCGTCGAGGTCGCGGCGACCTGGACCGGCGCCGAGCAGGACCGGTTCCAGATGGTGCTGGACGCGTTCGCCGAACAGACGGGCGCCACCGTGCGCTTCCGTTCGGCGGGCGACGACGTCGCGGCCTACGTGGGACCCAGGATCGAAGGTGGCGACCCGCCCGACGTGGCGATCCTGCCGCAGCCGGGGGTCCTGCAGACGTTCGCGAAGCAGGGTGACCTGGTGGAGATCGAGGACGTGGCCGGTGACGAGGTCGACGCCAACTTCGGCGAGACCGCGCGCGAGGTGGGCTCGGCCGACGGCACCTTGTACGGCGTCTGGTTCAAGACCGCCCAGAAGTCGACGGTCTGGTACAACAAGGCCGTCTTCGAAGGTGCCGGCGTGGAACCGCCGGCCACCTGGGAGGAGCTGCAGACCACCGCGGGGACGATCTCCGACTACGGCGTGGCGCCCTATTCGATCGGCGCCGACGTCGGCTGGCCCCTGTCCGACCTGTTCGAGAACATCTACCTGCGGACCGCGGGCCCGGACCTGTACGACCAGCTCGCGAAGCACGAGATCCCCTGGACCGACCAGTCCGTGAAGGACGCCCTCACCGTGATGGGCGAGATGCTGAGCGACGGCGACCTCCTTGCCGGTGGCACCACCGGCGCCGAGCAGACCGACTTCAACGGCTCCGTCACCCAGGCGTTCACCGATCCGCCCGAGGGCGCGATGATCTTCGAGGGCGACTTCGTCGGCGGCGTCATCACCGGTGAGACCAACGCCAAGATCGGGACCGACGCCGACTTCTTCGACTTCCCGTCGATCGACGGTTCGGAGCCCGCGGTGCTCGGCGGTGGCGACATCGCCGTCCTGCTGGACGACACGCCCGGCGGCAAGGCGCTGATCGAGTACCTGGCGACGCCGGAGGCGGCCGAGATCTGGATGGCCGAGGGCGGGTTCATCTCACCGAACACCCAGGTCGACGTCTCGGTGTATCCCGATGACGTCTCACGGCGAGCCGCGCAGGCGTTGATCGATGCCGGCGACAGCGTGCGCTACGACATGTCCGACCTGCAGCCCACGGAGTTCGGCGCCACGACCGGCCAGGGCATCTGGGGGATCCTGATCGACTTCCTCCAGAACCCCGACGACGTCGACGGCACCGCCCAGGCGCTGGAGAGCTCGGCGTCGAAGGCCTACGGGAACTGACGGCAGGTCATGGCGACACAGGCCGCCACGGCACCGAAGCGCGGGTCGCGAGGAGCGCTGTTGCTGTTCCTCGGGCCCGCGCTCGTGCTGCTGGGGGCCATCGTCGTCTATCCGATCTTCTTCTCGATCGGCCGGAGCTTCTTCGATGCCAACGGCAGCCACTTCGTCGGCATCGACAACTACCAGGAGATGTTCACGTCCGACGCCACGCGCACCGCGATCAAGAACAACCTGATCTGGGTGGTGTTCGCGCCGAGCATCGTCACCGCGCTGGGGCTGATCTTCGCGGTGCTCACCGAGCGGGTCGCCTGGAGCACGGCGTTCAAGGTGGCGATCTTCATGCCCATGGCGATCTCGTTCCTGTCGGCCGGTGTGACGTGGCGCCTGATCTACGAACAGGACCCCCAGATCGGTCTCGCGAACGCCACGGTGGGCGCCGTCGTCGACGTGGTACGGCCACCGGGCGTGTTGCCGGGGGCGAGGCCCTCCCAGGACGAGCAGGAGCTCGAACCGACGGCGGACGGCGCCGTGCAGCTCGCCGGCTCGGTGGCGCCGGGCGACACCGCGCTGCTCGGCCTGGTGGCGATCCCTCCCGAAGCGGTGCCCGCCGACGCCGTGCAGGCGGTCGATGCCCAGAGCGCCGAGGGGGCGGTCACCGGCACCGTCTGGCTGGACTTCGCGCCCGGCGGCGGCGGCGAGGCGGGGGTGATCGAACCCAACGAGAAGGGACTCCCGGGGGTGGACGTGGAGGCGGTCTCGGACGGCGAGGTCGTCGCGTCGGCCACCACCGCCACCGACGGGACGTTCGCCTTGGAAGGCATCGACGGCGACGTCCAGCTCCGGCTGCCGGCGCAGAACTTCCGTGAACCCTTCGCCGGGATCAACTGGCTGGGTCCGGCCCTGGTGACGCCCGCGATCATCGCGTCCTACATCTGGATCTGGGCGGGGTTCGCGATGGTGGTGATCGCGGCCGGCCTCGCGGCGATCCCGCGCGAGACGATGGAGGCCTCCCGGGTCGACGGCGCCAACGAATGGCAGGTCTTCCGGCGCGTCACCGCCCCGCTGCTGGCCCCGGTGCTCGCCGTGGTGCTGGTCACGATGGTGATCAACGTGTTGAAGATCTTCGACCTGGTGCTGGTGATCGCACCGGGGTCGTCCCAGCGAGACGCGAACGTGATCGCGCTGCAGCTGTGGAAGACGGCGTTCGGGATCCGTGACTTCGGCTTGGGGAGCGCGCTGGCCGTGTTCCTGCTGGTGCTCGTGCTGCCCGCGATGGCCTTCAACCTCCGCCGGTTCCGACGGGAGCAGGACTGATGGCGACGACGACGGCCGAACAGCCGCGCACGCAGCCTGCGACCGTCCCGCGGTCGTCCCGGCTCGTCCGAGTGCTCACGCGGGCACCGGCGACGATCCTGCTCGCCGTGATCGCCCTCGTGTGGCTCGTGCCCACGATCGGGTTGCTGGTGTCCTCGTTCCGGACGGCGGCCGAGAACGCCGAGAGCGGCTGGTGGACCGCCCTGACGATGCCGAGTCAGCTGACGCTCGACCCCTACCGCAACCTCCTCGACGACCCCTCCATGGTGACCGCGTTCGTGAACACGATCCTGATCACCGTGCCCTCGGCCCTGCTCGTCGTGATCGTGGCCTCGCTCGCGGCGTACGCGTTCGCGTGGATCAAGTTCCGGGGTCGCGACGTGCTGTTCCTGATCGTCGTGGGGCTGCTCGTCGTGCCGCTGCAGGTGGCCCTGATCCCGGTGGCTCGCCTGTACGACCTGTTGGGGTTGTTCGGCACGATCCCGGGGGTGGTGCTGTTCCACGTGGCGTTCGGCCTGCCCTTCGCGATCTTCCTGCTGCGGAACTTCTTCGTGGGCCTGCCCCACGAACTGTTGGAAGCGGCCCGCATGGACGGCGCGAGCGAATGGACCGTGTTCCGCCGGGTCGTGCTGCCGTTGGGGCTGCCCGCGATCGCGTCGCTGCTGATCTTCCAGTTCCTGTGGGTGTGGAACGACCTGCTGGTGGCCCTGGTGTTCGCGGGCGGGGACTCCCAGCCGCTGACGGTGGCGATCCGTGAGCAGCTGCGGTCGTTCAGCTCGAACATCGACGTGATCGCGCCGGCGGCGTTCCTGCAGATGCTGGTGCCGCTCGCGGTGTTCTTCGCGTTCCAGCGCTACTTCGTGCAGGGACTGTTGGCCGGCTCCGAACGCTGACCGGTCAGCGCCGGCCGCGGCGGCGCGCGCGTTGGTCGTCGCGCGCGGCTCGGAACGCCTGCCAGCCGGGGATCCCGTTGACCCCGCCGCCGGCATGCGTGGCCGACGACCCGTGGTACAGACCGGGGATCGGCGTGCGGTAGTCGGAGAACCCGGGCGAGGGCCGCATGTGGAACAGCTGATCCACCGTGAGCTCGCCGTGGAAGATGTTGCCGCCGATCAGGCCGAGCTCCTGCTCCATGTCGTAGGGCCCGATCACCTGGCGATCGATCACCGCGTCGCGGAAGTTCGGCGCCAGCGCGGTGTAGCCGTCGATCGCGCGGTCGGCGTAGGCCTCCAGCTCCTCGCGGTGCGGCTCCTCGTTCCACTCGTGCGGCACCCACTGGCTGAACATCGAGAACACGTGGACGCCCTCGGGCGCCAGGCCCTTGTCGATCGTCGTGGGGATCGCGCCGTCGACGAACGGACCGATCGCCGCGCGATGCTCGAGGTGGGCATCCTGGAACGCGCGCTCGGCGTAGTCGCGCGACAGGCACAGCTCGACCGAACCGGTGTGGTGGTCCTGCAGGTCCGTGCCGGGGTTCGCGGTGAAGTTCGGCAGCTCGCTCATCGCCACGTTGATCTTCACGACGCCCGAACGCGTCTTCCAGTGCTCGATGTCGAACACGAAGTCCTCGGGCAGGTCGGCGCGATCGACCAGCTCGAGGAACGCGACCTTGGGATGCACGCAGCTCACCACGACCGGCGCGCGCAGTTCCTCGCCGGTGTCGAGCGCCACGCCGACGGCGCGGCCACCCTCGACCAGGATGTGCGCCACCCGCGCGTCGGTCCGGATCTCCGCGCCGAACGAGGCCGCGGCGTTGCGGATCGAGTCGGCCACCGAGCCCATGCCGCCCTGCGGGAACCCCCAGTTGACGGTGTGGCTGTCGCCCCCGCCGACGTCGCCGATCGCGTGGTGCAGCAGCACGTAGGCGGTGCCGGGCTCGTCGGGCCCCGACCACTGCCCGATCAGGCCGTCGACCATCATGATCGTCTTCATCTGCTCGGATTCGAACCAACGGTCGAGCAGCTCGGACAGGCTCATCGTGAACAGCCGCGTGGCATCGGCGATCCCGCGCGTGCCCAGCGCCCGCATGGTCCAGGCCGCCTTCGACTGTTCCAGCAGGTCGCCCACCGTCATCGATCCGAGGTTGGGCGGCACCTGGTGCAGCAGCGGTCCCACCACCTCGGTGACGCCGTGGATCCACGCCTCGTAGGCGGCGAGCGTGTCGGCGTCCTTCACGGAGAACTGCGACACCGACGCGTGCGTCTTCGCAGGGTCGTCGCCGTAGATCGTGATCGAACGCCCGTCGGGGAACGCCTGGTAGTACGGCCCGAACGGGGTGACCTGGTAGCCGTGCTTCGCCAGCTGCAGCTCCTCGATCAGGAACGCCGGCATCAGCGACATCACGTACGAGTAGGTCGAGACCTTGATCTCGGGGTGGTCGGCGAACGGCGCGCTGGTGTCCACGGCGCCGCCCACCTTCGGCCGCGCCTCCAGCACCACGGTGCGGGCGCCGGACTTCGCGAAGTAGGCGCCGGCCACCAGGCCGTTGTGCCCGCCGCCGACGACGATCGCGTGGTAGGAGCCGGTACTCATGAGAGGCCGTGCAGCTTCCGCACGTTGTCGGCGAGCACGCCGCGGCCGATCGACTCGGCGTCGGGCACCGACAGGAAGTCCCGGTCGACGAACGCGCCCAGCACCCGCTCGAGCGACTGGCGCACCAGCCGGGCCGACACCGGGAACATCTCGGGTTCGGACGACTCGTCGCAGCCGTGCACCACCTTGGCGGCCGGCACCGCGCCCAGGATCATCTCCAGCGACCAGTCGATCTGCCCCCAGCCCCACGGCACCAGTTCGGACACGTCCATGTAGACGTTCGGGAGCACGGTGGGGATGTAGGTGGCCTCGGCCACCCACGGCCATCCCGAGTGGATCATCAGGATCGGCTGCTCCTGGTGCTCGACGAAGAACGAGAACGCGTCCGACGGCTTGGCGTGCGTGAGGTTCACGTCGGGGTCGCCCGCGCCGACGTGCACGTGGAACACGCGGTCGCGCTCCTTCGCGATGTCGAACGCGCGACGCAGCAGGAAGTCCCGCACCGGCTTGGCGTGTTCCCGCGATTCGCGCCAGTCGTCGGCTCGCCATCGCTCGAACGCCGCGACACAGTCCGAGGTCGACGGATCCGTGATGTCCAGGCCGGTGCGGTAGGCGATGATCGTCTTGAACCCGATCAACCGTGGATCGTCCGCGGCGCCGTTCGCCAGATCCTCGAACCGCTGCACGAGGCCGTCGAACGTTCCCTCCTCGCGAGCCTCGACGATCCAGGGCTCGATCCGGCCGACGCGATGCACCGGCACACCGCCGAGCGCCGATTCGAACTCATCCCGCGTGATCGTGGGCTGCGGGTAGCCCTCGTCGGCCACCACCGCGACGATGTGCTCGGACTCCAGCAGTCCACGGACGTAGCCGGGCGGGTCGGCGCGCAGGGCGGCGTCGCGGGCCGCGACCACCGCGTCCTTCGTGGGCTCGCACCCGAGGTGCTCGGCGATCCACCGGCGCAGCGCCAGACCGAACATCGTGGTCTCGGTGAGCTCCTCCACGAACGCGGCCGCCTCCAGGTTCGCGTGGTTCGAGGAGATCAGCGCCGTGCCCAGGAACATGCACCGCGTCTCGAACGTGCGCGGTTCGCGGTCGAGCAGGTCCTGGGTGCGGAACGGGTGGCAGTGCGCGTCGATGACGTCGGCGCCCGTGAGATCGATCTGCATCGCTCGTCCTCCTGGGACCGCGGCCCCGCTCAGTACCGCCATCGCAGACGGCGGATCATCTCGTCGTCGTCCAGGCCCTCGTACTGCGCGCACTCGCCGCGCCGCGTGGCGACGAAGGTCTCGAACAGGAAGTCGCCCATCGCCTCGCGGAGCACGTCGGAGGCGGCGAGCCGTTCCGCCGCCTCTGCCAGGGAGGCCGGCAACTGATGGATGCCCCGCGCCTCCTTCACGTCGTCGGGCAGGCCCTCGGGGTCCTCCTCGGTGGAGGGCGGCAGCCGGTCGCCCGCATCCAGTCCGTGCAGCCCGGCGGCGAGCACCGCGCCCGACCGCCAGGTACGGGTTCGCGGTGCCGTCGACCGGTTTGACCTCGACGTTGGCACCGCCCGCGGTCTCGGGCGTGACGCCGGCGACGAACCGCAGCGCGGCCTCGCGGTTCTCCAGTCCCCAGCACTGCATCGCGCCCGACCAGTGATGCGGCTGCAGCCGGAGGTAGCCCACCGTGGTCGGCACCGTGACGCCCACGATCGCGGGCAGCTCGGCGAGGATGCCGGCCGTGAACGCCTCGCCCTGTGGCTGCATGCCGGCGGCACCGTCGCCGCCCGCGAGCAGGTTGCGCTCGCCCTCCCACAGGCTGACGTGCAGGTGCGTGCCGTTGCCGGTGTCGGCGGCCACCTGGGGCGCGAACGAGACCACGAGCCCGTGCCGTCTGGCCACCGCGCGCGCGGTCTGGCGCACCAGCATCGCGGCGTCGGCGGCCGCGACCGGCTCGCGCGGACCGATCGACATCTCGAACTGGCCGTCGGCGTACTCCGGATGCAGCTGCTGCAGGTCCAGGCCCTGCGCCTCCATCGTGGTGAGCAGATCGAGCGCGAACTCGTGGTTGCGGACCAGGGCGATGTCGCTGTACCCGGGGCCTTCGTGCGCGGGTTCGAACCCGCCGTCGTCGCGCCGGACGCCCACCGAGAACTCGAACTCGAACGCCGCCCGCACCGACAGCCCTCGGCTCACGTACGCCTCGGCCATGCGCCGCGCGAACGCCCGCGGACACGCGGCGAACGGTTGCCCGTCCTGCTGGAACTGGTCCACCGGCGCCCACGCCCACCCCGGCAGCGCGGCGAGCGGCACGGTGGCCGACGCGTCGGCACGCAGCCGCAGGTCGCCGCTCGGCCCGTCGATGTAGCCGGCCAGCAGCGCGAACTGATCGTTGCTCATCGCGGCGTTGAACAGCGTCGAGAGCCCGACGCCGGCGGTGGCCGCGGCGGCGAACCGCCGGATCGGCACCACCTTGGCGCGCACGATCATCGACGGGTCGACGAACCCCAGCACCACCGCGTTCACGCCGGCTTCTTCGAGCCACGCCTGGACCTCGGCCGGCTCCGAGGGACGCCGCGGCTCGGGCATGCGTCACCCGGCCTCCGCACCGCGCGCGTCGGGGTCGATCACCGTGGCGAGCGGATCGTGCAGGCCCTCGACCACCGTCTCGAGCTCGGCCACGCGCGTGCGGCCTCGATCGCCGAGCGCCACCACCACCTTCGCCGCGATCACCTCGGTGAGCGCGAACGCCCCGAGGAGCGAGTCGAACGGCGAGGCCGAATCCGCGTGCGAGATCAGCACGTGGCGCGCGTGTTCGACCGCCGGCGACAGCCAGGGATCGGTGAACACGACCACGACCGCGCCGTGGTCGGCGGCCACCTTGCCCGCCGCGATCGTGTCCTGCTGGTAGCGGCGGTAGTCGAAGAGGCACACGACATCGCGGCGCGAGATCTCGTAGGTGTCGAGCTTCCGTCGCTGCGGTGATTCTCCGACGACGGCGCAGCCCGGTCGCAGCATCCGCATCTGCAGGCACAGGTAGCTCGCCACGAACTGGCTGAACCGCCCGCCCGCGAACCAGATCCGGCGCTTGGGATCGGCCAACAGCGCGACCACCGGCGCGAGGTCCTGTTCCAGCGAACTCGACGTCAGGGTGGCGTCGAGCGCGCTCGTGAACGCTTCGTGGCTCTGCCGCAGCACGTCGTCGTCCTGCGAACCACCCTTGGTGCGGTACAGCGACGGCAATCCCTCCGTGCGCGCCTGCACCTCCTGGCGCAGCGACCGTTGGAAGTCCGGGTAGCCGTCGAAGCCGATCTTGCGCACGAACCGCAGCACGGTCGGACCGGTGACCCCCGAGCCCTCGGCGAGTTGCGGCAGGCTCTCCAACCCCGCCGTGGGATAGGTGGCGAGCAGGGTGCGGGCCACCCGGCGCTCGGAGGGCGTCATCTCCCCCAGGCGTTCGCGGATCTCTTCCCCGATCGTTTCGCTGGTGTGCGTCGGCCCCTCCCGCATCGAAGTCAGGATTCTTACGCATCTTGCTGATGAGGGAAAGCTGGTAACGAGCTTGACAGGTTCCGAAAGGGGGGTCTACGAATGCCCGATACCGTGACGGGAGGTTGGGGGATGCTTCGGAGATCGGTCGCACTCGCGTTCGTGCTGTGCCTGGTGGGCGCCGCATGCAGCACCTCGGACGACGCCAACGAGGACGGGGGCGACGGCTCCGCGTCCGGCGAACCCATCGTGATCGGCTTCCCGGCCGACCTGTCGACGGACTGGGCTACTACGACTCCCCGATGGAAGAGGGCGCGCAGTTCGCCGTCGACCAGATCAACGAAGAAGGGGGCGTGCTGGGCCGCCCGCTCGAACTGAAGACGGTCGACATGCGCAACGACGTCGCCGAGGCGGCGAAGGTCACGCAGCAGTTGATCGACGACGGCTCCGTCTACCTGATCGGCACCGTGGGCGACGGCATCCTCGCCGAGGGCCAGGTGGCCTGCGCCACGGGCGTGCCGATCTCCACCGGCCTGGGCACGGCGCCCACGCTGGTCGGCGACATGGGTGAGTGCGCCTACCAGTTGGTGATGAGCGACAACATCCAGGCCGCGGTGCTGGCCGAGTACGCGATCGACCGAGGGGTACGAGACCGCCTACGTCCTGGGCTCGAACGAGATCCCCTACACGCGCGACCTGCCGACGTTCTTCTCCGACGCCTTCGAGCACGGCGGCGGCACGGTGGTGGCCACCGACGAGTACAAGCTGGGCGCCGGCGACTACTCCGCGGTCGTGACGAAGATCCAGAACTTCGACCCCGCACCCGACGTGATCTTCACGCCGATGTACATCCCCGACAGCGTGGTCTTCCTCCGCCAGCTCCGTCAGGCGGGGGTCACCACCCCGGTGCTCTCGACCGACGGCAACGGCGACGCCGCGTTGCTCGACGCCGGCGTCAAGGCGATCGACGGGCTGACGTTCTCCAACTCGGTGTGCACCGCCGAGGGCGACCCGAACGTCCAGCAGTTCTACGACGACTACAACGCGGCCAACGGCAAGGACCCGAGCTCGTACGTGGCCGTGATCGGCTACGACGAGGTCAACATGGTGGCCGACGCGATCGAAGCGGCGGGCAGCACCGAGCCCGCCGACATCACCGCGCAGCTCGACACGATCGATGCCACCGGCATCTCGGGCCATGTCGTGATGGATCCGGAGACGCGGCGGGCCGACAAGCCCGCGGCGCTGGTCCAGATGGACGGGACCGAGTTCACCTGCCTGGGGCAGCCGGACTTCCCGGACTACGTGCCGGCCATCTGAGCGTGACCGACGAACGAGGAGGGGACGGGGCGGCCGAGGCCACCGACGCCGGCCCTCCCCTGCTCGCCGTCGACGGGCTGACGGTCGCCTACGGCGCGGTCGTGGCGATCCGCGACGTGTCCCTCACGGTGGCACCCGGCGAGATCGTCGCCGCGCTCGGGCCCAACGGCGCGGGCAAGACGACGCTGCTGCGCACGCTCGCCGGGGCCCTGAAACCGCAGCACGGCTCGGTGACCTTCGACGGCGACGCGCTCACCGGCCTGTCGCCGGAGACCGTGGTGCGCCGCGGCGTGGCGCTCGTCCCCGAGGGGCGGCACGTGTTCGGCAACCTCACCGTGGCCGAGAACCTCACGATCGGCGGCATCGCGCGCAAGGATCGCGACGGCCTGCGCGCCGACACCGAACGGTGGCTCGCGCGCTTCCCCATCCTGGGCGAACGCGCGAACCAGACGGCCGGCACGCTCTCGGGCGGCGAGCAGCAGCAGCTCGCGATCGCGCGCGCGTTGATGTCCCGCCCGCGCATGCTCCTGCTCGACGAACCCTCCCTGGGCCTGGCGCCGATCTTCGTGGACCGCATCTTCGAGCTGATCCAGGAACTGCGCGACGAGGGCGTCACCGTGCTGCTGGTCGAGCAGAACGTGCACCGCGCGCTCGAGATCGCCGACCGCGCCTACGTGCTGTCGGTGGGCGCGGTGGTCGCCTCCGGGCCGACCGACCGTCTGGCGGAGGGCGAACTGGAGCGCTCCTACCTCGGCATCAGTCAGACCGGATGAAGGATGAGGTGACGGCGTGAGCCCATCGGAGTTCGTCCAGCAGTTGGTGAACGCCCTGTCGCTGGGCAGCATCTACGCCCTGCTGGCGCTCGGGTTGTCCATGGTCTACGGCGTGCTCGGCATGCTGAACTTCGCCTACGGCGAACTCGTCACGATCACCGGCTACTCGATGCTCGCCGCCACCTACGCCGGCGCGCCGTTCATCGTGGTGGCCCTGGTCGGGGTGATCGCCGCGGGGATCTCGTCGGTCTTGATGGAGCTGATCGCGTTTCGCCCGCTCCGAAATGCCAGCTTCGTCTCGCTCCTGTTCACCTCGTTCGCCGTGGCGCAGTTGATCCAGGGCGCGTTCCGCCAGACCGTGTCGGTGCGCTCCAAGGGCATCCCGGTGCCGGCCTTCTTCGACGAAGCGGTGCAGATCGGCCCGGTGCGCATCAGCGTGCTGAGCATGATCACGGCGGGGATCGGCGCGATCTCGCTGGTCGCGCTCACCCAGTTCATGCGCCGGTCCCGTTCGGGCCTGGCGATGCGGGCGGCCTCGAACGACTTCACGACGGCCAGGCTGATGGGCGTGCGCGCGAACCGCGTGATCTCGCTGGCGTTCCTGATCTCGGGGCTCCTGGCGGGCATCGCCGGCGTGCTGTGGATCGCCCGCACCACGTCGGTGAACCCCACCACCGGGTTCGTGCCGGTGATCCAGGCGTTCATCGCCTCGGTGATCGGCGGACTCGGCAACCTCCGCGGGGCGGTGCTGGGTGGCTTCTTCCTGGGCACGCTCGAGGTGTTCCTGCAGGCGCTGTTGCCGGGCTCCCTGTTGCCGTACGCGCAGGCGGCGGCCCTGCTGATCGTGGTGGCGATCCTGTACGTGCGACCGCAGGGCCTGTTCGGGCAGCGCGCCGAGGTGGTGTGAGCGTGATCCCGGGAACCCGACTCCGGCCGGCGCTCTGGGGATGGGCGATGATCTCGGCGCTCCTGGCCGGCGGCATGCTCCTGGTGCAGGCGTTCGGTTCGACCTCGTCGAGCCGCACCTACGTGATGTTCCTGGTGAACGTGATGCTCGTGGTGTCGCTGCAGACGTTCATCGGCAACAGCGGCATCGTCTCGTTCGGCCACGTCGCGTTCATGGGGATCGGCGCCTACACGACGGCGCTCGTCACGATCCTGAGCTCGGTGAAGATCGCGCAGCTGCCCGAGCTGCCCTCGTTCCTGGCGAACGCGAACTTCGGGCTGCCCGCCGCGGTCGTGGTGTCGGCGCTCGCGGCGTTCGTGGTGGCGGCGATCTTCGGCGGCGCGATCATCCGCATGACCGAGGCCACGATGGCGATGGCCACGCTGGCGCTCCTGGTGGTGGTGCACACGTTCTTCCAGAACGCCACGACGTACACGCGGGGCGCGCTGGGCTTGGCCGGCATCCCGGTGCGCACCACGCTCGGTGTCGCCACGATGGCCGCGATCGGCTTCGTGCTGCTGAGCCGTCTCTACAAGGAGTCGGGGCCCGGCCTGCGGTTGCGGGCGACCCGGGAGGACCCGCTGTCGGCTGCCTCGGTGGGCACGAACGTGGTGCGCACCCGATACGGCGTCTGGCTGCTGAGCGCCGCGATGATGGGCGCCGCCGGGTCGCTGTGGGCCCAGAGCGTGATCGCCTTCAACGCGAACCAGTTCTACTTCGCGATCACCTTCGCGCTGCTGGCGATGCTGGTGATCGGCGGCCGGACGTCGGTGACCGGCGCGGTCGCGGGCGCGGCGATCATCACGTTCCTCACCGACACGCTCGCCCGGGTGGAGCAGGGCGTGGCGATCGGGCCCTGGGAGCTGCCGAAGATCACCGGCACGGTGCAGTTCGTGATCGCGTTGCTCATCATCATCACGCTGATCCTGCGACCCGAAGGCATCTTCGATCGCTGGGAGATCGACGACCTGGTGCGCCGGTTCCTCCCGTCGGCCAGACGCGCGCGCCGAGGCGTGGAGACGGACATGCCGATGGCGCAGGAGGATGCCGGCGCGATGGTCGAGCCGATCGATGCCGCGGCGCCGCCGGTGCTCGACGGTCAGCAGGTCGCGAAGCATTTCGAAGGGGTGGTGGCCCTCGCCGGCGTGGACATCGAGGTGCGAACCGGCGAGATCCTCGGGTTGATCGGACCCAACGGGTCGGGCAAGACCACGCTGCTCAACGTGATCTCGGGCGTCTACGTCCCCACCGAGGGCCACGTGATCTTCGACGGGCAGGAGATCGGCGGGCGCAAGCCGCACCAGGTCGCCGCGCTGGGACTCTCGCGCACGTTCCAGAACATCCGCCTGTTCGCCCAGCTCACCGTCCGGGAGAACGTCGAGGCCGCCACCCCGCCCGGGACGGCCGAGAGCGCGGTCGACGAGATGCTCGCGTGGTTCGGCCTCACCGGGGTGCAGCGCGAGAAGGCCGTCAACCTCCCGTACGGGATGCAGCGCCGGCTGGAGATCGCCCGGGCCGTGGTGCGCCGCCCCTCGCTTGATCCTGCTGGACGAACCGGCAGCGGGCATGAACGAGGACGAGTCCGACGAGCTGCTCGAGAACATCCGGCGGATCCGCTCCACGCTGGGGTGTTCGGTCGTCATCGTGGACCACGACCTGCGGTTGATCATGAAGCTCTGCGACCGGATCCAGGTGCTCGACCAGGGCCGGACGATCGCGATGGGGGCGCCGCGCCAGATCGCCGAGGACCCCGCGGTGATCGCGGCCTACCTGGGCGGGCCTTCGACGAAGAGCGCCTAGGCGTTCGGCTCGTCCCGCTGCGCCAGGCCTCGCAGTCGCTCGGCGCTGATCGCGTGCGCCGCGCGTTCGGCCTGCGGCTGACCGGTCACGGTGGCCAGGAACTCCTCCTGATCCAGGGCCCACACCGCACCGTCCTCGGCGGCGCGCACGGTCGCCGTGCGGGGCACATCGTGCAGCAGCGCGATCTCGCCGAAGAAGTCGCCCTCGCCCAGGCGGCGGATCGGCGCGCCGTCCACGATGACGTCGAAGGCACCGGCGTCGATCACGTAGAAGCGGTCGCCGGTCTCGCCCTGGACCACGACGTCGGCCCCCGTCGGCGTGACGATGCGGGTGAGCTGGCGGGCCACGCGCTCCAGTTCGGTGCGGGGCAGCGGGGCGAACATCGCCAAGCCGCGCACCAGGCTGAACTGCCGTTCGGGCACCACCGCGGCGCGGTCGATGCGGCGCAGGCCGGGGATCGTCGGCACCGTGAGCACGACCAGGCCGCCGCCCACGATCGCGAGCGCCGTCGGGATGCTGAACGTCCGGGTGAGGACGCCGGCGATGCCCGAACCCACCCCGACCCCGGCCATCCACAACGCCTCGATCACCCCGAACACCCGGGTGAGGATCGCGTCGTCGACCACCCGCTGCAGCAGCGTTCGTCCCACGACGTCGAGCACGGTGAGCGCACCGCCCGCCGCGAGGGTCGCCACCACGACCAGCGCAACCCCCCTGGTCGAACCCGCGAGGACGAAGCCGGCCGCCAGGACGATCGTCGCTCCCACGATCGCCGGCCACAGCCCGCGCCGGCCCACCAACGCGACCGACCCGGCCGCGCCGGCCAGTGCGCCGAGCCCGGCCGCGGTCTGCAGCGCGCCGACGCCTGAGTCGCCCCAACCCAATACGTCGATCGCCACCGACACCAGCAGCACGTCGAAGGCGCCCCACGCCACCGTCATCAGCGCCGCCAGACCGACCAGCAGGCGAGGTCCGGGCGAACGCGCGATCACGCCGAAGGCGTGCCCGGCTTCGATCACCAACCCCCACGGTCGCAGGCGTCCCGACGATGCCGGCGCGGTGTGCGCCCCCAGCATCAGGACCGCGAGCGCGCCGAACGCCAGCATCACGGCGGCCGCCCCGTACACCAGGCCCACCGTGCCGACGGCCAGCAGCACGGTGACCGACAGCGTGCCGAGCGTGCTGCCGAGGCCGTCGCCGAGCGAGGAGACCGAGTTCGCCGCGGTGACCTCGTCGGGCGTCTGGGCCAACGTGGGCATGAGCGAGTGGTGCGCGGGACGAGAGGTGGTCATCGTCACCATGGCCACCACCGCGCCCGCGTACACGGCTGCGTCGGGGGCATCGAGGGCGATCGCCACCGCGGTGAGGCCGGTCGCGATGGCTTGCGCGAGGTAGCCGAACCCCAGGACGCGCTCGCGCCGGTACCGATCGCCGAGCGCCGCGCCGATGGGCGCCAGCACCCCGGCCGGCAGCAACAACAGGAGCCCGACGAGGCCGGTCGCCGAGGCGCCGCCGCGCTCGTAGGCGAACACCAGGATGGCGACCCAGGTCGCCGCCTCGGCGCCGCTGAAGATCAGGAACGCGATCGAGGTCCGGCGCAGCGCCCGGTTGCCGGCCACGCCCCGCAGGGCGACCAGGGGCGGGCCGAACCGAACCCAGACCCAGTTCACACGCGGATGCCTCGGTTAGTCGCGGATCCGCCCAGGAGCCGGCGACGAACGCGACGACCACGATCGGCACGGGTCCTGCGCTACTTGTTGAGGTTCCAGTCCGAGGAGCCGGAGCTGCTGCTGCCTTTCGCCTTCTTGGCGGCGCGCTTCTCCTTCAAGCTCTTGCTGGCCGCGGTCTTGGAACCCTTGCCGCCGCCTTTGTCCTTGCTGGCCATGGCTGCCCCTTCCTGGGCGAGTTGTCCCCTCACCATGACACACGAGGCCGTTCGAGGCTCGGGTTTCGAGACCTTCGCCGAGCGAACGCCTCCGGTCGGCCGATGCGCGCGGGGCTCGGGCGGGCGCACACTGCGTCCATGACCCTTCCCGCCGCCACGTGCCAGTACGTCGACGTTGCCCTGGTGCTGCAGCAAGCGATCCGTGAGCGGGAAACGGCCAACGGCGGCGTTGCCGCCTCGATCGCGATCGGCGACGCCTGCGGCAAGGCTTCCATCGGGTCGGTCGACCGCGGTGGCGCGCGTCGGCACTTCTGCGCCGACCACGTCCTCATCGAACAGATCTCGCGCGCCTAGCCGGCGCGGTGCATGGTTTCGCCCGGTTGGGACCGCCCGACCGCGGGAACGAACTCCAGAACCGAACGGAAGGAGTTCGTCATGGCAGAGGTCATGGAAACCGTGGACGTCAGGGTGCCCGTGCGCACCGCGTACGACCAGTGGACCCAGTTCGAACAGTTCCCGCAGTTCATGGAGGGTGTGGAGCAGGTTCAGCAGCTCGACGACACCCACCTGCACTGGGTCGCCGAGTTCGGCGGCAAGCGCGAGGAGTGGGACGCCGAGATCACCGAACAGCGCCCGGATGAGCGGGTCGCGTGGACGGCGCGGAGCGGCAAGGGCAACGCCGGCGTCGTCACGTTCCACCGTCTGAACGAGGACGAGACGCGCGTCACCGTCCAGATGGATTGGCAGCCCGAAGGTGTGGTCGAGAACGTCGGCACGGCGCTCGGGTTCGACGACCGTCAGGTTCGCAGCGACCTGGGCCGGTTCAAGGAGCTCATCGAGTCACGCGGGACCGAAACCGGTGCCTGGCGCGGCGAGGTGGACCCAAACTGACCACAGCTCCACAGCGACGACCGCCGTTCCCTGGAACGGCGGTCGTCTGATATCCGGGGTTCTCACGACGGAGCGTGCCCCAGACGTTCAGCCGTCCTCGTCGTCCGAACGAGGCTCGTCGTCCCCATCCGGCGCCTCCTCGTCCGGCTCGATCCTGCCGTCCTGCGCCTCGGGGTTCTCTCGTTCGCCGTCGCCGGTGTACTGACGGTTCGGATCCCGTTCGATCGTCAACGCCTCCTAGGTCTCGCTGTGGTCGAGATACCCAGCCCAGCTCGGTGCACACCTAAGGGTTGCAGATGCCGGCCACGGGTAAGAGGCACCGCGTGACCACCATCGACGGCCCGGCGGCTCCTTCACAGCCCGACGAGGCATCGCCCGAGGAGCCATGGCAGGAGCGATGGCCTCCGCTCCGATACTGGATCAAGGTCACCCTGGCAGTCGTCGCGACGCTCGTTGTCCTGTCGGCCGCGCGATCGGTCGCGAGCATCCTGATCCTCGTGGTGATCGCCGCGGTGCTGGCCGTCGGTCTCGACCCGGTCATCCGGCGTCTCCAGGGTTTCGGCGTGGGCCGTGGGCTGTCGGTGCTCATCCTGGTGCTGGCGCTGACGGGGATCGGCATCGCGTTCGGCGCCCTGGTCGTACCGCCGCTGGTGAACCAGGCCACCGGGCTGGCCGACGACGTGCCCACCTACGTGAACCGGCTCGCGCAACGCGACGACTTCATCGGTGAGGTCGTCCGGCGCAACGACGTGGCGCCGAAGATCCAGTCCTTCATCGAACAGCTGCCCCAGCGTGCGGGGGAATCGTTCGGCACCGTGCTGGGGATCGCAGGCAGGGTGGGAAGCGCCGTCTTCCGCGTGCTCACCGTCGTGATCCTGATGGTCTACTTCATGCTCGCGTTGCCCTCGATGCGGCGGACCGCCACGATCATGTTCCCGCTCGATCAGCGGCGCCAGGGCGAACGCGTGATGGACCGGTCGATCGACCGCATCGGTGGGTACGTGGCCGGCAACCTCATCACCTCCGGCGTGTGCGGCGCGACGACGCTCATCGCGCTCCTGCTGATCGGCGTGCCATTCGCCGTGCCGCTCGCACTGTGGGCGGGACTCGCCGACCTGATCCCGCTGGTGGGCGCCTACGTGGGGGCCGCACCGGCCATCATCGTCGCGTTCTTCGTGTCACCGGTCGCCGGCATCATCACGTTGGTCTTCTTCATCGTCTACCAGCAGATCGAGAACTACGTGCTGGTCCCTCGCGTGATGAAGAACGCGGTCAACCTGTCCCCTGCGGCGGTGATCGTCAGCACGCTGGTGGGCGGCAGTTTGGCCGGTCTGGCCGGCGCACTGCTCGCCCTCCCGGTCGCCGCGACCGTGAAGGTCCTCGTGATCGACCTGTGGCTGCGAGACCGGGTGAAGGAAGGGGACGAGCTCGCGAAGGAACGCTACGTGGAGGAGCGGCGGTCCGAGTTCGAGGCCGCCTCGAGCGGCAGGCGCCGCGCCGACGTGCGCAAGCGGATCACCGCTCGATTGGGGATCAGCCGACCGACCGACGAACCGCTATCGGACGAGCCAGTTGAGCAGGATGGTCAGCGCGATCGAGGCGATGATCGAGATCACGATCATGCCCAGGCACCCCCACCCCCCACCTAGGGGGCGGATGTCCCAGTTCCCCAGTCTCACCAGCGTCAGCGGTCGGGCGTGGCGGCGCTGATGTCCGACAACACCGACCCTGGCTCGGTCTGGATCGAGATGTCTCCGAGCGAGACGATGCCGATCGCCTTGCCGTCCTCGACCACGGGGAGCCGGCGGATGTCCTTCTCCCGCATCTGCCGCACGGCGTCCTGCACGGTGTCGGTCGGCGCCAAGCGTCGAGATGTCCGGCGTGAAGGCCTGCTCCACGGTCGCGGTGGTGGGATCGAGCCCCTCCGCGGTGGCACGGATCGCGAGGTCGCGGTCGGTGAGGATGCCTGCCACCCGGCCCACCGCGTCGTCGACGATGACGTTGCCGATCGCGTCCTCCGCCATCATGCGGGCGGCGTCCTGCAACGTGCTGGACAGGCTCACCGTGCGGGGGTGCTCGGTCATGACCTCGCGGATCGAGCGAACGTCGACGGTCACATCACCGATGGCGTTCGTCAGGCGCTCGGGCAGCCGCTCCTTGGTGGCATCGGGCAGCTGCTCGACGGTCGCCGAGAGCCGTTGCTTCGCTCGGGGACCGGTCATGGCCCCGGCCACGTAGCCGGCGCCGAAACTGGTGAGGGTGCTGAAGATGCCCATGGTCATGCTCCTATCGCTCGGATGCATCGAGCCTTACCCGAGATGAGGTCGATGCAACCGCGGAGCGACATCAAGCCGTGGGACACACGGCGGTGGGAGGATCGTCGGGCGAGTTCGGGCTGAGGACGATCGTCGCCGAACACGACACCAGCTGCGCGAGCCCTCGGTTGAAGACCCGCCCCCGAGGGTCGCGACGTTGCCCGTGATGGTCGCGTCGTCGTCCATCGTGAGGACGTCCTGGTTGTAGACCCCGCCACCGTTCTGCCCGCGGTGTTGCCTTGCACCACCGAGGTGTTCGACATCGTGATCGGGCCGACACCGAAGATGCCACCACCGAGGATCGACACGTAGTTCGCGCTCACGGAGGCCTGATCCCTCAGCGTGAGCGCTCCCTCGGCGAAGATGCCACCGCCCCGGCGAGCGACGTTGTCGTGCACGGTGGAGGCGTCTCGCACCAGCATCGTGCCGGCGGCGTAGACCCCCGCACCGAGCCGTGCGGTGTTGTCGGAGATCACCGTGGTGCCGCCGACGATCAGCGGGCCGGCGCTGAAGATCCCGCCCCCGTACACGGCACGGTCGTTGCGGATCGCGCTGTCGATCACCCGGAGGGTTCCGTGACCCTCGATCCCTCCACCGAAGTCGTTGCGGTCGCCGTTGACGATCCGCAGACCGTCGATCGTGACCGGGCCCTGGCCGGTGGTCAGCACGACGCCGGCATGATGGGCATCGAGCGTCGGCAGCGGGACCTCGGCGGTGGGAATCCCCTGGAAGGTGAGGCCCTTGCTCACCAGGAACGTGCCGTTGCAGCGGCCTGAGATCCCGAGGGTCTCGAACGGGTTCGCCGCCTCGATCGATACCTGGAGGTTCGGTCCGGCGCCGCGGGTGACCCTGCCGGAGTCGAGGTTGCGCACCCGGCACCGTCCCGACGCGGCCTGAGCCGAAGGCATCGAGATGGCCAGCACCGAGGCAAGGAGGCACAGCGCCACCAGCGAGGCTGGCGCGACGAACGACGGGACGTGGCACGGAACGCTCCCTCTGATCGATGTCTACGGCCGGCACGCTGTCCCCGGCGGTGTCCGGTCAACAACGCGGTCACGTGCCGGTCGAGCGTCGGAACGGGCTGCGGCGTCGACGACGAGGTGCCGCGGCGGCCACGCTGATGCGATCGCCCCACCGCTGCATCCGCGCGACGTAGTCACGGCCCGCATCCACCGAGGCCTGCGGCAGCTCGATGCCCAGTTCGGCGAACCGCTGCTGCGTCCATGCCTCGGCTTCGGCCTCGAGCTGCCAGCGGCGCTTGCCCCGTCGCTGATCGTGTCCGAGGACCAGGTGGGCGACCTCATGGAGCCCGCGGTAGAGCGTTCGGCGCGTGCCGATCGCGGCGTCCAGGTGCACGGTGCCCGGCGTGGCGAACCCGCGCCGGTGACTGTTCCGGTAGCGGCAGGGGCCCGTGCACCACGTCAGCCGGCGCCGTTCCAGCTCGGCTTCGAAGGTCGCCCGCAGCGTCACGCGATGGAGCCTAGCCGACGTCGAGCGGACCGAACTCGGGCGCGGGCTTCGCGCCCGGTGCGGCGAGGCCGAGCTTCACCAGCGCCCAGAACGACAGTTCGACCGACGGTCCCACGAGCAGGGCGAGCGCCAGGGTCCCGATGCCGGCGGTGCCACCGAGCAGCAGACCGGCGATCAACACGGCGATCTCGATCGCTGCCCGCACGATCCCGATCCGCCAGCCGGTCCGGCGCGTCAGCACCAACATCATCGAATCCCGCGGGCCCGCGCCCAGGCCCGCTCCGATGTAGAAGGCCGATCCCACGCCGAACAGCAAGATCCCGGCGGCGACGAGGCCGATCCGCACGGACAGCGACGTCCCCGACAACGAGTCCACCCACGGGATGGCGACCAGGATGTCGATCGCGGCGCCGATCACGATCGCGTTGGCGATCGTGCCGAACCCCGGCGGGACACCGGCGATCCACGACACCGCCACGATCACCAGGCCGACGACGATGGCCGCATTCCCCAGCGAGAGCGGGGTGTGCTCGGAGATCCCTTGGTGCAGCACGTCCCAGGGCGGCAACCCCAGCTCGGATTCGAGCATGCAGACGATCGCCACCGCGACGATCACGAGGCCGACGAACAGGACCACCACGCGGATCGCCAAGGGCCCGCGCAGCAGCGGCGCGTCCTTCATCGGGGGTGCTCCCGGCGACCGGAGATCATCGAACGAGACTACGCGTCGCGTGCCCGACTACACTGCGACCCAGCCGACAGGAGGATCCATGGCCGAGACCGTCACGATCGAAGGACAGCCCTTCCTCAAGCGTCAGCCGCTGGGGGTACTGGGTCTGTCGTTCATCACGCTGGGTATCTACTTCTTCTACTGGTACTACAAGGTGAACGAGGAGATCCAGCGGTTCGAGCACGACGAGTCGATCAGCCCGGTCCGTTCGCTGATGGCGATCCTGTTCGGCTGGATCATCATCGTGCCGCCGTTCATCGCCATGTACAACACGGCCAAGCACGTGCGCACCATCGAGGAGCGCCTGTCGATGCCGTCCCAGCTGGAACCCGCGCTGGTCATCATCATCATGCTGCTGTTCTCCATCGCGAACGGGCTCTACATCCAGGAGCACCTCAACCGCATCTGGGACCGCTCCGCCGGCGCGGCGGCAGCACCCGCCCAGCCGTTGCCGGGCGATCCGGGCACGACGCCCATGCCCGGACCACCCAGCTCCTGAACCTCACCCGCTAGGCGAGCAACGCGCACACATCCATCCGGGTTCCCCTGGCCTGCTCCAGCGTCCACATCCCCGACGCGTCGTCGAACCGCCACACGAACTTCCCGGTGGTGAGCCACATGAGCCCGCCCGGCACGTTGGAGACCTCGCCCGGCCCGAAGAAGAAGAGCCACCCCCCGCGAGCGCGCAGCGTGAACCCGTCCTCATCGAACGTGAAGGTCCCGGGCCCGGAGATGTTGCGCCGGATCGTGCGCACCGGATCGCCGGCGGCATCGAGCCTGGTGATGTCCTCCACGATCCTGCCGTTGCCGCTCTCCCGGACCAGATCGCCGTTCCGGTCGAAGAAGTCCGTGATGTGGAGCTTGTTCACCACGTCGTGCAGCAGCACGGGGAACGAACAGATGTCGTCCACCTGCAGATCGGGGTTGGGTCCCGGGGTGAACCGGTCGGGCCTCATCGCCGCGGCCGGCGACGCGATCACCGTGAGCATCGCGATGACCGCGAGCCCTACCGTGAGGAACCGTCGCACGGTTGCCTCCTTTCCGGCCCGTCGTTCGACGAGCCACACCGCGGGCAACCAGCGGACGACCGATGGAACCATGGGGGTCCGCCAGAGCGCAACCCCGTGACGGATTCGCGGCGGCACGCCCATCGCTCTATGCTCCCCCCACTCCGAACGAAGGGACCGAACCGTGGAAGACGAACTGCTGAACGCTGCCGAGGCTGCCGTGGAAGACGCCATCGTCGAAGAAGAGACGGCCACCGTGCTCCACGCTGACGCCTTGGCCAAGGCCGAGGCCGCCGCAGAGCTCGCCGCAGCCGCCGAGGAACTGGCTGCCGAGGCCGTCGTGGAGGAAGCCGTCGCCGAGGAACTCGACGACATGGCCGTCGAAGACACGGTCACGGCCGAGGTGCTCGCCGAGGCCGCCGACGAGGAAACCGACGCCTAGATCTGCTGCGCGGGGCCGCCCGGACTAAAGACGCGCCCCGCGGAACGGCTTCACGCCGATCGCGGGCGCGGCCACCGTGCCCACCGTTCGTGCCCACGACCGCCGCAGGTCTGCCATCAGGGCGGGTGGGAGCGACCCCTTGTCGAGCGCCGGCCCGACGAGGCGGACGATGAACGGTCCCGGCTGCACCCAGGTCGGCGCGAACCGGATCGTCGACACCTGCCACCCGTCGGCCGTCGGGGCGAACGTCGCCAGCACGACCATGCCGTCCTGGACATCGGGCACGTACTCCCTCGCCGTCATGCCGGTGAGCGAGTTGCCGGCGCCGAAGGCCACCCACCGCCCGGCCGACCGGCGGATCGGCTGCACGACGTGGGCGTGATGTCCCACGATCAGATCGATCGCGTCGCTCGAGGCGAGCCGCCTCGCGATCCGGTCCTGATCGGGCGAGACGAGATGACTGAGCTCCTGGCCCCAATGCAGGCTCACGACGACCAGGTCCGCACCCTCACGTCGCGCCCGCTCGGCCCTGGCGACGATCGTGTCCGGGTCGATGCGGTTGGCCATCCAGGACGGCTTCGGTCGGAGGCCGTTGAACCCGAACGCGTAGGCGAGGTGCGCCACGGCCACGTCCCCGACCTGGTAGCGAACGATCGTTCGGGACTCGTGCCTCGTCCGTGCGCTGCCCGTGTGCGAGAGTCCTTGGGCATCGAGGGCGTCGAGCGTCGTCCGGATACCCGCGGTGCCCGCGTCCAGGGTGTGGTTCGAGGCGGTGGAGCACCCGTCGTAACCGGCGAAGCGGATCGCGGCGGCGAGCTGATGGGGCGCGACGTACCGGGGCGAACCCGACGGCGGCACACCCGGCCCCGACAGCGGAGTCTCCAGGTGACAGATCGCGAGGTCGGCCGAGCGGATCAGGGGTCGAAGCCGGGCCAGCATCGGACGGAAGTCGAGGCCGTGGCCCTCAGCGTTGCGGCGAGCCGCCGGCCACAGGGCCGGCGACCCGAGGTCGTCGCCGGTGAAGGCGATCGTGATCGATGTGGAGGCGGCGGCATCCGCCGGCGCCGGTGATCGGGGCAACCGACACGACCGCCGACGCCATCACGGCGCCGACGGCCCATGCCGTTCGTCTCAGCACCCGTTGCAGAACTCCGGACCGATCTCCGCGCTGACCCACGAGTCGGTGCCGTCGGCGTTGAAATGGTCGAGGCCGGGTCCACCGTCGATGAAGTCACCGGGGTCGCCGTCCTGGACCGAGAGGCAGAAGTCGTTGCCCGCGCCGGCGCGGACCACATCGACGCCCTTCAGGGAGTCGAAGAAGTCCTGGTCCCGGGCCCAGGTCCGCGACATCGGAGCCTCGCGTGTCGGACACGAAATCGTCCCCGTCGCCGCCGAGGTAGCGATCATCGCTGTAGCCCCCGGCCATGAAGTCGGAGCGCCCTCCGCCGACGAGTCGGTCGTTGCCGAGCTGGCCGAGCATGGAGTCGCCACCGGCTCCACCGACGAGGCGATCGTTGCCATCCTCGCCGACGAGACGATCCTTCCCGCCGTCACCCAGGATGCGATCCTTGCCCGCGCCGCCGTAGACGATGTCGTTGCCTCCGAGCGCCTTGATCACGTCGTCGCCCTGGAAGCCACAGATCACGTCCTTGCCTCCGGTGCCGCGAAGGCGGTCGTCGTGCTCCGTGCCCTCGATCGTGCAGTTCTGGTGCACGACGCCGACGTCGGCGGCCCGGGCGATGGCGCTCCAGCGACAGCCGCGCTGCGCCGGATCGTCCAGGCTGGCGAGGCTGCTGGTGTTGAACGCGCAGAGCGTGTGCACCATCGGCAGCGTTGCGTGCGCCGTCGCCGGACCCGCGAGCGCGAACACGCCCTGCAGCACCATCGCGAGCGAAACCACCGCGGTTCCCACCCTCATCCTGCGTCGAGCCATGGCTCTCCCCTTCCGGTTCGTGCGGGGGCAATCATGCTCCTGTTGCGCTGTCATGTCACCGGACGTTCGGCCTACCCCCGGCGGAACCACAGCGTGCCTTCAGGACCCGAGCGTGGATGCGACCTCCTCGGCGGCCCGCATCAGGCGAAGGACGTTTCGGCCGGCGATCGCCAGGAGGTCGTCGTCGGTGTAGCCCCGGGCAGCGAGCTCGGCGAACAACGCCGGATAGCCCGCGACGTCCTCGAGGCCCTGGGGCATGACCCCCGCGCCGTCGAAATCGCCTCCGACGCCGATCGCGTCGATCCCCGCCACCTCGCGCACGTGGTCGATGTGGTCGGCGACCTCGCCCACCGTCGCCTCGACCTCGTGCTCGTCGAACCAGGAATCCATCGCCGTGCTCACCGCTTCGGGATCGTCCGGGTGCTCGGCCTTGAGGCGATGGGCCTCTTCCCAGCCCTGGCGGTTGAGGGCGGCGCCCTCCTTCGTGACGAAGCCCGGCACGAACGTCACCATCACCACGCCGCCGGTCCGGCCCACCTGCTCGAGGACGTCGTCGGGCACGTTGCGGGTGACGTCGGCGACCGCGCGGGCCGAGGAGTGCGAGAACACCACCGGCGCATCGCTCACCTCGATCGCCTGCCGCATCGTGTCCTCCGAGACGTGGCTGAGGTCGACCAGGACGCCCAGACGGTTCATCTCGCGCACCACGTCCTCGCCGAAGTCGGTGAGGCCGCCGTGCGGATGCGAACCCGTCGCCGAATCGGCCCAGGGCGTGTCGTCGTTGTGGGTGAGCGTCATGTAGCCGGCGCCCAACCGAGCCAGGACGCGCAGGACCGAGAGCGAGCTCGCGATGCAGTGGCCGCCCTCGACGCCGATCATCGACGCCACCTTGCCCGAGGCCGCGATCCGCTCGACGTCGTCGGCGGTGCGCGCCGGTTCGAGCCGGTCCGGGTAGCGACGGCACAGGGCGGTCAGCGCATCGATCTGCTCGAGCGTCTGCGTCACCGCTTCGGGCTCGGGCAGGCTCGACGGCACGTAGACCGACCAGAACTGCCCACCCATCCCGCCGGCGGCGATCCGCGGCAGGTCGGTCTGCAGGGCCGGCATGGGCTCCCGCAGATCGGGCTCGTCCTCACCCGCTTCGCGGAGCGTGCGCAACGCCCACAACAGGTCGTTGTGTCCGTCGATCAAGGGAGCGGTTCGCAGCAGCTGCAGGATGTGCTCGGTCATGGCCGCATCCTAGGCGTTGGCTCGGAACCGGCGGTGGCGTCGGCCGCCGGCGCGGATCGCACCCGCCGTGGTAGACATCGAGCCATGAGCCGCGACGACGTTCGGACGAACCTCACCAGCTGGGAAGCCGGCAGCGCCGACTACCAAGACCGGAACGCCTCCCAGCTGAACCGGTGGGACCGGCTCGGCTGGGGCACGTGGGACATCCCGGAAGACGACATCGGCGCGCTGGGCGACGTGGACGGGGTCGAGGCGCTCGAGTTGGGCACCGGCGCCGCGCAGTTCGGCATCAAGGTGGCGATGCGCGGCGCCCGGATCATCGGTCTGGACTTCAGCGCGAACCAACTCGCGCAGGCGGTCGCGAACATGGCCGAGACCGGCGTCCGGTTCCCGCTGGTGCGCGCCAGCGCCGAGGAGCTGCCCTTCCCGGATGCCTCGTTCGACCTGGTGTTCTGCGATCACGGCGCCACCTCGTTCACCGACCCGCACGTCACCGTGGCCGAGGCCGCCCGCGTGCTGCGTCCCGGCGGGATGTTCGTGTTCGACATCGCGACACCGTTCATCGCGATCGCGTGGAGCGAGGACGACGACGAACCACCGAGCCGCGTGCATCGGCGTGCGTACTTCGACCTGGGCCGATCCGTCTACCACGACGACGACGGTGACAGCGTCGAGTGGCAACTCACCTACGGCCAGTGGATCCGCCTGTTCCGCGCCAACGGGTTCGCGATCGAGGATCTGATCGAGCTGCGGCCCGAACCGGAGGCCACCAGCACCTACGACCTCGCCCCCTTGGAGTGGGCCCGTGACTACCCGGGCGAGCACATCTGGAAGGTTCGGAAGGCCTGACGCGGGCCGAACCTGAGGCTCCGCGACGCCACTTGCCGGAATCGAACATATGTTCTAGCGTCGTGGGCCCATGCCGCCCGATGCGCTGTTCGAGATCGCCCGCCGCACGTTCGACACCCCGGAGTTCCGGGGCATCACGTGCATCGAGGTCGAGGCGAAGTCGGTCATCAACAAGGTGCCGGGCGGGGCCATGCCCTTCGACTTCACGATCAACCCCTATCGCGGGTGCACGCACGCCTGCACGTACTGCTTCGCACGGCCCACCCACACGTTCCTCGACATGAACGCCGGGCGCGACTTCGAGACCAAGATCGTGGTGAAGGTGAACGCGCCCGACGTGCTCCGCCGCGAGCTGGCCGCCAAGCGCTGGAAGGGCGAACACATCGCCATGGGCACCGGCACCGATCCCTACCAACGGGTCGAAGGTCGGTACCGGCTGATGCGCGGCATCATCGGAGCGCTCACCGAGTACCGCAACCCGTTCTCGATCCTGACGAAGGGCACGCTCATCACGCGCGACCTCGATCTGCTGACCGCAGCCGCCGAGGTGACGTCGGTGAGCGCGGCCTTCTCGATCGGCACGCTCGACGAGGAGGTCTGGCGGCGCACCGAGCCGGGCACCCCGCATCCGAAGGCGCGCATCGAGGCGATCCGCACGCTCACCGATGCAGGCATCCCCACCAGCGTGTTGATGGCGCCGATCCTGCCGGGCATCTCGGACGATCCGGTGCAGCTCCGCGCGGTGGTCGAGGCGGCGCTGGAGGCCGGCGCGACGTCGATCTCGCCCATCATGCTGCACCTGCGACCGGGCGTGCGCGAGGAGTTCATGCCCTGGCTGGAGGCCACCTATCCCGACCTGGTCCCTCGCTACCGTGCGGCCTACGCCCGGCCGTACGGCCCGAAGGCCGAGCGCGACCGGATCGGTTCGATGGTTCGCTCGATGGTGGGCGGACGCACGAAGCGCCGGGCGTCTTCGCCCGGCGCTTCGAGGTTCGATCGCGGCACGGCCGCTCCGCGGGAACCCGCGACGCAGCTGCCGTTGTTCTGACGGTCAGGTCCGCACGCGGTTCCCGGCCACGGCGCGCCAGATCAGCACGAGTGCGATGGCGGCCAGGATCGAGGCGATCCAGTCGACGCCGGTGGTCTCGGAGAAGATCTCGCCGGCGGCCCAGCCACCGATCACCGCGCCGACGATCCCGAGCACGATGGTGAGGACGATGCCCATCGGGTCGCGCCCCGGCACGAGGAACCTCGCCAAGACACCGACGATGGCACCCACCACGATGTAGCCGATGATCGAGCCGATGTCGAAGTCGTCGCCTTTGTCCCCGACCGCTGCGACCAACGTGGTCATGATTCCCAACATGATTGCCTCCCAGGCTTCCACGACGGTCTGTCCGTCGTTCCTCGGAGCCCTACCCCCGGCGAAGGGCAGGGAAACGTCGGGTCAGGACGCGACGGCTTCGAGCACGTAGTCCTCGGCGTCGTCGTTCCACTCCAGGGTGACCAGGCCCTTGGTCTGGGCCGCCTTGACGAACTGCAGGAACCCGCCGTAGCCGAACTTCTTCTCGCTGAAGTCCGGGCGGACCTTCCGGAGTTGGTCCTTCAGCCCCGACAACACCACGGGACCGCCGCGGGCCTGCAGGTCGGTCACCACCGAGGCCAACAGGTCGAAGGCATCGGTCTCCCCGCCCTGCGCCGGGAGCGACACCACCGGGTCGCCCTGGGCCGAACCCTCACTCAGCGCGATCACGTTGCGGTCGGCGAGATGCCGCAGGAGCTCGCCGAAGGCGCGGAACCCGTAGTCGGATTCGGTGAACGTCGGGTCCTTGCGCAGGATCGCCCGCTTCACCGACGAGGCCAGCACCGCACCCCCGCCGGAGGTGCGCTCGAGCCCGGCCACCGTCTGCGCGACCAGGACCGCGAGCTGGTCGATGTCGCGAGGATGCTCGTCGGTGGCGGCGTCGTGATCGACCTCGGCCTCTGCCTCGGCCGCCGGCTGCTCCGGGACCGCGGCGGGCTCACGCGTGCTCTCCCGCCGGCGGGAACGACCGCGCGAGCGTCCCGCGCCCGCCGGCACGTCCACGCCTTCGAGCGTGTCGTAGAACAGGAACTCGTCGCACGCGGGCGGCAGCAGCGCGGAGGTCGACTCCTTGATGCCGACGCCGATCACCCGCTTGTTGAGCTCACGCAGCTTGTGGACGAGCGGCGTCAGGTCGCTGTCGCCCGTGCAGATCACGAAGGTGGTGATGTACTCGCGCTCGAACGCCATCTCCAGCGCGTCGACCGCGAGCTTGATGTCGGCGGCGTTCTTGCGCGAGGTGCGCATCCGCTGCGGGATCTCGATCAGCTCGACGTGGTGACGGGTCAGGGCGCGCCGGTCCTCGTCGAAGTAGGACCAGTCCGCGTAGGCCTTGCGCGCGATCACGCGCCCGCGTTCGGCGAGGGCGTCCAGCACCGGTCGAAGATCGAACTGCATGCCCCCCAGGTTGTCGCGGGCGCCGATGGCCAGGTTCTCGTAGTCCAGGAACAGGGCGATCCGTTCTTCGAAGGTATCCACGAGCGCCAGCCTAGTCGGCGCCAGCCGTCACCACACCGGATGCGACCGACGGTCATATCGACGATTCGCTCCTGATATGCACTCGGCATGTGGTGCGACCCGTTGCCCCGGACGGCATACCGTTTTGCGCAGAACCTGGCCGGGTCTCGTCGAGGGGAAGGCTCGGTCGACGAGAAAGGGGTGGGGCCATGCTCCGGAGGATCCGCATCGTCGTACGATGCTCCTGCTGGTCGGGACGGTCATCGTGAACACCGGCAACGCGGGGGCGCAGCCCCGCAGGCGAAGTCGGACCGTGATGGTCTACATGTCCGGCGACAACAACCTCGAGAGCTACATCTCGAAGGCTGACCATCGGGACCGAGCTCACCGTGCCGGGGTCGAGCGCCAGCTGCGCAGCGCCCGCAGCCGCGGCCCCGGTTGGGCCGGCGAGATCAAGCTCGGCACCGAGGACACCTGGGAGCCGACGATCGCAGCGGACCCCAGCGGCCCCTACGTCTACGCGATGTACAACCGGTTCGGCGGACCGAAGGCCTGCAAGACCTGCCCGCCGATCCCCATGCTGCTGCGGGTTTCCAGCGACAACGGCGTGACCTGGGGGCCGAGACCTATCCCTGCCCCTGCCCGGGCGTGAAGCAGTTCCAGTACGACCCGGTCGTGAAGGTGGCGAGCAACGGCGTGGTCTACGCCACCTGGATGAACAAGTACGACATGGTCTTCAGCAAGTCCTCGAACCACGGCGCGACCTGGACCGCACCGATCGAGGTCTCGGGCTCGCCGTGGGGCGACAAGCCTTGGATCGGCGTCAGCCCGAACGGGACCGACGTGTACATCGCCTACTCCACGAGCTCGGATGTGTGGATCGCCGCCTCCCACAACGCGGGAGCATCCTTCGCACCCGCCGTGAAGCTGAACAACGACACCGGTCGCTACCGCTATCCCAACGGTCTCGAGGTACTCGCCAACGGGACCGCCGTGCTGTCGGCTTCGGACTATCCAGGGAGCAACCAGCAGGCGTCCGGCCCGATCAACATCGAGACCTGGCGAACCACGAACGGTGGCACGTCGTGGACCCGCACGGTGCTGGCACAGGTCTTCACCGGCGTCAACTTCGAGACCTCCTCGACGACCGCGCTCGCCAGCGACAGCGCCGGGACCCTGGTCGCCATGTACACGGGCGCCACCGCCCTGAACGGCAACGGCCACGTCTGGACGAAACGGTCCACCGACGGCGGGGTGACCTGGTCGACAGCCGTCGAGCTCGGGAACGGCACCAACAACGCCAGCTTCCCGGCGATCGCGGGAGGCGCGAGCGGCGATCTTCCGGATGCATTACGGGGACAACCGCACCGGCGCTTGGAACACCTGGTACCGCAGCTCGACCGACGGCGGCCTGACCTGGAGCGCCGAAACCGACATCTCGGATGCCGACACCGGCGCAACCTACAAGACCGCGGCCGGTTTCCTGTCCGAGTACGGCGACTACGGCGCGATCGATATCACGAACACGGGCAAGACCGTTGCGGTCTGGGGCGAAGGCATGAGCTTCTCACCCGGGCCCGGCGGGATCTGGTTCAACCGCATGACGTAGGTGGATCAGAGCGGGTGAACGACCGGCTGCGCCGGGCCCGTCTCGGCGCCCAGCTGCTGCACCAGCCGAGGTACCGAAGCGCCGCCGACGTGGTCCGCCACCTCACCGGCGTGCAGGCGCAGATGCTCCCGGCCGCCGAACTCGGCCTGCACGTGCGATCGGAGGGACTCACGCGCGCCCGGATCGATCGCGCGCGCCTGCGCGACCGCTCGATCGTGCGGACCTGGGCGATGCGCGGCACCCTCCACCTGATCGCCTCCGACGATCACGGCTGGCTGGTGCCGCTGTTGGCCGAACCCGGGATCGCGAACGCCCGCCGTCGGCTGGCCCAGGAAGGCGTGAGCCCGTCGCAGGCCGACCGCGCCGTCCCGTCGATCGGGCGGATGCTGGCCGACCACGGCCCCATGACCAGGCGCGAGATCGCCGAACGGCTCGCTCGGCGGCGGATCCCGGTGCAGGGACAGGCGATCGCCCATCTGGTCTGGATGGCGGCGGCGACCGGTGCGATCGTCTACGGCCCGGACCGCGACGGCGACGCCTGCTTCGTGGGCACGCGTGACTGGCTCGGCGACCCCCGCCCGCCGCGTGACCGCGACGACGCGTTGCGGGAACTCGCGATCCGCTACCTGCGGGCGCACGGCCCCGCGGCGCCGCAGGACCTCGCGGCGTGGTCGGGCCTGGGCGCGAGGGACGCCAAGCGGGCGTGGTCCTCGATCGCCGACCGCCTGGTCCCGTTCCCCGATGCGCCCGATGCGGCGTGGACGCTCCGGGGCGCGCGCATCGCCGAACCCGGGAACGTCGTGCGGCTCCTGCCGGCGTTCGACGAGTACCTGCTGGGCTGGCGCGACCGTTCGTTCGCCCTCGCGCCGGAACGGGCCGGCTCGGTCAACCGCGGCGGCGGCATGATCCGCCCGGTGCTGATCGTCGATGGGCGGGTCGAGGCAACCTGGCGAACCGTCGACCAGCGACCGCAGCTCGAGCCGTTCGAGCCGCTGACACCATCGACCCGGCGGCGGGTCGCCGCCGAGTCGAGCTGACGTCGAACGCTTCCTGGCCCGCTCCTAGAAGACGAACAGTCCCCGGCTGCGCCAGTTCCGGCCGTCGATGCCGGGACCGCTCACCGTGGTGCGGCTGCCGCCGACCGGGAGCCGGTTGGAGAACCCGATCCGGTCGAGGTTGCCGTTCGCGCGGCCGACGTAGATGTTGCCGTCGACCATCGTCATGCCGGCCACCGAGCCCCAGTCGAACTCCGCCGCGCCGTTGACCGTGAACGTCTGCGCTCCGGTCATGTCCCACGAGGGCGAGAAGTACCGGTAGAACAGGTTCGAGTTGCCCGCGACCGTGTAGTACAGGCGTCCCTGGTCCAGGAACATCCCCGTCACGTTCGCCAGCGGGAAGTGCGAGTTGTTCAGCCCGTGCAGGTCGATCGTCGACTCGGCGCCGAGCGTGGATCCGTCGAAGGTGCGCACCCGGAACGTGCCGTCGCTGCGGCCGTAGTAGAGGCGGCCGTTCGTGACGAACGCCCCACGGGTCTGCGCTCCAGTCGATCGCCGGCGTGTTCAACGACGACGTGGAGCCGAACGATGCATCCGCTGTAGGAACGGTGGTCGAGCGCCGTCACCGAGCCGGCGCTGAACGCCGAGTTCCAGAGGTCGTCGGGCAGGTGGAACACCGAGGGCGGCGGCACCACGGTGCCACCGGCGACCGGCAGCAGCGCGAGGCGCTCGTGACGCTCGCCGGCGATGCAGCAACTGTCGCTGCCCCACCACACGCCATCGGCCGTGGAGTACAGCTTGAAGACGCCTTCGCGTCGCGGCTCGCGCGTCGCGGTCCAGTTGAGCGGCAGGCCGTTGAGCGGGTCGAGCGCGGCGGCTCCCACGCGGGGCACCGAGCCGGGGCCGGCGCTGTCGCCCGCGAACGGGTTGTTCATCCAGCGCATGTGACCGCCGACGTAGATCGCGTGTCCGGTCGAGAGCACCGACCACGTGGTGTCGCCGCCGGGGTAGTCCACCCAGTTGGGCTGCAGCGCGTTCCCGGTGGCGTTCATCTCCCAGCGCATGATCGTGTCGCACGACGTACCCGAGGTGGCGCCGCCGAAGAACGCGCCGGTGGTGACGACCACGAAGTAGGTTCCGCTCGGGTCGATGTCCACGTCGCGCATGTACGAGTCGAACGTCGAGGAACAGGTGCTCTTGTAGCGATCGGTCTCCCAGTTCGCGACGGTGGCGGGGTTGGACCCGACGTTCAGCTTCACGATCTGGTGACGGTCGAGGCCGTTGACGGTGGCGAAGTTCCCGATCGCCACGATCGTGTCGCCGTCGGGCGAGATGTCCATCCGCTGGATGCGGCGCTGGGTGCCGCTGTGCGTGCCCGCGAAGGTGAGGTTCACCGAAGGGTCGAGCGCACCGGTCGAGGTGTCGAGCGCCGCGAGGTTCGTGCGGGTCTGGCCGTTGACCTTCGTGAACTGTCCGCCGATGAACAGCCGGTTGCCGTCGATCGACATGTCCATCACGCGCGAGCCGGTGTTGACGTTGGCGTTCCAGCCCGCGACGAGCTGGCCGTTCGACGTGCTGATCTTGGCGATCCGCTTGGCCGACTGGCCGTTGACCGTCGTGAAGTACCCACCGACGAAGACCGACAGACCGTCGGGCGCCGGCTGGATCGATTCCACCTTGCCGTTCAACTGCGGCACGAAGCTGCCGCTGATCGCGCCGCTGGCGACGTCGAACGCGAAGATGTGGTTGCGGGTGATCGTGGGTCCGGAGGACTCGCTCACCTGCGTGAAGCTCCCGCCGACGTACATGGTCCCGCCGATCTGGGCGAAGGCCTTGACGCCGTCCTGGCGCCCACCGTCCAGGATCCGAGGGGTCCCGTTGGCCGGGTTGGACACCAGCAGCCGGTCATGGAAGACCGACGGATCGGCCGCAGCCGATTGCACGAAGGTCATCACCATCACGGCGGACACGACGGATACAGCGAAGGAACGGGGGGTACGCTTCATCGAGACACTCCTCTTTCGTACAACGGCGACAGCACACTGTACCCCAGATGGCCTAGGTTGGTCGTCCCGACGGTCGGGAGGGTCACCAGCGGCGTCGATCTCGACCCCTTCGGAGGGGCCCGGCAGGACCATCGTGACCAGCCCCCCGGCCGCGGCGGCGTCGATCTCGACCACGCCCCCGTGGCCCCGAACGATGGCATCCACGATGGCCAGGCCGAGCCCCGTCCCGGAGGAGCCGTCCACGCGTTCGGCGCCGAATCCACGGCCGGAATCCCGTACCTCGATCGAGACCGACGCGCCCGCGCGCCTGGCCTCGAGATCGATGCGTCCTCCCGCCGGCGTGTGCTGGAGCGCGTTCACCACCAGGTTCGAGACCGCCTGGCGGAGGCGGATCGGATCGGCGGACAGGTGCAGCCCTGGTTCGACCTGCACATGGATCTCCACCCCGGCGGAGCGTGCCTCGGCGGTGAAGCCCGTGCCCAGTCGCTCCAACAGCTCGTCGACGTGGATGGGTTCCTTGCGGACCGGCAGCTGTCCGTCACGCTCGCGCGAGAGCACCAGGAGGTCCTCGGCGAGCCGCACCAAGGTCTCGACCTCCTGCGACGAGGCTCGGAGCGCGGCCTCCATCTCCTCGGGCGTGCGCGGGCGGGCGAGCGCGAGGTCGAGTTCGGCCTTCAGGACGGTGAGCGGCGTCCGCAGCTCGTGACTCGCCCGATCCAGGAAGTCACGCTCGGTCTGCATCGATGTCTGCAGACGCTCGAGCATCGTGTTGAGCGTCTCGGCCAGCGTTGCGGAGCTCATCGCGCGGCGCGGGCACGGAGAGGCGCCGTTCCGGTTCGGAGACCGAGATGGCGTCGGCCTCGCGACGCATGCGCTCGACCGGACGCAGGGCCGCGCCCGCCAACGCCCACCCCAGGGCGGTCGACAGCGCCAAGGCCGCCGCACCGCCGATCAGCAGCTGCACCGCCAGCCGCGTGAGGGCCTCGTTGCGATCGTCGAGCGTGCGAGCGACAACCACGAAGGACCCGTCCTGGGACGCGGCACGGCCAATACGCGAACGGGCAGGGCCACGCTCGGGGCCCACGTTTCGGAGAACGCCTTCCCCGTGAACGGCGTCCAGCGCGCCGGGTGTCAGGAACGGGTCGGATCGCGAGCGGCGAGGCGAAGGCGACGACCTCGCCGGACAGCATCGACGACCTGCGCGAGCGCGTCGTCGGCTTCGACGATCGCGCCGTCCGACGACAAGGGTTCGCCTCGATCGGCGGCCGTCGCCACGAACTGCGCCTGGGAGAGCAAGCCCTCATCGATCGATTCCGTGAGATCGGCTCGCAGCCGGGCGTGGACGAACACGCCGAGTGCGATCAGCACCAGGGCCATGCCGGCCGCGAACCCGAGGGTGAGCCGCCATCGCAGCGGGAGGCTAACCGCCACGGGGGCTCTCCCTCCTCGGCCAGCCGGTAGCCGGCTCCGCGAACGGTCCGGAGGCTCGTGCGACCGAACGGTCGATCGATCTTCTCCCGGAGGTAGCGGACGTAGACGTCCACGACGTTCGATCCACCGTCGTAGGCGAAGTCCCACGCGTGATCCAGCAGCCACGAGCGACTCAGCACCTCGTTCGGATGCCGCATGAACAGCTCCAGGAGCGCGAACTCCTTGGTCGTCAGGTCGATCGGCTCGCCGGCCCGGGCGACGTCATGCGTCGAGGGATCCAGGGTGAGCTCGCCGACCTGGATCACGGCCGGGCGTTCGACGGCGCCCCGGCGGACCAGGGCGCGGATCCGCGCGAGGAGCTCGACGAAGTCGAACGGCTTCGTGAGGTAGTCGTCGGCACCGGCGTCCAGCCCGGTGACCCGATCGGCGATCGCGTCCTTGGCGGTGAGCATCAGCACCGGGCTCCACCGGTCGGCCTCCCGCATCCGCCGGCACACCTCGAACCCGTCGATGTCGGGCAGGAGCACGTCGAGGACCACCGCGTCGTAGGGGTTCTCCGACGCGAGCCACAGGCCGTCTTCCCCGGTCTCGGCCAGGTCGACCGCATAGCCGTGCTCCTGCAGCCCGCGCCGGATCAGCTCCCCCATCCGAGCCGTGTCCTCGACGACCAGCACCCGCATGCGAACCTCCGCAGGGTCATCGTATGCCGCAGCGGGATCCGGTCGATACCTCAGCCGGTGGTGACGCTCACCAGTGCCGCGATCTCCTTGCCGCCGGACAGCGTGCGTTCGTAGACGATGCCGAGGCCGGGCGCGTACACCTTCAGGGTGACGACGTTCGGCTCGAGGCGCGTCCACTCCAAGGACCGGATCACGTCGTGCACGGTGCCGTAGGGAACCGTGAACGATCCGCCCATACGCACGATCCAGGCCTGGTCCTCGGCCTGACCGGCGTAGAACTCCTGCCGGTAGGCGTCGTCCACCTGCGGATCGGCGAGCATGATGATGCCGGGCACGGCGCCGTCGACGCCGGCCTCCCACGAACCCTCCGTGCTGATCACGTGGCCGTTCGCGTCGAACTCCTTGGTGTCCTCGCCCAGGTACCAGACGTTGCCGTCGTCGTCGGCGGCGTACCAGTCGAAGGTCTCCTCGAGCGGACGTCCGTGGTGCAGGGAGACGTCGTGGATCACGGTGGCCGTCACGCCCAGGATCTGCTTGGTCCGGTCGGTCACCGTGGCAGCGCTCGGTCTGGGTCAGACCGTCCTTGACGCCCCGCAGGACCGAACGCGTGCCGGGTACGAGCGGGAAGTACGGGATTGTCGACGGGCGACCCGAAGTTCGCCGGATCGAAGGTCGGCTCGTTGCCACCTCCATATCCCTTCGGTGCACGAACCGACGCTCCGGACACGAGCACCGGCACCGCCATCGCGATCACCGCAGCCAACGCGACGACCATCATCACGAGCGTGTTGCGCTTCATCTCGGGTCTCCTTCCGAGCGAGGGAGTGGCTCAGCTGTCGCCCTGCCCGCCGGCTCCGTCCTCGTCCGGCTGGGCATCGGTCACGTGGAACCGTTCGTCCAGGTTGACCTCGACGACCCGGCCGTCATCCAGCCGGATCTCCACGCTGTAGGCGGCTCCGTCGTCCCCGACCTCGCTGTCGATCACGACCCCGCCGCCCGCGTGCTCCAAGGCGGCCTTCGTCGCTTGCTCCAGATCGGGACCGGTGAGGGGACGATCGTGGTCGCCGTCGCCTCCCGCTGCGATCGCGAGGCCGGCTCCCCCGGCCACCATCCCGATGACGAGGGCGCCGCCGAGGATGCGCTTGCCCTTCGTGTCCATGCGGACCTCCTTCCGTTCCGGGTCGGTGCCCGCACGGTAGGGAGGTGGAGATGAAGGGAGGGTGAGAAGGGCCGAGCGAGCGCCTAGGAGGTGGAGCCCAGCGCTTCGGCGACCTTCGCCATCATCGCCCGCTCACCGTCGCTCACGCGCTCGGCGTGGAAGCCCATGAACCCGCCTTCCTTGGCGGCGTCGGCGGCGGCCTGGGCCACCGTGGTCATCCAGACGCGGAACGCCGCGGCCTCGTCCGGCGTGGCCTTGGCGGTGACGATCTCGTTGGCGGCCTTCAGCTCGTCCAGGATCTGGTTCGCCGCCAGCGAGGAGTGTTCGATCTTGAAGTCCCCGACGGGGTTCTCCTTCTTCTGGGCCATCGCCATGATGTCCTGGGACAGCGCGGTCAGGAGCTCCTCATCCGACGGCGGCGACGAGGCCGCCTTGAGCGTCGCCATCGTCTCGTGCGTGATCTCGATGGGTCCGCCCGGGTCGGCGATCGAGATCGCCATGCCCGCGATCATCGGCGAACGTCGCAGGCGTGCCCACTCGTCCTCGGTGTAGTCGGCCTTCGACGTCATGGCGTCCTCCTCGGGTCGGGGGTTCGAGCGGAGCCTACCGGGTGCCGGCGCGTCACGGAGCCGCCGAAGGACCTAGGGAGGGACCGAAGGGCCGATGCGCAGGGTGCGTGAGGTCGCCTACGATGCAGCGACACCCTCCGTGAAAAGGACCCACGACCATGCCGTCTGCCCGCCGTTCCCTCGCCCTGGTCCTGCCTGCGCTCCTCGCCGCCTCGCTGCTCGCCGTCGTCCCTGAGGCGAGCGCCGTCAACCCGCCGCACGGCGCCATCGTCAGTGCGGACCCCGCGAACTTCACCCCGAACGTCCGCAACGGCCGCGTCAACGCGTTGACCGTCGTCGGCAACCGCGTGATCGTCGGCGGCACCTTCACCACGGTGCAGAACGCCGGCAGTTCGACGAACCTCACCCGCAACTACCTGTTCTCCTTCGACGCCACCACCGGGGTGGTCGATCCCAACTTCCGGCCCTCGCTCAACAAGGCCGTCGAGGCCCTCGCGCCCGGGCCCGATGGCACGTCGGTCTACGTCGGTGGCCGGCACACCACGATCAACGGCAGCAGCAACTTCGACCGGCTCTCTCGGCTGCGCCTGTCCGACGGCGGGTTGGTGACGAGCTTCGCGCCGAACCCGAACGGCAACGTCTACGACCTCGTGAGCCGGAACGGCCGCCTGTACGCCGGCGGCGAGTTCACGACGATCGGCGGCCAGGCCCGCACGCGGCTGGCCGCGCTCGACCTCACGACCGGCGCCGCCGATGCGTCCCTGAACATCCCGTTCACCGGCAACCCGATCGGCGGCACGTCGCAGGTCTGGAAGTTCGACATCACGCCGAACGGCAGCACGATGGTGGTGACCGGCAACTTCGACACCGCCGGCGGTCAGCCCCGCGCCCAGATCGCGATCGTGGATCTGTCGACGAACCCGGCGACCCTCTCGTCGTGGAGCACCGATCTGTTCCCGTTCTACGACACGAGCGTCGTGCCGCCGAGGACCTGGTGCGCAGGGGTGTTCCCGCATTGGATCCGCGACATCGACATCTCGCCCGACGGCACCTACGTCGCGGTCGTGACCACGGGCGGCAACAACCCCAACCGGTTGTGCGACTCGGTGACCCGGTGGGAACTCGGCCGCACCGGCCCGGGGCAGACGCCGACGTGGATCGACTCGACCGGCGGCGACAGCTTCCACAGCGTGCTGGCCACCGGGACCGCGATCTACGCGGGCGGACACCAGCAGTGGGTCAACAACCCCTACAACCCCACCCGCTGCGGCGTGTGCACCGGGCCGTTCCCCGGCGGGATGGTGCGCACCGGCTTCTCGGCGCACGATCCGCTGAACGGGCTGCCGTTCCGGTGGAACCCGGGCCGCAACCCGCGCGGCAAGGGCGTCCTGGCGATGGTCGCCACGCCGACGGGGTTCTTCTTCGGCAGCAACACCGACCGGATCGCCGGGGAGTACCGCAGGAAGCTGGCGTTCATGCCGCTGGCCGGCGGCACCACGGTCCCCTCGATCGCGATGCCGACGCTGCCGGGCGGGTTCTTCTCCGTGGCGCCCACCGGCGCCCCCACCACCATGGTCCGTCGCTCGTACAACGGCACGACCTTCGGCGCACCGGGAACGGTGGCGACCGGCGTGGACTGGAGCGACACGCGGGGAGCGTTCGCGCTGAACGGTCGCCTGTACCAGGCGAGGAGCAACGGCACCCTCACCGTGCGATCCTTCAACGGAACGACCGCGGGGAACGCCACCGCGATCGATCTGCACGGACTGCAGACCGCGCCCGATCCCGTCGTCTACCGCATCCCGGGAACGGCGCTGCCGATCCCCGGTTTGGGGACCCATCTGTCGACGATGACCGGGCTCGCGTACGAAGGCGGCTGGCTCTACTACACGGTGCAGGGTGATCCGCGCCTCTACTCGCGAGGATTCACCGAGGAGAGCCAGACCGTGGGAGCGCCGCTGCTCGTGGCCAGCTCCGGCGACGGGGTGGACTGGGCGAACGTGCGCGGGCTCGCGATCGCTTCGGGCAACCTCTACTTCGCCCTCGCCGACGGCACGCTGAACCGCATCGCGTGGGTGAGCGGCCACCCTTCGGGCGCCGCCACCACGATCGGCGGTCCGGCGATCGACGGCACGAACTGGGCCTCGGGAGGGCTCTTCGTCTTCGGCTCCTGAACGAGGGCCGGTGTCGCCGGCTACAGGTATCGTCGTTCCATGGCTCGGCTCAGCACCCGTGACCGCGCGAAGCTGCCCGACAAGGCGTTCGCCTACATCGACGCCGACGGGCACCGACGGCTGCCCATCCACGACGAGGCGCACGTGCGGGCGGCGCTCGGCCGGTTCGAACGGATACGGTTCGAAGACGATGCTGCACGCGAGCGTGCGCGCCGCCGGCTGCTGAACGCCGCCAAGAAGTACGGCATCGTGCCGGTGGGCTTCATCACCGGCCAGTTGCGGTCCGAACGCAGCTCGCGGAGCCCGGACTTCTCGACCTTCCCCACCGGCACCGTCACCTTCCTGATGACCGATATCGAAGGTTCCACGCTGTTGCTGCGCGAGTTGGGCGAGGCCTACGCCGCGGTGCTCAAGGACGTGCGTGCCACGATCCGCAGTGCGGTCCGTCGGTGTGGCGGTCACAAGGTCGACGCCATCGGCGACGAATACTTCTCGGTGTTCGAGCGCGCCGCACCGGCGATCGAAGCCGCGATGGATCTCCAGGTCGCCATGGCTCAGCGCACCTGGCCGGGCGAACGCCCCGTCCGGGTGCGTGCCGGCATCCATACGGGCCGGCCCACGCTGACCGACGGGGGCTACGTGGGCCTCGCCGTCCACACCACCGCGCGCATCTGCTCGTGCGGCCACGGCGGTCAGATCGTCGTGTCTGCCCAGGCGAGGAAGGCGGCGCAGGGATCCATGCCGGCCGGTGCGCGGCTGCGCAGCCTCGGAAGCCATCGCCTCGCCGGTTTGGGGCAACCGGAAACGCTGTTCCAGCTCCACGCCGACGGTCTGCCGTCACGGTTCCCCGCCTTGCGCACCGGTCCGTGAGCCGCGTCGCGGCGACCCCGTCTGGACGCTCGAACGCAGAGCGTGCAGACTCGGAACCGCGGGGAACACCCGTGGACGAACACCGACGATCAGGGAGCGATCGCGATGGCTGACGATGCGAAGCAGGCATGGAACGACGTGGGAGAGCGGTTCGCCTCCCTCGGCAACCGGTTGTCGGACAAGTACCGCGAGTCCGGTTCGGGCGGCGAGCCAGATGCCGCCGAGACCCAGCGCAAACTGCAGGAGACGGCCAAGGAGGTCGGCGATCAGCTCTCGCGTGCCTTCGATGCCCTCGGGGCCACCATCCGGGACGAGGAAGCCAAGGCGGACCTGAAGCAGGCGCTCAACGCGTTCGGCGACGCGCTCGGAGCCACGTTCGACGAGGCCGGGCACGCGATCCGGCGAACCGTGGGCTCCAGCGGCGAGACCCCGCCGGCCAAGCCCGACGATCCGCCGGCGGGCCCGGCCAACGATGGCTGACAGGGCGAACCCGCGGGACGCGCTGGCGGCCATCCCGCTGTTCGCGCACCTGTCCAGCCGGCAGCTCCGCAGGATCGCCTCCAGCACCAACGAGGACGCCTACGAGGCGGGCGACGTCATCATCAACGAGGGCGGGCGCTCCCAATCGATGTTCGTGATCGTGGAGGGCACCGCCAGCGTCGTCCGCGACGGTCAGACGCTCGCGCAATTCACCCCGGGACAGTTCTTCGGCGAGCTGTCGATGATCGACGAACGCCCGCGAGCGGCCTCGGTGGTTGCCGACACCCCGATGCGGTGCCTCGTGCTCAAACATGAGGTGCTGCGCGACATCGTGATGAGCGACCCGCAGGTGGCGTGGTCGCTGCTGAAGACCCTGGCCAGCCGCCTCCGCGACGACTAGCCGTCCCGGTCAGCCCTCCAAGGGCTGCTTCGGGAAGCCCTCGGGCGCCGGGATCCGGCTGGCTCCACAGGCCTTGTTGAGGAACGGGTAGGGGTCGATGGCGTCCATCACGCGGGTGAACCCGAACCGCGAGCGATGCAAGGGGGTCGGAAGCTCCCAGGGATGCCACTCGAAGTGGTCGTGCGGGCCGGTCGCATCGCCGGTGGAACCGACGTAGCCCACGATGTCGCCCGCCTTCACCACCCCGCGCTTGGCGAACCGGCTGAGGTGGTCGTTCCGGACGTATCCGTTCGGCCCGACGACGGTCACCCATCGACCGGCGAACCAGCCGTCGCTGTGCGGCACGGCGAAGCCGTCGAACGGCGCCCGGACCGGGCGACCGGTGGGCGCGATCACATCGTTGCCCCAATGCGGGTGATAGCCGCCCACCGTTCGACGTTCGCCGAAGTCGTCCGAGTAGTGGACGCCGCCGCCCACGGGGCACCGTCGGAGCGGGTCGCGCGTCGGGTCGTTGTCCGTGCCGGTGCGCGGATAGGAGGTGAAGCGTCCGGTGCGCTGGATGTGGCCCCACGCGGCGGTGGGCGTGCCGTAGTTCAACCAGATCCACCGCATGCCCGCGATGAGCTGCTGGATCACCGCGGCGTTCGCGGTGGTGTTGGGACAGGCCTCCCATCCGTGGACGAAGCACGACGGGGAGAGTCGGAACGCGTACCGGTTCGCCGTCATCCAGGGTCCGAAGACGGTCGCCATCTCCTGGGTGGTCATCGCGAACTGCCCGTGCCACACGAAGTTGGCACCGCCGCGCTTGCGGAAGTCCGGGTCGAAGTCCGTGCCCTGCCAGCAGACGATCTTGGCGATGAACGGGGAGTCGGCCCACTCCCTGGGCAGGTCTCGCGAGACCCTGATCGCGCGGGCGACGTGCCGCTGGAAGCGCTCGGGCACGTCGGGCTCGAAGCAGCGCTCGGCGGCCTTCGCGAGGGTCTGCGCGGACGCCGGCACCTGCACGATCCCGGCCACCGCGATCGCCGCCGACACGGCGGCGATGACCAGGCGACGGTGCGCGGGCGCCGAAGGCATGGCGCGTATCCTACGTCTAGGCTGCCGGGCGATGGTCATGCCCCGAGCGATCGCCGCCGCGCTGTCGATCCTCGCTCTCGTCCTCGCGGGATCGTGCACCGATGAGCCGCTCGAACCACGGCCCACGGCGGCCTCGAGCCCTCCCCCCGCCTCACCGCTCCCCACCCAGGGCGTGGTCGCTCGCGACACCTTCGATCGCCCCGACGGCCCGATCGGCACGGCCGATGTCGGCGGTGGGTGGACCGAGATCCACGATTCCTGGAGCGTCCGCGACCACCAGGTCCGGGCCGCGAAAGCGTCGTCGTCCAGCTATGGATACGCGACGCTCGTGACCGGCGTCTCCGACGGCTACGTGGTCGAAGCCGACGTCACGCTGAGCCCCACGTTCCAGCGCGCGGCCCCCGGGTTGCTCGCCAACTACGCCGACAACGAGAACTACCTGTTCACGAAGGTCGAGGTCACCGAGGCGCATCCCGACGGGTTCATCGCGGTCGGCGATCAGCTGGAGGGCGTGGTGCGTTCCACCCTCTGCCAGAAGTCCCACCTCGGCTTGGAGAACGGCGAGACCTACCACCTCTCCCTGCGCCGTTCCGGCACGGACGTGCAGGGAACGGTCGAGAGCGAGGACGGCACCGAACTGGGGACATGCGCGATCACGCTCGATGCCGAGCAGCTGGGCGCCTACGGCGAGGCCACCGCCTTCGGCCTGCGCGTGAAGATCGTGGGCGATGAGGACGACGGCCGATCCCGGTGGGACGAGTTCACCGTCACCGCCCGATAGGGAGTGGGTCAGCCCAACACCATGCCGTCGGCCGTCCCCGATGGCGCCGGATCGGGGAGTCGCATCATCCGGAAGGCGTTGAACAACCCGAAGAGCGCGGCGAGGAGCGGCACCAACAGTGCCACCTGCAGCGAGATCGTCCGTGCGTCCGTGTTGATGCGGATGATCTCCGCCTGGATGTCCTCGGCTGACCGACGAGGAGCTCCTCGAGCTGAGCGTTGCTCATGATCTCCGCGTCCTCTTCGAGGCCGTCGGCGACCTGCTGTTGTTCGGCGGGCGTGAACACGGCGCTCGACTCCGCCATGTTCGTGAAGGTGAACGCCAGCGTGCCCAGCATGATGGCTCCGGCGAAGGCCAGGCCGAACGAGAGCCCGAACGAGCCGCTCGCCGAGTTCACGCCCGCGGCTTCGCTGACCCGCTCCTCATCGATCGGAGACAAGGTGTAGTTGTTGAGCTGGGAGACCAACAGCCCCAGCCCCGCACCGGCGATCACCAACGGCACGAAGAGGTACCAGCCGGAGTCCGCCCGAGGCACGATCGCGATCATCACCGCCATCCCCACCGCCAGGAGCGCGAAACCCATCCGGATCACCGCGCTCGGACGCCGGTCTCCCGCCCTCTTGCCTGCGAGCAGCGCCACCCCGAACATCGTGAGCGAGAGCGGGGCGATCGACAGCCCGTCTGCATCGCGTTGTACTCCAGCACCATCTGCAGGAAGATCGGCAGGGCGATCATCGCGCCGCCCAGGGCGATCTGCTGCATCATCTGGCCCGTCACGCCGAACCGGAACATCTTCGATCGGAACAGATCCGGGTCGATCAACGTCGGCTTGCCGTCACGCTTGCGGTGCACGAGCCAGTAGCTCAGCGATCCCAAGGCCACCGCTCCGACCGCCAGGAACGCCCCGACGGCCTCTCCGCCTTCCTGCCACACGAGGACCCCCAGGACGATGCCGCCCATGCCGAGGACGGACAGGACCGAGCCCGACCGGGTCGATGTGCCGAGGCCCCGTGTAGGGCACGTCGCGGACCCGACCGATGCCGGACAGGACGATCGCGATGATCACCACCTCGAGGGCGAAACCGACGCGCCACGAGAGGAACGTGGTGATGAAGCCGCCGAGCAACGGCCCGACCGCGGCGGCGATCGCGGCCGAGGCACCGACCAGGGCGTACACCCGCTTCTGGGCCGCTCCTTCGAAGTTCCCGTGGATGAGCGACTGCATCGCCGGCAGCAGGAGCGACGCGCCGAGTCCACCGATCACGGCCCAGAACACGACGATCGCGGTCACGCTCTGGGCGAACGTCATCGCCAGCGCCCCCACGGCGTAGGCGAGCAGACCCAGCACGTAGGCCTTCTTGCGGCCGATGAGGTCGCCGACCTTGCTGCCGATCAGGATGAACGCCGCCGACACGAGCGCCTCGAGCGCGATCGCCGACTGCACGGCGCTGACGGTCGTGCCGAGGTCGTGCGACGACGGCCGAGATCGACACGTTCATCAACGAGGTGTCGACGACGAGGACGAACATCGCCATCGCAAGCAGCAGCGCGAGCCGCTGGTCGAACTCCGGCGCTTCGGGAGCGGCGCCCGTCGTTGCTTCGCTCACTCCGGTGTCTCCATCCCGATCAGGCCGGATGCAGCGGGCCTCCGTCGAAGCCCTCAGCCGAGCATGACTCTAACCGGCGATCGAGCGTGGTTCGTGAGCCGGGCGGTGCGCGGCGCCGGGCCGAGGCCCGGCGCCGCCCCCAGAACTAGCCGAACAGGAACAGGCCGCGGCCCTTCCAGTTGATGCCGTCCAGCCCGGGTCCGCTCACCGTGGTGATCGCCCCGGTCGGCTTGCCGGCGCTGAACGCGATCCGGTCGAGCGAACCGTTCGAACGGGCCACGAAGAGCTGCCCGTCGGCCACCGTCAGGCCCACGGCCGTGTTCCAGCTGTAGCCGTCGGCCGACGTGCTGGCGGTGAAGGTCTCGGCGCCCACCATGTCGCTGCTCGGCGTGAAGTACCGGTAGAACAGGGTCGAGCTCCCGGAGACCGTGTAGTAGAGACGGCCGTTGTCCAGGAACATCCCGGTCACGTTCGACAGCGGGAAGTGCGTCGAGGTCAGGCCGTGCAGGTCGACCGCCGTGGCCGGACCCACCGTGGTGCCGTTGAACGAACGCTCGTACAGCTTGCCGTCCGACCACCCCGTGTACAGGCTGCCGTTCGTGACGAACGCCCCGCGGGCCTGGCCCCAGTCGATCGTCGGCGTCGACAGCGTCGTCAGCCCGCCGGCGGTCGTGCCGTCGAAGGCGCGGTGCTCGAGCTGCGTCGCTCCGCCCGGCGCCGGGCCGGCGGGCACGTCGAGGTCGACGATCTCGATGCCGTTGACGAGCGGGTTCTCCGTCACGTGGGTGAAGTCGATGTTCACCGTGCCGTCGCTCGTGATCTGGAACTGCTTCATCGTGCCGCGCTGGTTGCCCACGTCGGCGACGATGTCGTAGTTCGTGAGCCGCGGGGTGCCGTCGATCGCGACCGAGAACCGGCGCTGACCGACCGCGCCGTGCACGTGCACTGGTTGCCGAAGTACAGGCGGACCTGCAGCGTGTGGCCGGCCGTGGCGGGGAAGCTCCATGACATCTCCGGCGCGGTGTTCGGGTCCCAGCGCTCCGAGCTGAAGATGGTCGAGGGCGTGGTGGCCGGCACGGTGCCGTCGACGCTGCCGATCGGTGCGTAGGTCGCCACGTTGCTGCCGGTGTTGCGCAGCGGGTTCGTGGTCTGGTCGTCGGCCTGCCAGTCCATGCCGCAGTCCAAGCTCGGGATCGAGCCGCCCGCGGCGTTCACGCGGTAGAGGATCGAGGCATCGACCGATGAGCAGCCGTTCACCGGCAGCTTCCACAGCTCGTTCGGCAGGTGGAACACCGAGGGTGCCGGCACGGCGGTGCCGCCGGCGATCGGCAACCAGGCGAGGCGCTCGTGACGCTCACCCGAGATGCAGCAGCTGTCGGAACCGAACCACACGCCGCCCGACGTCGCGTACAGCTTGAACACGCCCTCGCGGCGCGGCTCGCGCGTGGCGGTCCAGGCGAGCGGCAGGCCGTTCAGCGGGTCGAGCGCCGCGGTGCCCACCCGGGGAACCGCGCCGGGACCCTGGGCGTCGCTCGCGAAGGGGTTGTTCTCCCAGCGCATGTGCCCGCCGACGTAGATCGCCTCGCCGGTCGACAGGACGCTCCACGTGGTGTCGCCACCGGTGTAGTCCGCCCACGAGGGCTGCTGGTTGCTGCCGGTGGCGCTCATCTCCCACCGCGTCACGGTGTCGCAGAGGACGCCGGCGCCGGGTCCGCCCATGTAGGCGCCCGTGGTGGCGACGACGAAGTACGTGCCGTCCGGAGCGATGTCCACGTCGCGCATGTAGCTGTCGAACTTCGACGCACAGACGCTCTTGAATCGGTTGGTCTGCCAGTCCGCGATCGTCGCGGGACGGCTGCCCACGTTGAGCTTCACGATCTGACGGAAGTCCAGGCCGTTCACGGTGGCGAAGTTGCCGATCGCCACGATGGTCGAGCCGTCGGGCGAGATGTCCATGCGCTGGACCCGCGTCGGGCCGCCGTTCTGGTTGCCGGCGAACGCGAAGCTCACCTGCGGGTCGACCGCGCCGGTGTCGGCGTTGAGCGCCGCGAAGTCGACCACGTTCGTGGTGCCGATCTTGCTGAACTGGCCCCCGAGGTAGAGCGTGTTGCCGTCGATCGACATGTCCATCACGCGCTTGCCGCTCGTGACGTTCGCGTTGAAGCCGGGCACGTTCTGACCGTTCGAGAGGTAGACCCTGGCGACGCGCTTGTGGGTCGCGCCGTTGACGGTGCTGAAGTAGCCGCCGATGAAGACCGAGAGGCCGTCGGGCGCCGGCTGGACCGATTCCACCTTGCCGTCCAGCTGCGGGACGAACGTGGTGCTGATGTGCCCCCGTGGTCACGTCGAAGGAGAAGATGTGGTTGCGCGTGAACGTGGGTCCGCCGTTGACCTGTTCCACCTGCGTGAAGGAACCGGCCACCACCATCGTGTTGCCGATCTGCGCCATGCCCTTCACGCCGTCCTGGCGCCCGCCGTCGATGATGTGCGGGGTGATGCCGTTGACCGGGTTGCTGCTCACCAACCCCGGCAGGAACACGGAGGGGTCGGCGGCGGCCGGCTGCACGAGCGCGGCAACCAGGGCCATGGCGAGCAGAGCAAGGAGCGGGGTTCGAACACGACTCATCGGGGGGTCTCCTCTAGGACGAAAGGTCGTCCCCCACCATTCCAGTTCCGGGGGGGACGCGACTACGGACCTTCGGCGGTACTTCTAGGCCAGGGGTCGGGGGCCGACAGGGGTAGATGGAGAGTACAACAGGGGCGGGCCGGATGCCCAAGGAAAC
>CAWCPZ010000013.1:0-69639 GCA_963797635.1 uncultured Actinomycetes bacterium
TGCCGCCAGCGTACGCCTCAGGTCGACCGCGCGTGGGGAGATGGCTACTGCGCTCGAGTGCTCGAACGGAGCACGGTGACCTGCGTACCCGCGATGAGCGCGTCGTTGTGAGCGCCTTCGGAGACGAACGCTTGGATGGTACGTGCAAGCACGGACGAGACCAGACCGATGAACGGCAGATGTCCACCGCCCTCGCACGTGGCCTGTCCCGTCAAGTCCTCGGCGTCAGGTTCGAACCGCTCATCCCAGCGAACCATGCCGAATGTGCCGTCCGCGCTGATCGCAGCGTGCACCAAAGGCACCCCGGTGGCTCGGGCATGGTCCTTCAGCACCGTTCGTCCCGCGATGTTGTCGAGGCAATCGACGAGCAGGGCGGCCCCGGTCGACAACACCGCAACGTTCGATCGTTCCACGCGGACGGGGAACGACTCGATCGTCACGCCATGCAGGTTGAGGAGTTGAAGACGCAACGCCTCAGCCTTGTTCTTGCCCAGCGACGGCCTGACATGGGCCTGCGCCAGCAAGTTCTTCGATTCGACGCGATCGAAGTCGACCACGGCGAGTTCGGCGGGCAGGCTACGGCACAACTGCACCGTGGTCGAGCCGAGCGCGCCGACACCGAAGACGACGATCCTCACGCCGACGCGGCCCCGAACGGGACTTTCGGCCGCAGGTAGAGGCGATCGGTCCCGTCAGGGTCCTTCAACCGATCCACGACGAACCCGTCGAAGGCGCCGTCCTCGAGCGTCGCGATGTGCAGACCCTGGATGCCGCCGGTGCGCACGACCTCTTCGGCGATCCGCCGGATGTCGGTGTCGGAGGCTCCTTCATCGATCTCGCCCGGCACGTCGCCAGACATCCCGTGATACGTGATGTTCAAGATCGCCATCGATCGTTCCCTCCTCGCTTTCCTCCTCATCATCGTGCCCTCGCTCGGTCCGGGACTGACCCGAACGTCCCGCGCCCTCGATCCCGGAGGCCGACCGGAGCAGCCAGGCCCACCATGGTTCATCCGCGGCTCCCGGACGCGCTCCGTCTGAGGAGCGGATCATCGCCCCCGGTGTCACGACCGCGTACTCGAGGGCTCGACCGAGCGCGGCATCCAACGCCACCATGGTCGAGCGGTCGGTCGTCGAGAACGCGAGCGGTCCGCCCGGATGGCGTGTGAGCGACGATCGCGAGCTCATCGCGATGCGCCCAAATCGCCTCCCACCGCGCACGCGAGTCCGGCAGCGCGCCGGGATCGGTGGACCGGTCCGCCCACAGCACCGCCTCGGACTCTCCGATGAGGAAGCAGGCCTCGACGTGCGAGTTCATCCGATCGCCTCGTGATGTAGAGCTGGCCGGTGTCGATCCCTTCCAGGATCACGGACGGGAGGCTCTCGATCGTGATCTCGCGCTGAGCGCCGTTGAGGCAGATCCCGGCGTCGATGACCTGGAGGGTGTCGGGGTGCACGAGACTCGAGAACCGTTCGCCGCGCAAGACGAATCGACCTCGATGAGTCGTCGACCTCTGGCGTTGGTCGCCAGCACCTGCCCGCCGGCCGCCGCGAGCGCGTCGTCGATCCGCTCCTCGTCGCTGCGATGGACCGGCCGCGCTCCCGCCGACGACGGGGGAAACGACCGGTGGCCGTCGTCGCTGCTGTTCGCGCTCCCGCTCGATGTGGTCGAGGATCGGGCCGGCCGCTTCCTCGCCTTCGTCGGCGAGCGCTCCCACCTCGAGCCGAACTTCGGCCGGCGAAACGATGGCGTCCCGCTCGCTCGCGAAGCGCATCACGACCGCGTAGCCGAATGCGGCCCGCAGCGGTGCGGGGACCCCGCCGAGCCCGGCGAGCGTGCGCCGCTCTTCGAACGCCTGCCGCACCGACTCTTCTGCGCCGGACTCGTACTCCAAGGCCTCGAACAACAGCGTGCCGATCGGCCAGCGGCGCGCCATGACCGGGGAGAACGCCGCGCCTCGCCGTCCGCCGCCAGGAAGAGCACCTCGGCCCGCGCGTCGGTCGTGCACGAGGTATTCCTCGAGCACATGCCCATGCACGGTCGGGAGATCCTCGAGGTCCGGCCGCGTCGGCAGGCCCGATCGGCTCGGCCGTCGCGACCAGAGATCGAGAACTCGATCCAACCGGGCTCGGCCTCGGCTCACGACCCGGAGCCGGCGATCGCGCGCGCGTCGACGAACGGGCCGCCGAGGTAGGGCAGGATCTACGCGATCCTCGTCGCCGAGGAACCGGCGATGGTCGATCACGCAGGTTTCTCCAGCAGCGGCGTCGCGAGCACCCGCTCGAGGAGCCCGAACCGGCCACCCGTCCAACACCGGCGCCTGGAGCAGCGCTTCGAGGATGCGGGTCACGTGATACGGATCGTCGAAGTGGTCGGCGGCGATCTCGCTGAAGGGCACGCTGCAGCACGCTGGGCGGCGCGCGCACGGTGGTGCCGCGCCCCCAGCCCATACCGCTCGACACGTTCAGGATCAGCGCCATCGCGTCGGGCACGTACCCGAAGTCCTGCATCCGCCGCACGAAGGCTGGTCCGTCCTCGCCCGCCTCGTCGCCGACGACGATCACGATCAGCTTCGCTCCCTCGGGGATCTTGACGCCCTCGCGCCTGAACGCCTGCGAGCGCCGACCAGTGCATGCGTGCCGCCCCCCGCCTTCGAGCGCCGCGAGCATGTGCTCGACGCCGACGCGCGGTCGGCGCCTTCGGGCGCAGCACCGTGCCCGTGCGTGTCGAACGCCGCGATGTGCAGCTTCTCGGGCGGGAAGCCGGCGAGGATCTTGACCAGCGCCTCCTTCGACTTCTCGATCGCGCCCTCCATCGAGCCCGACTTGTCGATGAGGAACATCACGTGGACGTCGGCCTCGGCCGGTCGCCTCCGACCGCCGCGCGTGCGGCGTCGTCGGCCGCCTCCTCGAGCTTCTCGCGGAGCTCCTGGTTCCGGACGTTCTTCGCGATGTTCAGCGCGCGCTGATCGGTCGCCGCCTGCACGGCCTTCTCCCAGCGCGCCCGGATCTCGGCGTCCGCCAGCAGGCCGAGCTCCTCGAGCGTCGGCGTCAGGATGCGCAGGTCGCGGTCGGACAGCGACGGCAGCAGCGCCACCATGATCGCCGGCGTGAGCCGCATGCCGTCCGGCAGCCGGCCCACGACGTCCTTGTAGGAGAGCCGCTCCGTCACGATGCGCTCGCAGATCTCCGCCTCGGCGAGTCCGTCGAAGCGCTCTCGCTTGCGCAGCTCGAGGCCCTCCAGGCCGACGCGCCGGTGGCCGCCCGGCGGCCTGCTTCTGCTTCCAGCCGAGCACCTCGAAGAACCGCTGGCGACTCGGGCTTGTAGCCCGACTTGCGCGCGAGGTTCTTGATCGTCTCCTTGTAGCCGGCCTTCACCAGGCCCTCGAGCATGGGGAGGTTCTTCTCGCGGACCGCAGCCACGCCGGCGCCGCCTTGCCAGCGGCCGAGCGGCGGCTTCCGCGACGCGGGATCGGCGAAGCCGGCCTCGCGGTTGAGCGCGGCGATCTCCGGCGACCTCGAGCAGCTCCGCCACGCGCAGCACCGCCTTGGGCGTCATCATCCGCGTCGACTGCTGCTCGGTACTACAGCATCATCGCCTCGCCGATCGCGCGGTAGTCGTCGTCGATGGAGCGCGACCGCGCCGTCGTCGTCCCGGACCGGCTGGCCGGAGATCGGCTGCACGAGCATCAGCGCGCGCACGCGACCTTGAGGTCGCGCCAGTCGGTCTCGATCAGCGCGTAGCTCGCGAAGTGCGCCATCAGCTCGGGGTTGAGCGCGTAGATCTCGAGCAGCCGCCGGTAGAGCGTCGACCGCCGCCGGCACGAAGAGGCCCGGCGGCACGCGCTGGCCCTGATCGCGGAACCTCGTGGTCGCGCGGGTGCCAGCGTCCGCTCGATCGAGACGCCCGGGCGGTTGTGCCACAGGTGCGCGCCGAGCTGAGCACGAGGTCGAGCAGGCGCTCGGCGGCGCCCCGGTCCTCTTGGGTCAATCGGTTCCTGCGTGCCATCGCCGAACTCCCGCGGGCATGGTCGAACGGACTCCGGGGCTATCCCGGCCGGATCGGGAAATGGGTACTGCCCGAGTGACGAAGCCAGGAATGAGCGCGTTTACAAGACGCGTCCAGCTCCAAAGGCTGGTGCTCGGACCCGAAGGTTCGAGCGGCTTGTACGGCTTCGTCGGCCGGGCAGCCGACGAAGTATGCCCGAAGCACAACGGGTCGTCAACCCCGACATGCTCTCGCTTCAGTGGTCGCTGACGCCGGAGAAGTTGAACTCCTCCACCTTGAGCGCGGGCACGCGTGAGGCGCTGAAGAAGAACTCGCTCGCCAGCTCGGCCTGACGGCCCACCATGGACGTGGTGGACAGCGCGCCGAGGATCGATTGCGTGAACCGGAAATTCCGCACCGGCCCGACGACCTCGCCGCGCTCGATCAGGAACGTGCCGTCGCGGGTCATGCCGGTGATCGAACTCTCGATCGGGTTCACGATGTTGGCGTAGTGGAACCGGGTCACCAGCACGCCGCGTTCCGTGCCCTTCACCATGTCCTCGACGGTGGCGTCGCCGGTGTCCATGAACAGGTTGAGCGGGAACGGTCCCTCGGGGTTGGGCGAGGGGAGGCCGTGCCCGGTCGAGGGGACGCCCGCCTCCTTGCCGGTCCGCAGGTCGTAGACCGCGTCCAGGAACACCCCGTCGCGGATCAGGTCGACGCGCCGCTTCGGCACGCCCTCGAAGTCGAACGGCGCTCCCAGCGTGCGCGGGTCGGCGCCGTCGTCCCAGATCGAGACCGTGGGCGCCGCCACCTGCTGGTCCTTCTTGCCGCTGAAGCAGGACCGGTCCTCCAGGTAGCCCTTGCCGCCGAACCCCACCCAGGCCAGGAACCCGATCAGCGTGGCCACCGCCGCCGGCTCCAGCACCACGGGGTAGACGCCCGCATCGAGGGCCTTCGGCGAGCGTGATCCCAGCGCCTTGTCGTTGGCGCGCCGGCCGATCGCGCCGGCGTCGATCGTCTCGACCGACCCGGAGAAGGTCTCGGCGAACCCGCTGCCGCCCTCGGAGCCCGACATCACCGTGGTGACCGAGGCCTGCGTGGAGGGCGCCCAGCATCGCTGGCCCTCGGTGTTGGCGAGCCCGACCTCCATCGCCATGGTTTCGTAGGCGCCGGCGGCCGTGAACCCGGGTGCGCACGTGCCGATCAGGTCGGCGACGGCTTCGGCGCGCATCTCGGGCGAGGCGTTCGCCGTTCCTTCGAAGAACCGGTCCACCTGCGGCGTCGGCGCGACCGGCCCCAGGCCCGGCCACAACGGATCGGGCCCCACGATCTCGGCCATCTCCTTGGCGCTCTGCGCGGCCTTGCGCGCTCCCTCGGGCGTGCACTCGTTCGTCGCCGCCACGCCGACGCGACCCTTCGACACCACGCGGACCCGCAGGCCGGTGTCCTCCCGGTTCGTGCTCTGGTGGATCTCGCTCTTGGCGAACCTCGTCAGGCCACCCCATTCGTGCATGAACAGCACCTCGACGCCGTCGACGCCCGACAGCTCCAAGCGCGGCGTCGGCGACCGGCGCGAACCCGTCGGCACCCAGCAGCTCGGGCATCAGCGCACCCCCACCTGGACGTTGCGGAACCGCGCCGGCGAGGCGCCGTGTCCCACCCGGCCCACCTGCCCGGGCTGGCCCTTGCCGCAGTTGGGCGTGCCCCACACCACCCAGTCCTCGCGCCCGCCCACCGCGTCGCACGAGCCCCAGAACTCCGGTGCGAGTCCGGTGTAGTTCGGGTTCTTGTAGAGCGTCGTCAGTTTGCCGTGCTCGATGCGCCACGCCATCTCGCACCCGAACTGGAAGTTGATGCGCTTGTCGTCGATCGACCACGAGGTGTTCGTGGACATGAAGATGCCGTCGTCGGTGTCGCCGATGATCTCGGCCAGCGTGCCTTCCCGCGGTTCGATCGAGATGTTCGTCATGCGGATCAGGGGCAGGTGGCTCCACCCATCGGCGCGGCTCGTGGCGTTGGAGGTCTGGCCCACCACCGGCGCCGTCTCCCGGGAGGTCAGGAAGTTCTCGAACATGCCGTCGACGATGATCGGCGTGGACTGCGCCGGCACGCCTTCGTCGTCGAACCCGAACGTGCCCAGCCCGCCGGCGAGCGTCGCGTCGGCGGTGATCGAGACCAGGTCGCTCGCGTAGCGAACCTTCCCCCGGTCGCCCGGGCGTGAGCCAGGACCCGCCCGCGTAGGCCTCCTCCATGCCGAGCACGCGGTCGAGCTCGATGGGGTGGCCGATCGACTCGTGGATCTGCAGTTCCATCTGCCCGCTGTCCAGCACCAGGGTGGTGACCTCGCTGGGACACTCGGGCGCGTTCAGCAGGTCGACGGCTTCCTGGCCGATGCGCTCGGCCTCCTCGATCAGCCCGAGCGTGCGGATGTGTTCGTAGCCCGCCGCCTTGATGTGACCGCGGAACGAGTTGGGGTAGCTGCGGCGCTGCATGTCACCGTCGCCCACCGCGATGGCCTCGGTGCCGCCGCCCGAGTGCAGCACCACCTGTTCGATCGCGGCCCCGTCGCTCGAGGCGAACCAGGTCGAGCGGCGGAAGAAGTCCAGTCCCGCCTCGGCGAACGTGAGGCCTTCGACCGACTGCATCCGCCGCGTGGCCTCCATCAGCAGCGCCACCTTCTCCTCCAGCGGCACCGTGAACGGGTCCTCCTGCATCGGGCCCTGCCAGCTGGCGACCGCGGGCTCCACGGGCGACAGCGTCACGGGCTCGCCGGGGAGCCGCTGCGCCGCCTTCGCGATCTCGACGGCGAGGACGGCCGTGCGCGTGATCTCCTCGGGTTCCAGGCGAGAGGTCGAGGCGAACCCCCACCGGCCGCCCACCAGCACGCGGATCCCGACCCCGGTGGAGATCGAACGGTCGATGCCGGCCATCTCCTGGTTGCGGACGGTGAGCGACTCGGTCTCGTCGGTGCCGGCGCGCGCATCGGCGAGATCGGCTCCTGCGGCCGTGGCGGCCTCGACCGCCATCTTCGCGACGTCCAGCACCCAGATCCTCCCTCCGTCTGCCCGCGCGGGGCACCTGGTCCGCCTGCGCTGGTGCGCCTGAGGGGCCACAGGTCCCGGCGGAACCGGGGCATCGTACCCGGTGACCGCGCGCATCCACGGGCCTACGGTGAACATGGAGAGCGAAGCGCCGAGGAAGAGGTGGGAACGATGAAGGGTCCGAGGGTGGGCTACACGAACGAGCAGGCGGCCGCGGTGGCCGGCGAGATCGGATTGAACCTGGCCGAGGCGCCGTTCGACATCGACCAGTTCCGGCGGGGCATGGAGGTGGAACTCGAACACGGCGCCCGCGATCCGGTGACGAACGTCACGAACGACGATCCGCTGATCACCGGCAAGATCGCGTGGGCGCACCTTCGGGAGTTCCCCGACTACTACGACCGCCTCGCCGTGATGGAGGCCGAAGCGGAGGAGGAGCGATGATCCTGGTGGCGTACGCGAGCAAGCACGGAGCGACCGAAGGCATCGCGCATGCGATCGCGAAGCGGCTGGACTACCGCGACCTCGATGCCCAGGCGCACACGGTCCACGAGCTCGAAGACGTGGGACGGCCGGAGGCCGTCGTGCTGGGCAGCGCCGTCTACGCCGGGTCGTGGATGAAGGACGCCGTCCGGTTCGCCGAAGCCCACGCCGAGGCGCTGGCCGACGTGCCGGTGTGGCTCTTCAGCAGCGGTCCGCTCGGCGAGGAGATCAAGGACGAGGAGGAACAGCCTCGCCAGCTCCCGGAGCTTCGGAGCTGCTCCATCCCCGCGAGCATCGTGTGTTCTTCGGCGCGCTCGATCGCGAGAAGCTGAGCTTCAGCGAGCGCATGATCGTGAAGGCGGTGAAGGCGCCGGACGGCGACTTCCGCGACTGGGACGCGATCAACGGCTGGGCCGACGAGATCGCCGACGAACTGCGCTGAACCGCCCGGTTGGTCCCTGGCGGGCTCCCGGTGGGATGATGCGCCCCATCACGCATCCGAGCCGAAGGAGTTCCTGATGCCCGTCGAGCGCGCCGCCGACCACCCCACGTTCGAACTCGGTGGCAACACGATCACCAGCCTCGCCGCTCCCGCCCGTGGCGCCGACGAGGCGGCGTTGTTCCGCATCGACGTGCCGGGCGGTGGCGGACTGCCGGCCCACCATCACGACCATCTCGACGTCTTCACGGTGGAGCGGGGAGGCGGCACGTTCCACATCGGCGAGGAGACCTTCGAACTCACCGCGGGTGATTCGGTGGTCGTGCCGATCGGGGAGGTCCACTACCTGGTGGCCGGGCCCGAAGGCGCATCGATGGTCGTGACGATGCTCGCCGGAACCACGCTCGTTCGCGCCGACGACGGCGTCGAGCTCGTCCCACCCTGGGTGAGCTGATCGTGGCCGGGTTCTACGTCGCCGACGTCACGGTGTTCGACGGCGCGAAGGTCCGCCGTCGCCACGGTGTCCTGGTGCAGGAAGGCCGCATCGCGTGGGTGGGTCCGCATGCCCGTGCGCCGCGGGAGGCCAAGGCCGCGCGTGCGGTCGACGGCGCCGGCAGGACCCTGACGCCCGGCCTGATCGATTGCCACGTCCACCTGTGCTTCGACGGGATCGGTGACTTCGCCGGCGACGCGGCGCGGCTGAACGCCTCGCCGATGCTGGCGCCGATCAAGGCGGTCCGCAACGCCGCCAAGCACCTGGCCCGAGGGGTGACCACCGTGCGCGACCTCGGAGGGATCGGGACCTGCGAGCTCGCCTCGGCGATCGAGGACGGGGTCGTGCCGGGGCCGCGGGTCGTCGCGGCCGGCCGCGCACTCACCGTCACCGGTGGTCACGGCCACAACGTCGCCTTCGCCCGCCAGGTGGACGGCGCCGACGCCGTGCGCAAGGCCGTCCGCGAGGAGATCCGCGCCGGGCGCCGCCGCGATCAAGGTGGTGGCCACCGGCGGCGTGCTCACCCCCGGGATCGGCGCCACGTTCACCGCGTTCACGCCCGAGGAGCTGGACGCCGCGGTCGACGAAGCCCACAAGTGGAACCGGGGCGTCGCCGCGCACGCGATCGGCGCCGAGGGCGTCACCCAGTCGGTCACCGCCGGGGTCGATTCCGTGGAGCACTGCGTGCAGCTCACGACGGCGTCGGCCCGCCGCATGGCCGAACGCGGCACCTTCCGAGGGCCCACCCTGTGCGCGGCCTTCGGCATGATCGAGAACCCCGAGGGCACGCCCGGCCTATGCCCTGGAGAAGATCAGCTCGGTGATCGACGACGCCGAGCGCAGCAACGGCGTGGCGCTCCGCGCGAAGGTTCGCCACGTGTGCAGCACCGACGCGGGCACCCCCTTCAACGAACACGGCAACGCGCCGCTGGAGCTCCAGCGGATGGTGGCCTGGGGCATGGCGCCGCTCGACGCGATGATCGCGGGGACCGCCAACGGTGCCGAGCTCCTGCGGGTGCCCGACATCGGCTCGGTCGCCGAAGGCATGCGCGCCGACCTCGCGCTCTACGATGCGAACCCCGCCGAGGACATCGAGGCGCTCGATGCGCCACGGACCGTCTGGAAGGACGGGCTCGTGGTGGCAGGTCGTCGCTGCTAGCGCAGAGCCATGAGCTTCCGTGACGAGATCCTGGCGGCGAACGCCCGATTCGCCTCGCGCCTGCCCACGCTCGATCGTGCGGCGCGCCCCACGCGCGCGATCGCGGTGCTGGCGTGCATGGATGCCCGGTTGCGACCCGAGGAGGCCCTGGGCCTGGAGCTCGGCGAAGCCCACGTGATCCGCAACGCCGGCGGCCGCGCCAGCGACGATGCGATCCGATCCCTCGCGCTCTCCTCGCACGTGTTGGGCACCCGCGCGTTCGCGGTGATCCATCACACCGATTGCGGCCTGCTCGGGACCACGAACGACGAACTCCACGGCCGCATCGCCGAGACCACCGGCGCCGACGTGCGGGCGATCGACTTCCTGCCCTTCGACGACGCGACGCAGGCCCTGGCCGAGGACGTGGAACGGATCCGCGACGTCGCCGTTCATCGATGACGAGGTCGAGGTGCTCGGGTTGCGCTACGACGTCCGGACCGGCGCGATCGAGGTCGTCGTCCCCTAGCGTTCGCGTTCGAGGGCCCGCTCCAGGGCATCCACGCCGCGGCCGAGCGCGGTGAGCTCCCGCTGGGGGAGGGTCCGCAGCAGATCGGAGAAGGCGGCCACCCTGCGCCGGCGCCCTTCGGTGAGCGCCGCCGTCCCGGCGTCCGTGGCACGCACCCGGACCGCTCGAGCATCGTCGGGGTCGGGTTCACGCGCCACGTAGCCGTCGCGCTGCAGGCCGTCGACCAGCCGGGTCATCGTCGGGGGTTCGACCTGTTCTGCGTGTGCCAGCTCGCCGATCCGCATGGGACCGGCGAACACCAGGACCGAGAGCACGGAGAGGCGCGGGGCAGAGATGCCCAGCGCCTCATCCTCCACGCGCAGGCGACGCAACAGGTGGATCGCAGCCGAATGGAGCCGGTCGGCGACCGCGTCCACCTCTCGCGCTGGGGAAGTCCGCCGAGGCGTGGTCATCTTGCTTCGTCCGTCATATTTAGTTAGGCTACGCAAATACAACCACGGGAGGCAAACCGTGACAAGCACATCGGCCGACCTCTTCGAGGCGATCGAGCAGGGCGACACCTCGCGGGTGCGGACGATCCTGGCCGCCGAGCCGACGCTGGCGGGGACGCGGGATCGCGAAGGGGTCTCGGCGTTGATGCGGGCGCGCTACCGGATGGACAAGGACCTCATCCAGGCGGTGCACGAGCACGTGGACGAACTCGACATCTTCGAGGCGTCGACCTTCGGCGATCTGGACCGGCTCACCGAGCTGCTGGCCTACGACCCGGCCTCGGTGGTGGAACGCTCGGGTGACGGGTTCACCGCGTTGCACTTCGCCGCCTTCTTCGGTGGCCCGGAGGTCACCTCGTTCCTGGTGACGCGCGGCTCGCAGGTGGACGCGCACGGCACCGGCTGGATGACCGGGACGCCGCTGCACAGCGCGGCGAGCAGCGACCACGTCGACGTGGCCCGGGTGCTGCTGGACGCGGGCGCTTCACCGGACGAACGTCAGTCGGGCGGCTGGACACCGTTGCACGCCGCCGCCCACAACGGGAGCGCGGCGATGGTGACGCTCCTGCTGGAGGCCGGCGCCGACCCAACGCTCACGAACGACGACGGCCGAACGGCGTTGGATCTGGCCACCGAACGGGGAGAGCCCGCGACGATCGCCCTCCTCGGCGGCTGAGCCCGGCCGATCAGGCCGCGTACGGCGAGAACGCGTAGTCCTGCGCCACGGAGTCGCAGGGGTTGCCGCGGCCGAACGTGATCCGACCGTCGGTGACGTCGGCGATGCACCAGAACACGGTCTTGGATCGCCTCACCGTCGCCGGGCTCCGGATGGCGACAGATCGAGTCGGGCGCGCCCTCGTGGTCGGACAAGACGGTGCGCAGGGTGGTCTCGGTGATCGATGCGGGCGGCTGTTCGGCGAGCAGGGTCCGGGCACGTTCGAACCGCACCGCCGAACGCTTCGCGTAGTCGGGGTCGCCTTCGAACGGCAGCATGCGATCGCACACGTAGTGGTTCGTATGGGCGAGGTGTCCGGCAGCGTCCAGCCCGGTGACCTCGGCGTCGGTGGCGCTGCCCTCGACGTTGGCCACGCCGCCGTCGGCGCTCGTCAACACGTTGTTGTAGCTGGAGGCGCGGTCGGGTCGCAGCGCCATCGCCACCATCTCGTCCAGGGTGCGGGCGCGCATCATCTCGAGCACCTGATGGGACCGTGAGATCCCGACCTGCTCGTCGTTGGGGGAGAGCTCGTTGCCGGTGAGCGAGAGACCGGCGCTGTTCCAGCCGACGGAGAGCCAGGGGATGCCCCCCAGTTGGAAGATCGTGGGGTCGCCGGTCACCCGCTTCTCGATCGCGACGATCTGGTCCTCCATCGCCGGGCCGAGGTCGTTGGTGTGTCCCACCAGGAGGTGGCCGTTCGCCGTGGCGGTGGGCCCGGCCACGACGTCGCTGCATCGGCCCTGGGTCACGCGCTCACGCGGTTCGTACCAGATCTCCTCCATCGAACACGCGAAGAACGCGAGCGGATCGACGCCGGCGCCCTCGGCGCACCCGTCGAGCTCATCGATCAACCAGGGGAGCCGCTCGCGCGTGAGGTCACGGTAGCCGGCGGCGAGTTCGAGCTGCTGATCGCGGGAGCGAGCGGCGGGCAGGTCGTCGAACGCGGTGGCCAGCTCGTCCTGGATGCGGTCGCGGCCCATCTCGCCCAGCTGGCGTCCCACCTCGCGGTGCGAGCCCTCGACGCGCAGGATGTCGATCGTCGGCGGTGTCATGGTCCGATGGTAGCGGTGCCGATGTCCCTAGGGCAGCGGCGGCATCGGCGGGGTCTCGCCCGCCGTCACGGCCGGAGCCATCACCGCGGGACGGGGCCTGTCGTGACCGGTCCGCCACGCCGCCACCACGATCGCGCCGAATCCCCACACCGTGGCCGCGGCGAACAGCGTGCCGCCCAGGACCGGCACGAGCGCCAGCACGCGCAGGATGACCCACCCCAGCAGGAACGCCACGACGAGCCTCCGTGGCTCCTTCAGCAGCAGCCGGCCCAGCGCGAGGGCGCCGGCGGTGTAGGCGACCGAGTAGAGCAGCACCATGCCCGTGAGCAAGGCCACCCCGAACAATCCGCCCACGATCGTGACGAGCATGATCACCCCGACGATCGGGATGCCCAGGAACAGCATGAACCCGAACCCGATCGAGCCGCCCACCGCGGTCCTGGCGGCGTTGGCGACGGCCTCGCCTCCCCGCGGGAAGAACCCGAACCACAACAGGCCGAACAGCAGGGACGAGATCGAAGCCGCGAGCCAGAACGCCACCCGGCCGAAGACCAGCAGGCCGTCGGTGCGCAGCCCGTTGCGCTGCACATCGCCGCCCACCTCGCCGTCCAGGGCGGGTTCCAGCCGGGACATGACGTTGCCGGTCACGGATCCGGTCGCCGCCACGGTGACGCGGCCGTTGAGCGCGATGACGTCGCCGCTCACATCACCGTTGACGACGACGTCGCCGTTGAGCGCTACCGCGTTCCCGCTGACGTTCCCATCGATCGTGGCGTCACCGTCGAAGATGATCGCGTCTTCGACCGTGGTGCCGGCCTCGACGGTGAGATGCCCGGTGAGCACGATGTAGGGCTCGGCCGACTCGTCGGTCGGGTCGAGGGTCTGGGCCGATGCTGCGGCGACGCCGAGGGCGAGGGTCGCTCCCAGCACCACCGCGAGGCTCGTGATCCGTGTGCTTCGTCGCATGCGGGCACCTCCAAGGTTGGTCAAGCGGTGAGTTCAGCGACCAGGTCGGAGAACGCGCCGATGTAGGCGTCGACGTCCTCCGCCGTGGCGGGCACGGCGCACGTCGGCCCGGCGCCGACGATCGCGTCCCAGATGCCCCGGTTCGCGAAGTAGACGCGCATCAGACGCCGGAGCGGTACGTCGAAGGTCTCGCGAGCCTCCAGCGCGTTGCGCGGCATCCGCTCGGCGAACGTGACCCCGCTCCGTGGCCAGAACCGGTGGGCGGTCCACGGCAGGCCGGCCTTGTCGATCGTGGCCTCGATGCCGTCGGCGAGCTGGGTGCCCAGCACGTGGGTGTGGGCGTACGCCTGGTCGGTGAGCACCTCGCCCATCGTGGCGCGGGCCGACGCCATCTGCAGCGGGTTGCCGAACAGGGTGCCGCCGGTGGCCACGGACGGCTTCTCGTCATCGCGCCCGCTGGGGCGTTCGAGGACGTCGGCCACGGCCTCGGTCATGCCGTACGTGCCCATCGGGATGCCGCCGGCCAGCGACTTGCCCGCCGACACGATGTCGGGCTCGAGTCCCCACATGCGGGTCAGGCCACCGGGGCCGACGACCTGCGTGTGCGTCTCGTCGTAGGCGAGCAGGGTGCCGGTCTCGCGGGTGATCGCGCGGAGCTCGGCGTGGAAGTCCTCGACCGGCAGCTGCAGACCGATCTCGTTCGTGAGGACGGGCTCGGTGAGCACGATCGCGATCTCGCGCGTCTCCAAGGCCGCCCGCAGCGCCTCGACGTCGTTGAACTGCACGATCGTGGTCTTCGACGTGACGTCGCGCGGCAGGCCCACCTCGCCGGGGACGAGATGTCCGTCCTCCAGCTCCACCAGGGTCTCGTCGAAATGCCCGTGGTACTTGCCGTCGAACAGCAGCACCCGGTCCCGCCCGGTGATGGTTCGAGCCACACGGATCGCCTCGGTGTTGGCGTGGGTCGCCGACAGCGTGAACTGCCACTTCGGCAGGCCGAACCGGCGCTGCAGCTCCTGAGCCACCCAGATCGAGTCCTCGCTCGGCAGCAGGAACTGGCTCCCGGCGGCCATGCGCTTCGCCACGGCCTCCACCACGGGTTCGGGCGCGTAGCCGCCGAACATGGACATGTCGGCGATGTTGAAGTCGGCGTAGTCGTTGCCGTCCACGTCGCGGAAATGCCCGCCCTTGCCCTCGGCGACGAACAGCGGAGGGTGGTCGTAGGAGGTGCGGAGCCACGACATCGGGACACCGTTCGGCATCACCGCCTTCGCCTGGTTCCAGCGTTCGATCGATCCGGCGTGGCTGCCGATGAAGGCGGCGTCCTCGCGTTCCTTGAGCTCGGCGAGCTTGCGGCGGTCGATGCCCGGTGCGACGGCGGTCTCGGTCATGCCACTAGGTCTATCAGTCGTTCCGTCGCCTGGCCAACGGACCTAGCCGGAGGCGCGCAGATCGAAGGCGTGCACCGTCCCGGCATCGTCACCCGCGTAGACCACACCGGCGCCCGATGCCGGCACGGCGCGGGTCGGGCTTCCGAGCGAGGTCGTGGCCGCTTCGTCGCACGTGGTCACGTTCGAGGGGTCGCAGCCGGTGCCGATCGCGAACAGGCGGCCGTCCTCGGACGCGACGAACACGAAGCCCTCTTCGATCACCGGCCTGCCCAGGCCTTCGGCTCCGAGGTCGAACGACCGCAGGGGCCCGCACGTGGGGTTCGGACACGTGGCGGGGAACAACCAGAGCGTGCCGTCGTCGCCCGCGATCGCCACCTGTCCCGAACCGACGCCCGGCGGGGCCGGCGACCCTTCCGCGAACGCACCGCCCGGCACGAACGTCCCGGTCCAGGTGGGGTGACACGCGCCCTGGCACGAGAGCGGGAACGCCAGCAGCGATCCATGCGCCACCACGTAGGCGGTGTCGCCCTCGATCGTGACCCCGGTTGCCGGTCCGTCGGTGTCGCCGGTCCAGAGCGGTTCGCACCCTTCCGTGCACACCGCGGGGAACGCCGAGACGCCGCCTTCGACCGAGTCGGATGCCACCACCACGACGCCGCCGCCCACCGCGGGGGCATCGCCCGTCGGGGCGTCCGGGAGCGGCGCCGTCCACGCCGGCAGGCAGGTCCGGTCGGCGCTGCCGCACGCTGCACGGGAAGGCGTACAGGCGGTCGGAGGTGACGTAGACGAAGTCATCGTTGACGCCGGGCCGGGATACACGACCCTTCCCGGCGACGCCCACCCATCGGGGCGGGCATCCGTTGGCGTCGCACGTCGCCGGGAAGGCGTACACCTGGCCAGACGACGAGCCGGCGTACACGGAATCGCCGGAGACCACGGGCGCCGAGATCGGTCCGTCGGGCACGACGCTCAGCCACGACGGGCGGCACGGTTCGCCGTCGCCGTCGCACGGGATGTCGAACACGGTCAGCCCTTGCGCGCTGCTGGCGTACAGGCGATCGGCCTCGAAGGCCACGCCGACGACCCTGCCCTGTCCCAGATCGGCCGACCAGGTCGGGGTCAGACCGGTCAACGCCGACGGGTCGACCCCCGGTTCCTCGTGCCGGCTGAACGCGCGGATCGAACCGCCCACGACCGCCAGGACCACGATCACGGCGAGGAGGGCGAGGACCATGCGCACCACGGTTCGTCGGTGCGGGTGCACGAGACGTCGCAGACGGTTCCGGAGCCCCGGACGCCGTGCTCGGTGGCGATTCGGTGGTCACATCGGTGGCCGGCTCCTGGATGTCGTCGTCGTGCACGCGCTCATGGTGTCAGACCCCCCGGCTAGCTTGCGAGGGACCACTTCCCCAGGAGGACATCGTGAACGCACAGATCGTCATCGCCGTGGTGGCGCTCGCCGTGGGCGCTGCGGCGGGTGCCGCCCTGATGCTCACGCGGCGCACCGCCCTTCCGACCGATCCTGGCGCCGCCTCCCGGCTCGAGTCGCGACTCGAGGTCCAGTCCGCCGAACTCCGCCGCCTCGCCGACGCGGCCGCCACCCGCGACCTCGCCGGGGAGCAGCTCCGTTCCGGTCTCGATGGCGCCCGTCGCGCGCTCGACGAGCTCACCGTGCGCGAGCAGGAACGCCGAACGGTCGACGCCGAGCACCGTGACGTGATCCGCCGGCTCGCCACCGTGCTCGCCGGCGGCGCGGCGAAGGGCCGGGCGGGGGAGAACGTCCTGCGCGAACACCTGGCCCAGCTGCCTCCCGGCATGCTGGTCACCGATTTCCGGGTGGGCGGCAAGGTGGTCGAGTTCGGGCTGTTGCTGCCCGACGGCCGGCGGCTGCCGATCGACTCCAAGTGGACCGCGCTCGCAGAACTCGAGGCGCTGGCCGCCGCCAAGGATCCCGGCCAGGTCGACGCCTGCGCCCGGGCGCTCGAGAAGGCCGTCGCGGGCCGGGCCCGCGAGGTGGCCCAGTACCTCGACCCGGCGGTCACCGCGCCGGTGGCGGTGGCGGCCATCCCCGACGCCGCCTACGTCGGTGCTGCGCCGCGCCCACGCCGAGGCCTACGCCAAGGGCGTCGTGATCGTGCCGTATTCCTCGGCGCTGCCGATCGTGCTGTTCCTCTACTCGTTGGTGCAGCGCTTCGGCGATGCCGCCGACGTGCAGTCGAGCCTGGCCGAGGTGGGCTCGGTGCTCGACGTCCTCGAGACCGTGGTGGAGAACCGGTTCGCCCGCGCCGGCACGATGATCACGAACGGCGCCGACGAGTTCCGCTCGCAGCTGGGCAAGGCGCGCGGTTCCATCGCACGCGCTCGTCAGGCCGGAGGGCCGCCGGTGCCCGACCCGCTCGGCCGGCCCGACGACGACACCGACCCGGGGGTCCTCGCCGTGGTTCGCTGACGCTGTGCCATGCTGGCGGCGTGGACTTCCAGGAGGCGTTGTCGCGGTTGGGCTTCGCGCCCAGCGATCAGCGAGGGTTCCGCCAGGGCGACGCGAAGATGCTCGTGGCCCAGCCGAACTCGTTCTTGACCTACACGGTCTTCGCCTACGCCGACGGCACCGCGATCTTCAGTTGGGAGTTCGCCCTCGGCGAGTTCCTCTCGCGCAAGGGGATCCAGGTGGGCTCGGACGAATCGCTCAACCAGTTCATGTACCCGCGCGAGGACATCCGCGGCGGGCAGGACGGCACGTGGTTGATCGGCGCGGTCGAGCGGACCCAGGCGATGCTGGCCGATCTCCGGTTCGACCGGGCGGGGCAGTGACGATGGCGCGGCGTGGTCAAGCCGGGGTGCGGTCCTTGCCGATACCTGCTGCGATGCGCCGAACCCTCCCCGTCATCGTGCTGCTCGTGCTCATGGGCACCATGACGCCGGCGTCGGTGGCGTCCGCCTCGCAGGTTCGGGTGCCCGCCGCGGCACCATCGGCTCCGAAACTGCCCGATCCGGTCGACTGTCCCGGGTGCTACGCGCCGGCGCTCGAGACGTCGTGGCAGTGGCAGCTCTCCCACGCGGTCGACATCAGCATCGACGTCGAGATGTACGACATCGACGGGTTCGAGGCCACCTCGGGGCTGATCGACGACCTGCACGCCGACGGCCGCAAGGTCGTGTGCTACATCAGCGCCGGTTCCTGGGAGAACTGGCGTCCGGACGCCGACGAGTTCCCGGACTCGGTGCTGGGCCGGTCGAACGGATGGCCGGGGGAGAAGTGGCTCGACATCCGCAAGGTGGGCATCCTCGGACCGATCATGAAGGCCCGCCTGGACATGTGCGACGCCAAGGGCTTCGACGCCGTGGAGTTCGACAACGTCGACGGCTATCAGAACCACACGGGATTCAAGCTCACGGGAGCCGATCAGCTGAAGTACGACGTGTTCCTGGCCAACCAGGCGCACCACCGCGGCATGAGCGCCGTGCTGAAGAACGACCTGGGCCAGATCACCAAGCTCCTGCCCTACTTCGACTTCGCGCTCAACGAGCAGTGCCACCAGTACCACGAGTGCAACCGCCTCGATCCGTTCGTCGAGGCCGGCAAGGCGGTGTTCGGCGTCGAGTACAAGCTCGCGAAGTCCGAGTTCTGCCCCCAGGCGAACGCGCACAACTTCAACTTCCTGAAGAAGAAGCTGAACCTGGGCGTGTGGCGCTCGCCCTGCCGCCGGCCCGCCTGACCTGGGCATCTGCCCGCCGGTTGTCATCGATACCCGGACTTCGCATACTTATGCGTCATGGGGCAGACGGAACTCGACGGGACGCTGCGCGTCGCGGTGCTCGGCGCGTCCGGGCTACGCGGGCGGGGAGCTCATCCGCCTGCTCGCGGCCCACTCCCGCGCGCGCGTGACCTTCCTGGGCGCGCGGGGGTCCGTCGGACAGACGCTCGCTCAGGCGCACCCGCATCTGCGCTCGCTGGCGATCGCCGACGAGGAGCTGAAGGCGATCGACGCGGCGGCCGTCGCGGACGCCGCCGACCTGGCGTTCTGCTCGCTGCCCAACGGCACGAGCAGCACGATCGTGCCCGGCCTGCTCGAGGCCGGCGTGCGCGTGATCGATCTCGCCGGTGACTTCCGGCTGCCGGCCGCCGACTATCCCGGCTGGTACGGGTTCGACCATCCGGCGGCCGATTGGCTGGACAAGGCGGTCTACGGGTTGCCGGAGCTGTTCGGCGATCGCGTGGGTGGCGCGCAGCTGGTCGCGAACCCGGGCTGCTACCCGACGCCGGTGATCCTGGGGATGGCGCCGTTGGTGTCGGCCGGGCTGGTCGAGCCCACGACGATCCGCGTGGACGGCAAGACCGGGCTGTCGGGGGCGGGACGGGCGGCCAGCGAGGCGTCGCTGTTCACCGCCACCGAGGACAGCGTGCGCCCGTATCGGGTGCCGGGCCACCAGCACACCCCCGAGATGGAGCGCGGCATCGAGATGGCGACGGGCGTGGCGCCCTCGGTGCTGTTCGTGCCGCACCTGGTGCCCACCGTCCGCGGCGTGCTCACGACGTGCTACGCGACCCTCGCCGACGGTGTCACCACCGACGCGCTGGTGGGTGCGCTCGCCGCCGCGTATGCGGGCGCGCCGTTCGTGCGGGTGCTGCCGGCCGGCGAGATGGTCGACTCGAAGCGCACGCGCGGCACGAACGTCGTGGAGCTCCAGGCGCTGGCGGATGCGCGGACCGGCACGGCCGTGGTGGTGGGCGCCGTCGACAACCTGGTGAAGGGCGCCGCCGGTCAGGCGATCCAGAACATGAACCTGGTGTGCGGCTTCGACGAGACCCTCGGCCTGCCGTCCCTGGCGGTCTACCCATGAGCGTGACCTTCGCGCGCGGCTTCACCGCCTCGGGGGTGACGGCCGGGTTCAAGGCGAGCGGTCTGCCCGACCTCGGGCTCCTGCTCGGTGAGCTGGGCACCACCGCGGCCGGCCTCTTCACCACGAACCGGGTGGAGGCGGCGCCCGTGGCGCTGGCCAGGCATCACCTGGCGAGCGGTTCGGCGCGCGCGGTGCTGGTCAACAGCGGCCAGGCCAACGCCGCGACGGGCGAGCGCGGCAGCGAGGACGCGTTCGTGGCCACCGCTGGCGCGGCCGCCGTGCTGGGCGTGCGCGTCACCGACGTCGTGCCGTGTTCGACCGGCGTGATCGGCGAGCCGATCCACATGGACGCGCTCATCGCCGCGCTGCCCGCCGCCGCCGCGGCGCTCGACGACGACGGCGGCGACGGCGTTCGCGCACGCGATCATGACCACCGACACGGTGGACAAGCAGGCGACGCGCGTGGCCGGCGACCACCGGCTGGGCGGGTGCGCGAAGGGCGTCGGCATGATCGCGCCGAACCTGGCCACGATGCTCGCGTTCATCACCACCGATGCGGCCGTGGCGCCGGGCGATCTCCAGCGTCTCGCCGACGAACAGCTGAAGCCGCGGTTCAACGCGTTCACGGTGGACGGCTGCACCTCGACGAACGACACCGTGCTGCTGCTCGCGAGCGGGGCCGCGGGCGGGGAGCCGGTCACCCCGGACTCCCGGACCTGGGACGCGCTCGCCGGCGCCCTGGGCGACCTCGCGGATGACCTCGTCGCCCAGCTGATCGCCGACGGCGAGGGCGTCACCCACGTCCTGGTGGTCGATGTGCGTGGCGCCGCGGACGAGGGCGACGCTCGCGCGATCGCCAGGACGGTCGCGGATTCACCGCTCGTGAAGACCGCCGTGTTCGGCGGGGACCCGAACCCGGGCCGCGTGCTGCAGGCGGCGGGCGCGGCGGGCGTCGCGATCGACCCCGCGCGGATCGACGTCGCGTTCGGCGACGTCACGGTGGCGAGCGGCGGCGTCATCCCGCCCGCCTACTTCGAACCCGCCTCGGCGCTGGCCGAGGATGCCCGCACGCAGATGAAGGATCCCGAGATCGTGCTCACCGTTCGGGTGGGTGACGGACCTGCGAACGCGCGGATCTTCGGCTGCGACCTGTCCTACGACTACGTCCGGATCAACGGGGAGTACACGACGTGATGGCCGACGACGCTCAGACGACAGGCCAGATCGCAGGGCAGATGCCCGGCAAGCCGTTCGATCTGCCGCCACAGATCCGCGAACGCACCGTGGCGAAGGCCCGCACGCTGCTCGAGGCGCTGCCGTTCATGCGCGAGCACCACGGCAAGGTGATCGTCGTGAAATACGGCGGTGCGGCCATGGACACCGTCGGCCTGGCCGCCTCCTTCGCCGAGGACGTCGCCCTGTTGCAGAGCGCCGGGATCACGGCGGTCGTCGTGCACGGGGGTGGCCCGCAGGTGACCCAGGTGTCCGAGCGCCTCGGGATCGAGACCACGTTCGTCGACGGGATACGCGTCACCGACGCCGAGACGCTCGACGTCGCCACGATGGTCCTGGCCGGCAAGCTCAACACCGACGTGGTGGCCTCGCTCGTCACCGGCGGCGTGCCTGCCGTCGGCCTGTCCGGGGTGGACGGCGGGTTGCTGCTGGCTCGCAAACAGAGCGCGCCGGACCTCGGGTTCGTGGGCGAGGTGATCCACGTCAACGCCGCCGTGCTGCGCACCCTCACCGCCCAGCGGTTCGTGCCGGTGGTGGCGAGCATCGCGGTCGACGAGACCACCGGACAGGCCTACAACGTGAACGCCGACGTGGTGGCGAGCGAACTCGCGATCGCGCTCGGCGCCGAGAAGCTGGTCTTCATCAACGACGTGCCGGGCCTGATCGGGCCCACGGGCGACCTGCTGAGCGAGCTGTCGGCGGCGCAGACGCTCGAGCTGCTGTCGCAACCGGCCGTGGTGGGCGGCGGCATGATCCCCAAGCTCGAGAGCGCGGTGCGCGCCCTGCGCGCCGGGGTGCGACGGGCCCATCTGGTGGACGGCCGGGTCGAGCACTCGTTGGTGCTGGAGCTGTTCACGCCGGAGGGCGTCGGCACGATGATCGTGCCCGACGCCGAGCCAGACGCCGAGGACGAGGTGGCGCCGTGACGCTGCACGAACCCGCCGTGATGCCCACGTACGGGCGGTTCCCGCTGACCCTGGTGCGCGGTGCCGGCACCCGCGTGTGGGACGACTCGGGCAGGGAGTTCCTCGACGTGGCGGGCGCGCTCGGCGTCACGGCCATCGGCCACTCGCATCCCGCGTGGGTCGAGGCGATCACGACGCAGGCGGCCACCCTCGACATGGTGAGCAACCTGTACGCCACCGAACCGCAGGCGCGGCTGGCGGATCGGCTGGCCGCGCTGCTGCCCATCCCCGACGCCCAGGTGTTCTTCGCCAACTCGGGGGCCGAGGCGAACGAAGCCGCGATCAAGCTCGCGCGCAAGCACGGGCTCGCGAGCGGCCGTCCCACGATCGTCGCGCTCGAGGGGTCCTTCCACGGGCGCACGGTGGCGGCGTTGGCCGCGACCGGGCAGCCCGCGAAGCGCGAGCCGTTCGAGCCGCTGGTGGACTGGTTCCGGTTCGTCCCGCCCGGCGATCTGGGCGCGCTCGAAGCCGCGATGACGCCCGATGTCGGCGCGGTCCTCCTCGAGCCCGTGATGGGCGAGGGGGGCGTGCTGCCGTTGCCGGACGACTACCTGCGCGGGGTGCGTGCGGCGTGTGACGACCGTGGGGTCGTGCTGATCGCCGACGAGGTCCAGTCGGGGATGGGGCGTTGCGGCGACTGGCTCGCGATCTCGCGCTCGGGCGTCGTGCCCGACGTGGTGACCCTGGCCAAGGCGCTGGGCGGCGGTCTGCCGATCGGTGCCCTCGTGGCGCGCGCCGATCTCGCGTTCGGTCCCGGCGAGCACGCCTCGACGTTCGGCGGCGGTCCGATCGTCTGCTCGGGAGCGCTCGCGGTGCTCGACGTGATCGAGACCGAAGGGCTGCTGGCTCGCGCGGACGCGATCGGCGACCTCCTGTCGCGCACGGTGCGTGAGGCCGCGGACGACACCCTGGTTGCCGACCTGCGCGGCCGCGGCTGCCTGTGGGGCATCCAGCTCGACCGGCCGATCGCGCACGAGGTGGCGCTCGCGATGCTGGACGCCGGCGTCCTGGTCAGCATCGCCGGACCCGACGTGGTGCGGATGTCGCCCCCGCTGGTCGCGACCGATGACGAGATCCTTCACGCGGTCGCGACGTTCATCGATGCCCTTCGCCGCGTGGCCCAGACGCAGGGGAGTCCGGTATGAGCCGCAACAACGCCGCCGTGAAGTCCAAGCGCCAGCAGGCGATCATCGGCCTGGTCTCGCGTGAGCGGCTGGGCTCCCAGGAGGAGATCCGCGCCCGCCTCGCCTACCTGGGCATCGACGCCACGCAGTCGACGATCAGTCGCGACGTCGAGGAACTCGGTCTGGCCCGCGTCCACGATCACGACGGCCTGCGCTACGTCGCCGGCGGCGAGGCTGGCTCCTACGGGCCGATGGCGCTGCTGCGTCACCTGCTCGATGAGTTCGCCCTCTCCTTCGTGGCGAGCGACGCCGGGCTGATCGTCCGAACCTCGCCCGGCGCGGCGGCGGCGCTCGCCGAGGGGATCGACCGTGCCGGGCTCCACGGCATCGCGGGCACGATCGCCGGTGACAACACGATCCTGATCCTCGGCCTCGAGGGCGTGACGGCCTCGCAGATCGAACGATCGCTCACCCAGATCATGGAGGCATCCTGATGGAGAAGGCGGTACTGGCGTACAGCGGAGGGCTCGACACCTCGGTCACGATCCGGTGGCTGAGCGACCAGGGCTACGAGGTGCACGCGGTGGCGGTCGACGTCGGCCAGCGCGAGGACTTCGGCGAGATCGTGGAGCGCGGCGAGCAGGCGGGCGCCGCGAGCGTCCGGGTGGTGGATGCCGTCGATCGCTACGCCGCCGAGTTCCTGTCGCCGGCGATCAAGGCGAACGGGCTCTACGAGGGGAAGTACCCGATGGTGAGCGGCCTCGCGCAGGCCGTGCATCGTCGAGGAGGTCGTGACGGTCGCGCGCGAGATCGACGCGTCCACGGTGGCGCACGGCTGCACCGGCAAGGGGAACGACCAGGTGCGCTTCGAGGTCGGGTTCGGCGTGCTGGCTCCGGACCTGCAGGTGCTGGCGCCGATCCGCGACGCCGACATCCCGCGCGAGAAGGCGATCGGTCTCGCCGCCGAGTGGGGCATCCCGATCGCGAGCCTGGTGAAGACCTATTCGGTCGACGAGAACCTGTGGGGCCGCACCGCCGAATGCGGTCCGCTGGAGGACCCGTGGGTGGCGCCGCCCGAAGACGCGTTCGAACGCACGGCCGCGCCGCCGGACCGGCCCACCGAGCCCACGGAGGTCGTCGTGGCCTTCGACCGCGGGTTGCCGGTGGCGCTCGACGGCGAGGCGGCCACGCTGCCCGAGATCATCCGCGCGCTCGACGCGCTGGGCGGCGGGTACTACGGGTTCGGGCGGGTCGACATGATCGAGAACCGGCGGGTGGGGATCAAGAGCCGCGAGCTGTACGAGGTGGCGGGCGCGCTGGCGATCATCCACGCGCACCAGGCGCTGGAGGACCTCACGATGGAGCGCGACCTCGCTCACCACAAGCCGTTGATGGAGCAGCGCTGGGCCGACCTCGTCTACGACGGCCAGTGGTTCAGCCCACTGCGCCAGGCCATCGACGCCTACGTGGACGCCACCCAGTCGCATGTGAGCGGCGAGGTTCGTCTGCGGTTCGAACCGGGGTCGTGCACCGTCGTGGGACGGCGCAGCCCGCACTCGCTCTACGACCTGTCGCTGGCGACCTACGGCAGCGGCGACGCCTTCGATCAGTCGGACGCCGCCGGGTTCGTGCGGCTGTACGGCCTGGGGCTCAAGACGTGGTCGGCGACGCAGGGGGAGCGCGGCGCGTGAGCGAGGGCGGCCCGCTGTGGGCGGGACGGTTCTCGACGCCGCCGGCACCCGAGGCGCACGCCCTGGGACGGTCGCTGCACTTCGACGAGCGGCTGGGTCAGGCGGATGTTCGCGCCTCGCGCGCGCATGTCGGCGCGCTGCTGGCCGCCGGACTGCTCACCGCCGATGAAGCCGAGACGCTCGATGCCACGCTGGCCGAGGTCGGCGAGGAGCTCGCAGCGGGCGCGGTCGTCTTCGGTGCCGCCGACGAAGACATCCACTCGGTCGTGGAACGCGAGGTCACCGAACGCCTCGGCGACCTCGGCGCCAAGCTCCACGCGGGGCGGTCGCGCAACGATCTGGTCGTGACCGACCTGCGGCTCTGGCTGCTCGACGCCGGCGCACGGATCGACGGTTCGATCAGCCGCGTTGGTGTCCGTGCTGGTCGAGCGCGCGCGTGAGCACGAGGCGACCGTGATGCCCGGTACGACCCACGCGCGTCTCGCCCAACCCGTGACGCTCGGCCACCACCTGCTGGCGCACGCGTGGGCGTGCTCCCGCGACCTCGAACGGTTCGCGCAGTGGGCCGATCGTGCGTCCACATCCGCGTTGGGCGCCGGCGCGACGGCGACCTCCACGCTGGGGCTGGATCCGGCGGCCACCGCCGAGCGGCTGGGCATGCGCCGGGCGTTCGCGAACTCGATCGACGCGGTGAGCGATCGTGATTTCGTCCAGGAGTTCCTGGCGGTGGCGTCGATCACCGCGACCCACCTTTCGCGCCTGGCGGCGGATCTTGCTCGATGGACCGACGAGTCGCTGGCATGGGCCGAACTCGACGAGGCCTACTCCACCGGCTCGAGCATGATGCCGCAGAAGCGGAACCCCGATACCGCTGAACTCGTCCGCGGGAAGGCGGCACGTGTGGCGGCGGACTTCATGGCGGTCACGGCGATGCTGCACGGCCTGCCGGCCGGCTACCACCGCGACCTCCAGGAGGACAAGGAGCCGCTCTTCGACGCGGTGGACACGCTGGACCTCGTCCTGCCGGCGATCACGGGGGCGGTGGCGACCGTGCGGTTCGACGTCTCGGCGATGCGTGACGCATGCGCGGCCGAGGGCCTCTACGCCACCGACCTCGCCGAGGCGCTGGTCAAGGCGGGGGTGCCGTTCCGCGAGGCGCACCGTCGGACCGGGGCGCTGCTCAAGGAGCTGGCCGGCCGGGGCGGCACGCTGACGTCGATGACCGACGAGGAGTGGGAGGCGTTCGGGGTTCCCGGGGGCAGAGCGCTGCTCGATCCCGACGCGAGCGTCGCGGCGCATGCGACGCCCGGTGGTCCATCGGCGCAGAGCGTGCGCGCCCAGGCCGATGCGCTCGAGGCGTTCCTGGCGGGACGCTGAGGTTCGGGTTCGCACCGGGCGAGGCGCCCGAACCGTGCTCTGCGTTCGATCCGGCGATCCCATTTCCGCGATGCGCAGCGCCGAACGGAACGAGGAGTCCGCTCCGATACCGGTAGCGGTATCGCGGGAGGGTGCGCCGACCGGATCGGCGCCCTCGATACCGATCTCGAGATATCGCGACTGCCCCGCACCTACGTCCTGACGTTCGCGGCGCGCTCAGGCTTCGTCGGCCATGGACTCGAGCATGGTCCAGAGCCGGGCGCGCTCGTCCGGGGTCGCACCCGACCGAACCAGCTTCTCGGTGGAGCGCGGGGCTCGATCCAGCCAGAACTTCCCGGTGGACCGGCCGGGCTCCTCGGCGGCGGCGAGCCACACGATCGTGTCGGCGCCTTCGTCCGGGGTGCGAAGCAAGGGGCCGAGCACCCTGCGGAACCCCGGCAGCCCCACCTCCAGCCCGGGGGTGTCGGCCCATCCGGGGTGCATGGCGTGCACCACCACACCCGCCTCGCGCAGCCGCTTCGCCCACTCCTCGCTCAGGACGACTTGCGCCCGCTTGGCCCGGGCGTAGGCGGTCGCCCCCTTGTAGGCCTCGGGCGTCATCTCGAGCGCGTCGACGTCCAGCGACTGGGTGTACATGCCGCCGCTGGCGATCCACAGCACGCGACTGCTCGGCGTCGACGACAGCAACGGCACCAGCGAACGGGTCAGCACGAAGGGTCCGAGCACCATCGTGGCGAACGTCACCTCGTGGCCGTCCTCCGAGACCTTCCGCTCGGGCAGCAGGCCACCGGCGTTGTGGATCAGCACGTCGAGCCGGGACTCGCCCTCGATGATCGCCGCGGCCACCGCCCGCACCGATGCCAGCGACGACAGATCGCCGACGTACAGGCCCGCGTCGCCGGACCCCGCGGCCGCGATCTGCCGGCGCGCCGCCTCTCCCCGCTCGGGGTCCCTGGCGACGATCCGGACCGACGCGCCCATCGAGGCCAAGCGCGTGGCGGTGAGCAACCCGAGGCCGGAGTTGCCGCCGGTGATCACCACCACCGTGCCGTCCATGCGCAGCTCGTCCAGGTCCTGCCAATGGAACATCCGGCGTCGCGCCTCGTAGCCGAGCTTCGTGAAGCTGCCCACCACGCTGGCTTCCAGCACGCCGTCGGCGAGCCGCTCGAGATCCTCGATCATGCCTCGACGCTACCCGGAGAACGTGGCCGGAGAACGTGCCGGAGAACGCAGTGAAGCCCGCCGCGCGCGTGGCGCGGCGGGCTCCATGCTTCGAACGATCTCGGTTCAGACCACGTGGACGTTCGATGCCTGGGGGCCTTTCTGACCCTCCGTGACCTCGAACTCGACGTTCTGGCCCTCCTCGAGGTTCTTGTACCCCTCGCCTTCGATCGAGCTGAAGTGCACGAAGACGTCTGGACCCTCGGTCTGGGTGATGAACCCGAAGCCCTTCTCGGGGCTGAACCACTTCACGGTTCCGGTTGCCATGGGCGTTCCCCTCCTTCCTCGGCCGTTGCGGACCTGGTGCGGTGATGCGATGTCCGTCGGCCTCCGACTCTCGCCGGGAGGGAACTGCTCCAGTGCCAACTGTTGCCGAAACTGTGATGCCGAGCCCTCGGGCGGAACGATACCCGAGCCGTTCCCTGCAACGCTAGTCTCAACGGGATGAACGTTGCGAGGCCGCGCGAGGTCACCGAGCTCGGTCTCTCCAAGCTCGGGGCCGTGCGGCTGCTGCGACGGGATCCGATCGCCCTGCTGGAACGTGCCGCCGCGATCGGCGATCTGACCCACGCGGTGATGCCGCGCACCGACGTCTACTTCGTCAATCACCCTGACGATGTCTGGGACGTCCTGGCGACCGGCAACCACGACTTCCACAAGAGCCCGGCGCTCCAGAACGCCCGCCGCGTGCTCGGGGACGGCCTCCTCACCAGCGAGGACGAGACCCATCGGCGGCAGCGCCGCCTGATCCAGCCGATCTTCCACCACGAGCGCATCGACACCTACGGCGACCCCATGGTGGCCGAAGCCGAACGAGCCGCCGACCGGTGGACCGATGGCGCCGCTCTGGACCTGCACGCCGAGATGGCGCGCCTCACCCTGGCGATCGTCGGTCGCACCCTGTTCGCCACCGACGTGGAGTCGGCCGAAGCCCGCGAGGTCACGGAGGCCCTGCACGAGATCCTGTCGCAGTTCGGCCGGCAGTTCTCGCCGTGGTTCCCGATCACCGAACGCCTGCCGCTGCCCGCCACGCGGCGGTTCGATCGCGCGGTCGCGGTGTTCGATCGGCTGATCTCGTCGTTGATCGCGGAGCGGAGGGCCACCGGTCCGCGCGATGACCTGTTGTCGCTGCTGCTCGCGGCGCAGGAGGACGGGGCGGGCATGACCGACACGCAGGTCCGCGACGAAGCCGTGACGTTGTTCCTCGCGGGTCACGAGACCACGTCGAACGCCCTCACGTGGACCTGGTGGCAGCTGAGCCGGCATCCGGAGGTCGAGGCCCGCGTCCACGCCGAACTCGACGAGGTCCTGGGAGGACGTCCGCCCGACGCCGGCGACCTGGGCTCGCTGCCGTACCTGCGTGCGGTCCTGGCCGAATCGATCCGGCTTCGCCCTCCGGCCTGGGCGATGGGCCGTCAGGCGATGGCTCCGCACGAGCTCGCCGGGATCACGCTGCCCGCGGGTTCGGTCGTGGTGGTGTCGCCGTGGGTGCTCCACCACGACGAGCGATGGTGGCCGGAGGCCCACACGTTCAGCCCGGATCGATGGCTCGCGCCCGACCCGGAGCGTCCGCGCCACGCCTACCTGCCGTTCGGCGGCGGCCCGCGCATGTGCATCGGCGAGGGCTTCGCGTGGATGGAGGCCGGGCTGGTCATGGCCACGATCGCGCAACGGTGGAGGTTCTCGCTGGAGCCCTCGCCGCCGGTGGAACTGCAGCCGGTCATCACCCTGCGGCCGCGCTACGGCATGCCCATGCGCGGGCACCGCCGGGAGCGGCCGTGACGGTTCGACGGTGGCAACGAGGTCACGTTCCTGCGGATGGGTCGGCGGGCGTGATCCCTTCGCGGTGGTGGAGCAGGCGCAGGTACTCGACGCGACGTTCGAACGTCTCCCGGAGCTGGCTCGTGAGGGTGTCGACGAACTGATCGCGGTAGGCGGAGTCGACGAGGATCGCCACCGCGTAGTAGAGCCCGGCGAAGGAGGCCACCCCGGTCGCGACGCGCAGCAGCGGCGGACCGATCTGTACCTGCTCGCCGAGCAGCGAAAGCGTCCAGCCTGGGCTCCCCGACGTCGTGAACCACAGTTCGCGGATCTCTTCGGTCACCAGCAGCGAGCCGATCACGACGTAGAACAGCCACACGGCCGCACTGACGAACAACACCTGGAGCCCTTCGCTGATCAACGCCACCGCCTCGAGGTTGCGCCGCTCGCGTCGGCGTAAGGGGTCCTCACCCACGTCCGCATCGGTCTCGACCTCGCGGATCACGCCGGGGAGCCGGACCGAGAGGAACACGATCCCCAGCACCATGAACAGGGCGATCGCGGTCCAGAACAGCGCCGTCGGCGAGAGGCTGAAGACCTGCCAGATCTCGGTGGTGAAGAACATGACCAGGGAGAAGAACAGCAACAACGGCACCGCGCGCACCAGGACGGGGAGCGTGGTGCGCAGCTGCGTGAAGAACCGCACGCCGGCCCAGCGAACGATCGACAGCACCCCGAACCCGACCACCACGTAGGTGCCGCCCACGATCACCAGGTTGATCGCCAGCACGGCGAGGGCATCCAGTCGCCGGTCGCCGAACGCGAAGGACACCAGCACGGGCAGCACCACGAACGCCACGAGCTCCGGCGTGTCGACGCGCTCCGGGACGGAGAAGAACCGCTGCCCCCGGACGGCGTTCATGACCCCGAAGGCCATGACCAGGGTGGCCAACACCGCGGCCACCAAGGCGATCCCGGTCCACCCGAGCTCGGCGTCGACGGCCACCACCACCTCGACCGCGAACACCAGCGCGAAGAAGGGCAGCGCCCGCGTGAACACGTCCTCGGCGGCCGAGTAGTCCACCACCAGGTTGGGGAGTCCATCTCGCCGGAACCCGCGTTCCAGCTCCTCGATCCGCGCCTCGTCTCCGTCCATCGGGGCATCGAACCACATCGACGTGTGCGGAAGCGTGAACAGCCGGTAGGCTCGTTGCGTGGCAGGAGCACCGAACGAAGAACGGACGTTCGCGAGCGCCGTCGTGCTGTTCGCCCATCCCGACGATGCGGAGTTCATGTGCGGGGGCACGGTGGCCAAATGGGCTCGCAACGGATGCGAGGTGCACTACATCGTGTGCACCGACGGATCCGCGGGTTCCAACGAACCCGGAGCGCGCCGTGAAGACGTCGCCCCCATCCGCGAGCGGGAGCAGCGCGCCGCGGCCGACGTGCTGGGGGTCAAGAGCATCGCCTTCCTCGGCGAGCCCGACGGGCTCCTCGAGGTGAACCCGCGCACGCGCAAGATGGTGACCCGCGAGATCCGCCGGCTGCGGCCCGAGGTGATCGTGGCGCCCGATCCGTCGCGGCTCTGGTTCGCCTCCGGCTACATCAACCACTGGGACCACAAGCAGGCGGGGCTGCTGGCGCTGACGGCGGTCATGCCCGATGCGCCCACGCGGGTGATGTTCCAGGAGCTCGAGGAGGAGGGCCTGGAGCCCTACGAGATCCCCAACCTCTACCTCAGCGGGAACGAGCCCGACGCCTTCGTCGACATCACCGAGACGATCGACACGAAGATCGAGGCCCTGGCCCAGCACGTGTCCGAAGAAGGCGAGGCCGCCGCCCCCTGGGTGCGCGAACGGGCTCGCGAGGTGGGGGAACCGGTGGGCATGGAGTACGCCGAATCCTTCAAGGCCTTCCGGTTCGTTGACGACGATGAAGGGTGATGCCCGCGCGAGACTCGCGCGAGGCCACGGACCACTCCCATGGATCACGACGAACCCATCGAGCTGACCGCCGCCGAACGACGTGACATCGAGGCCGATCTCAGCGACCTCGGGTCGATGCGTGCCGTCTTCTCACCGCAAGGCGTGAAGGGCGTCGTCATCGCCTGCCAGGACTGCGGGGCCAACCACTTCTACGAATGGGAGCTCCTGCGCGACAACCTCGAGCACATGCTGAGCTCGGGCGAGCCCCGGATGCACGAACCCGCCTTCGACCTCGTCGAGGAGGAGTACATCCAGTGGGACTACGGCAAGGGCTACATCGACGCCCTCGCCGACACCGGTCTCCAGCCCGATCGCACGGTCGAAGTCACGCAGTGTCCGTGGTGTCAGACCCCGTTCGGGGACGAGTTCGCGTTCTGCCCCGTGTGCGGTCGGACGCTCGCCACGGTGCGCCTCTATCGCGAACTGCTCGACCGCGGGTTCGACGAGCGTGACGCGCGCGCGATGCTGATCCGCGCCGGCTACGAAGCGTTCTGACGCGTCGTTCGAACCGTCACCCTCGTGAGCCCCTGCGCAGCTCGAGCACGCATTCATCCGGCGTCTTGTCCGGCCGCATGCCTTTGAAGGTCGGGGCGCGCATCTTCTTCGTGCTCTTCGTGATCTCGAGGTAGCCGACCTCACACACGAGCTCGGGCTCCACGAACGTCGCCCCCCTGAAGGCGGCGAGCTCCGGATCGTCGATCGGCGGGTCGGCTCGGACGAGCGGCTCCAGCTGGGCCAGGACCGCCTTCAGCGTGGTGTCGGTGAAGCCGGTGCCCACCTGCCCGATCCAGCGCATCTCGCCGTCGGCATCGATCGCGCCCACGAGCAGCGCGCCGAACGAGGCGCCGCGCCCTCCCTGGCCCGGGGTCCACCCCAGGATCACGCAGTCCTGGGTGTCGGTGAGCTTGATCTTGCGCCAGTCGGGCGAGCGACGACCCGGCAGGTACGTCGAGCCCATCCGCTTGGCCACCACCCCTTCGAGCTCGAGGGCTCGCGCGCTCTCGGTGAACGCCTTCCCGTCGCCCTGCACGTGCGACATCACCTGCAGGCGCGGGTCCTCCTCCACGACCAGCTCCAGGAGCTCGCGCCGCTGCTCCAGGCCGAGCCCGGTGGTGTCGTGGCCGTCGAGCCACAGCAGGTCGAACACGACCAGGGCCACCGGGATCTGTTTCGAGGCCCGGGCGATCGCTCGTTGGCCCTGCAGGTTCATCCGCTGCTGCAACGCCTCGAACGAATTCCTGCCTCGCTCGTCGAAGGCCACGATCTCGCCGTCGACCACGGCGTTCACCTGGTCGACCAGCTCGTGCACCATGTGCAGCTCGGGGTACTGGGCCGTGACGTCGCGGCCGCGGCGGGTCCGCAGGATGGTCTCGCCCGTGGCGAGGTCGGCGAGGCACCGGATCCCGTCGAGCTTGGGCTCGAACCACCACCCGTCGTCGTCGAACGCCTCCCATCCGCCCTCGGCCAGCATCGGCTGGAACCGCTCGGGCACCGGGATCAGCGGCGCCGATTGGGCGCTCGCCAGGAACGCGAGCCAATCCGTGCGGGTCTTCACGAAGTGGAACTCCAGGCCTGGGTAGCGGCGGCCGTGCAGGATGAAGCTCACCTTCGAGTCGGTCCACTCCACGGGCTCGTACCAGCCGTCGTCGAAGATGCGGACCTCGCCCGCGCCGTAGTGGCCCTCGGGGATCGTGCCCTCGAACGAGCCGTATTCCAGCGGGTGGTCCTCGGTGCGCACCGCGAGGCGCTTGTCGCCCTTGACCGTGGGCAAGCCCTTGGGCACCGCCCAACTCGGGAGCGCGCCGTCCTTCTCCAGTCGCACGTCGTAGTGCAGTCGCGTCGCCCGATGTTTGTGGATCACGAACGAGTTCCCGGTCGCGGCGGCGACGTCGCCCGGCGCGGGTTCGGTGGTGCCCTCGGGTCCGAAGTCGCGGCGCCGCACGTACTCGAACAAGGCGGGATCCTTCGAGGCCGCCGCCACCTCCTCGGAGGTCTTCGCCCGTGTGGAGGGCGCCGCCGTGCGGGGGAGCGGCGCATCCATCGCCGGTTCCGGCTCCTCCTCGGCCACCACGCCGAGCGCCTCGAGGGCATGGGTCAGATCCATCGCCTCGGTGCGAACACCGTCGAACAGATCGCCGAGGCGCTCGAAGCGATCCCACACGTTGTCGATCCGGAAGTCCTGCGGCTCGAACCCGCCCTCGAAGACCTCGTCCCACGTGAGCGGCGTGGAGACGGGCGCCCGCAGCTCGGGTCGCACCGAGTAGGCCGCCGAGATGTTGGCGCCCGACCGGTTCATGTTGTGGTCGATGAAGATCTTCCCGGTGCGGTCGGCGATCTTCCACGCCATCGTCACCCGGTCGGGGTCGGCCTGCTTGATCATCCGGCCCGCCGCGCCGACGAACGCGCGCACGGTGTCGTGCGTGTAGGTGCCGCGCAGGATCGGGACGAAGATCTGGAGGCCGGTGGCACCGCTCGTCTTGGGGAACGACGTCAGCCCCAACTGGTCGAGCAGCGACCTTGATGTGCCGCCCCACCGTGAGCACGTCTTCGTACGTGTACGGCTCGAACGGGTCGAGGTCGAAGAACAGGTAGTCCGGATGCGTGATGTCGCTGCAGCGCGCGTGCAGCGGGTGGAACTCGATGCAGCCCAGGTTGGCGATGTAGAGCAGTCCGGCGGCGTCGTCGATCGTGAGGTAGTCGATCTCGCCCTTCTTCGCGTCGTCGCTCTGGACCACGCACCGTCCGAGCCAGTCCGGCGTGTGCGAGGGCGCCGACTTCTCGTAGAAGGACTCGCCGTCGATGCCGTCGGGCATCCGTTTCATCGTGAGCGGGTGGTCGGCCAGGTGCGGCACGATCAGCTGACCGACGTTGAAGTAGTAGTTCAGCAGGTCGCCCTTGGTGTAGCCCTCGTCGGGCCAGAAGATCTTCGTGAGGTTGGACAGGCGAAGCTCGCGACCGTCCACCTCGAACCACCACGCGTCGCCGTCGCGTCTCGCCTCGATCGTCCGCGGCATCGCCACGGTGAACGGTTCCGAGCCCGTTCGTGCGCGCTTCCGTTTCGCCGGCATGGCTCGATGCTAGCGGCGTCGGCCGCGTGACCGGTCATGATGCGCGGGTGAACGGCGTCGAGATCCTGCTGGGGCTGGTGATGTTGGTCGGACTGATCGGCGTCGTCGTGCCGATCCTGCCGGGGCTGCTGCTGATCGCCGGGGCCGCGGTGATCTGGGCGCTGGTCGAGCGCCCGGGACCGTGGGGCTGGGCGGCCGTGGCCGTGATCGGGGTGATCGCGATCGTCGGCATCGCGGCGCCGACGTGGGTGAGCGGTCGTCGAGCCACGGCGGCGGGCCTGCCCGGGTGGGTGCTGCTGGCCGGCGTGGCCGGGGCGGTGGCGGGGTTCTTCCTGATCCCGGTGGTCGGCGCGTTGATCGGGTGGCCCGCCGGGGTGTTCGTGGCCGAACTCGCGCGGCATCGCCACCCCGGTCCCGCCTGGGCGTCCACGAAGGAGGCGCTGAAGGGCCTCGGCCTCGGGGTGGCCGTGCAGTTCGTGGCGGGCGTCGCGATGATCGCGCTGTGGGCCGTGGCCGTCCTGGCGACGTGACCAGGGGTTCCCCGGCCGGTTCGCAGGTGCCGGGTCGCCCGCCTACGCTCGCGGCCGTGGACACCGTGACGATCGAGGATGTGGACCTCGCGCGTCTGCGCGACGAGCGGCTCGTGCGGCTCCAGGAGCAGATGCGCGCCCATGACCTGGATGTGCTGCTCCTCGCGAACGAGCCGAACATCCGCTATGCGACCGGCGCCACGGCGATGCCGCCGTACGCGATGAGCACGTTCGTCCGGTGCGCGGTGGTCCCCGTGGAAGGGACGCCGATCCTGTTCGAACACGGGAACTCGATGCATCGCTCCAGCGGGATCGCGGTGGACGTTCGCCGGATGCACGCGTGGGAGTTCTTCGACGATCCGATGCCCGAGGCCCGGGTGTGGGCGGGCGAGGTCGTGGCGGCGATGGACCGAGCTCGGCGTGGACCGTTCGCGGATCGGGCTCGACCGCATGGGGACGCCCGGGTTCCTCGCGTTGACGGAGGCGGGATGCGGGTTCGTGGATTCGGCGCCGGTCACGCAGGCCGCCCGCGAGGTCAAGACGCCCGAGGAGATCCGCCTGTTCCGGGCCAACGCGCCGATCGTGATGGAGCAGCTCCGCACGGTGGAGTCGACGATCGCACCCGGGGTGCAGGAGCGCGAGATCTTCGCGGCCATGGCGCAGACCGGGCTGGCCCGGGGGGTCGAGTACTACGCCACGAACACGGTGTGCTCCGGCCCCAACACGAACCCCTGGCGGGCCGAAGCCACGGACCGCGCGATCGAGCCCGGCGACCTCGTCTACGTCGACACCGACACGGTGGGCGTGGGCGGGGCGTTCTTCTGCGTCTCTCGAACGTTCGCGTGCGGGCCGCCCTCGCCCGCGCAGCGCGACACCTACGGTGCCGCGTTCGAGTGGCTCGAACGGATGAAGGCGCTCGTCCGGCCGGGGATCACCTGCGGGGAGCTCGCCGAGATCGCCCCGCTCCCGCCCGAGCGGTACCTGCCGCAACGGTACGAGTGCATGATCCACGGGGTCGGGCTCGAGGAGGAGAACCCCAGCGTCTGCTTCCCGGCCGACGGGCAGTCCAACGGCGACCGCGTCCTGGAGCCGGGCATGCTCCTGGTGATCGAGCTCTATTGCGGGGAGGTGGGCGCCGACCACGGCGTGAAACTCGGCGACGAGGTCCTGGTCACCGAACGACGGGATCGAGGTCCTCGCCCCGTACCCGTTCGACGACGCCCTGCGGTCCTGAATCCTGCCCCTTCCGGCGTGTCCGGGGCCGCGACTAGACTCGGATGGTTCGCCCGCACCCGCGGCGGGTAACCACCGAATCGGAGGGATACGACATGCCCAGATCGATGTGGAAAGGGGCCATCTCGTTCGGCCTCGTGACGATCCCGGTCGCCGTGTACCCGGCCACCGAGGAGAAGACCCTGAAGTTCAACCAGCTCCACGACGAGGACATGGGGCGCATCCGCTACAAGCGGATGTGCGAGAAGGACGGCGAGATCGTCGACTTCGACCACATCGTCAAGGGGTATGAGTACGACAAGGACCGCTACGTCGTGCTCACCGACGAGGACTTCGACAAGGTGCCGGTCGAATCCAGCCGCGCCATCGACATCCAGCAGTTCGTCGACCTCGAAGAGATCGACCCCATGATGTACAAGAAGTCCTACTACCTGATCCCCGAGGAGACCGGCGCCAAGGCGTACGCGCTGCTTCGCGAGGCGATGAGCCAGGACAACAAGGTGGGCATCGCCAAGGTCAGCTTCCGCGACAAGGAGCACCTGGCCGCGTTGCGGTTCTCCGGCGATGCGTTCGTGCTGGAGACGATGTACTGGCCCGACGAGCTGCGCGAGGCCGACTTCGGTGGCACGAAGGTCGATCACAAGGTCCGTGGGCAGGAACTCGAGATGGCGCGCCAGCTGATCGCCAACCTCACCGCCGATTGGAACCCCGACGAGTACACCGACGACTACCGCGAGGCCATGCTGACGATCGTCGAGGCCAAGATCAACGGCGAGGAGATCGAGACGGTCGAGGCCGAGCCCACCGCCAAGGTCGTCGACCTCATGGAGGCGTTGAAGGCCAGCGTCGCGGCGGCCAAGAAGCGCGCCGACGACGGCGAGGACGAGGCTCCGGCGCGGCCGGCCCGGAAGAAGACCGCCGCCAAGAAGTCCTCGGCCAAGAAGTCCACGGCGAAGAAGTCGACCGCGAAGAAGACGACGGCACGCAAGAAGGCCGTCGGCGAGTGATCGAGGGGTTGCCGGCGGGCGTCCGCGCTCGTCCGGCCACCCGGGCTGACCTCGCCGGCGATCGTCGACCTGTTCCTCACCTACGACGCCACGCTGCAGGCCGAGCCCGATCCGCTCGACGAGTACCTCCAGTGGATCTGGGGGCTGCCCTACGTCGACCTGGCCCGCGACACCGTGCTCTTGCTGGACGACGACGGGGTCGTCGGCTTCGCCCAGGGCATCTGGGACCCGGAGACGGGCGGCCCGTTCTCGGTGGACTGGGGGGGTCGCGCTTGCCCACGATCTCGATGCGGTCGGGGGCGTGCCGCTCCTCACGTGGTGCGAACGCCAGCGCGACGATCGCGAGATCCGCGAGCCGATCCGGACGTCGATCGTGGCCGAGGACGACCGGGCTCGGGCGTTGCTCGAGGGCCGTGGTTACGTCCAGGTTCGCATGATGTGGGACATGGTGCGGCTCGCTGGGCGAGCCTCAGGACCTCGACGTCGACCCCGACGGCGTGGAGGTCCGACGTTCCGGGTCGGGTCAGGACGAGCAACTCCTCTACCGGATCGACGAGACCGTCGTTCCGCGATCACTGGGATCACGTGGATCGCACCTACGAGGCGTTCGCCGCCAGGATGTTCGGGGAGACGTTGGATCCGTCCCTGGCCTTCCTCGCCGAGGTCGATGGTGAGCCCGCGGGCGAACTCGTCGCGATCGAGGACGTGGGGCGCGGCTGCGATCGCCTCGGTCGGGGTCCTCCGCGCGTACCGGGGCCGCGGTGCCGCGAAGGCCCTGTTGCGTCGTGCCTTCGCCGAGCTCGCTGCTCGTGGACCGGAGCGGGTGGAACTCTCGGTCGATGCCACCAGCCCCACCGGTGCCGTGGCGCTGTACGAGGGCATGGGGATGCACGTCGCTCGCAGCTACGCCATCTTCGACGGGCCCGCGGGCTAGGCTTACGCCCGGCCTGCCGAGCATCGGCAGGACCTATCAGGAGGAACCCGTGAAGCTCGTCACCGCCATCGTGAAGCCCCACCGCATCGACGAGGTGAAGGAAACGCTGCGCGAGTTGGGCGTGAACGGGCTCACCACGACCGACGTCGAGGGGTTCGGCCGTCAGCGCGGCCACACCGAGGTCTATCGCGGCGCCGAGTACCAGGTCGACTTCGTGCCCAAGGTCAAGCTCGAGGTGCTGGTCCCCGACGGCGAGGTCCAGGAGGTCGTCGACGCCATCGTGAAGGCGGCCCGAACGGGCAAGATCGGCGACGGGAAGCTGTGGGTCACCGAGGCGGAGCAGGTCATCCGGATCCGCACCGGCGAGATGGGTCCCGACGCCGTCTGAGGATGGCTCCGTCGAGACGGCCATGAACGCCACCGAACCGGTCACCCGTCTGCGCCGAGAGCTGGGCGCCCTCGATCGTGCCTACTCCGAGGGCCATCACGGCCTCTGGTCGGCGGCCAGGCGAAGCGATCTGTTCGACGCCGCGCTCCGGGAACTGTTCGAGGCCCCGGGAGCCCCGGCGGGGGTCGCGCTCACCGCGATCGGTGGCTACGGCCGGCGCCAGCAGCTGCCGCGTTCCGACGTGGACCTGCTGGTGCTGCACGAGGGCGACCGGCTCGATGAGGTCGCGGCCCTGGTCGAACGCTTGCTCTATCCGCTGTGGGACGCCGGGTTCGAGGTGGGGCACGCGGTGCGCACCGCCGAGGAGTGCGTCGTGGCTGCCCGTGAGCGCCTCGACGGGCTCACCTCGATGCTCGACCTGCGGCACCTGGCGGGGGACCGGGAGCTCGCCGATCGGGCGGGCGCGTCGGTGCGGGCGATCGCGGCGGACGACCCCGATGGGTTCGCCGAGGTGCTGCGTGCCGACGCCCGAGCACGCAACGAACGCGTGGGCCCCGCCGCCTCCATGCTGCAGCCCGATCTGAAATCGGGTGCCGGCGGCCTCCGCGACCTGCAGTCGTTGCGGTGGTTCGAAGCCGTCAGCGGCGTCCCTCTGGAGGGTGCCGGCCTGCTGCGTCCGCAGGAACGGACGGCGCTGGAGGACGCCGAGGAGTTCCTCACCAGGGTCCGAAGCGCGCTCCATCTCGAGACCGACAAGCGGGCCGATGTCCTCCCGCTCGAGCTGCAGCCACCGATCGCCAGAGCGATGGGCTTCACCGACGAACCCAGGCTCCTGGCCGAGGACGGGCTGATGCGGGCGGTGTTCGAACACGCTCGCGCCGTCCGATGGATCACGGGCAACGTGTGGGACCGCATGTCCGCAGGTGTGGCGCCGCGGCCGGTGCCGCCGATCGATGGGCCCGCGGGGGTGCTCGAAGCCCTCGCCGACGCCGCTGAGACCGATGCACCGCCGTCCCCGGCGCTGCTCGATGCGATCGAGAACGTCGATCTGGCGGCCGAGGTCGAGTGGACCGAGGAGGTCCGCGGAGCCTTCCTGCGGCTGCTCCGACGTGGCGCGGCCGGCGTATCGGCGTTCGAGGCGCTCGACCGTCTCGGTCTGCTGGTGCGGTTCCTCCCCGCGTGGGCGGACGTGCGATGCCGTCCGCAACGCGACCCCTACCACCGGTTCACCGTCGATGTGCACCTCACCACGGCGTGGTCGTCGATGCATCGGATGCTGAACGCCGCCGGCGGCGACGATCCGGTCGAGCGGGAGATGGTCAAGCAGGTTGACGATCGTGACGGGGCGCTGCTCGGCGCGCTCCTGCACGACATCGGCAAGACGGGCGAGGGCGGGCACGTACCGATCGGCGCCCGGATCGCCGCCGAGACGCTCGAGCGGATCGGGGTCGAGCCGTCCACCCGCGAGCTCGCGTCGTTCATGGTGCGGGAACATCTGCTGCTGCCCGACACCGCCACCCGGCGCGACCTCACGGACGAGAACCTGATCCTGGACGTGGCGGCCACGGTGGGAACCACGGAACGCCTCGCGGCGCTGTACCTGTTGGCCAAAGCCGACGCCGAAGCGACCGGACCGGCAGCGTGGACGCCGTGGCGGCAGACGCTGATCCGCGAGCTCGTGGGACGCGTCCAGCGCGTGTTCGACCGCGGCGACATGGGGACCGAACTGGCGGGCCGGCTCACCGAGCGCGTGGACCGGTTGCGCGACCTGTTGGTCGACGAACCCGATGACGTCGTGGAGCGGTTCGTGTTCCGCATGCCCCGCGCGTACTTCTTGGCGGTGGAGCCGGCGGCAGCTGCCCGACACCTCGCCACGATCGCGCCCGACCTGGGCTCGGGAGAGGTCCGGACCGCCGCCGTGGCAACGGAGCGACCAGGGTCACACGAGCTCCTGGTGGTGGCCGCCGACCGGTCGGGGTTGCTCTCGTGGATCGCCGGATCGCTGGCCCTGGCGGGCCTCTCGATCCAGGCGGCGCAGGCGTTCACCACCGAGGACGGTGCGGCGGTCGACCTGTTCGAGGTCCACGGGGTCTTCGAGGAGGAGATCTCGGAAGCGCGATGGCGTGCCTTCCGCGGGACCCTGCGCAAGGCCGTGGCGGGGCAGATGAGCTTGGCGCACCGCGTGGGGGAGCAGCGCCGTCGCTACCCCGAGCCTCGATCGGGCCTGCCCGTGACGGTGGCTGTGGACAACGACGCCTCGGACTTCTCCACGGTGATCGAGGTCGGCGCGCCGGACCGGCCGGGGCTGCTCTACGACATCACCAGCGTGCTCGCCGACCTGCAGCTCGACGTGCACCTCGCCAAGGTCGCCACGTACACCGGCCGGGTGATCGATGCGTTCTACGTCCGAGACGCCCTGGGTGGCAAGATCACGAGCCCTGAGCAGATCGCGGAAGTGGAAAGCGCCATGCGAGGCCGGCTGGAGGGCTAAGCTCGCGGCATGAGCGACCCCGACGAGGAACTCCCGGGTCCCCTCGATCCCGATGACGAACCGTCGCCCACCCAGCCTGGCGGCGCGATCCTGATCGGTCCCGTGCTGGGTGTGATCATCGGGTATGTGGTCTTCCAGCTGCTGCCGGAGGACACGTCGATCCTCGTGGGCCTGGGGATCGCGCTCGTGGTGATCACGCTCACGACGTACATCACGCTCGAGATCTCGCGTCGACGCGCCCGTCGAGACTAGGCACCCTCCGGGGGTCGAACGGCCCCCCAGGACCGGGCAAAGTCCCGCCGAAGCGGTTCCCAACGGCCTCCGCCTGCGACCTGACCATGGGGCAACCTGGAGGAGTGATGAATGGTTGCATCGAGGAAAGGGGCACGTCATGAACAGGAAGACGTGGGATCGTCTGGTCAGCACCGCAGCGCTGGTGATCGCCATCGTGCTGGTCTTCGCCGGTGGCGCCGCGATCTACGGCGGCAACTTCGGCCGGGACAACGTCACCGACCGGTTGGCGCCGGAGAAGGTGGTCTTCCCGCCGCTCGAGGCGATGACGCCGCAGGAGCAGACCGAGGTCGGCGACTTCGCGGGAGAAGCGGTCACGACCGGACCACAGGCAGAAGCGTTCGCACGCTACATCCAGGGGCACCTGGCCGAGGTCAACGAAGGCCAGACCTACTCGGAGACGAGTGCGGCTGCACGTGAAGAGGGGCTCGATCCGAAGGTCGCTGCCGACCTGCAGATCAAGGCGGACACGCTGTTCAAGGGCGAGACGCTGCGAGCCATCCTGCTGAACGCCTACGGCTGGTGGACCGTCGCGACGATCGCGGTGTGGGCAGGCTGGGGCATGGTGACCGCGGGGATCATCCTGCTGGTCCTGTCGATCCTGGGCTTCGTCCACGCCAGGAAGGCGAGCGAACGGGTCGTGGTGACGGAAAGGACCCAGGACCGGGACTACGCTCCGGCCAGCGTCTGAGTCCGTACGAACCCTGATCAAGAGAACGGCCGTCCCTCAGGGGCGGCCGTTCTTTCGACCCCAGCGGTCGAAGTCGGCGCTCGACCCTACGGAGCGCGAAGGATCGACAGCATCTCGCCCAGGTGGGCGATCGAAGGCTCCGTGATCGGGTCGCACACGACGATGACCTCGTCGGCACCGGCGTCGGCCATGGCCCGCATGCCGTGGGCGATCTCGTCGAGCGAGCCACCCAGCGGCGTCACATCGGGGGCGGCCGGCCGTTCAACGCCGACGTCACCGAGTTGGACGAGGACGCACGCGCTGCGCACGAGCGTTGACGGGTCGCGCTTCGCACGTTCACACGCGGCGTCGATCTGGGCCGTTCGTGCCGCGAACCCTTCCGCCGTGTTGCCGTACCAGTCGAACCAGGTGTTCCAGACGTCGACGTAGGGCAAGGTCGCCGCAAGCACGCGCTCGCCGGACGAGCCCACCATCAGGGTTGCCCGGTTGGAAGGTGCCGGCAACAGCACCGCGTCATCGACCGTGTGCCACTGCCCGCGGACCGACACCCGTTCACCGGCGAGCAGGCGCCGAACGATGTCGAAGGCCTCCTCGAAGCGCGACGCCCGGTGGTCGTACGGGATCCCGAACGCGTCGAACTCGGTCCGGTTCCACCCTGCGCCCATGCCGAAGACCAGCCGGCCGCCGCTGACCTCGTCGACCGTGGCCGCCAGCTTGGCGAGCACGGCGGGTTCGTGGAAGTTCAGGCACGCGACCAGCGGTCCGAGCCGCACCCGCTCGGTCACGGCGGCGAGGGCGGCCAGCAACGTCCAGGCCTCCCACGGTCCACGCTCGGGGCGGCCGTCGCCGCGATACAGGTAGTGATCGCCCACCCAGATCGAGTCGAAGCCCACCGCCTCGGCGGTGCGCGCCATCGCGAGGTACTCGGGCCAACGCACGTCGCGTTCCACCTCGGGGAGTTGGATGCCGACTCGCAGATCGCTCATGAGGGGCAGTGTGGCAGCAGGAGGCTGCAGACGGCGTTGCGTTACGCGTTGCGATCGAGCAGGTCTTCCAAGCGCTTCGCCATCTTGGGGCTCGCGCCTTCGTCCTCGTGCTTGAAGTAGGTGAAGACGTCGGCGCCCTCGTCCAGGGCCGACCGGATCCTTCCGGCCCACTCCTGCAGCTCCTCGTCCGTGTACTCCGTCTTGCGCAGGCGCAGGTAGCCGGCCGGCACCCACGACAGATCTCCCGCCTCGGGGTCCTTGTCGTCGGTCTGGGCGACGCACCAGGCGATGCCCTGGTCGCGCAGCAGGTCGCGCGCCTCGACCCACGAGGGATGCCGGAACTCCATCGCGAACCGGGGCGGGCCCGGCGGCAGGAACCCCACGAACTGTTCGATCAGCGTCCGGTCGTACTGCAGGTTCGGCGGGCATTGGAACAGTACGCAGCCCAGCCGGTCCCCGAGCAGCTTCGCCAGGTCCAGGAAGTCGCGGACGTCGTCGTCGGCATCCTTCAACCGCCGTCGAGTGCGTGATCCGCTGGTTCGCCTTCAAGGTGAACACGAATCCGTCGGCCGCCTGCTCGCGCCAGGTGGTGAGGGAGTTCTTGGTGGGGAATCGGCGGAACGTGTAGTTGATCTCGACGGAGTTCAGCTGCGAGGAGTAGTAGGAGAGCATCTCGCGGTTCTTCAGTCCCTCCGGATAGAACACGTCGTGTTTCCAGCCGTCGTAGGCGAATCCTGAGGTCCCGAGGTAGAAGCTTCCCGTCACGGCGTGCATCATGGCATGTGATGCCCACGACTGAGGAACGCTTGTCGTTCGCCGTGCCCGACAAGGGCGAGGTGAGCGGCGTGTACGCACGGCCCGCTCGGGCGTTCGCCACGATCGTGGTGGCTCACGGCGCGGGCGCCGGGATGGACCATCCCTTCATGAGCGGGTTCACGCGCGCGATGAACGATGAAGGCGCCGCCACGCTGCGGTTCAACTTCCCCTACATCGAGCGCGGCTCGCGATCGCCCGACCGCGCTCCCGTGGCGATCGACGCCTGGCGGGCGGCCTTCGAGGCCGCCGCGTCGAGAGCGAAGGCGGGCGAACCGGTGTGGGCGAGCGGCAAGTCCTTCGGCGGGAGGATGGCGTCGATGGCGGTGAGCGAGGGCATGGGGGCGGCCGGCCTGGTGTTCCTGGGGTATCCACTCCATCCACCGGGCAAGCCGGAGCGGGTTCGCGACGAGCATCTGTACGGCATCGAGGTGCCCATGCTGTTCATCGAAGGCACCCGCGATCCGTTCGCCACCGCCGAGGTGCTGGACCCGGTGCTGGCCAAGCTCGGCGACCGCGCCACGCTGTACCCGGTCGAAGGCGGCGGCCACTCCTTCGAAACGCGCGGGGCCAAGCGGGACCCGCGTGAGGTCGCCGCCGAGCTCGCGCCCGTCGCCGCCGCGTTCATGCGCGAGCACGCGGGGCACCTGATGCCGCGCAAGAACCGCCGCGACCCGTCGTACTTCGAGGCGCCCGAGGCCCCGCCGGCTCGCGCCGATGGACCGACGTGGGCCCAGGCGCCGGGCTACGAGGTGCGCCACGTCGGCGGACAGAAGGCGTACCGGTGTCCCGGCTGTGACCACACGATCCGGGCCGGCCTGTGGCACCTCGTGGTGGTGCCCGAGGGCGATGTCGACGCCCGTCGGCACTGGCACACCGAGTGCTGGCGGTCGGAACTTCGCCGCCAGGGCCTCTATCGTCCGCCGCCTGCCGGATCCTGACAGACCCCCGGGCTAGGATGCCCGACATGCAGCCCACCAGCTCGACCGGGAAGGAGGCGCCTGGCGTCGCGTGCATCCCGGTGAGCGAGTCCAAGCGCCTGCCGTGCGACCTGTGTGGGCACCCGATGGAACCCGAGCACGCCCACTACCGCTGCCCGAGCTGCCACTACATCCTTCCCTGCTGCGGCTGGTGAGCCGCGGGGACCGCGCCACGGTGTCATACAGCGGCGCTATCCTGCCGCCATGACCGACGAGGTGCGCGCCCGGATGTGGGAGTTCGGCGGGCGTCACTACGCACGGATCCTCGATGCGTCGGCCTTCATCGAGGTCACGGGCGTCAGCCGCGCCGAGTGTCTCGCCCAGCTCCGCCAGACCACCGGTGACGAGGTGACGCTGTTGGTCGAGGTGGTCCCGGCCGTCGTGGGGGTGGCCGAGGCGGCCGAGATCATGGGGTGGGACAAGCGTCGCGTGATCACCTACATCGATCGGGGTTCGTTCCCCGAACCCATCACCTCGCTGGCATCCGGTCGGATCTGGCTGCGCGAGGACGTCGAGGGCTATGCCACCGAATGGCGCGCCAGCCATGCATCCCGCCGAGTCGCGAACCAGGCCACGAAGCCGAAAGGAACCCCTGCCCTGTGAGCACCGAGGACCGACGCCTCTACCTGATCCGCCACGCTCGCCCCGACTACGACTCGAGCGACCGGACCGACACGCCTCGCGGCGAGCAGTACGATCCGCCGCTCGGTGAGGTCGGTATCGAGCAAGCTCGCTTGCTGGCCGACCGGCTCCAACTGCTCCCCAGGCCGGCGGCGGTCTACACCTCCACGCTGGCGCGCGCTCGCCAGACGGCGCACGCCTACGCCGACCGTGTCGGCATCGACGTGATCGAGCGCGACGACCTCTGTGAGTGGTTCGGCGGGGAGTGGGAGGAGAAGGACTTCGAGGAGATCTTCGCCGAGCACCCCGAGGCGATCGAGCTGTTCCGCAACCAGAACCCGGCCTGGCACCTCGCTCCGGGGAGCGAGGCCGGGGAGGCCTTCCAGGACCGGTGCGTGACCGCGGTGGAGGACATCATCGCGACCCACCCGGCCGGCGACGTCATCGTGGTGGCACACGGGGGCGTGATCAACGCCTACTTCGCACACATCCTGAAGATCGCCGACCAGGACATGTTCTTCCTGCCGGAGAACACCAGCCTCAACACGGTGGTGATCCGTGGCGACGAGCGCCTCGCGTGGTTCCTGTCGGACGCGAGCCACCTCACCGATCCTGGGTGGTTCGCCCCGCGGCTCGCCGCCGACGGCGATGCGGTGGAGGCGGGGGCCTGAACGGCGTCGCCGCCTATACTCGCGCGAAACCGAACGCAGACCGCAAGGGAGTCGATCACCGTGTCCGTCCAGTTCCTGTCCACCGAATGGGCCGAAGCGCTCAAGGCGCACCTCAACGGCAACGACGCGTTCAAGCAGGCCGCACAGGGCCAGAACGCCACGATCCAACAGGTGATCACGGGCGGAGACGGCGAGACGCTGTACTGGATCCGGATCGCCGACGCCGCCATCGACATGGGGGTCGGCCAGGCCGAGAACCCCGACGCCACGATCACGCAGAGCTACGAGACCGCGGTGGCGCTGGCCAAGAGCGAACTCTCCCCGGTCACCGCCTTCATGACCGGCAAGGTCAAGGTCGGCGGCAACATGGGCCTCCTGTTGTCCCTGCAGGGCGTGCTGACCCAGCTGCCCGACGCGATGCGCGCGATCGACGTCCAGTACTGAGGCCCGGTACTGAGGTTCAAGCCGGCGGCGAGATCGCCACGGTCACCTGCGCCCGTGCCAGCACCGCCCCGTCTGCCCCCATCACCTCGGCCTCAGCGAACACGATCGATCGGCCCGCCCGCACGACGCGACCGTGCGCCTCGACCGTGCCCAGGGCGCCGGCCCGCAGGTACTGCACGTCCAGGTTCACGGTGACGTGGCCGCTCCCGGGTTCGATCGCCGAGCGGACGGCCAGGCCCGCGGCCGTGTCGGCCAGCGTGGCGATGACGCCGCCGTGCAAGGTGCCGCCCAGGTTGGCGTGCTCGCCCGAGGCATCCATCGCGAGGTCGACCTCGCCCTCCCGGACGTCGAGCACCCGGATCCCCATCCCCGAGTGGAACGGCGAGGATGCCATCCGATCGCGGATCTCCTGATCTCGGTCCCATGCCTCCGGCATCCCGGCACCCCCTCGGACGCGTAGGTTACCGACGAGGGGTCCTGCCCGTTTGACGGTTGCGGAACCCCCAGGGACAATCCACGCGTGCCGGCCCCCAAGCGCCGGCCGAACGATCAGCACGGAGGGGGAAAGCAGCATGCAGAAGTGGCTCCGCACGCTCGTCCTGCCCATCGTCGCGCTCGCCCTGGTGGCCTCGGCCTGCAGCAGCGACGAGCCGGAGGACTCAGGCGATTCCGGGGGCAACGAAGATTGCACGTCGGAGGTCCGCGTCGGGATCGCGCTCGACGTCGGTGGCCTCGGCGACAAGTCCTTCAACGATGCGGCCAAGGCCGGCCTCGATCAGGCGATCGCCGATGGACAGGTGTGCGAGGAGAACGCGAACTTCGTTGAAGCCAACAACACGGGCTCCAACCGCGACGCCAACATCGAAGCGCTCGCCGACGAGGGCTATGACCTGGTGATCGGTGTGGGATTCGCCTTCTCTGAGGGTGTCGCGGCCATCGCCGCCGACTACCCCGACGTGAACTTCGCCGTCGTGGATGGGTTCGCCACGTTCCTTCCCGACGCCAAGGGACTGACCAACGTCGCCGACCTCACCTTCAAGGAGCAGGAGGGGTCATACCTGGTGGGCGCGGCCGCCGCGCTCAAGTGCCAGTGCGACACGATCGGCTTCCTGGGTGGCCAAGAGGGGACCGGTCTCATCGAGAAGTTCGAGGCCGGCTACACGGCCGGGGCCAAGGCCGTGAACCCCGACATCGATGTCCTGGTCGAGTACATCGGCGACGACACGACCGCGTTCGTCAACGACGTCAAGGGTGAGGCGTTGTCCGCGAAGATGTACGACGGCGGAGCCGAGATCGTCTATCACGCCGCCGGCCTGTCCGGAGCGGGGCTCTTCCGCGCCGCCGTGGACGCGAACAAGCTGGCGATCGGCGTGGACTCCGACCAGTACCTGACCGCCGCGCCGGAGGAACAGCCCTTGATCCTCACGTCCATGCTGAAGCGCGTGGATACGGCTGTGTACGATGCCATCGAGCAGACCGCCGACGACGCGTTCAAGGGTGGGTTCCAGGTGTTCGGCCTCGATGTCGACGGCGTGGACTTCTCCACGTCCAACGAGGAAGAGCTCACCGCCGACATCGTCGAGAAGATGGACGAGTTCAAGGAGCAGATCATCAGCGGGGAGATCGTGGTTCCCGAAGAGCCCGAGAACGCGTAACCTTCGGGCGAGTGTCCACCACGATGAACGACGCCGACGAGGCGGGGCGCGCGAGCGCCTCGCCTCTCGTCGTCCTGGACGGCATCACGAAACGCTTCCCCGGGGTCGTGGCCAACGACGACGTCAGCCTCGAGCTTCGGGCGGGCGAGGTGCACGCCTTGATCGGCGAGAACGGCGCCGGCAAGTCGACGCTCATGCGCGTGCTCTACGGCATGTATCCGGCCGATGCGGGGCGGATCGTTCTGCGCGGCCAGGAGCAGAGGATCGCATCTCCTCGCGACGCGATCGCCAACGGCATCGGCATGGTTCACCAGCACTTCGTGCTCGTCGACCCGTTCACCGTCACCGAGAACGTGATCCTGGGTGACGAGGACGGTCCGATCCTGGACACCGAGGCAGCCGAGGCCAAGGTCGCCGAACTGGCCGCTTCCTACGGTTTCGCGATCGATCCGGGCGCGACCGTCGAGGACCTGTCCGTTGGCGAAGAGCAACGGGTCGAGATCCTCAAGGCGCTCTACCGAGGCGTCGAGATCCTCATCCTCGACGAACCCACCGCGGTGCTCACGCCGGCAGAGACGCAGGATCTGTTCGAGAACCTCCGTCGCCTGATCGCCGACGGGAAATCGATCGTCTTCATCAGTCACAAGCTGGACGAGGTCCTGGAGATCGCCGATCGCATCACGGTCCTGCGTCGTGGCGTCGTCGTCGGGGAAACGACGCCCGATCGGACGGACAAGCGACAGCTCGCCGAGATGATGGTGGGCCGCCCCGTGTTGTTCCGGCTCGACAAGCCCGAAAGCCATCTCGGTGACACCGTGCTGCGTGTGGACGACCTGCGAGGGGGCAGGCTCAAGGGGCTCAGCCTCGAGGTTCGCGCGGGCGAGATCGTCGGCGTGGCCGGGGTGGAGGGCAACGGTCAGCGGGAGCTCGCCGAAGCGATCATGGGGCTCGGGACGATCGAAGGAGGGTCCGTCTCGCTCGATGGCTCGGATCTGTCGGGCGAGAGCACCCAGGAGATCAGGAACGCGGGCGTCGCGTTCATCCCGGAGGATCGCCACGAACAGGGTCTGGTGCTGAACATGACCCTGTGGGAGAACGCCGTCCTCGGCCGGCACGACGACGACGACTTCAGCGGCGTCGGCGGGTTCCTGTTCATCAAGAGGATCAAGGAGCTCGCATCACGGCTCGTGGAACGCTTCGACGTGCGCGCCCGCAGCATCGACGTGACCGCGGGCACCCTCTCGGGCGGGAACCAGCAGAAGCTGATCCTGGCCCGCGAGCTCGAGACCGCCCCCAAGCTCTTGGTGGCGGCCCAACCGACGCGCGGGCTCGACGTCGGTGCGATCGAGTTCGTCTGGCGACAGATCTTGGAACAGAAGGCCGAGGGGCGCGGGGTCCTGCTGATCTCGGCCGAACTCGACGAGATCTACGCGTTGTCCGACCGGATCGTCACCCTCTACGAGGGACGGATCACCGGCGAGTTCGCGCCCGACGCCCCCGCCGACGAGGTCGGCCGCGGCATGCTCGGCGATGTCGCGGCGGTGGAATCGTAGATGGCGACCGAAGGGACAGCCATCCCGGCGGTTCGCCGCAGGGCCAAGCCGCGCTGGCTCGAAGGGTTCCTCGTGCAGGGGGGCGCGCTCATCGTGGCCTTCCTGCTCTCGCTGCTCATCGGGGCCATCATCATCATGCTCCTGGGGGAAAGTCCGCTCGCCGTCTACAGCTCGATCGTGACATTCGCGTTCCGTGACGCGGACAGCTTCGGTCAGGTGCTCACGATCGCGACACCGTTGATCTTCTCGGCGCTCGCCGTGGCGGTGTGCTTCAAAGGCGGGCTGTTCAACATCGGCGTCGAGGGCCAGTACCTCGTGGGCATGGTGACGGCCACCTGGGCGGCGCTGAAACTCGACTTCCTCCCCGGTCCCTTGCTGGTCATCGCGGTGTTGATCTTCGCGATGCTCGGCGGCATGGCCTTCGCCGGGATCGCGGGGGCGCTCAAGGTCAAGACCGGCGCCCACGAGGTCGTGACGACGATCATGCTCAACGGCATCGCCGTCAGCTTCCTCGGCTGGGCACTGAACGGGCCGTTGAAGTTCACCGAGGAAGGCGTCGCGACCGACCTGCGCTCGGACAAGTTCCTCGACAACGCCTTGATCCCCAACATCGGTTCATGGTTCGGGATCCGCTCATCGGCAGACCTGTCGCTCCTGTTGCCGCTCGCGATCGTGTGCGCGGGCCTCGTGTGGTTCCTGTTCAAGCGCATGAGGCTCGGCTACGAGGCTCGAGCTGTGGGGTCCTCACCCGGCTCCGCACGAGCCGGCGGTATCTCGATCGGTGCCGTGCAGATGAAGCTGTTCCTGATCTCGGGCGCACTCGCGGGCTTGGTCGGCATGCAGCAGCTCCTGGTCGACAAGGGCGCGCTGGTGCAGAACTACGAGGCTCAGCTGGGGTTCACGGGGATCGCGGTCGCGTTCCTGGGACAGAACAACCCCGTCGGGATCGTCTTCGCGGCCATCTTCTGGGGTGTGCTGTCTCGTGGCGAGACGGCGTTGCAGATCGACACCGACGTTCCACGCGAGTTCATGATCGTCCTCCAGGGCATCTTCATCATGACGGTGGTCATCGTGTATCAGGTGACCAGACGATGGGCTGCGAGGCGACAGCTGGCGCGAGAAGGCGACGTCGAACGGTTCGACGACAGCGAGGCCGAGATCGATGAGCCTCGCGGCGAGCAGGCGTCTGGTGGCGGACTCGTCGGAGGGGGTGGCTGATGGATCTGGGTGATCTCGGCGCCGCCATCGCCATCGCGTTCACGTACTTCACGATCATCTACATCACCGGCCTCGGGGGCCTCTACAGCGAGCGGTCGGGCATCGTGAACATCGGCCTCGAGGGCATGATGATCATCGGCACCGTGACCGGCTCCTGGGGGACGGGCTTCTTCACCAACGATCTTGGCTGGGGGCAGCCCTGGGGTCCGCTCATGGGTCTGTTGGTCGGATTCATCGCCGGAGGCCTGTTCGCGCTGATCCACGCCGTGGCCACGATCACGTTCCGCGTCGACCAGATCGTCTCCGGCGTGGTCATCAACCTGGTGGCGATCGGGCTCGCGCGGTTCCTCTCCCAGTTGTTCTTCGACCAGGCGACCCAATCGGCTCCGGGTCAACCGAAGCTGTCTCCCATCGCCATCCCGGGACTGTCGTCGCTGCCCTGGGGTCTCGGGCAGCGCGTTCGAGCAGCTTATCTCCGATGGTGATCGTGGCGTTCCTGTTGGTGATCCCCGTGTGGTATTCGCTGAACCGGACGCGGTGGGGGCTTCGCCTGCGGTCCTGCGGTGAGAACCCCGAAGCCACACGGTCGCTCGGGGTGCGGGTGGCCGAGTATCGCTACCAGGGAGTGCTGCTGTCGGGCGCGCTGGCCGGGCTGGCGGGGGCCTTCCTGGCGATCGAGGTGCAGCTGAGTTCTGGCGCGAGGGCCAGACGCAGGGGCTCGGGTTCATCGCCCTCGCGGCACTCATCCTGTCGAACTGGAACCCGATCCGGCTGATGGGGGCGGCGTTCCTCTTCGGCTTCGCACAGGCGATCCCGCTCCGGCTGGACGACTTCTTCCTGTTCTCGTGGGCGCCCCCGCAGGTCATCCGCATGATCCCCTACGTGGTCACGATCGTGGCGATCGCGGGGTTCGTGGGCAAGGTCCGGCCGCCGGCCGCTGCCGGCCGCGCCTACGAGGGTGGGAGCGCGTTGTAGCTGCGCACGTCGCTACGGCGTGCCGTAGAGGCGGTCGCCGAAGTCGCCGAGCCCGGGAACGATGTACGCGCGCTCGTTGAGCTGGCGATCGAGTGCCCCCGCCACGATGGGCACGTCGGGGTGATCGGCCTGCATCTTCGCGAGGCCCTCGGGCGCCGCCACCACGCACACGAACACGATGTCGGTGGCGCCCGCCTCCTTCACGTAGGCGACGGCGGCGCTGCCGCTGCCCCCGGTGGCGAGCATCGGGTCGACGACCAAGGCCCGGCGTCCCTCCATGGGCGGGAGTTTCGCGTAGTAGTCGCGCGGCTCGTGGGTGATCTCGTCGCGTTCCATCCCCAGGTAGCCGACGACGGCGTCGGGGTAGAGCTCGGTGACGGCTTCGAGCAGGCCCAGGCCCGGCGCGGAGCACGGGGATCGCGACGAGGCCCTCGGCGAGCTGCGTGCCCTCGAAGGGCTCGAGCGGCGTGACGACGGCGCGCGGCGAGGTCGCGAGGTCGCGCGTGGCCTCGGCCACGAGCAGGAGCCCGAGCCGGCGGGTGAGCGCCCGGTACTGGGCGGGCCCCGTGGTCTCGTCACGCAGGCTGGTCAGCAGGTCGCCGGCGAGCGGGTGATCGACCACGGTGAAGGAGGGCATCCGGCGCATCCTACGTGGGTTCGTGGGGCGTTCGCTTGCCACTGCGGGGTCGCGTCGGGCATCATGGCCGGGACATGGAGCGCTTCTTCGCCTACTGGTTCACCTACTTCGGGCCCGACCCGGGGTAGTCGCCGGTAGCCTTCGAGCCAACAGCGACCCCGGGTCCGACACCCGGGGTTTTCCCTTCCCCGGGACCGGCCCGGCCGATCGGGAGGTCAACAGCACATGGTCGTCGTCATGAAACAGGACGCGACGGACTCGGACATCGAGCTCGTCTGCGAGAAGGTGCGCAACGCCGGGGGCGAAGCGTTCGTCTCGCGTGGCGCCGTCCACACCGTGGTGGGCCTGGTGGGCGACACGGCGCGCTTCCAAGCGATCCCGTTCACGCAGCTCCACGGCGTCGACCACGTGATCCAGATCGGCAAGCCCTACAAGATGGTGGCGCGCGACCTGCATCCGGAAGCCACCACGGTGAACGTGGGTTCGACGCCGCTGGGCCGCGGAACGTTCACGATCATCGCGGGGCCGTGTGCGGTGGAGTCCGAGGAGCAGGCGATGATCGGCACCCGCGCGGCCAAGGCCGCCGGCGCCACGATCCTGCGTGGGGACATCTACAAGCCGCGGACCTCGCCGTATTCGTTCCAGGGGCTGGGGGAGCGTGGGCTCGAGATCCTGATCGAGTGTCGCCGAGACACCGGGTTGCCGCTCGTCATCGAGGTGGTCGATGTGTCGCAGGTGGCGCACGTGGCCGAGGTGGCCGACTGCATCCGGGTGGGCACGCGGAACGCGCAGAACTTCGAGCTGCTGAAGGAGGTCGGCCTCACCAACAAGCCCGTGATGCTGAAGCGGGGCCTGGCGATGACGATCGACGAGTGGCTGCAGGCGGCCGAGTACGTGGCCCAGCGCGGCAACAGCGAGATCATCCTGTGCGAGCGGGGGATCCGGACGTTCGAGCCCGCGACCCGGAACACGCTGGACCTGGCGGGGATGGCGGTGGCCCAGCACGAGTCGCATCTGCCGGTGATCGTCGACCCGTCCCACGCGGTCGGCAAGAAGCATCTGGTGGCGCCGATGGCACGGGCAGCGGTCGCCGCGGGAGCGGACGGCGTGATGATCGATGTCCACCACGATCCGGAGCAGGCGCTGTGCGACGGGCCGCAGGCGCTCCTGCCCGAGGAGATGGCGGCGCTGGGCAAGGAGCTGGCGACGCTGGCCGAAGCGATGGGGCGTCCGGTCAACCGACCCGAGTAGGGCGGTTCGCGGCTTCGTCAGTCGAGCCACCACGGGCGGACGCGTGGCGGAGGAGGCTGGAACGCCCGCTCAGCGCGCGTGAGGAGGCCGTGCAGGGTCGACTCGCTCTCCCATCGAGAGGCGTTCTTCGATGTTGGTGATCACGCTGCGGGTCGCATCACGACACAGGCGCAAGACGCTTCCTGCCTTTCGGGAGGACATGGATGGTCACTTCGTAGCCCTCAGTCGACCGTCTCGACGAGGTCCTGTTTCGCGAGCTGGAGGACGGTGGCCCTGGCCGTCTGCCGGCTGAGGCGAAGCATCCGAGCCAGCCATGAGATGTGCATCGCGTTGTTGGACGCCAGGGCTTCCAGGGCACGGTATTGCGCGAAGGACATGCCCATGCCTTGCAGCGCTTGGTCCATGGTCACCTCGAGATGGTGCTGGCAGCGACGCAGCATCACGACGAGTTCCCACGTGCTCACGAACTCGATGGGATCGGTGTCGCACATCGAACGAGTTCATACCGAGCGACACCGACACTCGATCCTCGCTCGAGGCGGAGAAGGAGCTCGGTTGATGTCTCCCGTCAACATGTCATAGGGCTGCCAGTGTTCTTCGCAGCACGCAGTCGTTCGCCCCATGACAAGTGGCTGGGCGAGCAGGCCAGAAGGTTGATCGACCAGGAAACTGGCGAGCCGGTTCGACCGGAGCTAGCTGGGCAGGTTCGGGGTCAGCTCGATGATGTCGGCGCTCCCGCGCCACCGCTGGATCGACTCCGCCGGCGCCCCCGCGCGGCTCTTCCGCTTGTCGACCAGCCACTTCGCGGCCTCTTCCCACTCCGCGCCCTCGAGCACCCGCTGCGCCGCCGTGAACTCCTCCAGCGACGTGTCGCGACCCTTGCGTCGCGTGATCACCAGCATCTCCTGCGCGTCCGGCACGCCGGGCACGGTCTGCTCCTCCGGCCCCACCTCGCGCTGCGACACCACGTAGATCTTGCCGTTCTTGTACGCGAACCACACCGGCGCCGTGCGCCGCCGCCCGCCCCGCTCGTAGCCGACCCAGATCACGTCGGACTTCTTCAGCCCTTCCTCGGTCTCCTTCGACAGCTTCTCCGCCGACGTCTGCACGAACACCGGGAAGTCGATCTCGCCCACGATCTGGTCGTCGAGGATGAACGACGCCACGTACGTGCCCGACTCGTCGAACACCCCGTCCTCGACATGATCCAGCTCCACCGTCAGGTCCATGGCCCCGCGCATGCGGCGAACCTCGGGTCCCCACCGGTGGATCGTGCGCCCCGACGGGCCGATCAGCCGGACCTCCTCGGTCACGAAGCCCACCGGCACCTTCCACGCCCGGAAGATCACGAACGGCAGCGCCGGTCCGGGCTGGCCCACCAGGTACACACCGTCGTTGGCCTTGTTGCCGTAGGCCTCCCACACGCGGGCGTCGACCACGGCGGCGGCGACGAGTTCTCCGACCAGCTCCATCGAGCGGAGAGGATACCCGAGGAAGGGGTCAGACCGTGCGCGCGAGCCACAGGCGCGGCTCGCCGATCTCGGGCAGCGACGGCATCGCCTCGGCCGAGTCCCACATCCGCGCCAGCGTGGCCTCGTCCGTGAGCTCCACCACCGTGTCGCAGAACGCGCGCCCGTTCACGTACTGCTCACGCTTCATCTCGATGCCCAGCAGCCGCTCGAACACCGGATCGCCGGCCTCGCCCTCGCGGTAGCGGCGCATCGCCTCCTCGATCCGGCCGTACGACGGCAGCAGCTCGGCGCCCAGCGCGTGCATCACGTGGTCGCCGTAGCCCTCGGCCGCCGCCATGAACGACTGGATCCGCCCCAGCTTGATCCGCTGCTCGTCGTCGAGTTCGGCGCCGAACAAGCCTTCGTCGCCCTCCAGCAATCCCTGCAGCGCCTCGGGATCGGCGCCGTCCATCGTCATCAGCTTCGCCTGCATGCCCTCGACGTCGATCGTGAGCGTCGACAGGAAATCGTCCAGCAGCTCCGAGAACCGGTCGCGCGCCCACGGCCGGGCGAACTCGAACCGGTGGGTCACCTCGTGGAACGCCACCCAGGTGCGGAAGTCGGTGGGGTCGAGCGACCAGTCGCTCTCGAACTGACGGATGTTCGCCACCACGAAGAGCACCGCGCCCGGCCCGGATCGGGGCACCGCCACGTCGTACTGGCCCAGCACCCGCTGCGCCAGGAAGCCGAGGACCGAACCCACCTGCGCGCCCATCAGCAACGGCGAGATCTGCGCCAGCATGCCGCTCATGGCCTGCATCTCGGCGGGCATGGAGTCGCCCTGGGCGCGCATCATCGCCTCGGACACGCGTTGCGCGGCCGGCTCCAGCAGCGCCTTCATGCTCTCGGCGTTCGCGTTGATCCACTCGGCCCTGCGGATCGCCCGGACCTCGGCGACGTCGGTCGGCGCATCCAGGCCGGTGAACCGCGCCACGTGCAGCTCGGCGACGCGCACCGCTTCGGTGAAGCCCGAGCGTTCGTCGTCGGTCGGCTCGCGGTCCTCGCCGGCTTCGACGGCACTCGCCACGCCCACCTGGCGCGCGAGCTCCCAATTGATGGGTCCGCTCGAGGACGCCATCACCCGCTGCATCTCACGGAACAACGGCGCGTCGCGCAGGGATTCGGGGTCCATCCCGAACGGGAAACCGCCGAGGCCACCGGGAGGGTCGCTCATCCCGCCATCCTACGACCGCGCCTTCGTTACGATGGCGCCGTGTCACGGCCCTCATCACCGCTGCGTTCGTCCACGCGCATCCTCGCGCGGGTGCAGCCGGATCCACTGTCGGCGGACGAGGCGTTGGCGTTCGTCGCCGACCCCGGCGCGGGCGGCACCTGCGTGTTCCTGGGGACGGTGCGCGACCATTCGAACGCCGGGGACGTCACCGGACTCACCTACGAGGCCTGGGACGACCTCGCCGTGAAGCGCCTGGAGGAGATCGCGGGAGAGGCGCGCGACCGCTGGGACCTGTGCGCCGTGTCGTTGCTCCATCGCACCGGGGCGCTGCAGGTTGGGGAGACCAGCGTGATCGTCGCCGCCTCAGCCCCCCATCGGGCCGACGCCTTCGAAGCCGCCCGCCACGCGATCGAACGCCTCAAGGAAGACGTCCCCATCTGGAAGAAGGAGGGCCTCGTCACCGGCGAGTCCCACTGGATCATGGGGAGCTGACGTGGGGCGGGATCTCGCGATCGACCTGGGTACGGCGAACACGCTCGTCTACCGCCAGGGCGACGGCATCGTGTTCGACGAGCCATGTGTCGTGGCGATGCACTCCGGGACGGGCGAGGTCGTCGCGATGGGTGAGGAAGCCTGGCAGATGATCGGCGGCGACTCCGGCAGCGTGGTCGCGGTGCGTCCCTTGCGCAAGGGGACGATGACCGAGTTCGACATCACCCAACGCATGCTCGAAGTCGTGATCCGCAAGGTGGGAGCCACCCGGTTCCCCCGGCCTCGCGTGCTCGTGGCGGTGCCGTCGATGGCCTCGGAGGTCGAGAAGCGCGCGATCGAAGAAGCCGTCAAGTTCGCCGGTGTGCGCCAGGTGACCCTGGTCGAAGAACCGCTCGCCGCCGCGATCGGCGCCGGTCTGCCCGTGCACGAACCGGTGGGCAACCTGGTGGTCGACATCGGCGGCGGCCGTTCGGAGATGGCGGTGGTGTCGATGGGCGGCGTGGTCAGCGGTCGCTCCGCCCCGGTGGGCGGGTTCGACCTCGACGAAGCCGTGCAACGCCACATCAAGGACGAGTACGGCGTGGCGATCGGCGAGAAGGCCGCCGAGGAGATCAAGATCGCGATCGGTTCGGCGTTCCCCACGCCGACCAGCAAGGCGGCCGTGGTGACCGGACGCGAACTCGCGACCGGCAACACGGTGGAGGTGCGCATCGACGAGGCCGAGATCCGGCAGGCGATCGGCGTGCCCATCCGCGGCATCGTCGACGCCGCGCGCCACACCCTCGCCGAGGCGCCGCCCGAACTGACGCACGACGTCCTGGAGACCGGCATGTTCCTCACCGGTGGCGGGAGCCTGCTGCGCGGCATCGACATGCTGCTGGCCCAGGAGTGCGAGGTGCCCGTCCACGTCGTGGAGCGGCCGCTGGAGACCGTCGCGGTAGGGACCGGCCGGATGCTGGAGCACCTCGAGGACTATCGCTCGGCGTTCCAGCTGGTGCGGCGACGCTGACCGCTTCGGGTCGGGCGCTACCCGGCGTTGGAGATGAGCCGGGCGATCATCGTGCCCGCCAGGTAGAGCGTTCCGGCGATGGCGATCGCCCCCAGGCCCACCGCGACCAGCAGGCCCAGCGCGCCACCCAACCGCGAGTGCCACGACGGACGGGCGCCCACCACCGGGATCGAGCCCGCCTCGGGCGAGAGTTCCACGCGCCGAGGTCCGGGCGAGGGCCGGGGACGTGCCCTGCCCGGCGAGTCGACGTCGCCACCCGCCCACTCCTCGACGTCGGACGGCGCGGTGGCCGCGGTCGTCTGCCCGCCTGCGGTCGCCGTCGCCGCCGACTCCGGAGGTGGCCCGTCCTCGATCGTTGCGGCGGCAGGTTCGCCGCCATCGGTGAGGCGATACACCAGGACGCCCACCGTCACGGCGATCGCGATCACGATCAGGAAACCCACGGCGGCACCCCTGCGGTCAGCACCGTTCGAGGGTACCCCTGCGCCAAGGGGTGCGTGAAGCCACAACGGCCTGCGTTCGAGACGGCCGCCCGTAGTATCGGTGCGCCCATGAAACGCCCGATCCGCATCGCCGCCCTGGTCGCCCTGTTCGGCCTCACGTTGTTCGCGTGCTACTTCCGCCTGCCGTACTACGCGGTGGGACCCGGTCCCGCACGCGAGGTGGGACCGTTGATCGACGTCAAGGGCCACCAGCGCTACGACTCCGCGGGCAAGCTCATCATGACCACCGTGAGCTACGCCCAGGTGACGGCGCTGCAGGCGCTCGGGGCCTGGTTCGACCCGGTCACGCAGGTGGTGCACCGGGACGTCCTGTTCGCGCCCGGCGAGGATCCCTCCACCGAACGCCAACGGGCGATCTCCGAGATGGACACCAGCAAGATCAACGCCACCTACGTCGTCATGCAGCACCTCACGGACTACCCCAAGGAGCACGCCGACGGCGCGTTGATCCAGGCCACCGTGGAAGGCTGTCCCGCCTTCGACGAGCTCTTCCCCGGCGACCTGATCACGGCGATCGACGGGGAGCCGGTGGGGTCGAGCAAGCAGGCGAGCACCGCGATCGACGCGGTGCCGGATGACGAACCCATCGCGTTCACCGTGCGGGCGGCGGGGGAGACCCACGACGTCTCGCTCACCCGGGAAGCGTGTGCGAAGAACGACCCGGAGCGGTACGTGGGGATCAGCACGGTCAACCCGTTCCCCATCCCGGTGTCGATCTCCAGCGGCGACATCGGGGGCCCGTCGGCCGGGCTCATGTTCTCCCTGGGCCTCTACGACGCCCTGACCCCGGGCGACCTCACGGATGGTCGCACGATCGCCGGCACCGGGACGATGGCACCCGACGGCACCGTGGGTCCGATCGGCGGGATCGCCGACAAGGTCGTGGCCGCCGAGCGCGTCGGGGCCACCGTGTTCCTGGTGCCGAAGGACAACATGGCCGAACTCGAAGGCGTCGACGTCGGCGACATGCAGCTGATCTCCGTCGCCACGTTCGACCAGGCGCTCACGGAACTCGAGGCCCTGGGCGGCGAAGCGTCGGAACCGTCGTAGCCAGACCCATCGGGTAGGCTCCCAACACACCCATGTCGACCGTCCGACTCCCCAGCCGCCAGCGTCGCTGGCCCGCGTACGTGATCGTCGCGATCGTCCTGCTCGGGCTGCTGTTCACGATCATGTCGCAGTTCTACGTGGACCTGTTGTGGTTCCGCGAGGTGGGCTACACGTCGGTGTTCTGGACCGAACTGCGCACCAAGCTGCTGCTGGGCGTCGCGTTCGGGGCGGTGTTCTTCGCGGTGCTGTACGTCAACCTGTTGATCGTGCGGCGCATCGCGCCCACCACCCGGTTCCTCACGCCCGACCAGGAAGCGATCGAGCGGGTGCGCCAGGCGTTCGAGCCGTACCTTCGCTGGCTGATCCCGGTGGGGTGCGCGGTCCTGGCGCTGCTGGTCGCGATCGGGGTCACGCGCGAGTGGCAGACCTTCCTGCTGTGGCGCAACTCGAGCGGGGTGGAGTTCGGTGATCCCGAGCCCTTGTTCGGTCGCGATCCCGCCTTCTACATCTTCTCGTTGCCGTGGCTGAAGTTCCTCCAGGGCTGGCTGTTCTCGGCCCTCGTCGGGATCACCTTGCTCACCGGCATCGCGCACCTGCTCTGGGGCGGCATCCGCCCGCAGGCGCCCGCGTGGTCCGAGCGCGTGACGCCCGCCACCCGTGCACACCTGTCGGTGCTGCTGGGGCTCATCATGCTGGCGAAGGCCTGGGGCTACTACCTGGGCCGGTTCGACCTGTTGGGTTCGACGCGCGGCGTCGTCCAGGGAGCGTCCTACACCGACGTCCACGCGCAGCTGCCGGCGCTCAACTTCTTGATGATCGCGGCGTTGATCTGCGCCGTGCTGTTCCTGGTGAACATCCGGGTGCGGTTGTGGAGCCTGCCGGTGATCGCGGTGGCGCTGCTGGCGCTGGTCTCGGTGCTGCTGGGCACGGCCTACCCGTCGTTCGTGCAGCGCTTCCGCGTGGCGCCGCAGGAGTTCCAGCGCGAAGCAGCAGTACATCGTCGACAACATCGAGGGCACTCGGCGGGCGTTCGCGATCGGGAGCGACGACGTCACCATCCCGCCCACGCGACCCTATGTGACGCAGGTGACGGCCTCCGACCTCAAGGACAACCGGGCCACGATCGACAACATCCGCCTGTGGCGACGGTCCGTCATCCTGGAGAACTACCAGTCGCTGCAGCGGATCCGGTCCTACTACGAGTTCCGCGACGTCGACGTCGACCGCTACACCCTGGACGGCGAGCGCCGCGTGGTGATGATGTCCGGTCGCGAGGTGAGCCAGGCCGGGATCCAGGTCGGACGCGCAGACCTGGCAGAACGAGCATCTCGTCTACACCCACGGGTACGGCGCGGTGAGCGCGCTGGTCAACCAGGCGACCGCCGAAGGCGCGCCCAGCCTGACGCTGGCCGACATCCCGGTGCAGAGCGATCCCGGCCCCGAGCTGAGCCAGCCACGCATCTACTTCGGCGAGGGCAGCACCGGCGACACGCCCTTCGTCGTCGTGGGCACGAAGACCCCCGAGCTCGACTACGAGGGCTCCACCGAGCCCTACGCCTACGACGGCACGGGCGGCATCCCGATGGGCAACCCCTTGCAGCGCGCGTTGTTCGCGTGGCGCTTCCGCGACGTGAACCTGTTGATCTCGGGCCAGATCTCCAGCACGAGCCGCATCATGATCTACCGCGACATCGTCCAACGCGTGCCCAAGCCCGTGCCGTTCCTCACGTTCGACCAGGATCCGTACTTCGCGGTCAGCGCAGGCCGGCCGGTGTGGATCTGGGACGCCTACACCACGACGAACCAGTACCCGTACTCCCAGTCGCTGAACCTGAGTGAGGCCACCGACGGCCAGCTCCCGCCGCAGTTGGTCAACTACATGCGGAACTCGGTGAAGGCGGTCACCGATGCCTACGACGGAACGATGACCTACTACGCGAACCTGACCGATCCGATCATCCAGGTGTGGAACCGCGCCTTCCCCGGTCTGCTGACGCCGATCGAGGATGCGCCCACCGACCTGCAGGAGCACTTCCGCTACCCGGAGAACATCTTCCAGACGCAGGCGACGCAGTTCGCCAACTACCACGTCACCGACGCCGAGGTCTTCTACCAGAAGCAGGACCGTTGGGAGGTGCCGGCCGACCCCACCGTGGGACTGACGACCACCGGCACGGCGCCGGTCGAGGCACCGGTCGTGCCGTCGACGACGAGCGCCGCGAGGCTCCGTCCCTACTACCTGCTGATGAAGGCCCCCGGCGACACCGTCGAGCGATTCCAGCTGGTGTTGCCGTTCGTGCCCGAAGGCCGGCAGAACATGGTGGCCTGGATGACCGCCAACTCCGATCCCGGGCCCGACTACGGCCGGATGCTGGCGCTCGAGTTACCCGACGGCGCCAACGTCGACGGGCCGTCGGTGGTGTTCTCGCGGATCAACCAGAACCCGCAGTTCTCCGCGGAACGCACCCTGCTCGGGCAGGGCGGTTCCCAGATCCTGTTCGGCGACTTCCTGGTGATCCCGATGAGCGACTCGTTCCTGTACATCCAGCCGGTCTACGTGCGATCGAACCAGACCACCTCGGTGCCCGAGCTCAAGCGCGTCGTGGTCGCGAACGGTGACTCGGTGGGGGTCGGCACCACCTTGCAGGAGGCGCTCGCCGAATCGGTGAAGGGCCAGGTCGACACCGGCGGTGGTGAACCAGGGGCGGTGGCGGCGGGAACGAGGAGACGGTCAACGACCTGTTGAACCAGGCGCTCGACCACTTCCAGGCCGCCCAGGACGCGCTGACCGACGGCAACCTTGCGCTCTACCAGAGCGAGCTCGACCAAGCGCAACAGCTCGTCGAGCAAGCGAACGAACTCGCGGGCCAGCAGGCCGATGGTGCGACGGGCGCGACGGGAGCGACCGGTTCGATCGCTTCGCCCAGCTCGACCGCCAGTCCCAGCGCCAGCACCTAGTCGGGCAGACGGAACGAGAGGTCGGCTTCCACGTCGGCGACGTCCATCTGCGCCTTCTGCAGGTGACCGCTGTAGTCCCAGTTCATCGACTGCCACTTCGTGAACTGATCCAGGACCCACACACCGGATTGCCGCGAGCCGTTGCCGCTCTTGCCGTTGCCGCCGAAGGGCAGGTGAGCCTCAGCGCCGCTGGTGGAGTTGTTGACGCTGACCATGCCGGCCGAGATCCGCTCGCGGAACCGGAACGCGTGCAGGGGATCGCGCGTATAGATGCTGCTCGACAGGCCGTACCCGTGGCCGTTCGCCAGGGCCATCGCCTCGTCGAAGTCGCCGAACGACGCCACCCCTACGATCGGCCCGAACGTCTCCGTCCCGTAGAGATCGTCCTCGATCGCGACCCCGTCCACGATCGTCGGGTGGTAGAAGAGCCCGGCTTCGGCGTCGCCGACGAACCCTTCGCGCGGATTGCCGGCGGCGATCCGCCCGGTGCCCGTGGAGCCCAGCACCCGCTGATGTGGCTCGATCAACTCCAGCCACTGCTCGAAGCGGTCCGCGAAGCGCTGGGAGATCATCGGTCCGTACAGCACGGCCTGCGTCGGGTCACCGATCGCGGCGCCACTGACCGCGGCATCGAACCGAGCGACGAACTCGTCGTGGATCGATGCGTGGACGATGGCGGTGCCGAGCGACGTGCAGCGCTGGCCGGCCGTGCCGAACCCGCTGAACAGCGCGCCCTCCACCGCCAGGTCCAGGTCGGCGTCGGGCATGACCACGAGGGGATTCTTGCCGCCCAGTTCGAGGCACGGGTTCTGCAGGTGCCGCCCCGCGAGTTCGCCGATGCGCCGTCCCACGTCGCTCGAGCCGGTGAAGCCGATCTTGTCGAGCACGCCCTCGTCGAGCGCGCGCTCGAGCCCTTCGAACGTCTGGGTGCCGTCGGCCAGCACCAGGTTGAACACGCCCTCGGGCAGGCCGGCGTGCAACAGCAACTGGGCGAACGCCTCGGCGGTGGCGGGGGTGTACTCGGCCGGCTTCCACACGACCGCGTTGCCGCACACGAGCGCGGGCACGATGTACCAGGACGGGACCGCGACGGGGAAGTTCCCGGCGGTGACGATGGCCGCGACGCCCACCGGCGTGCGGAACGTGAAGAGCTGCTTGTCCGGCATCTCGCTCGGCACGGTCTGGCCGTAGAGCCGTCTGCCCTCACCCAGGAAGAAGTTGCAGGTGTCGATGACCTCCTGCACCTCGCCGCGCGACTCCGCGATCGGCTTGCCGATCTCGCGCGTGATCAGTGCGCTGAGCGCCTCGAAGTTGTCCTCCACCAGCCGCCCGAACTGCTGGATCGCCCGGCCGCGCACGGGTGCGGGGGTGGCGGCCCAGCCACGCTGGGCGTCCTTGGCCACGCGGCACGCCTCGAGGAACGTGTCGGCGTCCGCGAGCGCGGCCTCCGCCACGACCACATCGAGGTTCGCGGGGTTCGGGATCGTGAGGGTGGTGGCCGATGCGTCGACCGGCTTGCCTGCGATGAGCGATGCCACGGTTCGGGTCATGCAGGCATGGTAGCCCTGAGCGGCTGGACGCACGTCGCCCGGACGGGCGGCCGTCAACCACCGTGGGGTCTCAGCCGATGCCTACGGCATGGGTCGTTCGATGACGTGGTGGATCGGCGTGCTGGCGGTCGTGGCCGCTGCCGGCCTCACGATCGGCGGCGCGATCGCCCTGCGGTCTCCAGCCGGCCCCGGATCTCCGGCGGCAGCGACCAGCGCGGCCTCGCCGATCGTCGCCCGGCTCTCGATCCCCCGGGTCGGGGACTGCGGGAGCCATCGGCGTGGCACGGTCACGCCGGTGGCGTGCTCGGACGCGAGCGCCGACGTGGTCGTCGCCGACCGGTTGGTGCTGGGGGATCCGCAGATGCTCTGTCCCCTGTTCGATCGCACCTCGGTCCTCGCGACGGCGGCCGGTGAGTCGTTCACGGTGTGCTGGGTGCCGACCGGCGGTGGCCCCGAGCGCCGTTTCGGTCCGGCGACCGTTCGCGGGGCGGCCACCACGGAGCCGAGCCTGCCCCTCGGCACCTGTGGCGACGTTCACGATCAACACGTCCACGCGCCGCAGTCCTGCGACGACACCAGCGCCGACGGGGTGGTCGTCATGGTGCTCGGGGCGAACGACGATCCTGGCTCGTGCCCGGTCGCAACGCTCCTCGCGATCGCGGACCCTGCCGGTGGTTGGAGCTGCTGGGGCCCCAACCCCTCCTGAAGCCGCCCGATCGGCGTAACGGAACCGGTCGTTCGTGTGACTCTGGAGGTGACACACGATCGAAGAGGAGACGCAGCCATGACCGAGCAGTCCCGACAGCCCACCACTCCCGACGAGCAGCCCTTGCCCCGCACCGAAGCGGAGTGGCGCGAGCGTCTGACGTCCGAGCAGTTCGAGGTCCTGCGCAACAAGGGGACCGAGCGTGCGTTCACCGGCGAGTACGCGTTCAGCAAGGAAGACGGCGTGTACCGATGTGCCGGCTGCGGCGCGGAGTTGTTCAGCTCCGAGACCAAGTACGAGTCCGGGACCGGCTGGCCCAGCTTCTGGCAGCCGATCGACTCCGATGCCGTCGAACTGCACGAGGACAAGAGCCTGTTCATGCGCCGAACCGAGGTGACCTGCGCCCGCTGCGGCGGCCACCTGGGCCATGTGTTCAACGATGGGCCTCGTCCCACCGGCGAGCGCTACTGCATGAACTCCGTGTCCCTGCAGCTCGACCCCGCCGACGAGGAACGGACGTCCTGACCCCGGGATAGACTCCGGGGATGGACTTCAAACTGGAACTCGTCATCGTCCCCGTGTCCGACGTCGACCGCGCGAAGGCCTTCTACACCGAACAGGCGGGGTTCAACGCCGATCACGACCACGTCGTGAGCGACGACCTCCGGTTCGTGCAGCTCACGCCTCCCGGGTCGGCCTGCTCCATCTCCATCGGGAAAGGGGTCACCGAGGCTGAGCCCGGCTCGATCGCGGGCCTGCAGCTGGTGGTCCAGGACATCGAAGCCGCCCGCGACGAACTCGCGGGCCGTGGGGTCGAGGTCAGCGAGATCCAGGACTTCCCATGGGGGTCGTTCGTGTTCTTCACGGATCCCGACGGCAACGCCTGGAACGTGCAGGCGATCCAGCCGCGCAGCACCTAGCCCTCGGTGATGGGGTCCGAGACGACCCCCACGTCTCGGTCCTCGTCCCGCAGGTAGCGGTCGATGGCGATGCTGGTCACCGCCGCCCACACGCACCACAGCGAGGCGAATCCGTCGACGGTCAGCCACACGAGCACCACCACCGCCAACAGGTTGGCGACGCCGAACGATCGGATCCACCGGTCGCTGGCGGTGAGGAGTGCCCCGCAGGTCGCCACCACGTAGAGCATGCTGATCGCGGCGCCCGCCGGGATCCCCAGCACGTAGGCGATGTGGTGAGACTGGATCGAGGCGTCGACCGGCCCGCGCACGAGCGATCCCAGCAGCACGATCGTCACCACGAGCCCCACGGCGGCGAACAGGGTCATGGCCGTCCGGCGGCGCCGGTCCGGTTCGACCCTTCGCACGGCGACCGGCACCCAGAAGGGCAGCGCGAAGGCGATGGCGAGGTAGACCCAGGTGGCGACATCACTCAGCGACGCCGACACCTTTCCGGCCAGGCCCCACCACACCAACACCTCGACCAACTGGTGCGCGCCGAAGACCAGGGGAAGGGCGGCCAGCGGGAGTTCCCGGGGGGTGCGTGCGTGTCGGACCGCGTCGATCCCGATCGCGCTCACGATCACCCCGGTGGCGAGGTCGGCTTCGGCGGAGAAGCACATGGTCGGCACACCCTGCCACACCTCTCCTGCGTCCGGTACCCCGCCTTTCGGACCACTTGCGCGTTGCTGCCGTTGACCTCCTGGGGTCCGGATGGAAGGGCCACGACTACAGTTCCCGCGTGGATCCAGCGAAGCCGCTCGACCGTGAGGCCGTCACCGCCCTCCTGGCCGAGGCGGGCTGCATCGCCCCCGCCGAAGAAGCCGACGAACTGATCGGCGCGGCAGCCGGCGATCGCGACGTCCTTGCGGCGATCGTCGCCCGGCGCACCGAAGGCGAACCGCTCGCCTGGCTGACGGGCTCCATCACGTTCGCTGACGTCACGCTCATCGTGGAGCCGGGCGTCTACGTCCCGCGGGTGCAGACCGAAGCGCTGGCTCGGCGCGCGGCCTCGCTGCTCCCGCCCACGGGGCGTCGCCGTCGACCTGTGCACCGGCGCCGGCGCGATCGCGGCCGTGATGGCCGCCGCCAGACCGCGAGCACGGGTCGTCGCGACCGAGCTGGATCCGATCGCGGCACGATGCGCCCGTCGCAACCACGTCGAGGTGTTCGAGGGGTCCTTGGACGAGCCACTCCCTGCGGTGCTCGAGGGAACGGTCGACGTCATGACGGCGGTGGTGCCGTACGTGCCGACGGACGCGCTCCGCCTGCTCCCGCGTGACGTCCAAGCGTTCGAACCGCGCCTCGCCCTGGACGGCGGTACCGACGGCACGGACCTGCTGGCCGAGGTCGTCCGCAGGGCTCCACGATGGCTGCGCCCCGGCGGCTGGCTCCTGCTGGAACTCGGCGGCGACCAAGCGGAACCCGTCGGACGGTTGTTCGAGGAGCACGGCTTCACGGACATCGATGTGATGGTCGACGAAGACGGCGACCCTCGAGCGATCGCCGGGCGTCTCGGCGTGAGGTGCTTCAGCCCCAGAGGTCGATCTGCGGAAGGCCGGCGGTCCCGAGGGTCTCGTTCAGCTCGGCGCAGTGGTAGACGTCGTGGGCGAAGACCCGCTCGAGGACCCATCCACGGTCGTGGACCCGCTCCTCGTCACCCCATCGGCGGCGGATCTCCTCGTCCAGCATGTCGAGGGTCCAGTGGTCCAAGCAGTGCTCGACGATCCGGAACGTCGAGTCCAGCGCCTCGACGAGCGCCGCTGGCGTCGAGCGGATGGTCGAGGTCGTCGTCGCCCGGGCAGTCGAAGGCGGCGTTCGTGAACGGCGTCGTCTCGGCGCCGGGTTCACCGGCGAAGTCACAGAGCCAGAACACCCGCTGGCAGGCGGCATGCCCGATGGTCGCCCAGATCGGCCATCGGTCGGACGACGGGCTGGATCGCCAGCTGCTCCTCGGTCATCGTCGCGACGACATCGACGGAGGCGCTCGGTTGTAGGTGGGCCACGTGGGATACGCCGGCCGGATGGTCATGCCGTGCACCGTACCCTCGCGATCGCGGTCGCCATGCGTTGCCTGGCTAGGTGGGGAGCTTCCCGCGACCTTTGCTAGCATCGTCGTGCGGGGTGGAGCAGTCCGGTAGCTCGCTGGGCTCATAACCCAGAGGTCGTAGGTTCAAATCCTACCCCCGCGACAAGAGAAACAGCAGGTCAGGGCCGGTGTGAGGGAGATCCTCCGCCGGCCTTTCCTGTTTCAAGCTACGCCACGAACGATCGCAGCGGAGATCGTGGGTGGCGTACGGTTGGTGCTCATCTAGACATCCCGGGGCCTTCGTGCATCCATGGTCCATGCAAGCAGAAGGTGAGGTCGTACGTCTCCCCACCGGACGTGCCGAGCACGGGGCCCGGTTCGACACGTTCGTCGAGGAGGAGCACGTCCGGCTGTTCAAGGCCCTCTACTTCGTCACGGGCAGCCGTGAGGAAGCCGAGGACCTGGCCCAGGAGGCGTTCCTGAAGCTCTGGGAGCGCTGGGACCGGATCGAGACGATCGACGATCCCACCGCCTACCTGTTCGGGGTGGCGCTCAACGGGTTCCGGATGCGACGCCGTCGCGCGACGATGGCGATCCGCCGGCAGCCCGCGCCACCCGAGCAGCGCGACGGCTACCTGGAGGCCGAGATGCGCGAGGACGTGCGACGGCTGCTGCTCGAGGTCACGCCACGACAACGGGCCGCCCTGCTGCTTGTTGACCTGCTCGGCTATCCCGCCGAGCAGGCGGCGAGCATCCTCCGGATCCGACCGTCGACGGTACGGAACCTGGTCAGCCAGGGCCGCAAGACGCTGCGAACGACGGAAGGGGTGCGGGATGCCTGACCTGCGAGAGGTGTTCCAGATGTCCACCCAGAAGGTTCGACCTGATCGAGGGTTCGCCGAGCGGCAGGAGTTCCGGCAGCGACGCCGGATGCGGAACCGGAAGATCGGCGCGTACGCCGTGGTCGCGGCGATCGTCGCGATCGCGGTGGTCGCGATCGCGGTGGTCCGGAACGGACCGACGTCCCCGGTCCCCGCCGACGATCCCACGCCGACCGGACTCCCTCGGAGGATCTCGGGATCTTCGCCCCGGTGGCGGGCCGGATCGTCTACGGAGACCGAGATGGGATCTGGGGGGTCGACCCGAGCGCGCCCGCGGATCTTGCGACGATGGTCCAGCTGACCTCCAAGGAGGGCACCCCTCTCGGATGGTCGAGCGACGGCACGCGAGCTGCTGGTCATGGAAGGGCGGCACCTGTTCGTCCTGAACGCCGACGGGTCGGAGACGCAGGTGACCGAGCGGCCGGGCCGGCTCCGAGGCGCCACGATCTCACCCGACGGGTCGCGCGTCGTGTTCGCCGACGATCACGCGCTGTACGGCGTCGACCTCGGCGGCGGTCGTCCCGTCGTGCTCCTCGAAGCCGGCTCGCGATGGCTCGACGCGTTCGTCAGCGTGGAGGAAGACCTCCGTGTACGAGCCGACGTTCTCGCCCGACGGGACGCAGATCGCGTACGTCGACGGCGTGGGCGATCACAGCCACAGCGTGTGGGTGATGAACGCCGACGGCAGCGACGCGCACCAGATCGTGGCCAACGAGTGACCGACGTGGCGGGTCATGTGCACGGCCTCGCGTGGTCGCCGGCGGGCGATCGGATCGCGCTCGGCCGCTCGGGGGCCACCTATACCTTCGCGCCCGACGGCTCCGGCTTCACTCGAGTGATCGCCACGGGGTCCGGCCGTTCTGGTCGCCCGACGGATCGCAGATCGCGTACTCGATCCCGTGCCTTCAACGCATACGGATGCAGCCTCGCGATCGCCGATGCGGACGGCTCCAACGTCCGGGAGTTCGGCTTCGGGGCTTCGGGGCCGTGGCATCCGGGCGGGTGACGAGACTCCGGGGCCGTATCGCTGGGACCGCCCTGCGCTCTATGCCGAGTTGCGACGCGATTCGAGCGCGCCGCATCGGACCCTTCTACCGAGCGGGAGGGTCCAACCCTCGCTCCGACTTGCTCATCGTTCGCGGCGGCATCGCGCCGCACGCCATGCGGCAACGACCGCGAACGCGGCCAGAACCCCCGGCCCGACGTGGACGAGGAGCACTCCCGCGAGGCTTGGCCCACCCCAGTCGTTCATATAGGAGGATGCGTTCGAGTAGTCGATGGCGAAGAGCTCGACGATCGCGCGCAAGATCAAGAACGAACCGACGATCAACCCAAGGACGACGAGCACCATGCGCATGAAGGATCGTTCTGAACCGTACCCCACAGCCGATCTGGAAGGAGGGGGAAAGCAGCGCCGCCCGTCGGCGGTCCTCCCTCGTGGCATCGGTCGTGT